>NZ_VHIZ01000063.1 GCF_006494375.1 Pantoea anthophila
AACAGCTTTTTTCTCATCCTTTCCTTCAAAAATTTCGAAATCGGCACTAAGTGCCTTTTGACACTCTTCAAATAAAGTCATATTCTCTATCTTCTTAGCTGTTTCAATACCTTTTCAAATGCTGTCTCGTCAGCCAAAAGGATATGATGCTGGCGACAAGCCCTGTCTAGATGGAAGCCCGAATCCTCAACCCCGACTCACCATCAAAGCATGAAGGCTGTATCATTGGTAATTTAACTAAGGCCAGGATGTTAGCATTATTGTCCAACAGAACCAGCCCATTAGCCGCATCATGTAAATTACGGAGAAGAATGCTTGAGCATCAATTTTAATCAGGAAATCCCCCCTGTCACATGCAGCCAAACAGAGATTACCGCTGCGTCACATGTAATCATCTTACAATGCCACTAAGCGACAAAGCTTAGAGATTAAAAGTAAAACTTAACCTACTGAACTGCACTCCGAAAATTAGCTTTCGAGGTTTGAGGGCAATTCAGCGACTAAATTTTAATTTATAAACCCCTCAAGTTGAAGTACACTACATTTAAGTATTTATAACTAGTTGTACATTACTACCATCAGGAGTGTCTCTTATTTGCAATGCGATATTAGCTGCGGCTTCCATCAACTCATGTGACTTGCAAATATAAAGATTATCAAGCTCGTATAAACCTCCAGCAACGAATGGGATTTTCGGAGCCAAACGATATCCTGAAGGTATGGGGCCATTTATTTCTTGCCATGAATGGGCCAGTGAATATCCAGTAACTACCGAATAATCAGATAATATCAATTCACACCATTCATTAATGTTATTAGCAAACTTTGTGAATTCGGCAGTTTCAGGATCGAAGAAATAGATACCATTAGTCTTTAAACAAAATTGTCCACCAAAAACATCTTCAGCAAAATATAATGCACCAATAGCCATGTCTTCATAAGAAGAAATCCAGAGATTTTTGTTATTCCAGTCTACTAAACCGATTTCCTCATGCGTTGTTTGATAGGGAAAAATGTGTAAAGCCGACTCAAACCCATAGCATCCGTTTTTTCTATTTAACAGAGTATTTAGTTCAAAGGATAATGGGGAGCTAAAAAATTCCGAGCAATCTTTAACCCCTTCCAATGGTGAAAGAGCATTGCTACAAATTGATAACAATTTTTCTACATAATCATTCATTTTTATTTCCTCCATCCGTTTTAATGATTATAGATGTACCATCTGGCAAATTTCGACATTGCGCTCCAATACAAGCTCCAGCCCCTCTATTATCCGAAGGTGCAATTGGTCTGACTGAGGCCCCCGCCCCCCCCTCTTTGAACATAGCTGGTGGGTACTCATCGCGGTCCATGCCTTTTACAGGTGGAGTATCTTTTAAAGATTCCCGCCGCCGCTGTGCTGCTCCATTACGATCAATTGTCAAAACTGTTGGCTTACCCGCTGCCTGCGCATCCTCAATATGCTTGGCAGATTCTGGGTATTTTGATTTATTTATAATAATAACCTTACCGCCCGCTTTCTGTACATTACCTCCGTCATCCACTAATCCAGTTTTCATCGGATTCATAGGGATGACTTCTATCGGGCGATTACCATGCTCCTGCTGCAACTCATCATCTCTTCCCAGCGCATTATTCTCAACCGCATTCTTTCCAGCAACCGCCCCCTGAATCCCGCCCTCTATAGAACCGGATGTCACTCCTGCTGATAGTTGTGCTGCCAGCTTGCTTAGCGCGCTGACTACCTGCTTCTCATCCTGCGTCAGGTCGCTGGCCTGCTTGCCAGGATACATCGTGCTGAGGATAGCGCGGGCCATAAGCTCGCCACCTGCCGCACCAGTTGCCCCTGCAGATGCGTTGTTGCCCGCCAGCTGCGCCAGTACAGCGCCCGCTACCGCATGCGCCATAGTGTTAGCCAGAACGTTAGTCTGTTCCTGTCCATTAACAAATGTGCTGGTAGCGTGCTTGATTTTATTGGCGATATAAGGTGCCATTCCACCTGCTGCGGCTGATCCCAGATTGCCTGCGCCCAGCCCACCCAGCACACCTGTCACCGCTGCCGCCGCCATGGAATAGCTGCCACCGATGCCCCACTTCTCCGCAACAGCCTTATAGCCCGCATCCTGAACAATCAGATCGTTTAACGCAGCCTGAGATAAACTGGCATTTTGCGGATTTGCTTTCAGCAGCCTTTCTTTGGCCTCGTCCTTAGCTGCCTGCATCTTGTAGCTGCTGACATCGCTTGCAACACGCTGACCCAGTTCCTGAATCCCCTGTGCGAACTCCAGTTTGCGGGCGACCTTATCCTTGTCGAATATTTTGTCGATATGCCCGTTGGCGTTATCTGTATCTCTGCTCAGGTCTGCGACATTCTGCGTCTGCTCCTGACTGTTACGCACCGTGATGGTGCCATCCGCTACAGCTGAACGGGTGGTACCGGACGCACTGGCATGGCTATTGGCAGAGGTTGGGATCGCACCGCCTGACATTTGATGATTTTCATTACCGCCACCCATACTGATTGATGAACTGCTGGCTTTATAAGAGGCGTGGTTGTCGATGTCTGACCAGCCCAGCGTGCCGGTAGAGAGTGCATTGTTCGCGGATTGCGCGGTAGAAGCGATCACCGCGCCATTAAGTTGAGTGTGGTTACCCACATAAACGTTATACCCCCCGTTACCGGCAAACAGGCCGCTCTGATCGCCCACGCTCGCGTATTCACTGTTCACTTTACTCTGACTCAGACTCAGGCCAGCCGAGCCGGTCATGCTGCCGAACGTAAAGCTGAAGCCACCGCTGGCGCTCTGCTGTTTGCTTTGATAATCATCGGTATCCTGCAGGCTGGTCATCGTCAGATCATGACCAACATCAGCAACAATTCGGTTACCCAGCGCCTGCGCGCCAGACAACATGGTATCGTTGCCGCTGCTCAGGGTGAGGTCATTGCTGGCGTTCACACGGCTGTTGACGTAATCGGTGGTTTTGCCGTTCTCCTTGCCGCTGGCCATAAAGCCGCTGGCCTGCACACCGATGCCTGTCTCTTGACCTATCGCGATATGGATACCGCCACTCCAGCCAGAAGCTTTATTGCTGCTCTTCTGTTCTGTGTTATTGGTTGCCGCAGTGAGGTTGAGATCGTGCGCCGCAGCAAGCGTGACATTTTTGCCGGTAATGCCGCTGCCAGAGAGCGTAATATCACCGCTGCTGCCGTTGGCACCGGTCGCCACCACGGCAATGTTGCCGCCGCCATTGAGTGAGCTCCCTTTAACGGCATTGGCGTTATATTCCGATGAGGATTTACTCTTACTCGCGCCGACACTGAGCTCAATTTTAATCCCTGCTTCGCTCATATTGCCGTTTGCCAGAGCCTGACCAGACTGCATGGCTTTTCCGCCAGACATCGCCCAGCCACTTTCCAGAGCTTTTACCGCGCCCAGGGCTTTAAGGCGATCGTCGCCCGCCTCACTGGCCGATTTTGCCTGTTCCCCAAGGCTTAATAAGGCATCTGTGATCGGGCTGGTCAGCTGCAGTGTTAAGCCGCTTTTCTTCTGTTCATACACCTGACGACGACTGACAAGATCGTTGCCAGGATCAATATTCACAGAGCCACCGACCACGCTGATATCTTTTTTAGCGATAACATCAGAACCACCGATGTGTGCATTGTTACCGGCAATCAGGGTGACACTGCCGCCAGTGCTGCCTACAGCACTGGCACTCTGACTTTGTGTGGTACCGTCGCGATTGAGTTGCTGACGAGTGGAAGCACTACCGAACGTCACACCGATACTGCCGCCGCTCATCATGCCGCTCTTTTTGGTTTCTTTCAGGCTGTAGCTATGCTGCTCTTCAGTTGCCGCTGTAATCGCAAGATCACGCCCGGCCTTCAACGCAACGCTGTTATCACCAACCACGCTGGAACCGGTTACGGCCACATCGCGTCCAGCGACAATCGCGATATTGTTGCCACTCAACGCCGAAGATTGTTCAGTCGTCGAAGAGTTCTCATGAACCGTGTGCGTGGTCTTTTTAGAGAAAAGCTTTTTCTTAACTTTTGTCTCTTCGTCGTAGTGATAATCGCTTTCGGTTGCCGTGCTAATCGTCACATCCCGCCCTGCCTGGACGGCAAGATCGTCGCGGGCATCGACTCTCGCGGCTTCAGCGACCACGTCACGGTCCGCTTTAACCGCCGTACTACCACCGCTGGCAATTTCCGTGCCCTGCTGGCGTACCGACTCATTAATCTCAACCTTCTTGCCGGATTTGTAGCTATTGCCGGAACCGGTTTCCGCCGCCAGCAGATTGACGTCACGCCCTGCCTGTAGGGTGACGTCTTTGTCTGCGGCCATGCCTGCCGCCTGGCTATTAATATCGTGTCCGGCCTGGAGTGCTAAATCGCCGCCGCTGGTCAGCGTAGTGCGATCCAGACCGGTTGAATGGGTTTCACGTTTACCCTTCACCTCATTCTGGCTGCTGGTCGCGCTGTTGAGATTAAGATCATTACCGGCTGCCAGCGCCGCGTTTTTACCGGCGTTGATGCTGCTGGCGGTAACGGTCAGATCGTGGCCTGCCTGCATCGCCATGTTGCCACCTGCGGCGATCTGGCTGCCGACTGTGTTGACGGTGGTCTTGCTGGTCGCATCAATCTTTTGCCAGCGGTTTCCGAAACCGGACTGCGCGCCGCCAGTGACATTCTGATTGCCGGTAATCACAATATCATTCCAGGCGTTCAGCAGCAGATCGCCACCCGCGTTGAGGTTAGCGCCGGTAACGGCAATGTTGTTACCCGCGTTGAGGCTAAGTGATTCCAGTGACGTGATGCTCGCGGTCGGCCCGGTCAGCGTTTCGGTATAGGATTTCTTCGCTCCCTTGCCGTTGTCTGCATCCAGATGCCAGAGCTGTGACGTAGTCAGATTGTTGATGTCACCGTTAATACTCTCCAGTGCCACCTTCTTACCGCTGATGGTTGCGCTGACGTTATTAATATCATTCAACGCGCTGAGCTGCAGATCGCCACCCGCATGGAGCAGACCGGCATTGAGGTTACTGAGCGTATTCTGGCTGTCGATGGTCAGATCGTTTTTAGCCATCACGCTGCTACCGGTGTTGGTAACGTTGCCGCCTTTCAGCGTCACGTTATTACCGGCGATCACACTGCCATCACGCACTTCGACATCTTTTGTCGACAGATAGAGCTTCGGCACCATCACCGTTTCACCGTTGATCGTGGTGGCTTCCCACCAGAGCATGCTCTTGTCTAATGAGGCGAGTTGTTCTGCAGAGAGTGAAACACCAAATTCCAGGCCCATCGACTGCTGAGCGGCGGCAGCGTTATCCATCAGATAGCGCATCTGCTCAAGGTCGGAACCCAGTCCATTGATATAGCGGTTACCCGTCTGATTCAGAACCGTGTTGCTGACATAGCGGGTATCAAACGCCGCATCGCCGAGGAAGCGATAATCATAATCTGGCTTCAGGTTAAGACGGTCGAGCATGTACGAGGAGCCAAGGAAAGCCTTCTCGTCTGTATATTGAGGACGCGTTTCCTGAAGTGGCGTGGTAGCAGGCTGTTTACCAAGAAGTGTATTCAGGTCATTGAACAGACCCTGATTAACCTGCCCGAGGCCGTTAAGTTTAGGGTTAACGGTGATCAGGTAGCGGCTATTGGCTTTTGACGCGACAAAGTAGCCGTTTTCGCCCGAAGGTAAAGGATAGGCACTGATATCAACTTCAGCAGCCTTGTAGTTATGCAGTGTCGCAGATCCCTGAGCAGCGTTATTCAGGTTAAGGGCCTTGCCCAGGAGTGCGTTATTTTTACCTGCCGTTGCGTACTGCGTCAGCGAGGCGCTGCCAGGTGAGGCCGTCTCCAGCGCTCCTGCGCCATTGACCTGCTGCAGCGCATTCTGCAGTTGATCGCGCCATTGCGGTGTATTGATTGCGGCTTTATCAGCATTAGCCAATTGCTGGTGAGACTGCGCGCCAGCGGTGCCTATGGCAGTTAATCCGCGCAGGGCTGGAGCAGAAAGCGTATTGCCACTCCAGCCGGCATTTGCGGTGGTATTGGTATTACTGATATCGCCGCTGAAATTAGCAGAGACGTTACCGCCTGCCTGAATAACGGCGCGGTAGAGCTCTCCCGGTGTAAAGCTCGTTCCCTGATCTGTAAGTTCATATGTTATTGATTTTACTTTCGGCTTATTCCGAGAGCCGGTAGTAGCATAAGTATGTTGATAACCGTAGTCACTAGTACTTGTATATAGGTGTGCGTAATCAAACAGTATCCCTTCATACTTATAAGTAAAATAAGTACTTTGTGTCCCAGCTTGCCAGGATTGGTTGTTCAATTGATTTCCGGAGAGAGATATATCTCTCTGCGCCAGAACATTACTGGCCTGATTATCAAACGTAGCTGCTCTTATGTTCATATCACGGCCCGAGGCTATGCGGGCTGCACCACCATTACTGCTAACGTTTATCGTGGTGCTAGATAATGAGAAATTCTTAGTCGCGGCTTCTTTTGTTGGTACGTAGTAATATGCTGTTGAAGTTTTACAACCTTGCCCATTCTTTCCCCATGAATCACATGTTGTTTTTGAGTTTACGAATACCCCATATTCCTCTGGTTTAAATTCAGAGATTGGAACCTTTATCAGGTCTACGCCTAAGCCCGTCTGGTTTGAAGCGGTATGCGTTTCAGAAACACTCAACCCATCTCTTGTATTCAGCAGATGCCCCGTATTAATCGTGATATCGCCGTTCTGCGTTTCGATGGTGCCGGAGGTGTTAATTACTTCGCCGTTGGCATTCCCCGCCGCGTCACCCTGAAGCCACATACTGCCGCCTGCCAGCATATCGGCACGCTGGTTACGAATGCTGTTGGCAAACAGAGAAAGGTTACCGCCCGCATAGAGCAGCGCGGTATTAACAATACTGCCTGGTGCGCTGAGCACCAGATTGCCAGCAGTCCCGGTGAACCCGTCCAGCGTGATATCGCTGCGGCTGGCCAGGTTGATGTTACCGCCGCCCTGCAGCGTGCCATTCCCGTTCATGGCGATGCGATTGCCGCTTAAGGCACTGTCACCGGAACCGGTAGTGAGCTGACCATTATTGGTGAGATCGCCGCCTGCACTCAGCGTCAGCGCCCCGCCCTGCATCGTGCCCTGGTTATCTATCGCGCCGTTACTGCTGACGGTGAGTCGCCCGCCTGCCGCCAGCACATCGCGACCGGTAAAGCCATTGGCGATGTCCAGCGTGGCGTTACCCAGCGCCACCACCTGACCGCGCTGATCAAAGCCGTTGCTGTGAACCAGCAGATCGCCGCCGCTGAACAGGCGACCGCTGCCCGGCTGGCCCACCTGAGCAGCCATCACGCTCAGCCGGTTGTTACCCAGCAGCGTTCCGCTGTTGTTGACCTGCTGATAATTGACCTCAAGATTGCCGCCCTGGGCTGTGCCCTGGTTGCTGAAGCCATTACCGGTCAGTGTGCCCTGGCCGTCGGCCAGCAGCGTGCCGTTATTGCTGGCATTGGTCGCATTGAGAATCAGCTGCGACGCCTGTAACCAGCCGTTGTTATTCAGCTGCGGCGTATTCAGTGTCTGCGCACCACCCGAAAGCCACCGGCCATCGTTTTGCGTCAAACCGGTTAGGGTCGCCACACCGTTGCCGTTGCCCTGAATCAGGCCAGAGTTGAAGAGTTCCGGCCCGGTCAGCGTCAGGGTATTTTGCGTGATCAGGGAGCCGCTGCCGCCATTGGTAATGCGTCCGCCGGCATTAATCAGCAGATTGCTGTCACCCTGTAAGCGCCCGTTGTTATCAACTGCGCCCGAAGTGATCTGCAGGTCGCCGCCCTGCACGCGCCCGGCATTATTGAGCGAGGATGACTGAAGCGTTAACCTGCCTGCGCTGAGCAGCGTTTTATCCTGCTGCTGGGTCAGTGCGCCGTTCAGGCCCACCGTCAGCGCCTCGACACCGGTTACGGCACCGTTATTGTTTAACGTGTCGCCCCGCAGCGTCAGGTTACGGGCGATCCATTCGCCCTGATTGGCCAGCGTCAGAGCCTGCAGCGCCGCCGAGCCATTCGCCGAAATCTTACTGCCTGCGCCCGCATCAAGGCGATCGGACAGAATCAGCTGCAGCGCATCCGCACTCTGGATCGCGCCATTATTGGTCAGCTGCCGGGCATTCAGCAGGATTTGCTGTCCCTGCCAGCTGCCGTTATTCACAACATCTCCGCCGTTGATGGTCAGCGTGCCCTGCGTCAGCAGCGATCCACCCTGGTTATTCATTAACTGGCGTGCTGGCGCGGCCAGTGCTCTGAGCAGCATCCGCCCGCTGACCTGCGGCATCGCCGCAAAGGTTAATGCCTGCAGGCCGATCAGGCTGCCCTGATTAATGACGCTCGCGGGCGTAATGGTCAGGGTTTTACCCTGCACCGAACCGCGGTTATTCAGGACGGCTCCGTTCAGGGTCATCGCCCCTTCACCGAGCAGTGAACCGCTGTTGTTCAGCGTGTTGGACGCGATCTGCGCCCTGCCCTGGCTCAGTAAAGCGCCGGCGTTCTGCAGTTCGTTGCTGATGCTGACGTTCAGATCCTTGCTGCCCAGCAGCGATCCCTGATGCAGCCAGTTGTCCGCGTTTACCGTTGCCTGCTCACCCTGCAGCACACCCTGAGTGGTGAGCTGGCCCGCGTTCAGCGTCAGCGCTCCACCGCTCAGCGTTTTGCCACCGGCCGATTGTGTGAGGTTATCAGCCTGTGCAGTCAGTGCCGTGCTGCCCTGCAGCAGACCGTCATTGTTCAGGCGGGTAGCCTGTAACCCCAGCCGGTTCGCCATCACTTTGCCGCTGTTGTTCAGCGTGCTGGCGTTGAGATCGCTATCACCCTGACTGACCAGCGTGCCGCTGTTAATCAGATCGCTGGCGACATGACCCCGCAAAGCACGGATGCCAGTGATGCTGCCGTGATTACTGAGCGAGTCCAGTGTGAGATCGAGTTGCTGACCCTGCCAGCTGCCATCATTGACTGCGCTGCCACCCTGGATAACCAGCCGATCGCCGCTCAGCAGTTGACCACCGTTGCCGTTGTGGAGCTGGGCGAACCGAAGATCCAGCAGCGTCTCGCCCTGCAGCAGCCCGCTATTTTCCAGCGTGTTGCCGCTGGCGCTGAGCTGCTTAGCCGCAATCTGCCCGCTGTTGCTGAGCGTCTGCGCATGCAGATCGGCCTGGCTGGCGCTGACGATCTCTCCTGTGCTGCTGTTACTCAGCGAATCGTTAATCTGAAGACCGAGGTTATCGCTTAACAGGCGTCCGCTGTTGCTGAGACGGTTGCTGTTGATTGCCAGCGCCCCGTTGACCTGCAGCAGGCCCTCATTATCCAGTTGATCGAGCGTCAGGATCAGCGGTCCCCCGGCGATCAACTGGCCGTCATGGAGGTTATGGAGTTGCTGATGGTCGAGCGTCAAGCTGCTGTTGCCCTGCAGCAGCCCGGCGTTGCTAAGGGTAGGTGAATGCAGGCTGAGGTTATTCGCCGCCAGCGTTCCCGTGTTCTCAATGGCTGTGCCCTGCAGATTCATCTGCTGCTGGCTGAGCAGACTGCCGCTGTTAGTCAGCGCACCATTGACCACGGCGGTTAACGCTTTGCCGGCGCGGACATTGCCGCCGTTCTGCACCCTATCGGCGTTGAGCACCATCTCATCGGCCTGGATGGCGCCGTGGTTAGTCAGCGTCGCCACGTTTCCGGTGAGCGTGCCATCCGTGAGCAGCTGGCCTCCCTGCTGATTGTCCAGCTGGCTGCCTTCCAGTGAAAGCTGACGATTACCCTGCAGCAGACCGCTGTTAATCATGTCACCGCGCAGCGTCAGTACCTGGGCCATCAGCCAGCCGCTGTTGTCAGTGTGGTCAGCCTTCAGCCCGATGCCCTGCTGCCCCAGAATTTTTCCGCTATTTTCCAGCGTACTGCTTTGCAGATCGGCGTCGGTCTCGCTCAGCGCATTGCCGCTGTTCTGCCAGCGGCTGGTCTGAACGGTAAGCTGTTTGCCCTGCAGCAGTCCGCTGTTGTCCAGGGTCTGCTGTTTCACGCTCAGCTGCCCTGCGCTGAGCAGCGTGCCGCTGTTGGTTAACCCGCTGCCCTGCAGCGAGAGAGCCCTGTTACCCTGCAGCGTGCCGCTGTTTTCCAGCAGGCTGACGTCACTGTTCACTGCGCCGGCAGCGACTGTCCCCTGATTGTTCAGCGCATCACCCTGCAGGCGGATCTGGTCGTCCGCCAGCAATTTTCCGCTCGGCTGATTACTTACGCGTCTGAATGTGCTGCTCAGGCTGGCGGCGTTAATCTCGCCGCTGTTGTTCAGCTGGTCACCACTCAGCAGCAACGTTTTGCCGCTGGTGATCAGTCCGCTGTTACTGAGTTGTGGCAGGCCAAGCGTAAAATCGTTGTCGGAGCTGATTGTGCCCGCAGCAAGATTATCCAGCTGTGTGGCCCTGATGGAGAGTAATCTGTTGCCCTGCAGCAGGCCGCCGTTGCTGAGTTGCGCGGCGTTCAGCGTCAGTTCAGGCGCGGTTAATGACCCGCTATTACGCAGCTCTGCGCTGTTCAGGATAAGGGCGTTCTGACTGCTGATGGCTCCCTGATTTTCCAGCCAGCCACGGGCGGTCATCTGCGCGTCACCGCGGGCTGTGATGGAGCCATTCTGCTGCAGCGTATCGGCGTTAACCACGGCATCGCCGTTGCTGACCATTTCGCCGCTGTTTTTCAGGGCCGCAGTGTCAATCTGCAACCGCTGACTGACGATGTTGCCACTGTTACTGAGCGCGTCGGCGAGGTTAAGCGTTGCGTTACCCTGTACAGAGAGTGTACCGTCCTGATCCAGACGTTTCGCCGTCAGCGTGGTGTCACCGCTGCTGATGACTTTTCCTTTGTTCGTCATCGTACCGCTGTTGATATCAAGACGGCTCGCGCTCAGCTCCCCGCTGTTGTTTAGCCAATCGGCCACGTTCAGCTGCACCCTTCCCTGAGAGGAGAGCGTTCCATCCTGCTGCAGGCTTCCGGACATGATATCCGCCTCCTGACTGCCCAGCAGGCTGCCGCTGTTGAGCAGCGAACCGCTGTGAATCGCCAGACTGCTGCCACTCAGTTCGCCACTGTTGTTCAGTTCTGAAGCAACATTCAGCTGATTACGGTTAGTGGCGGACAGGATGCCGCGCTGCCTGACGTGACTGGCTGTGATCAGCGCGTCACCGGCGCTTAACAGCCTGCCGCTGTTGTCAATCGTGTCGCCCTGAACGTTCAGGCTACCGCCGCTGATCTCCCCGCTGTTGTTCAGCGCACCGGTCACGTTAAGCTGATTTTTTCTGCTGGCTGAAAGAGTGCCGCGCTGCTGAAGACTGTTCGCTGTGATTAGTGCGTCACTGGCGCTTAACAGCCTGCCGCTGTTATCGATGGCGTCGCCCTGAACGTTCAGACTGCTGCCGCTGATCTCCCCGCTATTACTCAGGTTGCCGGCAATGACGACCGTGTTGGTGCCCTCAGAGAGCAGCATGCCCTCCTGCTGCAGGCTGTTGCTGCGGAGCTTCGCCTCACCGTGGCTGGTCAGGCTTCCACGGTTAACCACCTGTGCGGCCTGGATATCCAGTTGTTCAGTCGCGGTCAGCTGACCCTCATTCTGTAGCAGAGAGGTGGCGGAAAGCTGCATCCGGTCAGACGCATTGCCGCTGCTGTTTTTATCGATACTCAGAGCGCCACTGCTGAGACGGGCGCTCTGGCCTGCGGTCAGGCTGCTGCCTTTAAGCGTTATCTGCCCCTGACTGTTAAGGTCGAGCGACGCGTCGCTGCCGAGTTTTGCGCCTGTTAAGGCAATCTCCTGCTGTGCAGTCAGTGCGACATTCCCACCGGCTTTATGCTCACCCTGCAGCGTAATGCTGCTGCCTCTGGCCGTCAGGTTACCGCTCGTCAGGCTGTTATTGATGCTCAGCCGCCCCTGCGCATCCAGCACCATATCGCCCTGACGGGCGTTGAGGTTGCCGAGATTAACGCCGACCCCGTTTTCGCTGGAGATCAGATGGATGCGGTTTGCATACATCCCGCCCAGCGCACCGGTATCCACAGCGACTGACGGCGCAGCCCCTTCGCCCGCGACAGGTGTCACGCTGCCATCAGCACCGACCCGGTTTGCGCCCAGCGTGACATTGAGATCTCTGGCATGAATATCCGCGTTAATTTCTGTTGCGCGCGCGATGATCGAGACAGCGTCGGCCTGGCTGCCATCCAGCCCTTTACCCTCAATGGTGATGGCGCCTTTCGTCACTTCCAGCGACCGCAGATTTCCCTGCGCATCAAGCTGCGGTTTACCGGTGGTGAGCGTCACCTCTGGCGTATTGATAAAGCCGCAGCCGTTACAGGTGATGCCGTAGGGGTTGGCGACCATCACGTTGGCTGCTTTACCCGCCACTTCGGTGTAGCCCTGAAGCTGCGAGCGGTTGGCCCCCACCACCTCGTTGATGATTGCCCGGGCTTCCTGCCCCGCTTTCAGATTCGGGTTGTTCTGGATGAGTCCACCCAGCTGCGTCTGCGTCAGCCGGCCGGTGGCGTTATTCAGGATCAGCCCTTCCTGGCCGACGTTGTAATTCTGGTACTGATTGTGTGACAGGCCCGACGCATTAGGGGTCGCGATGTTAATGACCGGCACGCCATTTCCGGCGGCATCCACCTGCGTTCCCGGCGTCGCAGGCGTAATCACGGCAGAAAAAGCGGGCAGCAGAGGCTGAAATGCAATCAGCGAGCAGATGAGATAGCTCAGCAGACGACGCGGCAGTGAAATCGGTAATTGATCATCCATAATCAGGGCCTTTTTTTAGAAAACGAGTCCAATACGTGCGTAAACGCTGAGGCGATCGGGCGCCAGGTAGTCGGGATAGCTGACGGGAATGCCCAGCGACAGCTGCGTGGAGACATGAGCGTTGCGGGTACCCAGTCCCAGCGAACTGCCCCACAACGTGCCGGCGGCATAGCGATCCTGTCTGTCGCTCTGCAGCCATCCGCCATCCAGGGCCAGCGTGGAGCTGACTTCGCCAATCACTGGCAGCGTAAACAGCGTGTAGTTGAGTTCGTTGCGCAGGTAACCGCCGACATCGCCGGAGAGGTATTGCTCTTTGTAGCCGCGAACTGAGCTTTCACCGCCTATCGTCAGCCGTTCGCTGCCATAAAGGCGATCGGGCGACCACTGGGCGTACAGGCTGCTGAGCCACCACATTTTCTGCGTCAATGGTCGCTGATAGCTGCTGCTGACACTCCACTTGCGGAATTGCGCTTTGGGGAGATCGTCGCGTTTACCGCTGTCGCTTTCGGCATCGAACCACGGCATCCCGCGGCTCAGCATCGGATTAAAGGTTGCCACGCCGCCTGCCACTTTTTGCGTATGATTCACGCCGAGTTGCAGACTGGTGATTTTGCGGCTGCTGCTCTGAAGCAGTGTCTGATTCAGCCAGTTATGGCTGACATAGTGGCTGAGTCCGAGCTGAACACCGGTTTTGATCTGTCCATTGCGGAACAGGACCCATGAACCGCTGAGGCGGTTTGAGATGTTATCGCCGTTGCTGTACCAGTCGAAGCTGTTCGCGTTGAAGCGGCTGTGGTAGTTGCTCCAGCTGTAGCTGTAATCCAGCAGCCCGTAGCCATAAGGCACGCTGACACCTGCCTGAAAATTCTGCGCGTCACGCCAGTCGCTGAACGCACTGCTGCGACCGCCGCTCACAAACCAGCGATCGGCCAACCCCAGAAGATTGTTACCCACCAGCGAGGCGGAAAGCTGGCCGACACCCGTGCTTCTCTGCCCGCTGTTATCCATATTCACTCCCAGCGTCAGCGGAAATTCAGGTTTACTGGTCAGATTAACGATGGAGTAGCCGGGCTTAGTCGACGGGATGATCTCAATCTGCACCGGCTCTGTGCGGAGGCGGTTGATCTGCTCCATGCCCTGTTCAATATCACGCAAATTTAAAATACGACCGGCCAGGCCCGGAAAGGCCATTTTCAGCTGGTGTGAAGGGGCACCCTGCAAACGAATTTCTTCCAGCCTGCCTTCCAGCACCGTAATCGTTAACACTCCGCGGGAGAGATTCTGTTCCGTCAGAAAAGCCCGGCTGGTGATATAGCCGCGCTGGACATACCAGTCCGATATTGCGCGTACCAGCTGGTTAATGCGTTCCAGCGTCAGACACTGATTGATATAAGGCGCGACCAGTTTCGCCTGCTGCGCTGGCGTGATTAAGGTGGCCTGTTGCAGGATAATCTGGCGAATATCAAAGCAGGGACCGCCGACCTGCGTGGGCTTACTTTGAGGCAGTGCCACCTGATGTGACTGCGTTAACGCATCGCGCTGCTGCTGATCCTGTTGCAGACGCTGCTGCTGCTGATTCTGAATAACATCAAGGTCGCCGGGCGTGACCGGCGCCGCCATGACGTTGCTCATAAAAATACTGGCTCCGAAAGCCAGCCACATCCCTGTCTGCGGCATTTTCATCGAAGGTTTAACAACGCTAATTGTAAGTTTTGTGTAAGGACAGGTGTGCAGATTAACACCTTAATAATCAGAAGTTCCTTATTGACTTAAAATAAAAACCTCTTAATGGCAAAAGTAAAACTGGCAGTGTAAAAACATTCGTTAAGCCAAATTTTCAATGTTCCTGAGACATTATTTACAAAGGGTGTTTTTGCGAGTGTTAACGATATGAATGTAATCCGATGCGGTTGTGAAGGAATATCGATGCAGGATGTCTGCTTTAAGTAACAGTGCTGAGGATTGAGCGGGGATTAAAGGTGGTTTCGCTCAGGGTTGCGGGCGGGAGTCATTGCCGCTTTTAAAACGCAAAAAGGTCCGCTCAGTAAGCGGGCCTTTAACCGGGAAGAGAACAACCGCTATTTTTCATGGTAGCGATGCACGGCCGGGTAATATTCCAGCCCATAGAGCTGGCTCAGCGGCAGCAGCAGTTCGACGTTAATTTCGCGCCCGGCGTCATCCGCCGCAGGGCCGCTCAGCAGCTGTTCAAACCAGGCTTTCAGTTTCTGTTTCATCTCAGACTCTCCGCATCAGTTGATGCCCTGAGTAAACCCGCTTATCCGCCGGATCTGAACCAAAAATTTCTGCACTGCTTATGCCGGAACTGGCATAACGCGCCCTGCCCGGCCAGCCGCCAACCGGACGGCGCCGCTTTACTGCGCGATGAGCGTAACCCAGTTAGCCCCTTTACCGGCGCGGGCTTCTGACACCCGTTTCAGCTCGCCGCTGGCGGGATCGATGGCGTAGCTGCTTATCACTGCGCTTTTCTCTCCACTGACGATCAGCCATTTTCCCTGTGCATCAATCGCCATACTGCGCGGCTGTTTTTCCACCGGCCAGCTGCCGATCAGCGTTAACTCACCAGACGCTTTATCAACCCGGTAGCCGCTGACGGTGCTGGACGTCCGCTCGGTCACATAGATAAAGTGCCCGTCCGGCGTGATTTGAATGTCTGCCGCCCAGATACGCGGCGTGGGATCGCTGTAGCCCGCCGGGCGCTGCTCGCCGTGCTGCAGGTTATAGCGCTTCGCCACCGCATTCGGCCAGCGCTTCAACGCCGTCAGAGAGCCATCCGCCCCCCGCCGGAACTGGGTGATGGTGCCGCTCATCTCCGCGAGGTTATAGACAAAGCGATTATCCGGTGAGATCACCGAATGCCGCGCCCCGCTGTTTTTCTCGCCCTGAACGAACCCTTTACCCAGCGGGGTGATGACGCCATCGTCACTGAAGGCATACTGTAGCACCCGATCGGTGCCCAGGTTGCCGACGTACAGGGCGTGATTGCTGACGTCGGTGATCACGGAATGGGCGTGCGGCCCGGTCTTCACCTTCCCCGTGACCTGCTCCGTCATTCTGCCCTGGCTATCGATCCGGTTGCTGGTGACGATATCGCTGTCATAGGAGGCCGCCAGCAGAAAGTGACCGCGCCGGTCGGTGGTGATCCACGGAAAACTGGCCGCAACCGGTGTCACCGCCATTCTCTGCAGGTCGCCATGCGGACGGGTCACGCGCCAGCTGACGATGGCGTAAGGCGGGCTGCGCAGTGCGCCATAGAGGTGCTGGCCATCCGGGCTGGCCGCCAGCGGCATAATCTTTCCCCCGGCGGGGGTCTCGCCGCGCCAGTGCAGGCTGCCAGTGGCCTCATTAAGCGCATAGCGGGAGACGGTGCCCGACTCCGCATTCGAAACATAAACAAAGGTCGTTGCCCATACTGACGGGCTACAGAGCAGCGGCAGAAGCGCCAGCGCCGTTTTAAAACGGTTCATAGAATCACCTTTCTGATTATCGGGTCCGGGCATCCGAATGACGATAGCCAGGTCGGGCGCGTCGCGCATTGTGCAACTGCCTGAACGGTAGCGTAAAAGTCTGGAGATGTGACGGCTGGGATGTTTTACATCGGAATGCGCCACGCCTTCCCCCCCAGCGGGGAAGGCGTGAGCAGGCCGCTAGCCGATTCTGGCGAGCATCTGACGATAGCGATCGAGCCACTTGCCGCTGTTGAGTCGCCACCAGAAGAAGACGCCGCGCACCGTCCAGTCGAGGAACATCCCCAGCCAGACGCCGGTGACGCCCATGCCCAGTTCAATGCCGAGCAGATAGCCCGCGACCACGCGCGCGCCCCACATACTGAACATCGACACGTACATGGTGTAACGCGCATCGCGTGCGCCCTTGAGTCCGGCGGGCAACACCCAGGAGGCGGCCCAGAGCGGCATGAACAGGGCATTGAGCCAGAGCAGGTGTTTCGTCACGTTTATCACCTCCGGATCGCTGGTGTAAAAGCGCGCCAGCAATCCGGCCAGCGGCACCGTCATCAGCGCTATCGCGCTCAGACAGATCGTCGCCAGCCAGAAAACATGCCGCACCTGGCGCTCCGCCTGAAACACCTGATTTTTACCCAGCCGGGTGCCGGTAATAATGGTCGAAGCGGACCCCAGCGCATTGCCCGGCAGGTTGATCAGCGACGCCACCGAGAAGGCAATAAAGTTACCGGCAATCTCGCTGGTGCCCATCCCGGCGACAAAGACCTGAGTCAGCAGTTTACCGCCGTTGAACAGCACCGATTCGATGCTGGCAGGCACGCCGATACCTAAAACTTCCATCAGGATGCTGCTGTTCCAGCGCCGGAAATAGCTCGACAGGGTGATTTTCAGGGAGGCGTTAAAGCCGATCATCAGCACGTAAATCACGGCGATTGCCCCGATATAACGGGTAATGGTCAGCCCCAGCCCGGCACCGATAAACCCTAAACCGTCCCAGGAGAAGCAGCCGTAGATCAGCACGCTACTGATGATGATGTTAAGGATATTCATGCCGCCGTTAATCAGCATCGGGATTTTGGTGTTGCCTGCGCCGCGCAGCGCCCCGCTGCCAATCAGGGTAATGGCGGCAGCCGGATAGCTCCAGGCGGAGGTCTGCAGGTAACTCAGCGCCAGCGCTTTGACTTTGGGTTCGGCCGATCCCGCAATCGCATCAATAATCAGATGTCCCCAGAACTCGATGGCGATCACCAGCACGAAGGCGAGTATCGTCATCATGGCCAGCGACTGACGCGTGGCGGCGCGGGCGCGCTTGCCGTTGCGTTTAGCCAGGCTGAACGCCACCACCACCGTGGTGCCGAGATCGATGGCGGCAAAGAACGAGATGATCACCATGTTGAAGCTGTCGGCGAGGCCCACGCCCGCCATCGCCTCTTTGCCCAGCCAGCTGACCAGGAAGGTGCTCAGTACGCCCATCAACAGCACACAGGCGTTCTCGAAAAAGATAGGCACTGCTAATGGCGATATTTCACGCCAGTAGAGCGTGCGATAAGCGCGACGTTTCGGGTACCACGCCGTGCGCCTGATCGCCTGCATCATTGCTACGCCGGGATTTTGCAAAGGATTACCAAATCAGAAGAGACTGGACAGGAGTTCTAATGATGATAGTGGGCAGAGAAATATGCAAAGTCTTTCCGGGACAAATTAATCATCGTTACAAACTTTTTCGGGCTGTCACGGCATTTTCTGCCCGATCGCCCTGCCCGCTGCAGCAATCCTGTTTATTTCCCCGACGTTACGAACGCACAGCGCGCGCGAGCGGGTTCCCATCCTGCCCTCTTTTCGCCTTTATAATGCGGGCAGCGTAGACAAATCCCCGGCCTGGATCGTGAAGATTTCCTTATGGGCTTTCAGCGCCGCTCACGGGCGCATCCGGTCACGCTGCTCAGATTATCCGCCGGGTTCGCGCAAAAAAAAGGCGATCACACATTCTTCACCAATCTCTGCAACAAACCCGCTAAGCTTGGGACAAACTGCGGAAAAAAATGGAAGGAGAAACCATGCCGACATTACGGAAAAACCTGACCAGCCAGCAGGCGCTGGATGAACTTGAACGCCTTTACAGTGGCGCGGTCGATGCACTGCGTGCGGCGATTAAAACCTTTACCGAAAACGGCACGCTGCCCGATGCCGACGCCCGGGAGCAGGGACTGTTTGTTTACCCGGAGCTGCGCATCACCTGGCGCGGTGACGGCCCGCAGCAGAATCGCACGCGCGCCTGGGGACGCTTTACGCATACCGGCAGTTACAGCACCACCATTACCCGCCCGGCGTTGCTGCGCCACTACATTGCGGAACAGCTGGCTATGCTGGAGAAGGAGTATGAGCTGGAGATTGACGTGGTGCCTTCCCGCCAGGAGATCCCCTATCCCTACGTGATTGACGGCTCCGATCTCTCGCTGGATCGCACCATGAGCGCCGGAATCGCACGCCACTTCCCGACCACCGAGCTGTCGCAGATTGGGGATGAGACCACCGACGGGCTGTTCCACGCCGACGCTCAGTTTCCGCTTTCCCACTTCGACGCGCTGCGGACCGATTTCTCGCTGGCCCGTCTGCGCCACTACACCGGCACCAGCGTGGAACATTTCCAGCCGTTTGTGCTGTTCACCAACTACACCCGTTATGTTGATGAGTTTGTCCGCTGGGCGATCGAGCAGGTGCGCGACCCGGAGACACCGTACGACAGCCTGGCCTGCGCCGGGGACGTGGTGCTGACGGCCGACACGGCCGACAGCGAGGCGATGCTCTCAGATCTGGCGTGGAAGAAGCATCAGATGCCCGCCTGGCATCTCACCTCACCCAACCGTCGCGGCATTACTCTGATTAACATCGGCGTTGGCCCGTCGAATGCCAAGACCATCTGCGATCATCTGGCGGTCATGCGCCCGCACGCCTGGCTGATGATTGGTCACTGCGGCGGTCTGCGCGAAAGTCAGCGGATTGGGGACTATGTGCTGGCTCACGCCTATCTGCGCGACGACCACGTGCTCGACAGCGTACTGCCGCCTGACATCCCGGTGCCGAGCATCGCCGAGGTGCAGCGTGCACTGTATGACGCCACCAAAGCGGTGAGCAACATGCCGGGAGAAGAGGTCAAACAGCGGCTGCGTACCGGCACCGTGGTGACCACGGATGACCGCAACTGGGAGCTGCGCTACTCTGCGTCGGCGCTGCGTTTTAACCTGAGCCGCGCGGTGGCGGTCGATATGGAGAGCGCCACCATTGCCGCTCAGGGATACCGGTTCCGGGTGCCTTACGGCACGCTGCTGTGCGTCTCCGATAAGCCGCTGCACGGTGAAATCAAGCTGCCGGGTCAGGCCAACCGTTTCTATGAAGGCGCGATTTCGGAGCATCTGCAGATTGGTATCCACGCGGTAGAACTGCTGCGCGCCGAGGGTGACAAGCTGCATTCGCGGAAGCTGCGGACGTTTAATGAGCCGCCTTTCCGGTAAGAGTTGCTGCCGAGGGGTGTTCGCTGCGCGGGCGGAGTCTGAGCAGGTTTCGTTCGCCCAACAGGTTGGGCAGTTTCAGCTTCGCCTCTGCAGGCGACCGACAAGGGGGCGCCAGTCGCCGCGCCCCCTTGACCCCGGGCTCCGGCCTGCTTCACCGCCGCTCCGCGGTCCCCTCGCTTCTTCCGGATTTCTCACGGACCGGCAGGACGCGCCATCCCTGGCGCGAACCTGCCTCTTCGCGACATCCCTGTCGCTCGTCCTGAAATCCCTCATCCGCTCAGCGGCTCAGACAGCCTCCCTCCCCGCTGTTATCTCTTCTTCTACTGTTAAGAACTTTACTGCGGTGAGTTTTAAAGAATGTCTTTGGCTTCGGTGCAAACAGACAACGTTCCATTCAGGAGAAACGAAGATATCAAAGGCGGGGGTGTGGGAGAGGCATCCGGCGCGCTGAGGAGCAACCGGAGGCCAGGATGAGCCGACAGGACGTCGGCGAGAGGACGGCACGAGCCAGGG
>NZ_VHIZ01000064.1 GCF_006494375.1 Pantoea anthophila
GTGGGAGAGGCATCCGGCGCGCTGAGGAGCAACCGGAGGCCAGGATGAGCCGACAGGACGTCGGCGAGAGGACGGCACGAGCCAGGGATGGCGAGTCCGGACGGTCCGTCGGCCGCAGGGCGTGACGAAGGCACCCCGCAGCGCGGGGCGCAAAGGCTGCCGGACGCCGGGATTGTTAAGGGGCGGGCGTCCGCCCCTTGACGCGTCCGCCTGCACGGGCGAACTGAAACTCCCTCACGCCTGGCGGGCGAAACCCTCTCAGAGCCACCCCGCCGCCAGGTAATAACTCCCACAGCCTGGCAGGCGAAACCCTCTCAGAGCCACCCCGCCGCCGGGTAATAACTCCCTCTCTGCCGACAGGCGAACCCCTCTCAGAGCCAGCCCACCGCCAGGTGAAACGTCCCCGGCCGCCAGGCCACCATCAGGCGCTCAGCCAGCCCAGCTTAATCACAAACAGAATCGACAGGATAATCAGCGCGGCATTGACCTCTCTGGCGCGACCGCTCAGCAGCTTCACCAGCGTCCAGGTGATAAATCCAAAGGCGATACCGTTGGCGATGGAATAGGTCAGTGGCATGGTCAGCGCGGTAACCGTCACCGGGGCAGCAGTCGTGATATCTTTCCAGTCAATATCCGCCAGACTGGATGTCATCAGCACAGCCACAAACAGCAGCGCGGGCGCGGTGGCATAGACCGGGACGCTGGAGGCCAGCGGCGAGAAGAAGAGCGCCAGCAGGAACAGCACGGCGACCACGATCGCCGTCAGGCCCGTGCGGCCACCCGCACTCACGCCCGCCGCCGACTCCACATAGCTGGTGGTGGTTGAGGTGCCCAGCAGCGAACCAAACAGCGCAGCCGCACTGTCAGCAATCAGCGCACGGCCCATCTTCGGCACGTTACCCTGCTCATCCGCCAGACCGGCGCGTTTGGTGACGCCCAGCAGGGTGCCGGTGTTATCAAACACATCCACAAACAGGAAGGCAAAAATCACGCTGACCAGGCCGACGTTAAACGCGCCAGCAATATCCAGCTGCATAAAGGTCGGTGCGATCGATGGTGGTGCAGAGAAGACCCCGGCAAACGGCGACAGGCCGATGCCCATAGAGATAAAGGTTACCAGCAGAATACCGATCAGCACGGCACCGGTCACCCGACGCGCTTCCAGCACCACAATCACCACAAAGCCAAGCATCGCCAGCAGCGGACCCGGTTTTGTCAGATCGCCAAGGCCCACCAGCGTCGCCGGGTTATCGACCACAATGCCTGCGCCTTCCAGCGCAATGATCGCCAGAAACAGGCCAATACCGGCACCAATCCCCGCGCGCAGCGGCAGCGGAATACTGGCAATAATCCACTCACGGATTTTAAACAGCGACATCGCAAAGAAAATCACTGCCGAGAGAAACACCGCACCCAGCGCAATCTGCCAGGTGTAGCCCATGTGCAGTACGACGGTATAGGTAAAGAAGGCGTTCAGCCCCATGCCCGGTGCCAGTGCAATCGGGTAGTTAGCGATCAGCCCCATCAGCGCACAGCCAATCGCCGCCGCCAGACAGGTCGCGACAAAAACGGCGCCCTTATCCATGCCGGTCGCGCCCAGGATGCTCGGGTTAACAAACAGAATATAGGCCATCGCCAGGAAGGTGGTGATCCCGGCGATAATCTCGGTACGGACCGTCGTGTTATGCGCTTTGAGTTTGAATAGTTTTTCTAACATCATCATCTCTCGATACAGGAGACCGCACCGGTGTGGGTCTCGCTTGCCAAAGGGGGTTGCATGCTGATTATTCTGTTTTCGGGACGCGGATACCGGCCGCTGCATACTGACCTGCCGGAATCGTCTGAAATCCCTGACTGACCCACTGCCCAAAGCAATTGCCATGCCACTTACCGACGCAATCGATTACCTGGCAGAGCCGGATGCGCCTCAGAGAATTCCGAACCAAAACGAGGCGCGATTATGGTGCAATGCACCGAGGATGCGCAATCGTTTTCCTGCCTCCCTGTGTCACCCCCGCAAAACTCTGCGCCAGCGCACGCTTCCGCATACTGACGGGCGAGGCGTGTCACGTTTCAGCACGCTGCCTCAGCGCACTTTTCTGGCCTGTGTAGACTCCTGAATTAACTCTTTCGTAACATTGAGGCCGCGCCATGAAGCCAGCGATTTTGGTGGTGGATGATGATCCTGCTGTCTGCGACGTCCTGCAGGATGCGTTAGGTGAACATCAGTTAAAGGTCTACTGCTGTCATCAGGGAAAAGAGGCGCTGTTGATGCTCAGCATGCACCCGGAGATCACGCTGGTGATGCTGGATATGATGCTGCCCGACACCAACGGACTGCTGGTGCTGCAACAGTTGCAGCGTCAGCGCCCCGAGGTGCTGGTGATCATGCTGACCGGTATGGGTTCCGAAGCGGAGATGGTGGTCGGCCTGGAGATGGGTGCCGATGATTACATTGCCAAACCTTTTAATCCGCGCGTGGTGGTGGCGCGCACCCGGGCGGCCCTGCGGCGCGGCGCACGTCCTGTCCAGAGCGAAGCGGAACCGGCGGGCTGGCGATTCGGCGGCTGGCAGCTGGACGACAGTCGCTGCCAGCTGTTCAATCCGCAGCGCGAGCTGGTGCCGCTGACCCAGGGCGAGTTCAGCCTGCTGCGGGCGCTGGTGCGTCACGCCCGCAAGGTGCTGACCCGCGATCAGCTGCTGGAGCTGACCCACAGCGAAAGTCTGGATGTGTTTGACCGCACCATCGACGTGCTGATCATGCGCCTGCGCCGCAAAATCGAAATCAACCCGCATCAGCCCGATCTGATCCGCACCATTCGCGGGCTGGGCTATGTCTTTTCGGCTGACGTAATGAAACCTGAAACCGCCCCGCGCACCAGCCAGATCGCCTGAGTCGCGCTGCGTCCTGGCAATGTCGCCGCCGTGGCGGCGGATGTGGGCGATGAAAGTCTGACGCAGTTTACCCGCGAGTACGCACGGCGGTCTGGTGAACCGCCCGCGCGCAGCATAAGAACGATGAGGCAGCCCGCTCCCGGCGATCACGCGCAGCGATGATCAGCGTCCGGAAGGGTCAGGTAAAGCCGCGGGCGTAGTCATTACAGAGCAGCCAGTGCGGCGCTTCATCCTCCTCAAGCGGATTGAAGCGGGCGAGTGGCGTCAGGAACACGTTGTCGTTTTCGTCATCATTGGGCATCGACACCTCGCCTACCAGCACGTCGCCAAAACCCGGTTCGCCCCAGAAGCTGTGCCAGAGGCCCGCCTCGAGCGTCACGCTTTCACCCGGCGAAAGCCGTAGCTGCGAACCCGCAGCGTGGGTCTGGCGCAGACCATCCAGCGACACCGTGACCGGCGAGTCAGCCAGTGCCGCGCCGTCGCGGTTATGCAGTTCGACAATCAGATTCCCGCCGCCGCGATTGATGATGTCTTCCATCTTGCGCGGATGATAGTGCATCGGCGTCAGCTGCCCGTCGCGCACGTGCAGGATCTTCTCCGCATAGGGTTTGTGCCACGGCTGTCCGCCGGGCGAACCGTTGCGCAGCGTAAACAGCGTCAGCCCGGTCTGCAGAAAGTCGTCCGCGCCAAAACTGGTCAGATCCCAGCCCAGCCGCAGTGCCAGAATCTCCGCCATCGCCTCAGACGACTGCGCCCGCCACTGACCTGACCCGAAATCGGCCCACGGCGGCAGATGCACATCCTGCTGGCGGAAAAATTCGCGCGTCTGCTGCAGGTAGTGATTGACCTCTGAACGTTGCATGGTGGCCTCCTGAGGGTGCTGACAAAGTCTGCCCCGGTTAGCTGCAGGACAGAGCCTGCGCAGGAAACACGGTCAGATCGGAAAGTCGTTTAAACCATCCCTGGCCACTCGGCCCGCGCCGTCCCTGGCGCGGGACGCTTTCCTCCTCTGCCCGTGTTCCCTGCGCGATAAAGTTATGCGTTGCTGGCAGATTCAGTCTGAAGCGGCACCCGGAGGCGCCGCCCTGCGCCTTATTTCACCGTCCAGCCCTGATAGCTGCCGATGTTGTCACGATCGATTAGCTTCACCGGGATCAGCACCGGCTTTTCGGGTGCCGGTTTGCCCTGCAGAATGTCGTAGCCAATTTCCACCGCCTTCGCCGCCATCACCTGCGGGTCCTGCGCCGGGGTTGCGACAAACAGGGAATTTTTGCGCTTCAGCGCCTCTTCACCATCCGGCGATCCATCGACGCCGACGATAAAGAACTCACTGCGCTGCGCCTGTTTCGCGGCTAAATCCGCGCCGATGGCGGTGGGATCGTTAATGGCAAACACCGCATCGATTTTGGGGTTAGCGGAGAGCAGACCGGTCATCACCTCCAGTCCCCCTTCGCGACTGCCTTTGGCATTCTGGTTGTAAGAGAGCAGCTTGATGTCGGGATGGGTTTTCAGTTCGTTCATGCAGCCTTCAACACGGTTCTGCACCGCAGACACCGGCGGGCCGTTGATGATCACCACGTTGCCTTTCGCTTTCAGCCGGTCAGAGATATATTTGCAGGCCATCGCGCCCGCCTGGGTGTTATCGGAGGTAATGGTCGCATTCGCTCCATCGGCCGCCACGTCGACCGCCACCACCACGATACCGGCATCACGCGCCCGCTTCACCGCCGGGGCAATGCCTTTCGAGTCGGCGGCATTCAGGATAATCATGTCCACTTTTGCCGCAATAAAGTTATCGATCTGCCCCACCTGCTGGCCGAGATCGTAGCCGCTGGAGACCAGCGTCACGTTGACCTTGTCCCCCGCCAGCTCACGCGCCTTCATCTCCGCCCCTTTGGTGATCTGCACGAAGAAGGGGTTAGCCAGATCGCCGACCGTGACGCCGATGGATTTGAGTTCTTTTGCCTGAGCCAGCCCGGCGCTGAACAGCGTTGCCGCCAGCAGCCCGGTTACAATCGGATTAAAACGCATAGACCTTCTCCTGCTGTTATCAGAGTGCCAACCGCTTAATGGCGTTTTTACAGAGACGGCGGCGACATCGCGCCTCCGCCTTTCAGCCTTAACTCACATGATGACGGGTACGGTATTTGTCGATCAGGACGGCGATGATGATCACCGCGCCCTTGATCACCAGCTGCCAGAAGTAGGAGACGCCCATCAGCGTCATGCCGTTATTGAGCGTGGCGATAATCAGCGCGCCAATCAGGGTGCCGGTAATGGTGCCGATGCCCCCGACGAAGCTGGTGCCGCCCAGGATCACCGCGGCAATCGCATCCAGCTCATAGCCGACGCCGAGGTTGCCGTTGGCGCTGTAAAGACGGGAGGCGCTCATCAGACCGCCCAGCCCCGAGAGCAGGCCGCTCATGCCGTAGACAAACAGCAGTACCCCGCCCACCTTGATGCCGGTGAGTCGTGCCGCCTGAATGTTACCGCCGACCGCATAGATATGGACGCCCAGCGTGGTGCGCCGCAGGATAAACCAGCAGAGGGCGATCACCGCGAAGGCAATCACAATCAGCCACGGCACCGGGCCGAGGTAGCCGTTGCCAATCCACTCAAAATTGATGTCGGAGTTGATGACCGTGGTGCCATCCGCCAGCAGGTAGGCCGCACCGCGCAGGGCGGTATAGGTGCCGAGGGTGACGATAAAGGGCGGCAGTCCGGCCCAGGCGACCAGCACGCCGTTGAACAGCCCCATCACCAGACCCGCGCCCAGCGCCATCGGAATGGTCATGGAAGCGAGCATAGGGTCGAGCGAGGCCACCAGCGCCACCACCGCCGTGGTGCCGAGCATCGACCCCACCGACAGGTCGATGCCGCCGGTGAGAATGACAAAGGTCATCCCCGCCGCCAGGACGATATTGATCGACGCCTGACGGGTAATGTTCAGCAGGTTCGCTTCGGTAAAGAAGTTGGGGGTAACGAAGCCAAAAACCGCCACGATGAGGATCAGAATCGGCAGGATCCCTACCGTCTGCAGCAGATCGCCCATCAGGGCGCGTTTCAGCGTGGGCGCGGGGGTGCGGGCCAGTTGTGTCATGGTGATCTCCTCAGATTCCGCCTGCTGCTGCGCTGTGCGCACCGGTTGCCAGCGTCATAATATTTTCCTGACTGATGTGGCTGCCCTCCAGCTCACCGACGATGGTGCCTTCGTGCATCACGTAAACGCGGTCGCTCATCCCGACCACTTCCGGCAGTTCGCTGGAGATCATCAGAATCGCCACGCCCTGCCGCGCCATCTCCTGCATCATGCGGTAGATCTCGCTTTTGGCCCCGACGTCGACGCCGCGCGTCGGTTCATCCAGGATCAGGATGCGCGGGCCAATCGCCACCCAGCGTGAGATCAGCAGCTTCTGCTGATTCCCCCCGGAGAGGCCGCCCGCCCGGACCTGCGCATGCGGCACCCGGATATTCAGGGAGGCGATCGCCTCGCTGGCGATGGTCTGCCCTTTGCGGCGATTGAGCATGCCGTAACTGGCATCCCGCTCCAGCGTCGCCATCACGATGTTCTCCTGCGCCGCCATCTCCAGAAACAGCCCCTGCTCTTTGCGGTTCTCGGTGAGGAAACCGATGCCGCGCGCAATCGCATCGCGCGGTGAGAGGATGGTGACCTTCTCGCCGTCGATCCAGATCTCGCCCTCCTTCGGCTTGTGAACGCCGAAGATCAGCTGCGCCAGCTCGCTGCGGCCTGCACCGACCAGCCCCGCCAGCGCCACGATCTCACCGGCGCGCACCGCCAGGCTGCTGGGGTGCACTTTGCCGCCGTCGGTCAGGTGATTCACCGCCAGCCGGATATCACCCAGCGGAATCGACCGGTCTTTATTAAAGAGATCGCTCAGCGGCCGTCCGACCATCATCCGCACCAGTTCACTGGCGTTGAGTTGATCGCGCGTCAGGCTGCCGACATACTCGCCGTCGCGCAGCACGCTAACGCGATCCGACAGTTCATACACCTCCGCCATGCGGTGGCTGATGTAGATAATCGCCATCCCCTCGCTGCGCAGCCGTTTGATCAGCGCGAAGAGCTGTTCGGTTTCGCGGTTCGAGAGCGCGGCGGTCGGCTCATCCATCACGAGGATGCGGCTGTTACGCTGCAGCGCCCGGGCGATCTCCACCTGCTGCTGCTCGGCAATGCTGAGGCGGCTGACCACATCCCAGGCACTGAACTGCGCGCCGAGCCGGTCAATCACCCGCTGCGCCTCCTCCGCCATCTGCCGCCGCTTCACCAGCCCGCCGGGAGCGATTTCGCTGCCGAGAAAAATGTTTTCCGCCACCGTCAGGTTGGGGGCCAGGTTAATCTCCTGGTAAATCAGGGTGATCCCGGCGGCCAGCGCCGCTTTCGGCCCTTTCAGCGCCCGCGGTTCGCCTTCGATCAGAATTTCTCCGCCGCTGGCGCTGTAGGCCCCGGCCAGAATCTTCATCAGGGTGCTTTTACCCGCGCCGTTCTCCCCCATCAGCGCATGAACCTCGCCGGGCCAGACCGTGAGATCCACCCCCTTCAGGGCGTAAAAGTTGCCGAAGCGCCGGGTAATGCCGCGCATTTCCAGTATCGGTGTGGCTGTCATCGCCTCGCTCCTGCGGACTGTGGATAGCCGTCAGTTAAGCAACGCCAGATAAACGGAAAATGTCAGCGGCCATTCATATTTGTCATATTCACCCGGCTGCCCGCTCCTATACTCGGCCCATCGTTGCCGTGATAAAGAGGGCGTGAGATGCAGCGCACCTATCCGTGGCAGGCTGGCGCGCGGGGCCGCCTGTTGATGTTCAACCTGCTGGTGGTCGCCGTCACGCTGATGGTCAGCGTGGTGGCGATCGTCGGTTTTCGCCATGCCGGTTCGATTCAGGAGCAGGCACAGGCGCAGACGCTGGCGGACATGAACGGCAGTCTGGCGCTGGCGCGTGACACCGCCAATGTGGCGACGGCAGCCGTGCGGCTGTCGCAGGTAGTGGGCGCGCTGGAGTATCAGAGCGAATCACAGCGGCTTCAGCAGAATCAGCAGGCGCTGCAGCAGTCGCTGAGCCTGCTCGCCAGCGCCCCGCTGGCCGCGCGTCAGCCGGAGCGCATCGCCCGTATCCGCGCCCGCAGCCTGGAGCTGGAGCAGACGATTAACCGCCTGCTGCTCACCGGCCATCAGCGCCACCTGCAGCGCAATAACATGCTGAGTGACCTGTGGCAGTCGCAGATTCTGCTCGGCCACATCAGTCAGCGGCTGCGGCGGGAACCGCAGCGCCCGCCGGATAGCGGACTGCGCGAGCAGACTGAGCGGCTGCTCAGCATCGCCATCCGCACGCCGTCGCCGATTGCGGTGATTGAGCAACTGCAGCAGGTGATGACGCAGTGGCGCAGCGTGCCGCTGACGGGCACCACCGGCGAGAACATTGCGCGACTGCTGGCGACCCAGCAGCGCCTGCTGCCGCTGGCGGAGGCGCTGGAACAGAGCGATCTGGCGATCGCCTACGCCACCTACCGGATTAAGGCGCTGGTGGCGATGCTGAATGAGGATATCAGTGCCTCGGTACAGCAGGTGGCGTTGCAGAGCGAAGCGCGAACCCTGGCGACCCACCGCGAGCTGGACTCCATCATCGGCTTTATCGCCCTTTTCGTGCTGCTGGCGCTGGCGATCACCGGCTATGCCGGGATCTACATCTACCGTAATCTCGGGTCGAGCCTGACGGCGATTGCTGCCGCCATGACGCGGCTGGCACAGGGGGAGCAGAACGTCAGCGTGCCGGGGTTGCAGCGCCGCGACGAACTGGGCGAACTGGCGCGGGCCTTCAACGTCTTTGCCCGCAATACCGCCTCGCTGGCGCACACCTCACGCCTGCTGAAAGAGAAGAGCAGCCAGCTGGAGTCCACCTTTCTGGCGATGCGCGACGGCTTTGCCCTGTTTGACCATCAGGGTCAGCTGGTGGTGTGGAACGCGCAGTATGCCGAACTGCTCGGCATCGCGCCGCGGGAGCTTCATCGCGGCGTCCACTATCAGCAGCTGCTGGCTCCGCTGGCGGGAGATCTGCACGATCCCGGCGAACCGCAGGAGATCCGGCTGGCCGATGGCCGGACGCTGGAGCTGCGCTTCAGCCCGATCCCCCGGCGCGGCATGGTGAACACCGTTCTTGATCGCACCTCGCGCAAAACGCTGGAGGAGGCTCTGCAGCACAGCCAGAAGATGAAGGCGGTGGGCCAGCTGACCGGCGGCCTGGCGCACGACTTCAACAATCTGCTGGCGGTGATTATCGGCAGCCTGGCGCTGACCGAAGGGCAGCTGATGCCCGGCCCGCTCGCCAGCCGGATTGAGCGGGCGCGCCAGGCTGCCGACCGCGCCGCCCAGCTGACCCAGCGGCTGCTGGCCTTTTCACGTAAGCAGGCGCTGTTTCCGCGCGCGGTGTCGGTGGTCACGCTGGTGGACAACCTGCAGGGATTATTACAGCACTCGCTGCTGCCCGGACAGCAGCTGATTATCGATGCGCAGCGTCCCGGCTGGCCCGCGTGGATCGATGCCGGTCAGCTGGAGAATGCGCTGATGAACCTGGTGGTCAACGCCCGCGATGCGATGCAGCAGCAAAGCGGCGAAATCCGGCTGCGCATCTGGAATCAGCGGCGGATCGAGGGGAGTGAAAAACGTGACCGGGTCACAATTGAGGTGATCGACACGGGCTGCGGCATGTCGGCGGAGGTGCGTGAACAGGTTTTCGAGCCCTTTTTTACCACTAAGGCCACCGGCAGCGGCAGCGGGCTGGGCCTGTCAATGGTCTACGGTTTTGTACGGCAGTCGGGCGGTCAGATCGAGCTGGAAACCGCGCCGGGCCAGGGCACCACGGTGCGCCTTCTGCTGCCGCGCGCGCAGGAGGCGGTCGCCGCAGCGGTCGCGCCGCCTCCCCCGCAAGCCCTGCCGGCGGTGGCCAGCAACCGGCTGGTGCTGGTGCTGGATGATGAACCGGCGGTGCGGCAGACCCTGTGCGAACATCTGCACCAGCTGGGCTATCTGACGCTGGAGTGTGGCGACGGCGAAGCGGCGCTGGCGCTGCTGCGCCAGACACCCGATATAGACCTGCTGATCAGCGACCTGATGCTGCCCGGCGAGATCAACGGGGCGGAGGTGGTGCGTCAGGCACAACAGAACTGGCCGCATCTCGCCACGCTGTTAATCAGCGGTCAGGATCTGCGCCACCAGCCGGTCACGCTGCCGCTGTGTGAGCGGCTGGGCAAACCCTGGCAGCAGGCGCAGCTGGTGCAGGCGTTACAGCGCGCCTGGCAGCGCAGCGAACGGCTTAATCGCGCGCAGCAGGCTGCCACAGCGGCACCGGCTTCCCGATGATATAGCGTTTGCGCAGGCGACTGGAGATGATATCCATGACCATCACCACCCCGACCAGTATCAGCGTCAGGAACATCACCACATCCCAGTTCCAGAGCCGCATATTCTCGGCGTAGACCAGGCCCACCCCGCCCGCGCCGACAAAGCCGAGCACCGCCGCAGAGCGGGTGTTGGACTCGATCTGATAGAGGCTCAGCGCCAGAAACTGCGGAAAGGATTGAGTGAAAATGCCGAAACGGTGTTTCTGCAGGCTGTTAGCGCCCACCGCCCCCAGCCCGCGGCCCGGTGAACGTTCGACCGCCTCATGCCCTTCGGCGTAGAGTTTGCCGAGCAGGCCGACATCCTGCAGGATAATTGCCAGCACCCCGGCCAGCGGCCCCATGCCCACCGCACGAACGAAAATCAGCCCCCAGATCGCCATGTCAATGCCGCGCAGTAGGTCGAACAGTCGCCGCATCAGAAACGCCAGCGGCTTCGCGGCGCGATCGTGCATCACGTTGCGCGCAGCCAGGAACGACAGCGGCAGCGCAATCAGCGAGGCGGTCAGCGTACCGGCAAACACGATCCCCAGGGTGATCCCGACCTGCGACAGATAGTAGCTGAAGGGCCAGTTCATAAAGTCATGCCAGACAAACATCCGCAGAAAGTAGCGCCCCAGCTGCTGGCAGCCCGCCAGCAGGCGCGATCCCTCCAGCCCGAACACCGAAAAGAAATAGAGATAGTAGAGCAGGAGTGCCAGCGCCATCAGTGCCAGACGACGCAGATAGCGCGGCTGCGCGGCAAACAGCTCGCGATGCTGCTGCTTCAGCTGCGCGATGGCGGGAACGGAACGAATCATGCGCGCTCTCCTGTGACACGACGACGCAGCTGACCGGACAGCGTATCCAGCAGCGACACCACAATCAGAATCAGCAGCAGGGTGATGCTGACCTGGTCGTAGCGGTCGAGTTTGATGTTGGTCATCAGCTCCTGGCCGATGCCGCCCGCCCCCACCAGCCCGAGGATGGTGGAGGATCGGAAGTTAATCTCCAGCCGCATAAAGCTGTAGGAGAGAAAGGCGGGTTTCACCTGCGGCCAGAAGGCAAAGCGCATCCGCTGCAGTTTACTGGCTCCGCAGGCGGCCAGGCCGCGCACCGGCTTATCTGACGCGGACTCAATCGCCTCATAAAAGAGCTTGGTCAGGCTGCCCACCGTGTGCAGCGCCAGCGCCAGGAAGCCGGGTATCGCCCCGATACCAAACGCCATGACAAACATCACCGCCCACGCCAGTTCCGGCATGGTGCGCAGAAAGGCGACAAAGGCGCGAATCGCCATCCGCACGCTGACCGGCGTCTGCGTATTGTCGGCGGCGAAAAAGGCGAGCACCGCCGCCAGCCCCACCGCCAGCAGCGTCGCCGCCAGTGCCAGCTGCAGGGTTTCCCAGATCAGCGGCAGCTGGATCGGCAGACGGTAGCCCCAGTAGGCCAGCGAGCCTTCTGTTTTGCCGTAGGCAAACAGCAGCGGCAGATGCAGCACCGGCAGGATCTCATGCAGGTAGTCAAAGAAGTGCGGCAGCGACTGCCAGACGGTGAGCAGATTAAATTCTGCCACCCTGCCCGCCGCCAGATAGAGCGTGACCAGCAGCAGTGACCAGATAAGCGTGTCGCGTTTTTGCTGACGGCGGATGCGCTGGTAATAGTGTTCGAAGTCGGTCAAGGGGGATCTCCGGCGTGAAAGCAGCGGGACGCTGGCCGCGTCCCGCTCTCCCCGCAAGGCGGGGAAGTCAGGAAGAATCGTCAGCCGCGGCTGCCTTTCATCAGGTCGCGCTTCATATCGATAATGCTCTGATAGTCGGCAACGGTGGCCGGGCCGATATGCTGCTTGCCGCCCACCGCTTTCACGAAGCAGTCGTGATCGTCTTTATCCAGCTTTTTAATCGCCGCCACCACTTTCGCTTTGAAGTCGGCAGGCAGTTTGTTGCTGACCAGCACCGGACCGTTGGGGATCAGCGGCGACTGCCAGATGATGCGGATCTGCTTCATCAGGTCGGGGTGATCCATGCGGATCAGGCGGCCAAACGCGCCCGAGGTATAGCCGCTGTTATAGTCCCCCACCAGCGAGGTCCAGGTGACCGCGCCGTCAAACTGGTTGTTCAGCACGCCCAGAATGTCCTGCTCATGGCCGCCGGAGAAGGTGACGCTGGAGAAGGTGTTGTTATATTTGTCATCCACCGAGCCGCCGAACATCTTCTTAAACGCCTGATTCGGCATCAGGAAGCCGGAGGTCGAGTCCGGATCGGCCATGCCGAACGATTTCCCCTTCAGGTCTTCCAGCTTTTTGTAGGGGCTGTCCGCTTTGACGATCACCACTGAGTGGTAGCCGCGGGAGTTGTCTTTGTCATCCACCACGATGCCGACCACCTCCACCGCTTTCGGGTCCTGCAGGTAGACCGAAGCGAAAGAGGCGGGTGACATGCTCAGCACCATATCGATTTTGCCGCCCAGCAGTCCCTGAATCACGCCCGAATAGTCAGAGGCGTTGCGCATCTGAGTATCCACACCCAGCTCTTTATCAAAGAAGGTCTTCACGCACTGATTATCACCAATCTGCTGGGTGGCGTTCTGACCGCCCAGAATCCCCAGATTCAGCTGTTTTGGCGCATCCGCTGCGCTGACACCCGACGCCATAACGCCGATCAGTAGTGCTAAAGAAGTCAGTTTCATTCGGAGTTGTTCTCTTGCTGTGGAAGTTAATGGATCTGGTTAAGTTCATCGCCGTACAGCTGTTGCAGCAGGCTGTCAGTCAGTCGGGAAGGATGACCGTCAAACAGCACCACGCCGCGCTGGATGCCTATCACCCGGGTGCAGTAGCGTTTCACCAGCTCAATGGAGTGCAGGTTGACCATCACGCTGATGCCCTGCTCGCTGACCTGCCGCAGCACATCCATGATGCGCGTCGTGTTTTTCGGATCGAGTGACGCCACCGGCTCATCGGCCAGCAGGATTCGGGGGTTCTGCATGAGCGCCCGGCAGATCGCCACCCGCTGCATCTGTCCGCCGGAGAGATTCTCTGCCCGCTGCAGCGCCTGCGGCAGCATGTTCATCCACTGCAGCAGTTCGATAGCGTGCGCCCGGTCGTGGTCGGAGAAGATTTTAAAAAAGGATTTCAGCGTGCTGGTCTGGCTCAGGCGGCCCAGCAGCACATTGGTCAGCACGTCGAGGCGCGGCACCAGGCAGAAATCCTGAAAGATCATGCCGCACTGGCTGCGCCATTCCCGCATCTGGCGGCTGTTGAGGGTGACCACGTTACGCTCGGCTTCCCCTTTATGCAGGCTGATAATCGCCCCCGCCGTCGCGCTGATGGTGCCGTTAAGCATATGCAGCAGCGTCGATTTCCCGGCGCCGGAGCGGCCGATCACCGCCACCAGCTCACCGGCATGGAGATCGAAACTGACCCGATCCAGCACCGGCGTGTCACCGTAGGTTTTGCTCAATCCCTGCACCGACAACACTTTTTGTCCGCTGAAACTGACCGGGGGCCGATCGTGGTCGACCACCGTTTTCAGAAGTGCCTGTGCCATGCTGTTCTCCGTCATCTCTGATTGCGTTCTGCCGGTTATTAAGGCGTGGCACGATGAAAGCGGGATGACAGTCAGATGATCAAACTGTGACAGGCCAGGGCGCGCCGCACAGCAGCGTCTGGCCATCACGCGCAGCCTGCACCCCCTCCGGCAGCGGATTTTCCGCCAGCCAGTTATCCATCTCATGACTGAGATGGGTCAGCCAGCTCTGGCGCGGCCGCAGCAGCGCCACAATGGCCAGGGCCTGGGTGACATCGTTGTGGTTGCGCGGTCTGGCAGACGGCGGGTCGTTGCAGTCGATCACCAGCTGATCCAGCGGCTGACCGCGCAGAAAGTCGGCGGTGTCGGGGGGCAGCCCGCAGGTGTCACACAGCCAGGCGAGCCGGTGACCGTGCCAGTCGAACAGATAGCCGTGCGTCAGCTTTGAGTGCTGAAGCGGCAGCGGCGTCACCTGTAACTCGCCAAAGGCGTGTGCCACAAACGGGGTTAAGGCGGGACGAAAGTCGAGCAGGCCGGGATGTTTATAGAGATCGTCACAGCCGCGCGGGTCGGGCGGCCCCCAGACCGGAATCGGTGCCCCCCGCCCCCAGCGCAGCGCAAACAGTCCCTGCACATGGTCCATGTGGTAGTGGGTGAGCAGAATACGCGTCAGCGATCCGGGCGGAAAGCGCGACGCCAGCAGTGGCAGGCCGGCATCCAGCAGGATGCGCTCGCGCCCGGTCTCAATCAGCGCACTGCAGGGCGCACGGGCGTAATCGCTATGGCGCTGCGCCCGCTGGCAGGCACGGCAGTCGCAGCCCGGCAGCGGCGCGGCGGTCACCCCACCGGTGCCGAGAAAAGTGAGTTTCATTGCGCCGTCTCCACTATCTGACGCAGCTGCCGGACGGTCTCTGCCAGCGCGCCATCGTTGTTAAGGATCAGGCAGCCATCGGGCTGCGGCTGGGCGGCACGCGCCAGTCGCCGGGCGATTGCCGCCTCATCTTCCCGTCCGCGCAGGCGCAGGCGCGCCGCCAGCACCGCTGGCGTGACCTGCAGGCAGACCGGCAGCAGCTGCGGACCGAAGCGGGCCTGCGCCTGCGCCAGATGCAGCCGCGAGCCGTTGACCACCACGTTCTGTCCGCGCAGCAGCCACTGCTCTGTCTCACAGCCAATGCCATAGCTGAAACCGTGCGCCTGCCAGCTCACCGCGAACAGCCCCAGCGCCGCGCGGCGGGCGAACTCCGCCTCGCTCAGCGCCACGTGGTTTTCACCGCCCGCATCCGCTGCGCGGGTGATATAGCGATGGGCGATCAGCAGGCGCGGCGGCGGTGCCGCCCGCAGCGCATCCAGCAGGCTATCCTTGCCTGAGCCCGAGGGACCGGTGAGCCAGATCAGCCGCGCCATCAGTAGACCTGCCGGCCTTTGCTCCAGACGTGGCGCACATGCGGGTAGCCATGTGCGGTGTGCGCCAGCACCAGATCGGCGCGACACCCTTCGGCGATTACCCCGCGATCCTCAAGCCCCAGCGCGCGGGCCGGATTGCAGGTGACCAGCGCAATCGCCTGCGCCGTGCCGAGCGTGTTGCGCTCATCCTCAGCCAGCCGGAACGCCGCATCCAGCAGGCTGGCCGGGTAGTAATCGGAGGAGAGAATGTTCAGCAGGCCGTGAGAGGCCAGCTCCCAGGCGGCGACGTTGCCGGAGTGCGAGCCGCCGCGCACGATGTTGGGCGCCCCCATCAGCACCTGCATATTGCGATAGCGCGAGGCGCGTGCCGCCTCCAGGGTGGTGGGAAATTCGGCGATGCGGCTGCCCGCCGCATGGGACTCCTCCACATGCGCGGCGGTGGCATCATCGTGGCTGGCAATGGCGATGCCATGTTCCCGGCAGAGTCCGGCGATCGCCTGACGATTGGGCTGCGACCAGGCCGCCGCCAGCGTGAGCTGCTCGTGCTCAAACTGATCCATCTCCGCGTCATTCAGCTGGTATTTGCCCTGATAATATTCGCGATATTTTGTCAGCGACGCATACTGCCGCTGCCCCGGCGAATGATCCATCAGCGAGACCAGCGCCAGTTCCGGCGTGCCCATCAGCGCCTCAAACAGCGGCGCGGTGGTCGGGTGCGGCAGTTCACAGCGCAGATGCAGCAGATGCTCGGCGCGGTTCAGCCCTTTACGATTGCTGTCGCGGATGGCGTCGATCATCCTGCTGAGATTCTCCAGACGGTGACCGCCGTCGCGCACATCGCCGACGCCAATGGCGTCCAGCACCGTGGTAATGCCGCTGGAGACCATCAGCGCATCGTGGCTGCTCATCGCCGAATGCGCAGGCCAGTCCACTTTGGGGCGCGGGGTGAAAAACTTGTCGAGGTTGTCGGTGTGCAGCTCCACCAGCCCCGGCAGCAGCCAGGCCCCCTCGCCGTCCAGCGCGCCCGGCTGCTGGCTGCGGGTTTCGCTGAAGCTGCTGATACGCTCATCGCGGAACTCCAGCGACCCGCTGATGACCTCATTTTCCAGCACCAGTCTGACATTGTTGATGATCATGCCTGCGCTCCTGTCTCAATGGGGTGCATCAGATGCAGCCGATCGGCCACCTGCTCGCGCACCGCCCGATCGTGAAAAATGCCAACAATGGCGGCACCCCGGGCGCGCGCCTCTTCAATCAGACTCACCACCGCCGCGCTGTTGACGCTGTCGAGGGAGGCGGTGGGTTCATCCAGCAGCAGCACCGGATAGTCAGCGATAAAGCCGCGCGCAATGTTCACCCGCTGCTGCTCTCCGCCGGAGAAGGTGGACGGTGCCAGCGACCAGAGGCGCTGCGGCACGTTGAGCCGGCTCAGCAGGTCGGCGGCGCGCGCTTCGCAGAACCGGCGGTCGACGCCGCGCTCCAGCAGTGGCTGCATCACAATCTCCAGCGTCGGCACGCGCGGGATGACCCGCAGAAACTGACTCACCCAGCCCAGCGTGTCGCGGCGCAGCGCGATAATCTGCCGCGCCGGGGCCTGCGCCATATCGACCCATTCCCCCTGGTGCGCGACCCGGATATAGCCGCTGTCGGGCTGATAGTTACCGTAGAGCGTGCGCAGCAGGGTCGATTTGCCGCTGCCCGAGTGACCGTGCAGCACCACGCATTCGCCCTCGCCCACCGTCAGGCTGGCGTTGTGCAGCACCGGCAGCGCCGCGCCGTTCTGGTTGTGCAGCACAAAGGTTTTACACAGGTTTCCGACCTGCAGACGCGGATTGATAGTCGTCATTTAATTGAGCACCGAAGAGACCAGCAGTTGTGTGTAAGGATGATGGGGATCGTCAAGCACCCGGTCGGTCAGACCGCTCTCCACCACCCGCCCCTGTTTCATCACCAGCAGACGATGTGCCAGCAGGCGCGCCACGCCGAGATCGTGGGTGACGATCACCACCGCCAGGTTCAGCTCCCGCACCAGGGTGCGCAGCAGATCCAGCAGGCGTGCCTGCACCGAGACATCCAGCCCGCCGGTCGGCTCATCCATAAACAGCAGCTGTGGCTGCGTCACCAGGTTGCGGGCGATCTGCAGACGCTGCTGCATGCCGCCGGAAAAGGTGGTGGGCAAATCGTCGATGCGGCCGGGGTCAATCTCCACCGCCTGCAGCCAGCGGCTCGCCGTTGCGCGGATGTCGCCATAGTGCCGCGCGCCGGTCGCCATCAGCCGTTCGCCGATGTTGCCGCCCGCGCTGACCTGCGGACGCAGTCCGTCCATCGGATGCTGATGCACCACGCCCCACTCGGTGCGCAGCAGGTGACGGCGCTCGCTTTCACTCATCTGCCAGAGGTTGCGCCCCTGATAGAGAAGCGAGCCCTGCTGCGGTGCGAGGCGTGCCGAGAGGCTGTGCAGGAGCGTGGTTTTACCGGAGCCGGACTCGCCAACGATGCCCAGCACCTCGCCGGGATAGAGATCAAAGCTGACCTGCTCAAACCCTTTGCCCGGCGCATAAAGATGGGTGAGCTGGCTGACCGCAAGCAGCGGCTGTTCACTGTGCATGTTGCTGTTCCTGCTGCTGGTGGCAAAAGTCGGTGTCGGAGCAGACAAACATCCGCGTGCCCTGATCGTCCATCACCACCTCATCGAGATAGCTGTGGCGCGAGCCACACAGCGCGCAGGGTTCATCCCACTGCTGCACGGTAAACGGGTGATCGTCGAAGTCGAGGCTCTCGACGCGGGTGTAAGGCGGCAGCGCGTAGATGCGCTTTTCACGTCCGGCACCAAACAGCTGCAGCGCGGGCATCATGTCCATTTTCGGGTTGTCGAATTTGGGGATGGGTGACGGGTCCATCACGTAGCGGCCGTTGACCCTGACCGGATAAGCATAAGTCGTGGCGATATGGCCATAGCGGGCGATATCTTCATAGAGTTTCACCTGCATGATGCCGTACTCCTCCAGCGCATGCAGGAGGCGGGTTTCGGTTTCACGCGGTTCGATAAAACGCAGCGGCTCCGGGATCGGCACCTGGAAAATCAGGATCTGATCCTCCTCCAGCGGCGTTTCCGGGATGCGGTGACGCGTCTGGATCAGCGTGGCATCGCTGGTGCGTTCGGTGGTGGCCGCACCGCTGACCCGCTGAAAGAAGTGGCGGATCGACACCGCATTGGTGGTGTCATCAGCCCCCTGGTCGATCACCTTAAGCACATCCTGATCGCCAATCACACTGGCGGTGATCTGGATGCCGCCGGTGCCCCAGCCGTAAGGCATCGGCATCTCGCGCCCGGCAAACGGCACCTGATAGCCGGGGATCGCCACCGCTTTCAGGATAGCGCGACGAATAGTGCGTTTGGTCTGCTCATCGAGATAACCGTTGTTGTAACCCGTGAGTTCAGCCATGTTTTCGCTCCTGATAGTCATCCTGCAGCTGTTTGAGCAGCGCCAGCTCCGCCTGAAAATCGACGTAGTGCGGCAGCTTGAGATGGGAGACGAAGCCTGCCGCTTCCACGTTGTCGGCGTGCGACAACACAAACTCCTCATCCTGCGCCGGGCTGGTGACGCGCTCCTGCTGTTCGCGGCTTTGCAGCGCCCGGTCCACCAGCGCCATCGCCATCGCCTTGCGTTCCGCCCGGCCAAACACCAGCCCGTAACCCCGGGTAAAGTGCGGCGCGGCGTCTTCGCGGTGGGCCACGCCGTTGACCATCTCACACTCGGTCAGCAGCACTTCCCCAATCTCCAGTTCAAAGCCCAGCTCTTCGGGACAGATGCTGACGCTGACATAGCCGGTGCGGATCTCCCCGGCAAACGGGTGGGTGCGCCCATAGCCCCGCTGCGTCGAGTAGCCAAGCGCCAGCAGAAAGCCTTCGTCGCCGCGCACCAGCTGTTGCAGCCGTGCCGCGCGCGAGGCGGGAAACGCCATCGGTTCGCGGGTGATATCGGTCGGCTCACTGCCGTCATCCTCCTCCGCAGCCGCCAGCCCTTCGCGGCTCATCATGCTGAACATGTGCGGGCAGCTTTCCGCGACCGGCCGATCATCCCGCGGCGCGGCAGGCGTTTCGCCATTGGCCAGCAGCGTGAAGTCGAGCAGACGGTGGCTGTAATCACAGGTCGGGCCGAGCACCTGGCCGCCCGGCAGATCTTTATAGACCGCCGAAATGCGGCGTTCGATACGCATCGTCCCGGTCGCCAGCGGGCGACTCTCCGCCAGCCGTGGCAGCGTGGTGCGAAAGGCGCGCAGCAGAAAAATTGCTTCGACCAGGTCGCCGCTGGCCTGCTTAATCGCCAGCGCCGCCAGTTCCGGATCGTAAATCCCCCCTTCGGTCATCACCCGATCCACCGCCAGACCCAGCTGCTGCGCCACCTGATCGCAGCCGAGTTCAGCCACGGCCCGATCGCCACGCCGCAGATCGGCCTGCAGCTGGTGGGCATGCGTAATCGCTTTTTCGCCCCCTTTTACCGCGACATACATCAACACACCTCCACAACGGTGGTACGCGGCACGGCCATGATCGCTTCGCCGCAGGTGAAGATGAGATCCACCCCCTGCGGAAACGGATGCGGCCGGGTGCGCAGATAGTCCAGCACGCTCTCCGGCAGCTGCGGCGCAATGGCGCGGGTTTCGCGCAGGCCGGGGCCGGAGAGTCGCAGCGTCAGACCGCCATTCAGCGAGGGCACTTCGATAATCAGCGTGGTGCTTTTTTCCGGTGACAGGTTATCCCCCGCCGCAAACGCCGTCGGGTCGGGCTGCGCCGCCGCATGGCTCAGGGCAAAAGGCGCATCCTGCCGGGTGGTGATCGGCGCGCCGGTATGGAAGCGCAGATTGTTGCGCAGCTGTTCGTTGTCGATTTTCGCATCCAGCCAGACCGGACTCTCCTGATCGACCAGCGTCAGCAGCAGCGCCGTGGCTGCCGGAGAGAGCGCACCCCAGCCCTGCTGCAGCGGCAGCGAGACCATCACGCCCGGCTCACTCATCGCCTTCAGGATGCGGCGAAAGGCGCGCTGCGCGTCCGCAACAGGGTGGTTGAAACTTGCCAGTAAAGTCATCAGTTATCTCCGCGAACCAGCGTAAAGAAATCCACTTTGCTGCTGGCGATTTCGCGCGCGCGCAGCTGTCGCTGCTCTTCACGCCACGCCGCCAGCGGGGTAATAATCTTCTCTTCCAGCAGCGGCCGGGTTTCCGGCTGCTGCAACAGTGCATCCAGCAGGGCGCAGCGCTCAGCGTGCGCCTTGTCGCGTCCTAACAGGTAGCTGTATCCCAGGGTGCCGTCGCTCAGCTGCACCACGGCGCGGGTCACCGTGGCATCACCCATCACAAAGCGTTTCCCGGTGGCCCCCGTTCGCGCCTGCAGCCGCGTCATGCCGATTTCGGCCGGGCGGATCAGGGTAAACTCGGGGTGAAGATTCAGCGCCTGCCAGTGCGCTTCAAGCCGCGCGGCGTTGCTGTGTGCCAGCACCGACAGCCAGCGCTGGCGATCCGTTTGCTGTTCCATCAGTGCTCCAGAGTCAGTTCGATCATGTCACCGCGGGTCAGGCTGACGGAGTATTCTGCCAGCGCACCATCTGCGGTTTTGTTCAGGGTCCGCACGCAGAGCAGCGGCGCATGGAGTGCGATATCGAGCTGACGGCACTCCTTCGCCTGCGCCCGGCGGGTGCTGATGCGGGTCTGGGTGCGCACCAGCTGCTTGCCGGTGTGCTCCACCAGAAAGTCGTGCAGCGAGCCGCTGTTAAAGCGCTGAAGCTGCGGCCACCAGCTGAGGTCGGCAAGGAAGTGGTTAATCAGGCAGAGCGGCACGCCGTTGGCGCGGCGCAGGGTACGCAGATGAATGACGTTATCGCCCTCTTTCACGCCCAGCGCACTGGCCACGTCACTGCTGGCCGGACGCAGCACCGCCAGCAGCCGTTCGCTGGTCGGGTGACTTCCCTGCTCCAGCAGGTTCTGACTGAAGCGCGCCTGGGAATGCAGCGGATAGTCATACGGGCGCATCAGCACCAGGATGCCCACGCCGTGACGGCGTTGCAGCAGCCCTTTCTGCACCAGCTCATCGACGGCCCGGCGCAGCGTGTGGCGATTCACTTCGTAGTGGTCGGCCAGCTGCTGTTCGGAAGGCAGATAGTCGCCGCAGCGGTAACGCTCTTTCAGCGCCTGCTCCAGCTGCGCGGCAACAGCCTGGTAGACAGTGGTCGGATGTCTGGATAACTCCATCACGATGAAATCCTCACGGGTTACGGAGTGGGAACGCAGTGAAAAATCACTGCGGGATGGCGTTACCTTGACGGCTTCAGATGACAGCAGCGTGACGGCGGGGTGAAGGTGCGGTGAACGTGGGAATGGGGTGTCAGACGCTGCGGGTCAGTCCCCCATCAATCCGGATATTCTGCCCGGTGATGTAGGCGGCACCTTCGGACAGCAGAAAGGCGATCGTGGCGGCCACCTCTTCAGCCTTGCCGTAGCGTTTCATCGGCACGCTCTGGCGGCGTTCGTCGGTGGCGGGCAGCGAGTCAATCCAGCCGGGCAGCACGTTGTTCATCCGGACGTTGTCCGCGGCATAGCGGTCGGCAAAGAGTCTGGTGAAGCTGGCGAGACCGGCGCGAAACACGGCGGAGGTCGGGAACATCTCTGTCGGCTCAAAGGTCCACGCCGAAGAGATATTGACGATGGCCCCGCCACCCTGAGCTGCCATGATCGGTGCCACCAGACGCGCCATGCGCACGGCGCTGAGGAAATAGACCTCCATGCCTGTCTGCCACGCGTCATCCGTGAGGTCGGGAATGTCGGCTCGTGGGCCATGACCCGCCGAGTTGACCAGGCCGTCAATCCGTCCCCACCGCTGCATGACCTGGTCTACCAGCTGCTGCACATCCGCCTGTGACTGATTGGAACCCGTCACACCGATCCCCCCCAGCTGCCGCGCCAGCGCCTCGCCCTTACCGGAAGAGGATAAGATTGCGACGCGGTATCCCTCATCCGCCAGCCTGCGCGCGGCGGCTGCGCCCATGCCCGATCCGCCAGCCGTAATGATGGCGACTTTTTCTGCGGTCATCTTTTGCTCCTTTTGCTGTGAAAAACACATCTTCGCAGGAAAGCGGTGTATTATCGCGCGATAAATAAACCTCTGAGCATGTAAAAAAACTACAGGATAACTATGCCACTCTCACGTCGCGGTCTGCCCTCACTGAATGCCCTGCGGGCGTTTGAAGCCGCTGGCCGGAAGCTGAGTTTCCGTGCGGCGGCGGAGGAGCTGGGCGTCACGCAGGGGGCGGTTGCGCAGCAGATTCGCGCACTGGAGGATCATCTGGGCATCCGCCTGTTTAACCGGCTTGCGCGCGGGCTTTCACTGACGCCGCAGGGGGCGGCCTGGCTTGCTGACGTGACGCGCGCGTTTGATATGCTGGTCGAATCAACGGACCGATTGCTGGCGCGCCCGGATGTGGTGACGATCAGCGTGACGCCGACCGTCGCCGCCAGACTGCTGATCCCCCGGCTGGGCCAGCTTCAGGCAGACCTTCCTGACATTGAGTTGCGCACCGTCGCCACCGAGGCCCTGTCCGATTTTTCCCGTGATCAGGTAGATATCGCGGTGCGGCTGTCACGAACCGCCCTGCCCGCGACTCTGGAGAGCGCGCTGCTGTTTCGTCAGCATCTGATCGCCGTTGCCAGCCCACGTCTGCTGGAGGGGCTCAGCCTGCCGCTGAGCGCCCGTCAGATCGCGTCGCTTCCGCTATTGCATGACGCGCATGACGGCTGGCCGCACTTCCTGCAGCAGGACGGAAAGCTGCCCGGCGCCCGCTTTAACCAGACCACCCTTGCACTGGATGCCGCGATGGCCGGACAGGGCGTGGCGCTGACGAGCCGGGCTTTTGTGCAGGCCGATATCAAAGCGGGTCGGCTGGTCGTGGTGGCTGACGCGGGCGATAGCGCAGGTGACTATTATCTGGTGCGCAAACGTACGGATCTGCCTGGCAGGGCTGCGCAGGCGGTGTGGGAATGGTGCCTGGATCATCTCGGCGAATGTCCCTGAACCGCGCATCGCCACTTAAACGCGTTAACCTTCTGATTATCCGTTGATCTCAGATAATCACTGACTGAACAGATGAAGTCTGCTTCCCTTTTCTGTCCGTTAAGCGTCAAGTTTTCTTATGAACACCCGATATTATTATCAGGCTTCTTTCACACAACATGGAGAGAGTAATGATTAGCTCAATCGATAACGGGTTCAAAGAGAGTGACGTTTTCAGCAAGCAGGAGAATATGCCCAAAACTATTCCGCTTGCCCGGGAGACGGTAAACAGGCTGATTGCAGATGCCCCTTCTTCGACCACACAGCTCAGCAAGGAGGCAATAGATAAAAACCTGAAAGAAGTGATTCAGATACGCAACAGCACTATCGAAAAAAACAGCAGCACGACGAACGGCATTACCAACGATATTGATACCTATTTTTCCGCTTTACAGTCCCACTCCTCTCTTTCTAAAACCGATATGTCCGGACTGATTTCCGATGCCCTGCACTCCTATACCGGCTCCGGTAACTCCACAACCCTTTCAATGGATCTGGCCGTCACCCAGGGCATGTTAAATAAACTGGTTGAGCGATTTGTTCCTGCGGATCAGCAGGCTGAGAGTTACCGTGAAGTGGAAAAGTTTGTGTCAGATAAGGCCTCTGCGCAGGATGCTGTCCTGCAGGATCTGACCCAGCGCTCACTGGATATCGCCCGCCAGTACGGCGACACGGCAGGCGTCACGCAGTTTGAGCAACAGCTGGATAGCATCAGTCACGGTGAGCATGCGACGCAGAAAGAACGGGATGCCATGCTCAGCATCACTGACACCACAGCGAGCAGCGCCGGCTGGTTATCCGCCTTCACGCAGCTGGTGCACAACAGCGGTGATAATGACTTTTTCAAACGCATCAGCTATGACCATATTTCACAGCTGGCAACCCGCATCGAGCAGTTCAATAACAAGGCAAACCATTTTGACGCGGGCTTCTCGCTGACGCAATAACGTGGCCTGAGCCGGGTAATGAGGGGTAAGCCTGACAGGCTTACCTTTTCCCGTTGCCGCTGGTTTTCAGCCGACACATGCTGTATCTTTGCGAACTATCGTACTAGTTCACAGGTACAGAAATGATGTTCGCCACACTTGAAGAGGTCAGAAAAGAGATTGATCGGATCGATGTTCAGCTCGTGAGCATGATTGCTCAGCGTGCTGAATGTGTGAAAGCTGCGGCAACGTTCAAAGCCGATCACGCCGCAGTACGCGCGCCAGACCGGGTGCAGCAGGTCATTGATAAAGTCTGCCGACTCGCGGCGGAGAAAGGACTTCCTGAGGTCATTATTGCGAAGGTGTACAGGAGCATGATTGAGGCGTTCATAGAGTATGAACTTGCGCACCATGCGCAGATCGGCGACAACCCACCTGACCCGGTGAATTAATCTCTTTGTGCGTGCGTGTCATTACCGGGACAGAGGCTGTCTGATGGGGCGAACATGGCGACAGCTATCAGCGATCATTTAATGAAAGGCGCAGAATGAGGCCGGCGAACCGGCCTCAGGCATGATCAGATGGCGCAATAAACGCGCGCTTCACGTGGCGTGTAGATACCAAACGTCACCACGCTCAGTAAGCCATTAACAAAGGTCTGCTGCACTTCAACCCGACTGACTTTTTCCTGGCCGCCGCAGACCTGCGCCGCATCAATGCTCTTACGCTGACCGATACCTGAAACAAAGAACGGCTGGCTGGTGGTTTTCGTCGCCGCGCCAACCTGATTCTGTTTCATTACGAAAGTCTGCTGCGCACAGCCGGTTAAACTCAGAGCCAACAGCGCCGCAACACAAAGCTTGTTCATAAATATCCTTATCGTTTGAAATGTACAAATAAATGCTGAGTGAAATCATCACTCAGCCAGCCATCAGGTTATCGACAGCGAAAGCGAAAACATTAGAAATATTTTTGAATGATGACTGTGCTTCTCGCTCGCCGCAGCATAAAAGCTTTGTTACAGCTCACGCAGCAGTGACTCAGGCTTCCTGCTTATAGCGAATTCTGGTATCCCGTCGGTCTGCTTTGGGACAGAAGTGGACATTCTGATGACAGGCGGAGATAAGCAACAGAGAGCAGGTCAGTTAACCAGACTTTTTTACACAGGAATAAATGTCAGGCCTTGTGATACTCCATGCATAGTTTTCCCGATTAACAGGTTCATAGCCAAATTTTTCATAGAGCCAGGGAGCGGTGGTAGTAAACAACATGATTCTGCGAAGCCGCTCGAAAACAGGATGATGGTGTATGCATTGCATCATCCACCTACCTAGCCCTTCTCCCTGATATTCTTCAAGGATATAAACATCACAAAGGTAGGCGAACGTAGCGTAATCTGTGATTAAACGCGCGAAACCAATCTGAGCGTCATCGTGATAAACACCAAAATTAAGGCTGTTTTCGATTGATAGACTGACAATATTCCGATCAATCCCTTTAGCCCAGGTCGACCGCGTCAGATAACGATGGATGGCCTGCACATCCAGCCTTTTCCTGTCTGTACTTACGAGATAGTTATCCTTGTGCCATTCATATTTCTCTAACGTGCCCACGTTCACTCCTGTTTATAAATTTCCGGGAAACCCGACCTTATCACCTGATGAAAAATCGCACTATGCGCGCCTATTCCAAAACACATTCCTGAGCGCTTCTCCATGAGATACAGTATCTGTTTTCGCTCCTGCCATACTTCCTCTTTCATTTAATGAATCAACCCGAAATTCACCCTGAAGTTGCTCTGTTTACGTTCACTTTTCGCTCATAGCGGACACTAGCCTGCCGAATTCCGCGTTGTGCCAGAAGCGGACGTGAGTATTTGTGTTCAAGGATTACGCCGAGTCACCCTGACGGAGTGCGGCAAGCAGTCTTATGATAAATAACGCTGTCTGGCTCGCAGAAGAGTTCTGGCTGTCAAGCGCCAGCCTGCCCGTTAACTTCTCCAGGGTGGAATGATGACATTGCCCGGTTCACTGGCTTGCCTTATAACCTACAGGGAGCGTTTAATGCAGTTAATGAGAATGAGCTACGACGATCTGACTAAGGGCGGTGGCGAGGCAAAGCTGCACGTTTACGGCGTGGGTACCTTTCCGGTCTTTTCCGGCCAAAAGCCCTATACCAATGACCCAAACTGTACCTACAGGCCTGACAGTGCCATTCCGGTCGGGCCCTACTGGATTGTTCCGCGTCCTGAAGGCAGTATCGCTAACCGGATCAGAGGATGAGCCGTCGACACCTGGAACAGCTCAAATCATTCAGAGTGGTTTGCGCTGTTTAATTCGGAAACGATGAGTGATTCCATCTTCATCAATGGCGTTGCCCGCGGCGGTTTCCGCCTGCATCCTCTTCGTCCAGACGGCTCCGGAGAAAGTGAAGGGTGTATCACCTTCGTACGGCGTACTGATTTCTATACGGTAAGACAGGCGCTGCTCCGGAGAAAAAAATTCGCGTGCCGGGTTCGAGAAACAGCCTGATGGCATACGGCTATGTTGACGTTCAGGGAGAAAGTAACTTTGCAAACTGCAAAATTCGCTAGAAAAGCAGCGGTTTTTTTCGTCTGCTTTATTGTAGCCTTTATGGTTTCGCGTTACGGGATGCCACTCTATCCGCTGACGGCGTGGCTCGTTGAGCATTCTCACCAAATTTTCAGCAGTTATCAGGATGACGTATACGAAGCTGGTACGGATCCGGTTACGTTCTTTTCCCTTTTGATCGTTATCGCGTTTTACGCTTTAGCCATATATTGGTTAGTTAAAATGGCAGTTAAAAAAGTAAAACGTGGATAGGCTGCTTGCAGTAAAAAACGGCGGTTTTATACTGCCCTGCACTTTTGTCTGAAAAAGCAATACCAAAAAGGGTTCGCGAGCGGGTTGTTATATTTATTATGGCAGAACGTCCCTGCTGCTACCATTTGACGTCCGCTTTTCGCTCACAACAGCCCCTCACTGATTAATTGTGCCAAATCAACAAAACCTATCAGTTAAAGTCTGAGCTGATACACCTCCATACGAGTGTGAACACGGTCAATGTGCGACGCTTACTGATAAATAGCCTATGGAAGCGAAAGCATTTTGACTGGTAAGGCGTGATGGGACTGCCCTGAGTAAATGCTGGAACCCGGTCTGCAGTGATACCATCGCGGAAGACACGGCTGAATTTTATATGCGTCTGCTGCTCCCCCACCCGTCCCGATGTGAAAATTAACGGCTTCAACGGTGGCCTGCTGTACGGCGTACCGGGCGGTTATGAGTTTTATATCGCGCAGTACGGCGTGAAGAGGCCGGTGGGATATGCTCTGGAGGTGACTGATGGCGTGCCGGACTTTCTGGTGGTGGCTTTTGACACCCCTGGTCTCCGCCGGACAACCGGGTGTTTGAAGCCCCTTTTTAAGAAATCTGCCCTTTATCTGAGAAGTCAGCTGAGCCTGCTGTCGGGGGAATATACCGCGAATAATAGAAGAGATAATGGCGATGGCTTCAGGGCTGGCGCTGCCGGAAAGAATAACGCGACATTCCCCCAGGGCAGTAAAAAAGAGGCCGCAACGTTATCTGTTGCGGCCCCCATTAAGATCTTAACTGACAGGTATTACGTCATTCACGGGCTTTTTATCTCTGCACTTAAGCTGCATCGACACGGAATTGCTGTGCCCGCTGCGCGAGGCGATCAGAGAGTTCACGCAATTGCGTAGCAGAATTGACCTGATGGGCGTTGAGTGCTTCGTTTTGCTGCAGCTGGTTACTCATCTCCACCACTTCTTGCGCAATTTTACTGACGCGATGACTTTGCGCGATGCTATTTTGCTGTAACTCATCCAACTGTGTTACTACCCCCGAAACCGCGCCGCTGATTTGCGTGAACAACACTTCCAGCGCCTTAACTTTGTCAAAACCATCATTCACATGCTGCTGAGTGTGCTGAATTAAACCATCAATCTGACGTGTTGATTCACCACTCTTTTGCGACAGCAGTCCCATCTCTTTGGCGACAACGGAGAAACTGCGGCCGTACGTTCCGGCGTGAGCGGATTCAATGGCGGCATTTAACGACAGTAATCGGGTTTGCATTGACAGACTATCCAGCATGGCGACAATCCCGGCGATGTCGCCCGAGGCAGCAACGATCTGTTGCATTTTAAGTTCCATATTGTCGACTTCCGCGACGCAATTGCGCATCAGAGCATCAGCTGACTGCGCCTCCTGTGTGGCCTGCTGCGAGAGCTGTGCACCAATTTCGACTTCTTCAGACACGCGGTATAAACGCTGTGACAGATAGTGGAAGCTGGCATTCTGCGCCTGATGTTGCTGCATGAACTGTTCGTTATGCTGCTGCATATCTTCTGCACCGGCCGCCACGCTGACTGCAACATTATTAATGTCACTGACAATCTGCTGCAGACCGAAGCGCATCGATTCGATCGACTGAAACAGCTGGCGCGTCTCTAAACACTGGCGACCCGGCGTCTCATGGTTCGGTACCAGGTCGCCTGTTGCAATCTGTTCCAGCTGTCGGTTGGCTCGTCGAAGCGGCAATAGCACGCCGCGCATCAGCAGGCTGGAGGCCAGCACCAGTAGCGCCATCAAAATGGCACTGACGATCAGCGACATATTGCGGCTCTGCTTCAGTGTACTGAGGGTAAGTTGATTCACGCTGCTCAACTGATGGTTGGCCTGTTCAAGCTCGCTGAACCAGGCATCGTTAAATTGCTGCTGGAATGCCTGCATCGGCACAATAAAAAAGGCATTAATGTCATTGGCCGCTAACCCTTTCAACTGCTCTTGCAAACCTTCCGCTAACATCGCGAAGTCCTGAGCCAGGGGGCTGTCCGCTTTAGCATGGTAGGCGGTGAACAGCGACTGGGCTTTTGTTAACGAATTCCTGGAGGCGGCCGCCAGACTTTTCCAGCTATCGACCGAGCCGCTTTGCTGATCCTGCATTAAATAGATACCGGCGCGGTGGCTGTTATCACTGGCGGTGAGCAACTCGATACGCGCTTTATCCAGCAGGGCCAACCTTTCCCGCAGTTGATTGGCTTGCTCAAGTGAAATTTGCGTCTGATTAACGTGATTACTGAGCAGCAGTACGCCTGCGAACTGCAGTGAACAAAACAGCACGATAAACAGCAAAAACTGGCCGCGAAGGCTGGTGAGCCAAAGCGGCATACGCCAGGTAAGACGTGTGCGTAAACGTAGCGGTAACGAGATTACAGAAAGGAGTGACATCTAACGATCCCAAAAAAATAAAAAAGAGTATTGGGAGTGGGCATGACAATTTGGTGACAGCGGACGCAATTCAGCGCAAAACAGCATAATGCGCGGCCTTAAAAAAAATTATGGCCCTGTGGCGCTAAGTTTTTTGGCTAAGATGTTGTTCGATGAGGGGCAAAAGTAGCTGCTCCACAGCAATAAAACCGGAACCACTATGGAGTTTCCAAACTGCCCGTACGCCTGAGTATCCGAGACCGGAATAAGGAAATGAGCTTTGTTCCGGAGCCTCAAATTCCATCAGTCTGCTGGCTGAACATTCGGCCAGCGCGGCGGCTTCCCTTGAGGAGCAAGCTTTCCTTCTGCGTCAGGCAGTTGCGATCTTTAAAGCCGGCAGGTCTGACGAAGAACTTACTGAAGTTGTAACCCCTGTAAAAGCTGTAAAAAAGACGAGCGTGATGACCACAAAAAGCTCATAGCGGCCGTTGCGGCGCAACGGTCTGTCCAAGACAGAAGCGGACGTTTCCAACATTGCATTTGCTAATCCGCGTAGAACAGATCTTACCGCGTAGTAATGCAAACATACCGGGATCATCAGGGACGTCTTTTCAGGATACGGACAGGGAAAGGTGCCGGAAACGGCCGACAGGCAGCAAACAGGCGCTGAGCAGTCTTAATGTAAATGTCACTGTTGACGTAAAGGAAGGATATTCAAAACTTGTTTTCAGCATTTGAATATCCCGCCATCTGATTTATTCGTTAAGCGACATATCGAATTAGCCGGTTTTAAATGAATCAACCACGCGATTCAGATTCACGGTTTCACTCTCAACAAGCATTACTGCTGATGAGGTCTCTTCAGCCAGTGCAGAGTTTTTTTGGGTAACAGTGTCAAGTTCAGAAATAGCAATATTAATTTGCTCAAGCCCCTTGCTTTGCTCATCCGTAGCGGTTCTGATGTTGTGCATTACATCATGTATCTCCAGTATCGCGTCATAAACGCCTGAAATTGAATCCTGAGCGACATCAGATAGCTTTGCACCTTCTTCAATTTCCGTTACTGAATCACTAATAAGATCGCTGATTTCCTTCGCTGACGATGAGCTTTTTTGCGCAAGATTCCTGACCTCTCCGGCTACGACAGCGAATCCTTTTCCGTGCTCGCCCGCCCTGGCTGCCTCAACGGCCGCATTCAGTGCCAGGATATTGGTCTGAAAAGCGATGCTTTCAATAATGCCGGTAATATCGTTAATTTTTGACGATTTTTCCTGCATGGTTTTCAACCTGTCTGACAGTGACAGGACTACGGATTTACCCTGTTCAGACTTTGTTCTGGTGTCGTTAATCAGTTCAGAGACATCAGCAGAGTTTTGCGCGTTATTTTTAACCGCCACAGTCATTTCCTCCATACTGGATGCTGTCTGAACAATAGACGCTGCCTGCTGTTCCGTGCGGGCTGAAAGTTCATTGTTGCCGGAACTCACTTCACTGATACCCTTGACAATATTCAGTGACCCCTCTTTTATCTCGGAAATTACCCTGATAAGGCCTGACTGCATCTCACTGAGTTTAAAGAATAATCCCCCTATTTCAGTTTTGCGAGGGAATTCTGTTTTAACCTCACTGGTAAGGTCGCCTGACTGAATACGTTCCAGTTGCGCATAAACCTGTGACAGGGGTTGGATAAGCACGTTTTTAAACACCCTGATAAGTCCGAACATAAATATGAGATTGAAAATTATCATTCCATAGAAAAACACAGTCACCTTAGAGTAAGTCTCGCTGCTTTTTTCGGAAATATGGACGCTGATATCTGCCACCCTGCTTCGCCATGCATCATAATCGCTTTGCATTTTATCCTTATAGGGGCCGGCATTAATCGAGAACATAAGGTTGGCATCCTTCTTATAGCCATTATTTAACGACTGCTGCAAAATGGCTGAATATGCCTGAAAGCTTTTCTGGAGAGATTTTTGTATATCTTCTGGCACTCCCCTGATATCAGCCAGTTGCTGATAGCTGAAAAAATCTTTTCTTGACTGACTAAGGATCTTTTCACCATGGGCAATAAAATAATTTACTTTTTCACTGCCCGGACCATCTTTGATCAACCACAGAGCAATCCGGTTAGTGTCTGCTCTCACCTCGTTTAACTGTGTCCAGATGTCGCTCAAAAGCCGTACTTTTTTACTCACAACGTCAGCGTTTCTGAAATTATCTCTGTCAGACCTTAAATAGTTGAGAAATACTAATCCTACGCAAAGTTGAATAACGATGATGAATATGCCACTGATGAGCAGTACTCTTGAAAGTTTAAATTTTCTGATGGCCGACATTTTAATCTCCCTCTAAAAGATAAAATTTCTATCGGCAGCGTTACCGGTAACATTAGCTTTTTCTGATGAGATGAATGCACTATTAATTTGAGAAAATGCTGATAAAACAACCGAATTATTTTATTGTTATCTTTAAATTAAATTTGTTACATTCTTGTCAAAAACAAATGCAAAGGTATCTGCCGTGAAGGCAGGATAAAATTTTGGAGATTTGTTTTTTTACAGTAACCCAACCTCTGAATAATGAAAAATGCTTTAAAATGTAACTAAGATGTGTATTTAAATATCTATATGTAAGCAGAAGTTTACTCTGGGTGGTTTCTGGCAAATTAATAAAATGTATATGACTTCGTTCGAAAGGCGCAGGAAACACTGCCAGAATCTGCTTCTCGCTCATAGCAGACACAACCCTGCCTACAGCACCTGGTCTGTGGCTGCGCTTTGTAACACCCTTACAAACGTCCGGTATCCACGGGATGTGCATCCGCCTGGTGTGAATTTTCTGCACCGCCACTCAGGTATCGGCACCCGAAGTAACCAGAAGCAAAAATGAGCCTGTTACGGCTCATTTGTGTCATGTTAGTATCCGCTTCACAAATGGCAGTCTGGCAGCCACTGAATCTGATAAGCATGATCGACAAGCCGCGACGTCAGTGCGTACAGCAGCATGCCAAAGCGGGAAGCCATAAATGCGACAGTGAAGCACAAAATACATCCCGCCCTTTATTTTGCGAATTTTGCCATGTGCGTCATTAATCTCTCATTAAATGCCAATATAACCGTAAGCGATATTATATCAGCTCATTTATTGCTGAAGGAGAGTTTGGGCTTCCGGAAAGAGGGTCAATACTGGCAGGATTTATACAGCTGTCATCGGTTTCGCAGGGCACATAGCACCATTCGGCATTGGCATTACTTACCACGTAATCTGTCCCTCTGTACCGCTTTAGCGGCTTAGAGGAGCTATTTGTGCATTGCCTGGCATTTGTGTGCACCTCCTCGGAGACGATAATTCTGACTAGTTGAATTTCCGCATTGTGCCGGAAGGGACATCACTCCAGCTACCACAATTTATATTTTTATGAACAAGTCACTGATGGCATTGAACCCTTTTGCGTTTCAATAAATTTAAAAATTTTCTTTATTGATGCTTTGCCCGGGTTATTAAATTCACTCAAATGATCCCCCTTTCCAAGGATCATAGATAAGCCATATTGTTGCGCTATCTCAGCCATAGCTGAGTGATAAGGGTCACTGGCACCAGCCCAAAGTAGAATTGGTGTTTTGTAAGGAAATAAAGCTTCCTTTTTTTCCGAGTACTTTCTTAACTCATTGAAAAAGCATCTGATACTTTCTTGATCGTTCAATGAAAGCCCGGAGGTAAGCTCTGGGGCTGTGCTTGTTGCATAAGACATAAACATATCAAAACTAAGTTTTCCTTCAGGCGTCTCCGGAAGGCCATTTTTTAAATCCCATCCGCCTAATACGACAGAATGAAGCCGTTTCGGATGGTGGTTAAGTAGTCCTAATGCAGCCCATGCGCCAGAGGAATAACCTATCACATGCGCTTTATCATAACCCAACTCATCCATAACTTTGATGATGGATAACGCCTGGCCTTGTTGTGTGTATAATTCTGGTACTGGCTGCTTTTCGCTTTCACCGTGGCCTAAAAGGTCCGGGCAAACAACGTGAAAAAATGGACTAAATGAGGATATAAATCCATTCTTCCGCCACGACTTTCCGTCCATCAAAAGACCGTGAAGCATTATGACTAAAGGGCCTTTTCCTTCTGCAACATATGATAAATGTGGTGTTGCTGACGTAGATAGTATATGTACCCCTTAAAATTTAGAGTGGACAGAAAGCATACATGTATCCAGGCAAACAGCTCAACGAGTAATGGTATAAATTCCGCTTCTCGCTCCAAGAGGACGTTCAGGCAGCAATCCAACGGCGAATATTGTTTCGTAATGAAACAGATGACGATTAATGTTCTTTTTACGTAATGTAAATGCTGGTTTCATAGCTAAATAAAGGATTTGTGTGAGCAGATTTCAGGATAAACGGGTTTTAATTACAGGCGGCACCAGTGGCATCGGGCTGGCAGGCGCTCAGCGTATTGTTGCTGAAGGTGGCCACGTAGCCATTACAGGGCTTAATGAAGAAAGACTTGAACGTGCACGCGGCTTACTTCCTGCGACATCGCTTATTCTGAAAAGTGATGCTGCAAGCGAAGCTGACATAAACGGACTGGGGGAAGCTATCAGAGGCTGGGGTTCACTTGATGGATTATGGCTAAATGCTGGCTTTGCAGAGGTAGGCTCTCCGGAATCTGTCACTACAGACTCTTTCAATCATATGATGAATGCTAATGTGCGCGGTCCGATGCTACAGCTGGCCGCGCTTTCCAAATCGCTTAATTCCGGCGCATCCGTTCTGGTAACGTCATCCTCATCGGCATATGAAGGTGCGGCAATGACGAGCCTGTATGCAGCGACGAAAGGTGCCGTTATTGCCATGGTCAAAAGTTGGGCATCTGCGCTGGCTGAACGCGGTATTCGCGCCAACACGTTGGTGCCGGGTCCGATTGAAACTAACTTCAGGCATTTTATGCCAGAGACGTCGCGTCAGCAGTTCGAAGAGTTTGTGTTAAGCCAGGTTCCTTTGGGCCGCGCAGGAACAGCAGAAGAGGCCGCTGCAGTTGCGCTTTTCCTGCTATCCGATGACGCATCCTACGTTACTGGCAGCCAGTATGCTGTAGATGGCGGGCTGATTCATTACTGATTATTAGCAGGTTTCAGGAAATTCATTGAAATCAACCGAATGATGTCCCCTTTTCGCTCATAGCGGACATTGACTTGCACAACGTCCGCTTCTGCCCAAAAGCGGACTTTTAAGTGCCAGACATGGGCAGTTAACTAATCCGGTATACACACCCGGATACGGTGCCCGTCGGGATCTAACGCAACGAATGTCTTGCCAAAAACAGCTTGCATGGGTTCCTGTTCTATCGGCACACCGCTGTTTAACCACTGCTGATATAGCGCATCAACCTCCTCAATGTCTTTAACCATAAAGCTCAGCTCAGTTCGGTTACCTTCACCGCCGGATACAAAGTCACTCGCCGTTGTTGACCATAGTCCCAGGTTCAGGCCGTTCTTGAAGGAAAATGCCGCCCAGGTTGGAAACATTACGTCTGGTTCTTTATTAAATAGCCTTTGGTAAAATCCGCTGCTAGTGACTGGGTTATCAACATAAAGAATGATCAGGTTAGGTATCATGAGTCTCACTCGTCAAAAATAATGGGACTTCACTATCGCAGGGAGCATTGACAGAACATGTCAGCATCAGGACCAAAGCGCGCAGAGCGCCTACTCAATCTTCTACAGATTTTATATGAACATCGATATCCGGTAAGCGGACACTGGCTTGCTCAAGAGCTTTCCGTCAGCCTTCGCACACTTTACCGTGATATTTGCGCGCTACGTGCACAGGGGGCTGACATTCAGGGAGAAGCCGGGATGGGATTTATCCTCTCACGAAGCCATCACTTGCCGCCTGTGATGTTTACCCCTGAGCAGCTCGATGCACTAGCGCTCGGATTGCGTTGGGTATCAGCATATGGTGACGCAGGTATATCAAAAGCAGCTTCTGAAGTTACGGGTAAGATCCGGCAAGGTCTGCCCGCAAAGTTAAAGACTCTGTTTGATGAATCGACACAATTAGTTGGAAAAACTCTGGTTGCCCACCACAATTTTGAGAGTCTGAACTCTCTTCGAAGCGCCATCAGGAGTAAACAGAAAATCCGGACTGGCTATACAGACAGGCTGGGTAATGTGAGTGAAAGAACGATATGGCCTTTCGCCTTAGGTTACTTCACAGAGGATATATTGCTTGTAGCATGGTGTGAAAAACGTAATGCCTTCCGCCATTTCGACGTAACGCGATTAACATTACTACAGTTTGTGCCTGAAACTTATCCCTACTCCCGGCATCGTTTACTCCAGATGTGGCGTAGCGCGGGTCTGGATAAAGCGATTCCTGGGCGAGGCTGAACTGAATGCCAATATTCCAGAGTATTCTGGCCTGTCCATATTTATTAATGTTTCCCTTACTCGCCCATAGCAGACACTACCCTGCTTACAGTACCTGTTCTGTGGCTACGCTCTGTAACACCCTTACGAACGTCCGGTATCCACGGTATGCGCATCCGCCTGGTGTGAATTTTCTGCACCGCCACTCAGGTCACGGCACCCGAAGCAACCAGAAGCACAAATGAGCCTGTCAGGGCTCATTTGTGTCATTCAGGGGTGACGGTCACCCTCCCTGGAGCGCTAAAAACCACTCAGTCCGCCATGCCTGAAACCTGCTCAGCCACTCCTCTCTCTCCCTTCTCACGCCCGCTATCCGTCAGCGATGCCCTTACCTGCGGCAGGCTTTCCGGGTAGTTCTGCTGAATAAACTCGATCATCTTTTCCCGCACGTAGCAGCGTAAATCAAAGGCGATTGGCGAGTTCTGCGCGGTCATCAGCATCCTGATGGTCATGGTTTTCTCGGTGGTATCGGTCACCTGAAGCACCTGCGTTTCTCCATCCCAGAGTCGGGTTTCGCTCAGCACCTTTTCAAAGTGCGTCCGCAGAGGCTCAAGCGGCATTGAGTAGTCCACATAGAGAAAGACTGAACCGAGAATCTGAGCGTTGTTGCGCGTCCAGTTCTGGAACGGATTCTCGGTAAAGTAGGTGATCGGCAGCACCAGGCGGCGCAGATCCCAGATCCGCACGACCACATAGGTCAGGTTAATCTCCTCAATCCAGCCCCACTCTTTCTCTACCACCACCGCATCATCAATTTTAATCGGCTGGGTAAAGGCGATCTGGATACCGGCGAACAGATTGACCAGCGACTTCTGTAGCGCAAAACCTATGATAATCCCCGCCACACCGGCCCCTGCCAGGATGGTGGTGCCAAATTTACGCACGCTCGGGAAACTCAGCAGAATCAGCGACAGGCAGAATAACACCAGAATGACAATAACCACTTTTTTGACGTAGATAATCTGTGTGCGGATTTTACGCGCGCGCAGATTATTAGAGATATTGATGTCGTAGCGGATATAAAGCATATCCTGCGCCACATTGGTCAGGCGTATTAACACTGAGCAAAACGACATAATAATAAAGACATTGATGATGTTGGTAATTAGATCCAGCGAGTCTGGATGGAAGTTAATGTAATTAAGACCCACATTGATCATTAATAACGGGATGAAAAAGAACATCGACCCACTGAGGTGCTTCTCCAGCGATTTGAACAGCTTCCGGTCGCGACTTTGCCAGTAGCGGATAAACGCGAGCAGGATAAGACGGCCCAGGAAACCCAGTACAAATGAAAGCGAGACGAGTAATACAACAGGTACCCACGACGGGAAACCAGATAACTCACCGAATAACAATGGCATTATTTTCCCTTTTAGTAAGCTGACAACACCGGATTGTCAGATAAGTGACACATGCAGTAACCGTTGTCTTCACGGTCATCCGTCTGTAATACAATCAATGGGTTCAAGTATGAACCATACCTGCAAAGTTGACAGGAAAAGCCTCGCCAGCCCGCGCCCCTGATTCTCCTCTTTTGCCTTTCAGCCAGGGCGGACAGTGACAGAAGTTGCCTGCGGCCCTGGCCGATATCATTAACCCGCCTGATATAACCGTTTCGCTTTTCTGACCCTTTTCGTTCCCCTGCGACAACAAAAATTGCTGCCGGACTCACTATAACCCCCGCTAAATGTAGACGACAGAGTCTTGTCTGCTAATTTTAAACTGTGCCCCGCCGTCGCTGAGAAAAACAACAATATGATTAATAGCATTAAACTTTCTGCTGATTTCCGCCGCAGCTTTCTGCGTGAAGTGCTGGTACCACTGGTCGCCATCCTGCTGCTCACCTTTGCGGGTGCCGGCGCGGCGCTGTTTATCGGCACCTCTCTCACTAACGCCGAAGCCCGGCATCAACAGCAGCGGATGATTGAAGCCTCGTTTTCGCAGAGCCTGCATGAACATCTGCGCCAGCTGCACAGCCTGTCGCGCTGGGCGCCGCTTGAGCAGCACCTCGCAGCGAGCAACAGCGACCGCTGGCTGGATGAGAACATCGGTGAATGGCTCTACGAAATGTTCGGACATCAGCTGATTATGGTGCTGGATCAGCAGAACCAGATCGTCAGAGTCTGGCGCGAGGGCCAGCCGGTCGCTGCGCCGGATAGCGATCCGCTGGCGGCTGAGGTGTTGCAGAGTACGCTGGTCACCGATCCGGCGCGCCCGGACAGGGCCGACTATGCACGGGTAACGAACCGTGCCGCCGCCCTGGCTGTCGGCAATATTCAGCAGGAGAGCCGCACCCTGCCCCGTTTCCGGCTGGTGAGCCTGAAATTTCTGGATGATGGCTATCTGGCGAGCCTGGCGGAACGCAATCAGCTTCAGGACCTGCACTTCACGGACGGCACGGCGCAGCCAGGCAGCGCGGCGCGCTATCTGCTGGTGGCGCAGGCGGGCGATCCGGTTGGGTATCTGGAGTGGATTCCCTCCCGTCCCGGTGCACAGATGCTGCGGACCATTGGCCCCTCAACCGGACTGGCGGTGCTGGCGATCTCCCTGCTGTGTCTCTATATGGTGTGGCGGCTCTGGCATTCGCTGGTCAGCCTGTCGCAGTCGATGCTGCGGCTCGGCGCCTCAGAGGCACAGGCGCAGCATCTGGCGTTTCATGATGTGCTGACCGGTCTGCCCAATCGCGCGCTGGTTGAAGAGCGCATGACGCAGGCACTGGCGCTGGCGACGCGCCACGATCAGCGGGTGGCCCTGCTGCTGATCGATCTCGACCGCTTCAAAACCATTAACGACACCTATGGTCATCACGCCGGTGATGAGCTGATCATCGCCGTGGCGCAGCGCCTGAGCCGGATCGTGCGCGCCAGCGACACCGTGGGACGCATCGGGGGCGATGAATTTATTGTGGTGATGCCGGATGTCGAAAACCTGAGCCAGGCGCAGAGTCTGGCCCAGCGCATCGTCGACGAGTTGGCCCTGCCAGTGACGCTGTTTGGCAGCGAGGTGTGGAGCGGTGCCAGTATCGGGCTCTCCCTCGCGCCCAGAGACGGTATCGATCGGCTGGAGCTGATGCGCAAAGCGGATATCGCGCTGTATGAAGCCAAAAGCGGCGGGCGTGGCAAATATCGGCAGTTTGAACGGGCGATGGATGAGTCGGTGCGCACCCGCCAGGCGATTGCAGCGGATCTGCGCTCGGCGCTGCAGAGCCGTCAGGGGCTGGAGGTGTGGTATCAGCCGCTGATGGATATCGGCGGTCAGCAGATGGTCGGGATTGAGGCGCTGCTGCGCTGGCACCACCCGACACGCGGCCTGATCGCACCCGGTGAGTTTATTGCGATTGCCGAAGAGACCGGCCTGATTATGCCATTGGGTGAGTGGGTGCTCGCTGAAGCCTGTGCCACGCAGCAGCGTTTCCCGACGCTGCTGGTGGCGGTCAACGTCTCGCCCGTGCAGTTCCGATCGGCGGGCTTTGTCGAGCGCATTATGGCGATTGTCAGCCAGCACGGCGGCGACCCGAAGCGCCTGGAGCTGGAGATCACCGAAGGCGTGCTGATTGAGGATGAACGGGAGGCGCGCGCGATTATCGTGGCGCTGCGTGAAGCGGGTTTCCGCATTGCGCTGGATGATTTCGGCACCGGCTACTCCAGCCTCAACTATCTGAGTACCTTCCCGGTCGATAAAATCAAAATCGATCGCTCTTTCACCCAGTCGCTGGGCGTGGCAGAAAATTCCGTGGCGATTGTGGAGTCGGTGGTGAAACTGGGGCATGCCATGGGCCTGATGGTGACGGCGGAGGGTGTCGAGACGCCGGGACAGATGTCGGCGCTGGCGGATGCAGGCTGTAATCAGTTGCAGGGTTATCTCTTCAGTCAGGCGGTGCCCGCCGATCAGCTTGCGGCGCTGATGACCTCCGCCGCGCCAGAGACGACGCCGCAGGCGTAACGGCCGGGAGGATAGCCTGAACGCATCGGTGCGCCCGGGCTATCCGTATCAGCAGCAGACCGCTATGCGCCCAGGCTGTCCAGCAGCGCCGCAGACGAGGCGACCGCGCCGAAAATGCCGCCCTGCATATGGATCATGCTCAGCGCCGCCTCGTGGTGACGCCGTTCAGTTGCCGCGCAGCAGTCGGAGAGCACCAGACACTCAAAGCCGCGATCGTTGGCTTCGCGCAGCGTGGTGTGAACGCAGACATCCGTCGTGATGCCGGTCAGGATCAGATTGCGGATGCCGCGACTGCGCAGAATCAGCTCCAGATCGGTGGCGTAAAACGAGCCTTTGCCCGGCTTATCCACCACCACTTCATCCGGCAGCGGTGCCAGCTCCGGGATAATCTCCCAGCCCGGTTCACCCCGCACCAGAATGCGGCCACACGGCCCCGCATCGCCAATCCCGGCATTCATCCGCCGCGACCGCCAGCGCTTATTGGCTGGCAGGTCACTGAGATCGGGCCGGTGCCCTTCGCGGGTATGAATAACCGGAAACTGCCGTGCACGCATCGCGGCGAGCACCTGCTGCAGCGGGGCGATGGGCGCACGGGTCAGGCTGACGTCATAGCCCATGCTATCGACATAGCCACCCACGCCGCAGAAGTCGGTCTGCATATCAATGACGATCAGGGCAGTGTCAGCCGGGGTAAAATGGCCATCGAACGGCCAGGCGTAGGGGGTGGAATTAACGCTGTAGTCGGGCATGACTGTTCTCCATTTCCGGGCGCGGCATGCGCAGTTTGCTAATCAGGCTGTAACTGAGGGCGGCCGTGACCAGGCCAATGACGGCTTCACCGAACTGTGGAAAGGCCACATGAGCGATCACCGCACAGAGGCTGCCAATCGCCCAGGCGGCGAACGCGGTACCGCGGAAACGCTGCGCCGGACGCTGTTCGCTGATGCGCGCCATAAAGATCAAATCCACAATCATCACCGCACCAAACGGCGGCACCACGATGCCCAGCAGGCTGAGCCACTCCAGGAAGTAGGACCAGACCCCCGCCAGTGCCAGCACGCCGCCGATGCCACCCAGAATCAGCGTCCAGAGCCGCATTTTGCTGCTGAAGAGATGACTGAATCCCACCGCGCCGTTGTAAAGACAGTGTGTGCAGACCGATCCGAGGTTAATAAAGACAAACAGACAGGCGACCACCGAGAGAAACGCGCTGTGGCCCATCAGCATCGGCAGGAAATTTCCGCCGTTGGTCAGCGGGTCAACCGCCGCGCCTACCGCCACAATCACCACGCCGAAGAGGTAGGAGATCACGTTGGCAACCGGGAAAGCGGAAAAAGCCGCGATCACCGCCGAGCGGCCATTCTTCGACCAGCGGGTAAAGTCCGCCGTCATGGTGCCGGAGTCGGCGAAACCGGCGACCACCATCGTGACCGCGGTGCCCATACTCATGGCACCCGCCGCGCTGGCGCTGCCCTGCCACTGCGTGACGACGGCGAAATCATGATCCCGCCCTATCAGCCACAGCGCCACGATGCCGAGCACCACAAACAGCGGCGCGGCGATCATCCCCAGCACCGACAGCGCCCGCACGCCCAGAAAGGTGATGCCGGTATAGAGCAGCATGGCAAAGGCCGTCACCGCCAGCGCGTTCCAGCCAAAGGTCTGATTAATCACCGTGCCGGTGAGGCCGGTCTGAAAGGCATACCAGCCGATCACCACCGTCGAGAGAAAACCGGAGACCAGGATATAGCCTTTGCTGCCAAAGGTGCGCCGGGCCTGCAGGGCGAAATTCATGCCGCTGTTTCCGGCGAACCAGCTCAGCGCGCCAACATAGGCAAACAGCACCAGATTCCCCAGCAAAATGGCGATCAGTGCAGGCCAGAAGCCCAGATGCCAGGTGATGATGCCGCCAAATAACGCATTGGTGAGGATCATCGGAAAACCGAACCAGACTGCCGAGACCGAGCGGGTGGAGTGACGATGCGACACTGGCACCGGCTGGTGTTCAAACTCCTGCTCCAGCGCAGGTGAAGAAGATGTTTTCATTGTGTGATTCCCGGTTGAAGGTGATTCCACGGCTGAATGCGCTCGAAAGCGGCACTGGCAGCCAGCACTAAGGCATCATCAAGATGCCGTCCGACAATCTGGAGCCCTACGGGCAGGCCGCGGGCGGTAAAACCGGCGGGCACCGACGCCGCGGGCTGACCGGTGAAGTTGAACGGGTAGCAGAATGAGAGCCAGTGGTCGCTGCGGACCATCCGCCCCGCAATGATTTCCGGCCCCTGGCTTCCCAGCGGAAACGGCGGCACTGCCAGCGTCGGAGTGATCAGCAGGTCGTAATGCTGCATAAAGCGCCACAGGCTGTTGCTGACCGCTTTGCGGACCGCGATGGCGTCAGTGAAGTTTTCCGCCCGCCACTCGCGCTGCAGCATGGCGATCAGATGGGGTGACATGGCGCTGCCCTGCTCCGCCATCATCTGACGCATGCCGGTGAGATCGCTCTCCATCGCCACCAGCGCACCGAAAGCGGCGGCCGGATCGCTGAAGCCAGGATCGGCCAGCTCCAGTTCCGCGCCGGTTTCAGCGGCAAAGCGCTGCACGGCCGCACTGACCACCGCCCGCACTTCCGGGTCCACCGCGACATAACCCAGGTCTGCGCTGAACGCGATGCGCAGTTTGCTGGCTGGCTGCCGGAGCGCGCTCAGCCAGTCAACGTCGCTGCAGGGGATGGAGTGACGATCCCGCATGTCCGGGCCCGCCATCAGTGACATCATCAGGGCGGCATCGCGCACGCTACGCGTCATCGGGCCGATGTGCTCCAGCGACTCCCAGCTCGACACGCCGGGATAGCGTTCATCGCGGCAGCCGGGCCAGAGCGGTACCCGCCCCATCGACGCCTTGAAACCAAAGATGCCGCAGTGCGCCGCCGGAATGCGAACCGATCCGCCCCCATCACTGCCCAGCGCAATCGGGCAGAGCCGCGCCGCAACGGCCGCACCGGAGCCGGCACTGGAGCCGCCGGGCGTCATCTCAGGATCCCAGGGATTACGCGGCGACGGAAACAGCGGATTGTGCCCGACCGCGCTGTAGCCAAATTCCGGTGCGGTGGTTTTACCCAGCAGAATGGCATCGGCGGCCAGCAGGCGTTCTACCGTGATGTCATCCTCTTCCGGCACGAAATCCCGGTAAGCCGCCGAACCGGAGGTGGTTCTGACACTGGCCGTGCAGATCAAATCCTTCACCGCCAGCGGCACCCCCGCCAGCGCACCCAGCGTCTCTCCGCGAGCGCGACGGGCATCCAGCGCCCTGGCCTGCGCCATCGCCAGTTCGGGTGTGGGGGTACAAAAGGCCTGTATTGCCGGTTCCCGTTCCGCCATTCGCTCCAGTGCGGCCCCGGTCAGCTCGCAGGCTGACACCTCCCCGCTGCGGATAAGTGCGGCCATCGTGGTGGCATCTTCGTCTAATAAGGAGTCAAACATGGATTACCTCGCCAGAATTGTACCCGTCAGGTAGTGCATGAACCGTGCCAGCTGACACCAGGCCGGACGCTCTGAAGCAGGGATGCCAGATGGAATACGGCCTGGGATACAAGATCGAATTCTTATGGTGGCGGACGGGCGCGCCTGTTTATTTTTCCAGCACGATGATGGCGCAGGGCTGCGCGATAAGAGGGCGTGACAGGTGAATGGTTTTGCGGGCTGGCTTACAAAACGATGTTGTTAATCCGCAACGGCGGCTGAAATGCTGGAATGAATAACCTTATTTTTACCATGGATGTTTGACGGTGCTGCGCAGGAACTGAAAATCGGGTTTCAGGGATTTATAAGTTACGACAGGGATGAGAAGTGCGCATTGAAGAAGATATTTATGAAGTTTGTTTTGACGTCTTTGATGGTATGGAATGCCTGGGTGATTTCCGCCATATCAGCTTTGCAGGATTAGGCAGTGCTGTCGTTATCAAACGCGTATTCCTGGCATTAATGGCACACCATGAAAGCTTCTTTGTGGGCGGTTTTGTTTTCCAGGCTGCATCAGGAGAGATCGTTGACCGCAATCGTCCGACACCCCTTGAGGAGATCTACGACGCTTTGCCTGGCTTAAAAAATGAACTGCGCTACAATCGCCGGACCGGGTTGCCGAAGAAAGCGCCGCAACCTTTAATCCCGGACTATTTCCAGGCTTATAAAACAGTGACTACAGGGAGAGCTTGCTATGTCGTTTTACGATAAACACAATGGCATCACAGATGCGGCTGATGCCGAGAACAGGGAGTTAAGGGCACTTTTGATTGCTGAGTGGCTGGACAGGCCCGATCTACCCGCCATTAAAGCCCAGTTAGCTCAGGCGAGAAAACGTTCCTCATCTGCCCTGTTGCGCCGTAAGTTAAAAGAACTGAACGCGCGCGAAAGGCAGGAAGCTAACATCCCCGATTAGCGCTTAAAGGCCCACATACGGGCCTTTCCTGTTTTTAAATCGCTTCTGGTTAAACCGCAGCGGCTTCATGCCACCTGCAACTCACTGCGATTCCGGAAAATCGGTCTCCACCGATGTCTGTTTCCACGCCTCAATCTCCGCCAGCCGCTCTTTGAGTTTGCTGGTCACGGCGTCATGGCCCCAGGCTCCCATCACCAGATGCCGGGGCGGATGATCATGTTCAGTAATCGCGATCATCGCTGCGGCGGCGCGCGCCGGATCGCCCTTCTGCGTGCCGCTGTAGTCGGCAGTGGCTTTCATTCGCGCGGCGGCGGTCTCTGCATAGTCCGGCAGCGTGCTCGGCGTCTGATGCAGCGAGCGTCCGGCCCAGTCGGTGCGGAACGGGCCTGGCTCGACGCAGGTGACATGAATGCCCAGCGGCCCGGCCTCCTGAGCCAGCGCATCGGACCAGCCCTCCACCGCATGTTTGCTGGCGGCGTAATAGCCTGAGCTGGCAAAGCCGATCAATCCGGCCACCGAGGTAATGTTGATAACGTGACCCCTGCGCGCCTGGCGCATCGCGGGCAGCACGGCGCGCGTCAGGGCAAACAGACCGAAGACGTTAGCGTCAAACTGGGCGCGGATTTCGCTCTCCACCCCCTCTTCAATCGAACTCTGATAGCCATAACCGGCGTTGTTCACCAGCACGTCAATCGTTCCGAACGCACCGATGGCCGCCTGCACCGCCTGATCGATACTCGCCTGCTGCGTGACATCCAGCGCGACCGCCAGCGCATTATCATGACCTTCCACCAGATCGGCCACGGCCGACAGGTTCCGGGCCGTCACCACCACGTTAAAACCTCGCGCGATAGTCTGCTGCGCCAGTTCCCGACCAAAACCGGTCGAACATCCTGATATAAACCAGACTGGGCCTGATTGAGCCGCCATAGTAGGACTCCTGTTGCGTTTGATGAAGCGATAAGACCCGGATACGAACGTATCCGGGGAGAGACAGATAAGGCTAGCGAGGCGCCGTCGCCTGGCTTAGCCCTTCGTGCTTTTATGGAACAGCTGGCTGGCGGTGTCGCTGATGATCTGCGCTGCGCCGCGATCGCCCTTCGCCATGGAGGCCATAAAGGCTTTTGCCTGTTTAAAGGTGATATGCGGCGGTAGCGGCGCCACTTCCGGATCGGTTTTCACCTCCAGCAGCACCGGGCGATCGGCGCTGAGCGCCTGCTGCCAGGCCCCCGCGAGGTCGTCAGGGTTATCCACGAAAATCCCGACCATGCCCAGCGAGCGGGCAAATTCCGCGTACTTCACGTCCGGCACCTGCTGCGAGGCGTCAAAGCGGGGGTTGCCCTCCATCACGCGCTGCTCCCAGGTCACCTGGTTGAGATCTTCGTTGTTAAACACGCAGACGATCAGGCGCGGATCGGCCCACTGTTGCCAGTATTTCTGGATGGTGATCAGTTCAGCCATGTTGTTCATCTGCATGGCGCCGTCACCCACCAGCGCCACCACCGGTTTATCCGGGTGCGCAAATTTCGCTGCAATGGCGTAAGGCACCGCCGCGCCCATACAGGCCAGCCCGCCGGAGAGCGAGGCCCGCTGCCCCTGTTTGACGCGATAGTCGCGGGCAAACCAGTTGGCACAGGAACCGGAGTCAGAGGTGACAATGGCGTTGTCCGGCAGCTGCGGGGACATCTCCCACACCACCCGCTGCGGATTGACCGGGTTCGCCGGTGCCATCGCGCGCTCCTCCATCAGCGTCCACCAGTCACGCACCTGAACCGCAATCCCTTCCTGCCAGCTGCGATCCTCTTTGTGCTCCAGCAGCGGCAGCAGCGCGCGCAGGGTTTCTGCCGCATCGCCGTGCAGATTCACTTCGCTGGGATAGCGCAGGCCGAGCATGGCGGGATCGATATCTATCTGCACCGCTCGCGCCTTGCCCTCCTCCGGCAGAAATTCGGTCCAGGGGAAGCCGCTGCCGATCATCAGCAGGGTGTCGCAGTTCTGCATTAAATCGGATGAGGGTTTGGTGCCGAGCAGGCCAATCGAGCCGGTTACAAAGGGCGCATCGTCCGGCAGCACATCTTTGCCCAGCAGCGCTTTTGCCACACCGGCCCCCAGCACATTGGCGACCTGCACCACCTCGACAGCGGCGTTGCGTGCGCCTGCCCCAATCAGAATCGCCACTTTTTTACCGGCGTTGAGCACCTCAGCGGCGCGTTGCAGATCCTCCTCATAGGGGATCACTTTCGGCCGCTGATAGCCACTGCCGGAGTGGGTGAAACCGTGCAGGTGCTGCGGCGGCTGCCAGGCTTCATCCTGAATATCTTTCGGCAGGATCACCACCGCCACGCCATTCTGCGCTTTGGCAATCCGCACGCCACGATCAAGCAGGTGACGCACCTGCGCCGGGGTGGCGGCTTCCTGAACGAAGTTCGCCACATCCGAGAAGATGCGGTCCAGGTTCATCTCCTGCTGATAACTGGCCCCGCGCGCGGTCGCTTCCGCCTGTCCGGCAATCGCCAGCACCGGCGCATGGTCCATTTTTGCGTCATAGAGCCCGGTCAGCAGATGGGTCGCACCCGGCCCGCCGGTTGAGAGGCAGACACCCAGCTCACCGGTGAATTTCGCGTGACCGGCCGCCATAAAAGCGGCCATCTCTTCGTGCCGCACCTGAATAAATTCGATGCCGTCCCCTTTGGCGTTCGCGCGCTGAATGGCCCCCAGCACGCCATTGATCCCGTCCCCCGGATAGCCGTAAATGCGGCTCACACCCCACTCTTTCAGGCGCTGGACAAAAAAATCACTGGTTTTCATGCTCATCGTCGCGGTTCCCCTTGTAGTCCATGCAGACTTAAAGCGTAGTCGACGATGCGCCATCGCCGTTAATTGTTCGCCATAGCCGGGTAGCGCTGACGCAAATCACTGAATATCTGCGCCATGTCCGCCGTTTCGCCTGCCTCTGCGACCGCCCGAAAAACCTGAGTTTTCAGGAAGTGACGCCAGCTGACCGGCGCGGCGGCAAGAAAGGTGGTCAGTGACTGATAGCGCTGCGGTGTCCAGAGTTTTTCAAAGCGCTGACGCGCCGCGCCATGCTCAAAATGGTGCGTGACCCGTTGCGGCATGGCAGCACGCAGTTGCTCAGTCGCGACCCGATCCACGCGGTTATTCACCACCACCACGCCATACTGCGCCCTGGCGGCGTCGAGGCTGAGGTAACCGCAGCGCACATCCTGCAGGACCGCCTCCGCATCGCGCTGTGACGGCAGCCCGTAGCCCCCGGCACCCGGCCCGCGGACTTCGACCACGTCCCCCGGCTGGCAGTGGATCACATCGGTGTTGCCGTGCGGGATGACCTCGCCGTTGCGCCGGGTCTGGAAGTGGGAGAGCGCCCCGCTTTGTCCGCCCACCACCCCCGCCGAGGCGAAGACCGAGCGGTTGCGGTTGCGCGCGGTAATCGTGGTGTTGGGCGAGAAGATCTCGAACGCCATCTCTGTCGCCAGGCCGCCGCGATAGTGACCCGCCCCGGCACTGTCCTGCGCCAGGCCGTAGCGGTGAAAACGGATCGGCACCTCTGCCTCGTTAATCTCAATCGGGGTGTTTTTCAGGAAGGCGGAAAGACCGCCGGAGCCGTCAGGGCCATCGTGACGCGGGGTGCCGCCTGCACCGCCGCCCACCGGGCCCAGCGAGGCCACCACGCTGCGGTTGTGCGTCTGGGTGCGGATATTCATGATCGAGTTGCCGCCGGGCGAGTTGGCGGGCAGACGGTCGGGCATCGCCAGTGAGAAGACGCCGACGGTGGCAATCTGCGACAGCGCACAGGTCAGCGAGCGCATGCCTACCGCAGCGGGCGCTTCGCAGTTCATGACTGTGCCCGGCGGCAGAATGGCGCGGGTGGGCCGCAGCGTGCCCGCGTTAAGCAACAGGGAGCGATCCAGCGTGGAGAGCACATAGGTGACGCCGACCAGCGCCAGCGGATGTCGCTCCCGCCCGCCCGTGGGCATGTTCAGCGACGAGGCCAGCTGCGGGTCGCTGCCGGTGTAATCCAGCTCCAGCCGATCGCCCTGCACCCGCAGCGTGACGGCGATGCGGCAGGGATAGCCACTCTCGCCATCCTCATCGGCGTAGTCAGCATAAAAGTATTCACCGTCGGGAATGGTCGCGATGATCGTGCGCGCCTGCGCCTCGGCGTAATCCAGAATGCCTTCAATGCCCTGCAGGAAATCGTCGATGCCAAAGCGGGCAATAATGTCGTGAATTTTCCGCTCGCCCACGTTGACCGAGGCCAGCTGTGCCTTGAAGTCACCCCAGTTCTGGTCCGGCACCCGCACGTTGAGCCGCATGATGCTGGCGACCTCTTCGTTGAGCTGACCCTGTCGCATGATCTTCAGCGGCGGGATGCGAATCCCCTCCTGCACAATGTCGGTCAGCGAACGCGACAGCGAGGCGGGCACGGCCCCGCCGACATCGGTGTTGTGAATATGTCCCACCACGAAACAGACAATCTCACCCTGGTGGAACACCGGTTTCCAGATGTGGATATCGGGGGAGTGGGTCGCGACGTTTCCGGCGTAGGCGTCGTTGGTGATGCAGATATCCCCCTCGGCATACTCCTCTATCAGCGCCAGCACCGGCGCATAGTCGATGCCACTGTACCAGGGCGCACCAAAACTGCGGGGGGAGGCAAACGCCAGCCCGCTGCGGCTGACAATCTGGCAGGAGAAATCTTCCGTCTCCTTAACGAAGGTGGAGTGCGCAGTGCGCATCAGCGTAAAGGCCATCGCATCGGCGGCGGCAGCGCAGTAGTTCGCCAGGATCTGTAAGTTACGTCCGTCAATCGCCATGTTATGCCTCGTTCGCCGTAATCAGCAGGTTGCCAAAAGTGTCGACCGTGACGCCCATGCCGGGCGGCACACAGGTGGTGCAGTCATCCTGAGCAATGATGGCCGGGCCGCTGAGCTGATGGCCGGCGCGCAGCCCGGACCGCAGCACCAGATCAACCTGATGCCAGGCCCCGTCAATCCACGCTTCCGTCTGCTTCAGCACCGGCACCGGTTCCGTCGCCGGGGCCAGCGGGGCAATAACCGGTTTCTGCGTCGGTGAGGTGATCACCAGCCGCAGGTTAATCAGCTGCACCGGGGCCTGCGGATCATAGTGACCAAACAGCTGCTGATGCTGGCGATCGAAAGCGTCATGCAGCGCCGTAAAATCGGCCTGCGTCAGCCAGCCTGGCTCCAGCGGCACGTCGATCTCAAACGACTGCCCCTGATAGCGCATATCGGCGCTGAACTGCAGGCTGTAAGGCATCGCGCTGCCGTGCTCCTCAGTCAGCCAGTCGCAGGCGCGCTGCTGCAATGCCTGCGCTTCCGTGGCCAGGGTGTCGGCCAGGGCAGGAGTCAGATCGCTGTAGAGGGTGCGGATAAAGTCATTACGGATGTCAGCCACCAGCCCGCCCAGCGCCGACAGTACCCCGGGCGTCGGCGGCACAATCACCCCTTTCAGGTTGAGTTCACGGGCCAGGAAACAGCCCATCATCGGCCCGGCACCGCCAAAGGCGAGGAACCAGAATTCACGCGGATCGAGGCCGAACCGTGACAGCAGGCCGCTGGTGTCGCTGTACATACCGGAGATGGCCAGCTCAATGGCGTTTTGCGCGGTCTCCTGCACCGTCAGGCCGAGGGCATCGGCCAGCGGTTGCCAGGCGGCACAGGCGGCCGCGACATCGACGGCGACAGCGTTGTAGCCCAGCGCGCCGTGCCCCATCATGCCGCAGGCGGCAAAGGCGTCGGTGGCGGTCGGCTGCGTGCCGCCGCGGCCGAAGCAGACCGGGCCAGGCAGCGATCCGGCACTGTCCGGGCCCATCTGCAGCACGCCCTGCCCGTCAATCCATGCCAGCGAGCCGCCGCCTTGGCCTACCGAGGTAACGGCAACGGAGGGAATGTAGATCGGGAAGTCCCCGATGATTTCACCGTTGCCCTGCGCCACGTTGCCGTCGATGATCACCGCCACGTCAGCACTGGTGCCGCCGATATCGAGGCTGAGAATGTTGCCGAACCCACAGGCGCTGGCGAGATAGCTGGCCCCGATAACCCCGGATGCGGTGCCGGAGAGAACCATCTGCACACATTCACGTTTCGCCTGGTCGACGCCCATGACGCCACCGTTCGATTTGGTGATGCGCGGCGGCGGCTGCACGCCGAGCCGCTGCAGCGCCTGCTCAAAGGATTCGAGGTAGTGGATCACCATCGGCTGCACGTAGGCGTTGATGGTCGCGGTAATGGTGCGTTCATATTCGCGGATAATGGGCCAGATGTCGGCAGAACAGGAGGTCAGCAGCTCGGGTGCCTCCTCATTGATAATCGCTTTCACGGCTGCTTCATTGTGCCGGTTGCGATAGCTGTGCAGCAGGGAGACCACGATGCCCTGGCAGCCCGCAGCGCGCGCCTGCGCGATAGCGTCGAGTACGCTCTGGCGGTCCACCGGCTGGAGTACCCTGCCCTGCGCGTCCATGCGTTCACGGATGGCAAAAACCCGGTCGCGCGAGATCAGCGGTGCAGGACGCCGCGAAAAGAGGTCATGAATATGGGGAATTTTCAGCCGGGCCAGCTCCAGCACATCACAGAAGCCCTCGGTAGCGAACAGCGCCAGCCGCACGCCGCGCCGCTGGATCACCGCGTTGATGCCGACCGTGGTGCCGTGGGTAAAGTAGCCAATCTCCGCGGGGTCGATCCCCTGACGCTGCTGAAACTGCGCCAGCCCGGTGGTGATTTCACTGCCGGGCTGATCCGGGCGCGACAGGACTTTCAGGGTATGAATCTGGTTCGTTTGCTGATCGAGCACGGCAAAATCGGTAAAGGATCCGCCAATATCCACGCCAACGCGGTATCGCATCTCGGGTTAACTCCTGAGTCAGGGAGGGGGAAATTCCATCAGCGTCCCGGGGTGTTGCACCACACGCCAGCCGAGACGCTGGTAGACCTGATGCGCATCCTGGGTCGACAGCATCCAGCGATGCACCGTTTGCAGCTCCGGATGATCACGGACGCAGGTCGCCAGCCAGCTGCCCAGTCCGTGTCCACGCCAGTTTTCGTCAATGATGACGTCGCACAGCCAGCCAAAGCGGGTGTAATCGGTGATAAGACGGGCGAAGCCAATCTGCGCCTGCTGGTGATAGAGGCCAAAGGGCAGCGAACCGGCGATCGCCCGCAGGGTTTTCTCGCGCGGCTGGCCCTGTGCCCAGTAGGACTTCTCCGCCAGCTGGTGGTGTATCCACGCCAGGTCGAGCCGCTGACGGTCGGTGGAGACGGTGAACGCATCGCGCTGCCACTGCTGGTCAGCAATCAGTAATGAGCTCATAACAACTCCTGATAACGGTTAAAAACAGTCTAAGGGGGTTCGCTGATCGGGTGAGGCTGAAGCGCGCCCTGAAACCGGATGCAGCGACTGAATTTTGCGCCGGGAAGAAATTTTATGCTGAGAGGAGTCAGGCCGATGCATGATGCAGAGTGAACGGGCGGGTAAGGGAAAAATCCGGGTAAAGTGTGCAGGTCTGCACAGCCCCCGGAGCGCGGTCTGCGCCGGGTGCGGTGAATGGAGATAGTGACCCTCTGCCGTAAAAAGCGCAGAGGATCGGCCCCCGGCTCTGGTCACTACGCCCCGAGTTCGACAGAATTCTGCTTGTCGATAAGTGAACGCAACGGCACGCTGCTTTTCATGATGGGCGATTTGATCACGATATAACTGAAATATTTGTCGATGCCGATCTGCGCATCCAGCATCTTCTCAATCACTTCCTGGTAATGTTCAATGCTGCGGGTAATAAAGCGCAGCAGATAGTCGTAGCCGCCGGTGATCAGATGGCACTCCATCAGCTCATCGACACTGCGCATCGCCGTTTCAAACTTCATAAAATCTTCGCGGCGATGGCCCGACAGCGTGACTTCGGTAAAGACCGTCACAGAATCGGTAATGCGGGTGAGATTGATGTGGGCTTCATAACCGGTAATAAAACCAGCCTGTTCCAGACGTTTGACCCGTTGCAGGCAGGGGCTGGGGGAAAGGCCTACTGCGTCGGCGAGGTTAACGTTGCTGATACGGCCATCTTTCTGGAGTTGCACCAGAATGTTGATGTCGATGCGGTCGAGTTTCATTAAGCCGTTCATAGCACCCCTCATTGTCAGAGCCTGGCCCATCAGGCGTCAGTATTGCAGGCTGGCAATAACCTGGCCTGACGGGCCAGGCGCTTAAGCAAATGTTCAGAACCTCCGGAAGATATATCACGCTTTACGGTAAATGCGCCAGCGCTTCGCAGTGGTTATACCAGCAGGAGGTTTTTAAATTACTTCAATAAAATCAATGAGTAATCGCAGTTTAACCCAGACGGCCTGTGGCACGCGCCAGCGCAATATCGAAGATATGCAGCGCCTCTTCCAGCTGGGAGTCGGTCGTCACCAGCGGGGCCAGGAAACGGATCGTGTTACGGTGCAGACCACACTTGATCAGCAGCAGTCCTTCCTGACAGGCGCTGTCGAGGATCTTCTGCGTCAGGGCCGCATCCGGGCGGCCGGTTTCGAAATCGAGGATTTCCACCGCCTGCATAAAGCCCACGCCGCGCACATCACCGATGCAGGCATATTTATCCGCCAGCTGCCGCAGCCGGGCATTGAGCTGTTCACCGAGCTGGCAGGACCGCTGTAGCAGGTTCTCCTGCTCAAACAGATCCAGCACCGCCAGCGCCGCCGCACACCCCAGCGCATTGCCGCCGTAGGTGCCGCCCAGTCCACCCGGCGCTGGCGCGTCCATGATCTCCGCCCGTCCCACCACACCGGAAATCGGCAGGCCGCCGCCCAGGCTTTTCGCCAGCGTGATCAAATCCGGTTTAATGCCCAGCTGCTGGAACGCGAACATGGTGCCGGTTCGTCCGAAGCCGGACTGCACTTCATCACAAATCAGCAGAATGCCGTGCTGGCTGGTAATGCGTCGCAGCGCCTGCATAAAGGCCGGGCCTGCAGGCAGGAAGCCCCCGTCGCCCTGTACCGGCTCGATAATGATCGCCGCCACCCGCTCAGGCAGGATCTGTACCGCGAACAGCTGCTCCAGCGCCTTGAGGCAATCCGCCTCCGTAATGCCATGCAGCGGATTGGGGAAAGGCAGCCGGTAAATCTCGCCAGGGAACGGACCAAAGTTCTGTTTATAAGGGGCGGACATGCCGGTCAGGGTGACACCCAGCAGCGTGCGGCCATGAAATGCACCGTCAAAGGCGATGATGCCGGGGCGCTGCGTGTGTGCGCGGGCAATCTTCACCGCGTTTTCTACCGCTTCGGCGCCGCTGGTGAAAAAGACGCTCTTGTAGGCTTCGTCTCCGCCTACCAGCCGGTTCAGCCGCTCCGCTAACGCGATGTAGCCCGGATAAGCCACCACCTGAAAACAGGCGTGCGAGACCAGACCGAGCTGGCGGGTCACGGCGTTGACCACCGCCGGGTGGTTGTGACCGACATTGAGCACGCCGATGCCGCCGACAAAGTCGAGATAGCGATTGCCCTCCACGTCCCATACTTCACTGCCTCTGGCGCGCTCGATCACCAGCGGATGCGCGGTGACGACGCCACGCGGCACGTTCTGCTCACGTGCATCCAGTAACAGGTTGTTATCGGAGTATGCTTGCTGCTCTGCCATGACATTCTGCATTTTAAACCCTCATCCACGTAACGTTCGGTTGGCTCAAGTATCGCAACCTGTTGGTTTCCGACGCTGCCGTAATTCCGCAGGCAGCGGCATTTCCTGTCAAAATCCCGCTGCTTTCAGCAGGGAAATTTCTCTGCCAGCGCCTGACGAATCAGGGTGACAAACACGTTAACGCCATGCGGGATCAGCGCATCGTTAAAGTCGTAGGCGGCGTGATGTAACGGCCTGCAGGGCGCAGACCCCAGCCAGAGATAGGCACCGGGTCGCGCCTGCAGCATAAAGGCGAAATCTTCTGAGGTGAGCGCGGGCTGCGGCGCGGTTTCAGCGGCGATGCCCGCCTGTTTCAGCGCCTGCAGGCAGAACTGCGCCTCATCCGGGCTGTTCAGGGTCGCCGGGTAGTAGCGCAGATAGCGTACCTCGGCATGCAGGCCATGCGCGGCGGTGACATGTTCCGCCATCTGACGCAGCCGCGCTTCAATCGTCGCCTGTGCCGTCGGGCTGAAGGTGCGCACCGTACCGGTGATGTTCGCCTCCGCCGGAATCATGTTGTGGGAAAAGCCGCCCTCCATCCGGGTCACGGTGAGCAGCGCCGTTTCACAGGGGTCGAGCGCGCGTGAGACCAGGGTATTCAGCTGAACCACCAGCTCGCTGGTCGCCAGCAGGGTATCGCGGGTCAGGTGGGGCTGCGCGGCATGGCCTCCCCCGCCCAGCACCCGGATATCGAAGCGGTCTGCCGCCGCCATGATCGGGCCGGGCCGGGTCTGCACCTGACCCAGCGGCAGTTCCGGCCAGTTGTGAATGGCGTAGACCGCCTCACAGGGAAAGCGGCTGAACAGCCCGTCGTCGATCATCGCCTTCGCGCCCGCCAGCCCCTCTTCGGCGGGCTGGAAGATGAAGCAGACGGTGCCGTCAAAACTGACGTCACGCGCCAGTTTTTCTGCCGCCCCCAGCAGCATCACGGTGTGACCGTCGTGCCCGCAGGCGTGACTGACCTGCGTCACGCTGCTCTGCCAGGCGGTGCCGCTCTGATCCTGCATCGGCAGGGCATCCATATCGGCGCGCAGGCCAATCATCCGCTCGCTGTTACCCTTTTTCAGAATGCCGACCACGCCGGTCTGGCCGATGCCACGATGCACCTCAATTCCCAGCTGTTGCAGAAAGTTCGCCACCCTGTCGCTGGTGCGGTGCTCCTGAAAACCGAGTTCCGGGTGCGCATGCAGTTCGCGGCGCAGTGCCACTAAATGTTCCATCTCAATATCCTCGTGAGCGGTCGACCAGACCGTGCAGCGGCTCACCACGCTGATAACGGCGCAGGTTCTCCAGCAGCGCCGCAATGGCGCTCTCATTCTGTGTCTGGCTGGCAATGTGCGGCGTCAGCCACACGGCGGGATGGTGCCAGAAGGGGTGGCCCGGCGGTAACGGCTCCGGGTCGGTGACATCAATCACGGCGGCGCGGAGCTGGCCGCTCGCCAGCGCCTGCAGCAAATCGTCATGATTAAGCTGCTGACCGCGCCCGGCCTGCACCAGTGCCGCACCCTGCGGCATCTGCGTAAACAGGGTGTGATTAAGCAGCCCCTGGGTGGTGTCGGTCAGCGGCAGCAGGCAGACCAGAATCTCGCTGTGCGCCAGAAAGTCCGCCAGCTCTCCGGCACCGTGCCAGCAACGCACGCCGGGCACGTGGCGCGGTGTGCGGCTCCAGCCAGCGCAGTCAAACCCCAGTGCGACCAGCTGCTGCAGCGCAGCCTGACCGAGTTCGCCCAGCCCCATTACGCCCACCCGCCGCTGAGCCGCAGGCTTCACCTGATGCGGCTGCCACTGCTGCTGGCGTTGCTGATGAAGATAGCGTGGCATGTCACGATGCAGCCCGAGCACCGCGAAGGTGACATATTCCACCATGCCCTGCGTCAGGCCCGGCTCAATCATTCGTATGACCGGCAGATCGGGCGGCAGCGCGCTGAAGTCAAACTGATCGGCGCCGGCGCCGACAGAAAACAGCAGTTTCAGCCGGGGAAACAGCGCCGGAATATCGGCGGGGGGCTGCCAGGCTACCAGCGCCTCAACCTCTGCCGGATCGCCGGTCTCCGGCCAGATATGCAGCTGAATGTCGGGGGCATGCTCCGCCAGCCAGCGCTGCCAGATCCGTCCCCGCTCCGGTTCCGATTTATAGACGATATGCATCAGGCCATCGCCTGGGTCATTAAGCCAAAGGCCTGCATCCCCTGCGGCGTCCAGGGAGTGCCCCGGACCATCGTGGTCGGCGCATCCACCTGATCCAGCCCGAGGGTGTTGAGCCAGCTGGCCAGCGGCAGGCTGGCGTCGGTATCAATGCGCAGAAACTGGCCCTGCAGTGGCTGCATCAGGGTTGCCACCAGCGCCTGTGCCACCGGCAGCTCCGCGGCGATCACCGGCCCAATCGCCCAGCCGTGCCCAAACCGGCGCAGGCTGGCGAACCCCTGAATCTGCTGCTGATCGTCCTGTAACAGCAGGGTCTCACAGTCGCCCAGCAGATGGTTGAACAGCGCCGGACGATGCATGCCGTGCGCCTGCTCATCCAGCTTCACCAGCGCGGCGTGATCCGCTGGTGTCGCCGGTCGCAGATGCAGCCCGGCCGGGATCACCACGTCGGGCAGTGACGCCAGTGCGCGGGTCTGGTGCTGGCGGATCTCGCCGCAGCTGACAAAGCCGAGCTTTTCATACAGCCCTTTGCCCATTTCGGTGGCGTGCAGCCGCACGTTGCCGTCGGGGACTTTTTCCAGCTGCGCCAGCATCAGCTGTTTGCCGAGGCCCCGCCCCTGCTGCTGATTATCCACAATCACCAGTCCCAGCGTGGCGGCGTGTTCGCCCCAGCGCCAGAGCACGGCGCTGCCAATCACTCTGCCCTGCTCTTCAATCACCGTGCCTTCGCCCAGCTGCAGCGCCAGCTGCCAGTCTTCGCGTCGGTGGGGCCACTTCAGCGCCTGTGTCATGCGGTAGCACTGTTCAATATCATCTGGCGTCATTGCACGTAGTGTCAGGCTCATTGCGTTCTCCTTACATCATGCCTGGGGTGTCTAATCCGCTGCCGTCAACCAGACGGCTGTAGCGATAAGGGGCAGGGTCGACAATCGGGGTGGCCCCGGTTGCCAGATCGGCCGCCAGGCGTCCGGCACCCGGCCCGATGCCAAAACCGTGCGCGCTGTAGCCCGCCGAGAGCACCAGCCCCGGCAGTTTCGCCACGGTGGAGATCACCGGAATGGCGTCCGGCGTGCTGTCGATCATGCCGCCCCACGCCTGGGCCAGCCTGAGATTCGCCAGCGCCGGATATTCGCGGCGCATCGCGGCCAGCCCCTCTTCCACGATTCGGCTGTCTGCCGCCGGATCGAGAATGCGCACCCGCTCAAATGGCGACGGGCGATCAAAGGCCCAGCGCCCCATCGCTTCGGGGCCTTTGAAAAAGGGCGACAGGCCAAGGTTGAGGGTAAGATTCTTGCGGCGGCTTTTAAATGTCGGATAGAACTGGCGGGCATAACGCAGCCCCTGCGCACCCGGCTCCAGCCGTCCGCGCCCCGATACCGAGACGGTATAACTGCCGTCCATCTGCGGGCGGCAGGCGAAGCCCGGCGTATAGAGCGGCATCGCAATCGCCTGCTCTATCGGCTGCGTGCGGAAGGCCGTGCCGATGACATTGCCCAGCGGCAGATCGATGCCGTGACGACGGCAGAACATGGATGTCCAGGCCCCGGCGGCACAGATCACCCGGCTGGTTTTGATCAGCCCGCGTTCGGTCCAGACGCCGCTGACCTGACCCGCGGCGATATCCAGCCCGCGCACCGCACACTGCTGAAACAGCAGCGCACCTTTTTTCATCGCGCCCGCCACCAGGCCCGGCGCCGCCAGGCGGGGTTCCGCATGGCCATCCGTCGGCGCAGAGAGGCCGCCCCGCCAGGCGGTGGTACTGCCGGGCGTCATCGCTTTTGCCTGCTCAGCGGTAAGAATCGAGCTGTTGACGCCATACCCCTTAGCCATCTGGATCCACGCATCCCAGGCGGCGATGTCTGACTCTTCCCGCGTGGCGTAAACCAGCCCGCTGCGACGGAATCCCAGCTCTTCGCCGGTTTCCGCGTTCAGCTCCCCCCAGCGTTGCAGGGCATAGATGATCAGCGGCAGCTCCCGCTCATCGCGGTTCTGCTGACGACACCAGCCCCAGTTGCGGCTCGACTGCTCGGCCCCCACCAGGCCTTTTTCGATCAGCACAACCTTAACGCCCTGCTTCGCCAGTTCCCAGGTGGCGGCGGCCCCGGCAATACCGGCGCCAATCACCACCACATCGGCGGCGTCGGGAAAGTCCGTACTGTCCTGTACATAACGAATCGGTGCAGGCATAACAAAACGACCTCTGTTGTAAATGAAAAGGAGCACGCCATGACGCCAGCGGCCACCTACTCTGCTTTCAAAATCTCTTCATGCTCATCCAGCCAGCCCTGACGCAGCTCCGGCACAGCGCGTTTCAGCCGCTCAAAATAGAGCTCGCTGGTGGGCTTATCGTAGTCGCTGCGGGCCAGCTGGGTCACGATGCGCCCGCTTTTCATCACCACAATCTCGTCGCACACGGCGCGCACCGCGTGCATGTCGTGGCTGATGAAGATCACGGAGAGGCCCAGCTCCCGGCGCAGTTCACTGATGAGGTCGAGTACGGCGGCCGCCACCACGGTATCCAGCGCCGAGGTGACCTCATCACACAGAATCAGATCGGGCTCAGCCGCCAGCGCGCGCGCCAGATTAACGCGCTGCTTCTGGCCGCCCGACAGCGCCCAGGGACGCCGTCCCAGCACGCTGCGCGGCAGCTGCACCAGATCCAGCAGCTGATTGAGCCGCTGCTGACGGGCCGCACCGCTCAGACCATGAAACAGCGTCAGCGGACGCGACAGAATGCGCTCAACGCTGTGAGCCGGATTCAGGGCGGTATCCGCCATCTGGAACACATACTGAATGCGTCGCAGTTCGTTGTCAGGACGTTTCTGCATATCGCCCGCGATATAGTGACCGTTAAACAGGATGTGACCGTGACTCGGGGCGTTGAGCCCGGCGATGGCGTGCGCCAGCGTGGTTTTGCCCGAGCCGGACTCCCCGATAATGCCAATCGCCTGCCCTTTCCATAGCCTGAGGTTGACGTCTTCCAGGATGCGCACCTTCGGGTGGCCTTCCCTGTCGCGCGGGCCATAACCGGCGCAGAGATCGCGCACTTCCAGCAGCGGCTGAATATCGGCCGCCGCGGGACACCAGCTGCTGGGCCGCTCTTTCTGGCGCGCCGCATCCATCAGCAGGCGGGTGTACTCCGCCTGTGGCGCGCCAATCAGGTGTGCGGTGGTGCCATATTCCGCCATTTTGCCGCGCAGCAGCACCAGAATCCGATCGGCCATCTGCGCCACGACCGCCAGATCGTGACTGACGTAAATGGCGGTGACGCCGCGCTGCACCACCACCCGGCGAAAGGCTTTCAGCACCTCAACCTGGGTAGTCACATCCAGTGCGGTGGTGGGTTCATCCAGAATCACCACGTCCGGGTCGCCAATCAGCGCCATCGCCGTCATCAGACGCTGCAGCTGACCGCCTGACACCTGATGCGGATAGCGGTCACCGATGCTCTCCGGATTGGGCAGCGCCAGCTCACGGAACAGGCCAATCGCTTTTTCCCGCGCCGCTTTGCGGGTCAGGGTGCCGTGAATGACCACCGGCTCAATCACCTGATCGAGAATTTTCATGCCCGGATTAAACGACGCGGCGGCGCTCTGAGCGATATAAGCCACTTTATTACCGCGAAAGGCGCGCAGCTGGCCTGGCGTCAGGCTGCTGACGTCGGTGCCGGCGACGTGAATATTGCCCCCGGCAATCCGGCAGCCGCTGCGGGCGTAGCCCATCAGGGCCATCGCGATGGTGGTTTTACCCGAGCCGGACTCGCCAATCAGCGCCAGCACCTCGCCTTTCTGCACGGTAAAATGAATGTCGGAAACCAGGTCAATCTCTTCGCCGCGATCGGTCTGCGCGGTGACGCGCAGTTTATCGACCGAAATCACCGGCATGGCCGTATGGGGTGTCACGTTCATGCTCCCTCCTTCGCCAGCGTCAGCGGACGCATCGCCTGCAGGCTGTCGATAAACAGGTTGGCGCCAATGGTCAGGCTGGCAATGGCCAGCGCGGGCATCAGCACCGCCGGTGAGCCGTCAAACAGCCCCTGCATGTTTTCACGCACCAGCGTGCCCCAGTCGGCATAGGGTGGCTGCACGCCCAGGCCGAGAAAGCTCAGGCCGCTGAGCAGCAGCACGATGTAAACAAAGCGCAGGCCAAAGTCGGTCAGCATCGGGTGCACCATGTTAGGCAATATGTCGTGAATGGCGATATGCCAGCGACTTTCGCCCCGCAGCCGTGAGGCGCGGACGTAGTCCATGCTGCGCAGCGAGCTGGCCATGGCAAAGGCGATACGGAATGCGCCCGGCCAGTAGGTAAAGACCGCCGTCAGGATCAGCATCGGCAGCGACGAGCCAAAGACGGCGACGATCATCAGCGACAGCACTTTTCCCGGCAGCACCAGCAGTGCATCGTTGATACGGCCCAGTAACTCCTCCAGCCAGCGTCCCGTGACCGCCGCCAGCAGCGCCAGCAGCGTGCCGACCAGGCTGGCCAGCAGCGCCGCGCTCAGCGCCAGACCGATTGAGAACTTCGCGCCATAGAGAATGCGGCTCAGCATGTCGCGGCCAAGATAGTCGGTGCCCAGCAGGTTGTCCGCCGTCAGCCCGCCCATCAGCGGCCCGCCGCCAATATCATCGATGCTGTGCGGGGCCAGCGCGGTGCCGAACAGCGCCATCAGCAGCCAGAACAGGGAGATCAGCAGTCCCATCCGGCCAGACCAGGAGAGTGACTGTAAGAAACGCCAGGGCAGCAGAAGAGTATTCATGCGCTTCTCCATTTCGGGTTAAAGGCGATAGTCAGGATGTCGGCCAGCAGCAGCAGCACCAGATAGCAGGCGGCGAACAGCATGACGCAGAGCTGCACCACCGGCAGATCGCGGTTGCTGACGGCATCCACCAGCTGACTGGCCAGACCGGGATAGCTGAAGATGGTTTCGATGATGATCACCCCGCCAAACAGATAGGAGAGGCTGAGTGAAATCGCGTTGGCAATCGGGCCGACCGCGTTAGGCAGGGCGTGACGCAGCACGGCTCTGAGCGGTGACACCCCTTTCAGCCGCGCCATCTCCAGATAGGGGCTGTCGAGCTGATTGATGATCGCCGCCCGCGTCATCCGGGCCATCTGCGCCACCAGCACACAGCAGAGCGTCAGCACCGGCAGCGCATAGGCTTTGAGGTAACTCAGCAGGTCGCTGTCCGGGCTGCCGAACGACATCGCCGACACCCAGTGCAGCCTGACGGCAAAAATCAGCACCGCAACCGTCGCCACCAGAAACTCCGGGACGGCGACCGTCGCCATAGTGCCGATAACCAGCGCCCGATCGAGCCGTGACCCGCGATTCATCGCCGCGATGATGCCGATGAGCAGCGCCAGCGGCACGCAGATCAGCGTGGTAATACCCGCCAGTTCAAACGTCGCCGGAATGCGCTGGGCCACCAGCTGTGCGACCGGCAGATGGCTGGCAAACGAGGTGCCGAAATCGCCCTGCAGCATGCCTGTCAGCCAGTGGACGTAACGCATCAGCAAAGGCTGATCCAGCCCCAGCTGCTGCCGTAACGCCGCCACCGTCTCCGGCGTGGCGTTCTGCCCGAGGATCATCTGCGCCGCGTCACCTGGCAGCAGGCTGGTGATGAAAAACACCACCGCCGAGACGATAAGCAACGTCAGGATGCCGGCACCGGTTCGCCGGGCAATCAGGAACAGCATATATCGGTTCATCGGCGTTCTCCTTACTCAGGTTCCGGATCAGGCGGTCAGCCAGGCAAACTCATGGAAGCGATACCCCATCATCATGCCCGACGGCCAGGCTTCCACCCCTTTGACCTTTTTGCTGTAGCCATCGGTGGAGCTGATAAAGGTCGGGATGAGGGTGCCGCAGTGGTCATAGATCAGCGTCTGCATGTCGCCATACATCTGCTTGCGCTTCGCCTGATCGCGTTCCCCCCGTGCCGCCACCACCAGCTGGTCAAACTGCGGATTCTTCCAGCCCGATTCGTTGCTCGGCGCGGTAGAGAGATAAAACTGTGAGAAGAGCATGTCGAGCGTCGGACGCGGGTTTATCGAGCCATATCCCACGGGATCTTTAGTCCAGTGCGACGACCAGTAGCCGTCATACGGCACACGTCGCACTTTGATGTTGAGCCCGGCCCCGCGCGCAATCTGCTGGATCATCTGACCGCCTTCGGTTGCCCCTTCAATGTTGGGCGTGGTTACGATCTCCACCGTTGACCCGGCCATCCCGGCTTTTTTGATGTGGAATTTCGCCTTTTCCACATCCAGCGGGCGCGGTTTCAGGTCGGCATTGTAGAGCGGATGCCACGGTGGCACCGGGGTGTCATTACTGACGTCGCCGTAGCCCTGCAGGACCGTTTTCACCAGCATTTCGCGCGGCTGCAGATATTTCATCGCCAGCACAAAATCTTCGTTGCTTCCCGGCTTCACGTCGGTGCGAATAATCAGGTTGGTGTACATCCCCGATTTACTCTCCAGCACGCCGAAGTCGCTGCTGGCTTTGATGCGCTTGCAGTCGGCGGCGGTCATGGCCGCGACGATCTGCAGATCGCCCGACATCAGCGCATTAACGCGCGCGGCACCGTCGGTGACGCCTATCAGCTCCACTTCATCCAGGTGCGGCAGGCCCGGCTTGTAATAGTTGGGATTTTTCGTGCCGATGGCGCGCACGCCGGGCATAAAGGCTTTGCAGATGAACGGCCCGGTGCCGATCCCTTTGCTGAAATCTTTGGTGCCATCCTGCACGATTAAAAACGGCGGCGTGGCCAGCATGTAAGGGACATCGAAGTTGGCGCTGTTCAGCTCCAGCAGCACCTCATTGTCACTGACCGCGGTGAAGGTTTTGAACTGGTCGGCCAGCTTGAAAGCGATGGAGGCGATAGCCGGATCTTTGTGGCGGCTGAGTGAGTAGATGACATCTTTGGCGGTCAGCGGTTTGCCGTCATGGAAGGTCACGCCCTTGCGCAGCTTAATATGCCAGCTGACGCCATCGCCCGACTCCACCGATTCCGCCAGGGCCGGTTGCACCATCAGATTTTTATCCAGCTCGGTCAGGCCGCTGTAAAACATAAACTGGCGGGTATAGTCGGCGCTGTTGTTACTTTTGGCCGGGTCGAGCGTGTCGGTGGCCGACGCATTCGACATCGCCGCGCGCAGTTTACCGCCCTTCACGGGCTTATCGTCCGCCTGTGCTGCCCCGGAAAAACCGATCAGGCCGCTGCTCATCACCGCACCCGCGGAGAGGATTTTCATCAGGCTGCGGCGTGACAGTGTGCCTTCAGTGATCATGCGCGTCAGTGCCGGATTTACCGCATCAGCGTCGTTATTATCAAATTTACTCATCTCTGTACCCTCAATAGTCAGGCGAACCGGGGATCATTTTCTTACGGTGCTGGCAACCTGGCAGCCAGCCTCCGACGGGGGTTATGAAAGGCGATCCTTTGCTTTGTAATAGAGTCCTGCGAGCGGTAAAAACCATGGCTTACCGTGATAACCTGGCAGCGCGGGCCATGTCTCACGCTGCCAGGGATTGTCCGTCGCTTTTTCAGCCAGCAGGTCGGCCATGACCCGCCCCATCCAGACCGACATCTGGGTGCCGTGACCGCTGTAGCCCAGCGAGTAGAAAACGCCATCCTGTTCACCGGCGTGAGGCAGACGGTCGGCCGTCATATCGACCATGCCGCCCCAGCAGTAGTCCACCTGCGCCTGGCCGAGCTGGGGCAGCATCTGCGTCATCGCCCGGCGCAGGATCTCGCCACTGCGGGAGTCTGAGGTGGGATTGCTGACCGCAAACCGGGCGCGCCCGCCAAACACCAGCCGGCGATCGGCGGTGGTGCGGAAGTAGTTGCCGATATTCAGGGAGGTGACGTAGGTGCGGTCCTGCGGCAGCACCTGTTGCAGCAGCGCCGGGGCCAGCGCTTCCGTCACCACAATAAAGCTGCCGACCGGCACGATGCGGCGCTGAAACCAGGGAAAGGGACCGACGTTGGAGCAGCCGGTCGCCATCAGCACCTTATCTGCCAGCAGCGTGCCCTGCGCGGTGTGGACCCGGTGCTGATACCCCTTCAGCCGCTCTAATTTCGTCACGGCGTGATGGGGGAAAATTTTTGCGCCGCTGCGGGCGGCCGCTTCGGCCAGACCAACTCCAAACTTGCCCATGTGCATCTGACCGCCACGCTGCTGCAGCAGGCCACCGTGAAAGTCATCGCTGGCGATCTCGTCACGCACCGCCGTTTTGTCGAGCAGGGCGATCTCCGGGTCAACGGTGCGGCGCATCAGTTCATAAGCCTCCCGCAACCCGGCCATATGTGACGCTTTGCTGGCGAGCTTCAGCTTGCCGCACAGCCGGAAGTCGCAGTCGATCGCTTCGTCCTGGATCAGCTGCCGCACATAGCTCACGGCATCGTCAAACGCCCGGTAGAAGCGGCTGGCCTGCTCCAGGCCCTGACTGGCTACCAGCGCGGCGAAGTTCTGCGCCACACCGGTGTTGCAGTGGCCACCGTTGCGCGCCGACGCCTGGCTCATGACCTCGCCACTCTCCAGCAGCACAACGCTGATCCCGCTGCGCGCCAGGCTGAGCGCCGCCGAGACGCCGGTGAAGCCGCCGCCGATCACCACCACGTCAGCGTGGGCTGGCAGCGGTTCGCGGGCGGCACCGGTAAAGGCGGGAGCCGTGGCCTGCCAGAACGATTCCAGTTTCATGGGGGTTCCTCAGAGTCCGACGACGCCAGGCAGGCCGCCGATGTCGTTGATTTCGGTGTACCCGTAGTAGGGGTTTGCCGGCTCATGGCCGCGATTGACCCAGACTTTGTTTTTGATGCCGAGATCGTGTGCGGTCATCAGGTCATAGCGGAAACTGGAGGAGACGTGCAGGATCTCCTCCGGGCCGCAGCCGAGCTTATCCAGCATGTACTCGAAGCCCTTCATCTGCGGTTTGTAGGCACCCGCCTCTTCCGCCGTAATGGTCATGTGAATGGGCGCGCCCAGACGCGGGATATGATGCGGGATCAGATCTTTCATTGAGTTGGTAAGCAGCACGAGCGGAAACGCTTCGGCGACTTTCGCCAGACCGGCCGGCACGTCGGGATGCGGGCCCCAGCTCGCGCAGTCGGTGTAGATAAAGTCGCTGTCGGCTTTCTCCCAGCGAACACCCCATTTTTTACAGGTGCGCTGAATCGCATTGCTGACCACGTCGTAGTAGGGTTTCCATGCGCCCAGCACTTCATCCAGCCGGTAGGCTGAAAAGTCCCGGGTAAAGGCGTCCATGTCGGCCGGGTCGACGCGGTCGCTGAAACAGCGCTGCGCGGCGCCGGCCATATCGAAGCGAATCAGCGTGCCGTAACAGTCGAACGTGATAAATTTCGGTTTAAACAGAGCCATGTCACACCCTCATAGTCGTCAGTTGTGCTTAGAAATCGATAAGAACGCTCTTCTGGCGCTGGCAGGCCTGAAACGCCTGACGCCCTAAATCTTTACCAATGCCGGAGCCGAGAAAGCCGCCGGTGGGGATGATGAAGTCGCCGGAGCGGCCATAGCGGTTGATCCAGACGGTGCCGGCGTCAATGGCGCGCAAGGAGCGCAGCGCACGCGGCAGGCTCAGCGTGTGCACCCCGGCACAGAGGCCGTAGATCGCATGTGCCGCCATCGCCAGTCCCTGCTCTTCATCATCAAAGGTCTGCACCGTCAGCACCGGGCCAAAGATCTCCTGCTGCACCGCCGGGTTATCCTGGGTGACGTGGCTGAGCAGCGTAGGCTGCCAGAACCAGCCCTCGTCGGTGTCGGCAAAACGCGCACCGCCAACAATCACCTCGGCGCCCTGCGCTTTCGCCGCTTCAATGACCGAGCTGACTTTGTTGCCCTGGCGCGCATCAATCAGCGGCGCGTAGCGGCTGCTCTCCTGCCAGGTGACGCCCGGTTTCACTTCCCGGCAGAGCTGCGCCAGCCGCTCAACCAGCGGTTCGGCGATGTTGCGCTGCACAATCAGGCGGGTGCCCGCCACACAGGCCTGACCGCCGTTAGCGGTGAAGCCGCGCAGAATGCGCTGGGCCAGCACCTCAGTGTCGCCTGCATCATCAAAGACCAGCTGCGGACTTTTGCCTCCCAGCTCCAGCGTGACCGGTTTCATACCGAACTGTGCCGCGTCGCTCATGATGCGTGCACCGGTCTGCGTCGAGCCGGTAAACGACACTTTGCGCACCAGCGGGTGTTTCACCAGCGCACTGCCGGTGACCGCCCCACTGCCCTGCACGATGTTCAGCACCCCGGCCGGTAAGCCCGCCTGAATCGCCAGTTCGGCCATGCGCACGGTGGAGAACGGCGTCAGTTCAGACGGCTTCAGCACCACCGCATTGCCCGCCGCCAGCGCCGGACCGCATTTCCACGACGCCATCGACAACGGGAAATTCCACGGGGTAATCGCGCCAATCACGCCATAGGGTTCAGCGATCAGCATGCCGAGGCTGCTGTCGCGGGTGGGAAAGAGATCGCCGCTGTATTTGTCGGCGCATTCGGCATAGAAGCGAATCGCTTCGGCCGTGAAAGGGATTTCGTGCTGCACCACGTCGCTGATGGGTCGGGTCGACCCCAGCGCTTCCAGCTGGGCCAGCAGGGGATCCTGCTCTATCAGATCTGCCCAGCGACGCAGAACCCGGCCACGTTCCCGTGGCGCGCAGCCTGACCAGCCGCTGGTTTTCAGCGCCTGATGCGCCACGGTCACGGCGTGATCGACATCTTCTGGCGTGGCGTCCCGTAGCTGCGCATAGACCCGGCCGTCTGAGGGGCGTTTAACCTCAGACAGGGCACCCTGGCCTTGCACGTGCTGGCCGCCAATATAATGGCCAGCCGGAAGAGAAACGTTTTCAGGGTCGAAACTTAACATGGAATAATTCCTTATTTGTTACACCCATCAGTTGCTGGTTAATTTGTTTTTTCAGCCGCCGATTTCTGCGCGGGTAATAAGCTAATGCAGAAAGTATGCCAGCCGGGCAAAAAATAAAAATGCGTTTAAAACAGCGCAAAAAAATTTTCTGCCGTATTGCCGGATGATTTTTTGCGGAATTGCCGAACAATTAAACAGATGATTTACTTCACAAAAATCCTGCGCTCTGCTGGTGCAGCCTGCACGCAAATTGCACCAAAGCGGATATTCCGGGCAAGGCGGGTGATTAACTGAAGCCTGCCCCGCCGGTTTACTGACGCGCGTCACATCCCGAATCATTTCTTATGTTTTAAACCTGACACTTTGACGTCGAAAAAAATTATCCGGAATCGCCGCCAAAAAAAACGCCAGCCGGACAACCCGGCTGGCGTTTAATTACTCTTTATTCACAGACTGCCGATATGAAACGTTTTTTGTTCCAGATATTCGTCAATGCCGTAACGTGATCCTTCCCGGCCAATGCCGGAGAGTTTCACGCCGCCAAAGGGAGCCACTTCCAGTGAGATCGCACCGGTATTGAAGCCGACCATCCCGAACTCCAGCGCTTCCGCGACCCGCCACGCCCGCCGGATGTTTTCGGTAAAGAAGTAGGCCCCCAGACCATAGGGCGTGTTATTCGCCATGGCGATCGCCTCCTCTTCACTGTCAAAAATAAACAGCGGCGCGACCGGGCCAAAGGTCTCCTCATGTGCGATGCGCATCGAGGCGGTCACCTCACCCAGAACCGTAGGCTGAACAAAGGTGCCGTTGCCCTGGCTGATGCCGCCGGTCAGCAGGGTGGCGCCCTGGCTCAGCGCATCATCAATGTGACCATTCACTTTTTCCACCGCGCGGTCATTGATGAGCGGGCCGATGGTGCTGTCAGGCGCAAAACCATCGCCCACTTTCAGCGTGGCGACCGCCTCCAGCAGTCGTGCGGTAAAGCGTGCATAGATGCTGCGCTGCACCAGAATGCGGTTGGCGCAGACGCAGGTCTGTCCGGCGTTGCGAAATTTGCTGAGCATGACCCCGGCCACCGCAACCTCAATATCGGCATCCTCAAAGACAATCAGCGGTGCGTTTCCGCCCAGCTCCAGACTCAGGCGTTTGATGCTGTCGGCACTCTGCTGCATCAGTAACTGCCCGATCCGGGTAGAGCCGGTAAAGGAGATTTTGCGCACCGTGCGGCTCCCGGTCAGGGCCGCGCCAATCTCCGTGGGCAGGCCGGTTACTACCTGCAAAACCCCGGACGGGAAACCGGCGCGCTCTGCCAGCACGGCCAGCGCCAGCGCGGAGAGCGGCGTCAGTTCTGAAGGTTTGACGATGATCGGACAGCCAGCCGCCAGCGCAGGGGCCACCTTGCGGGTGATCATCGCAATCGGGAAATTCCACGGCGTAATCGCGGCGGCCACGCCGACCGGCTGTTTCAGCACCAGAATGCGGCGGTCCTCGCTGGGCGCGGGAATGGTATCGCCATAAATGCGGCGCGCCTCTTCGGCGAACCATTTCACGAAGCTGGCCCCGTACAGCACTTCCCCTCTGGCTTCTGCCAGCGGTTTACCCTGTTCGGCGGTCATGATGATTGCCAGGTCATCGGCATTCTCAATAATCAGCTGATGCCACTTCTCCAGCAGCGCGGCACGGCTGGCATTGGGCGTCCTGCCCCAGCTGATGCGTACCGTTTCCGCATAAGCAATGGCCTGCTCCGTTTCGGCGTATCCCAGCGCCGGGATCGTCGCCAGCGTTTCACCCGTGGCGGGATTGGTAACCGGCAGCGTGGCCCCCTGCTGCGCATCCTGCCAGCATCCGGCAAACAGCGCCTGCTGGCGCAGCAGATCGCTGTCGTTGAGTTGAAGTTGCGACATAACATCCCCCTGTAGTGAGCTGCTTCCACTTTATCGCGCCCGGTGAGTGCAGGATGTTGTTTCAGGGTGAGAGAGAGGCTGGCGAAGAGGTTTTAAGCAGGCTTTCGAAATTTTATGCCGTGGGGGAAACCCGGCGCATCCTGCCGGATGCGCGGAGTGATTAAATCTGGAAGTCGATAACCGGCTCGTCGTCGCTGCTGTACGAGAGCGCCTGACGCTTGATCTCCTCCAGTGACAGGTTAGCGTTGCAGAGTTCCAGGAACTGCCAGACATAGTTGCGTTGCAGCTGACCGCGCTTCAGGCCTAGCCAGACGGTACTGGCATCGAACAGATGGGTGGCATCAATGCGCACCAGCTCTTCACTCTCTTCGGTTTCACACGCCTGGTCGGCCAGAATCCCGACGCCTAATCCGAGCTTAACGTAAGTTTTCACCACGTCGGAGTCCTGAGCGCTGAGTACGATGTCCGGTTTCAGACCGGCGCTCTGGAAGGCGCGATCCACCCGGGAACGGCCGGTAATGCCCTGCCGGTAGGTAATAAGGGGATGGCGGCTGAGGGTGCTCAGCGAAACGGGCTGGTTCTGCACCAGCTCATGCCCTTTCGGCACCAGTAAGGCGTGGTGCCAGCTGAACCAGGGAAAGGCCGCCAGGCTGCTGTTGTTAACCAGCATCTCACTGGCGATGCCGACATCTGCCTCTCCCGCCAGCAGCATCGATACAATCTCCTGCGGGGAGCCCTGATTGAGTTCCAGCCGGACATTCGGATAGAGCTGGCGAAACGCTTTGATGATCTTCGGCAGGCTGTAGCGCGCCTGAGTATGGGTGGTGGCGATCGTGAGGATACCGCTGGTTTCATTGGTAAACACATCGGCCAGGCGGCGGACTTTACCCGCCTCATCCAGGATGCGTTCGGCAATGGTCAGCAGCGCCTTACCCGGCTCGGTCATCCCCAGCAGACGTTTACCGCGGCGGATAAAGATCTCCACGCCAAGTTCATCTTCCAGATCCCGGATGTGCCGACTCACACCCGACTGGGAGGTAAAGAGCGTGTTAGCGACTTCCGTTAAATTAAATTCACAGCGGGCCGCCTCGCGGATAATTTTAAGCTGCTGGAAATTCACGGTATTTACCTCCCTTTACATAATCTGATTCTGTGATGGTAAGAACTATTATTGATAACGGGAAATACTAAAAAATTTGGGTTTATGACTTTAGGGAATAAAGGGGTGGGGTTGTTCGTTGCGTGAATGCGGTGAGAAGATTGGCCTGGCAGGCCGGGCTTTAAGGGGGTTCGTTGCGCGAGCGGGCGCTGGGAGGGCTTGCAGCAAACGGGCTATGAGAGGGTTTCGTTCGCCGGGTAAACCGGGCAGTTTCAGTTTCGCCTCTGCAGGCGACCGACAAGGGGGCGCCAGTCGCCGCGCCCCCTTGACCCCGCGCTCCGGCCTGCCTCACCGCCGCTTCGCGGTCCCTTCGCTTCTTCCGGATTTCTCACGGACCGGCAGGACGCGCCATCCCTGGCGCGAACCCGCCTCTTCGCGACATCCCTGTCGCTCGTCCTGAAATCCCTCATCCGCTCAGCGGCTCAGACGGCCTCCCTCCCCGCTGTTAACTTTTCTATCTATCTGGCTCTCATATCGCGATGCGTTTAGGAGACTGCTTTAGCCTTCAGGCCAGCAGACAATGCTTCACATCAGAAAATAGAAGATTTCAAAGGCGGGGGAGAGGCATCCGGCGCGCTGAGGAGCAACCGGAGGCGAGGATGAGCCGACAGGACGTCAGCGAAAGGACGGCACGAGCCAGGGATGGCGAGTCCGGACGGTCCGTCGGCCGCAGGGCGTGACGAAGGTACCCCGCAACGCGGGGCGCGGAGGCTGCCGGACGCCGGGATTGTTAAGGGGCGGGCGTCCGCCCCTTGACGCGTCCGCCTGCACGGGCAGGCTGAAACTCCCTCACGCCTGGCAGGCGAAACCCTCTCAGAGCCGGCCCACCGCCAGGTGAAAACGCCCCGCGCCTGGCAGGCCCCCCAGTATTAACTCACTAACATCAGCTCCCGCTCCTCGTTCAGCGGCGTGTTCAGCAGCGACAGCAGGATGTTTTTCACCGCCTGTGCGGAAGGCGACAGCGGCAACCGCGCGGAGATGTTCAGCGACAGCGGCAGGCTGAGTGAGGGACTGTTGATGCGCGCCATCCAGGCATCCGTCGACCCCACCAGCGAACGGGCGGCGGATTCCGGTAATACGGTTACGCCCATGCCGCTGGAAATGGCGGCGGTCAGGGTAGAAATCGATTCAATCTCGCCGATAATGCGGGCGCTCAGGCGACGCAGGGAAAACGCCTCATCAACCCGCTTACGCACCGCACTGTAGTCGCGCGGCAGGAACAGGCTCATCTGCGCCACATCCGCCAGATCGACACTGGCACCCGGGCAGTCGGTGGCGCCCACCAGATAGAGATCCTCTTTCATCAGCGGCATGCTGTTGATCCCGGCTGTGGGCGCGCGGTCGTAGAGCACCGCCATATCCAGCTGACCGGACATCACTTTCTCATTCAGTACGCTGCCGCTGTTTTCGTGCAGGTAGACCAGGACTTCAGGAAACTGATCGCGAACGGTCTGCAGCAGCGGCATCGTCAGCGAAGAGGCTGCTGTGCCTGGTGCCAGACCAATTGAAACCTGACCACTGAGGATCTGACCGGCATTGATGACCGCCGTCTGGGCCTGCTCACACTGGCGCAGAATGGTGCGCGCATGACCGTAGAGAATCTTACCGGCCTCTGTCGGCGTGACGCCCCGCTTGGTGCGGATCAGTAACTGCTGATCCAGTTCATTCTCCAGCGTGGCGACCTGCTGACTGAGTGCAGGCTGGGCGATATGCAGCACTTCCGCTGCCTGCGTCAGACTGCCGATATCGACGATTTTCACAAAGTATTTCAGTCGTCTTAAATTCATCTTGCCTCCGTCACTAGCCCTGAATAGCGAATAGGATCTGCGTCCTTCGCCTGATGAGAGGGATTTTGCAAGATGCAGGCCAGGTTTAAATCTCGCTCCCTGACCAGGCTCGGGATTTTTCCTAACGGCCCGGAAAATAAGCGTTTCTGATTACCTCTTAGGGGTTAATAAGGATCGGGAATGGCTGAGCCGGGAAGCCAGACCGCCCGGACGCACTGTGACAGTGCATTTGCTGCGAGGCGGGTGTGCAGAAAAGTGATGACGGGTTGTACAGTTTTAGTGCAGTGAAAGGGCATGACATCGGCTGAAGGCCTGTCTGGCCTGCATCGCGGCTTAACCGGTCTGAAAACGATGTAACCGCTATCAGCGGGATTTCTTATCACAAAGCGCCGTGATGAATAAACAGCAGGTGCTGCCCTCTCCCTGTCGCTGAAGAGGGCAACGGTTGCCGGTCAGCGTTTTTTGCGGTTCCGATGCATATCGATAGAGACGGCTGCCACGATAATGATCCCTTTAATAATGTCCTGAATGTAGGCATCGACACCTACGAAGGTAAATCCGCTTTTAATCAGGCCGAGGATCACCGCACCAATCAATGTACCTGTGATACGCCCGACGCCGCCCATCAGACTGCTGCCACCGATAACGGCTGCGGCAATGGCGTCCAGCTCGTAGGACATCCCCATGCTTGACTGACCGCTGCTGACGCGCGCCGCCAGAACCACACCAGCCAGACCCGACAGGGCACCCGCAATGGTGTAGACAATGATCAGATACTTATTAACGTTGATCCCGGAGACTTTCGCCGAGGTCATGTTGCCGCCGATGGCATACACATATTTGCCGTAGCGGGTATGTTTCAGAGCGATATGGAACAGCAGCGCGACCGCCAGGAAAATCACGACCGGCATAGCGCCCTGGCCTATGGCGGTAAAGCCGTCAGAGAGGAAGCTGATCGGATTGCCCTGAGTGTAGTACTGCGCCAGGCCGCGAGCCGACACCATCATACCCAGCGTGGCGATAAAGGGCGGAATACCGGTGCGGGTAATCAGCACCCCGTTGACCAGCCCTGCCAGCAGCCCGACCCCAATACCGGCAGCAACCGGGATGACCGCGGGCATATTGACCAGTGACGGAAACATCGGTGAGAGACTGTCGGAGGTCTGCGCCAGACTTGCAGCCACCACCGCCGCCAGGGCGATCACGGAACCGGAGGAGAGATCGATACCGGTCGTAATGATGACCTGGGTCACGCCGACGGCAATAATCCCGATAATCGCCACCTGCAGCACAATCAGGATCAGGCGGTTGGTGTTGAGCAGGAAAGACTGGTCACGCACATACCAGCCGAACATTTCAAAAATCAGTGCAATCCCCACCATCACCACAAAAATGCCGGTATCTTTCGGCAGCTTATGACGCAGACTGGCAAAAAAAGAGGGTTGCTGCGGGGCTGCCGGGGTGGCAGTAACTTTCATATTGCTCATAGTGGTTTCGCGCCTCATTCGGATGCCAACGACAGAATGGTTTCCTGATCGGCTTCTTCTTTATCGAGGATGCCGGTTATACGCCCGCCGTGCATGACCATCACCCGGTCGCTCATGCCAAGGATTTCCGGCAGTTCAGAGGAGACCATGATGATCGCCACGCCACGGTTGGCGAGTTCACTGATTAAGCGGTAAATCTCCGCTTTTGCGCCGACGTCAATGCCACGGGTCGGCTCGTCCAGAATCAGAATCTTCGGCTGAGCCAGCAGCCAGCGGGCAATCAGGACTTTCTGCTGATTCCCGCCGCTGAGGTTATTGATGATCTGATCCATGGTCGGGGTTTTGATATTGAGACGGCGGATTTGGTCCATGCAGTCCTGCGCCATCTTCACATGGCTGACAAAGCCGCTCTTACCGCTGTACTCCGGCATATTGACGATGCTCATGTTCTCCATCACCGAAAGCACCAGAAAGAGTCCGGATTTCTTACGGTCTTCGGTCAGGAACGCCATGCCCTTTTCGATCGCGGTGGACGGCGAGTCGATCGTAACCGGTACGCCATCAATTAAGATCTCGCCGCTGTCAAAGCTCTCCATGCCAAACAGACTCTCCATCACCTCGCTGCGACCGGCGCCCACCAGCCCGGCGACGCCGAGGATCTCCCCGCGCCGCACGCTGAAGCTGACATCGGTGAAACGATCTTTGCAGGTGAGGTTTCGCACCGTCAGCACCTCTTCGCCAATGGCGCTGTTAAATTTCGGAAACAGCTGGGTCAGTTCACGCCCGACCATCTGGGTGATCAACGACTGGCGGGTATACTTCTCCGTCTGGTCGCTGGCGATCCAGCTGCCATCGCGGAAAATGCTGACCTCATCGGTGATGGTGAAGATTTCATCCATCTTGTGACTGATGTAGATGATCGCTTTGCCCTGCTCGCGCAGGTCGCGAATGATGGTGAAGAGATGCGCCACTTCGGTTTCCGTGAGCGCGGAGGTGGGCTCGTCCATAATGACGACGTCCGAGTCCCAGGAGACCGCTCTGGCAATCTCGACCATCTGCTGTGAGGCGATGCTCAGTTCGCCCACCATCCGATCGGCTTTGAGGCGGATATTCAGGCGGTTGAGCAGCTCCTGTGTCACCTGATTGAGCCGGGCGTGATCGACAAAACCAAATTTCATCGGCTCGCGGCCCAGCCAGATATTCTCAGCGACGGTCATGTAGGGCACCAGGTTAAGCTCCTGGTGAATCATCGAAATGCCGGAACGCAACGCGTCCATGGTGTCGTGAAACTGCACCGGCTCCCCTTTAATTTTGATGGTGCCCTTATCGGGACGATAGATCCCGATAAGGCACTTCATTAAAGTGGATTTGCCCGCGCCATTTTCGCCCATCAAGGCATGTACCGTTCCCGGACGCACCCGCAACGAGACGTTGTCGAGGGCTTTGACGCCGGGGAAGAACTTGCTGATGCCTTCGGCTTCAAGCGCAAACGCGTTCATACATCACCTCCGTCAGGCTGAGTCGGGAACGATTATTTCAGGTTACGCTGGGTAAACTGTTCCATGTTCTCTTTGGTAATCAGCTGGTAAGGGATGTTGATAATTTTCTGAACCTGTTCGCCTTTCACCAGTTTGATCGCCGTCTGCACCGAGCCTTCGCCCTGCCCCTTCGCATCCTGGAAGACGGTGGCGACCATCTTGCCCTGCTTCAGCATCTGCAGTGCATCCGGTGTGCCATCGACGCCAGCAATCAGGATTTTGTTCGGGTTTTTACCCAGTGCCTGCAGCGCACCGATTGCCATTTCATCGTTGTTCGACGCGATAGCATTGATTTCATCACCGGCCGTCATCCAGTTACTGACCACATCCACCGCGTCGTTACGGGTAAATTTGGCGGTCTGCTTCTGAACAATTTTGATGCCAGGATATTTAGCGGCCACTTCTTCCACACCTTTGGTACGGTCGCGGGTCGATTCATTCGCCAGGTCACCCATCAGAATGGCGACGTTGCCTTTGCCGTTCATTGCTTTAGCCAGCGCTTCCATCTGTAACCGGCCGGCCAGTTCTGAATCGGACCCCACATAGGCCATTTTGCCGGTGAGTTCAGCCCCTGGACGGCGGTTAACAAAGATCAGCGGGATGCCCGCTTTTGACGCCTGATCCATAATCGGTTTTACCGCATTGGTGTCGACCGGGTTGACGATCAGGGCATCGACACCCTGACCGATAAAGTTCTGCACCTGCTGCAGCTGCTGTGAAACGTCGCCTTTTGCATCCTCAACCTGCCCTTTAACGCCATCTTTCTGCATCTCTTTCTGCATAGCCGTGCGCAGAATGGTGAGGAAGTTGTCATCAAACAGCGCCATTGAGACGCCGACCGAAATATCTTTTGCCATAACCGCGGCAGGTAACATGCAGGCTAACAGTGAGGCGACAATCGTTTTTTTGATGTTCATAGGGACCCTTCTTATTTGTTAACTTGCTCAGCGGCTGTGACCGCGAATGAAAAATATCTTTTACATTCACCCAGCCTGTCTGGCGTCTGTTTCGGGAATTTTGAGGTTAGACTTCGGCTTCTGGCTATTTTTGTGATCGACCACTCCTTTTCACAATCACTTGATCTGCAAACAGTTACTTCCGACCTGCCGTTTCAGTTTCCGGGAAAAGTGGCGACCGTAACGCTAAGCAGTTTATTTATTCCATAAAATCTCGTTTTGAAATTTTTATCATAAAAGCACTGAAACGGCTGTTTTGACATCGGCAAAGAACAAAACTTTGACATGCCTCTAACATCTGTAGAGAAATGCCCGCAAAGTGAGATCCTGTTGGCAGTTTGAAAAGCCAGCAGATTCGGGAAAAATTCACCAATCCGCTGCTTTTACGAGCATCCGAACGCATTTCGTTAAACAGGGCTTTGACAAGCGGGATCGGCGCCGCTAATATTCGCCCCGTTCAAGCGATTCCTCTGTAGTTCAGTCGGTAGAACGGCGGACTGTTAATCCGTATGTCACTGGTTCGAGTCCAGTCAGAGGAGCCAGAATTAGAAAAGCCCGCTCAGGGAAACCTGAGCGGGCTTTTTGCTTTCTCTCCCCTGGCAATTCGGGAGGTCATCCAGGGCGGGAGGATTACACCTCAAACCCGTAGTGTGAGCCGTCCGGCAGTTCCACAACCAGGCGCAGTTTACCGCCTGCCGCATCAACATAGCGTTTCAGGGTTGAGAGCTTCAGGTCACGGCCTGGTTTCTCCATTCCGGCAACGGTAGGTTGTCTGATGCCCAGCGCTTCCGCCATTTCAACCTGCGTTTTCTGCACTTTTTCGCGCAGTTCAGCAAGGTGTATGTTAAGAAGGATATCCGTTGCCTTCCCCTCAGCGTCAGCAACGACGTCCGGTTTTTCATCCGCAATAAGCTGTTCCAGCGTTCTGCCCATCACGTTACTCCCTATATTTGAAGGTGTTCAGCCAGTGTGTGAATTCCCGATCGGCAATCGGAAGCATCTCCCGATAAAAGCGTTTGTCGCTGCCGGCCTTATTTCCGGCACAGAGCACGACCGCAGTACGATTCGGGTCAAATGCAAAAAATGCCCTGATTGGATCACCCCGGCTCTGAATACGCAGCTCCTTCATATTGATATAGGCTGAACCTCTGAGCGTATCTGCATAAGGTCTTCCCAGGCCCGGCCCTTTCTCCCGCAATACCATTAATGCAGCCAGCACACAGGCACGGTCGGTGTCATTAAGTAAGCTAAACCAGCGATCAAACCTGTCGGTCGTTTTAACCAGCCACACAAGATATCCTTATCAATATAGTTCAGGAGCTATATAGGTGTAAAGCGATAATCGAGTGTGATGAAGAATCAGCCGGAATGCATGCGTCCCTGGCGCGAACAGCGAGAGGTATTCCGCCTTAGCAGTGAAGAACACATAGTAATTTCACTATTTTGCGACCCACCCCGGATCGGATAAGGGTGCGGCTCAGGGGATGGCTACACTAAATGAAAAAGCCCGCTCGGGCTGACTGAGCGGGCTTATAAATCGGGAGGGTGTGAAACGGGATGGTAAGCGGTTGCAGAATATGCGCCTTCTTACTGACGCTATGCTCTCTCTTTGTCCGGCTTCTGCAAAATGAAGCCGGTTCACTTCAGCGCTTTTTTCGCCAGAACAGAAAAGTTGCCAGCGCGGTCAGTACACCGATCAATGGCATCGTCGCCGCACCGGCGAGGAAGTTGTGCTGATCGATTCACTGCAACCGTGTGTCTGCCCCTGGTGTAAAAGTTATAGTCTGACATTCATGTAAGCTCGCGTGCGTAAAGGTGAGTTTAAAAAATATCGTATATGAGCAAATACGGGTAAGGCTTTTAGACAGAGAGGCGGCAGAAACAACAGGCCGCCTGCGGTGATGAATCCTCTTCCTTATAGCCCCGCCAGTCCCAGATTCTCCCGCAGTGTGGCAAACTCATACTCCTCGCGAAACAGCCCGCGACGACGCAGTTCAGGGATGACCAGCGCCACAAACAGATCCAGCTGCTCTGGCATGATGGCGGGCATGATGTTGAAACCGTCTGCGCCGCCCTGCTCCAGCCACAGCTGAAAATCGTCGGCGATATCTTCAGCCGTACCGACAATCACGCGGTGCCCGCGCGAACCGGCAGCAATGGCGGCCAGCTCACGCAGCGTCAGGTTCTCGCGTTTCGCCATATCGGTCATGAGTTTGACGCGGCTCTGATTCCCCTCGCCCAGCGGCACCTCCGGCACTGGCCCGTCCAGCGGATAGTGACTGAGATCCATGCTGAACCGCAGTGAGAGCTGACGCAGCCCATTCTCAATATCCACCAGCGCATTCAGCTTTTTCCACAGCGCTCTGGCTTCCTCGCGCGTGCGGCCAATAATGGGCATCACGCCAGGCATAATAACCACCTGGTCTGCGTGACGACCGGCAGCCACCACCTGCGCCTTCTGTGACCGATAAAAGGATTGCGCCTCTTCCAGGGTAGCTGAGGCGGTAAAAATCACTTCTGCGGTCTCTGCCGCCAGCTTCTGACCATCCGCAGAAGAACCCGCTTCAATAATGACCGGACGTCCCTGCGGCGAACGGGTAATGTTTAACGGGCCCTGCACCTGAAAATGCTCACCCTGGTGATTAATTGACCTGATTTTCTCATCGACAAAATAGCTTCCGGTCGTTTTGTCAGGCTGAACGGCGTCCGCTTCCCACCCTTCCCAGAGTTTGTAAGCCACCTCAAGAAATTCCCGCGCCCGGGCGTAGCGCGAAGCATGATCGGGCATATCGCTGCGGCTGAAGTTACGGGCAACGTCAGTGGAGAACGAGGTCACCACGTTCCACGCGGCACGCCCCCGGCTGATGTGATCCAGCGATGAGAAGCTGCGTGCCAGCGTAAAGGGATCGCTGAAAGTGGTGGATGCGGTCGCCGCCAGACCAATACGTTTCGTGTTAACCGCCAGCGCTGCCAGCATCGTCAGCGGTTCAAGACGGGCCATCGTCGACGGCAGACGATACATGCTGGTCGCCAGCGCATCACCCACAAAGAAGAGATCGAACTTACCCGCTTCGGCTTTTTGAGCAAGCGTGATCAGCCAGTCAATGTCGGTGGGATCGCCGAGCTGATCCGTCAGCCGCCAGCCGCTGACGTGCTGACCCACCGGCTGAACAAACAGACCGAGCCGCAGGCGACGCACAGACGCTACATCATTCATAAACGGTTCCTGGTTTTTAGGGTGAAAAGGCGCGCCGCAGCACGCACTTAAAAAAGGGTATCGGTTGCCCGGAGCGCCTGTTCCAGCGCACAAGCAGAAACGTTAAACGGCAGGCGCTCTGCAGAAGCAACGGGAAACGTTACCTGTTGGGCAAGGGTGCGCAGAGCAGTCTGACGATCGCCTGCTAAGGCTGGCAGACGCAAGGGCATATCGTAGTGGCGTAGCAGAGCCAGCAACTCCGCATCCGCTTCGCCTTCATTTTCCATCAGTGACTGCACCAGCAGGCTGAAACCCACCTTTTCGCCATGCAGCCAGTGATGCAGCTCAGGCTGGTGCGTCAGGCGGTTATGGATGGCATGTGCGAAACCCGGCGTCGGCAGGTCATCGCGCACGCTGTTCGACAGCCCGGCGAGCACAATAGTGGCATCAATGACCTTCACCAGCTCAGGTGCCACCCGCTGCTGCTGGCAATGCGCAAGTGCGGCATCGCCCTGCTGCAGAAAAATGTCCAGAGCCTGCCGCGCACTCATCATCTTCAGATCCAGCGCCAGATCATCCGGGTTGTGCTGCTGATAGGGGCGAAACTCATAATATTTTGCCAGCGCATCGACGATCCCCGCTTTCAGGTAGCGTACGTCGCTACGGGCAATCACCTCACTGTCCACCAGCACCTGCTCAGGCATTTTTGCCAGAGGCTGGCTGCGCAGATGCCCGCCTGCCTCGTTGTAAATGATCGCTACCGGTGACCAGGCGGCACAGGTGGCGGCCTGGGTGGCGAAGTTGATTAGCGTCAGCCCCGGTAGCTGGCTGGCCGCGGCTTTCGCTGCATCCAGTACCCGCCCCCCCCCAATCGCGAGTAAAAGTTCTGCTCCCTGCTGTTCGATAGCTTGCTTTACGCTGGCGATGGCCTGTTCAGTACATTCGCCGGGTAAATAGTTCAGCTGGAAGCGAATTCCTTCCGCTTCCAGACTCTGACTTAATTCCGGATTAACGGCCTGCCAGGCATGGGGTGAAGTCAGAATATGAATCTGCGTGGCGAAAGGTTTAATTAACTGACCGACGCGGTTGCGCAGGCCCGCCTCATGCAAATAAGCACGCGGAGAAATAATGGCTAACACAGCGGCATCCTGAGTCAAAGATATAAGAATAAACGTATTATTTACAGCGAGTTAATCAGAAAATTTTATTCATATTTTCTTTTTTAAATAGTACGGTAAATAACAATTTAATCAATCAAAAACCGGTGAATTCATATTCACAAATCTGCATGAGATTAGTTATTTTTCACATATAGAGACCCGGCATTTTACTGTTACTCTCTCATTCTGGCTGAATTAATTAGCCGTCCACTGGGCGGTTTTCCGGTAAAGATTATGCAACTCAATTTTCGTCAGGTCAGAGAGGATGAAGTGGACGTGTATCTGGCGCTGATGCATGCCGCGTACGCGCCCGTAAAAGCTATGGGTATTAACTTTGATGCCGCCACTGCCGACCGCAGCATGGCACAGCAGCATCTCCGGTCTCACGGCGTCTATGCGCTCTATGCCAGCCAGGAGATGGTTGCTTCTGTCACCGTTCGCTATCCCTGGGGGCCGCTGCCGGGTCCCTTTGGGCTGCCGCATATCGGCTGGTTTGGCGCCCACCCCGACCATTCCGGTCACCACTATGGCCGCCAGATTCAGGACTGGCTTGAGCGGGAGATTCTGACAGGTCAGCTGCGCGCGCCTGCGGTCTCCCTCGGTACCGCCGTCCAGCATCCCTGGCTGAAAGAGATGTACCTGAAGCGAGGCTTTCAGCCGATCCATACCCGCGATCTTGGCAAAGGCCACCTCACCCTCTATATGAAAAAAATTCTGGACCCGGCGGCACATGATATCTGGCTTCGCCGCCAGACAGCCGCATAAGGAAAGCCGTTATGAGTCGTGATATCTCTGCAACCCTGGGCGAACAGCTGATCGCTCTTCGCCATGAACTGCACCGTTTTCCGGAGTTGTCGAATCAGGAGTTTGAAACCACAGCCCGTCTGCGTAAACAACTTGAGCAACATCAGATACGTATTGTTAACCTGCCGCTGAAAACCGGGCTGGTCGCAGAGATTGGTCAATCGCCAGGACCGTTAATCGTGCTGCGGGCCGATATCGATGCGCTGCCGATCGAAGAGCAATCAGGCGTCAGCTATCAATCCGAACGTCCCGGCGTAATGCACGCCTGCGGTCACGATTTTCACAGCGCGGCGGCGCTGGGCGCGGCGATCCTGTTAAAACAGCAGGAATCCGCGCTGCCGGGCCGGGTACGGATTCTTTTTCAGCCTGCAGAGGAGACTGGTCAGGGCGCACCTGAAGTGATTGCCAGCGGCGCACTGCACAATGCCGTCGCAATTTTTGGTCTTCACAACGATCCCTCACTGCCGGCGGGTGTAGTCGGCACCCGACCCGGACCGCTGACCGCTGCGGTGGATCGTTTTGACATCGCCATTACCGGGACGGGCAGCCATGCCGCTAAACCCGACCAGGGTAACGATCCGATTGTTATCGCTGCGCAGATCATCTCAGCCGCGCAGACCCTGATCAGCCGCAATGCCCCCTCTGCCGATAACGCTGTGGTCTCCATTACCCAGATACACAGCGGCAGTACCTGGAATGTCATTCCGGAGAGTGCCTGGCTGGAGGGCACGGTGCGTACATTCTCACAACAGACGCGTGAGCAGCTTGAGCAGCGCTTCAGGCGTATTGTAGCGGGTATCGCTTCGGCCTTTGATGCTCAGGTCCGCTTTAACTGGCATGCCGGGCCACCCTCAGTGGTGAATGATGCCCACTGGGCGGCATTTGCATTACGGCAGGCGGAGGAAAGCGGACTCAGCGCACGCGTGGTGGAAGCCAGTCCGATCGGCGAAGACTTTGCCTTTTATCAGCAGCAACTGCCGGGCGCCTTTATCATGGTGGGCACCGGTGAACCTTATGCACTGCATCATCCCGCTTTTCGCGTCAATGATGCGGTATTGCTGCCGACAGCACATTATCTCGCCGACCTGGCAGTGGCAGCACTGATCTCCCCGGAGCGATCACAATGAATCTGAGTGCGGCACTGGCGGACCAACTGCTTAACAGCCAGCCTGATGCGACTGCGCGCAGGCACGCACGTGAAGGCGTGCAGGATTTTCTGGCGGTAAGCTGGCCGGTATTACAGGGTGACGTGCCGGATAGCGGCCTGCCAGCCCTGCGCGCCCTGTATCATGACGGAAGCGTGCGCTCCCAGGCGCTGCTGCTGGGCTATGCCGGGCATGCGCTGGACTACGATGATTTTCATGCCGATTTTCGCGGTCATCCCAGCGTAGTGATCCTGCCAGCCCTTTTCGCCTGGCAGCACGACCAGCCGACAAGCCTGAACGCGTTTCTGGATGCTTATGTCAGCGGCGTGGAGATGGCGGGCCGTCTCGGACTGGCTGTCAGCCAGCAGCACTATGCGCTGGGCTACCACAATACAGCGACACTGGGCACCGTGGCCGCGGCAGCGGCACTGGCTCGTTTGCTGGCGCTGGATAGTGTTGCCACCACGACTCTGCTGGGCATTGCCACGACGCAGGCGAGTGGCTTACGTGCGCAGTTTGGCTCCGCGGTTAAACCGCTGCACGCTGGCTTCGCGGCAGAGCGCGCAGTGGTAGCGGCTCAGCTGACGCTGGCCGGCATCGATGGCCGTAAAGAGGGAGTGCTGGAGGCCTTTCTGACCGCCACCAGTGCCGGTCAGGCACAACCGGAGAAACTGCTGGAGAACTGGGGTATGCCCTGGCGGATTAGCTTGCCCGGCCTGGAATTTAAACCTTTTCCGACCTGCGCGGGAACGCACAGCGCGGCAGAGGCCGCACGGATACTGCGTCAGCAGTGGCTGGAAGCCGGAAACCCGCTCGATAGCCTGCTGAATCAGATTGAAGCGATCACCGTTGCCTTTCCCCCGGGAGGTGATATCGCCGCGTCGATTCAGCATCCCCTTAACGGCCTTGAAGCGCGGTTCAGCCTGGAATATGTGATTGCCGCTATGCTGATCTATGGCGATCTGCGTCTGTCAGATTTTGCCGAAGGCGCGCTCAATCATCAGATTATGCCACTGGCCGCCCGGGTCCGCCGCGCCCCGGATGACAATGCGCCGCCCGATGCGATCAATCCTGCTCTGCGCTTTCATGACGTCACACTAACACTCAGGGATGGCACCCGGCTTCATCAGCGCCGCACGCGCCAGCAGTCACTGGCGGAGGGCGTCGATGTTAACCGTAAACTGCAACGGGCATTAAAAAGGCGCTCGCCTGACCTGCTGGCCGCCAGTGAACTGCGTTCAACGGCAGATCTGCAGCAACTGGCTCAGGCACTGACTCGCTGAACCGACCCGTGTGGTGGGATGAAAGCCTGCACCGGTGTCACCTCTCCGGCATATTTACGCACCTGAACCACCGTAATCTGCCCGCTGCACCCCTGCGCGAGTGATGATGTCCCGACATCCAGGGTGAGGACATTAGGATTACCATGACGACAAAGCGGACGGGCCGCCGTGGGATCGATCGGATCGTACCAGGCGCCGGTAGGCAGCTGAACTACGCCGGTCAGGAGGCCATCCGTGAGGCGTGCGCTGGCCAGCACATGGCCCCGTTCGTTGTAGAGTTCAATGATGTCATCCTCCGCGATGCCCAGCGCGGCGGCATCCTGGCGATTCAGGCTGCAGACCTCCCGCCCGCCCCGTTTGGCCCCCTGACTGTAATCGCCAAAGTCGAGCTGGCTGTGCAGGCGTGTCGCAGGCTGATTGGCTATCAGCCAGAAGGGATAGTCGGTACTGGGTTTTTGCTGCGGTTCGCGCCACACCGGATGGCCAAGGCAGTTTTCATAACCAAAGCTGGCGATCTTCGCCGAAAAAATCTCAATTTTACCGCTGGGTGTTGGCAACGGCGCGCCGTCGGGATTGGCGCGAAACGCATTGATCATTCGTCCCCCGTCTTTGAGCTGAGGTAACGTCAGCATGCCCTGCTGCCAGAACTCACTGAATTCAGGGGTCTGCACCTGGTGAGCAGCCAGTTTCTCCCGGAGCTGTTGATAAAGATGCTGCAGCCAGCCACGCGCATCCCGTCCTTCGCTGAACGCCTCTTCCCTGCCGAGTTGCCGGGCCAGCTCACGAAAAATTGTGTAATCATCGCGCGCTTCACCATAAGGCTCAGCAACCGGATGCATGGCGATTAAATGGCGATCGGTGGGGGCGCCGCCAATATCCTCGCGCTCCAGCGTCATGGTAGCGGGCAGAACGATATCCGCGTGACGCGCACTGGCGGTCCAGGCACTTTCATGCACGATCAGCGTATCCAGCTGGCAAAATGCCTGACGCAGCCGGGCCAGATCCTGATGATGATGAAAAGGATTGCCACCCGCCCAGTAAGCCAGACGGATATGTGGATAGGTCAGCCGCTGGCCATTGTAATCAAACGATGCGCCGGGATTGAGCAGCATATCGGCGATACGGGCCACCGGAATAAAGAGGTCGATGCCATTTTTTCCCTGTGGCAGGGCCGGGAAACTGACCAGGTTATGGTGTTTGCCATAGTGACCCAGCGCCCCCAGTGCATAGGTAAAGCCACCACCAGGCAGTCCAGGCTGCCCCAGCGCCGCTGCCAGCACCAGACCCAGCCAGACCGGCTGTTCGCCATGCTCGGCGCGTTGCAAGGCATGGGCCACCGTCACCAGAACGCGCTTACCTGCTAGCTGTCGCGCGAACTGCGCTATCCGGTCACTGCTGATGCCACAGATGCTGGCTGCCCACTGCGCGTCACGCACCACGCCATCCTCTCTGCCGCAGAGGTAAGCCACCATCTGCGGCCAGCCGACACAGTAGCGAGCCAGGAAAGCCTCATCGGTTAATCCCCCGGCGATCAGCACCGACAGCACACCGAGCATAAATGCGGCATCCGTGCCAGGCCGTAGTGCCAGCCACTCGCCCTGCGCCTCCTCAGGCAGATCGCTTTGCAATGGGCTGACTGAGATAAACCGTGTGCCGCGCCGGGCCGCCTGCTGCATAAACCCACGCTCGGTATGTTCACTCAGACCGCCGCTGGCCACCTGCGCATTTTTCAGCGCCAGCCCGCCAAATGCCACGACCACCTCGCTGTGATGCGCAATTTCCTCCCAGCTTACGCCACGTCGCGCGATTTCATTCATGTCGCCGACAATGTGGGGTAACAGTACCGAGGCCGCTCCGGAACTGTAGCTATTCACCGAGCGCACATAGCCGCCCAGTGTTGTGTTCAGAAAACGATGCACCTGACTTTGCGCATGATGAAAGCGCCCTGCACTTGACCAGCCGTAGGAGCCGCCAAAAATCCCTGCAGGCCCATACGCATTTCCGACCCGTTTAAGTTCCTGTGCTACACGTTGCGTCGCCTCTTCCCAGCTGACCGTCACATACTCGTCTGCCCCACGTCGCCGATCCGGGCCGGGTCCGTTTTCCAGCCAGCCGCGTCGAATCATCGGCCGGGCCACCCGTGCCGGGTGGTTCAGCGCACGATGAAAGTTTTGCAACAGCGGACTCGGATCGGGATCGCTCCGGAACGGCTCAATCAGCAGATGTTCGCCACTGCGCTTTGCCTGAAAAGCCCCCCAGTGGGCGCTGTGCATAACCGATTTCTGCGTCATCCTGATTTCTGCCTTTGTAAAAGAAACGGTGCTCAGAGCACCGTTGCAATAAAGTTTCTGACACGTCCATTGTCCGGATCGTCGAGTACCTGCTGCGTCGGGCCAGCCGCCACAATTTTGCCGCCCTCCATAAAGACAATATTGTCTGCAACCTCCCGGGCAAAGCCGATTTCATGCGTGACCACGACCATGGTGATCCCGGAATGCGCCAGCTGCTTAATCACCTGCAGGACCTCTCCCACCAGTTCAGGATCAAGCGCGGATGTCGGTTCATCAAATAACATCACGCCCGGATCCATCGCCAGCGCACGGGCAATCGCCACACGCTGCTGCTGACCGCCAGAGAGATTCTGCGGCCACTCCGCTTCGCGCCCCGCCAACCCTACCTGCTTCAGCAGCGCCAGTGCTTTACTGGTCGCCTGCTGGCGGGACTGCTTTTTCACCCGCATCGGTGCATCAATGATGTTCTGCAATACGGTGCGATGCGGGAAGAGATTGAACTGCTGGAACACCATGCCAATCCCGGCACGCTGGCGCGCAATCGCACGGCTGCTGAGTTCATGCAGCGCCTGGTCTTTCTGTCGGTAACCCACCATCTCGCCATCAATGCGGATAGTGCCGCCATCCAGTCTTTCAAGATGATTAATGCAGCGCAGCAGGGTGGATTTACCGGAGCCGGAAGGTCCCAGAATCACCGTGACCGATCCGGCAGGAATATCCAGATTTACATCGTCGAGGATGGTCACACCGGAGAAACGCTTGGTGACCCTGCGCAGGGCGATTGCTTCAGCCATTGCTTACGCTCCTTTGCGTTTTCGGCAGTGAAAAGCGCGGCATAGCCAGCCACACACGGCGCTTTTCACGCCGCGTGACGCTACGCCCAAAGTAACGCTCCACATAGTACTGGCCCACCGACAGCACCGAAGTCATCAGCAGATACCACAGCGTCGCGACCAGCAGGAGCGGAATCACTTCATAGGTGCGCTGATAGATAATCTGCGCTGAAAACAGCACATCCTGCAGAGAGATAACGGACACCACTGCGGTGGTTTTCAGCTGGCCGATGATTTCGTTGCCCGCGGGGGGCAGAATGGCACGCATCGCCTGCGGTAACACGGTGTGACGAAAAATCTGTGCCGGGCGATAGCCCAGCGCGCGCGCAGCTTCAATCTGGCCATTGCCTACGCTCTGGATACCGGCACGCACAATTTCTGCGGCATAAGCGGATTGATGCATCACCAGGGCGATGACCGCCGCACTGAAGGGGCTGACCAGCGCGTTAGACTGCGCGCTCCAGATCTCTCCCAGCCCCGGAATGGCGAGTGCGATTCGGGGGTAGAGTGCGGCAATGTTGTACCAGAGAAACAGCTGCACCAGCATCGGAACGCCGCGGAAAAACCAGGTGTAAGCCCAGCTCACTGCGACCAGCACCGGATTGGATGAGAGGCGCATCAGCGCCAGCAGCGTGCCAAATGCAAATCCCAGCACCACCGAAATTGCGGTAAGCTGCAGTGTCATCAGCACCCCCTGCAGAATAGAGGGAGCCGTAAAGTTTTCTGCTATCACGCCCCACTCAAAACGGGGATTGTTCACCATAGAATGCGCCATCGCCGCCAGGCATAACAGCACGACCAGCGCACTCAGCCAGCGTCCGTAGTAGCGTTTACCGACGATTTTCAGTTCGTTGGTATGGTCCTGAATTTCACTCATTTAAAAATCTCTTCGTTGCGACGGGCTTCGGTCACGGCACCAAAACCGATGCCCCACTTATCGAGGATTTTCCGGTAGCTGCCATCTTTAATTAAGGAGTTCAGTGCGGCCTGCACGGCGGGTTCCAGCGGCGAAGCTTTTGGAAACGCGACAGAGACCGGGGCATCGCTGACGGAGATTTCTCCGCTCATGGTCAGCGGTTTGATGACGTTAACCTGCCACAGCAGTCCTTCATAAGGCCCCAGGAACATCGGAACACGCCCGCTGACTACGGCCTGCACGCCCGCCGGGCGATCCGGGAAAATCGCTACTTTGATCGGCTGTTTACCGGCCGCCTCGCAGGCCTTGCTGGCTTCCTCCAGCCGCGTGACCTGCGTGGTGCCGGATCCCGCCCCCACCTCTTTCCCGCAGACATCGCTGAGCGATTTGAAAGGCGTAATGCCGGCATCTTTTCGCGCAATAATGCCGAGCAGGCTGGCGTTGTAATAACCGACAAAATCGATCTGTTTCAGACGGGTTGGCGTGGCGTTGATGTTTGACAGTGCCACGTCGTATCGTCCGGTTTTCAGACCGGGAATAATATTGTCAAACCCACCAGTGTCACGCCACTGCACGGCAATGCCCAGACGCTCCCCTACCGCATTCATGATGTCAATTTCGCGACCGGCGAGGGTTTTGTTGTCTTCTTTGTAAAATGTTGTCGGCGGTGTATTGGGGTTAGTGCCTGCGATGATGTAGCCACGTTTAAGGAAATCATCAGGTATCAGGCTTTTCAACGCCGGATCGGCGCTGACATGCAGACTGATTTCGGTCGGAACCGAAGGTTCGGCAGCAAAGCTGGTGTGTGCACCGATCGCGAACGCGAAAAGGGTTATGCCTTTTGTAATTTTCACTGGAACCTTTCTCCTGATAATTAAAATGTTCCCCCAGAGGGAAAAATCATCGTGATTTATTGTCAGTCCTGAAGAGCGGATTAACTCTGCTCTTCAGCACTATTATCATCCTCTTAACCTTCTGTTCTCATTCTCAGTGAAGACAGACAGCGATCACAAATGCTTAAAACGGCAATATTTTGCTGAAATCCGGCAATGCAGAGAGTCGGGTGGGTGTGCAGAAAGTGACAGGCAAGGAATAATGGCCAACCGTGAATACCGTAGTGAGTCAGACAGTCAAAAGAGTGAGCATGAATAGCATTGCATTGATCACTGCTGTGCAACAGATTCACCTCTGCTGGTGACTGATACTTTTTAAGGTTTAAATAAATTGATCTTAATCAATAAAGTCTTCTTCAGTTAACGTAAAGAAGTTTTGCTCAAACAATTCTGTTTTTAATAATAAAATCAATATTTTTTACAAGCAACCCCAAATTAGCAGGCTTATTATTCCCTTTAAAAACAATGGAACTCTAATTAAGAAGATAAACTGAAATATATAATTTTTATTAAAGCTTCACCCTACCCTGACGATAAGAAGAAGATGACAGAGATTATTTAATCGCCTCTCTCCCGCTTCAGAAACCTCATTAAAGGTGAAACTTATGGGCCTTGCTCAACACATCTCCGGTATTAAAATTGGGAAAAAACTGGGTGCCGGTTTTATCATCGTCATCGCCGCCTCTCTGGCTATTACCTGGCTCGCTTTCGATTGCTTCAGTCGTATCAAAGATAACTCGGCACGACGCACCATCACCGTTCAGATGGTAAACACCTTAAGTAATGCGCGCCTTAACCGCACGCTCTACCAGTACACTAAAGATCCTGAATTTGCCGCCCGTAACGTACAGGCGCTGAAGGAGTTAGATACGCTGTATCAACGCCTCAGTGGCTTTCAGTGGGACGAACTCGGTCAGCAGAAAGTCGCGCTGATGGGGCAGTTGCTTAACGATTATCAGAAGCAGCGAGAGAAATTTGTCACCGCCGCACAGACCACATCTCACGTCTTTGATGCCATTAAACCGGACGCCCTGATTGCCCTTGCGCATCAGTCGGAGTCGCTGGATCTGGCACTGACCCCTGATGCCGGATTACCGGTCATGCGTCTGGCCGCCGCGCTGTTTGATGCCGCAAACATTGAACAGGCGTTCCTGGAAAAACCGTCTGAGGCCAGCAGAGCGTCGGTTGTTGAGGAGTTCATGGCGATCACCACGCTGAGTGAGCAGCTGGACAGCTTTGCACAGCCTGCAATTAACGAGGTGTCCCGCACGGTCCTCAGCACCCTGGCGCAGCAGCGCGAGGCGTTAACGCGCTATGTCGATGCTGCAGAGAAAGAGAAAAGTGAGTCGGCGGGTCTGACCACCAGCGCTGAGCGTCTTAATGCGGCGGTTTCCGATACATTCGCTTTCCAGTCACAGCTCTCTGCGGAATTTATTAAACAGGCAGAGTGGCGCATTGCCTTTGCCGCACTGATTTGTGTGGTACTAAGTCTGCTGATCGCCTGGCGGATCACCCGCAGCATTACCCAGCCTCTGAAAGAGACGCTGAGCGCCGCGCAGCGTATTGCCGGGGGAGATTTAACCACCTCGCTGACCACAACACGTGGCGATGAATTCGGTCAGCTGATGCTGGCGGTCGATGCCATGAACAGCAGCCTGCAGAACATCATCACCAAAGTGCGTGACGGCGTCAGCAGCGTGGCACGTGCCTCAGCGGAAATCGCAGCAGGCAATACCGATCTCTCCTCCCGTACAGAACAGCAGTCTGCGGCCGTGGTCCAGACCGCAGCCAGTATGGAAGAGCTGTCGTCGACGGTTAAACAGAATGCGGAAAATGCGCATCATGCGAGTCAGCTGGCGACAGAGGCGTCAGTGAATGCCGGTCGTGGTGGCGAGATCATCCGTGATGTGACGGTGACAATGAACAACATCAGCCAGAGTTCGGGCAAAATTGGTGAAATCATTCACGTCATCAACAGCATCTCCTTCCAGACCAATATCCTGGCGCTCAACGCCGCGGTCGAAGCCGCACGTGCCGGTGAACAGGGACGCGGGTTTGCGGTGGTCGCGGGTGAAGTGAGGAATCTGGCACAGCGCAGCGCGCTGGCGGCCAAAGAGATTGAGACGCTGATCCGTGAGTCACTGGACCGGGTCAGTGAAGGGTCCGGATTTGTAGAACGCGCAGGGTCCACCATGGATGATATCGTCCGCTCCGTCAGTCAGGTGAAAGATATCATGGGCGAAATCGCTGCGGCCTCGGACGAGCAGAACCGGGGGATCTCCCAGATCGCCGTGGCGATGGCAGAGATGGACACGACGACCCAGCAGAACGCCGCACTGGTTGAGGAGTCCTCGGCCGCAGCGAGTTCACTGGAAGCACAGGCAGAGGAGCTGGAAAAAACGGTGGCGGTCTTCCGCCTCTCTGGTGCTCAGCACGCCGTCAGCCGCCCCGCGCCAGCTTCAGCGCCTCGCCTTGTTCCGGCCGTGCCGCTTAAGGCTTCTGCAGAGAGCAGCTGGGAAAGTTTTTAACAGGGTATCGTCTGGCCAGTCCTGATCAACAGGGCTGGCTGCGCGAGGATCGTTCAGGCTGAGGGGAGACCAAAAGGGTCTGGCGAGAGTAGTGTCGTCCATGACAGTTTCTCCGGCCGGTATACGCTTTCGCGCAACCTGTGAGGTTATTCGCTTCGTCGTTTTCCGGCCGGAGCCGGACTACGTCCACTGGTGTCAGTTCAGTTACAGCTAGTTCAGTTCGTCGTTCAGGCCTGTAAGTGTCTGCAGATACGGCACCTGTTGCTGGGCAATCGCCGGAGACGTAAAACTGCTCAGCCAGCTTCTGGCCTCGGAGATTTGCGTCAGCCGGTCGGGGTTGCTCTCGGATTTCGCCATGTATCCCAGTTGAGTAAAGAGTGATGCGATACTGATTTCTTTCTCACCCAGGGCAAGGCTCAGTGCCGCTTCGCCAATAATTACGTGGCCTTTCTCGTCGTTTTGAATTAACACAGAAAATCCTCCATTGGTACGAATTGAAAACAACCTCACCAGAGACTGTAGTCGTAAAAGGGAGAACTGCCCGAATTTATCACTAAAAATCGCGCAAGTTGCTGAACAAAATACTAAATGTTTTTTTGGCATCCCTTCAGTTTGTCTCTGCCCTGACAGGCCGGGAGTCGTCACTCAACACGCAATCGGTTATGATCCTCTGCCCTTCATCGTCCGGTTTCACTATGTCTGCCATTATCGATACGTTTATTGCTCCGCCCTGCCATGACGAGATCACCTTTCTGTTTCAGGATGATCATCTGCTGGTGGTGAATAAACCCAGCGGGCTGCTCAGCCTTTCCGGTAAGAATCCGCAAAACCTCGATTCAGTGCATCACCGGCTGGTCAGACTGTTTCCGGGCTGTACGCTGGTGCACCGGCTCGATTTTGGCACCTCGGGACTGATGGTCGTCGCGCTGAATAAAGCGATCAACGCGGCGCTCAGTCGGCAGTTCAGCCAGCGCAGCGTGAGCAAAACGTATCAGGCGCTGCTGTGCGGCCATCTGGCTGAGGATGAAGGTGTGATTGATGCCGCCATCGCGAAAGATCCGGCGCAGTTTCCCCGCATGACAGTCTGCCCGCTTCAGGGAAAGCCTGCGCGATCGCGCTTCCGGGTTATCGGGCGCAGCCACTGGCAGGGACAAGAAGGAATGGAGGTGGCGGTTACGCGGGTTGAGCTGACGCCGGAAACGGGGCGTACCCATCAGCTGCGCATTCACTGTCAGCAGCTGGGGCACCCGATTCTGGGCTGTGATCTCTATGGCGGGCAGGTGCTGCCGGGCGCTAAGCAGGCGGAGAGGCTGATGCTGCACGCCAGTGGATTAGCGTTTACACATCCGGTCAGCGGTGAGCCTCTACACGTCTCAGCCGCCAGCCCCTTCTGACTGCCTCAGTCCGCGGTTACCACATCAAGTCGTCCGGCACTTTGAAATCGGCATAGGGATCATCTTCGTCCTGCACGTCTTCGCTCAGTGCGCTGTTCAGGACGATAGCACTGGCATCACGCTGGGCAATTTTATCCGCCACGCTGGCCGGGATAATGGCGTACTGGCTCTCACCATTTTTGTCAGCAGTCAGGCGGGCAATCGCGAGACGGCCATTAATCAGCTGGGTCTGCGTCAGCTTATCCACCACGATTTTTTTAATCAGATTGTTGTCAGTAAAGTTAAAGCTGATGTCGCCTTTTGCCACCTCGATTTTATTCATTTCGATCAGCTGTTTGACCTGTGCTTTGTACTCTTTCGACAGGACGGCCAGTTTCTGCTGCTCGTTAAGTTGCTTATCGCGCTCAAGCTGCGCTTTTTTGTTGTCTTCGACCGCCGCTCTGGCTTCACGCGCCTGAACCCGGGATTTCTTCGCTGTGCGCTGAACCTTATCCATTTTTTTGCTGGATACCAGGCCTGCTTTCAGCATCTGCTCTTGTAAGGTGAGTTTTGTCATTGTCGTCTCTGAATCTGTTAAATATTGTCCGGGATTATACCTGTAATCTTTCGGGCTGTGCCAGGCTGACGCCGCGATTGCGGGCTACGCCTCAACACTGTGCTACCATTCCCCGGTCAGAATCACCTTATTGAGCACCATGTCCGAAATTACGAAACGCAAAAATGACCCGGAAGGGCTGAAAAAACGCATCATCGCAGGCGCACTGAAAACCTTCGCAGAGTTTGGTATGCAGGGTGCCAGACTGGAGCAGATCGCCGAACACGCTCAGACCACTAAACGCATGGTGGTCTATCACTTCGGCAGCAAGGAGCAGCTCTACATCGAAGTGCTGGAGCAGGTCTATCAGCAGATACGTGCGCATGAAACCGACCTGAACCTGGCCGCACTGACGCCGGAGCTGGCCATGACCCGCCTGGTGGAAGCGAGCTTCGATTACCACGTTGCCCATCCCGACTTTATGCGGCTGGTCTGCAGTGAGAACCTGCTGCGCGGTCGCTACATCACGCAGTCACCGCAGATTAAAGCGCTTAACCGCAGCGCACTGGATCTGCTGGATGACATCCTGGCCCGCGGTCAGCAGGAGGGCGTGTTTATCGCCGATGTGCAGACCATCGACGTTCATCGTCTGATCAGCAGTATCTGTGTTCATCACGTCTCAAACCGCTACACCTTCAATGCCCTCTTCAGTCCGGATAACAGCGAAGAAGAGAGTATCCGGCGCAATCGTCAGCTCGCTGTCACCGCCACACTGCGCTATATCCGCAAATAATTGCTCACCGCTCTGGCTCCGCTTACTCATGGTCTACGCTTAGTAAACATTCGTCATTAAATTGCTATAAAAGGAACGCTGTTGTGAGCAGAGACGCACGCCTCTATCCGCTTCGCCAGACTCATGTTGAACCCGATGATGATGCGCTCTGGAACTGGGCGCAGAACGCTAAAATCGGCAGCCGTCATCAGGTTCAGCGCCCCGCCAGCGAAGCGGAATTACAGACGCTTATCCGGGAGTCACGCGGCCAGATTCGGGTCATCGGCAGCAAGCTCTCCCCCGGACGGATGCTGCACGTCAGTGAAGATGATTTACTGCTCGACCTCAGCGCGCTCAGCGGTCAGCTCGCCAGCGATGAGGATAGCGTGACCTTCGGGGGTGCCACCCCGCTGGAACAGGTTTATCGCACCCTGACCCGCATGAACCGCATGCTGGCGTCGTCGCCGGGTGTGATTGCCATTCAGACCCTGGCAGGGGCGATGGCCACCGGCACGCACGGCCAGGGATTGCAGCAGAGTTCGATTGCCGATGAAGCACTGGCCATCCGCATGGTGCTGGCCGACGGCAGCGTGCGCGAGTTTGTCCGGGGAGACGCGGATTTCCCGGCAGCTCAGGTCTCTCTGGGGGCGCTGGGTATTGTCACCGCCGTGACGCTGCGCACCGGGCCATACCGCATCTTCACCTGCCATAAGAACGCGGTCTCTGCCGATACGCTGGAAGAGGATCTGCTGCGCTGGAACAACGACTACCCTCTCAGCAAAGCCTGGTGGTTCGTTGACGACAATCTGATGCACGTCTGGAACGCCCATGAAGCCAGCGAGGAGGAGCGCCAGCGCTATGAGCAGCAGGGGCGCAAAGTGGTGGAACATGAGGGCGAAGCGGATGACAGTCTGAACGAGACGATCGATCAGACCCTGGCGCACATGCACCGCGATACCCAGATTCAGGGTAAAGGCGGCAAGCAGTTTCGCACCGTGACCCGTTTTCGCGACTTCACGGATGTTACCGGTGACATCTATCAGCTCTTCTGCCGGGGCATTGCGGTGCCACAGATCAACGTAGAGATCGGCGTCCCGCTGGCAAAAACGCCAGCCATCATCCGCCGGATAAAGCAGTGGTATGCAGAGAACCGGCCGCATATGCACTACCCGATTATCCTGCGCTGCACCGGCGCCTCCTCGGCCTGGCTCAGTCCGGCCGCCGATCAGCCCACCTGCTTTTTCGGCTTTGTCGTCTATTACGCCGACGATGGTTCGCTGTCGCAGGAGGGACTGCACTTCCTGACGGAAGTGGAGAAACTGCTGGCCGAAGAGGGAGGACGCCCGCACTGGGGCAAATATTACGATGAAGAACGCTACAACTGGCGTGAGATCTATCCGCAATGGGACGCCTTCCGCGCCCTGCGCAGCCAGCTCGATCCACAGGGACGACTGGGTAACGACTACATCACGCCACTTTTTGACTGAGGAAAGCCATGTTTGCCTGGGTAACGCTGTTAACACAACCCGATTATCTGGTGGGCGTACAAGCGCTGCACCGTTCGCTGCAACAGAGCCACAGCCAGTGGCCACTGGTGGTGATGACGACCCCCGCCATTTCTGAGGCGGACTGTCAGCGTCTGCAGGATGCAGGCTGCGTGATTGAGCCGGTTGAGCCACTCTATCCGCGTGAAGATCTGGATCAGCACTACGCCTCGGCGCAGTTCGGCGAGGTCTGGACCAAGCTGCGCGCCTGGCAACTGACGGACTATGAGCGCGTCGTTTTTCTGGATGCGGACATGCTCGTGCTGCAGAACATGGATGAGCTGTTTACCCTGGATCTGGGTGATAATCTGCTGGCGGCCTGCCACGCCTGCCGCTGCAATCCCAACCAGATCGCCTCCTATCCGCCGGAATGGCAGCCGGAGCAGTGCCACTACACCTGGCAGGCCCGCGGTGAGACAGCACCACAGAGCGTGGATCTCTACCTCAACGGCGGTTTTCTGGTGCTGAAGCCCGATAATGGGGTGTTTGAGGCGATGGAAAAACGTATCGCCGCCATTGATGACCTGAGCGCCTATCCTTTCTCGGAGCAGGACCTGCTGAATGAAATCTTTGCCGACCGCTGGAAGCCGCTCTCTTATATCTACAATGCGCTGAAAACGCTGCCGTTTCAGCACCGCGGGCTCTGGCAGGACGATGAGGTGAAAAACCTGCACTACATACTGGCCAAGCCGTGGAAGCGCGATCTTAACCAGCCTGAGAGCCAGCGCGATCGCTTCTATGCGCTGGATAAGCTGTGGTGGGAGAAAAGCGGCCTGATCTGATCTTAAAGGGCGGGAAGCTCTCTTCCCGCCCTGCCCCCTTCTTATCTGACACTCTTCCTGATCTGCCGTTACACTTCCACCCAGCGCCGCTGCTCAGCAGAGTGCGCGATCGCTTCCAGCACCTTCTGCACCTGTAACCCTTCGGCAAAATCGGGCCACATGCGGTCGTCCGCCGCGATACCGTTAATCAGATCGCGGACCTCCACCGTTTTCTGGTCGTTAAAGCCGATGCCATGTCCGGCTGAAACACAGAAGTTCGCATAGTCAGGATGGGCGGGTCCCGTCAGGATCGTTTTAAATCCCTGTCGCCCGGCGGGCTCGTCATGCAGATAAAGCTCAAGTTCAGCCATGCGCTCCTGGGTGTAACGCAGCGTGCCTTTGGTTCCGGTCACAACATAGGTCAGGCCCATTTTCGCGCCGCAGGCGATACGCGAGGTTTCAATGACGCCGTGCGCGCCATTGCGGAAGCGCAGCAGTGCACTGGCCTGATCTTCGTTTTCCACCGGTAACTGACGTCCGGGCGCTTTCGGGTCGGGTCGTGCGGTGATGACCGTCATCATGTCACCGCTGACTTCCGCAATATCACCGACCAGATAGTGCGCCATGTTGACGATATGCGCCGCCAGATCGCCCAGCGCACCCAGCCCTGCCAGTGCTTTCTGGCAGTGCCAGTCGAGCGGTGTCTCCGGTCTGGCAAGATAATCCTCGTTATGCGTGCCGTAAAAATGGACCACCTCGCCAATTTCTCCGCGGGCAATGATCTCTTTCGCCAGCTGGCTGGTCGGGTTCTTCATATAGTTAAAGCCGACCAGCGTTTTCACCCCTGCCGCCTGCGCAGCGCTTACCATCTCCTGCGCATCCGCCACGCTTAAGGACAGCGGTTTTTCTGAGTAGACATGCTTGCCGTGGCGTATCGCCGCCAGCGCCATCTCTTTGTGCAGAAAATTGGGCGCACAGATATCCACCACATCAATGGCGGGATCGCTGACCAGCTCGCGCCAGTCTCCCGTGGAACGCGCAAAGCCAAAGGTGGCTGCCTGACGGGCCGCCAGCTCTGGATTTACCTCGGCCAGCATCTCCCGCACGATCTCACCTTTCAGCGCAAACACGGTCGGGGCCTGAGCATAAGCAATCGCGTGGCAGCGCCCGATATAACCACTGCCGATCATGCCGATTCGGACTTGTTTCATTTCAGCTCCGGATATTCATTTCAGGGTTGAAATGAAATCTACGTTTCGTTTTAACTGCTGACAAAGGCGTAATGAAAACTTTGTGACGGCAGTAAAAAACTATCCGGGCAAACCACGCCTCGTGCCGCCTGGCAAGGGAGGCAGAACGGTAAAACACCTCATAAATACCTCAGTCTGCCGCACGGGCTGTGACACCCCTGTTCAGCGTCTGACGGACTTCTTCTGGTGTATTAAACGCCGTACTGGCGACTATTTCAGCAGTCGCGCAGATTTATGAAAAAGAGCTTTGACATGGCTCAGCGTGGCCGTTACTATGCGCCCCGTTCAAACGATTCCTCTGTAGTTCAGTCGGTAGAACGGCGGACTGTTAATCCGTATGTCACTGGTTCGAGTCCAGTCAGAGGAGCCAGATTTAAGAAGCCTGCTTACGAGCAGGCTTTTTGCTTTTCAGCATTCAGAGATCATCAGCACCGGGTTGCCCCGACACAATGCATTAACCTGCCTGGATGCGCAGCGGCGCGGTGGCGGCAATCAGCCAGATGCTGCGCCAGAGTGGCGTTGAGATAACGCATCACAAACTTTGCTTTACCTTTGCCAGCAGGGAGCGAGGTGAGACGCCAAAGGCTTTGCGGAAGGCGTGGCTGAAATGAGAGAAATCAGAGAAGCCGAAATCCAGTGCCGCCTGTGACACACTTTTTACCTTTCCACGTTCGATAGCCTCGCGGCTTGCCCGCAGTCTCTCCTGCCAAATCACTGCCATCGGCGTTTTTTTATGGCGGGCGAAAGCGCGCGTGACGGTACGAACGGAAACGTGGTGTGCCCGTGCCAGACTTTCGATGTTCAAATCAGGCTCGACAAGTTGCCGCCTGATGTAATTCATCATGCGGGCATAGAGATCGCGCTCAGCACTGACGTTGTCAGGATCCTGCAATTCCAGACTCAACACCAGTAGATCCAGCAGCGTCTGGGAGAAACGACCAGAAATTTCCGGGTTGTCCAGATAGCTGGGCATTACCGTCGCCTGACGCAGCATTTCACGCAGCGGGATCACGCCGGGGCGGCGGTCATCCAACACCACAGCAGTGAGGTTTTCAATCCCCGGCAAACGACCACTCAGCAGATGTCGTGGGACCCGCACCAGATGGTTATCGTGTCCACCCAGACTGAAACGGAAAGTCTGTGCGGCGTCGTAGAGCACCAGACTATCGCCACCAGCGCCGCCTTGCGTCCACCCTGCTCAAGCTGGCCGTATCCTCCCTGCATATAGCCCAGCCACAGATCATCATCGGGGCCTTGTCTCAGATATCGGGCGGTGCGATCCCAGCGGTGCAAAGGTGAGGACAACGAACAGATATCCACCATGCCCACGCCACGCACCGCAAGCCGGGCGTCAAAGTCGACCCCTGCCATCCTGTTGCTGGTAGCGTCGGAGAGCGTAAGCCTGACTCCAGGCATGTGCATTTGCACTAAGACGGAGCACCATGTCAGGGGCCTTTTCAGGCTGCGCGCCCGTTGTCCCTGCCAGTCAAGGCCTTCTGATTTAGATTGATTATCAGCCAGTTATGGCAAAGTCGATACTGGTCTGGCATCCGCACAAATTTCCCACAACCCATATTCAACAAGTTTTTGTAAGAGTCTTTTCTGTGAATGATATTAAATCCCTTTGTCTGACACCTTTCACTTAAGCATTCTGATTTTCCAAATCTCCTGGTCTCTATCTTTTGATCAATCCCGAAGATCTACGTCTCTGGGAGCTCAGAACTCACACATCTCACGCATGTTGGGGCCGTATGACATCCACGAAGAAAGCCAGCGGCAAATTGCGGTATCGCGGCTTTCCAGCCTGACGCATTAAATCAGCATGGACGACTGAACTTTTCCACGTACCGTAACATTGATCTGAGTCGCATCCTGATAATAAAGAGAATTACTCCCAAGCTTATCCATAAATAACATAAGGACATTTTGTTATTTGTTATAGCGTTTGATTGTTAGACACCGGATCAGGGTGAGATTAATTTTCAGTTTTTGTAAATGCACATTGCCATTATATTGTTGAGGGATCTCTTTTGGTCAGTTTAATAAACAAACAAAATATTCAGTTCAGACTTAAAATAGCACTCTTCAGCAGCCTGACAGCCTTCAGCGCGATGACGTTTGCCGAAGACGCCCTTAAAGAAGGCATTACCCCGGCCACCGATTCCAGCCAGATTCCGGCAGCGGCGAAACTGCGCAAAGATACGGTGGTGGCAGGCATTTCTGAACCTCAGGGGATTTTTAACCCTTACTTTTTTGTCAACGGCTGGGATGAAAATGTCACCAACGTTATTTTTTCACGCCTGATTGACTGGGACAGCCACGGCAATCTGGTGCCGGGTCTGGCAAAAAGCTGGACGGTAAGCCCGGATAACAAAGTCTATACCATCAAGCTGCGTCCTGATTTGACGTTCAGCGACGGTTCCCCACTCACTGCCAAAGACGTCGCCTTTACCCTTACCGTCCTGTACGATCCGAAATATGATGGCGACACCGACATCACCCTCGCGAATATAGCCGGGGGCGCGGAATATAAAGCAGGAAAAGCCGACAGTGTCAGTGGCCTGAAAGTCATTGATCCTCTCACGCTACAGATCACCACCACCCAACCTGGCGCAACCACACTGGCAAAAATTGGCGGGCCGGTGCTGTCGGAAGCTTATTACGGCAAAGGCTATCAGCGCGGCAATCTTGACTATCTGCGTACCCTGCATGGCAAACCGCTGGGCAATGGTCCCTATGTCTATGATAAATATATCCCCGGGCAGGAAATTCGCTTTCATGCCAATAGCCACTTTTATCGTGGCACACCGCCGACGCCTCGTTTTATTTATCGCGTCACAAACCCATCAACCAATTTCCAGTTGTTCCAGACCGGTGAAACGGATTACGACGCCTTTACGTCACGACCGGATGATATTGAACAGCTGAAACTGCTCGGCTTTGCCAATATCAACCTCTACGGGTCCAGTGATTACAGCAAGGTCGAGTTCAATGTTCGTCGCCCGGCGTTGCAGGATGTGAAGGTGCGTCAGGCACTGATTTATGGGCTGGATCGTCAGAAGCTGATCGATGTGGTGTACCAGGGGTATGGCAAGGTTGCCGTGGAACCTATCGCACCCATCTCCTGGGCGTATAACCCGGATGGCGTGAATCCCTACAAATACGATCCGGCACAGGCGAAAAAGTTGCTTGATGAGGCGGGCTGGAAACCCGGAGCCGATGGTATTCGTGTGAAGGACGGAAAACGTCTTGAACTGATCTTACTGGCGAGCAAAAAGGTGCTGAACGACGCGCTCATCCCGATCGCTAAAGAGAACTGGAAACAGATTGGTGTGCTGCTGAAACCCCAGGTGGTGGACTTCAACGCCCTGATGGCCCAGCGCAAGGCGGGCAATTACGACCTGGCATCCTTTAGTACCAGCACGCTCAACGATCCGCATGACGGGGTATGGGATTACTACAGCATCGAGGCGAAGGAGTCCGGCTATAACAATCCGCAGGTGGATAAACTGATTAATGAAGGCAACGCGGTGCTGGATGTGGCCCAGCGCAAGCCGATTTACCATCAGCTGTACAAAGTGCTGGCAGATGACCCACCGGTAATTCTGCTCGGCTATCGCCAGATCCTCTCCGCCAGTAGCGCCCGCGTGACCGGCTTTAAACCGGATATTTATAACGGCCTCACCGGCAGTCTGCCGGACGTCAGAATCGTTAAATAACCTTGCCAGCTGTTCAGCCGTCAGGACTGCCTGACGGCTGATATGAGAATACCATGCGAAATTTTATCCTGAGGCGGCTGCTGAACACCCTGCCCATGCTGCTGTTTGCTTCCTTTATCATCTTTATGTTATTTGCAAAGACACCCGGTGACTTTATCGATGGCAACGTGACGCTGACTGCAGCGCGCGCGGCCGAACTGAAAGCGATTTATGGCCTTGACCAGCCCCTGTTCACCCGCTATCTGCACTGGCTTGGCCAGCTGTTAAGGGGTGATTTAGGGTTTTCTCTGCAATACCAGATCCCTGTGACTCAACTGCTCAATCAGTATGTCTGGAATTCATTTCTGCTCGCCAGTGTCGCCCTGGTGTTTTACTGGGGGATCGGCCTGGCCGCCGGTATCGCGTCTGCACTCAGACCCAACGCGTGGTTTGATCATCTGGTCAGCGTGCTGGTGTTTGCCGCGATGTCTTTTCCGACCTTTTTTCTCTGCCTGCTGTTAATCAAATGGTTCGCGGTAGATCTGCACTGGTTGCCGGTCGGCGGCATGACCAATACCGGAAGTGATGACAGCGGCTGGGCCTATATTGTCCAGGTGGCGGCCCACCTGATGTTGCCGGTGCTGGCACTGGTGATGCTGCAGGCGGGCAGCCTGACGCGTTATTTTCGTGCCAGCATGCTCGACGTCATCAAAATGGATTTTATTCGTACTGCCCGGGCAAAAGGTTTGCGCGAACGTAAAGTGATCATGAAACATGCATTACGCAATGCGCTGCTCCCCATCATTACCCTGCTTGGTTTTGAGCTGCCGGGCCTGTTCTCAGGTGCCATTATCACCGAAAAGGTCTTCAACTGGCCGGGTGCGGGGCATATTCACATCGATTCGCTCGCTGCCCGAGACTATCCGGTGCTGATGGGCTTTACGCTGTTTCTGGCAGTGTTAACTATCCTTGGCAATCTGCTCGCCGACGTGCTTTACGCGTGGGCTGACCCACGTATTCGGGTGAAGTCATGATGGTCCGTTCACTTTTTTCCACGCAACGCCGCCTGCGCAACGCGGTGATCCCGGCGCTGGCGCAGGCCACACCCTCACCCTGGCGCCAGGCCTGGCGGGTATTACGGCGCAACCCTCTGGCGATGGTGTGCCTGGTTTTACTGATTATCATGGCGTTCTGGTGCGTGCTGGGGCCGATCTGGTCGCCGTGGCAGGATGACACCACAGATGCGCTGATGATCAACAAACCGCCAGGGGCGCAGCACTGGCTGGGAACTGATTTTCTCGGGCGGGATGTCTACACCCGTCTGCTCCTTGCCGGGCGCATTTCACTGACCATTGGCCTGCTGACGATGTTGCTGTCGGTGACGCTGGGTTATCTGCTTGGTGCCGTGTCGGGCTACGCGGGTGGCCTGACCGACAAGCTGATCATGCGTCTGGCCGATCTGGTCATGACCATTCCCAGCCTGCCGCTGCTGATTGTCGCTGGCGCCATGCTGTCAGAGCTCGATTTCTCCGCGGATGCGCGCATCTATATGGTGGTTATCATGCTGAGTCTGCTGGAGTGGCCCAAACTGGCGCGGCTGGTGCGCGGACAAATCCTTTCGCTGCGCGAGCGTGATTTTATGCTGGCAACGCATGTGCTGGGCCTGTCCTCACGTCGCCGTTTGTTTGGTCACCTGCTGCCGAATACCATCCCGATTCTGGTGGTCATGGCGACAATGGCGGTGGCAAACGCCATTCTGAGCGAGTCTGCGCTGAGCTACCTTGGTCTTGGCGTCGTCCCGCCAACCCCCTCATGGGGCAACATGATGGATGCCGCTAATAGCCTGATCGACTTCCAGCGTCGCCCGTGGCTGTGGATGCCACCGGGCATCGCCATCTTTGTCACCGTGGTTGCCATTAACGTACTGGGGGATGGTTTGCGTGATGCGCTCGATCCCCGCATGAAACGGAGCCTGAAATGAGCCAGCCGCTAATTACCTTTGAGCAGTTATCCGTCTCCTTTGCCTCGGAACATGGCCGTGTGCAGGCCGTGCAGGAGGTCTCTTTTACCCTCTATGCAGGACAGACACTGGGTATCGTGGGCGAATCCGGCTGCGGCAAAAGTGTTACCGCCATGTCGTTGATGGGACTGTTGCCGCCGCAGGCTGCGCGCATTGATGGCGGAGCCATCCGCTTCCAGGGGCAGGATCTGCTCACACTCAATCCTGCCAGGATGGCCGACCTGCGCGGCAATCAGCTGGCAATGATTTTTCAGGAACCGATGAGTGCCCTGAATCCGGTGCTGACTATTGGCGAGCAGCTGTGCGAGCCGTTGATTCGCCATCGGGGGGAATCGCCTGAAGCCGCCTGGCAGCAAGCGATCGCGCTGATTAGCCAGGTCGGACTGGCGCGCGCCGGAAGTCTGATGACCAGCTATCCGCACCAGCTTTCCGGCGGCATGCTGCAACGCATTATGATTGCGATGGCACTCAGCTGCCAGCCGAAATTGCTGATCGCTGATGAGCCAACTACCGCGCTGGATGTCACCGTTCAGGCCCAGATTCTGCGTCTGCTGCGCGATCAGGCCCGTGCCAGCCAGATGGCACTGATGCTGATCACCCACGATCTGGGCGTCATTGCCCGTATGGCTGAGCTGGTAGCAGTGATGTACGCCGGGCGGATTGTTGAATATGGCCCCACCGCAGAGGTATTGCGTGATCCGCTGCATCCTTATACCCGGGGGCTGATCGCGTCCCGACCGGTTCCCGGCGAGCGGCGACGTCGGCTCTACTCCATCCCCGGTCAGGTGCCGGACCTTGCCGCGCTGCCCGCATTCTGCGCTTTTTTTGATCGCTGCGAACGCGCCAGCGAAATTTGCCAGACAGGCATACCGCCGCTGGTGGGGCAAACGCGGCAGGCCGCCTGTTTTCATCGTGAAAAAGTGGAATCTTTCGCATGAGTGATGAGTACATGATTGAAGTGGATGCACTGAAAAAGTACTTCCCGATACGTGATGGCCTGTTTGGTCAGGAAACCGGACAGCTGCGCGCCGTTGACGGTGTCAGCTTTCACATCCGCCCGGGCACCATCTTCGGTCTGGTCGGCGAATCCGGCAGCGGCAAAACCACCGTAGGTCGGACATTGCTGGGGTTATATGATAAAACCGCTGGTACGATTAAGTACCACGGACAGGACCTGTCGACGCTGACGGCGCGGCAAATGCAGGCGCTGCGCCCCAAAATCCAGCTGGTGTTTCAGGACCCCTACAGCTCACTCAATCCACGTAAGCGTATCGGCGATGCCATTGGTGAGGCGCTACTGGCACACAAACTCTGCACCAGAGCGGAGTTATATGACAGAGTGATCGCGGTGATGAAGATTTGCGGACTGGCTCCGCAACATTACCCGCGTTTCCCACACGAGTTCTCGGGGGGGCAACGCCAGCGCATTGGCATTGCCCGGGCACTGATTCTCAACCCGGACTTTATTATCGCCGACGAGCCAATTTCAGCGCTGGATGTCTCCATTCAGGCTCAGATTATCAACCTGTTTTCCGATCTGCGTGATAACCACGGCGTTACTTTCCTGTTTATTTCACATGACCTCGGTGTAGTGGAACATCTTTGCGATGACGTAGCGGTGATGTATCTCGGGCAACTGGTGGAAACCGCCAGCCGCGATGCCCTGTTCAGTCAGCCGCTGCATCCTTACACGCAGGCGCTACTGGCCGCCGTACCAACGCTCGACCCGCAAAATGAACCCCCCGAGGTGATTAAGGGGGAGATTCCGGATCCGTCACGGCCTCCCTCCGGCTGCCGCTTCTCGTCACGTTGCCCGCGGGCGGAAGCACAGTGCCGCGAGGCAGTGCCTGAGTTACGAGAAGTGTTACCCGGGCACCAGGTGGCGTGTCATTTAATTTAACAACATCAGACGCGGGATTCAGGAGCCTCTGGCTGTTACCACCCTGTTTTTCTGGCGAATGCCGGTAAGGTATAAAGCACATCCCAGCAGGGCGAACAGAATCAGTAAATAGAAGATGGCGGATGGCGGGATAAGATGACTATTGAGCAGGTAGCCGAACAGAATCGCGTTAGCTCCGCCCCCTAGCATTGCAATATTTTGCACACCGAAATAGGCCCCTTTCATATCGTCTCTGGCAATAGAGTCGATAAAAAGAAACTCCGACGGCACAAGCACCACCTCGCCTAATGAAAAAAGTACGGTACCGACAATCCAGAACAGGGTCAGCTCAGAGACGTGATAGAAATATAACCCCATCACCAGTAACCCGGTTCCGATCATCACGCTAAATACCATATTTTTTCGGGTAATCTTTTTGCCAATAACGTACTGCAACAGAATGACCGTTGCTGCGTTGATACTGACAATCAGCGTAATTAACCTCAGCGCTTCTGCCTCGCTGACCACATAGCCCAGATACTGCGATAAATACGTCGCAAAACGGGCATAGACCAGTGCACTGAACAGCCCCCCCAGGGTAAAAAGCTGCAACCGATAATCGCTGATTAACACGCTGACTGTCTCCCTGAGGCTGGTTTTCGGCCCGTTAACGGGAGAGGTGATGTGCAGATGCGCATCGTAACGTCGGTAATAGAAGCTGAGTATGCAGAGCGAAATAAAACTCAACCCTGCGGACAGCCACATCGGCGCATGTACGGCATAGTGACTGGCAAGAATACCGAGAACCGGCGCACTGCAAAAAGCGATATTGATCAGGGTATAGGTAACAGAAAAGGCGGCGCCCCGTTGGCTCTCAGGCAATAAACCTGACAGAAGCGATTTCACTGCGAGGTGCATGGTCGTGAAGGCGACCTCAATCATGACCAGTAAAATAAAAACCTGAATGAAATGTTGGGCCCGCGTTAATAAGCCATAGACAATAACCGAGATGAGCGTCGCCAGAAAAAGCGACCGCTGAGGAGTGAAGCGATCAACCAGCATGCCGCACCAGACACCCGCCACCGTGGCGATCACCAGACTGCCTCCCAGTGCATAGCCTGTCATCAGCGGATTAAACTGCAGCGTCTGTGAGAGATAAATAGGGAAAAACGTGAAGGTGAGTGCTCTGCTGAAATGTAATATGAAATCCAGAATAAAGAGCGGCCATAAAAAGGCAGTCCTGATCATAGTGGCATTGCTCCTTCAGATAATAAGGTAAGACTTTCCAGCGCGGCAACACGGTCAACGGGCTGACCCAGCGTTTCAAGTGTGAGCGCTAATGCATTCACCAGGCGAAAAACATTTTCTGCACGACACTGTTCACCCATCTGACCAATACGTAACAGCGGTGAACCAAATGACGCTGAGATCTCAATCTTATGCTCTACAAGAAGATGTTCAATCAGATCTGGAGAGGCTATCCCGGCAGGAAGAAAAAATCCGACTACCGCATTTAATCTGGTCACTTCCGGAGCTGCCAGAGCCAAGCCCAGCTGAAGCAAAGCGTGTTGCAGGCCTCGTGAACTGTTGCGATGACGAATGATGCGAACAGAAAGAGTTTCGGCGTTTAACAGGCGCAATGCTTCATGCAGGGCAAAGATGGATTCCCCAGCCTGTAGCTGGACTATTCGGGTTAGCGCCACCCAGGCGGTAAGCCCTGTTCCCCCCAAAACACTCAGCCAGGCCCGTAAAGGCACGCCCTCAATGGGTTGGATTACTCTGACCTCATCAGGTTTTACCTGAGCATAGGTGCGCCAGCCCTCTCGATGAAAAACCCAGTCACCCGGCACAAGACGCGGGGTAGCAGACTGGACCACCTGCCCGATCGTTCTGCCTTCCAGCGGCGTATTCAGTTCCCAGTCTCCATCCATGCACTCTCTCATATAAGGGTCGACTGAAAAATGCACATTTTTGACCCAGGCAGCCCCCTCCTCCAGCGGTTCCAGAGGTTGCTCAACAAAGCGAAAATGCTCAGCTAACGGCTCGCCATTCGGGCGAGAAACCTGATAGACAAAGGTGTTCGTTGCTTCATACCGATCCTTACTCATAACCGCACATCCATCAGATTTGTTAATAATAATGTCACTCTATTCCCTTAAATCTCCTTTTCCAAAATACCGATTAAGCAATAACATTTATGTTTTTTGTTCAACTCTGTTTCATCGCTGGCAGGCTGGTGAAAGATAATGTCCGACAGAAGCTTTGGAATTGCTGTCTCGCAGCTGTTTTCAGACAAAAAAAAACCCGCTGACATCAGCGGGTTCAGATTTCACAACATCAACAGCTATCAGAGTTCAAAGCGATCCAGATTCATCACTTTGGTCCAGGCGGCCACAAAGTCTTTGACGAATTTTTCACGGGCGTCGCTGCTGGCGTAAACTTCCGCCGAGGCGCGTAACACCGCGTTGGAGCCGAACACCAGATCGGCGCGGGTCGCGGTGTAGCGGGTTTCACCGCTGACGCGATCGCGTCCGATAAAGGACTCGTTGCTCGCATCGGCAGCCTTCCACTCGGTGCGCATATCCAGCAGATTGACAAAGAAGTCCGTGTTCAGCGAACCCACCTTGTCCGTGAAGATGCCGTGCTGGCTGCCATCGAAATTAGCGCCCAGAGCACGCATCCCGCCCACCAGTACCGTTAACTCCGGCACGGTCAGGGTCAGCTGCTGCGCCTTGTCGATCAGCAGGTTTTCGGTGGTGGTTTTGCCGAAGCCGGTGCCGTAGTTACGGAAACCATCGGCACGCGGTTTAAGCAGGTTGAACGACTCAATGTCGGTCTGATCCTGACGCGCATCGACACGTCCTGGCGTAAAGGGCACGTCGACGGTCACGCCTGCCGCTTTCGCCGCCTGCTCAACCCCGACAACACCGGCCAGCACAATCACATCCGCCAGCGAAGCCTTGTTCACTTCACGCTGAACCGCTTCCAGCGTCGGCAGCACGCGCGCCGCAACGGCGTTAACGTCCCACTCGCGCTGCGGCAGCAGTGCCAGTCGGGCACCGTTGGCACCACCCCGTTTGTCGCCACCGCGGAAGGTTGACGCCGAGGCCCAGGCAACGGAAACCAGCTCGCTGACGCTGAGACCGGATGCGGCAATCTTCTCTTTCAGCTGCGCAATATCCGCGACGGTCGGATGATAAACCGGTGCAGGCAGCGGATCCTGCCAGATCAGATCTTCCTGTGGTACTTCAGGTCCGATGTAGCGCGCTTTCGGCCCCATATCACGGTGCGTCAGCTTAAACCATGCACGGGCAAACGCTTCGTTGAACGCCTGCGGGTCGTTGAGGAAGCGACGCGAAATTTTTTCAAATTCCGGATCAAAACGCAGCGTCAGGTCGGTCACCAGCATGGTCGGCTTATGTTTTTTCGCCGTGTCAAAGGCATCCGGGATAATTTCCGGCGCATTGACCGCTTCAAACTGGATAGCGCCTGCCGGGCTGCGCGTCTGCACCCACTCATATTTGAACAGGTTCTCGAAGAAATAGTTGCTCCACTGGGTAGGCGTCTGCGACCAGATCACTTCCAGGCCAGAGGTAATCGCATCGGCACCTACGCCGCTGCCGTGGCTGTTGACCCAGCCCAGACCCTGCGCTTCAATCGGGGCGGTTTCCGGGTCGACACCGACATGGCTGGCCGGAGCGGCACCGTGGGTTTTACCCAGCGTGTGGCCACCCGCAATCAGTGCCACGATCTCTTCGTCGTTCATGCCCATATTGCCAAAGGTGGCACGAATAGCCGGGGCGGCAGAAGCGGGATCGCCACTGTGTTCCGGGCCTTCCGGGTTAACGTAAATCAGACCCATCTCGGTCGCGCCAAGCGGTGACTGCGCCAGCGATTCCGGATGACGGTGTTCCAGCCAGGTCGCTTCTTCGCCCCAGTTCACATCCATATCCGGTTCCCAGACATCTTCACGTCCGGCACCAAAGCCAAAGGTGCGGAAGCCGGAATTTTCCAGCGCGACGTTACCCGCCAGGATGTAGAGGTCGGCCCAGGAGATCTTCTGACCATACTTCTGTTTTACCGGCCACAGCAGGCGGCGGGCTTTATCCAGGCTGACGTTGTCCGGCCAGGAGTTTAACGGAGCGAAACGTTGCTGACCACGACCTGAACCACCACGTCCGTCCACGGAGCGATAGGTTCCGGCGCTGTGCCAGGCCATACGAATAAAGAGACCGATATAGCTGCCCCAGTCAGCGGGCCACCAGGCCTGTGACTCCGTGAGCAACCCTTTGATGTCCGCTTTCAGCGCTGAGTAGTCTAATTTTGCAAATTCTTTGCGGTAATCGAAGGATTCATCAAGGGGGTTTGAACGGGATGAGTGCTGATTCAGCAGGTCAACGCGCAGCTGATTAGGCCACCAGTCACGGTTCGTTGTTCCGCCGCCCGGCGCCTGATTTGGCTGCGCTGACTTCCCTGCATGAAAGGGGCATTTGCCCGCTGGTGCTTCGCGGTCAGCTTCACGGTCGGCTTCGACGATTGGCTTTGCATCTTTTGCATCTTCATCAATGGAATTGCTCATGGTCACACCTCTTTTTGTATTTTCATCGCTACTCTATAGAGGATTTTCAGGCAGGCACACCTGTCTTATCCTATATGATTGATAGCCTACCCCTTTGAATAAGGTCTTATTTAACAGCTCCCAACGATGGCAAACGGCTGTTATCCGCGTCAGCTTCAGCGAAACGACACCGTTCTTCATCAGACTATTCTGACAAAACGCGTTTAACAACCGGCTGATGAAAGAGTTGCTGACCGGTGACGCAATCCGGTGCATTAAGCGCGCATGCTCTGTTGCCAGAACAGTCTGGAAAAGGCGTGGGGATACAGAGAAAAAAGAACAGGCAGAGCGGAAGAGAAAAGAGGTGGGGCTGACGAGGGGATCGGATCAGGAATAAAACCGCAGCGCCCTCCGCAGGAGAGCGCTGCCGGTCATTAACGCCAGCCCAGCTCCGGGGCTACGTACTTCAGAATCGCTTCAATCACATGGGCGTTATAAGCCACACCCAGCTGATTTGGCACGGTAAGCAGCAGCGTATCGGCTTCAGCAATCGCCTCATCCTGCGCCAGTTGCTTAATCAATACCTCTGGCTCAGCGGCATAGCTGCGGCCAAAGATGGCGCGGGTTTTCTCATCGAGAAAACCGACAGAGTCACGGTCGTTGCCACTGCGGCCAAAGTAAGCGCGGTCCATGTCGTTGACCAGCGCAAAGATGCTGCGGCTGACAGAGACACGAGGGGTATGCTGATGCCCCGCCGCTTTCCAGGCTTCACGGTAGGCGCGGATCTGCTTCGCCTGCTGAATGTGGAACGGCTCGCCCGTTTCATCATCTTTCAGCGTCGAACTCTGCAGGTTCATGCCCATTTTCGCCGCCCACTCCGCCGTTGCGTTGGAGCCGGAGCCCCACCAGATACGGTCGCGTAACCCTTCAGACAGCGGCTCCGGGCGCAGCAGACCTGGCGGGTTCGGGAACATCGGCTGAGGGTTCGGCTTAGCAAAGCCTTCTCCACGCAGCACCTCCAGAAACTCCTCGGTGTGACGACGGCCCATATCGGCATCGCTTTCCCCTGGTTTAGGTTCAAAACCAAAGTAGCGCCAGCCATCAATCACCTGCTCCGGTGAGCCGCGGCTCAGACCAAGCTGCAGACGACCGTTGGAGATCAGATCGGCCGCGCTGGCATCTTCCACCATATAGAGCGGGTTTTCGTAACGCATGTCGATTACGCCAGTGCCGATCTCAATCCGGCTGGTGCGTGCCGCGACCGCCGCCAGCAGCGGAAACGGTGAGCTGAGCTGACGGGCAAAGTGGTGGACACGGAAGTAAGCGCCATCGGCACCCAGCTCTTCCGCGGCAACCGCTAAGTCGATCGACTGCAGTAATACATCCTGCGCCGTGCGGGTGGCAGACTGTGAAGAGGGGGTCCAGTGACCAAAAGATAAGAAGCCGATATTTTTCATCTGTCATTCTCCTGACGGGATAAACGCCCGTGGATGTAAAGCAATTTCTGATAGGCAAAGGTTACGCCCTCCGCGCCACAACTGATAGTCAATATCTTTCAGCGCTATATTCAGGAATTTCGACATAGCCAGGCTGATTATCTGCTTTGCTTATTTATCCCCTGATGCAGCCCGATCTTCGCGCGGGGGGACTACCCTATCCTGACCGGGAGAAACCTGATGACTAACCGGCTCGCGCTGCCCATGTACGCGATTCACCCGCCTGCCACCCGGGCGCTGATACAGGCCATTAAGACGCTGCTGGCCCGGCGTGGCATAGAAGCGCAGCCGGTCTGGCCTGACGACCTGCAGGCACACTGGCAGGATGCGCATCTGCTGCTGAGTCAGACCTGTGGCTATCCACTGGTCACCCGGCTTACCGCGGTCCATCCTGTCGGCACCTTTCACTATCGGGCGCCCGGCTGCAGCGGTCGCGACTATCGTAGCTGGCTGGTGGCGCGGGATGAACAGGCGACGCTGGCCGATTTCACTGACCAGCGGGCGGTGGCGAACAGCCTGGACTCTCACTCCGGCTATAACGCACTGCGGTTTGTCGCGGCGCGTCAGGGCGTCACCTTTTCTCAGCTCATCCTGAGCGGGGGGCATCGCCGGTCGCTGGCTGCGTTGCAGCAAGGCGATGCCGATATTGCTGCGATCGACTGCGTCAGCTGGGCGCTGCTGGCGCGTTATGAACCGGAAGCACTGGATGGCCTGCATATAATCGGTGAAACACCCCGGGCACCCGGACTGCCGCTGATCACGGCAGCGTCAACCTCCTCCACCCGGCTGGCACATCTCCGGCTGGCGCTGCATCAACTGGTGCAGGAGACGGCCTGGCGTGGCGTCTGCAACGACAATCTGATCGGCGGATTCAGCCCGGCAGAGCGGGACGATTATCAGATTGTGCTGGACTGGGAGCATGACGCGGCTGCGCAGGGCCTCCCCCGGCTTTAACGTTTTACGCCCTTCCGGCCCGCCGCTCCGTCAACGAAAGCCCTGCTCTGCCCGTCGGTGACGACCCGCATCGATCCTTTTCTGCTGACGTCAGCACTGGTAAGCCCGCTCACACCGCTTTAAGGTAGAGGTTTTCAGCAACGGGAGATGCAGATGCGCATTCTGATGGCAGGAGCCGGCGCGACCGGCGGATATTTTGGTGCCCGACTGGCTCAGGCGGGTCAGGACGTCACGTTTCTGGTGCGCGAACGCCGTTTTCAGCAGCTGCAGACGAATGGACTGGTGTTACAGACGCCGCAGGGAACGGAAAAGCTGGAGCCGCAGCTGATCCAGGCCCGCTCGCTGAGCGACCACTATGACCTGATCATAATTACCGTAAAGAGTTTTGCGCTTGAACAGCTCATGGAGGATATCGCGCCTGCGGTCGGCCCTGACACGCTGATCATGCCGATTCTCAACGGGATGCGACACATCGCGACACTGCAGCAGCGTTTCGGTGACAATAAGGTGATAGGCGGCCTGTGCAAAATCAACGCCACGCTGGGTGACAGCGGTGAAGTGATCCAGATGACACCGCTGCATCAGCTTTATTACGGTGCGCTGGATGGCAATAACGATGCGCGCCTGCAGCGGGTTGACGCCGCCCTGCGCACCAGTCAGGTCGATAACCGCTTCAGCGATAACATTATGGATGAGCTGTGGGAGAAGTGGCTGCTGCTGAGTACGCTCGGGGCGGTCTGCTGCCTGGCGCGTGGCGATACGCAGCAGATACTGACCACCCGCGGGGGCGAAGCGCTGCTGCAGGGGATCTTCAGCGAGATTCTGGCGGTGATTTCCGCCGAGGGGTATCAGCCGCGTCCGGCCGTCACCGCCCGCATTTTTGAACTGCTGAATAACCCGGAGACCCCGATGACCTCCTCGATGTATCGTGACCTGACTCAGGGATTTGATATCGAAGCCGATCAGGTGATCGGTGACCTGCTGCTGCGGGCAAAACGAAAAGGTCTGATGACTCCGCTGCTTAACGCGGTCGATGTGAATCTGCAGGTCTATCTGCAGCAGCGCTAAGCCGGATAGCGATAATCCGTTCTGACCGGGGCCGCATGGGTCCCGGCTGGCAAAAGAGTGAATGTGTAATGAGCAGCAGCAGTGTGGCAGGAAATTTTGTTACACTCGGCGCTTCATCTTTTGGAGAGTGCAATGACTTCCCGCTCCGTGACCCTTGATGATGTCGCGCAACTGGCCGGCGTCTCATACCAAACCGTTTCACGTGTTTTAAACCGTTCTGAACAGGTGTCAGCCCGCACGCGGGAAAGGGTTGAGGCGGCGATGCAGCAGCTCAATTATGTGCCTAATCGCGTGGCACAGCAGCTGGCAGGCAAGGCGACGCGCACGCTGGGTCTGGCTACCAGCGACCTGGCGCTGATGGCACCGGCTCAGATCGCCTCGGCGATCCAGCAACGGGCCGCCGCCGCGGGGTATCATCTGGTGATTGCGATGGAGAGCGGTCATGATGCGGCCGCTACCGTGAATGAACTGCTGGCGCAGCGGGTTGACGGACTGCTGATCAACCTGCCGCTGGCGGCAGATGAGGCGCAGCAGATTCAGCTGTTGTGTGGCAGTAAGCCGGTGCTGTTTCTGGATGTCGAACCGCGTGCCGCGGTGGCGCAGTGTCAGTATCCGAACGCCTCCGGCGCGCGCGCCGCGGTTGAACATCTGGTGGCGCTGGGTCATCGCCGGATTGGCCTGCTCAACGGGCCGCTGCGGTCGGTCTCGGCGCGTCAGCGTGAAGCGGCCTGGCTTCAGGCGCTGGCCGATCATCAGCTTACGCCGCACTGTTCTCTGCGCGGCGACTGGAGCGCGCAGTCGGGCTATCAGGCGCTGATGTCGCAGCTGCCGGACGCCCTGCCCCAGGCGCTGCTGGTGGCGAACGATCAGATGGCGCTGGGTGCGATGCGGGCGCTGCATCAGTATGGGGTGGCGATTCCGGGCGAGATCTCAGTGATTGGTTATGATGACACTGCGGAAAGCGCCTGGTATCAGCCGCCGCTGACCACGGTGCGCCAGGATTTGCATTATCTGGGCGCGCAGAGCGTTGAGCGGATGCTGGCCCGGCTGCGCGGCGAAGAGGTTTCTGACGCTGCGCTGGAAACCACGCTGGTTATCCGGGAAACCACCGCCCCGCCAGCCGATAACTCGCTCGATTTAGCTGCGCTGTCCCAGCAGCTTCAGGCGATCGCCCGTCGGCTGTCCGGCCAGTAGCACCAGCTCTGCCAGCCGCCATAAAAAAACCCGCGCCACCGGGGTGGATGCGGGTCATCTTCAGTAACCGGAGCCGCTGCGCTCCGTTATCGGCTATCAGGCTTTCGGATGTTCACCCACGCCCATAGCTTTGATCTTTTTCGACAGCTCGCGACGCTCTTTTGAGAGGTCGGCGTTTTTGATGATGTACTCATCCACGCGATCTTCATAATCCACGCGCATGCTGGCAATGATCTCCTGAATAGCCTCAACGCTCATGCCCGGCTTGATGTATTCGCTCAGGTTGTCGAGCAGCAGAACGCGCTTCTGGTTGTCACGAATTTTCTTCTCGTTGTCGACAATTTCACGCTGCAGTTTGTTTTTGCGGCGGAACATACGCACGAACTCCAGTACGTCCTGAAATGACTGCTTGGCATTTTCCATGATGGCACCTTTCTTTAAGCCTGCTGACGCAGGGATAGAGTCAAAACGATCAGCTTAGCGGCTAGCCCGCCAGGTAAGCAATTTTCACAGCTAAATTCAGACTGGCTCTTATCTTAGCGCAAAGAAACCCCGTTTCACATTAAGTCATTGTCTGAGGTGATTATTTGCGCAGCGCCATCCGCATCAGATCGGTCATCCGCTCCAGCTGTTTCGCCAGTTCCAGCGTCAGCCAGACGTAGCCGTAGATCGGCGTCTCCTCCAGCGCGTCGCTGCCCGCCTCCGCAATCAGGCGCCGCAGTTCATCACTGATTTCGGTGAGTTCATGACTGTTGGCGACCACCTCTTCCGTTTCCCCCTCGATTGCCATGACGGACAGCGCCCGCAGCGTGTTCTCGGTCATCTGCTGGGTGCGGCGTAAGGCGGGTGCATTGAGCATAATCAGGTGACTTTCACGCGACGCCCACCAGGCATTAATCTGCATCTCAATGGTGTAAACCATATTACGGTTAATGGTCTGAATGGCTTCAAGCACCGACTTCGGGATGCGCGTCTCTTTGCTGGACGGCTCCAGCAGCGACCGCATTTTGATGACGCTGCTCAGCAATTTGCCCAGCGGCTTGTTAAGGCGCGGCTTTTCGACCAGATTGGGTGAGAAACCGGCGTGGTAAATTTTTGCCATCTCCGCCAGCGTGTCAGAGAGCTGGATGCGCCAGTGGGTATAGGCGCGCTGCGCCCAGATAGCGGTGAACAGCAGCGCCATCAGCGACCCCAGAATCACATCCCCGCCGCGCCACAGCGCCATCGTGAAGTCACCGGTCGGTGCCCCGACGACGACGCTGAGCGTAATCCCGATCAGCAACGCCATATAGGGGTGCTTGCCCAGCGTCAGGAAGCCACTGATGAACATGATCATGCCGCACCACGCCAGCATCATCGGCATGGAGATCAGCTCCAGCTTTAGCGCAATCAGACCGGAAATCGAGCCGGCTACGGTGCCGCTGATGCGCTGCAGGGCGCGTGGGAAGACGTTTCCCCACGTAGAGATGGGGCCCATCACCACCACCAGCGTAATCAGGGGCCAGGTGCCTTCAGGGATATGAGTGGCCCGGACAAAGATAAAGCAGAGCAAAAAGGCGATGGCAATGCGCACGCCATGGACGGCGCGATAGTGACGGTAAAACCAGAATTCCAGTTTTGAAATGGGTTTATCAGAACGCAAAGTGACTTTCCGGTTGCGGGATTATGTTGCCGCTATCTTAACCCCGAACGGGGTTCAGGCTTAGCCTGCGCCCGCTATTTCCAGACCATTTTGACGTTATCTTACAAATATCAACATCCGGCTCACATTGCTGCCTGTAAATTAAAAACAATTTATTACTGCTCGTTAACTTTGACGGACGCCGGTTCAGACGGGAAGCTGTCCCCCTGTAAAAACGGGCAGCTCAGAGGCTGCCCGTTTCAGTGGTGACCCATTGACCGATCAGAACTTCTGTTTGAGATAGTCGGTCAGGCGGGTAATGACACCGGCGGGTTCAACCGCACTCAGCGCCACCAGCGGATAGTGGGCGATCTCCTGATCTTTATCCATCACCTGAATTTCACCGATCACCTCATTGGCTTTCAGCGGCGCCTCCAGATCTTTGCGGTCGATAACATATTTCGCTTTCACGTTCTGCACTTCACTGCGCGGCAGCGACAGATAGATATCCTCTGCAGTGCCGACCTCGACCTGATGCGGATTGCCGTACCAGACGTTTTCGCTGCCAATCTTCTTACCGGCGTGGAACAGCTGAACGGTATCGAAGGTGTTCTGGCCCCAGACCAGCAGTTTACGCGCCTGCTCTTCACGCCCTTTCGCGCTTTTCCCGCCCATCACGACAGCAATCAGGCGATGCTTACCCACCACGTTAGAGGCGATGATGTTAAACCCGGCCGTTTCGGTGTGGCCGGTTTTCAGCCCGTCGACATGCAGATTATTGTCCCACAGCAGACCATTACGGTTGTTCTGGGTGATGCCATTCCAGGTCAGGGTCTTCTCACTGTACATCGCGTAGAAGTCAGGCTCACCGTCAATAATCGCGCGGGAGAGTTTCGCCATATCCAGTGCGCTGGAGTACTGACCCGGCGCATCCAGACCGTGCACCGTTTCAAAATGGGTATTCTGCAGCCCGAGTTTCTCAACATAGTGGTTCATCATGCCGACGAAATTTGCTTCGCTGCCTGCGACATAATCGGCCAGGGCCACGCAGGCGTCATTCCCGGAATCAATGATGACCCCGCGGCTTAAATCCCGGACGCTCAGCTTATCGCCGGGCTTCAGGAACATCAGCGAGGAGCCTTTGAACACCGGATTTCCGGCCGCCCACGCATCTTTTCCCACCGTAACCATGTCGTCACGGCTGATTTTCTTCTGGTCAATGGCGCGGTCGACCACGTAGCCGGTCATCAGTTTGGTCAGGCTGGCGGGATTGCGGCGCTCATCGGGATTACCGGCAGTCAGAACCTGCCCGGTCATGGCATCCATCAGCACCCAGGAAGCGGCATCAATCGCCGGCGGCGTCACAGGAAACGGGATTGCATCGGCCTGTGCCAGCGAGGCCCAAAAAACAGTAGCGGTAACGGTGAACAGCAGACGCCTTTTCAACACTTCATCCTTAATTACACGGGAGAGAAAATTTCTAAAACGAAACGGAAACAGCCGCACGTTTTACGGCAAAAGCGTTGTGAAGGTTTGAATAAATTGAAAAAAAGTATGAACCGGGGTGCCTCTGCGTTCCTGAGAAGATCCCTTAACTTCAGGCGCATAAGAATATGGTTTACCATAGAGACAGGCCCGGAACCGCTAAAGTGGTTCGGTTACGCTGAATCATTGAGGCGTGTAACAGACAACCATCTTCACTCACCCTGCTGCGTGCAGAGGCGCAGAGAGCGGACAGAAATACGGAAGTGTCTCACTTCAAATCTTATGCTTACCTCTTACCCCCCCTAATTGCGCAGAACATAAGTGCAGTTATTTTAAAGGTATTGACAGCCCGTATCAGATCACTTTTCTGTTTACAATATAACCTGAAGACCTTATTTTTAGTAAGGTTAATTGCTTTGCTATAGCAGGTGGCAGCCAGAGATTTATCCGGTGAGTAATTAACTCTCACTTTTTGCTAAGGGATTGAGCATGGCACTACATGGAAAAATGATTCTCAATGGCGCTGATTACGCGCCATTTAATCTGTACGGCGTTGGGGTTTTTATGGCGCACTCCGGGCTGGGCGTCTATCGAAACAATGCGAATTGCGCAGCTATTCCAGACATTGGCCCCACGCCTCCCGGTAAATACTGGATTGTTGATCGCAGAGAAGGTAACTGGTTCTCTCAAAAAAAAGCAGAAATCCATGATGGACTGAATAAGCTGGTGGGTCGTCGAGAGTTCGGCAGAACTGATTGGTTTGCTCTCTGGCGCGATGACTGGGGGATAGATGATTATACATGGATAGAGGGGGTTGAGCGGGGAAATTTCAGGCTCCATCCAGGAACCGTGTCTAAGGGCTGCATTACCATTGCACACAATTCAGATTTTGCAATGATCAGAAATGCTCTGATGAATACTTCTCTTATTTCTGTTCCCTGTAAACGGTCACTTATGGCACGCGGCTGGGTGGAGGTGGTGGCCGGTGGCTATAAAAAAACTTGCCCGTAGTTTTGTCAGATTAGCTTATTTTGTAGTGCTGTTTTATTGCACTGGCCATGATTTGCCTTCGCCAGAATGTTACATTGACTATGAAATGGCCAGGAAATTAGCATTAATTATCAATGATAATGAAAATGCTGACTCTATATATGATGCCTATTCATATATAGACTTATTTATAATGCTGACTATCAGCACTCTTTTTTATATCGTAACAATGAAGTTAATCAGAAGATTAAGGAGCACTTAGAATGCCAATTCCTCCCTATATGTGGCTTAAGGACGACGGCGGCGCAGATATTAAAGGTTCCGTTGACGTGCAAGATCGTGATGGTAGTATCGAAATTATCGGGCTCAGCCACGGTATAAATCTGCCTGTAGACAGCGCAAACGGTAAAATAACGGGTACGCGGCATCATTCACCCATGATGATAGAAAAAGAGGTTGATAGCTCTACGCCCTATCTCTATAAAGCTGCGGCCACAGGCCAGACACTTAAAAGTGCTGAGATAAAATTTTATAATATTAACGATGCTGGCCAGGAAGTTTGTTATTACAGCGTCTTGATGGAAAACGTTAGAATCACTGGCGTTAATTGTAGCGTCCCTAATGTTAAACTTGAGGGAAATAACAAGATGAATCATACTGAAAGCGTGAGCATTCAGTATGAAAAAATAACGTGGAAGATCGTAGATGGTAATATTCAATATGCAGATGCATGGAATGAAAGACATACGGCGTAATTAATAAAAACCCGGTGAAAGCCGGGTTGATGCTGGCAGATAAAAAGTAAAGCCAATAGCATCGTAAAGGGTTTATGAGTACGGGTATTATTAACCACGCTACCGCACATCCAACTATCACCGATTACCGCGCCATCCTCCTTTTTACTACCAGCCTCCCTGCATCTGCGACCAAAATACACCCAGTATTACAAGTGCTCTAATCCGATTGCAGGCATACTGAAGAGTAAGTGCAGGATATCAACTGAACTCAGCCGCTGGGCTTTTACCGTTCAATTTGTAGGGATACTGAATCAGTATCCCCCTGTTTGACGATATGTGTCCCCGGCCCATCAGCATCTGAAATTTCAGCCGGGCCGGATTATGGTTTACCATATAGGGAGCGTAATTAAGGGTCACTCAGCGCCTTAATAATTTCTGGTACACAGCATAATGTGCTTCTGGTAAGCATCCGGAACACGATGTTGCCGGTATAACAGCGAACAGCAACGAAAGGCAAATGTGAACAAAGCCAGGCAATGAAATGATGAAAATTGTTTTAACTCAGCAAGTTAATGAAAAATGACGAACGGTAACGCACATTGAAAAACGACCCCGGACAACCTACCTTCCTCTTTCACGATTACGAGACCTTCGGCACCAGCCCGTCGCGCGACCGGCCTGCTCAGTTTGCCGGGCTGCGCACTGACAGTGACTTTAATCCGGTGGGTGAACCCGAAGTCTTCTACTGCCGTCTGCCTGATGACTATCTGCCGCAGCCCGAAGCGGTGATGATTACCGGTATCACGCCTCAGGTGGCGATGACGCGCGGCGTGAATGAAGCGGAGTTTGCTGAACGTATCCATTCCCTGTTTACCACGGAACAAACCTGTGTGGTGGGCTACAACAACGTGCGCTTCGACGACGAAGTCACGCGCAATATCTTCTATCGCAACTTCTACGATCCCTATGGCTGGAGCTGGCAGAATGGCAATTCCCGCTGGGACCTGCTCGACGTGATGCGTGCCTGCTATGCGCTGCGGCCGGATGGCATCAACTGGCCGGAGAATGAGGAAGGCTTTCCCAGCTTCCGGCTGGAGCATCTGACTAAAGCCAACGGCGTGGCGCATGAAAATGCGCATGATGCGATGTCCGATGTGTACGCCACGCTGGCGATGGCGAAGCTGGTGAAGGAGAAACAGCCAAAGCTGTTTGAATTTTTGTTCACCCATCGTAACAAGAACAAGCTGATGACGCTGATCGACATCCCGCAGATGAAGCCGCTGGTGCATGTCTCAGGTATGTTCGGTGCCGCGCGCGGGAATACCAGCTGGATTGTGCCGCTGGCCTGGCATCCCGATAACCGGAATGCGCTGATCGTGGTGGATCTGGCGGGTGATATGTCACCGCTGCTGGAACTGGATGCCGCTGCACTGCGTGAGCGTCTCTATACGGCGAAAAACGATCTCGGCGATCTACCGGCCGTGCCGGTTAAACTGGTGCATATCAATAAGTGTCCGGTTCTGGCCCCGGCCAGCACGCTGCGCCCGGAAGATGCTGCCCGGCTGGGCATCGATCGTCAGCACTGTCTGGCGAATCTGGCCCTGCTGCGCCAGCAGCCCGACGTGCGGGAGAAACTGGTGACGCTGTTTGCCGAAGCCGAGCCGTTTACGCCATCAGACGACGTAGACACGCAACTCTATGATGGCTTCTTCAGTGATGCGGATCGCGCGGGGATGAACATCATCCGCCAGACCGCCCCGGCGAATCTGCCGGCGCTGGACCTGACCTTCGAGAGTGCGCGGGTGGCGAAACTGCTGTTCCGCTACCGGGCGCGTAATTTCCCCGGCACGCTGGATGATGCCGAGCAGCAGCGCTGGCTGCAGCATCGGCGTGAAGTGCTTAACAGCGATCAGGTGCAGGCGTTTATGCAGGAGCTGGAGTCGCTCGCCAGTCTGCATGAAGCCGATGCGGAAAAACTCGGACAGCTGAAAGCGCTCTATCTCTACGCGCAGGATCTGGTCTCCTGAATCCTGAATGCCACCCGGCATCCTCTGCCGGGTCCGGCACCGGGCTGTGTCGTGGATTACAGCAGCGTCCACGCCAGCCAGGTCAGGGCGAAACCGCTCAGCCCCATTAAGGTGGTCAGTACCGTCCAGGTGCGCAGGCCGTCAGCCACTGACAGCCCAAGATAGCGCGTCACCACCCAGAAACCTGCGTCATTGACATGTGACAGTCCCAGCCCGCCAAAGCAGGCCGCCAGCGTCACCAGTACCCGCTGCATGTCCGATACGCCGGTCACCGCCTGCGTCAGCAATCCGCTGGTTGTCAGGATCGCCACCGTGGCGGAGCCCTGTGACGCACGCAGCGCCAGCGACAGGATGAACGCAGCAGGCACCAGCGGCAGATGCAGTGTCTCAAGCGTGACCGCCAGCGCTTTGCCGACGCCCGACTCCACCAGCACTTTGCCGAAAGCGCCACCGGCACCCGCCACCAGTATCACACTGGCGGAGGTGGGGATCGCCCGGCCGGTCAGGTCTTCCAGCTTATCTTTGCTCCAGCCACGGCGTACCCCCAGCAGCCAGGCCGCCAGGCCCAGAGCAATCAGCAGAGCAATGGGCGGGGTACCGATTACGGTCATCACGCTCCGCAGCAGATTGCCCTCATCCATCAGGGTGTGGGACAGCGTGCCCAGCACGATCAGGACAATCGGCACCACAATCAGCCCGCTGATGGTCAGCGCGCCAGGCGGTGCGGGCTCATTCTTCTTTTCCTGTCCCTCGGGTTTTGCCATCTGCAGCTGTTCGAGCACGTCCACTGAAAGATGATAGTGGCGACGGTTCATCACCTTCGCCACGTAGTAGCCGATGATCCCGACCGGAATCGAAATGGCGATACCCAGCATCATCAGCCAGCCCATGTCGGTGTGCAGGATCCCCGCGGCGGCGGCGGCACCGGGATGGGTCGGCAGCGCCACGTGCACCGTCAGCATCACGCCCGCCATCGGCAGGCCAAACTTCAGGGGTGAGACCCGCGCCACTTTGGTAAATCCATAGATCAGCGGGATAACAATGATGAAGCCTACTTCAAAAAAGACCGGGATTCCGAGGATAAAAGCCGCCATGGTCAGGGCCGCCACGGTCCGTTTTAACCCCAGCGTCTTACTGAAACGCTGCGCCAGCGACTCGGCGCCCCCCGAGGCTTCGATGATCGCGCCGAGCATGGCACCGAGAACGATAATAATGGTGATGTGACCGAGCAGCCCGCCCATACCGGTAACAATCGTCTCCATGATTTTTTCGGCCGGGATGCCCGTGGCGATCGCCACCAGCAGACTGACAATTAACAGGGCGACAAACGGATGGACTTTAGCTTTGATCACCAGCAGCAGTAGGATCACAATGCTGGCGGTCGCTATGGCTAACAGCAGTGCGGTGGACATAGTAAGCCTCAGAAATGGTTATATTTTTAGGTTATCGGGGTACAGGGAGAGCAGGTGCAGGGCCGGAAAAAGGGCAAGCCGCTCCCTGCCGGTGCCGGAACACCGGTTTTTTACAGCGCGTTAAATCAGGCTTTTATCTTCCAGGGCGCAAACCAGCCCAGCCCCTCGTTAGTGCGACCGCGCGGGATATACTCGCAGCCCACCCAGCCGCTATAGCCGACTTCATCCAGCAGCGAGAAGAGATACGGATAATAGATTTCACCCTCATCCGGCTCATGACGGTCCGATGCTGAGGCGATCTGCACGTGGGCATAGCGCCCGGCATAGTGACGAATCAGGTGCGTGAGATTGCCATCCACACGTTGTGCGTGGAAAAGGTCGAGCTGAGTAAAGACGTTAGGGCGATCGATCTGTTCTGCCATCTCCAGCGTCTGATACTGGCTGGCGTAGAGATACCCCGGTTTGGTGGTCGGATTCAGGGCTTCAATCAGCAGGTTGATGCCGTGTGGCGCGAAGCGCTCCGCGGCATAACGCATGTTGTGAATGAAGGTGTCGGCATAGCGCTGACGGTCGGCCCCCGGCGGCACGGTGGCCGCCATGACATGCACCTGCGGGCAGTTCAGCGCCAGCGCATAGCTCAGGGCGCGATCGATGTCTGCTCTGGCATCCGCTTCCCGGCCAGGAATAGCGGTGACGCCCCACTCTCCCGCTGCGACGTTGCCGGGAGCAGTATTGAAGAGCACGAGCTGTAGCTGATGCTCATCCAGCCACGTTTTGATCTGGCTGGCGGGATAGTCATAGGGAAACATAAACTCTACGGCGCGGAAGCCCGCATCAGCCGCCGCCGCGAAGCGCTCCGCGAACGGCAGTTCCGTAAACAGGGTGGTCAGGTTAGCAGCAAACTTTGGCATTATCGGCTCCTTAATTCCGCCACTTCGGCAGCATTGAGATAACGAATGGGCCGGTCACCCAGCGTAAAGATTAACCGGGCCGTTTCTTCCAGTTCTTCCGTGTTATCGGCGGCTTCCTGCAGTGATTTTCCCACCACCACCGGGCCATGATTCGCCAGCAAAAAGGCGCGATAGCGGGGGGCCAGCCGCGCCAGATCCTCCGCCAGTCGCCCATCGCCGGGCTTATAGTAGGGCACGACCGGCACATCCCCGACACGCATCACCACATAGGGGGTGAACGGCCGGATACAGTTGTCCGTGTCCAGCCCCTGCAGACAGGAGAGCGCCGTCAGGTAGTGGCTGTGCAGGTGCACCACCGCCCGGCAGTCGGGATTATTCAGGTAGAGCGCGCGGTGGAAAGCGATCTCTTTGGAGGGTTTGTCGCCAGAGAGCCACTCCCCCTCCGGCGTCACTTTTGCCAGCCGATCAGCCTGTAACTCGCCGAGGCACGAGCCGGTCGGCGTCGCCAGCAGATTTCCGTCTTCAAGCAGCAGGGAGAGGTTGCCCGCCGAACCGGTGGCATAGCCGCGCTGAAAAAATGAGGCCCCCAGCCGCACCATCTCATCACGCGCCTGCTGCTCAGTTAAAGAGAAAGATTCAGTCATAGGTAAACTCCGTTTGCGCGCGGCGGAAAAAGTCTTCGTCGCCAAAATTCCCCGACTTCAGTGCCAGAGAGAGCGGCTGGTGGATATCACGCACCCAGGGCACGCCCGGCGAAATTGTCGGGCCGATGTGAAAGGCGGTCACGCCCAGGCTCTGCGCCACCACACCGGAGGTTTCTCCCCCGGCCACAATAAAGCGCTGCCAGCCGCGCCGTTTCAGCTCCCGCGTCACGGCGGCAAACAGCTGCTCAACGGCCTCACTGCTGCGCTGCGCACCATAGCGCTGCTGGATCGCCTGCAGCTGCTGTGCGTCGGTGGTGGCATAAAGCAGCGGAGCCAGAGAGTGCTGGCTATTGGCTTCCGTCCAGTCACAGAGCTGGCGGGCATAGTCATCTGAATTCTGCATGCAGGGTTCGACCTGCACTTCGCAGGCCGGTGCCTGCTGGCGATAGAGGCTGACCTGCCGGCAGGTCATCTGCGAACAGGAGCCGGACAACACCACGGCGCGCCCACCCTGCGGACGCCCTGCCTGCTCTGCCTGAGCATCCGCCCCGGCTCTCGCCCACTGCCGCGCCAGACCGATAGCCAGCCCGGAACCGCCGGTCACCAGCCGCAGATCGCTGAGGGCCGCGCCCAGCGTCAGCAGATGCTGGTGATGCAGCGTGTCGATCACCACGTAGCTGACGCCCTGCTCTGCCAGCTGATGCATCGCCTGCCGGACGGAGTCGGCACCCTGGTCGACCTGTGCCGCCGCGATCAGTCCGGCTTTGCCCGTCGCCTGTGATGTCATCAGACGCAGCAGGTTGCTCTCGCGCATGGGCGTAACCGGGTGATGACGCATCCCCGACTCCGACAGCAGCTGGTCACCAACAAACAGATGGCCCTGATAGACCGTGCGGCCATTGACCGGCAGAGCTGGACAGATAACGGTCTGCGTCTCACCCAGCGCCTTTAGCAGGGCATCGGTCACCGGACCAATATTGCCCTGGGCGGTGCTGTCGAAGGTGGAGCAATATTTAAAGTAGAAGCGCTGGCAGCCCTGCTGCTGTAACCATGCCAGCGCAGCCAGCGACTGAGCAACCGCCTGCTCTGCCGGACAGGAGCGACTCTTCAGGCTGATCACCATCGCCTGGGCATCGGTGGCGATTTCACCGGCGGGAATGCCGTTGAACTGAATGGTGCTCAGCCCGTTCTGCACCAGAAAGCTGGCGATGTCGGTGGCACCGGTAAAATCATCTGCGATTACACCAAGACGCATCATCCCTCCTCCTTCGCCTGCGGCAGCGTTATGCCGCTGAAGATCTTGATCACGGCGCTGTCATCCTCACGACCATAACCGGCGTTGCTGGCTTCGGTGAACATAGTGAGCGCGGTGGAAGCCAGCGGCAGCGGAAAATGCAGTGCTTTGGCGGTGTCGGCCACCAGGTTAAGATCTTTCACAAAGATATCGACAGCCGATTTCGGGCTGTAGTCACCGTCTACCACATGCTTCATACGGTTCTCGAACATCCATGAATTTCCCGCAGCATGGGTGACCACTTCATACATGGTTTCCAGCGGAATACCGGCTCGCGCCGCCAGCGCCATCGCTTCTGCTCCCACCGCGATGTGAACGCCCGCCAGCAGCTGATGGATGATTTTGACGGTGGAGCCCGCCCCAATCTCACTGCCCACGCGATAGACTTTGGCCGCGACCGCATCCAGTACCGGTTGCAGCTGGCTAAACGCCGCCTCACTGCCGGACGCCATGACCGTCATCTCACCGCTGGCGGCTTTGGCAGCCCCGCCGGAGACCGGTGCATCGAGCATCAGCAGCTGATATTGCGCCAGCTGCTGCTCAATCTGCTGCGCGTCGCTGGCTGACAGCGTGGATGAGACCATCACCACGGTCCCCGGACGCAGCTTTGCCGCCAGGCCATTTTCACCAAACAGAACCGCGTTCACCTGCTGCGCATTGACCACCAGCAGCAAAACAGCATCGAGCTGGTCAGCAAAGGCAGATGCCGAGGGCTGCGCATCGCGCGCACCTGCCCGTCGCAACGTCTCTAGTGCGGCCGGATTTAAATCGACGCCCCAGGTGTTGAGACCGGCGCGCAGGCAGGATTGTGCAGCCCCCATGCCCATGGATCCTAACCCGATAACACAGATATTCTTTGCTGGCACGTTACGCCCCCTGTTAAATTAAGTGATTATTTGTTTGTTACTGTTAATCGTGCCAGCATCCGGCGACTGAAAATGTGTCACGTCTCACAAAAAACATCACAGCTTCGTCAGAGAACAATTTTTAACACGGTCGGGCTTACCTGTTCTGTCTGGGAATCTGAACATACTCTCAGCCCTGACCCTGTGATTATCTGTTCTGATAAACCGTGAAATACTCTACAATGTGAAAAAATGGTAAATAGCAGGAGCAGGTATGATTCCGGTTGAACGTCATCAACAGATCCTTGCGCTGGTGGCCGATCGTGGTGTGGTGAGCATCGCCGAGCTGACGGAGCGGCTGGGGGTCTCACACATGACGATACGTCGTGATGTGCAGAAACTGGAGGAACAGGGTGCGGTGCTGTCAGTCTCCGGCGGCGTACGCACTGCCGATCGGCTGGCGGCTGAGCCTTCACATCTCACCAAAAGTACCCTGTTTAACGATGAGAAATATGCGATTGGCCGCGCCGCCGCCCGGCACATTCCCCGTCATAGCTGCATCTATCTGGATGCCGGCACCACCATGCTGGCCCTGGCGAAAGAGGTAGTGGATCGTGATGATTTACTGGTGGTGACCAACGATTTCATGGTCGCGAATCTGTTGATGGAGGGCAGTCAGTGCAGAGTGATTCACACCGGCGGAACGGTCTGCCGGGAAAACCGCTCCTGCGTCGGCGAATCGGCAGCAAGAAGCCTGCGTCATCTGGCGATTGATATCGCGTTTATCTCCGCCTCCTGCTGGGGGCCGCGAGGCCTGTTTACGCCCGATGAAGATAAGGTCACCGTGAAGCAGGCGGTCAGCGAGGTGAGCAGTAAGCGCGTGCTGCTCAGTGACAGTTCGAAGTACAGCCGGATAGCGACGTTTCTGGCGTTGCCGCTGGAGAGGTTTGATCAGATCATTACCGACAAAAAGTTGAGTGAAGCGGCGCTGGAACAGTTAAATGCGGGGAGCTGGGAGCTGGTACTGGCAGGTTAGGTTATTGCCGCCTTCCCGGAAGAGCCGGAAAGGCGGCAACGTCGTCGCGATTAAATCTCTTCGCTGAACTGCGGCACCGGATTACGGAAGCTGCGGGTCACGAAGGCCAGGTAGATAATCCCGATGGCGGCCCAGATCAGGCCCAGCACCATAGAACTCTCTTCCAGGTTCACCCACAGCGCACCGACCGTCAACGCGCCGAGCAGCGGCAGCAGCAGATACTGAACGTGATCTTTCAGCGTGCGGTTACGCTTCTCACGGATCCAGAACTGCGCGATCACCGACAGGTTCACAAAGGTAAACGCCACCAGCGCACCGAAGTTGATCAGCGCCGTCGCCGTGACCAGGTCGAAGTTAATCGCCATCAACGCAATCGCGCCCACCAGCAGCACGTTGAGCGACGGGGTACGCCATTTTGGATGGATGTAACCGAAGAAACGCTCCGGGAACACGCCATCACGACCCATGACATACATCAGGCGCGAAACGCCCGCATGCGCCGCCATACCGGATGCCAGCACCGTGACCACCGAGAAGATCAGGATGCCGATCTGCAGCGCTTTACCGGCGACGAACAGCATGATTTCAGGCTGTGACGAGTCCGGGTCCTGGAAACGGCTGATGTCCGGGAAGTAGAGCTGCAGGAAATAGGATGCCGCGATAAAGATCACACCACCGATCAGCGCCGTCAGGAAAATTGCGCGCGGGATGGTGCGTTCTGCATCTTTGGTCTCTTCCGACAGCGAACTGATACCGTCAAAGCCGAGGAACGAGAAGCAGAGGATCGTCGCACCGGTAATCATCGGCACCACGTGCGCATTCTCAGACCAGAACGGTCTGCTGCTCACCAGAGTGCCCGAACCCACGCCGCTTGCCACACCGTAGATCACCATGCCGGTGATACCGAGCATGACAACAACCTGCAGCACCACAATGACGCTGTTGAAGTTGGCGACAGTTTTGATGCCCTTGAGGTTAGAGAGCGTCATGAAACCGACCAGCAGTACCACAAAAATCCACGACGGGATGCCGGGCACCAGCGACTCAAAGTAGTTTTTTGCCAGCAGGATGTTGATCATCGGCATGAACAGGTAGTCCAGCAGGGATGACCAGCCAACCATAAAGCCGACGTGCGGACTGATTGCCTTCTGAGCGTAGGTATAAGCGGAGCCCGCAGAGGGGAAGCGGCGTACCAGCTTACCGTAGCTCACGGCAGTGAACAGAATCGCAATCAGCGCGAAAGCATAAGCAGTGGCAACGTGACCATCGGTCAGACCAGAAACAATACCAAAGGTATCGAACAGGGTCATAGGCTGCATGTAGGCTAAGCCCATCATGACGACCGGAAGTAACGTTAGTGTTTTTTTGAGTTGCGCACGCTGCGGTGCGGCGGAGGTATTAAGCGACATGCTTCAGTCCCCCATGTGCGACAACCTGGCTGGGCTGGGTCACAGGGCAACTGCGCATTAAGCGACAGGGAGTAGGGTTAGCGGTTAACGCGGCGCCGTAATCATCACGAAAACGCGTGCCAGCATTGACTGGCAGTGTGGTAAACATCCCCATCTTTGTAATCCTCAATCTCACGCGTGTGCGTGTTTTCAGTGTTTATCTATCCGGGTGCGTGCCCGGCCTCGGTTAAGTCAGCAAAAATGCTCTGTTAAAACTGAATGCAAAAAAAATAACCGGCGCTTAAAGCGTCGGTTATCGTCTGATTTTGCAGGCCGCGTATTCTGCCCAACCGCGGGCAGAAATTCAAGCCGTCGGGGCATCATAAGCAAAAAAAGCAATTCAGATTAGCGATTAACGCCCCGGTCAGGCATTTTTCAGCATCCAGTCAATTTCCGTGGCGGTGATCAGCCGTTCAAACTGCATCAGCTCATGGTGTTTGCAGCTGTGCCAGACGCTGGCAAAGCGTTCGCCGAGTAACTTCTGCAGCGGATAGCTGTTGTCAAATTCATACAGGGCATCGCTCTGCCGGATCGGCAGGGCCAGCCCTTCCGCATGATGCCCGTTGCCGGTCACCGGCTGCGGCAGCGGCAGTTGCGTATCCAGTCCGTGCAGCATACCGGCAAGAATAGCAGAAACCACCAGATAGGGGTTGGCATCCGCCCCCGCCACCCGATACTCAATGCGATGGTTGTCGATATCTCCGCACGGCACACGCAGCGCAACGGTGCGATTGTTATGGCCCCATGAGGCCTGTAATGGCACATACGCATCCGGGACAAAGCGGCGATAGGCATTCACGTTAGGTGCCAGCAGTGCCATCGACGCCGGCATCAGGTCGATCATGCCAGCCAGCGCCCGCTTCATCAGCGGCGAATCACTGCCATCGTCACAGGCGAAGGCGTTATGATCGGCGGCATCCAGCATGCTGATGTGCACATGCATCCCGCTGCCCGCATACTCTTCATAGGGCTTAGCCATAAAGGTGGCGGTCATACCGTGGTTCTCCGCCACCTGCCGGATCAGCCGCTTAAGCTGCACCGCATGGTCGCAGGCGCGCAGCACGTCGCGGGTATGATGCAGGTTGATTTCAAACTGTCCGGGCGAGGCTTCCGCCAGTGCGCCATCGGCCGGTATCCCCTGCTGACGCGCCAGATCATCAATATCACGCAGCACATCCGCAAAGTGGTCGAGGTTATCGACCGAATAAACCTGGCTCTGCATGTTGCGTTCATCACTGCCCGGCGCACAGGGCGGCTGGATAAACCCTTCAGCATCGCGCTTTTTGTCAACCAGATAGAACTCCAGCTCTACCGCTACCACCGGAAAAAGGCCTCGGTTGCGCAGCTGTTGCCACAGCCGGTTGAGGACATTTCGGGGTTCAACGTCAAAGGGAGTGCCATCTTGGTTGCACATAGTTAACAGCAGCTGTGCAATGTGTTGAGGATCGGAGGCGGAGGGAACTAAGGTGCCGCTGACCGGCAGGCAGAGATTGTCGGGTTCGCCCAGTGACTGGCCAAGTCCCGCTTCTTCCACCGTATTGCCGAGGATATCCATGGCGAATACCGAGGCGGGGAAATAACACCCTTTTTCCAGCTTGGGCAGCGCGGAGACCGGAATGCGCTTGCCGCGAAACACACCATTTAAATCATTTAACAGGATGTCGACATATTGCGTTTCAGGATGGCGCTCCAGCCAGGTTTTCACCTCAAGCTGGAACGCGCTGGTTCGTTTCTCTTCACTGTGAAGCGTGAAGTCTTCCACTTCTACCAGGTTAGTCATGATCTCACCCGCCCCTATAAGGTTTGCGTAATGCTCAAAATAACGGCCACACCACTAACATAGCGCCAACATAAAAAGTGTGCAAATGTAACAAATCTGTTTGAAGAACAAACAGCAGATTGCTAGATTGAAAAAATATTGAACACTTAACCGCCAGACGTGCCCTTTCGGTAGATATTTCGAACAGCGAAGCGAGGACGTGAGATGGGCATTATTTTTGACAAGCCGTTGATTGGCGTAGTGATGTGCCAGAAGGATACCGGCGGTCATCCGACTCAGACGGTGCATAACAAATATTGCGATGCACTCGTTCAGGCAGGAGGCGTACCGCTCGCCCTGCCCCACAGTCTGATTAACGCCCCTCATCTATTAGAAAACGCTATGGCTGTGCTGGATGGTCTGCTGCTGACCGGCAGTCCCAGCAATATCGAACCCTGGCACTATGGCGAGGCCGGTGAGGAGCCGCACGCCGATCCGGGTCGTGACCGCCTCGCCTTTCAGCTGATCACCTGGGCCACCAGCCACAAAATGCCGATGTTTGGCATCTGCCGGGGACTGCAGGAGCTGGTGGTGGCGAATGGCGGCAGCCTGTGGCGGGATCTCAGCGCCCGGCCTGACGTTCAGCGTCATCATGAAGATGAGACGCGCCCCCTGGCTGAGCAGTATGCGCCGGTGCATCAGGTGACCGTCGAACCGTACGGCATGCTGGCGACGCTGTTTGCCGACAGTACCCTGGAGGTCAATTCTCTGCATCATCAGGGCATCCGCGAACCGGGACCGCAGCTGCGCATCGAAGCACGCGCAGCCGATGGTCTGGTCGAAGCCGTGAGCCTGCGTCATCACCCTTTCGCCCTGGCGGTGCAGTGGCATCCCGAATGGCAACCGGAAACGACGCCGGGCTCGCAGGCGCTGTTCAGCGGATTTATTCAGGCTGCTATTCGTTATCACAGGGGAAAAGACGATGAGTGATGCCACGCTGGCACCGGGACGGCGGCTGGCGGAGATCCGGCAGACGCTGGGGCTGTCGCAGCGCCGCGTGGCTGAGCTGGCCGGATTGACCCACAGCGCAATCAGCACCATCGAACAGGATAAGGTCAGCCCGGCGGTCAGCACCCTGCAGAAACTGCTGAAGGTCTATGGCCTCTCCCTGTCGGAGTTTTTCTCCGATCCCAGGCCGGATGCAGAGCCGAAAATTATTGTCCGGCCTGGCGAACTGCTGGAGATTGGCAGTCAGGGGGTCTCGCTGAAACTGATCGATAACGGTAAAGCCCAGCGTTCGCTGGGGATGCTGCTGGAAACTTACCAGCCCGGTGCCAGTACCGGTGAGAAGCTGCGTCATCCTGGTGAAGAGACCGGTACGCTGCTGGAGGGTGAAATTATCCTGATGATCAACGGGCAGCGCTTTCATCTCTCTGCCGGAGAGAGTTATGTGATTGATACCGGCTTACCGCACAGCTTCACCAACAGTGCCGATATCCCCTGTCGCATCGTCAGTGCCCACACGCCCGCTAACTTTTAGGCGCATTCAGGAGGTTGTTATGAATTATGTGGAGAGTTATTACGCGGCAACCGCCAATGCCCATGAACCCTGGCCGACGTTGCAGGAGAGCATCCAGTGTGACGTCTGCATTATTGGCGGCGGCTTTACCGGCCTCTCTGCGGCGCTGCATCTGACCGAAGTTGGCTATGACGTGGTCGTGCTGGAAGCCGCACGCATCGGCTTTGGTGCCAGCGGACGTAACGGTGGCCAGGTGGTCAACTCCTACAGCCGCGACGTGGATGTAATTGAGCAGCGCTACGGCAAAGAGAGCGCCCGTATGCTGGGCAGCATGATGTTTGAAGGCGCAGCGATCATCCGCGATCGCATTGATCGTTACGCGATTGACTGCGATTACCGGCCTGGCGGCATCTTTGCCGCCCTGAATGCTCGCCAGATGGCACATCTGCAGAAACAGAAAACCCTGTGGCAGCAGTATGGCAATCACGAACTGGAGCTGCTCGATGAACGGGGGATCCGCCGTGAAGTGGCGACCGAACGTTATGTCGGCGGGCTGCTGGACCGGCGTGGCGGCCATCTGCATCCCCTGAACCTGGCGCTGGGCGAAGCGGAAGCGATACGGCGACATGGCGGACGCATCTACGAACAGTCTGCGGCCCTGAAGGTGGTTTATGGCTCACCGAATCGGGTAAAAACCGCCCACGGTGAGGTCAGCGCCACCTTTGTCATCTTCGCCGGTAACGCCTATCTCTCGCCGCAGCTTGAGCCGCGACTGAGCAGGAAAAGCATGCCGTGTGGTTCACAGATTGTGGTAACCGAGCCGCTTTCACCCGATCAGGCCTTGTCGCTGCTGCCGAACAACTACTGCGTGGAAGATTGTAACTACCTGCTGGATTATTTCCGTCTGACGGCGGATAACCGGCTGCTCTATGGCGGCGGCGTGGTCTATGGGGCACGGGAACCGGCAGACATTGAAGCGTTGATCCGTCCCAAACTGCGCCGCACCTTCCCTCAATTGCAGAACGTCAGGCTGGACTTTAGCTGGAGCGGCAATTTCCTGCTGACGCTCTCGCGCATGCCGCAGTTTGGCCGGCTGGAGAACAATGTCTATTTCATGCAGGGTGACAGCGGTCATGGCGTGACCTGTACCCATCTGTCCGGCAAGCTGATCAGTGAAGTTTTACGCGGCGATGCTGAGCGTTTTGACGCCTTTGCCCGCCTGCCGCATCTGCCCTTCCCCGGCGGCAGACGCTTTAAGGTGCCGCTGACGGCGATGGGCGCGGTGTGGTATGCGCTGCGGGATCGGCTGGGGGTATAAGGTAATTTGTTGCCCCACCCTCACTAAGACCTAATCATGCGGCGTTGCTACTGATAATTTGATATTTTAACGCCTGGAAAAGCAGTGAATCTGTCACAGGCGTAGATTGAGCTGCTGAATCAAATACGCCTTGCGTGCAATTTCAATTATCGCAAGGTCTCACTGAAAAGTGCAGCCTACGCAACATCCAAATCCTGCTGTAAATGCACATAACCACTCTCTACATGAACTGGCATAACGGCCTTAACAATTTCTTGATCCTTGCGCTGCCAGGTGTCAGGATTTGCACCTCACTTTTTACAGAACTTTGCCATGCTGAAACTTTTTGCACGATACATGTCAGTTGGTGTGATTAACACGCTTATTCATTGGGTTACCTTCGCCATCTGTGTAGAGAAGGGGTTACAGCAGTCACTGTCCAACTTTATCGCATTCTGTGTTGCTGTGACCTTCTCTTTCTTTGCAAACGCAAAGTGGACGTTCAGTTCAGAAGCTACAACGATCCGCTACATCATGTATGTGTTTTTCATGGGCATGGTGGCCGTCATGATTGGTTCCTATGCTGACCGGATGAAGGTTAACCCTGTCGTAACCCTCATCGTCTTCTCAGCAGTAAGTCTGGTATGCGGCTTTGTCTATTCGAAGTACATCATTTTCCGAGATAAGAAATGAAAATATCGCTTGTTGTTCCCGTCCTGAATGAACAGGAGGCCCTTCCTGTTTTCTATCAAACGGTCAGAAATTACACGCCGCTTGCAGATGATGAAATTGAAATTGTTTTCATCAATGATGGCAGTACAGACAACACAGAATCTCTGATTCAGGCGATCATGAAAAATGACGCGTTAGTCAAATACGTGTGCTTTACGCGAAATTTTGGCAAAGAACCCGCCCTGTTTGCAGGCCTTGAGGCCTCGACCGGAGATGTGGTTATTCCTATCGATGTAGATCTGCAGGATCCCATCGAGGTTATCCCGCTTCTGATCTCGAAGTGGAAAGAAGGCGCAGATGTTGTGCTGGCTAAACGGGTTGATCGCTCATCCGATAGCCATCTGAAGCGTAAAAGCGCTGAATGGTTCTATAAATTACACAACATGATCAGCAAACCGCAGATTGAAGAGAATGTGGGTGATTTCAGGCTGATGTCCCGCCATGTGGTGGATAACATCAAGCTTCTGCCTGAGCGAAACCTGTTTATGAAAGGCATTCTTTCATGGGTGGGTGGAAGAACAGAGGTAGTCGAATACACGCGCGCTGAACGCGTCGCTGGATCGACAAAATTCAATGGATGGAAACTCTGGAACCTTGCGCTGGAAGGTATAACGTCATTCTCTACGTTTCCTTTACGCATGTGGACCTATATCGGTTTCTTTGTTGCCGGGCTCTCATTTTTTTATGGCGTGTGGATGATTGCAGATAAGCTGATCTGGGGAAATCCTGTAGCCGGTTATCCGTCAATTCTGGTTTCGATTCTTTTCCTTGGCGGCATTCAGCTAATTGGTATCGGTGTGCTGGGAGAATACATTGGTAGAATTTATATCGAGACTAAGCAACGACCCAGATATATTATTAAGAAAGAATAATTAAATTAACAGACGGGGGCCGGCTTCGTAATGGAAGGCAGCCAGTAAAACTTCAGCTCTGACTCGTAACACAAACGCCTGCGTGCCAAAAGTCATAATAGCTAATTGGATCACTCAAAAATTCAGATTTGTTACCTTATTCGTAAATCAGGTAACATACCGACATTAGCAAACAGGGTCTCTGTCAAATGGATAACGGCTTTGTTATAGGCGAGTCAAATTCATAATGAATTAAACAAAGAAAGCCCTCAGGTGGGCTTTCATTAACAGCTTTATAGCGATTATACTGGCAAGCAGCACACAGCATCATAAACTACAAAAGTCATTTATATTAAAATTTAGGCGTAATTATCGACTGATGCGCATAAACGGATGTGCCATACAATACTTTTTTGACTGCTTATGCTTCCCTTATGAAATTTACACCTTGATATTTTTGGTTGCAGGAAATAGACATAACATATTTCAAAACGACATTTATTACTGAGCTTTTTCTCCTTACTACGCCATAGTCAGTCGGGACGGAATTGCTTCACTCCGCCCGACATAAATATTCAAAAGACCTTTTTATAAAAACATAAAAACTACTTCTGCATCTTAATAAGGTACCATTCACTCCAGCGGCATCTTCACCGGATCGTCATAGCGATACTCAAACCCCAGCTCGCTGCAGATACGCGACCCGTCAATCAGCTTACCGGTTTCTTTTACTGCCTCTGGCGCGAACTGAGGCGGCTGCAGGCCAAGCTGGCGCGTCACCGCCGGATAGAAGGTGTCACGGGAGGGGTGCTTCAGCGCACAGAGGTTATAGGTCCGGCCCCCTTTGGGCGACTGCAGCAGCAGCGTAATCGCCTCAACCACATCATCGAGATGCACCAGATTGACGCCCTGCGAACCATTAGCCACATCCTGTTTTCCCGCCAGGAAGCGTCCCGGATGGCGTTTTGGCCCGACCAGCCCCGCCAGACGCACAACATCGACGCTGGTGCCAGGCAGATCGTGCAGCCAGTTTTCCAGTTTCACCAGCGTCTTTCCGGCGACGGTTTCGGCGTTCAGCGGGCTGTTTTCCCGCTTAGGCCCGGAGCTGCTGCCATACACAGAGGTGGAGCTGGTAAAGATAATGCGTGGCACCCTGTAAACCAGCGCGGTGTCGACCACATTCTGCACCGCCTGCAGATAGGCCTCGCCCCCTTCTGCTGTGCGGCTGGCGGGCAGCGTCACGATCAGCGCATCAACATTGAACAGCGGTTCGATATCGGCGGCATCACACACCAGCTCGGGCGTCAGCTCCAGCTGAAAGGCCTCAATGCCGCAGCGGCGGGCCGCCTCAACACCGTCCGGCGTAGTTTTACTGCCTGTTACCTGCCAGCCCCGCGCCGTTAACGCCGTGGCCAGCGGCATGCCCAACCAGCCCAGTCCCACAATCGCGACCTTCTTCATATTGACTCCTGACGTAAAACATCCACCCTGACTTCACCGTAGTTTGCCCCCGGATTGCAAACCAGGACAACCTGTTTCAGTGCTTTCCGAACCGGGCCTATAAAAAAGTGTTGCCAACGGCACGCATCTTCGCTAGGTTAAACCCCACAAATGAATACTCATTCATCGACGAGATTATTATGACACGCGTTCAGTTTAACCATCACCACCACCATCATCCTGACTAGTCTTTCAGGCGATTGGTGCTGGAAGACTTTCAAGATCTTCCAGTGGTGCGAACGCAAGAGAACCCCCGGAAGATCGTCTTCCGGGGGTTTTTTTATGGGCTGACGTAACCACACATTCAGGACAGGATTAAGAGGACAGGAACCATGTTAGATAACACCCGTTTACGCATAGCTATGCAGAAATCTGGCCGTTTAAGTGATGATTCACGCGAACTGCTGGCGCGCTGCGGCGTTAAAATCAACCTTCAGCAACAGCGCCTGATTGCGTTTGCGGAGAACATGCCCATCGACATCCTGCGCGTGCGCGATGACGATATTCCTGGCCTGGTCATGGATGGCGTGGTCGATTTAGGCATCATCGGTGAGAACGTGCTGGAAGAGGAGTTACTCTCACGCCGGGCGCAGGGTGAAGACCCGCGTTATTTCACCCTGCGCCGCCTCGACTTCGGCGGCTGCCGCCTGTCGCTGGCGATGGGAACCGATGACGAGTATACCGGTCCGCAGTGCCTCGACAACGCCCGTATCGCCACCTCCTATCCGCACCTGTTAAAACAGTATCTCGACAAAAAAGGCGTCAGCTTCAAAACCTGTATGCTGAACGGTTCCGTTGAAGTTGCGACCCGCGCCGGTCTGGCTGACGCCATCTGCGATCTGGTCTCCACCGGGGCCACGCTGGAGGCCAATGGCCTGCGTGAAGTGGAAGTGATCTATCGTTCAAAAGCCGTCCTGATTCAGCGCGACGGCGAGATGCCTGCCGCCAAGCAGGAGCTGATCGACAAGATGATGACCCGTATTCAGGGCGTGATCAAAGCGCGCGAATCGAAGTACATCATGCTGCACGCGCCGAGTGAGCGCCTGGAAGAGGTGATCAGCCTGCTGCCTGGCGCAGAGCGCCCGACCGTGCTGCCGCTGGCGGGTGATGTCAGCCGCGTGGCGATGCACATGGTCAGCAGCGAAACCCTGTTCTGGGAAACGATGGAAAAACTGAAGTCACTGGGTGCCAGTTCGATTCTGGTGCTGCCAATTGAGAAGATGATGGAGTAAGCCATGGCCTTTTCTACCCCGATTGAATGGCAGCAGTGCACCCCGGAACAGCAGCAGGCGCTGCTGTTACGTCCTGCGATTGCCGCCTCTGACAACGTCACACAGACGGTGCGCGACGTCCTGGAGCAGGTAAAGTCCGGTGGTGATGAGGCGCTGCGCCAGTTCAGCGCCCGGTTCGACAAGGCGCAGGTTGACCAGCTGCGCGTGACCCCGCAGCAAATCGCAGAAGCCAGCGCCCGTCTGAGTGACGCGCTGAAGCAGGCGATGGCTGTGGCGGTGAAGAATATCGAAACCTTCCACAATGCCCAGATCCTGCCGCCCGTGGATGTGGAAACACAGCCAGGCGTGCGCTGCCAGCAGATTACCCGTCCGGTGAAATCGGTCGGTCTCTATATCCCCGGCGGTTCCGCCCCGCTCTTCTCAACCGTGCTGATGCTGGCAACACCGGCACGCATCGCCGGATGCGGGCGCGTGGTGCTCTGTTCACCTCCGCCGATTGCCGATGAGATCCTTTATGCCGCGCAGCTGTGTGGTGTTGAAGAGGTCTTTCAGGTGGGCGGCGCGCAGGCTATCGCCGCCATGGCTTTCGGCACGGAAACAGTGCCGCGCGTGGACAAGATTTTTGGTCCGGGCAACGCATGGGTCACTGAGGCAAAACGTCAGGTGAGTCAGCGCCTGGATGGCGCGGCGATCGACATGCCGGCGGGTCCCTCTGAAGTGCTGGTGATCGCCGATGAGGGGGCGACGCCCGCGTTTGTCGCCTCTGATCTGCTTTCGCAGGCGGAGCACGGCCCCGATTCACAGGTGATTCTGCTGACGCCTTCCCTGAAGCTGACTGAGGCAGTTGCGGAGGCGGTTGAACAGCAGCTGGCACAGCTTCCGCGTGCGGCCACCGCCCGTCAGGCGCTGGAGAGCAGTCGACTGATCGTGGCGCGTGACCTTGAAGAGTGCGTGGCGATTTCTAACCTCTACGGCCCGGAGCACCTGATTCTGCAGACGCGTCAGCCGCGCGAACTGGTGGACACCATCACCAGCGCCGGTTCCGTCTTCCTGGGCGACTGGTCACCGGAGTCTGCGGGGGATTACGCGTCAGGCACTAATCACGTCCTGCCAACTTACGGTTACACCGCGACCTGTTCCAGCCTGGGACTGGCCGATTTTCAGAAACGCATGACGGTGCAGGAGCTGACGCCGCAGGGTTTCCTGAACCTGGCCGCGACGATTGAAACCCTGGCCGCCGCTGAGCAGCTGGATGCCCACAGGAATGCCGTCACCCTGCGCGTTGCCGCACTGAAGGAGCAAGCATGAGTCAGGATATTGAGCAGCTGGCGCGCGCCAATGTGCGCGCGCTGACCCCCTATATGTCGGCGCGTCGTCTGGGTGGTAACGGCGATGTCTGGCTTAACGCCAACGAGTTTCCGCTGCCGGTGCCGTTTGAGCTGTCGCAGCAGACGCTGAACCGCTATCCCGAGTGTCAGCCGAAAATCGTGATTGAGCGCTACGCCGCCTACGCAGGCTTAACCCCCGAGCAGGTGCTGGTGAGCCGCGGCGCGGATGAAGCCATTGAACTGATCATGCGCGCCTTCTGTGAGCCGGGTCATGATGCGATTCTGTTCTGTCCACCGACCTATGGCATGTACAGCGTCAGCGCCGAAACCATCGGCATCGAATACCGCACCGTTCCCGCGCTGGACGGCTGGCAGCTGAACCTGCCCGCGATTGCAGAGCAGCTGGAAGGCGTGAAAGTCGTTTATCTCTGCAGCCCCAACAACCCGACCGGTAACCTGATCAATCAGGAGGATATCCGTCAGCTGCTGGCGATGACCGCCGGAAAAGCGCTGGTCGTGGCCGATGAGGCTTATATTGAGTTCTGCCCGCAGGCGACCCTGACCGGATGGCTCAAGGATTATCCGCATCTGGTGATCCTGCGTACGCTCTCGAAAGCCTTTGCACTGGCAGGCCTGCGTTGTGGCTTTGCGCTGGCAAATAAGCCGGTTATCGACCTGCTGATGAAGGTCATTGCCCCCTACCCGCTGGCGACGCCCGTGGCCGACGTTGCGGGTCAGGCGCTCAGCGAACAGGGTATCGCCCTGATGCGTGAGCATGTGGCGCAGCTGAATGCCAGTCGCGGCTGGCTGCTGGATGCACTGGCTCAGCTGAGCTGCGTGGAACAGGTTTTCCCCAGTGAAACCAACTATGTGCTGGCGCGCTTTACCGATTCGCCTAAAGTCTTCAAAACCTTATGGGATCAGGGCATTATCCTGCGTGATCAAAACAAAAATCCAGGCCTGTCGGGATGCCTGCGCATCTCCATCGGCACGCGTGAAGAGTGCGAACGAGTGATCGCCGCGCTGCAAGCCTTTTCTGTGGAGCAAGCATGAGCCAGAAGACCCTTTTTATTGACCGCGATGGCACCCTCATCTCTGAGCCGCCTGAAGATTATCAGGTTGACCGACTGGATAAGCTGGCGTTCGAGCCAGACGTTATTCCGGCGCTGCTGGCGCTGCAGGCCGCCGGTTATCGGCTGGTGATGATCACCAATCAGGATGGTCTGGGCACCGCCAGTTTCCCGCAGGCGGACTTCGATGGTCCGCACAATCTGATGATGCAGGTGCTGACCTCACAGGGTATCGCGTTTGATGATGTGCTGATCTGCCCGCATATGCCTGACGACCACTGCGACTGCCGCAAGCCGAAAACCAGAATGGTGGAAGCCTGGCTGGCGGAGGGCGCGCTCGATACCGCCAACAGCTACGTCATCGGCGATCGCCTGACTGACGTTCAGCTGGCGGAGAATATGGGCATTCAGGCTATCCGCTACGGCGCAGATGGCCAGAGCTGGCAGACCATCCAGCAGCGCCTGACCCAGCGCGACCGCCATGCGCTGGTGCAGCGCAACACCAAAGAGACGCAGGTTCGGGTTGAACTGTGGCTGGACCGCGAAGGCGGCAGTAAGATCAATACCGGTGTGGGCTTCTTCGACCACATGCTGGATCAGATTGCGGTGCACGGCGGTTTCCGCATGCACATTGAAGTGAAAGGCGATCTCTATATTGACGATCATCACACGGTGGAAGATACCGGTCTGGCCCTGGGGGAAGCGCTGCTGAAAGCACTGGGCGACAAACGCGGTATTGGCCGTTTTGGCTTCGTGCTGCCGATGGACGAATGCCTGGCGCGCTGTGCGCTCGATATCTCCGGCCGTCCGCACATCGAGTTCAAAGCCGAGTTCAACTACCAGCGTGTGGGTGACCTCAGCACCGAGATGGTCGAGCACTTCTTCAGCTCGCTCTCTTACGCCATGATGAGCACCCTGCATCTCAAAACCAAAGGCAAGAACGACCATCACCGTGTCGAGAGCCTGTTCAAAGCCTTTGGTCGTACGCTGCGCCAGGCGATTCGCGTAGAGGGTAATACCCTGCCGAGCTCGAAAGGAGTGCTGTGATGAACGTGGTGATCATGGATACCGGCTGCGCCAACCTCTCATCAGTGAAATGGGCGATTGAACGTCTGGGCTACCGCCCGGAAGTCAGCCGCGATCCTGATGTGGTCCTGCGCGCTGACAAACTGTTTCTGCCGGGCGTTGGCACCGCGAAGGCGGCGATGACGCAGCTGGAAGAGCGTGACCTGATCGATCTGGTGAAAGCCTGTACCCAGCCGGTGCTGGGGATCTGTCTGGGGATGCAGTTGCTGGGACGCGGCAGCGATGAAAACGGCGGTGTGCCGACGCTGGGCATTATTGATGAACCGGTTTCGTTGATGGACACGCAGGGTCTGCCGCTGCCGCACATGGGCTGGAACCAGATTACCGCGCAGGCGGGCAATCACCTGTTCCGCGGCATCGACGATGGCAGCTATTTCTACTTTGTTCACAGCTACGCCATGCCGGTCAACGCCAGCACCATCGCACAGTGTCACTACGGCGAAGCCTTCACCGCAGCGGTGCAGAAGGATAACTTCTTCGGCGTCCAGTTCCACCCGGAGCGTTCGGGCAAAGCGGGCGCACAGTTGCTGAAAAATTTCCTGGAGATGTAATGATTATCCCCGCGTTAGATTTAATCGACGGTAAAGTCGTTCGTCTGCATCAGGGCGATTATGGGCAGCAGCGCGATTACGGCAGTGACCCGCTGCCGCGTCTGCAGGATTACGTTCGTCAGGGCGCAACCGTTCTGCATCTGGTGGATTTGACCGGCGCGAAAGATCCGGCGAAGCGTCAGATCTCCCTGCTGAAAACCCTGCTGGAAGGGGTGGATGTGACGGTGCAGGTCGGTGGAGGCATCCGCAGCCGTGACGATGTGCACGCCCTGCTGGAAGCCGGTGCCAGTCGTGTGGTGGTGGGTTCCACCGCCATCAAACAGCCGGAAGAGGTCAAACGGTGGTTTGCCGAGTTTGGCGCTGAGGCGATCGTGCTGGCGCTGGATGTGCGTATCGACGCCAGTAACCGTAAAGAAGTGGCCATCAGCGGCTGGCAGGAAGCGGCAGGCGTGACGCTGGAAGAGGTGATTACCGATTTCCAGCAGGTGGGCCTGAAGCACGTGCTCTGCACGGATATCTCCCGTGACGGCACCCTCAGTGGCTCCAACGTCGCCCTCTATCAGGAAGTGACCTCACGCTTCCCGTCCGTCGCCTTCCAGTCCTCTGGCGGCATTGGCGAACTTAATGATATCGCCGCCCTGCGCGGCAGCGGTGTTCAGGGCGTCATTGTCGGTCGTGCGCTGCTGGAAGATAAATTCACTGTTTCGGAGGCGATCTCATGCTGGCAAAACGGATAATTCCCTGCCTTGATGTGCGTGACGGCCAGGTGGTCAAAGGCGTACAGTTTCGTAATCACGAGATCATCGGTGACATCGTGCCGCTGGCCCAGCGCTACGCCGCCGAAGGGGCTGACGAACTGGTGTTCTACGACATCACCGCCTCCTCCGATGGCCGGGTCGTGGACAAGAGCTGGGTGTCGCGGGTAGCGGAAGTCATCGATATTCCGTTCTGCGTAGCGGGCGGTATCAAAACCCCCGAAGACGCGGCGCGTATCCTGGAATTTGGTGCGGATAAGATTTCGATCAACTCACCGGCGCTGGCTGACCCGACGCTGATCACCCGCCTCGCGGACCGTTTCGGTGTGCAGTGTATTGTGGTCGGGATCGACACCTGGTTCGATGAGAGCAGCGGCAAATATCAGGTTAATCAATACACCGGTGACGAAGCGCGCACCCGCGTGACCCAGTGGGAAACGCTGGAGTGGGTGCAGGAAGTGCAGAAGCTGGGCGCGGGTGAAATCGTGCTGAACATGATGAATCAGGATGGCGTGCGTAATGGCTATGATTTGGTGCAGCTGAAGAAAATGCGGGATGTCTGCAAGGTGCCGCTGATCGCCTCTGGCGGCGCAGGTACGATGCAGCACTTCCTGGAAGCCTTTACCGAAGCCAATGTTGATGGGGCGCTGGCCGCCTCGGTATTCCATAAGCAGATTATTAATATCGGTGAGCTGAAGAGCTTCCTGATCGACAACGGAGTGGAGATTCGCGCGTGCTAACCGAACAACAACAGGCTCAGCTCGACTGGGACAAAACAGAAGGCATGATGCCGGTCATCGTGCAGCACAATGTCTCAGGCGAAGTCCTGATGCATGGCTACATGAATCCGGCGGCACTGGAAAAAACGCTGGCTGAAGGCAACGTCACCTTTTTCTCCCGTACCAAAAACCGTTTGTGGACCAAAGGTGAAACCTCCGGCAACTTTCTGCAGGTAGTGAGCATTACGCCAGACTGCGACAACGACACGCTGCTGATCCTGGCCAATCCGATTGGCCCGACCTGCCATCTGGGCACCAGCAGCTGCTTCTCCCCCGCGGCACCGGAGTGGACCTTCCTTTATCAGCTGGAGCAACTGCTCGCTTCGCGTAAGACAGCCGATCCGGAGAGCTCCTACACCGCCCGCCTCTACGCCAGCGGCACCAAGCGTATCGCGCAGAAAGTGGGTGAAGAAGGGGTGGAAACCGCGCTGGCGGCAACCGTCAATGACCGGCATGAGCTCACCAATGAAGCCTCAGACCTGGTTTATCATCTGATGGTGCTGTTGCAGGATCAGGATCTCGACTTCAGCACGGTGATCAATAACCTGCGCGACCGCCATCAGTAAATGTGCAACATACTGCTCAGAATACCGTTTTTATGCGGATTCTGAGCAGGATTCTTCTCACATCCTGCACCGCTCCCCCTTCGTGAACACCGCCCATCTACCCGGGAGAAGACCATGACCACCCATGAAAAGTTAATCGCCCTTCTCGACCAGCATCAGGCGCGCTATCGCCTGATGGAGCATGAGGCGACCGGTAAATGTGAAGCCGTCGCGGCAATACGCGGCACCGAAATCGGTCAGGGCGCGAAAGCGCTGGTCTGCCATGTCAAAGGCAACGGCGTTAAACAGCATGTGCTGGCGGTGTTACCGGCCGATCGGCAGGCCGATCTGAATAAGGTTGCCGACGCGGTGGGCGGACGACGCGCGTCACTGGCCAGTCCTGCAGAAACCGACCAACTGACCGGCTGTGTGTTTGGTGCTATCCCGCCATTCAGCTTTCATCCCGACCTGCTGCTGATTGCGGATCCCAGCCTGTTTGAACGTTACCCGGAGATCGCCTTCAACGCCGGCCTGCTGGCGCGATCGGTGATCCTCAATACCGACGATTACCGGGCGCTGTGCGGCGCTCGCGTGGTGAACATTATCCGCTAATTGCTATCCCGTCTGCCCGGCGTTACTCTTCATGAACCTTCATCACGACAAAATAAGAGCAAAATCATGAACATTTTCACGCAACGCCTGCGTCAGACGCTGGCTGTCACCCTTCTGGCAGGCTGTGCATTTGGCGCGCAGGCAAAAATTGAACAGGTACGTTTCGCGGTCGACCCGACCTATCCGCCATTTGAATCGAAAACGCCCCAGGGCAAGCTGGTCGGCTTTGACATTGACCTGGGCAACGCACTCTGTAAACAGATGCAGGCGAAATGCGTCTGGGTCGAAAGCCAGTTTGACGGCATGATCCCCGCGCTGAAAGCACGTAAGTTTGATGCCATCCTGTCAGATATGGGCATTACGGAAGAGCGCCTGAAGCAGATTGACTTCACCGTCCCGCTCTACGACACCCATACTCAACTGATTGCCCGTAAAGGCGCCGGCATCCTGCCCACCATCGAGTCTCTGAAAGGGAAAACGGTTGGCGTGCAACAGGGAACAGTTCAGGAGCGCTATGCCCTGGCGAAATGGCAGCCTCATGGTGTGACCGTCGTCCCTTATGGCGATCAGGCACAGGTAGAAAGCGATCTGGTTTCAGGCCGGCTGGACGCGGTCTTTACCGATGCGGCACAGGCGGCTATCGGGTTCCTGAAACAGCCACAGGGCAAAGAGTTTGAGCTGGCCGGCTCGATTATTCAGGATCCAATCATCGGCCCCGGCACGGCGATTGGCCTGCGCAAAGGCGATACTGAGCTGAAAACCGCGCTGGATAACGCCTTTGCCGACATCAAAAAGAACGGCACCTTTGATGAGATTCAGAAGCGCTACTTCGCCACGGATATCTCTATTCAGCAGTAGTGTCGCGGGTTCCATTTTCGTCCTCACCGCGATCCGGCACTATACTCTAACCTTCTCGGGACGGCGCGCTGTCGTCCTTTGCCGATTAAAGGACATTAACACGGTATGCATCAACAACATCATCCACTGTTAAGCGCCTCTTTAGGCACCCAGCGTGAAATCATCAGCTTTCACTTTGCTCAGGATCATGAGCGTCAGGTCTATATTCAGGCGGCATTGCACGGCGATGAACTGCCGGGGATGGCGGTGGCGTGGTTCCTGAAGCAGCGACTGCAGGCGCTGGAATCCGCCGGTCAACTCAAAGCCGCCTTTACGCTGGTGCCGGTTGCCAATCCTCTGGCACTGGGCCAGCACTGGCACGGTACTCACCTCGGACGTTTTCATACCCTCTCCGGTCAGGATTTTAATCGCCGTTTCCCCTCACTGGGCACCACCCTGGCGGCCGGGCTGGCTGAGAGCCTGACCCAGAGTGAATCGCAGAACAGAAGCCTGATCCGCGAGGCGATCGATCGCCATTACCGCGATACTGTCCCTAAGACCGAACTGGATGCACAGCGCTTCACGCTGATGCGAATGGCCAGCCAGGCCGATCTGATGATTGACCTGCACTGCGACTGGGAAGCCGTGCCACATCTCTACACCACCCCGCATGCGTGGCCGGATATTGAGCCGCTGGCGCGCTGGCTGGGCAGTGAAGTGCAGTTGCTCGCGCAAATCTCCGGCGGCGAACCCTTTGATGAAGCCTGCTGCGAACCCTGGCTGACGCTGGCGGAGCGGTTTGGCAAAGCGTATCCGATGCCACGTGGGCTGCTGCCGGTGACGCTGGAGCTGCGCGGCGTGCGTGATGTCTCGCCTGAGCAGGCGGAAAAGGATGCAGACGCGATTATTTCAGCGTTGCAGGAGGGCGGCTATATCGGCTACAGCGAACCTTCGATTTCTGTGGAAGTGGCCGCGCCCGTTATTGGCGGTGATGAGCTGGTCCCGGCGAGCGCAGGCGGGGATGATGTGGTGGCCATCAATGACGGCCCCATCGGTTTAACCGTACCCGATGCAGCTGAAGCGCCGGGAGAAGCAGGCGTGATCAAAGAACGCCATAGTGAGGGTTCCGCGGCCTCCTCCCCTGCCCTGAAGAACCCGCCGACACCTCTGGCTGGCTGTGAATATATTCACTCGCCGGTGTCAGGATTGATTTTCCATCGTAAACCGCTGGGCGCAGAGATTCGTCCGGGAGAGGTAGTGGCTGAGATTGTCGATCCACTGACGGATCACATCACCCCGCTGGTGGCGGAGCATGGCGGTATTCTGTATGCACGGCACTGGGTGAGGTTTGCCACGGCAGGTATGCTGGTGGTGAGGCTGGCGGGAGAGAAACCATTACGTACAGGTGAGCTTTTAGTAAATTAATTGAACCTGGAAAGGGTTTTATAAATCTTCTGTACGGTAGAAAACCCATTCCCTGATTGCCAATAATGATATGTCTGAGGCAATATTTTTTGATGCAAACGGGGCCATTTTGTATACTAGCTAAGCTACTCAAAGATGGTAGTCAATTAGTCTGGAATGGCCTGGAGATAGAAATCAGCATAACGCTCCGTTGCTATTTTAAGTTTATTACGAACCATTCTTAGTGAGAAAAATTTGTTTTCTCAAAAGAAATTAATATTCCAGAAGCAGAAATTAAAATTCTATTGTAAGGATTTGCAGTGACCAAAAAAAACCTTCTTTCTTTAAGCATTCTATTAGCCTTCACTATATTAGGATGCATGATTTCATATCATAAAGCGCCATTTGCTTTTGGTAGCGGAGACCATTATCTATTCCATGCATTTGGAAAATGGATTGCAAATGGTGAAGTTTTTACAAAAGACTTCATACATTTTCGCACACCAGGCCCTTATTACTATTACGGAATAATGCAGTATTTTTTTGGAGAAACATATTTAACCACAAGTACGTCATTATTGATGGAATCGCATGTTTTCCAGATGATAGCTAGCTTTGCATTAGCTCTGGCTGTGACGAAAAATATTTTTGGCAAATCTTCATTAACTATCGCAACAGCCACTGCTTTATTTTTCTTAGCCGCCCCGCCGATATATCAGTTAAGAACAGCACTTCCGGCAGCAGCATTAGCTTTATATCTTTTATCTTATTCGAATAACATCAATAATGGCAATAAAAAAAGCGAAAACGCCCAGGTCATTCTTAGTGGCATATTATTAGGGGTTTCTTTCTGGTTTGGTCAGGAGCTGTTCATATTTCTATCAATAAGTATATTTGCAGGCGAGTTTTCAGCAGGCAATAAAAAGCCATTGAAAGACAAAGCATTAAAAATACTGAAGCTTGCCTTGACGGCATTATTGGTTATAATGTCGGGAATTGCATGCCTTTATTTTAAGGGCGTGAGCATCCATGAATTTCTATATAACACCTTGTATTATGCTTTTTTTATTCAACCAAGCGGAATGGATGTTCCTTTTCCTTCATTCAGTCAGTCCTCACTGATTTATTATGTATGGATAGGATTTTTCGTAGCTTCGATAATAATTCTGAGTCTTTCAAGGAAACTATTTACACCAACT
>NZ_VHIZ01000065.1 GCF_006494375.1 Pantoea anthophila
AGTGTCGCTGCCGCAGCTTCGGTGCATGGTTTAGCCCCGTTACATCTTCCGCGCAGGCCGACTCGACCAGTGAGCTATTACGCTTTCTTTAAATGATGGCTGCTTCTAAGCCAACATCCTGGCTGTCTGTGCCTTCCCACATCGTTTCCCACTTAACCATGACTTTGGGACCTTAGCTGGCGGTCTGGGTTGTTTCCCTCTTCACGACGGACGTTAGCACCCGCCGTGTGTCTCCCGTGATAACATTCTCCGGTATTCGCAGTTTGCATCGGGTTGGTAAGCCGGGATGGCCCCCTAGCCGAAACAGTGCTCTACCCCCGGAGATGAGTTCACGAGGCGCTACCTAAATAGCTTTCGGGGAGAACCAGCTATCTCCCGGTTTGATTGGCCTTTCACCCCCAGCCACAGGTCATCCGCTAATTTTTCAACATTAGTCGGTTCGGTCCTCCAGTTAGTGTTACCCAACCTTCAACCTGCCCATGGCTAGATCACCGGGTTTCGGGTCTATACCCTGCAACTTAACGCCCAGTTAAGACTCGGTTTCCCTGCGGCTCCCCTATACGGTTAACCTTGCTACAGAATATAAGTCGCTGACCCATTATACAAAAGGTACGCAGTCACACCACAAGGGTGCTCCCACTGCTTGTACGTACACGGTTTCAGGTTCTGTTTCACTCCCCTCGCCGGGGTTCTTTTCGCCTTTCCCTCACGGTACTGGTTCACTATCGGTCAGTCAGGAGTATTTAGCCTTGGAGGATGGTCCCCCCATATTCAGACAGGATACCACGTGTCCCGCCTTACTCATCGAGCTCACAGCGCGTGTGCTTTTGTGTACGGGAGTATCACCCTGTACCCTGCGACTTTCCAGACGCTTCCACTAACACACATGCTGATTCAGGCTCTGGGCTGCTCCCCGTTCGCTCGCCGCTACTGGGGGAATCTCGGTTGATTTCTTTTCCTCGGGGTACTTAGATGTTTCAGTTCCCCCGGTTCGCCTTGCAGCACTATGTATTCATGCTGCAATGATGCACTGAGTGCACCGGGTTTCCCCATTCGGACATCGACGGCTGTAGCGGTTCATATCACCTTACCGTCGCTTTACGCAGATTAGCACGTCCTTCATCGCCTCTGACTGCCAGGGCATCCACCGTGTACGCTTAGTCGCTTAACCTCACAACCCACAGGCGTTTTCACGCTGCAGACTGTAAGCATTTGAGAGACTCGGACATGTCGCTGTTTCATTCTTATTACGGAGAATGAACGCGTCATGTCGTTTCAATTTTCAGCTTGTTCCGGATTGTTAAAGAGCAAATATCTCAGACGCGTCTCCCTGCTCGCGCAGCGGAAACGGTTTTGAGATACTGTATGGAGACACCTTTCACCTGTCACCAAGCAGGTGGCGTCCCCTAGGGGATTCGAACCCCTGTTGCCGCCGTGAAAGGGCGGAGTCCTAACCGCTAGACGAAGGGGACACGATAGTGTCACGACTTCGCAGCCGTCCTGCTCATTACTTTTTATCAGACAATCTGTGTGAGCACTTCGCGGAAAGGTATCTTCAGGTAAGGAGGTGATCCAACCGCAGGTTCCCCTACGGTTACCTTGTTACGACTTCACCCCAGTCATGAATCACAAAGTGGTAAGCGCCCTCCCGAAGGTTAAGCTACCTACTTCTTTTGCAACCCACTCCCATGGTGTGACGGGCGGTGTGTACAAGGCCCGGGAACGTATTCACCGTGGCATTCTGATCCACGATTACTAGCGATTCCGACTTCACGGAGTCGAGTTGCAGACTCCGATCCGGACTACGACGCACTTTGTGAGGTCCGCTTGCTCTCGCGAGGTCGCTTCTCTTTGTATGCGCCATTGTAGCACGTGTGTAGCCCTACTCGTAAGGGCCATGATGACTTGACGTCATCCCCACCTTCCTCCGGTTTATCACCGGCAGTCTCCTTTGAGTTCCCGACCGAATCGCTGGCAACAAAGGATAAGGGTTGCGCTCGTTGCGGGACTTAACCCAACATTTCACAACACGAGCTGACGACAGCCATGCAGCACCTGTCTCAGAGTTCCCGAAGGCACCAAAGCATCTCTGCTAAGTTCTCTGGATGTCAAGAGTAGGTAAGGTTCTTCGCGTTGCATCGAATTAAACCACATGCTCCACCGCTTGTGCGGGCCCCCGTCAATTCATTTGAGTTTTAACCTTGCGGCCGTACTCCCCAGGCGGTCGACTTAACGCGTTAGCTCCGGAAGCCACTCCTCAAGGGAACAACCTCCAAGTCGACATCGTTTACGGCGTGGACTACCAGGGTATCTAATCCTGTTTGCTCCCCACGCTTTCGCACCTGAGCGTCAGTCTTCGTCCAGGGGGCCGCCTTCGCCACCGGTATTCCTCCAGATCTCTACGCATTTCACCGCTACACCTGGAATTCTACCCCCCTCTACGAGACTCAAGCCTGCCAGTTTCAAATGCAGTTCCCAGGTTAAGCCCGGGGATTTCACATCTGACTTAACAGACCGCCTGCGTGCGCTTTACGCCCAGTAATTCCGATTAACGCTTGCACCCTCCGTATTACCGCGGCTGCTGGCACGGAGTTAGCCGGTGCTTCTTCTGCGGGTAACGTCAATCGGCAAGGTTATTAACCTCACCGCCTTCCTCCCCGCTGAAAGTACTTTACAACCCGAAGGCCTTCTTCATACACGCGGCATGGCTGCATCAGGCTTGCGCCCATTGTGCAATATTCCCCACTGCTGCCTCCCGTAGGAGTCTGGACCGTGTCTCAGTTCCAGTGTGGCTGGTCATCCTCTCAGACCAGCTAGGGATCGTCGCCTAGGTGGGCCATTACCCCGCCTACTAGCTAATCCCATCTGGGTTCATCCGATAGTGAGAGGCCCGAAGGTCCCCCTCTTTGGTCTTGCGACGTTATGCGGTATTAGCCACCGTTTCCAGTGGTTATCCCCCTCTATCGGGCAGATCCCCAGACATTACTCACCCGTCCGCCACTCGTCACCCAAG
>NZ_VHIZ01000066.1 GCF_006494375.1 Pantoea anthophila
GTGAGGCATGCTGGAGGTATCAGAAGTGCGAATGCTGACATAAGTAACGATAAAGCGGGTGAAAAGCCCGCTCGCCGGAAGACCAAGGGTTCCTGTTCAACGTTAATCGGAGCAGGGTGAGTCGACCCCTAAGGCGAGGCCGAAAGGCGTAGTCGATGGGAAACAGGTTAATATTCCTGTACTCGGTGTTACTGCGAAGGGGGGACGGAGAAGGCTATATCAGCCGGGCGACGGTTGTCCCGGTTTAAGCGTGTAGGCGGAGGGTCCAGGTAAATCCGGACTCTTTTAACGCTGAGGCGTGACGACGAGGCACTACGGTGCTGAAGTGATAAATGCCCTGCTTCCAGGAAAAGCCTCTAAGCATCAGGTAACACAGAATCGTACCCCAAACCGACACAGGTGGTCAGGTAGAGAATACCAAGGCGCTTGAGAGAACTCGGGTGAAGGAACTAGGCAAAATGGTGCCGTAACTTCGGGAGAAGGCACGCTGGCGCGTAGGTGAAGGGACTTGCTCCCGGAGCTGAAGCCAGTCGAAGATACCAGCTGGCTGCAACTGTTTATTAAAAACACAGCACTGTGCAAACACGAAAGTGGACGTATACGGTGTGACGCCTGCCCGGTGCCGGAAGGTTAATTGATGGGGTTATCCGCAAGGAGAAGCTCTTGATCGAAGCCCCGGTAAACGGCGGCCGTAACTATAACGGTCCTAAGGTAGCGAAATTCCTTGTCGGGTAAGTTCCGACCTGCACGAATGGCGTAATGATGGCCAGGCTGTCTCCACCCGAGACTCAGTGAAATTGAACTCGCTGTGAAGATGCAGTGTACCCGCGGCAAGACGGAAAGACCCCGTGAACCTTTACTACAGCTTGACACTGAACATTGAGCCTTGATGTGTAGGATAGGTGGGAGGCTTTGAAGCGCGGACGCCAGTCTGCGTGGAGCCATCCTTGAAATACCACCCTTTAATGTTTGATGTTCTAACGTGGCCCCGTGATCCGGGGTGCGGACAGTGTCTGGTGGGTAGTTTGACTGGGGCGGTCTCCTCCCAAAGAGTAACGGAGGAGCACGAAGGTCAGCTAATCACGGTCGGACATCGTGAGGTTAGTGCAATGGCATAAGCTGGCTTGACTGCGAGAGTGACGGCTCGAGCAGGTGCGAAAGCAGGTCATAGTGATCCGGTGGTTCTGAATGGAAGGGCCATCGCTCAACGGATAAAAGGTACTCCGGGGATAACAGGCTGATACCGCCCAAGAGTTCATATCGACGGCGGTGTTTGGCACCTCGATGTCGGCTCATCACATCCTGGGGCTGAAGTAGGTCCCAAGGGTACGGCTGTTCGCCGTTTAAAGTGGTACGCGAGCTGGGTTTAGAACGTCGTGAGACAGTTCGGTCCCTATCTGCCGTGGGCGCTGGAGAATTGAGGGGGGTTGCTCCTAGTACGAGAGGACCGGAGTGAACGCACCACTGGTGTTCGGGTTGTCATGCCAATGGCACTGCCCGGTAGCTAAGTGCGGAAAAGATAAGTGCTGAAAGCATCTAAGCACGAAACTTGCCCCGAGATGAGTTCTCCCTGACCCCTTGAGGGTCCTGAAGGGACGTTGAAGACGACGACGTTGATAGGCCGGGTGTGTAAGCGCAGCGATGCGTTGAGCTAACCGGTACTAATGACCCGTGAGGCTTAACCTTACAACGCCAGAGGCGTTTTTGAGAGACGCGATTTTCAGTTTGTGACGGATACGTCTGCGCGGCCCCTGTGGCGGCGCGGAAAACAGAATCTGCCTGGCGGCTTTAGCGCGGTGGTCCCACCTGACCCCATGCCGAACTCAGAAGTGAAACGCCGTAGCGCCGATGGTAGTGTGGGGCCTCCCCATGCGAGAGTAGGGAACTGCCAGGCATCAATTTAAGACCAGTACGCTGGTCGTGACCACTCCGGTGACGCGGAGCGGGCGAAATACCTGAAGTCAGCGCAAGCGGACCTCAGTACAGAATCGGTGGAGCGGTAGTTCAGTTGGTTAGAATACCTGCCTGTCACGCAGGGGGTCGCGGGTTCGAGCCCCGTCCGTTCCGCCACCCTATTTAGGGGCGTAGTTCAATTGGTAGAGCACCGGTCTCCAAAACCGGGTGTTGGGGGTTCGAGTCCCTCCGCCCCTGCCAGAAAACGATCCTTTGCTTCGGCAAAGGATTTTTTTTTGCTTATAAAAAAGCAAAAAAGAAAAACCAGCTAAATCTAACTGGTCTCTGATCTCTCTTCTTTCTGCACGCCTGCCTGCTAATTCAGCTGTTTTGCCTGACCAGAATCGGAAATTTAAGCAGCTGACGGATATGCGCCTGCTGATCGCTGTTCTGCAACCAGACCGCATAAAGCGGACGAACGGCGACCGGTGCGTCCGGCATTACCATCAGTTCACTGTATACGCTTTGCCAGAAGTCTGGCAGAAACGCGCATGCACCCGTAGTGTAGAGCAGTTCACGGGTGACATGTGCCGATGTCGTGGTCAGCACCGGCACATCATCAGCGCCAGAGAGGTAGCTCTGATGCTGATGGAAATCGGCTCCCCACTCCAGCTTGATGTAGTCATACTTTTCGCGCTTTTCGCTCTGGCGGGCACAGAACAGTGCCAGCGAAATATGGCCAATCTGCTGGCTGGTTAATTCATCCATCTTAGGCGCTTCAGTGGTAATCAACAGATCCAGCTGACGCTCATGAAGCTGCTTAACCAGCAGATGCCGCTGCGCCACGCGTGCTTCTAAATGCAGGCTCTCACGATTCTCATACAGCGTCTGAAGCCAGGGCGTCAGATAGGCCTCCCAGAGCGATGCGCTGGCACCTATCGAGAGCTCATGGTGCTGCTCAGTATGAGAAACCTCCTTCTTCGCCATTATCCAGGTGCTCATCAGGCTTTCCGCATAAGGAAGCAGTCGCTCCCCGGCGGCAGTCAGACGTATGTTGTTGCGATGCCGGGTAAAAAGGTTAACGCCGAGCTGATTCTCCAGCTGACGGATGCGAAAACTGACAGCAGATTGCGTAAGGTAAAGGGCTTCAGCAGCACGCCCGAAATGACGTGTTCTGCTCACTTCAAGGAAAGTTTTCAGTAATTCCGTATCCACAACGCGCTCCCAAAAATTGTTTGTCGTATAGATTTAAATGTTTTGTTTTACACTCTGTCAAGCCTATCTAATACTCCGCGCCATTAACAGCACGGCATTAGAGAATCAGGAGCGTGTAACATGGCGGAAAGCTTCTTAACAGAGAATCGTTTCTTTGATAACAAACATTACCCGCGTGGTTTCTCACGCCACGGTGACTTTACTATTAAAGAAGCCCAGCTTCTGGAACGCCACGGTTTCGCCTTTAATGAGCTGGATTTATCGAAGCGTGAGCCTGCAACAGAAGAAGAACGTTTGTTTATCGAAGTGTGTCGTGGCGTGCGTGAGCCGCAGACGGAAGCTGAGCGTGTATGGTCAAAGTATATGACCCGCATCAAGCGTCCTAAGCGTTTTCACACGCTGTCTGGCGGTAAGCCGCAGATGGACACCGTTGAAGACTACAGCGACAGCGACGATTAACAGAAAGGGGCGAGAGCCCCTTTTTTATTGCAGGCTGTTATGCAGATGGATCATTAATCGATCAATCGCGCGATAGCTGACCGCCTCCTGCAGATGGAGGCGGGTAATCTCTTTCTCTCCGGCCAGATCGGCCACGGTGCGCGCCACCTTTAAAATTCGCTGCCAGGCTCGCACAGATAACCCCAGTTTCTCCAGCACAGACTCCAGCCATTCGGCATCCTCTTTTTCAGGCTGGCACCAGCGCAGGATTTCCGCATTATTCAGATGCGCGTTAATTTTACCTGCGCGGGCGAGCTGGAGCGCTCGCGCTGCAACGACCCGCTGACGAACCTGCTCAGAGCTTTCTGCGGCCGGTCGCTGGCCACTGAGCATGCCACCGGGCAACAGCGGCACCTCCAGTGAAAGATCAAAGCGATCCAGAAACGGCCCTGATAACTTACTGAGATAACGCAGGATCTGCTGAGGCGAGCAGCGATTGTGCTGTCCCTGATAATGCCCGGTTGGCCCGGGATTCATGGCAGCAATCAGCTGAAACCGTGCCGGGAACGTGACCTTTGCCCGGGCTCGCGAAATGGCGATGAGGCCTGACTCCAGTGGCTCACGCAGTGAATCCAGCACCCTGCGGTCAAATTCCGGTAATTCATCCAGAAACAGCACGCCATTATGCGCAAGGGAGATCTCTCCGGGCCGCGGCAGTGACCCTCCGCCAACCAGAGCATGGAGAGACGCGCTGTGATGAGGCGACCTGAAAGGCCGGCTGCGCCACTGTCGGTGCAGGGCAGTGCTGTTTATCAGGCTGGCTATCGCCGCACACTCCAGCGTTTCCTGGTCGCTTAAGGCGGGCATGATGCCAGGCAGACGGGTTGCGAGCATCGTTTTGCCGGTGCCAGGCGGCCCAATCAGCAACAGGTTATGCCCGCCCGCCGCGGTGATCTCCAGTGCTCTGCGCCCCTGCTGCTGACCGATGATATCCGCGAGATCGTCCCCAGGCGTGGCATGCTGATGCTCAGGGTAGGGAGCCGGTGATAATGTCAGCGCATCACGGAGAAAAGCGCAGACCTCACTGAGGTGAGCGGCGACCAGTGACGCTCCCTCACGAATCAGCCCGGCGTCACGCTGATTTTCCGCAGAGAGAACCAGCTGTCGTCCAGCCTGAAGGGCCATCATGGCTGCAGGAATTGCCCCCTGAACGGCACATAGCGCGCCATCCAGCGCCAGTTCACCCAGAAACTCAAAGTGCATCAGCTTATCCGCAGGAAGCTGCTCTGAGGCGACCAGAATGGCAATTGCCATGGGCAGGTCATAGCGCCCGCCCTCTTTGGGTAAATCCGCTGGTGCCAGATTGATGGTGACCCGTCTGGCCGGGAAGGTAAAACCGCTGTTGATAATGGCGCTGCGAACCCGCTCACGCGCCTCTTTGACCGTGGTTTCAGGCAGACCCACCAGCGTCAGTGCAGGCAGGCCATTACTGATGTGAGCCTCAATGGTCACCAGCGGCGCTTCCACGCCTAATGCTGCACGGGTCAGAACTTTAGACAATGACATACTCACTCCTTGTTGCCATCAGTCTGATCAGCACCCAAAAGGAAAGCGAGTACGCCTTCTGACGATTCCGACGCACTGCACAAGAAAGTGAGGTCACTTTCACTGACTCTCATCGTCCCGCGAAACTGCACGTAAATTCAGCAGAACATCATTACGTCAGTAAAGTGATGAATATTTATCATCTTGTAATTATTACTTGTATTACAAATCGATAGGACGGGATTTAATCTCCCGCGCTAAAAAAAACCTGCAAAAAAAGTTGTGTTATAGCCCCTGACTATGATAACTCTGTAGGCATTACTTCGAACACGTAAAAGAATTGAACAACACATGAAAGCCCTTCTACAAGTGATTAGCCTGGTCGTGATTAGCGTGGTGGTGGTTATTAACCTACCGTGCGGGGCAACGCTTGGAGAAAGAAAGGCTTAAAAATCAAGCCTCGAATCCGAAAAAACCCCCGCACCGAAAGGTCCGGGGGTTTTTTTTCGACCCGGGGAAATATCAGTAAATCTGCAAGGAACAAACAATGAACAGTAGCATAAAATTCTGTTGTTCCCGTCAGGACACAGGAGAATAGCGATGACAGGTGCTCAGTGGGTAGTTCAGGCTTTACGCGCGCAGGGTGTTGATACCGTATTTGGTTACCCTGGCGGCGCCATCATGCCGGTTTACGACGCGCTATACGATGGCGGCGTGGAACACCTACTGTGCCGTCATGAGCAGGGTGCGGTTATGGCCGCGATTGGCTATGCGCGCTCCACCGGCAAAACCGGTGTCTGTATTGCCACCTCTGGTCCTGGCGCTACCAACCTGATCACCGGTCTGGCTGATGCCATGATGGACTCCGTGCCGATCGTTGCGGTAACCGGTCAGGTCTCGTCTGCGTTTATCGGTACTGACGCTTTCCAGGAGATCGACGTGCTGGGACTGTCCCTGGCCTGCACCAAACATAGCTTCCTGGTTGAGTCGCTGGATGAGCTGCCCGCTATCATGGCTGAGGCTTTTGCCATGGCGCAGTCAGGGCGTCCGGGTCCGGTACTGGTTGATATTCCCAAAGATATTCAGATTGCGCAGGGTGAACCCGCACCGCATCTGGTTTCGGTTGAGGAGGAAGAGTCGCTGCCGCATCATGCCATCCGCGAGGCGCGGGCAATAATGACCCAGGCCAGAAAACCGATGCTCTATGTTGGCGGAGGCGTGGGCATGGCGCAGGCGGTTCCGGCACTGCGTGCATTCGCAGAAGAAACCGGCATCCCTGCCGTTGCGACCCTGAAAGGTCTGGGCAGCGTCGATGCGCAGAGCGAGGTTTATCTGGGCATGCTGGGGATGCATGGCACCAAAGCCGCTAACTATGCTGTTCAGGCGTGTGACCTGCTGATTGCGGTCGGTGCCCGTTTTGACGATCGGGTGACCGGCAAGCTGGATACCTTTGCGCCGCACGCCAGCGTGATTCATCTTGACATCGACCCCGCAGAGTTAAATAAGTTACGTCGCGCGCACGTCTCACTGCAGGGCGATCTCAACGCGCTGCTGCCCGCGCTGAGTCAGCCTTTGCACATCGACGCCTGGCGCGACGAGGTGAAGGCACTCAAGGCCAGTCACGCCTGGCGCTACGATCATCCAGGCGAGGCAATCTATGCACCGCTGCTGCTGAAGCAGCTCTCCGAGCGCAAACCGGACAGCGCGGTGGTCACCACCGATGTCGGACAGCATCAGATGTGGACGGCCCAGCATATGGCCTTCAGCGCGCCGGAGAACTTCATCACCTCCAGCGGCTTAGGCACGATGGGCTTTGGTTTGCCTGCCGCCATCGGTGCACAGGTCGCCCGTCCGGAAGATACGGTGATCTGCGTCTCGGGCGACGGCTCAATCATGATGAATATTCAGGAGCTGGGCACCATTAAGCGTGGAAAGCTGCCGGTCAAAATCGTGCTGCTGGATAACCAGCGTCTGGGCATGGTGCGTCAGTGGCAGCAGCTCTTCTTCGACGGTCGCTACAGCGAAACCAATCTCTCTGACAATCCCGACTTCCTCACGCTGGCCAGCGCTTTCAATATTCCCGGCCAGCGCATTACCCGTAAAGATCAGGTCGACGCCGCACTTGATGCTCTGCTGAACAGCGAAGGTCCTTACTTCCTGCATGTTGCAATTGATGAGCATGAAAACGTCTGGCCACTGGTACCGCCGGGTGCCAGCAATGCAAACATGATGGAGAAAACCGTATGAACCAGCATCAATTGTCTATCGAAGCCCGCTTCCGCCCTGAAATATTGGAGCGCATTTTACGCGTCGTGCGCCACCGCGGTTTTCAGGTCTGTTCTATGAACATGGCCTCAGTCGCCAACGCGGAAAACATTAATATTGAAATGACCGTTGCCAGCCAGCGCTCCGTCGATTTACTGTCTTCGCAGTTAAGTAAATTGATTGACGTTGCATGCGTTCAGATTCAACAACAGACAACACAACAAATCCGCGCCTAGCCGCGAGAGGGAATAACAATGAGCACGAAGAAAGCAGACTTTATTTGGTTCAATGGCGAGATGGTCAAGTGGGAAGAGGCGAAGGTCAGCGTCATGTCCCACGCGTTGCACTATGGCACGTCGGTGTTTGAAGGCGTCCGCTGCTACGACTCTCACAAAGGACCGGTTGTGTTCCGCCACCGTGAACACATGCAACGTCTGCACGACTCCGCCAAAATCTACCGTTTCCCGATTAAAAGCAGCGTTGATGAGCTGATGGAAGCGTGCCGCGAAGTCATCCGCGTGAACAAACTGAAAAGTGCTTATATCCGTCCGCTGGCCTTCGTGGGCGATGTGGGCCTGGGCGTGAACCCGCCAGATGGCTTTACCACCGACGTGATCATTGCAGCCTTCCCGTGGGGCGCGTACCTGGGTGCGGAAGCTCTGGAAAACGGCATTGATGCGATGGTCTCCTCCTGGAGCCGTGTGGCACCGAATACCCTGCCAACTGCCGCAAAAGCGGGCGGTAACTACCTCTCCTCACTGCTGGTGGGCAGCGAAGCCCGTCGTCACGGCTATCAGGAAGGTATCGCGCTGGATACCAATGGCCTGATCTCAGAAGGTGCGGGCGAAAACCTGTTTGAAGTGAAAGATGGCGTGCTCTTTACCCCGCCATTCACCTCTTCAGCTCTGCCGGGCATCACCCGCGATGCCATCATCACCCTGGCGCGTGATATGGGCATTGAAGTGCGCGAGCAGACCCTGTCGCGTGAATCCCTCTATCTGGCTGATGAAGTGTTTATGTCTGGTACCGCTGCAGAAATTACCCCGGTGCGCAGCGTTGACCGCATTCAGGTGGGCGAAGGCAAATGTGGTCCGGTGACCAAACGCATCCAGCAGGCCTTCTTTGGTCTGTTCACCGGCGAAACCGAAGACAAATGGGGCTGGTTAGATCCGGTTAATCCATAATCAGATACAGCGCGGACGTCATCTGACGTCCGCGAGCTTTTTCTTACTGGAGTAAATAGAGCATGCCTAAGTACCGTTCCGCCACCACCACCCACGGCCGTAATATGGCGGGTGCCCGTGCCTTATGGCGCGCGACAGGAATGACCGATGACGATTTCGGTAAGCCGATTATCGCTGTGGTTAACTCATTCACCCAATTTGTCCCGGGCCACGTTCACCTGCGTGACCTTGGTAAACTGGTCGCCGAGCAGATCGAAGCATCAGGCGGTGTGGCTAAAGAGTTCAACACGATCGCGGTGGATGACGGTATTGCCATGGGTCATGGCGGCATGCTGTATTCACTGCCTTCGCGCGAACTGATTGCTGACTCGGTCGAGTACATGGTGAACGCACACTGCGCCGACGCCATGGTCTGTATCTCCAACTGCGACAAAATCACGCCGGGGATGCTGATGGCGTCACTGCGCCTCAATATCCCGGTGATCTTCGTTTCAGGCGGACCGATGGAAGCCGGTAAAACCAAGCTTTCTGACCAGATTATCAAACTGGATCTGGTGGATGCGATGATTCAGGGCGCCAACCCGAACGTCAGCGACGCCGACAGTGAGCAGATCGAACGCTCTGCCTGTCCGACCTGCGGCTCCTGCTCCGGCATGTTTACCGCGAACTCAATGAACTGCCTGACCGAAGCACTCGGCCTGTCGCAGCCAGGCAACGGCTCCCTGCTGGCCACCCACGCCGATCGTAAAGAGCTGTTCATCAACGCCGGTAAGCGCATCGTCAGCCTGACCAAACGTTACTATGAACAGGATGACGTCAACGTGCTGCCGCGGAGCATCGCCAACAAGGCCGCTTTCGAAAACGCCATGACGCTGGATATCGCCATGGGCGGTTCCACTAACACCGTACTGCACCTGCTGGCAGCCGCGCAGGAAGGCGATATCGACTTCAATATCTCTGACATCGATCGCCTGTCACGCAAAGTGCCTCAGCTCTGTAAAGTCGCGCCAAGTACCCCGAAATACCACATGGAAGATGTGCATCGCGCGGGTGGTGTTTACGCGATTCTCGGCGAGCTGGATCGCGCAGGTCTGTTCGACAGCAGCGCCCGAAATATCCTGCAGCAGACGATGCGTGAAACGCTGGATCAGTATGACATCATGCTGACCAGCGATCAGGCGGTAAAAGAGATGTTCCGTGCCGGTCCGGCAGGCATCCGTACCACCCAGGCATTCTCGCAGAGCTGCCGCTGGGACACGCTGGATGATGACCGTGCTGAAGGCTGTATCCGTACCCGCGAAAACGCCTATTCGCAGGATGGTGGTCTGGCCGTACTCTACGGCAACATCGCAGAAGATGGCTGTATCGTTAAAACCGCAGGCGTAGACAAAGAGATCCTGACCTTCACCGGCCCGGCTAAAGTCTACGAAAGTCAGGATGATGCTGTTGAAGCGATCCTGGGCGGCAAAGTGGTGGCGGGCGACGTGGTCGTGATCCGCTACGAAGGGCCAAAAGGCGGGCCGGGTATGCAGGAGATGCTTTATCCGACCACCTATCTGAAATCGATGGGACTGGGCAAAAGCTGCGCCCTGATCACCGACGGTCGTTTCTCTGGTGGCACCTCTGGTCTCTCTATCGGTCATGCCTCACCTGAAGCGGCAAACGGCGGCACCATTGCGCTGGTGAAAGATGGCGACACCATTGAGATCGACATCCCGAACCGCGGCATCAGACTTGCCGTGCCGGATAATGAACTGCACGCCCGCCGTGAAGAGCAGCAGGCACGTGGCGATGCGGCCTATACGCCGATCAATCGTCAGCGTGAAGTCTCGTTCGCGCTGCGTGCTTACGCCTCACTTGCGACCAGTGCTGATAAAGGCGCTGTCCGCGATAAGAGCAAGCTGGGAGGCTGACCATGGCCGAGTCTCAACCGCTACCCGACGCACCCTGCGGCGCCGAGTATTTGCGCGCAGTGTTGCGTTCACCGGTGTACGAAGTCGCACAGGTAACGCCGCTGCAGAAGATGGAAAAAATCTCATCGCGTCTTGGCAACACCATTCTGGTGAAGCGGGAAGATCGCCAGCCGGTGCACAGCTTCAAGCTGCGCGGTGCTTACGCGATGATTGCCGGCCTGAACGAAGAGCAGAAAGCGCGCGGCGTGGTAACGGCCTCCGCCGGTAACCATGCACAGGGCGTGGCGCTCTCCGCTAGCAAGCTGGGCATTAAGTCACTGATCGTGATGCCGCTGGCGACAGCCGATATCAAGGTAGATGCGGTGCGCGCGTTTGGCGGTGAGGCTTACCTGTTTGGTGCCAACTTTGATGAGGCGAAAGCCAAAGCGATCGAACTGTCGGAACAGCGCGGCTACACCTTTGTGCCACCGTTTGACCATCCGGCAGTGATTGCCGGACAGGGCACGCTGGCGATGGAGCTGCTGCAGCAGGATGCTCATCTGGATCGGGTCTTTGTCCCGGTTGGCGGGGGCGGTCTGGCAGCCGGTGTGGCGGTGCTGATTAAACAGCTGATGCCGCAAATCAAAGTGATTGCGGTGGAGTCAGAAGATTCAGCCTGTCTGAAGGCGGCGCTGGAGGCAGGGCATCCGGTCGATCTGCCCCGCGTCGGGCTGTTTGCCGAAGGCGTGGCGGTGAAGCGTATCGGCAGCGAAACCTTCCGGCTCTGTCAGGCCTACATCGATGACATCATCACCGTCGACAGCGATGCCATCTGCGCAGCAATGAAGGACCTGTTCGAAGATGTCCGTGCCGTGGCGGAGCCTTCCGGGGCGCTGGCGCTGGCGGGCATGAAGAAGTATATCCAGCAGCATGAGATCAAAGGCGAACGGCTGGCGCATGTCTTATCCGGGGCCAACGTCAATTTTCACGGCCTGCGATATGTCTCTGAGCGCTGCGAGCTGGGCGAACAGCGAGAGGCGCTGCTGGCTGTGACAATCCCGGAACAGCAGGGGAGCTTTTTACGCTTCTGCCAGACGCTGGGCGGACGTGCCATCACGGAGTTCAACTACCGCTACGCTGACGCAGATAAAGCCTGCATCTTTGTTGGTGTCAGGCTGACCCGTGGCGTCGAGGAGCGCAGCGAGATTATCAGCGAACTGACCCACGGCGGCTATCAGGTGGTCGATCTCTCTGATGATGAAATGGCAAAGCTGCACGTGCGTTACATGGTGGGCGGACGACCTTCCAAACCGCTGCGTGAACGGCTTTTCAGCTTTGAATTTCCGGAGGCACCCGGTGCGTTGCTGAAGTTTCTGCAGACGCTTGGCACGCACTGGAATATCTCGCTGTTTCACTACCGCAGCCACGGCACTGACTATGGCCGCGTGCTGGCGGCCTTTGAACTGGGCAGCGATGAGCCGCGTTTCGAAGAGCATCTCACCGATCTGGGCTATGACTTTCATGATGAAAGCCAGAACCCGGCGTTCCGCTTCTTCCTGTCAGGCAGCTGATTACAGCTGGCTCCAGAAGGCACTGATCAGCGGCTCACCGAGCCGCTTTTTTTGTACGCAGATGCCGAGTTCAAACGGCGCGACCGATTCAACATTTTCCAGCATCATCACGCGGTTACGCACCGGTTCCGGGCTGTTTTCCAGCACCACATGCGGCAGCAACGCGATGCCGCATCCCAGCGCCACCATCGAGACAATCGCTTCATGCCCCGACACCGTGGCGTAAATCAGCGGGTTAGGAATGCGATGGCGGCGGAACCAGAGATCGATACGCCGCCGTGCCGGGCCCTGGTCCGGCAGAATAAACGGAATCTGTGCCCAGTCTGGCTGTGGCTGTGTAGCCTGAGTGCGAACGGCACAGGGTAAGGCGGGCGCAATCAGGACCAGCGGGATCAGCCCCAGTGGCATAAAATCAATGCTGGCTGGCAGCGTTTCAGGGCGTCCGGCAATCGCCAGATCGGCATCACCGGAGTGAACTTTTTCCAGCGCATCTGCGGCATCGCCGGTATTCAGTTTAATTTCCACCTGCGGATGTTCGGCGCGAAAGCGGTCGAGGATAGGCGGCAGATGGCTGTAGGCCGCCGTTACCGAGCAGAACAGCCGCAGCTCGCCGCTGAGTGACGGACCATTAAGATCCATGACATGACGCAGTTGCTGATACTGCAGCAGCGTCTGCTGGGCAAACTGACGCAGGCGTTCACCCGCCTCCGTCAGCGTGACGGTACGGTTATCACGCAGAAACAGCGCATGGCCGACATCCTCTTCAAGCCGCTGGATCTGGCGTGACAGCGTGGAAGGGCTGACGTGCATAGCACGCGCGCTGCGCCCGAAGTGGCAGCTTTCTGCCAGATGAAGAAACAGTTTCAGATCCCGTAAATCCATGTGCGCGTCGCCTCTGGGTGGTGTTGCATTTATTGCAATGTGACGTTGTTAATATATCAATTTAAGCAACAGAATTCCTGTCATATGATGGGGTCATTCGCGGCGCTGCATGACACGCCGTTCCTGAACAAAAAAAGCAAACACAACTTACCGGAGTACCCATGGCTAACTATTTCAACACACTGAATCTGCGCAATCAGCTGGCGCAATTAGGCAAATGTCGTTTCATGGCGCGCGATGAGTTCGCAGATGGTGCGAGTTTCCTGAAGGGCAAAAAAGTCGTTATCGTTGGCTGTGGCGCACAGGGCCTGAACCAGGGTCTGAACATGCGTGATTCCGGTCTGGATGTCGCCTATGCACTGCGTGCTGAAGCGATTGCTGAGAAACGCCCTTCATGGCGCAAAGCGACCGATAACGGTTTCAAAGTGGGCACCTACGAAGAGCTGATCCCGCAGGCGGACCTGGTGGTAAACCTGACGCCAGACAAACAGCACTCTGCGGTGGTTCAGGCTGTTCAGCCGCTGATGAAAGATGGCGCTGCACTGGGCTACTCACACGGCTTCAACATCGTTGAAGTGGGCGAGAGCATTCGTAAAGATATCACCGTCGTCATGGTGGCACCGAAGTGTCCGGGTACAGAAGTGCGTGAAGAGTATAAGCGTGGCTTCGGTGTTCCGACCCTGATCGCTGTTCACCCGGAAAATGATCCAAAAGGCGAAGGCATGGCGATTGCTAAAGCCTGGGCAGCCGCAACCGGTGGCGATCGTGCTGGCGTACTGGAATCCTCTTTCGTGGCAGAGGTCAAATCTGACCTGATGGGTGAGCAGACCATTCTGTGTGGCATGCTGCAGGCTGGTTCACTGCTCTGCTTCGACAAGCTGGTGGCGGAAGGTCATGACGCGGCTTATACCGAAAAACTGATTCAGTTCGGCTGGGAAACCATCACCGAATCGCTGAAGTTCGGCGGCATCACCCTGATGATGGATCGCCTCTCAAATCCGGCAAAAATCCGTGCATACGCGCTGTCTGAGCAGCTGAAAACCATCATGGCTCCGCTGTTCCAGAAGCACATGGATGACATCATCTCAGGTGAATTCTCTTCCGGTATGATGGCCGACTGGGCGAACGACGACAAAAACCTGCTCACCTGGCGTGAAGAGACCGGTAAAACTGCGTTCGAAAATGCGCCGCAGTTTGAAGGTAAGATCGACGAGCAGGAGTACTACGACAAAGGTGTCGTTATGGTCGCTATGGTCAAAGCGGGCGTGGAGCTGGCGTTTGAAACCATGGTTGATGCGGGCATCATCGAAGAGTCTGCTTACTACGAATCCCTGCACGAGCTGCCGCTGATTGCTAACACCATTGCCCGTAAGCGTTTGTACGAAATGAACGTGGTTATCTCGGATACCGCCGAATATGGTAACTACCTGTTCTCCTTCGCGGCTGTACCGCTGCTGAAAGAGTTCATGACCACGCTGCAGCCAGGCGACCTGGGTAAAGCCATTGAGGGAACGCAGGTAGACAACGCGCAGCTGCGTGACGTCAACGAAGCGGTTCGCCAGCATCCGATTGAAATCGTGGGCCGCAAACTGCGTGGCTACATGACCGACATGAAGCGTATCGCTGTCGCAGGCTGATAAGCGGCACCCCCGTTTTCAGCAAAACAAACCCCGGCTTGCCGGGGTTTTTTGTTTGGGAACACTGCCTGAGAAGTTCGCTGGTGGAATGGCGCCTGCACTGCCTGCTTCGCTATGAGACCGAGCCTGCACAGGCAACACGGTCAGATCGGAAAGGCGCTTAAGCCAATCCCTGGCCGCTCGGCCCGCGCGATTACGCACCTCATCCCTGAGGTGCGCCCGTAAACGGGCCAACGCGTTGCGTTGTTCAAAAACGCTCCCGGCGTTTTTATCCGGGCGGCGGGACGCTTTCCTCTTCTGACCGTGTTCCCTGTGCCCTTAAGCTTCTGCATTGCTGCCAGAATAACCCTGCCCATCAGCACGATGCAGGATCTTCAAACAGACAGCCAATCAACTTAAAGCGATGGGAGCATACGCCTGTAGTCAAAGCATAGCGGGCCAGGGATGGCCCGCGCTGAGCCCGCCAGGGATGGCGTCTTTTGCGTCTTTGCGGAGGGCGTATGCTCCCTGAGCCAGTCGGCTAACCTCAAGGCGACACTTTAAACCCTGCGGAGTAGATGTATGCTCCCTGAACCTCCCTTTATTTACTAAACCCAACCCATAAAAAAACCCGGCATCTGCCGGGTTTTACTGACTTTCATCCCACCGGACTACACGTCATACAGCGTCTGGTGACGCGTCTCTTTACAGGCGAGCAACGCAATCAGTGTCAGCACCGCCATCGACGCCAGATAGAACCCTACCGCCTGTAAGCCATAACTGGCATTCAGCCAGGTCGCGATGTAAGGCGCAACCGAGGCACCCAGAATCGAGGAGAGATTGTAGGAGAACGAGGCACCGGTATAACGCACTTCGGTCGGAAACAGCTCCGGCAGCAGTGCGCCCATCGGGCCAAACGTCAGCCCCATAATGCTCAGACCCAGCAGCAGGAACGCCATCACCAGCGCCTGTGAACCCGAACCGAGCATCGCCGGGAACAGGAACGAAAACGCGATAATCATGAGCGTGATGGTAATCATGGTCTTGCGACGACCAAAGCGATCCGCCAGCACGCCCGCAATCGGCACCATCACGCCAAAGCCAATGACCGCCAGCATCAGCATCCACAGCATACTGTTACGCGGAATGCCCAGACCCGCTGGCGCTGGCGTGGTGCCGTAACTCATTGAATAGACCGTCATGATATAGAACAGCGTATAGGTCGCCAGCATGATAAAGGTGCCGAGAATGGTGGCAGTCAGGTGCCTGCTCAGCAGCGCCGCAATCGGCACCCGAACCTGCTTCTGCTCTTTCTGCACTTTGGCAAACACCGGACTTTCATGCAGCGAAACGCGCACATAGAGGCCAATCAGCACCAGTACGGCAGAGAGAATGAAGGGAACGCGCCAGCCCCACTGCATAAACTGCTCGTCAGTCAGCAGCCATGAGAGCAGCAGAAAGGTGCCGTTAGCAAAGAAAAAGCCGATCGGCGCGCCCAACTGCGGGAAGGAGCCATAGAGCGCACGCTTCTTCGCCGGAGCGTTTTCCGTTGCCAGCAGCGCTGCGCCACCCCATTCGCCGCCCAGGCCCAGCCCCTGACCAAAACGCGCCAGCGCCAGCAGCAGCGGCGCCATCACACCAATGGTTTCATAGCCCGGCAGCAGGCCAATCACCACGGTGGAGATCCCCATGGTCAGCAGCGAGGCAACCAGGGTGGCCTTACGGCCCACGCGGTCGCCAAAGTGACCAAACAGGGCAGAGCCAATCGGACGCGCAATAAAGGCGATAGCGAAGGTGGCGAGCGACTGTAGCGTGGCGACGGTGGCATCACCCTGCGGGAAGAAAATATGGGGAAAAACAATCACCGCAGCCGTGGCATAAATATAAAAGTCGAAGAATTCGATGGCCGTGCCGACCAGTGAGGCTATCACCACTTTACTGCGTGAGTTAACCGGTGCGGGGTCCTGCTGTTTGTCGAGTGTGTCTGAGAGGGAGGCTTGCATAACTGTTTCTTATTTGTAAATACAGACAAAGAATCTTACGCACCTGACTGAGCGCATTCAATGGCGAAAACCCGCGCCGCGCCTGGCTTCAGCGGGCAAAAAGAGGATAATTTCTGTGGTGCGGCGAATGCCGGGTGATACCGGGGTAAACCGGACGATATCTGGCGGGATACTCTGTGAAAGGGCTAAATAAAAGTGACCCCTCAGATATTCATCCTGTTATCTGAATAAAAAATAGCCGAGGGGAGGTGTTTTCCGCTGTTGTTAACAGATCAGGACGTTTTGCGTCGTGCTGCGCTGCCCGCTTCAGGCATCTGCGGATCGTCTTTATATTTAGCTGTGGCGATCCATGCCGCACAGAACAGCGTCAGACGGGCGAAGAAGTAGAAGAACGCCATCAGGCCGAGCACGGAACCAAAGGCTGCTCCTGAAGGGGAGGTTGCCAGCTTTGGCAGAGTCAGCGTCATGACAAACTTGATCACCTCAAAACCGATGGCCGCCAGCAGCGTCCCGCGGAACAGCGCCTTCTTGCGTGGCTTATGTCGTGGCAGGATCCAGAAAATCCAGAGAAACAGCAGGTAGTTAGCCAGCACAGAAATCGAGGTGGCGATAATGGTCATCGCAGGCCGCAGCCAGTCGATGCCATCCAGCCCCAGGGCGCTCACGATGGTCGCCTGGGCAGACCCCGCCACTGAGGTCAGCGAAAGCGTAATGATCAGGGCCAGCATCAGGCCGGTCAGTGACAGGAAATCGCGGATGTAGCGTTTCCAGATCTTCTCCTGGTCATCAGGATTGCGTTCCCAGACGTCGCGCGACTGGGCACGAATGGCTTCCCGCAGATTCCCCATCCAGTTCAGACCGGAATAGAGCGCCAGCAGTAAACCGGAGATCCCCACCGTGGCGCGCTGCTGAATGGCGGTATTCACCGTATTTTTCAGCGTGGTCGCCAGCGTCGGGTCGCTGATGCTGCTGACGATTTTATTGATGATATCGGTCAGCAGATCCGGATTGGAGGCGAGTACAAAACCCACGGCGGCAAACGACACCATCAGAATCGGGATCAGCGATAAAAATGAGAAATAGGTAATGGCCGCACCAAACTGGCTGCCTAGCCGGTCGTTAAAGCGCTCAAGGGCACGGATAAAATGCGCCACCGCCGGAATGGCCTGAAACCAGGCGGCAAAACGCGACACGCGGACAATCGACTGGTCCACGGTTTGATTGCCGGTTTTAATGTCGATAAGCGGTTTCTCTGGCTGTGTATCCTGCGAATGTTCCTGCTTGTCTGTCATAGACCTTCACTGTCCTGTTTGTCATTAAAATCAGAGTATAGTCGCTCAGGTGACGTACTCCTGCAGCACCTGACTCAGCCACTCCATAAAAACCCGCACGCGACGCGCCACATTGCGCCGGTGCGGATAGAGCAGGTGGATCGGCATGGGCCTGGCGGGGAAGCGATGCAGCACCTCGACCAGCTCGCCATTTTCCAGCAGGGGCTGAATGCCGGCCGCCGGCACCTGAATAATGCCTAATCCTGCCAGACAGGCGGCGCGATAGGTTTCGGTGCTGTTCACGGTCACCGCGCCGCCGGTGTGAACATAGTGGCACTGCCTGCCATCAAAATATTCAAAGCCCGGTGCGGCCTGGCCCAGCTGCTGGCTGTAGTGGACCATCGCATGCTGCGACAGCTCCTCCAGCCGGACCGGCATCCCGAAACGCGAAAGGTAGCCAGGGCTGGCGCAGTTGATCAAGGTGTGGGTGCCAATTTTTTGCGCGATCAGTCCCGAATCCTTCAGCTCGCCGACCCGGATAACACAGTCAAAGCCTTCCCGGATTACATCCACCTGACGGTCACTGCTGCTCAGTTCAATCTCTACGCCAGGGTAGTGCTGCAAAAATTCCGGCAGGCGGGGAAGGATAAAACCGGTCGCCATCGCGACGGACATATCGACCCGCAGCTTGCCGCTGAGCGTGGCGGGATCGTGCTGGAACAGACTGTCCATATCGTCAATCATCGACAGCAGGTCCAGACAGCGATCGTAATAGACCAGTCCATCCTGAGTCAGTTGCACCCGGCGCGTGGTGCGATGCAGCAAACGGGTTGCCATTTGATTCTCCAGCGCCTGTATCTGCCGCGATACGCTGCCTTTAGGCACGCCTAAACTCTCCGCCGCGCGGGTAAAACTGCCCATTTCGGCCACCCGCACAAAAACCTGCATTGCGTGAATTTTGTCCATGTTGTTCACCGATTGTTGTTTTTATTGAAACAGTGATGCGCTTTTTATACTGTTTATAGATCAATAATTCGCGAATATCCTTAACACGTGTTCAACTTTTCAACAGGTGTGAGAGATGAATCAGAAAGTTGCGTTAATTACCGGTGCAAATCGCGGTTTAGGCCGTAACGGCGCGTTAAAACTGGCTGCCAGAGGCACCGATATCATTCTGACCTACCGCACTCATGCCGATGAGGCGCAGGCGGTTGTCAAAGAGATTGAGGCGATGGGACGGCGTGCAGTGGCGCTGGCGCTGGATGTCGGCGACACCGGTCAGTTCGATCGCTTTGTCGGGCAGGTGAAAGAGGCCCTGCAGCAGCAGTGGCAGCGGGATCGCTTTGACTATTTAGTGAACAACGCCGGGCACGGTCACTATAAGCCGTTTACCGATACCACGGAGGCGGAATTTGACGCCCTGGTGAATGTCCATTTCAAAGGTCCCTATTTTCTGACCCAGAAGCTGCTGCCGCTGATCAACGACGGAGGCCGCATCCTGAACATCTCCAGCGGTCTGACCCGGCTGGTCTATCCGGGCTCTGCGACCTATGCATCGATGAAAGGGGCGATGGAGGTGCTGACCCGCTATCAGGCGAAGGAGCTGGGGGCGAGACGGATTCGGGTCAATATTCTGGCACCCGGGGCGATAGAAACGGACTTCGGCGGAGGCCGGGTTCGTGACACCCGGGAGATTAACGATCAGATTGCTGCACTGACGGCGCTGGGCCGGGTGGGATTACCGGACGACATCGGCGATGCCATCAGCGCGATTCTCAGTGATGAAACCGGCTGGATCACCGCGCAGCGCATCGAAGCCTCAGGCGGGCAGGGCATTTAACCCCCCGGTGGCATCGCGGCAGACCGGCCCGCCGATGCCGCCAGCCTTACAGCGCGATCGTGCCGTCGATGACGGTGACGGTATGGCCGCCAATCCAGATCGTGCCACTATCGAAGGTCACCTTTACCCGACCGGCACGCTGCAGCGCCGTGCCCTGACGCACACGATAGCCTGTGGTCTGTCCCGCCATGGCAAAATAACGTGCCAGACAGGCGTTGGCACTGCCCGTCACCGGATCTTCGGTCAGGCTGCCATTCTCGACCAGCAGGGCGCGTACTTCATACTGCTCCTCTTCTCCCTGCGGCAGGCGACCAAATACCATTATCCCCGATACGTCCGCCTGTTTAAGCAGACGCTCGAGTTCGCTGACGCTGGGCTGCAGCGCCAGCACCGCGTCGGCGCTGGTCATCGGCACCAGCAGCCAGCGGATACCCATATCAACCACCGTCGGGCTTTGCGTCAGATCGAAAGCCTCGCTGTTTAACGCTTTCGCCATCAGCGCATCCTGCCAGGGTGTCAGCGTGGCAGCCGGGGCGGCAAACGCCAGTTCACCCGTCTCATTAATCTTCACCGTGACGTTACCGACGCCGCACTCCTGCACAATCTCGCCGGGTGTGCGGGTTGGCCAGCCGGCCTCCAGCAGGGCGTGCGCCGTACCCAGTGTGGGATGACCGGCAAACGGCAGCTCGCCTTCAACGGTAAAAATGCGCACCCGATAGTCGGCTTCCGCATGCTCAGGCGGCAGCACAAAGGTGGTCTCCGACAGGTTAGTCCAGCGGGCAATGGCGGCCAGCTGGCTGTCGCTTAACCCCTGCGCATCCATGATGACCGCCAGCGGATTGCCGTTAAAGGCTGATGAGGTAAACACATCGACTTGCTTAAACGCGACCTGCATGGTGACTCCTTGCTGAGGGTGTTCAGGGTGGCCTTTTCTCTGCCAGATGATTGCTTATAACAGCTAACAGCGTTATCAATAAGTTAAAGATTCTACCGGAGACTCTGCATGCTAACGATCCTGGGACGCGCCTCCTCAATCAACGTGCGCAAAGTATTATGGCTGTGTGACGAGCTGGATCTGGATTACCAGCGCGAAGAGTGGGGCGACGGTTTCCGCTCCACTCATCTGCCGGAATTCATGGCACTCAATCCGAATGCGATGGTGCCGGTGCTGAAAGATGATGACTTAGTCATCTGGGAATCTAACGCCATCCTGCGCTATCTGGCGAATGCCTATGGCGGCGAGTGGCTTTATCCGCCTAATCCGCAGGCGCGTGCACCGGTCGATCAGTGGATGGACTGGCAGGCCACAGAACTGAATACCTCCTGGCGCTACGCTTTCATGTCGCTGGTAAGAAACTCTCCGGCTCATCAGGATCCGCGCCTGCTGGCAGCGGCCTGCAAAGGCTGGGCGCACACCATGAGCATCCTTAATCAGCAGCTGGAAAAAACCGGTCGCTACGTTGCCGGACGCAATTTCACCCTGGCCGATATTCCGATTGGTCTGGCGGTAAACCGCTGGTTTGAGACGCCGCTTGAGCATCCCGATTATCCGGCGGTTCGCACCTATTACGAGCGCCTGACCGAACGGCGTGGTTACACCGTCTGGGGCCGCAACGGGACGCCCTGAGCCTCGCCAGCCGGGAGTCCTGACAGTTCACAGGCAATCTCTCCGGCGCGCTGAATCGCCCGGCTATAGCGCGCATCAAACGGATAACAGCAGGAGAGACGCAGCGCATGGTTGTAACGCTCGCTCAGGGAATAGAGCGCGCCAGGCGTGACGCAGATCTGCTCCTGCAGCAGCCGGTCAAACATCTCCGTGGTCTTCACGTTGCCGGGTAACTCGACCCAGAAGACGAATCCTCCGCGCGGCAGCGTGGCGCGGGTGCCCTGCGGGAAGTAGCGGGCGATCAGTCCCCGCGCCTCATCCAGATTGGCTGCGTAGCGACGGCGCAGGGTGCGCAGGTGGTGATCGTAACCGCCGGACGCAAGAAACTCCGCCAGTGTTTCTGACAGCAGGGCCGATTCAGCCATCGACGAAACCGCTTTGAGCCGGGCAATTGCGTCGTGAAAACGACCGGCAGCGGTCCAGCCAATCCGGAAGTCGGGTGCCACGGTTTTGGTGAAGCTGGTGCAGTAGATCACCCAGCCATCGCGATCAAACGCTTTCACAGCGGGCGAGAGGGGCCAGTCGAACTGCAACTCGTCATACAGTCCATCTTCGATCAGCGGAATGTGGTAAGTATTCACTAACTTTGCCAGCCGCTTCTTGTTTGCCAGCGACATGCCGCAGCCCAGCGGGTTCTGCACACCGGGCATGGCAATCAGTGCCTTGATGCGCTGCTCCTGCAGCAGCATCTCCAGCGCATCCAGCGACAGGCCATGCTGCGGATCGGTGGGGATTTCCAGCGCTTTAAGGCCCAGCGACGCCAGTAGTGGAAACAGGAAGAAGTAGGTCGGCGATTCCAGCCCGACACAGTCGCCGGGCTGCGTGACCGCACGTAATGCCAGCTGCAGGGCTTCCATGCAGCCGTGGGTCAGGGTGATCTCATCGGCAGTCAGCCGCTGTCCGGCGTGCAGCGCCCGGCGCGCAATCTCCTCCCGTAAGCGCTCACTACCGGGTGGAAGCGCATAGCGCCCGATCAGATTGGGATGACGGCGCAGCAGTGAAGCCGTGATCCGGGCGATGCGGGTCGCAGGGAAAAGTTCACTGTCCTGCGGGCAGGCCAGCGAGATATTGATGTAGTCGGGATGGTTCTGTGCGGCAAACACCTTATCAATCAGGTCGAGTTTACCGCTGCCGGGGTCGCGTACCCGGGTTTTATGCTCACCGTGACGGGTCACGGCGGGCAGCACGCCGCGCACGTAGTAGCCCGACTGCGGCCGGGCCTCAATCAGACCGCGATCTTCCAGCAGCTGCCAGGCATTCAGCACCGTATTCACACTGACCTGATGGGACTGAGCGACACGCCGGATCGCTGGCAGGCGTTTGCCAGGTTTCAGCGTGCCCTGGTGGATAGCCTCAGCGAAGCTGTCCGCCAGCTGCTGATAAAGACGCTGATCGGAAGAGGGAGCAAGAGACACAGTAGCCTCCGAATTGGATGGGTACAATTGCTGCAAACGTAAACTGTAACCATCACAATAGTGATTTTGTGTCACTGTTACCATCCTTTTCCGCGCCGTAGCATAGAGTTCTGTCCACTTTCAGGAGCGCCACTATGCTTGATCCCTCTTTCTTCAGTTACGTCACCGTCATGTCGATTACGCCAGGCCCGAACAATCTGTTGCTGGCGACCTCCGGGGTCAATTTTGGCATGCGGCGCACCCTGCCGATGATGTTCGGCATTTTACTGGGCTGTGCGGTGCAAACGGTGATTGCCGGAATGGCGCTGGAGGTACTGCTGCACTGGATGTCGGCCATACGCCTGCCGCTGACGCTGGCAGGCTGCACCTATCTGTTGTGGCTCTCCTGGAAGATTTTTCGTGCTGCCGCCCCCGAAACGCGCACCCGGCCGCAGCCGATGACGCTGCTGGGAGGCGCCTGTTTCCAGGCGATTAACCCCAAAGCCTGGCTGATGGCCAGCAACGTGGCACTGCTCTACAGCGCCAGCAGCGGCGTCGTCACGGTGATGATCTGCTTCATGCTGCTCAATCTGCCCTGCATCCTGATCTGGGCTGCGCTGGGCGACCGCCTGCGCAGCCATCTGCAGATTGCCTGGAAGCGCCAGCTGTTTAACAGCCTGATGGCGCTGTCGCTGGTGGCGACCACCGTCTGGATGATGACCGACGCGCTGCAGGCCGCTTAGTCAGGCGCGCCTGGTGCAGTGGCGGATGGCCATTTCCAGTTCTGCACCTCCGGCAGATCTTCGCCATGTTCGCGGACATATTGGTGATGCGCGGCCAGACGCTGCTGCAAATCCTCCAGCAGCGCGGGATGAGCATCCGCCAGCCCGGGCACGCGCAGAATCGCCTCCTGCGCCAGATGATAGCGGTCCAGCTCGTTGAGCACCGTCATATCAAATGGCGTGGTGGTGGTGCCCTCTTCATTGAAGCCACGCACGTGGAAGTTGCGATGATTGGTGCGCTGATAGGTCAGGCGATGCACCAGCGTCGGATAGCCGTGGAAGGCAAAAATCACCGGTTTATCCTGCGTAAACAGCGCATCAAATTCCGCGTCGGATTTGCCATGCGGGTGCTGATCCTGCGTCTGCAGCGCCATTAAATCGACCACGTTTACCACCCGAATCCGCAGTTCAGGCAGCATCTCGCGCAGCAGATCGACGGCCGCCAGGGTTTCCATGGTGGGCACATCACCGGCACAGGCCATCACCACATCCGGCTGTGCATTATCGGGCGTGGTGCCTGCCCAGCGCCATTCGCCCATGCCCGCTTCGCAGTGGGTTATGGCACTGGCCATGTCGAGCCACTGCGGCGCAGGCTGTTTGCCCGCCACAATGACATTAATGCGGTCCCAGGTGCGCAGGCAGTGGTCGCCTACCCAGAGCAGCGTATTGGCATCGGGCGGCAGATAGATACGCACGATGTCCGCTTTCTTATTGGCAACGTGATCGATAAAGCCGGGGTCCTGATGGCTGTAGCCATTGTGGTCCTGGCGCCAGACGTGCGAAGAGAGCAGATAGTTGAGTGAGGAGATGGGCTTACGCCAGCCCAGCTTACGCGTGACTTTCAGCCACTTGGCATGCTGGTTAAACATGGAATCGATAATGTGGATAAAGGCTTCATAGCAGTTGAACAGCCCGTGACGGCCGGTCAGGAGATAGCCCTCCAGCCAGCCCTGACACTGATGCTCACTGAGAATTTCCATGACGCGGCCATCGCGCGCCAGCTGCTCGTCGTAGGGCTCTGTTCTTTCCAGCCAGGTGCGGCTGGTCACGTCGAAGACCGGCGTCAGGCGGTTTGAAGCGGTTTCATCCGGGCCAAACAGCCGGAAGTTGTCGCGGTTTCGCTGAAACAGCACGCTGAGGTAGCGTCCCAGATGCTCGGTGGCCTGCGCCATCTGTGAACCCGGTTCGCCGACCTCGCAGGCAAACGCGGCGAGCTCCGGCGTCTCCAGCTCACGGCGCAGCAGGCCGCCATTAGCATAAGGCGAAGCCCCCATGCGCTTGTCGCCCTCCGGCGCCAGCGCCTGCAGCTCCGGCTTCAGGCGACCCTGTTCATCGAACAGATCATCCGGCTGATAGCTCCGCATCCACGTTTCCAGAATCTGACGATGACCTTTATCTTCACGACAGGCGGCGACCGGCACCTGATGCGCCCGCCAGAAATCCTCTACTTTTTTGCCGTCGACCGTTTTGGGGCCGGTCCAGCCTTTGGGGCTGCGCAGGATAATCATCGGCCAGCGCGGCACATCGGTCGTGGCGTTGCCCTGGCGCGCCTCACGCTGGAAGGCGGTGATTTTTGCCAGAGCATTGTCCAGCGCTTCCGCCATCAGCGGATGCATTTTCTCCGGCTCATGCCCGCTGACAAACAGCGGTTCATAGCCGTAACCGCTGAACAGCTGACGCAGATCTTCATCGCTGCTGCGACCCAGCAGCGTCGGGTTAGCAATCTTGTAGCCGTTGAGATGCAGAATAGGTAATACCGCGCCATCACGTTGCGGATTGAGGAATTTGATGCCGTGCCAGCTGGATGCCAGCGGTCCGGTTTCCGCTTCGCCGTCGCCGATGACGCAGGGCACCACCAGGTCGGGATTATCGAAAGCCGCGCCAAATGCATGAGAGAGCGAATAGCCCAGCTCCCCCCCTTCATGAATTGAGCCGGGCGTCTCCGGGGCCGCGTGGCTGGGAATGCCGCCCGGGAAGGAGAACTGTTTAAACAGGCGCTGCATGCCCGCCGCATCCTGGCTGATGTGCGGATAAATTTCGCTGTAGCTGCCCTCCAGCCAGGTGTTTGCCACCATGCCGGGGCCGCCGTGCCCGGGTCCGCAGATGTAGATCATATTCAGATTTTGCTGCCGGATAATCCGGTTGAGGTGGGCATAGATAAAATTCAGCCCTGGCGTGGTGCCCCAGTGGCCCAGCAGGCGCGGTTTGATATGTTCCGGCCTGAGTGGCTCGCGCAACAGCGGGTTATCCATCAGGTAGATCTGCCCGACGGAGAGGTAGTTCGCCGCCCGCCAGTAGCGGTCAAGCAGCGTGAATTCCGGTGAAGCAGGGGAGTAAGACATGCCTTTTCCTCCTGAGTGTTCAGCTAAAAGATCTCTTAACCCTAATAGAGAAACCCCAGGACGACCAGGCAACCGGCCAATAAAAAAGGCCCCGCTGTGCGGAGCCTTTTTATCAGCGGTGCGGAATTACTTGCCGACAACGAACGCGGTTTCACGTCCTTCATCGTTTGCCGCCATCGGTGTCACCGGCGAGTAGTCGAGCTGCAGAATACGGCTGGTTTCGGCCAACACTTTCTCTGTCAGGGCCACGTCACCGTTCAGCTTACGACCCCAGGAAGGGATGACGGCGCGGATTTTATTCTGCCATTCCGGCGTGGCCATCTGCTCAGGACAGACCTTATGCAGTAGTTCCAGCATGATCGGTGCCGCTGTTGAGGCGCCTGGTGAGGCGCCCAGCAGTGCTGAAATCGTCCCATCCTGTGAGGCGACTACTTCGGTGCCGAGGCGCAATACAGCACCCTCTTTCTCATCCTTCTTGATGATCTGCACACGCTGACCGGCCGTCACTAACCGCCAGTCCTCCTGCTTCGCCTGCGGCACATAGGCGCGCAGGGCGTCCATACGGTCGCGATCGCTTTGCAGCACCTGATCCATCAGGTATTTCACCAGATCGAAACTTTTCAGCCCCACTTTCACCATCGGCAGCATGTTGCTGCTGTTCAGAGAGGTGAACATATCCATCAGTGAACCCTGCTTCAGGAACTTGGTGGAGAAGGTGGCGAACGGGCCAAACAGCAGCACCTGCTTGCCATCCAGTACGCGGGTGTCAACGTGCGGCACGGACATCGGCGGTGCGCCGACGCTGGCTTTGCCGTAGACCTTGGCCATATGCTGGGCCACCACCTGCGGATTTTCCGTCACCAGGAACGAACCCCCTACCGGGAATCCGGCGTAGCCGTTCGCTTCCGGGATACCGGCCTTCTGCAGCAGCGGCAATGCCGCGCCGCCAGCGCCGATAAAGATTTTGCCCGCTGTCAGCGTGCGGCGGTTGCCGCTGTTCAGACACTGCAGCGTCACCTGCCAGCGCCCGTCAGCAAGCTGTTTCAGGTCACGCACTTCCTGACGCAGACGCAGGCGGAAGTTCGCCTTCTTCTCTAAGGAGGCGATCAGCTGACGTGTTACTTCACCGAAGTTCACATCGGTGCCCATCTCCGTCCAGGTCGCGGCCACTTTCTGACGGCGATCGCGGCCATTCATGACCAGCGGGATCCAGCGCGCAATCTGCTGCGGATCTTCGGAGTAGGCCATGCCCCGGAACAGGGTGCTTTTCTGCAACGCCTGATAGCGTTTGCGCAGGAATTCGACGTTGTCGTCTCCCCAGACAAAACTCATGTGTGGCGTGCTGTGAATAAAGCTTCTGGGATTGCGCAGGTTGCCTTTCTGGACCTGATAGGCCCAGAACTGGCGGGAAATCTGGAACGATTCGTTGATCGTCACCGCTTTAGAGATGTCGATGCTGCCATCCGCCTGCTGCGGCGTATAGTTCAGCTCGGCCAGGGCGGCATGACCGGTGCCGGCGTTATTCCAGCCGTTGGACGACTCCTCGGCCACGCTGTCCAGCCGCTCCACCATTTCGATGGACCAGTCCGGCGCTAAATCCTGCAGCCATGCACCGAGGGTAGCGCTCATCACACCTGCGCCAATCAGCAGCACGTCAACGTCTTTGCGCTCCTGCGCGTTAGTGGTGTCCTTTGCCATGGCACTCATCGCGAGCGCAAGGTTTACAGCTGAATTGCACATGAGGCGACATCTCCTCTTCTGTTGACCTGAAGCCCAACAGTTTTGCAGGCGAAATAGTCACGCTTCTTGCGAGCGCGTTGCGCTATTTCTCAAAGGTTAAGTCTCAGGTATAGGTTAAAGCGGTGATAACGGGTTAACTGCACGTTATGCTTTGTCATCCGAATATAACATTCTCACCCCTGAATTAAACATTTGTTTATTTTTTAAATGCAGAAATGATTCAGCATAAGAATTAATCATCAGCACGGTTGCGTGATTAGGGATTTTTTATTGTTAAGTCAGAGGGTTAACCCGGAAAGGATGTTGCGGAAAAGCGCCATGATGGTGCAACGGCAGAATCGATATGAACGGTGCGGAATTATTTAATTATCTGAATTTTAGCGATTTATTATGCAATGCGGAATAGTTTGAATTGTTGATAAAGCAGCCGGACAGGCTCTTGTGTAAAAATAATGTTACATTTTTGTGAGTCTGAAAATGCGCGCGCAGCGGCGCACGCATCGGTTTCACTTATGACGCATTCGCACTGGCAGGCAGCTTTTTCAGACTTATCGCCATGCGGTTGTAGGTGTTCATCAGGCCAATGGCGATGTTCAGATCGACAATCGCTTTGTCACTGAAGTGCTCCCTCAGCGCGGTATAACTTGCTTCTGGCGCGCCATGCTGTGCAATCAGCGTCAGGCACTCCGCCCACTGCAGGGCCGCTTTCTCTTTTTCACTGAACAGAGTACCGGATTCGTGCCAGACGGACGTCAGTACAATTTTATCCCAGCCGATCCCCGCCTTGTTCAGCGCTTTTGTATGCATATCAATGCAGTAAGCGCAGCCGTTAATCTGCGATATGCGCAGGAACAGCAGTTCCAGTAAAGTGAGCGGCAAATCGGTTTGTGACAGATAACCGTATACGCCGCTCAGTGCTTTCATGCCTGCCGGTGCTGCCTGGTGAAAATCGATACGTTCGCTCATCTTATTGCCTCCTGGGATTGATGAGGCGATTTTCGGCCTTTGAATGGAGCAGATAAAGTGCCAAAAAATGAGAGTCTGACTGGTCCATCCCCCCTTTTCTCGCTGACGCTGCAGCGCGGTACGTCGCGTGGGCTGAGCGAACAGCTGCGCCAGCTGATTGAGCAGGCGATTGGTGAAGGCCGTTTACAGCCGGGGGCGCGTCTGCCTTCCTGTCGCGATCTGGCCGCGCAGCTCGGTGTTGCCCGCGGCACCGTCCGTGCCAGTTATGACATGCTGGCCGATGGTCAGTTTCTGGAGACCCGGGGCGCGGCGGGCACCTTCGTCAGCACCCTGCCGCCATTAAAACCGGCCCGCTCCGATGCCGGGTGCCTTCCGCCGCACTCTGAAGGGATCGAGGCGTTTGACGCGCCGCCGCTGACCTTCCAGATGGGGACGCCCGCCAGCGATGCATTCCCGGCCAAAGTCTGGCTGCGCATCCTGCAGCGGCAGGCGCGAATGCAGGTCAGCCGGCCAGCCAGCTATCCCGATCCGCGTGGCAGTCTGGCACTGCGTCAGGCGCTGGTGGCCTATCTGGCGGTGGCGCGCGGTCTGCGCTGTCAGGCGGAGCAGATCATCATTACCAGTGGCTATGCAGGCGCGATGGGGCTGATTGGCCTGGCGATGAATTTTCAGGGCAAAACCGCCTGGCTGGAAGATCCCGGACTCTGGCTGGCGCGCGGCGCGGTGGAAGCGTTGCGGGTCAGGCCGGTTGCGGTGCCGGTCGACGAGGAGGGGATGCAGGTCGCTGCCGGGGTGACGCGTGCGCCGGACGCCGCTTTTGCGCTGGTGACGCCGGGCCAGCAGGCACCGCTTGGCATGACGATGAGCCTGGCGCGCCGCCATGCCCTGCTTGAGTGGGCCAGCCGCGAACAGCGCTGGATTATTGAAGATGACTACCTGGGTGAGCTCCAGCCTGGTCATCGCGCCGCGCCAGCGCTGGCCGCCCTCGACAGCCAGGGACGGGTCCTGCATATCGGCACGTTCAGCAAGACGCTGACGCCACAGCTGCGGCTCGGTTTTATGGTGGTGCCGCCCGCACTGGCTGCCCGGTTCGGTGAGGTGTGCGCGTTACTGGCACCGGCATCGGCAGGATTGCTGCACAATGCGGTCGCAGAGTTTCTGCGGGAAGGTCACTTCATGCGGCATCTGCGGCGGATGAAGCGTGTGTATCACGAGCGGCTGGAGCAGATGGTTGCTGCGCTGCACCCCCATTTTCCGGACCTGCAGCGCGCCGGGCTGGCGGTGATCGTTCGCCTGCCCTCCGGTTCCCCGGACCAGCTTATTGCTCAGCAGGCGGCAGAGTGGGGGATGGCACCCTCGCCGCTGTCACTCTGGTATCAGGATGCGGATCAGCGCTACGCAGGCCTGTTGCTGGGCGCGGCACATCTGCCGCGCGAAGGCTATGCCCGCAGCGCCGGACAACTAAAAGCGCTGGTGGACGCACATTGTGCCGTCAGGCCCTGAACCAGCGACGCCAGACAAAGCGGATAACGAAAAACTCCAGCGCGCCCAGCAGTAAAAACCAGATGCAGAACACGACCGTGTAAAGCTGATTGAGATCCTGCAGATGGAATAGCTGCAGCAGATGCTGCGCCACGGTCAGGCTGAAGGCGGGGGCGGGCAGCAGCAGCGCCGAGAGAAAACCCAGCAGCAGAATGCCACCAGGCACGATCAACGTTTCAAAAGGGTTATTCATTACCGGTATCCCATCATTATCAGCCCGGCATTTTCCGGTAATTGGCCGCGCGGTTCAATGGCGGCATCGGGCGCAAAGGCGAAGGGAGCGGGGATTCAGGCACTCAGAGTGGCCAGAAAACGCTTTGCCACCATCGACTTAGGTCCATTCATAGCGGAAGATAAGAGTTATAGCCTTTGCTATACTTAAATCCCTGATTTTGCTGTCTTTTTATCTGCGGGTTTGCATGGTAGACTGCGCGCACTTTTTCATAACTGAACACTTTGTGTGGTGAATTCAGCGTGAATAGCCGCTTTTTCGCCCCAGGTGAATAAATCATGACCTTTATTGCTACGTTAATTCTTGCGCTGGGTATGTCGATGGACGCATTTGCTGCTGCGCTGGGCAAAGGTGCGACGCTGCATCGTCCTGGTTTTAAAGAAGCGCTGCGCACCGGTCTGATTTTCGGCTCTATTGAAGCACTGACCCCGCTGATTGGCTGGGCACTCGGCCTGGCAGCCAGCCGTTACATCATGGCGTGGGACCACTGGGTTGCTTTTGCACTGCTGGCGTTCCTGGGTGGCCGTATGATGATGGAAGGCTTCCGTCAGACCGCGGTCGCCGAACCCTGTGAAGCGCCAAAAAGCCACGGCTTTGTGGTACTGGCGACCACCGCGGTAGCCACCAGCCTTGATGCGCTGGCGGTCGGCGTTGGCCTGGCCTTTTTACAGGTGAACATCATCACCACCGCGCTGACGATTGGTGCCGCGACCACGGTAATGGCGACGACCGGTGTCCTGGTCGGGCGCTTTATTGGTCCGGTGCTGGGTAAATGGGCGGAAGTGCTCGGTGGCCTCGTCTTAATTGCCGTTGGTTCCACCATTCTGCTGCAGCATCTCGGCTACACCGCATAGTTTTTTATGAAGCGAGAAGCCGTAGTTTTGTGATCGGGTTCAAATTTATTTGCTGTTAAAACGCACAGAAGTTATACTTTTTCAGTATATCTTCAACTTAATTTGAATCAGGTGCTCCATGAAACGCATTTTCAAATACGTGTTCCGTGCTTACGTTGAGACGTTCAAATACGTACCGCCGGGTGCCATGTCCTGAGCACCCCGCAGGAAACCCTCGATAATCGCGGTCAGGGATCGACCGGTGATTATCACCTCTCTGTTTTGCTTCCGCTGATTTAATTCCCTTTTTCTGCGCCTGAGGTCTGTTCAGGTTGCCGCCCCCGTTTCTCCGTTCTCTTTCTTAAACCCTGAATCGGTTCCATTCCGAAGCATAATTTTCAATTTCGCGTATCTGACAGGGATCGATAACGTATTTGACGTGACAGGTGATCATTTTCCTCCGGGTATAAAAGATTGAAAATTTTATTTTTTATATATGACTTCAACCCTTTTTCATCATCATTTTAAAAAGCGGCTTCAGCCTTTCTCGCTTTTCGCCCGTCTGCAGTTCATGAGCTGGCCGGTACATGTCGGCATAATTTGTGAGTGATATCTTGTTTACATAATAAACAAGCTCATAACACTGGCATCAGCGCCAGTGTCGTCGATATAGTGATTTCATCATGTACACCTGAGTTTTACTTAGTAAAACAGACTGTGAGGCAGGCTATGTTCGCTGATGAGACACCGCTGATTCACCGCAGAGACGCACACATGCGCACGGATTGTATCAGCCGGGTTAAGGAATTCACTGAAAAGGACACCATTCTATGACTTATCTGACGCAGGCGGATGTCAGGGAGACATCAATTTTTACCCGGCTGCCCGACCACTTTCGTTCCCCTGACCGCAACAATGCCTGGGCTGCCGCCAATCGTGGAGGACAGCTTACCGACTCCTTCCTGGAAGGGCCGGTCTGGCACCCTTCCGGTTGTCTGTACCTGACCGATATCCCGTATGGCCGGATATTCCGGGTCGATATGGCAGGCAACTGGGATCTCGTCGTGCAATATGATGGCGAACCGAACGGCATGAAACTCGTCGATCCGGATACCCTTCTGATTACGGATTATCATCACGGGTTAATGAAGCTCTCGCTTAAAACGCAGGACGTGACGCCGTGGCTGCCTCGCCGCCACAGTGAGAGCTTTCGCGGTGTGAACGATTTAACGCCCGACAGCCGGGGCAACCTCTATTTCACCGATCAGGGTCAGACGGGACTTCACGATCCGACTGGCCGTGTTTATCGTCTCAGCCAGGACGGACGACTGGATATCCTGCTGGATAACTGTCCAAGCCCAAACGGGCTGGTTCTGTCGCCAGATGAAAAAGTGCTTTATGTCGCGATGACGCGCGGCAATGCCATCTGGCGCGTGCCGCTTCAGCGTGATGGGTCGGTCAGCAAAGTGAGTCAATATTTTACCTCGCACGGGCCCAGCGGTCCCGATGGACTGGCCATCAACGCGCAGGGTGAGCTACTGATTGCCAATCCGGGGCTGGGTCGCGTCTGGCTGCTAAACGATCTGGCTGAGCCTGCCGAAATCCTCACCAGTCCCGCCGGGCGCTCCACCACCAACCTCTGCTTTGGTGGCGAAAATTTACAGCAACTGTTTATTACCGAATCGGTCAGCGGCAGCATTCTTACCTGTTCAATGAAGACGCCCGGCCATCCACTGTCCTTTATGTCCACTGCATTTCTCTAAGAACAACTCTGCGTTCTCTGAACGCAGCGGAGGCACTCATGAATCTGCATACTGTAAGCACCGGCTCACCTGCGGAGCCGGAAACCGTGTCCGGCGATCGTGAAGAGATGAATCAAAAGGATTTTGAACAAAGTGAACAGGCAGCCGGTAAAGCGTTTCGCCGCATCCTGCCTTTTATTTTCATCTGTTATGTCGTCAGTTATCTGGATCGCACCAACGTCAGCTTCGCGGCGCTGGGCATGAATGCCGATCTGGGCATCACGGCTGAGCAGTTCGGATTCGGCGCCGGGATGTTTTTTATCGGCTATTTTCTGTTTGAAGTGCCCAGCAACCTGATCATGCAAAAAGTGGGCGCCCGTATCTGGATTGCCCGCATCATGATCTCATGGGGACTCATCTCCATGGCGACCGCCTTCGTGTCCGGCCCCCTGAGTTTTGCCTTTGCCCGCTTTTGTCTGGGGGTGGCCGAAGCCGGATTCACGCCCGGTATTTACCTGTTCTTCACATACTGGTTCCCCGGAAGCTGGCGCGCAAAAATTACGGCCGCCTTTTTAGTCGGGATCCCCGTGGCCAATATCATCGGCGCTCCCCTGTCGGGGATGCTGATGCAAATCACCGGGCATGAACATATCCGTAACTGGCAGTGGCTGCTGCTGCTGGAAGGGTTCCCGGCGGTGATCCTCGGCGTGCTGTGCCTCTTCTTCCTTAACGACCGCCCGGAGAAGGCAAACTGGCTGAGCGACACGGAAAAGTCCCTGCTGAGCAGACGACTGAAGAACGAGCAACAGCAGATTGAAAAAGCACACGGCTCCAGCCTGCGCGATGCGCTGCGGAATCCGCTGCTTTATCTGCTGGCGTTTATTAACTTCTGCGGGATTGTCGGTTCGATCGGGGTGGGCCTGTGGATGCCGCAGATCATCCGCCAGCTTGGCGTCAGCCACACCACCACCGGTTTCCTGACCGCGTTACCCTACATTTGTGCCGCGTTCAGCATGCTGTTCTGGGCCCGGCGGGCCAATGCCTCCGGACATCGCATTCGCTGGATCAGTGGTGCACTCGTTATCGCCGCCTTTGCGCTGGCCTGCAGCGCCGTCGTGAATGAGCCCGTTCTGAAGATGCTGGCACTCTGCTTTACCGTCAGCGGCATTCTCGCTTTTCAGGCCTCATTCTGGGCTCTCCCTTCGGGCTTTCTTACCGGCAGCGCAGCCGCAGGCGGATTAGCCATGATCGTCTCTGTCGGGAATCTGGGCGGCTTTGTCGGCCCCTCCCTGATTGGCTATATCCGCCAGAGCAGCGGGGGATTTACCTGGGCACTGCTGGCGGTCTCTGCCGTGCTACTGATTGGGGCGTTCTCCGTGGCATTAATCAAAGATCCCTATCGCAAAGCACAGTAAAAAGAGGGAAAAGGCGCGCTGGCGCCTTTTCCCTCTCCGCGAATCCCGGGGCTGAAGACACGCTTTCCGGCGTCCCGCCTCCCCGCAAGAGACACGCTGAACTTTTCTTCGCCATGACACCGATAAACCGCCTCCCATCCGATCCCGGCCTACACTGAATTATTCTCCCCGAAACAGGAGCAGTGGATGAGCCAGAAGCAGCGACGAAAACAGGCAGCGATAGTGGCAGGCGTGGGATTAGGTGTGGCGGCCACCCTGTGGGGCATGAAACGCTGGCAGCAGCTGAAACAGACACCGCCGGTGTCACCGCGCAGCCACTATGCCGGCATGGCCGGTTACTTTCAGCAGGTGGGCGACTGGCGGATGTTCACCCGGGTCACGCCCAATGAGGATAAGGGACTGCCGGTGGTGCTGATCCACGGACTGGTGATGTCAGGCCGGGCGATGGAGCCGCTGGCGCTGGCGCTGAGCCGCGATTATCACGTGCTGGTGCCCGACCTGCCTGGTTTCGGAGCCAGTACGCTGCCCGCTTCTGCGCCGGTGATGTCAGTCGACCAGCAGGCGGAGGCGCTCTGGTTGTGGCTGCAGCACAACGGCTTTCAGCGCGCAATCTGGGTCGGTAACTCGTTTGGCTGTCAGATTCTGGCCGCGCTGGCGGTGAAGCATCCGCAGGCGGTGGCGGGACTGGTGCTGCAGGGTCCGACGGTGGACCGCCATGCCCGCAGCCTGCCGCGTCAGCTGTGGCGCGACTGGCGCAATGGCCGGCTGGAAACCCGGCGACCGCCGGGGCCGCTGGCCCGCATCGATTACGCTAAAGCGGGTCTGCGCCGCGCCTTTGGCACGATGCGTGAGATGATGCGCGACCACATCGAGCATCGCCTCACCTACATCAATGCGCCCACGCTGCTGCTGCGCGGCTCGCGCGATCCGGTCTGTCCGGCACGCTGGCTGGATGAGCTTGCCGCGCTGATGCCGCACAGCGAACTGATTACACTGCGCGACGGCACGCACACCCTGCATTACGTCTATCCGTGGAGTTTCTGTCACGCCATTCGCCCGTTCCTGGCGCGCATTCAGCAGGAGAATCAGCATGAGTAAACCCCCTAAAGGTATTGCCCGATTTGACTCCGCCGCAGCGATGCTGCTGGCGCTGGCGAATGCGCTGCACGATCGACCCTTTGCCAGTCCCAGCCAGTCTCCGACGCTGGATCGGCTGCTGCCGTCGCTGAACCGGCTGCCGACCGGACTGCGGGAGTGGGGCTACGCGCTGGGCGGGATGGCGGAGGGCATCAGCCTGCGCCAGGCGGGGGAGCTGGATGTGGAGGGCATCGCCGAATGGATGGTCAGTGAGTATCCTCAGCAGGATTATCCTGCCGCCTTTATTGGCTCGTCGAACGGTGCGCTGATGCATCTGGCGGCGGCGATGGGCGTGCCCTGGCTGCCACAAACCTTTCTCTGCCCGGTGCGGGCAACCAGCAGCGATCCCGATGATGCGCAGGCAGGTTTTGAGGAGGGTAAAGAGATTGCCGCTGCGCTGCTCTCCGCCTGGCCGCGGCTGGCGGTTCACCATATGCAGGACCCCAATCAGGATCGGCTGATGCTGGACCAGATGCGCTATTTCCGGCTGAAACTGCGCGATCTGCCGCTGGCCTTTAACGAGTTTCTGATGGGCAGCCTGCCTGCCGGATCCACCCTGTTCATTAATCACTGTACCCGCCAGTGGCCGGTCACGCGCACCAGCGATCGCTCCTTCTTTCAGTTTGGCGCGCTCGGCGGGGCAACCGAGCAGGAGTATTTACAGGGTGGTCCGCGGGTTGCGGAGTATCTGGCACGTTATGGCGTTGACCGCGAGCGCTGGACACCGCCCGCCATCACCGATCGGGTGCCGGAAGCGGAGTGGGGGCTGGATGGTTATCTGATATCGCCGCTGAAAAAGCTGGCGGAAGCTCAGAACTGGCGGCTGATGGAGATTCGCTATGAAGATCCGGAAGCGATGAGTTATGTGGTGGCAGAGATCTATCGTGACTGGTATCTGGCTGCCGGTATTTTGCCGACCCGTCTGACGGTGGACAGTTTCCTGCTGATGGACCCGTGGAGCAGCATCCGGCAGCAGGCTATCCCGTTCTGGCTGGTGTTCTGCACTGAGCCGTCAGCGGCGGCTCTGCAACGCTTCCTGGAAAAACAGCCGCCGTTCCGCAATATCGACATGATGCTCTTTTCTCACGGCACCGACAGCATCGGGCTGGCGGAGATTGATCGCTGGCGGGCGCTGCTGGCCCATGCCCGTGATGAGGGGGTTTTCATCGGCGTGGATGAAGAGCGGTTCCCGCGCGATTTTGCTACCTTTGCCCGCTTCGACTCGGCGCTGCGTGAAAGAGCACCGCTGCTGCCGCCGCCACCGCCGCTCAGCACGGAGAAGGTGATCGCCGGTATTCAGCGTTACGGGGCGAAACATGGGGTTACGCTGACGACGCTGAGCTGACCGCCGCGCCGTCAGCGGGGGTTATTCGCCGTCGGTGATCGGCTTACGCACCAGCAGCAGATAGGCGAGGGCGCCGATGAGCGTAACACAGGCGCAAATCATCAGCGCCAGGCTGAACGATTGGGTGGTGTCGAGCACCCAGCCGGTAATGACCGGCGCAAACGAGGCAAAGATAAAGCTGGCGAAGTTCTGAATGCTGCCGACCGAGGCGGTCATGCGCGCGGTAACGTTGGCGTGGATCAGCCCCCAGCACGACGTACCGGCAAAGTGAATACAGAACAGCGCCATGCCGATCAGCGTCACGGCGCTGGTAGTGTCGGTCGCACGGGTGACAACGGCGGTAAATCCGGCTGACAGCAGCATGCCGCTGACGATGCAGACTTTGCGGGTTTTCACCGCGTTAAACCCGCGGCGTACCAGCGTATCGACCACATAGCCATTCAGCAGCATGCCCGCCGCGCCAAACAGGAACGGAATCGCCGCCAGCAGGCCCGTGCTTTTGAGATCGAGGTGATAAGTCGACTGCAGATAGCCCGGCAGCCAGGCGATATAGAGCCAGGCGGTATAGTTGATGCCGCTGAAGCCAATCATCATGCCCCACATGGTGCGCTGCTTAAACAGGCCGCGCCACTCCCTGAAGCTGATCGGCTCTTTGCGTGACGCCACGCTGCCCGCCTGCAGATAGTGGATCTCTTCGGCGCTCAGGGTGCGGTTATCGCGGTCGCGATAGACCATGTACCAGCCAATGGCGAGGAAGATGCCGAGGATGCCGATGGTGACAAACATCCCCCGCCAGCCCATCACCAGCATCATCGCCGCCAGAATCGGCGGTGCAACCGACAGCCCTATCATCGAGGCGGCGTTAAACATCCCCATCGGCATGCCGCGATCTTTGATATTGAACCAGTCGTTGATCACTTTGACGCCGCACGGGTTCATCGGCGCTTCGCCAATGCCGAGGCCGATACGCACCAGCACAAACTGGGTGAAGTTGTGGACCAGGCCGGAGGCCGCCTGAAACAGTGACCAGATGAACATGCCGATGCCGAGCATGATGCGCGGCCCTTTGCGATCCAGCAGCGCACCGCACGGCAGCTGCGCCAGACCATAAGCCAGCGAAAAAGCGGAGAGCAGAACGCCGATTTCGGTGGCGCTCAGTCCCATCTCCTCACGGATAGTCATATTGGCCACCGACAGCGAGCTGCGATCCAGATAGTTGATGACGGCCGCAAACAGCAACAGCAGCATCGCGGTGATCTGAATCTTACGGATGCGCGGTGAGCGCACCACGTCGCTGCGCATGGGCACGAAATCCTGGTCTGGTGTCATCTCACCGGACGCGCGATCACGGCCGGATACTGAGGTCTTTTCCATTGCACTCTCCCGAAACTGGCTGGTTATCGTTATGGTGAGAAGGGTCTGCGCGCAGCGGCAAAAGGCCGCCGTGACGTTACCGTCGAGACTAAGAGCAAAGGGAAAAGGATGTTGCAAAGATGTTTCTGAAGCGTGCGGGAGCTAATGCTTTGTGGTTTTTAATCGGTTTTTAATTGTACTGGCTGATTGATCGCACCATGGAGGTTTTTGCGGTGGCCAGATGGTTGTGCAGGGCGCAGAGCGCGTCGACATCCTGACGGCCAATCAGCGCGGTCAGAATCGCCATATGCTCCTCCAGCGCCACGATATTGCGCTGCTTAAGATCGCTCTCATCCCACTGATAGTGCGAATGAAAGATCACCGAGATGATCTCCAGCGACTGATTAAAGAACGGATTGCTGGCGGCGGATAAGATCAGGGAATGCATCTGCCGATCCAGCGCGGCAAAGTGGCGATAGTTGCTGGCGATGGTGTCGCGCATCGATCGATGGCGATCCAGCAGATCCCGCGCCTGAACCCAGCGCTCATCACTGGCGGGCAGATTCAGGAAGCGGCTCAGGGCGTGGGTTTCCAGCATCTCGCGCAGTTCAAACAGCTTCTCCGCGTAGTCCTGGGTGAATTTCTTCATCCGCCACTGGCCGCGTTTAACCGGCTCCAGCAGGTCATAGCGCATAAAACGCAGCAGAAATTCACGCACCACGACCGGACTGACCTTCACCTGCTGCGCCAGCTGCAGTTCGCTGAACGTGTCACCCGGCACCAGCTGCCGCTGGTTAATCAGATTAAAAAACATCTGCTCTACGTGGCTGGCCTGCTGCTCAATCGGCGGCGTGACGGCGCTGAAACTGTCCTCTTCGCGCGGCTCGCGCACGATAACCCAGGTCTGTTCAACCTTATCCAGTACGCCGCACTGGTGCAGGTAGTGCAGGGTATGGCGCACCGTGGTCCGGCTGATATTGAACATCTCCGCCAGCGCCGCCTGTGGCGGCAGCGGGGAGCGAATATGGCGCTGAGCAATACTTTCCAGCATCTGGTTAACCACGTTCTGACGCAAATTCTGGCTGCGGCTCATCGCACTCTCCGGTTTTTTATGCATTAAAAACCATTCAGAGCCCAAAAAAACCGTGGTGCTTCACACTTCCGGCAAGCGAGACCCGCGTCCGCTGCCGGATTCGGCATAACTGCCTGCAGGACAACCGGAGACTCACCATGACAACAATGAAAGCACTGGTCATCGCTGAACCACGCAGAATGGTCTGGGCCACCCGCGACAGGCCAGCGCCCGCCGCGGGCGAGGCGCTGATTAAAATTCTCACCGCCGGGATCTGCGGAACAGATATTCACGCCTGGTCCGGCAATCAGCCCTTTTTCAGCTATCCCCGGGTGCTGGGCCATGAAATCTGTGCGGAGGTGGTCGCGCTGGGCCGTGGCGCTGAAGGTGTTGAGCCGGGCCAGCGGGTGGCGCTTATGCCCTACATCGCCTGCCTGCACTGCGACGCCTGCCAGAGCGGTAAAACCAACTGCTGTGAGCAGATCTCCGTGATTGGCGTCCATCAGGATGGGGGATTCAGTGACTACTTAAGCGTGCCGGTCAGCACGCTGCTGGCGGTGGATGAAGTGACACCGGAGGCGGCTGCGCTGATTGAGCCGTTTGCCATCAGCGCGCATGCGGTGCGTCGGGCTGGCGTGACCGCTGATGAGCAGGTGCTGGTGGTGGGTGCAGGGCCGATTGGCCTGGGTGTGGCTGCCATTGCCGCTGCCAGCGGTGCGCAGGTGATTGTGGCGGACACCAGCGCATTTCGTCGTCAGCATGTCGCTGACCAGCTTGGCCTGGTGGCGCTGAACCCGGCAGACGCGGCATTCGATGCGGCGCTGCGCGAGCAATCGGGCGGGCGGCTGCCGCTGAAAGTGATCGACGCCACCGGCAACCCGGCGGCCATGAACAACGCGGTCAGCCTGATACGGCACGGCGGCACGGTCGTCTATGTCGGCCTGCACAAAGGCGATCTGGTGATCCCGGACAGTGAGTTTCACAAAAAAGAGGCCACCCTGCTCGGGAGCCGCAACGCCACCCGCGAAGATTTTGATCGGGTCTGCTCCCTGATGGCCAGCGGTCAGCTGCGCGCCAGCATGATGCTGAATCACTCTCTGGCGTTCTCCACGCTGGATGAAACCTTTGAACCGCAGGTCATCAACAATCGCGAACTGATCAAAGGCGTGATTCATTTCGATCGCTAACGCGGCCAGCCAGCGCGTCAGGGCGCGGTGAGGGTGTTAAAGAAGTGCGCCCGCACCGCGTCAGCATCCACGCCGAGCGCGATGCGCTGGGCGGGCAGACCGGCAAACGGGTCCTGCCGGGAGGCCAGTGCGCTCAGCCTGCGCACCGTCTGACCGCAGGCGATCCCTTCGGTGATCACCCGCAGCGGGCTTTCGGCCAGGGTAAACGCCTCTGGCAGACTCAGCCATGCCACCGCCAGGGTGTCGTGCAGCGCCATGCCGTTAAATCCCTCTTTCGCCAGACTGTAAGCCAGGTAAGGGCGACAGATGGCGCTCAGCACCGGCTGATTCAGCCGCTGAACTTCTTCGCCGGTGATCAGGACCTTGTGGGTAACATCCAGCGGGATCACCACCACGTTCAGCGCCGAGGTAAGCACCTGATCGGCAGCATGGGGATCTTTCCAGATATTAAATTCGCTGAAGGGCGTCACGTTGCCACTGTGTCCCCCGCTGCCGAACGCACCGCCCATGATCACCAGCTCTTTCACCAGCGGAATGATGTCGGGTGCCTGATTAATGGCCGAGGCGATGTTGGTCAGCGGACCGATCGCCACCAGGGTGATCTGATGCGGCTGTGCCCGCACGCTGTCGATAATAAACTGCACCGCGCCGGGGGCCTGATCGCTACAGCTGTTTTCAAACGCATCACCCAGCCCGTCCTGGCCGTGCAGGGTGGCGGGGGCCGACGGGGCCTGCGCCAGCGGTCGCGCGCAGCCGCGATAAACCTCTGCGTCGATCGCCATCTTCTGGCAGAACAGCCGGGCATTTTTCACCGCCTGACCCACCGCCACGTTGCCGAAAACGGTGGTAATGCCCAGCAGATGCTGGGTGCGCGCCGCATAAGCCAGCGCAAAAGCATCATCCACGCCGATATCAGTATCAAAAATCAGGGTTCGCATCGCCTCTCCGTCACCAACTCTCATCCCTCAGCATTACCCCGCCCGCGGCGTGGGCGTCAAGCATTTACGCCAGCCGGGCCGGTTTCCCGGCGCAAGGTTGCCAGCCTGAAACGGGCGTCGTATTATCACCGGCTCAAGGTGATGGCGTGCCACCTTTCCCAACCGCCGGTGGGCTTAACACCGGCTGATGACGCCTGACACTCAATCCTTTCGCGGGAGTTGAGGCGTCAGGCGCAGTTTATCTCTGCCTCTCCTCTCAGCCCGGCGTTAATCTGCAAACAGGAGCAAGTTATGTTGAAACCGTTACTGGCGGTGATGATCGGCGGCTCGGCCGGCTGTGTGCTGCGCTGGCTGTTCGCGATGCGCTTTAATGCGCTCTTTCCCAATCTGCCACCCGGCACGCTGCTGGTGAATCTGATCGGCGGGCTGGTGATTGGCGGTGCGATGGCCTGGTTTGTTCGCCACCCCGACATCGACCCGATCTGGAAACTGCTGATCGTCACCGGCCTGTGCGGCGGGCTGACCACCTTCTCCTCCTTCACGGCAGAATTAATGGTGTTGCTACAATCAGGTAAGTATCTCTGGGCGATGGCCAGCGCGCTGGTGCATGTGATCGGTTCACTGCTGATGGCGTTTGCCGGTTTTGCGCTGGTGACGCTGCTGGGCTGAGCCGGTTAACCGGCCCCTGTGCGCCAGAGAAACAGAGGGGTTCAGGTCACGCCCGTCACTCACCGGGGGCATGACCTGAACATCACCGATTATTCCGGACGATTAAGGAGCCGAGCAATGCGAACCAACCCCACCTTCCTTAACCTGGTGTTGTTAAACGGTGAACCCGGCCAGAAACTCCAGGCGGCGCGTGACGCCGGTTTCGATCAGGTGGAGATCTGGCGCGAGGATGTTGAGGCGTGCGAGGGCGGTGCGGCGGCGCTGGCTGAGATCGCGGCCCGGCAGGGACCCGGCTTTACCAACCTCCAGGTGCTGCGCGATTTCACCGGCGCACCCATGGCACTGCGCGCACAGAAGCGCGAAGAGCTGCGTCAGTTTATTCAGATCGCCCAGGCGCTGGGCTGCGATACCCTTCAGGCTCCGGCCAGCACCCGGGAAGATTGCTGTGCCGAATTGATCGATGATGACCTGCGCTGGATGGCCTCTGAAGCCGCGCGCTACAACATGCGCATTATGTATGAGCCGATGGCCTGGTGCAGTGTGGATAACACGTTGCCGCTGGCGTGGCAGCGGTTGCAGCGGCTCGACCAGCCGAATATCGGTCTGGTGGTCGACCTGTTCCATATCTGCGCGCGCGGGGGCGACGCCGCCCATCTGGATGGCATTCCGGCCGACCGCATTTATGAGGTGCAGCTGTGTGATATGGCCGCCGTTCCTGCGCAGGACAAACAGAGCCTGATGGCAATGGCGAAGCATCAGCGTCTGCTGCCTGGCGACGGCATTATCGACGTGGATCGCTTTGTCGATAAGCTCGAAAGCGCAGGCTATCAGGGCCCGCTGGGTATTGAAGTCTTCAACGACAGACTGAAACGCCTGCCGCCTGAGGTGGCGGCAGCGCAGGCCTGGCAGGCGTTAGATCGCTACCGGCGTTAATCCTGCAGGCACTGTCCGATAAAGGCGGCGGCGTGCATCGCGCCCGGACCTGAAATGGTGTGGCCGGTGACCGGTTCAAAGCGCGCGTCGACCGGCACCCCGGCGGCTCTGAGTCGTGTCGCGGCCGATTCGCTCTCCTGCCACGGGATCACCTCATCGGCCTGGCCGTGGATCAGCAGCGCGGGCACATGAGCCTGCGGAGTTAATTGCCCCTCAACGGCCAGACGACCGGAAAAGGCGACCACGCCTGCCAGCGGATAACGGCCCGAGGCGAGCGCGTCCAGCGCCATAATCGACCCCTGTGAAAAGCCGACCAGCACCACATCCTGCCAGCGGTCGGCGAAGCCATGCTGCGCAACGATAGCGTTCAGGGTTGCGTCAAACGCGGCGCGCGCTGCCCGCACCCGGCCTGGCCGATTTTCTGGCGTCACGTCGGTCAGGCTGAACCACTGCCAGCCAAACCCTGCGGCAAAACGTTCAGGCGCATTGGGCGCGGCAAAAATCACATCCGGCAACAGCGTCGCCCAGTGGTGGCCCAGCGGAGCCAGGTCATCGCCGTTACTCCCCACGCCATGCAGAAAAATCACCAGTGCCTTTGCCATCATTGCTCCTTTAAAAACCGTATTCGCTCATATCCGGGCCCGCCGGCACGATGCCGTTCGGGTTGAGCGCCTTGATCGAGTAGTAACCCTGTTTGATGTGATCGATGTTGACCGTCTCACGCACGCCGGAGACCGACAGCATGCTCTTAAGATAGCGGTTGAGCAGCGTATAGTCGCGTATGCGGCGCAGGTTGCATTTGAACAGGCCGTGATAGGCCACGTCAAAGCGGACCAGGGTCACAAACAGGCGAATGTCGGTTTCGGTCAGCCGTTCCCCCAGCAGAAACGTGCGGCCATCGCTCAATAGCGCCTCCAGCTCATCCAGCTGGCTGAAGACGTCGTTAAACGCCTGCTGATAGCTGATGGCGGTAGTGGCAAATCCGGCGCGGTAAACCCCGTTATTCAGGCGCGGATAGAGGCTCTCATTGAGCGCATCAATCTCAGCGCGCAGTGCGGCGGGATAGAGGTCGATGCGGTTATCGGCCAGATCGCCAAAGCCGCTGTTGAACATGCGCACGATGTCTGCCGACTCGTTGCTGACAATGGTGCCGGTTTTCTTGTCCCACAGCACCGGCACGGTGGCCCGGCCCGTGTAATCGGGTGCCACGCGGGTATAGATCTCATGCAGGTACTGCGCGTTATTCAGCGGGTCCTGCTGCGCGCCGGGAAAATCACCGAAGCGCCAGCCCTGAGCACCGAGCTGCGGCTCCACCACCGTGACGCCGACGAGCGACTCCAGCCCTTTGAGCCTGCGGGCGATCAGCGCACGTGATGCCCACGGGCAGATCAGCGCCACATAGAGATGGTAGCGGTCGGGCTCTGCCGGGAATGGTGTTGAGCCATCGCTGCTGATGAAGTCCCGGAAACCGGATGTCTGGCGGACGAAACCGCCCTGTTTATCGGTAGCCTGCACCGGATGCCAGTCACTACTCCACTTGCCTTCTACTAACATTGTGCGACTCCTCTGTTGAGATGAGAAGCAGCATAACTGATGACTAAAAGGCTGATAATCCGGCCCTGAAGACAATCATTTCTTCCATATTGGAAGAAATCAAACGGGTGGAAAATGAATGAAATGGGTGACCAGGAAGTCGATAAGCAGGCGCGCCCGGTGGGGCAGATGGCGGGCGGGCGGATAAACCGCAAACAGACCCAGTGGCGGCGTCTCGAAGTTCTCCAGCAGCCGGACGATATCACCGCGTTGCAGCGCAGGGGCCGCGATAAATCCGGGCAGACGCGCGATGCCCAGGCCCGCGATAGCCGCCTGCAGACAGGCTTCGGTGTTGGCGAAGCGCAGACGGCCCTGCACAGGCACGGTCACGACCTCACCGTCGGAACCGGCAAACGGCCAGTGCCGGGGGTCGCGAAAATTGGTGTCGATAATGCACTGATGCTGAGCGATCTCCTGCCAGTGCTGCGGGGGGCCGAACTGTTCAAGATAGGCCGGTGAGGCGGCGAAGCGCACATGAACCTCGCCCAGCCTGCGCGCCACCAGGCTGCTGTCGCTCAGGTTGCCGATGCGGATCGCCATATCAAATCCTTCATCGACAATGTTCACGGCCCGATCTGAAAAGCTGACGTCCAGCTCAATCAGCGGATAGCGGCGGGCAAAGGCAACCAGCACCTGAGAGAGCACCGCCGTGCCAAAGGAGCCGGGCGCGCTGATTTTCAGCCGGCCGGTCGGCGTCATGGCGCTTTCGCGCACGCTGGCATCCAGCGTCTCAAACGCGTCGAGCAGGTGTTTGACCCGTTCGTAATAGGCACGCCCGACATCGGTCGGCGACAGGGCGCGGGTGCTGCGCTTAAACAGCTGCACACCGAGCTGCTGCTCCAGCTTCGATACCAGCTTTGACGCCTGACTGCTGCTGGTGCCGAGACGTAACGCCGCCGCAGAAAAGCTGCCGGTTTCCAGCACTGTGACAAACATCCGGTCACAATCGAGTCGATCCATGGCGATGTCCTGTGGGATAAAGTCGCAGTATAGAGGCTGTGCTCAGCGGATGCAGCCTTCACTTTGCGTGCCTTAGCCCTTTCGCTGACGCGCAAAACCTGCTTGACTGCATCTCTGCCCGCCGTTGTCTGGAGTAATTCATGTCGCTGATTCACCTGAACTCGCTGACGGCGATTCCCGCCGCTGAGTGGGATGCCCTGTTGCCGGATGACCAGCCGTTTCTGCGCCACGCCTTTCTGCTCACGTTAGAAGAGAGCGGCAGCGTGCGGCCTGCATCGGGCTGGCAGCCTGATCATCTGCTGTGGCAGGAAAATGGCGTGACCCGCGCCGCGCTGCCGGGCTACCGCAAACGCCATTCCCAGGGCGAGTATGTCTTTGATCACGCCTGGGCGGATGCCAGCCAGCGCGCCGGGATTCGCTACTACCCGAAATGGCTGGGGGCGATTCCCTTCAGCCCCGTCAGCGGTGCCCGTCTGCTGGGTGATCCCTCTGCCGCCGCACACCTGCTGGCGGCCCTGCCTGAGCACCTGTTGCAGCAGGGCTTAAGCGGCGCGCATATCAACTTTACCGATGCGCAGGCCAATACCCTGCTGGCTGAGCAGCCCGACTGGCTGTCGCGGCTCGGCTGTCAGTATCACTGGCACAACCGGGGCTACCGTGATTTTCAGGATTTCCTCGATACGCTGATGTCGCGCAAGCGCAAACAGCTGCGCAAAGAGCGTGAACAGGTGGCGCAGAGCGGCTTCGAATTTGACCGCTATCCGGGCCATCAGCTGCGGGAAGATCAGTGGGATTTTGTCTATACCTGTTACGCCAACACCTATGCGGTGCGCGGCCAGCGCCCCTACCTGACGCGGGATTTCTTCAGCCTGCTGGCGGAGCGGATGCCGCAGAATATTGTGGTGGTGATCGCCCGCTTACAGCAGCAACCGGCGGCGATGGCCTTTTATCTGCGCGACAGCAACACGCTCTATGGCCGCTACTGGGGCTGTCTGGCGGAGTTTGACCGGCTGCACTTCGAAACCTGTTTCTATCAGGGGATGGATCTGGCTCTGGATGAAGGGCTGGCGCGGTTTGATGCGGGTGCGCAGGGTGAGCACAAGCTGGTGCGCGGCTTTGAGCCGCAGATCACCCACTCCTGGCACTATCTGCTGCATCCCGGCCTGCGCGATGCCGTCGCCGATTTTCTGCAGCAGGAGCGGGAAGGCGTGCGCGGCTGGGCGGAAGAAGCGCGCGACGCCTTACCCTATCGGCGTGGCGATTAATCGACGCCGACAAACCCCCCGGTCTGATGCTGCCACAGCCGGGCATAGAGGCCGTTTTGCGCCAGCAGTTCCTGATGGCTGCCCATCTCGGCGATGCCGCCCTTATCCAGCACCACCAGCCGATCCATCTTCGCGATGGTCGACAGGCGGTGCGCGATGGCGATGACGGTTTTACCCTGCATCAGCGACTCCAGACTCTCCTGAATCGCGGCTTCCACTTCTGAGTCGAGCGCCGAGGTGGCCTCATCCATGATCAGAATCGGGGCATCTTTCAGCAGCACGCGGGCGATCGCCACACGCTGACGCTGACCGCCCGACAGCTTCACCCCGCGTTCGCCCACGTGGGCGTCCAGTCCGGTGCGGCCCTGCGGGTCGGAGAGCAGGGGAATAAACTCGTCGGCGCGGGCGCGGCGGATCGCAAGCTGGAGCGCCTCTTCACTGGCGTCGGGACGGCCATAAAGCAGGTTTTCGCGGATTGAGCGGTGCAGCAGCGAGGTGTCCTGGGTGATCATGCCAATCTGGCTGCGCAGGCTTTCCTGCGTCACGCTGGCGATATCCTGATCGTCGATCACAATCCGGCCACCGTTCAGGTCATAGAGCCGCAGCAGCAGGTTGACCAGCGTCGACTTGCCGGCACCCGAGGGACCAATCAGACCAATCTTCTCGCCGGGCTGAATGGTGAGGTTAAGGTGGTTGATGACCTGACGACCGCCACCATAGTCGAAGCGCACATCTTCATAGCGAATCTGGCCGCGCGTCACCTTCAGCTGCTTCGCCTGCGGCGCATCCTGCACGCTCAGCGGCTGGGCGATGGTGTTCAGGCCATCCTGCACCATGCCGATATTTTCAAAGATGCCGTTGACGACCCACATGATCCAGCCGGACATGTTCACCAGGCGGATCACCAGTCCGGTCGCCAGGGCAATCGCCCCGACGCTGATCAGCGACTGGCTCCATAGCCAGAGCGCCAGCCCGGAGGTGGAGACAATCAGCAGGCCGTTCAGCGCTGACAGCGTCAGATCCATGCTGGTGACCATGCGGCTGGCGTGCTGGGTTTTATCGGTCTGCTCCTGAATGGCCTCGCGCGCATACTGACGTTCCAGATCGCTGTGGGCGAACAGCTTGATGGTGGCGATATTGGTATAGCCGTCAACGATGGTGCCCATCAGCTTAGAGCGTGCTTCTGAGGAGACCACCGAACGCGCCTTGACGCGCGGCACAAAGAAACGCAGTGAGGCGCTGTAGGCCACCATCCAGAGGATCAGCGGGATCATCAGCCGCCAGTCGGCATCGGCAAACAGGATCAGCGAGGTCACGGCGTAGATCAGGACATGCCAGATGGCATCCACCAGCTGCACCGCCGAGTCGCGCAGTGAATTGCCGGTCTGCATGATGCGCTGGGCGATACGACCGGCAAAATCGTTCTGAAAGAAGTTGAGACTCTGACGCAGCACGTAGTTGTGATGCTGCCAGCGGATCATACTGGTCATGCTCGGGCTGATACTCTGGTGCACCAGCATGTCGTGCAGGCCGATAAAGATCGGCCGCAGAATCAGCGCCACCGCCCCCATCCAGAGCAGCAGCGGCCAGTTATCCCGGAATAGCGTGGCGGGCGTGGCGTGATTGACCATATCAATGAGGCGGCTCAGATAGCCAAACAGCGACACCTCGATCAGCGCGGAGACCAGGCCTACCAGCAGCAGCGCCGCAAAACTGGGCCAGACCTGGCGCAGATAGTAGAGGTAAAAGGGCCAGACCGTGGAGGGCGGTGAATCGGTCGGCGCGTCATGAAAAATATTGATAAAACGCTCAAAACGGCGATACAACATAGCGAGGCTCTTTTCATCCGGTAAAGAGCTACAGCTTAGTGCATGAACCCCATCCGGCTAACAGGAGAAAATATGGAAATTGTCATACGGGCACGGGAACCGCAGGATGCCGCCGCCTATCAGCGGCTTTACAGCCACCCCGATGTTTACCCCTGGACACTGCAACTGCCGTTTCCCAGCGTCGCCCTCTGGGAGAAAAAATTCGCCAGGATGGATGCAGAGGGTTTTGTTGCGTTTGTCGCCGAAATCGACGGCGTGCTGGCCGGTGAGCTGACGCTGTTCGTCGACAGTAAGCCGCGCACCCGCCACTGCATCAGCTTTGGGCTGGGGGTACATCCTGACTTTGCCGGACGCGGCGTCGGTGAGCGTCTGATCCGCACCGCGATGAACTATGCCCGTAACTGGCTGGGCATTACCCGGATGGAGCTGGAGGTGTTTCACGACAACGAACGGGCGCTGCGGCTCTACCAGCGGCTGGGCTTTGAACGGGAAGGGATGAAGCGCCAGGCCGCCCTGCGTGACGGGCAGCTGCGCGATGTTGTGATGATGGCGAAGCTGCTGAACGACGCGTAATAAACGGCGCGGTCACGCGGCCGCGCCAGTCTGCGTCACGGGTTCTTCATGCTGTATTGCTGCATATTCTGCTGCGTGACCAGCTCAAACGGGATCCACTGATGGGACGCTACCTTCTGGCCTTTAATCATCTGCTGCGCCACCTCAACCGATTTTCTGCCCTGACCCACGGCATCCTGGAAAACCGTGACCGCCAGTTTGCCGCTCGCCAGCGCTTTCAGGCCATCCGGCGTGGCATCAATACCGCCCACCAGAATGGTTTTCTTCGGCTTCGCCTGCGTGATCGCCATGGTGGCACCAATCGCCATTTCATCGTTGTTGGCGGCGACAATATCGATGTCTTCGCCGTTCGACAGCCAGCTAAGCATTAAATCCATTCCCTCGTTGCGCGCATAGTTGGCGGTCTGTTTCAGCACCACTTTCATTCCGGGATACTTTGCGACCACCTGCTCCACATCCCGGGTGCGCTGCAACGCACCCGCATCGCTGAGGTTACCGATCATAATGGCGACCCGGCCACGATAGCCGGCCTGTTTTGCCAGCGCCTCCATCTGCAGCGTGCCCGATTCGCTCTCATCTGAGCCGACAAATACCACGCCTGGAGGCAGGGTTTTATCGCCCGGCGTGCGGTTAACGTAAACCAGCGGAATGTGAGCCTGCTGCGCCAGGCGGGTCAGGGCAGGGGTGCTGGCGGAGTCGACCGGATCGACGATAATCGCATCCACTCCGGCGCTGATAAAGCTCTGCACCTGATCGGTCTGACGGCCCACATCGCCGCGCGCATCTTCAAACTGCGCATCCAGCTTTTGCGCTTTTGCCTCCTTGTCGATCGCCTGGCGGATAAGGGTGAGAAAGTTCTGGTCGAAATAGGCCATTGACACGCCAATTTTCTCTGCCAGCGCCGACGTGGAAAGAGCGAGCAGACAGAGAATTGCCCATGCACATTTTTTCATTGCGGACTCCCGAGGTTAACCGGATGGAATGGATTTTTCATTTATTCTGAGAATGGACAAATAAGATCATTTGCAGCTTATGAAGGAGAGCCAGCTTTGACAACCGCCTCTTTTCACTCTTGCTGGCGCCGCCACACTTTGCCGGAAAAGCGTGGCGTTATTGCTGCGCGCACTGCGGCAGAGAGACAGGGTTTTCGCGCTTTTGTGCAGCGCCCTGTCTGAATTAAGGCAGCAGCAGACTCAACATTCCGGCAGCAACAAAAAATGCCGTCGCGGTAACCCAAAGGTAATAGAAAAAGACCATCCAGGCCTGGAGGTATACATCAGGTTCATTGAAGAAAGAGCAGGCAGGATCATCATGGCGCATAAATAAGATTCTTTTTTTATGCGATAGCCTGATAAAAAAGCGTATCACTATAATGGCACCAAAAAATCCCGTCATATGATGAAACGAGGCCGGAGCAGGAAAAAGATATTTTTCTTTATATCGTGCTATCAGATAATAATATTCTTCTCTTTTTAAGAGATAAATAGTTAAAGAAAGCAATATCATTGCACTGCCTGATAATGCAAAAAAAAGTCCCATTTCCGCTATTATTTTATTTGTCATCATAAAATGATTAACCACTTTTCGGGGCCTCTGTCTGCTGTGCCTTCCCCGGCAGGCGCTGCGCAGGGAGTCACGCTGACGCGAGTACGGGCTTTAAGGCAAAAGCAGGCCAAAAACAGCGAACAGGATATAACATGCCGTAGCGGCAAACCACAGCAGCGAATAAAGTTTCATCCAGGAATGAATCTGATGTTTTTTGTCATCAAAAAAGGCATAACCGGGGTCGTTAAGGGAAATAAATCGTATTTTCTTTCTTTGGCTTAATTTTATAAAAAATCGTATAAGCGGAAATACGCCGAAAAAGCCCGTCGTGTAATAAAAGGCGCAGGGGCCAGGCAAGGTATATTTTTCCCGATAAGAGGAAACAAGACCATAATAATCCTGTCTTTTGATCAAAAAAAGAATAAGCGACAGCACCAGAAGGCAGCAGCCCAGCCCACCAAAAAATAACGCTGTATCAGCCAGTAATATGCCGGTTTTCATCATGTTTATGACCCTTTCCATATCACCGTTAAGTCAACGTCCCGGAGCAAATATAAATAATTCTGCCGGGCCAGGCAAAAAACCTGCTGCTTGCGTAAGTAAGCGCAATCGCCTCTCCTCTGACCACTCTCCTGAACACCGCCGCCGCACAAAACAGCCTGAAGAAAATTTGTCCAGCTGCCGATATCACCTTATCTCCCTCGCTGAGCTTAAGGAGTGATAGCGTGATAAAGCTGATTACCATTGATGAACTGCGCCCGGGGATGTTTATCCACAAGCTGGAAGTCTGGTGGATCAAAGACCAGCGCATTCGTAATGAGATGCTGATCGCCGATCCACGACAAATCGCCCTGTTACGCAGTGAAGGGATCCGCCAGCTCTGGATCGATCTCGATCGTTCAGTGCAGGCCCCGATCGCCACCGTGGTCGCGAAAAAAACCATTGGTCGCACCCCCTTTTTTCAGGAACTCGATCAGGCCCAGCAGATCTTCCAGCAGGGCAAACCGAAAGTCCTGGCGATGTTCAACGAAGCGCGGCTGGGTAACGGCCTGAAGCTCGACTATATGATGAATCTGGTGGATGAAATCGCCGGATCGATCACGCGTGAACCTTCCGCCATGCTGAGCGTGGCGCGGCTGAAGAATCATGATGACTATACCTACCTGCACTCCATGGCGGTCTGCGGGCTGATGATTGCGCTGGGTAAAACACTCGGGCTGAACGACCAGCAGCTGCGGCGGGTGGGCATGGGCGGTTTACTGCATGATGTCGGTAAAGCGGCCGTGCCACTGGCGATCCTCAACAAAGCCGGCAAACTGACTGACGAAGAGTTCAGGGTGATGCGCGAGCATCCGGTGGTTGGCACGCAGATGCTGATAGAAGCTGACGCCGATGACGATCTGCTGGATATCGCGCTGCATCATCATGAGAAATATGATGGCAGCGGCTACCCGCACGGCCTGAAAGGGGAGGCGATTTCGCTCTATGCCCGCATGGCGGCGGTGTGTGACGTCTATGATGCTGTGACCTCAACCCGTGCCTATCGCAACGGCTGGACCCCTGCTGAGGCGATGCATCAGATGCTGAGCTGGCGCGGCCATTTTGACCCCGGCCTGCTGCACACCTTTGTGCGCACCATCGGCATCTATCCGGTGGGATCGCTGGTGCGTCTCGCCTCCGGACGGGTGGCACTGGTAGTCAGAGCGGGTGAAAAGTCGCTGATGCGTCCCTGTGTGCATGTGTTCTGGTCGCTGCACGCCCAGCGTGAAGTCAAACCGGAGGAGCTCGACCTTGGCGACAGTTTCTGCACTGACAGCATTGTCGGCGCAGAGGACAGCACGCTGTGGGGTAATGTCGATCTTAATCGTATCTGGGCGCTGGAAGTCGCCTGATATTTCGCCATTTTTACACTATTTTTACGCCCGCCCGCTGCATTTTAACCCCTTCTTTATACGCCTCCGCGCAAGCTATGCCCTAAATCCAAACCTCTGGAGGTTCCTGTGAGCGTGGGCGTAATAACCGGCATTCTGCTGGTGGTGTTGTTACTGGGCTATCTGATCTATGCCCTGTTAAATGCGGAGGCCTTCTGATGGCGGCCAATGCTTTCTTACTTATCGCCGTTTATCTGCTGCTGCTGATGGTGCTGGCGCAGCCGCTCGGCCGGGGTCTGGCGTCGTTAGTGGCGGATAAGCCGGTGTTTGCCCGCCTTGAAGCGCCGCTGTGGCGACTGCTGGGGGCACAGCAATCTGACATGCGCTGGCCGCACTATCTGCTGGCCATTCTGCTGTTTAATGCGCTGGGTTTTGTCGTGCTGCTGGCGATTCTGCTGATGCAGGGGGCGCTGCCGCTCAATCCACAGCAGCTGCCTGGCCTGAGCTGGCATCTGGCGCTCAACACCGCCATCAGCTTTGTTACCAACACTAACTGGCAGTCCTACAGCGGTGAGAGCACCCTGAGCTATTTCAGTCAGATGGTGGGCCTGACGGTGCAGAACTTCCTCTCTGCCGCGACCGGCATTGCGGTGGCATTTGCCCTGATCCGTGGCTTCGCGAATCGCAGCATCGCCACGCTGGGCAACGCCTGGCGCGACCTGACGCGCATCACGCTCTACGTCTTACTGCCCATCAGCCTGCTGATGGCGCTGTTCTTTGTCAGTCAGGGCAGCATTCAGAACGTCCTGCCTTATCACAGCCTCTCCACGCTGGAAGGCGCGCAGCAGACGCTGTCGATGGGGCCGGTGGCGTCGCAGGAGGCGATCAAAATGCTGGGCACCAACGGTGGCGGCTTCTTTAACGCCAACTCCGCCCATCCGTTTGAAAACCCGAATGTGCTCACCAACTTCGTGCAGATGCTGAGCATCTTCCTGATCCCGGCGGCGCTCTGCTTCGCGTTTGGCGAAAGCGTGCGTGACCGTCGTCAGGGCCACATGCTGCTGTGGGCGATGACGCTGATGTTTGTGGCGGCGGTGGCGGTGGTGATGTGGGCCGAACTGCAGGGCAACCCGCATTTCCTCCAGCTGGGGGCTGACAGCGCCGTCAATATGGAAGGCAAAGAGACGCGCTTTGGCATTCTTAACAGCAGCCTGTTCGCCGTGATCACGACGGCAGCCTCGTGCGGTGCGGTCAATGCCATGCACGACTCCTTTACCGCGCTGGGCGGGATGGTGCCGATGTGGCTGATGCAGCTGGGCGAAGTGGTGTTCGGCGGTGTCGGAGCCGGCCTCTATGGCATGCTGCTGTTCGTGCTGCTGGCGGTGTTTATCGCCGGGCTGATGATTGGCCGCACGCCGGAGTTTCTGGGTAAAAAAGTCGATGTCTGGGAGATGAAAATGACCGCCCTGGCGATTCTGGTCACCCCGGCGCTGGTGCTGATCGGCACCGCTCTGGCGATGATGACCGACGCCGGACGCAGCGCTATGGCAAACCCGGGCATTCACGGCTTCAGCGAAGTGCTTTACGCCGTCTCATCCGCGGCCAACAACAACGGCAGTGCCTTTGCCGGACTCAGCGCCAACACGCCGTTCTGGAACCTGTTACTGGCCGTCTGCATGCTGCTGGGCCGCTTCGGCATCATCATTCCGGTGATGGCGATTGCCGGGGCGATGGCGGCGAAAAAAGTGCAGCCGGTGGGCAATGGCACGCTGCCTACCCACGGCCCGCTGTTTATCGCACTGCTGATCGGTACGGTGCTGCTGGTCGGCGCACTGACCTTTATTCCTGCTCTGGCGCTGGGCCCGGTGGCTGAGCATCTGCAACTTGTTCAGGGACAATCCTCATGAGTCGTCAACAACAGGCGTTATTTGACGCAGCGCTGCTGCGCACCTCAGCCTGGGATGCGGTGAAAAAGCTCGATCCCCGGGTGCAGTTCCGTAACCCGGTGATGTTTGTGGTCTACCTCGGCAGCATCCTGACCTCGCTGCTGGCGCTGGCGATGCTGGCGGGCCGGATCGACGGCAGCGCCAGTTTTACCGGAGCGATTGCGCTCTGGCTCTGGTTTACCGTGCTGTTCGCCAATCTGGCGGAGGCGCTGGCAGAGGGGCGCAGTAAGGCCCAGGCGAGCAGCCTGAAAGGGGTGAAAAAGACCAGCTTTGCCAAAAAACTGTCAGCGGCGCGCTATGGCGCAGAGTGGCAGCAGGTGGCCGCCGATCAGCTGCGCAAAGGCGACGCGGTGCTGGTGGAAGCAGGCGACATCATTCCCTGCGACGGTGAAGTGCTGGAGGGTGGGGCCTCGGTGGATGAGAGCGCCATTACCGGCGAGTCCGCCCCGGTGATCCGCGAGTCGGGCGGGGACTTTGCCTCCGTGACTGGCGGGACCCGCATTCTCTCTGACTGGCTGGTGATCACCTGCAGCGCCAACCCGGGTGAAACCTTCCTCGACCGGATGATCGCCATGGTGGAAGGTGCGAAGCGTCGCAAAACGCCAAACGAGATTGCCCTGACCATCCTGCTGGTTTCGCTGACTATCGTCTTCCTGCTGGCGACCGTGACGCTCTGGCCTTTCTCGGCCTGGGGCGGAACGCCGGTCAGCGTTACGGTGCTGGTGGCCCTGCTGGTCTGTCTGATCCCGACCACGATTGGTGGCCTGCTGTCAGCGATTGGGGTAGCGGGGATGAGCCGGATGCTGGGCGCTAACGTCATCGCCACCAGCGGCCGTGCCGTCGAGGCCGCAGGCGATGTGGATGTGCTGATGCTGGATAAAACCGGCACCATCACCCTGGGTAACCGTCAGGCGACGCAGTTCCTGCCCGCGCCGGGCGTCAGCGAAGAGCAGCTGGCCGACGCGGCGCAGCTGGCGTCGCTGGCCGATGAGACGCCGGAGGGCCGCAGCATCGTGGTGCTGGCCAAACAGCAGTTTAACCTGCGTGAACGCGATCTCAGCAGCATGGGAGCCACCTTTATTCCCTTCTCGGCGCAGACCCGCATGAGCGGCGTCAACGTGCAGGACCGGCTGATCCGTAAAGGGGCGGTGGATGCTGTGCGTCGCCACATCGAAGCCAGTCATGGCCGTTTCCCGGCCGAGGTGAATGCTCAGGTCGAAGAGGTGGCGCGCACCGGGGGCACCCCGCTGGTCGTCGCCGAGGGCGCAAACGTGCTGGGCGTGGTGGCGCTGAAGGATATCGTAAAAGGCGGCATCAAAGAGCGCTTTGCCGAGCTGCGCAAGATGGGCATCAAAACCGTGATGATCACCGGCGATAACCCGCTGACGGCGGCAGCGATTGCGGCGGAAGCGGGCGTGGATGATTTTCTCTCTGAGGCGACGCCGGAAGCGAAGCTGGCGCTGATCCGCCAGTATCAGGCGGAAGGGCGTCTGGTCGCGATGACCGGCGACGGCACCAACGATGCGCCTGCGCTGGCACAGGCCGATGTGGCGGTGGCGATGAACTCCGGTACGCAGGCGGCGAAAGAGGCGGGCAACATGGTCGACCTCGACTCGAACCCGACCAAGCTGCTGGAAGTGGTGCACATCGGTAAACAGATGCTGATGACGCGCGGTTCGCTGACCACCTTCAGTATCGCCAACGACGTGGCGAAATATTTTGCGATCATCCCGGCGGCGTTTGCGGCGACCTATCCGCAGCTCAACATGCTCAACGTCATGCAGCTGCACTCGCCCGCCAGCGCAATCCTCTCAGCGGTGATCTTCAACGCTCTGGTGATTGTCTTTCTGATCCCGCTGGCTCTGAAAGGCGTCAGCTACCGGCCACTGAGTGCCGCTGCGCTGCTGCGCCGCAACCTGCTGATTTATGGGCTGGGCGGCCTGCTGGTGCCGTTTGTCGGCATCAAAGCTATCGATCTGCTGTTAGTGTTATCAGGCATGGCCTGAGGAGCAAAAAATGAGTCAGTTACGTCCGGCAATTTTACTGTTGTTACTGCTTACCCTGGTCACCGGCGTGGTTTATCCTTTCCTCACGACCAGCCTGGCGCAGTGGCTGTTTCCGGCGCAGGCGAATGGATCGCTGCTGGAGGAGGATGGCGTGGTGCGCGGATCCGCGCTGATTGGTCAGAACTTCACGCAGCCCGGTTATTTCTGGGGCCGCCCTTCAGCCACCAGCGACAAACCCGATAATCCGCTGGCCTCAGGGGGCAGCAATCTGGCAGCCAGTAACCCGGCGCTGGACAAAGCCGTCGCGGAGCGCGTCGCGGCGCTGCGGGCCGCCAATCCGCAGGCGCCCGCCGCGGTGCCGGTTGAGCTGGTCACCACCTCAGCCAGCGGGCTGGACCCGGATATCTCAACTGACGCCGCGTTATGGCAGGCGCCGCGCATCGCCGCCAGCCGGAAGCTGCCGTTAGCGCAGGTCGAGGCGCTGATCGACCAGCAGACGCACCGTCCGCTGATGCCATTCCTCGGCTCGCCGACGGTCAATGTGCTGCAGCTCAATATGGCGCTCAACGATCTGTAAGGGTGTTTCTGTTATGCCATTAAGGAAGCTATGAATCACGAACCCCAGCGTCCCGATCCCGACGCGCTGCTGCAGGCTAACCGCGAAACCCATCGCGGTCAGCTGAAAATCTACTTTGGTGCCTGTGCCGGTGTGGGCAAAACCTACGCCATGCTGCAGGAGGCGCAGCGGCTGCGCGCGCAGGGTCTGGATGTGCTGATCGGCGTGGTGGAGACCCATGAACGGCCGGAAACCGCGCAGCTGCTGACGGGATTACCCCTGTTGCCGCGTCGTGCGACCGGTCGCTCGCGTCATGCGGAGTTCGATCTCGATGCGGCACTGGCTCGCCATCCGGCGGTGATCCTGATGGATGAGCTGGCGCACACCAACGTGCAGGGCTCGCGCCATCCCAAGCGCTGGCAGGACATCGAAGAGCTGCTTGAAGCGGGCATTGACGTGCTGACCACCGTCAACGTGCAGCATCTTGAGAGCCTCAACGATGTGGTCGGGGGTGTCACCGGCATTCAGGTGCGCGAAACCGTGCCCGATCCCTTTTTCGACAGCGCCGATGAGGTGGTGCTGGTCGATCTGCCGCCCGACGATCTGCGTCAGCGGCTGAAAGAGGGCAAGGTCTACATCGGTGACCGGGCAGAGCGCGCTATCGAAAACTTTTTCCGCAAAGGTAACCTGTTCGCGCTGCGTGAGCTGGCCCTGCGCCGCACCGCCGATCGGGTGGATGACCAGATGCGCGCCTGGCGCGATCAGCAGGGGCGGGATCGCGTCTGGCACACCCGCGACGCCATTCTGCTCTGCATCGGTGACGACAGCGGCAGTGAGAAGCTGGTGCGCACGGCCGCCCGGCTGGCGGCGCGGCTCGGCAGTGAATGGCATGCGGTCTATGTTGAAACGCCCCGTCTTCACCGGCTGCCGGAAGGACGGCGGCGGGCGATTCTGCGCACGCTGCAGCTGGCGCAGGAGCTGGGGGCGGAAACCGCCACCCTCTCCGAGCCGGATGAAGCCGAAGCGGTGCTGGGCTACGCGCGCGAACATAATCTGGGCAAAATCGTCACCGGCCGCCGTCCGCTGCGGCGCTGGCGGCGTGACAGTTTTGCCGAGCGGCTCGGCCAGCTGGGGCCGGATCTCGACCTGCTGGTGGTGGCGCTGGATGAACCGCTGAAGGATGCGCCGCATCCGCTGCCGGATGGCCGCCCGACCAGCGATAAATGGCGGATTCAGCTGCGTGGCGTGATGATGGCGCTGGTGCTCTGCATCGCCGTCACCGCCGCCGGGCAGTCGGTGCTGATCAACTTCGATCCCGCCAACTGCGTGATGATCTACCTGCTGGCGGTGGTGATCGTGGCGCTGCGCTACGGGCGCTGGCCGTCGGTGATCGCCACGGTGATGAATATCGTCGCCTTCGACCTCTTCTTTGTGGCCCCCACCGGCACGGTGGCGGTCTCCGACCTGCAATATCTGGTCACCTTTGGTGTGATGCTGGCGGTAGGAGTCATCGTCGGCAACCTCACGGCGGGCGTCCGCTATCAGGCGCGGGTGGCACGCTACCGCGAACAGCGTGCGCGACAGCTCTATGAGATGGCGAAATCGCTGGGCAGCGCCTTAACGCCGCAGGATATCGCGGCGACCAGCCAGCGGGTGCTGGATGCCACCCTGCAGGCGCGCTGCCTGCTGCTGCTGCCGGATGAGCAGGGCGAACTGCAGCCGGTCGGTGAGGCGTTACCGGCCAGCGAACCGGACCGCGCTATCGCGAAGTGGAGCTACAGCAAAGGCCAGCCGGCGGGGGCGGGCACCGATACGTTACCGGCGGTGCCTTATCAGATCCTGCCGCTGAAAAGCGGCGGGCACTGCCGGGGCCTGCTGGTGGTGGAGCCGCAGAATCTGCGTCAGCTGATGATCCCTGAACAGCAGCGGCTGGTGGAAACCTTCACGGTGCTGATTGCTAACGCGCTGGAGCGGATGGCGCTGTCGCACAGCGAGGCGGCATCGCGGCTCTCGGCGGAGCGGGAACAGCTGCGTAATGCACTGCTGTCCGCCCTGTCACACGATCTGCGCACCCCGCTGACCGTGCTGTTTGGTCAGGCGGAAATGCTGATGCTCGACCTGGCCAGCGACAACTCAAAATATGTGCCGCAGGCCAGCCAGATCCGCGAGCAGACGCTGAGTACCATCCGGCTGGTCAGCAATATGCTGGATATGGCGCGCATTCAGTCGGGCGGCCTCAATCTGCGTGAAGAGTGGCTGGCGCTGGAGGAGGTGATTGGCGGGGCGCTGAGCAGCATGGCGCCGTCGCTGAAAGGGCATGAGGTGCAGCTCGACCTGCCGGACGATATCGTGCTGATCAAAGGCGACAGCACACTGCTGGAGCGGGTCTTCACTAATCTGATTGAAAACAGCCTGAAGTATGCCGGTAACTGTGCGCCGCGCGGCATCCGGGCGTGGCGTGCCGCAAACCGGCTGGAGATCTCGGTCTGGGATGGCGGGCCGGGAATCGCTGAAGGGGACTTAAGCCGGATATTCGATAAGTTTTCGCGCGGTGATAAGGAGTCTGCCGTACCGGGCGTCGGGCTGGGGCTGGCGATCTGTAAAACCATCATTGAGAGCCACGGCGGCCAGATCTGGGCAGAGAATCGGACCGAAGGCGGCGCGGCCTTTCGTCTCTCGCTCCCCCTGCCGCCGGTTCCGGAAATTTCTGACGACGAGCTGAAATAACTTCACAGTGAATCGGTTATACTCCCGGACCTGTCTGATTACGTGTGGGATTGTATGGAACGTTTTACCGAAAACCTGATGTATGCATCGCGCTGGTTGCTGGCCCCGGTTTACATTGGACTTTCGCTGGGATTGCTGGCGCTGACGATTAAATTTTTCCAGGAAATAGTCCACCTGCTGCCCAACATTTTCAGCATTGCGGAAAACGATCTGATCCTGCTGCTGTTGTCGCTGGTCGATATGACGCTGGTTGGCGGTCTGCTGGTGATGGTGATGCTGTCAGGCTATGAGAACTTTATCTCGAAGCTCGATATCGACGAAGACAAAGAGAAGCTGAGCTGGCTGGGCAAGATGGACTCCGGCTCACTGAAGAACAAAGTAGCCGCCTCTATCGTCGCCATCTCTTCGATTCACCTGCTGCGGGTGTTTATGGAAGCGCGCAACGTCGATAATGATAAGCTGATGTGGTACGTAATTATCCACCTGACCTTCGTGCTCTCCGCCTTTGTCATGGGCTGGCTCGATAAGCTGTCACGCTACGATAAAAAGTAACGCATTCCCTTTCCGGCGCGCCGCTAATGCGGGCGCCTGCTCTGCCTCCTCCTCCCGCGTCTCTCTACCCAAATCCGCTAGCTGTCTCCGTTGTTACTCCGCCCTGTCTGAGTGAGCCGGTTGTGAGGCCGGACGGGTGCCGGTCAGCTGCGGCATCACCTCTTTGATCATGGCAAAGAAGTGTTGCAGCCTGGCCGGGTAGTAACTCGCCCACGGATAGGTCAGCCACACCGGCAGCGGCGGGGCCTGCCACGCGGGCATCAGCTGAATCAGTTTGCCCTCCGCCAGATCCTCCTGCACCGCCCACGATGAGACAATCGCCGCCCCCATGCCGGCCAGTGCCGCTTTACGCACGGCGTAAAGGCTGTCGCTGCTCAGCCGCGGCATAATCGGCAGGTTCAGCGGCTGGCCGTCATCTATTTTCTGCAACGCCACTTCATTACGGTAAAAGCTGGTGAGCGCCAGCCACGGCAGATCGCCCAGCTGTTCCACCCGCTCAATCGGCGGAAACTGGTCCAGCAGGCGCGGCGCCGCCACCACGAAACGCGGCACTTCTGCCAGCAGGACCGCCACGACCGACGGATCGCTGGGCGCGCCGACCTGAATGGCACAGTCCACATTCTCCGCGATGAAGTCGGGTGTGCGGTCATTCAGCATCCACTCTATATTGAGTCGGGGAAAGCGGTGCAGATAGTCCACCAGGGGATCGATCAGCTGATCCTGACCAAAGGCGTGCGGGGCGCGAACCCGCAGCGTGCCGATGGGATCGTCACTGGCCCCGGTCAGCTCATCTTCCAGCGCATGCCACGTGGCCAGCAGCTGCCGCGCCTGGGCGTAGCAGCGTTCGCCATCATCGGTGAGCTTCAGCGCATGGGTCGTGCGCAGAATGAGCTTCAGGCCGAGCCGCTGCTCCAGGATTTGCAGCCGCCGGCTGACGGTAGGCTGGGTGGTGCCGAGCTGTGCCGCCGCGGCGGAGAGGCTGCCGCTCTCAACAATACGGATAAAAGTCTGCATCAGTTCGATGCGGTCGCTGCCACTGGAATGATTCATACGCTCCACGCATAACGGTTTTGCCTGACGTCAGTCTACCGCGTATAACCGCAATGCGCTTAAATAGCGGCACGAAATGATGAGGATGACACCATGTCAGCAATAGAAAACCCAACCCGAAACGAACCGCTCTCCGCTCCGCTGGTCTTCACCCTGGCCGCCGGGGCCGGGCTCAGCGTGGCGTCGATTTACTACAGTCAGCCGATGCTGGATATCATCAGTAAGCAGTTCAGTGCGGGCATCGGCGCGGTCGGCATGGTGCCGATGCTGACGCAGGCGGGCTATGCGCTGGGCATCCTGCTGCTGGCCCCGCTGGGCGATCGCCATGACCGGCGCACGATTATCTTTATCAAGGGCCTGCTGCTGGTCGCCGCACTGCTGCTGTGTGGCTTTTCCGCGGGGCTCAGCGCGCTGCTGATCGCCAGCTTTGTGACCGGCCTGACCGCCACCGTGGCGCAGGATATTGTCCCGGCGTCGGCGGCGCTGGCCCCGGAACGCAGCCGGGGTAAAACGGTTGGTACGGTGATGACCGGCCTGCTGGTGGGGATTCTGCTGTCACGGGTCGTCAGTGGCGTGGTGGCGGAGTATTTCGGCTGGCGCACCATGTATCTGATTGCGGCGCTGTCGGTGCTGCTGATTACGCTGACGCTCAGGCGGGTGCTGCCACGCTTTACGCCGGGCACCACCGTAAGCTATCCGCGCCTGTTGCTGTCGCTGGTGCATCTGTGGCGTCACCACCAGACGCTGCGCCGTGCCGCTCTGGCTCAGGGACTGCTGTCGGTAGGCTTCAGCGCCTTCTGGTCGACGCTGGCGTTAATGCTCAGCGATCGCTTTCATCTGGACAGCGCCGTGGCCGGGGCCTTTGGCTTAGCCGGGGCAGCGGGGGCGATGGCGGCCCCGCTGGCGGGCAGCTTTGCCGATCGCATCGGCCCGGCGCGGGTCACCCAGGCCGGTGCCGCCCTGGTGACGCTCTCTTTTGCGCTGATGTTCCTGCTGCCCGTGCTGCCTGTCCCGGCGCAGCTGGCGCTGATTGTGATCTGTACCATCGGCTTTGATCTGGGCGTGCAGGCCACGCTGGTCGCGCACCAGACGCTGGTCTATGGCCTGGCACCTGAAGCACGCAGTCGCCTCAATGCGCTGCTGTTCACCGTGGTGTTTATCGGTATGGCCAGCGGGGCGGCACTGGGCAGCCTGGCGCTGGCGCACTGGGGCTGGAATGGGGTGGTTGCACTCTCTACCTTAGCCGGGGCGGCCGCGCTGGCGGTGCGCTTCGCCAGTCGCCACCTGAAAAACTGATCGTCTCGCCCTTCAAAAAATGTGCCAGGCTTATTGATAAACCCGAAATAAGCTGGAGCATTATGAACTTTTTAGCCTGGACAGCAGCGACGGGCGGCCTTCTGCTGCTGATGTCGCTGGCTTCCGGTTGGATTCACCGGGGGCCAGTCACCTCATTTGGTCTGTTTCTTATCACGGGCATACTGTGCGGCCCGTGGGCGTTTGATGTGGTCCACATCGATATCGTCACCCATTCCGAAGCCGTGGCCCACATTACCGAAATCACCATGGCCGCCTCGCTGTTTATCACCGGACTCAAGCTGCGTCTGCCGTTACAGAATAACTGCTGGCACACCGGGCTGAAACTCGCCTTTCCCGCCATGCTGCTGACCGTGGCGGCAATGACCCTGCTGGCCCATTTCCTGGTGGGATTAGACTGGCCGGTTGCGCTGGCGTTTGGTGCTATTGTCGCGCCGACAGATCCGGTGCTGGCCAGCCTCATCTCGGTAAACGATGCGCAGGATGATGACTCGCTGCGGGTGGCAATCTCCAGCGAAGCGGGCATGAACGACGGCTCCGCGCTGCCGCTGCTGGTGCTGGCGCTGCTGCTGTTCAATGGCGAGAGCCTGAGCGGGGGGATGCTGGCTCACTGGGGCGCGGTCGAGGTGATCTGGGCGATTGGCGCCGGCCTGCTTATCGGCTTTGTCATGGGGCAGATGATCGGTGTGCTGACGACCCGGTTGCGCAATGCCAATGGCGATGTGGCCCCCAACGATTTCCTCGCGCTGGCGCTGATCGCGCTGAGTTATTCGCTGGTGGAGTGGCTGGGCGCCTCCGGCTTCCTGGCCGCCTTTGCCGCCGGACTGGGGCTACGCCGCGCCGAGCTGGGGGTGTTTCGTCGTCATCAGCCGGAGGATCTCTCTGATGATGAACGGGTTCTCCCCTCTGAGGCGCTGGTCAATCCCAATAAGCGGCTGGCGCATCAGGGCAATAACAATATGGTGAAGTCGATTGGGTTTGTAGTAGGCGACGCCCTCTCTTTTGGCGATACTATTGAACGTCTGCTGGCGGCTGGCATGATGGTGGTGCTGGGCGTGACGCTGGCACAGCACTGGAATATCTACGGCGTGCTGCTGGGCCTGGTGCTGTTTGTGGTGGTGCGACCGCTGGCCGTCTGGCTGGTCACGCTGCGCGCCGGGCTGCCGCTGGGTCAGCGTCTGCTGATTGGCTGGCTGGGCATCCGCGGAATCGGCAGCCTGAACTATATTGCCTATGCCTGGACGCACGGCATGGAAGGCCCGCAGATGGAAATCATGACGAATATGGCGTTAACGCTGGTGGTCTGCAGCGTGGTTGTCCACGGCACCACCGTGTCGCCGCTGCTGAACTGGCGTCAGAAGCGCATCGAAGCCCTTCAGCGCAAAGTTTAATCCGAACAAACAGGAGTGAAGAATGAAAGTAACCCAGATTATCCTGCTGAGCCTGCTCGCCTCCGGCAGCGCGCTGGCGGCGGACGACGCTGACACTGAACAGAATGTCTACGCCAGTCAGCTGTGTCACATCGTCAGCAGTGAAAAAAAGGTCGCCAGCGCGGATCAGTATGTGGAGCAGATGAAATCTGACGTGGCGCGCAGTAAATCCTCATCGGCGATAAATCAGCCCGAATTTGATGAAGAATCGGCGCGGGAAGTTGCCAGTGCCTGGCTGCAGCTGGGTGACGATGAACGCGCTAAACTGCGCGTCAACGAACAGCAGTGTGAGCAGGCTGTGATGGCGCAGTTCCAGCAGGAAGATTAACCGGGCCGCACGGTATAAAACGCGCCTGCGGGGCGCGTTTTTTTATGGCTTTTCACCCGGCATTGCGTACATAATCGCCAGCGTCTGGCACCAGACTTGCATCTGTTGATTCTTTTGCAGCACACCGCAACGGGCTGCTCTCTTACTGGCATCACTTAACAGGCACTATGATTACGCGTCGACGCTTTATTCTCGGCACGGGAGCGCTTGGGCTCTCCATGACCACCGGCAAATTATTTGCCCGCGATGACATTATTCCCCTCTGGCCGGACGACCCGCCCGGCGGCGGTGGTCCGTCGGGCCAGCTGCACATTAACAGCAGCGGTTCGTGGTCCAATATCGTCAGCCCGGCGATCCAGCGTTTCAAACCGGAAAATCCCAACGGCGAAGCGGTGCTGATCGCCGCAGGCGGCGGCTATCGCTGGATCGGCATGGGGCGCGAAGCCTGGCCGGTGGCGCGCTGGCTGAACGCCAATGGCTACACCGCCTACGTGCTCAGCTACCGGCTGCCGCATGAGAAGTGGCAGGCGGGGCGGCTGGCTCCGCTGCAGGATGCGCAGCGTGCTATCCGGCTGGTGCGATCGTTTGAGCGCAGGGTGCATGTGCTGGGCTTCTCGGCCGGTGGCCATCTGCTGGGGCTGGCGGCGGCGCGCCCGGACTTTGAATCCTATCCGGCCATCGACCCGCTGGATGAAGTGGTGCCCGCCGTCGACAGCGTGGGCCTGATCTATCCGGTCATTACCCTGGAAGCGCCCTATCAGCACACCAGCACGCATCTGATGATGGTCGGCAAAAATGCCACCCCACAGGATGAGGCAAACTGGTCAGTGCAGAACTTTGTGACCCGGCGCTATCCGCCAACCTTCCTGGCGCAGGCGGAAGACGATCACACCTCCAACCCGTTTAACACCGAGCTGATGCGCGACACCTGTCGGCGTAATCGTGTGCCGGTTGAGCTGATTCAGATCAGCAAAGGCGGGCATGGGTTTGGTCTGGGCAAAGCGGGAACGCCGGCGGCGTTATGGGATCAGGCCTATGTTAAGTGGCTGGAAACCCCTCATCAGGCTGCGTCCCCGGCCCTGTAATAATTCCCCCTGCGGCTGACGTAAAAAAAGCTGGCATGAGCCAGCCTCGCTAAGTGCGCGTTGTCAGGTATGAAGCCATGCTGCACAAAACATGAGCAGCCGGGTCAGAACTGATAGGTCAGGCCCAGACCGATACTGTTTTTCGTCGTAATGCCGGTGGCACGCGTAAAGTCGTTGTCCTTCAGCAGGTTAATGCGGTAGTCCACGTAGGTCAGCATGTTCTTGTTGAAATAGTAATAGGTGCCCACTGCAATATATTTCTGCATCGTCTGGCTGCCTCCGGCAAAATTCCCTGCGCCCTGCAGGTTTTCGCCACGCTGCATGACAAAACCGACAGAAGGGCGCAAACCGTTCAGGAACTGGTACTGCGCAATCGCCTCAACGTTATGGGTTTTGTCGGCGACCTGTGCCAGCTGTCCATAAGGCGTAACGTCACTGGCTTCGCCATACATGGCGGCCAGATAGAGCTGGCTGGCATCATATTTTGCAGAGGTGACCCAGGCGGTGGCATCGTCTCCCTGACCGTCAGCTTGCTGGATCAGCGTCCGTTTTGCTTTCATCCCTGCCGCCGCAATGCTCAGCCCATCGGTAATGCTGTAAGTCACGCCAGCACCGTAGCCATCCCCGTTAGCCACTTTAGCGGTGGCGCGGTCATTTTTTCCCTGATACTGCAGGGTCAGCTTTAACCCACCCCACGCCGGAGAGTGCCAGGTCGCGAGGCCGGTTGAGCGTTTTGACAGGAAGTTATCGTTGGTAGTCATGGTGCCGGAACCGTAGACCGGTGCCATATCCGTATAGGCAGAGGCAACGTACAGCACCCCAAAGCTACGGCCATAATCGAACGAGCCGAAGTCGGCCAGTTTCAGACCGGCAAACCCTAAGCGGGTGGCATTACCCGTTTGCGCGTCGCTACCGCCTTCACTGTGATTCAGCGGGAAGTTATATTCCCATTGACCATAACCGCTAAGCCGATCGTTAATTTGCGTCTCACCTTTAAAACCCAGGCGTGCGTAAGAGTTGTCGCCATCTTCTGCAATATTATCTGAGAAAACATGACGCGCATCGACTTTACCGTACAGGTCGAGTTTATTTCCATCTTTATTATAAATCTCAGCGGAGTATGCAGAAAATGAGGCCAGAAAACAGATTGCATACGGCGCGGCGGCTTTTATTTTATTGTGCATATCATCTACCCTTATCCGTTAACTTAAGCATGAGGAGGTAACCGCTCAGAGCGGCATTTATTTCACTATGACTTTCGTCTTCCAGAATGGCTAAATAATAAAGGCGTTATAGCGGCCATAAAGTTTATGGCCATTTTTATAATGAATTTCCCTGGTGTTACGGGTTTGTGGCTGAGAACGTCCTGAACAATTTTTTATTCAGAATGCTAAGTCGGGTATATCGCTTAATACCGTTTGCGCACCCGCATCAATATATTTTCTGGCAAGAACCGGGTCATTGATCGTGGCAATCGCAAATTCAATACCTGAACGAGCCAGTCGCGTCAGGTCTTCGTCCGTCGCGAAGTCACCCAGGAAATGCAGGATCTGGCAACCCGTTCTGGCGAGGAGCGCCTCGGGGTCTTTGGGCGGGACGCAAACTGCCAGGCCGCGCGGGACGTCAGGCATAAGCTGTGCGGCAACCTGCAGCGAAATCTCCGAGAAGCTGCTGATAAACAGCTTCTTCTCACCTGCAGGCCACAGTGACTTCAGCTGAGCGATAGCAATCTCCGCCGTTTCCACTTCCTGTCCGGAGGTGGGTTTGATCTCCAGTTGCAGCCCGACGCCTTTATCCAGAACAAACGCCACTGTTTCAGCCAGCGTCGGCACTTTTACGCCTCTGAAAAGGTGGCCATAACACACGCCCGCCTCCAGCGATCGGATCTCATCCAGGGTTAAGTTCGCCACATAGCCTTTGCCATTTGTTGTCCGGTCCACGGAATCGTCATGAATAATGACCGGGTGTCTGTCTTTGGTGAGTTTGACATCCACCTCTATCCACGTCGCTCCATGTTTAACAGCCGCCTGAAACGAAGGCAGCGTGTTTTCCGGTGCCAGCAGCGGTGCTCCCCGATGGGCAATCAGGCGTGAATTCACTACGCGTGCAGGGGTTTTTTTTGTCGACATTCCTGGCTTTACCTTCTGTTAGGGTTTTATCGCAGGTCTACCTGAGCAAAACCTGGTTAGAGAATTCGGTTCTGACTTCATCACCCAGCGGTTTAGGCATGAACTGGGTGCCATGAACGCGCTCTTTGCTGTCGATCAGCCCGGCATCACGATTCACTTCTCTGTTCTGCGGCGTAATGCCATAAACCTGCTGGAACAGCCGCTGGGTAGTGGGCAGCGTCAGCCAGTGGATAAACAGCAACGCTGCCGCTTTATGGGGGGCATTTTGCGGTATCGCCACCATATTTCCGCCGCCGGGCATGCCGAAATCGGGGACATAGAGCCGGATGGTTTTCGGGACTTCACCGTGGTTTTCTAATCCCACCAGGTAATCTTCCCAGGCGGGAACCAGCAGGAATTCACCGCTGACCAGTCGGGTGACGCTGTCGGCGTTGGAGGCCGTAATGATGTAGTTGGGACGCTGCTGTCTGAACCAGTTCCAGGCGGGCTGCAGAGCCGTCAGGCTTTTTACATCCGCGTCGCCTTTGGTGAAATCAAAACCCGGCACCTGCGTGCGCGTCACCGATTCAATAAAGGCCGGGCCGGAACCGCCGTTTTCAACGTTAAAGCCAAATTCCTGAGGATGAGCCTGCAGGAAGGCCGTGAGCTGCGGCAAAGTTCGCGGCAACTCACTTTCTTTCAGGCGGCGCGAATCGTAGGCCAGACCGGTCTGGTTGCCCCAGAATGCCACGCCATAGCCTTTACTGTCCGTTCCCTCAATGGTGTAGTTCAGGGTTTTGCCTTCCGGCAGCAGTCTGTTAATCGGGCCAAAAAACGTCTGCTCAGGCGAGACGGTTCCGAATGCGCCCCCGCCAATCGAAAACAGATCGATATCGCCCGTTTCCCGTCCGCGGTCAGCCATGAGCTTATTAATGTTGCCCTGAAGTGTGCCTTCAGACAGGGTAACGTTAATGCCGTACTGTTTTTCAAACAGGCTGACCTGCTCTTTTAACCGATCCTGGTAATACCATTGATACCAGGTCAGTTTCCCCTCCTTTTTCGCCTGTCCGACAATCTGTTCCCAGTTCATTGTGTTTAAATCCTGAGCCGGGCTACAGAAAGCCCCGGCCAGCAATAATATTGCAGCAGCGAGTCTGAACATATGTTTCCCCAATAACGCGTATTAAAGAGTGTCAGCCTTTTCCCGCAAAGGAAGCGACAGGATTTTTTGTCAGTAATTTTTCTGCAATCAACATTAAAATGACATTCGGTACAACCAGCATTAAAGAAATGACCGCCGCATTGGGTCGGATAAAGTTATAACCCAGATAAGAATAGAGAATGGCAGGGACGGTAATAAAATCGGGTGAGCCCACAATAAAACTTATGGCGAACTCTTCTATGGATAATGTAAAGACAATAATTAATGCGGCAAATATTCCTGGTCTGAGGGTGGGCAGGCAGGCCACTAAAAACCGGTTCATCGCCGAAGCGCCCATATCTCGTGCCGCATCGAGCGTGTCCTGGCGTATCTGCGAAAACGACAGGGTCAGAATGCGCACGGCATAAGGCATTAGGATAATCATATGCCCCAGCAAAATGCCGCCAAACCGGCTGTGAATGCCCACTACGTTGAGCAACATGGAAAAAAACAGCGCGACGACAAAGCCCGGAACGATAAGCGGCAATAAGATCGCATTCTGTAAAAGGTGTTTGCCCGTAAACGACATTCTGCCAAACGCCCACGCGGCAGGCAGAGACAACATCAGCGTACAGACGGAGACGGCTGCCGCCAGTAAATAGCTGTTCCTGAGCGCCTGCGGTAACGCGGTCGTAGTCCAGACCTCCACCCAGCGTCCCAGTGAGAGAACCGGCGGCAGGGCATCTGGCCATGCCCACGGATGGGTTTTATCGACCAGGGACCACAGCACGGTCAGCATAAAGGGAATAACCAGCCACAGCATAAACAGGGCGGCGATAAGGGTCATCATGACGATACGCAGCGGGGATAAGGTCTCTCTGGCTCTCATTATCTCTGTTCTCCGGCTTGTTGCAGCCACTTCGCCAGGGCGGCAAGCACGACTGCACCGACAAAAGCCGCCAGCATTAAAATCACCGCGACAACGGCCGCAAGATTCCAGCCCTGTGCGCTGATTTCAGGGAAGCGCAGCATGTATTGCGAAAGAGAGAATACGCTGGTTGGCCCCGCAACGACCTGGAAGGAAAAGTCACCCAGGGCGCCGATGAAGATCAGCACCAGCGATACCTGAACGGATCTGACAGATAAGGGCAGGATGATCTGTAACAACCGGGCACGCTTGCCGGCACCTAAATCCCGCGCGGCATTGAAAATTTCATCGCCAATCGCGCGCAGGCTGCCGGTCATGATCAGCAGCGCATAGGGAAGCTGTTTCCAGACCTGCAAAATAATCACGCCAATGCCCCAGCGGTCATTCTGCATTCTGATGGGATGAGAGAGGATCCCCAGCCGGACCAGGCCCAGGTTAATAAAGCCCTGCCAGGAAATCAGGTTGATAAACAGCAGCGCAGCCACCAGCCCGTGTACCATCAGCGGGGCTTTGAGTAAGCCGCTCATCAGCATTGAGCCGGGGAAAGGCTTTCTCAGCCAGAGTGCCAGCGGAAGCGCCAGGGCAACGGACAGTACCGCACTGATCACGCCGATTCTGAGCGAGTAGCCTGTCGCGCGCCACAGCTGGCTGTCATTCAGAATGGTTTGCCAGTAGTGAAGCGTAAAGCGCGCCGGGGCGCCAAAATTAAACAGGCCAACGGATTGCGCCAGTGCCATGATCACAATCAGCATCAGCGTGATGACGACCGGCGCGACCGCAGGCAGAACCAGCAACCAGCAGAGCCTGTTCCGGGTGCGCGTTTTCATGAATAGCTTTCCCGTAAAAAGCGGATCTTGTCTGGCGGAAGAGAGAAATTAACGTTGTCCCCTTCGCGGATGGCGCTTTTACCGACCAGCTGGATGCACCACTGATATTCCGTTTCTTCATGGCCCAGCGGATGAACCTGGAGTTCAGAAAGGTTGCCCAGAAAACTCACTGCGCCGATTTCAAAGGCCCGCGTATTTTTTCCGGCACGCTGTTCGCTGAGTACGGCATCCTCAGGGCGCCAGAAGGTATAGACCTCGTCCGATACGGGCGGTACAGGGCTATGGACTTCCATTTCGCCCAGTACGCACGCAATGCGATAAATACCGGTGCTGCTGTCGCTCTCCAGTACGCGGGCTTTCATGACGTTAGCCTGACCGACGAAACCGGCGACAAAGCGGTTTACCGGGGAATAGTAGATCTCATCCGGCGTTCCGGTTTGCTCAATCTTTCCGGCATTCATGACCACCACAATGTCAGACATCGACAGGGCTTCTGCACGGTCGTGGGTAACATAAATGGCGGTAAACCCATGGACGCGCTGAAGCTGTCTGATCTCCAGTCGTACCTTGTCGCGTAATCTGGCATCCAGATTTGACAGCGGCTCATCAAACAACACGATTTCCGGACGCACGGCCAGCGCTCTGGCAAGCGCCACGCGCTGCTGCTGGCCGCCGGATAACTGCGCTGGCAGTTTAGACAAATGCGCATTCAGCGAAACCTGCGCGGCGGTCTGCGCGACGCGAACGTGAATGTCTGTTTTTTCCATTTTCCTTTGCCTGAGGCCGAACCCGATATTTTCAGCAACGGAGAGGTGAGGAAACAGCGCATAGGACTGGAAGCACATCGCTGTGTCGCGATGTTCAGGTTTGACATGATGCATGTCCTGCTGGTGGATCAGGACGTTGCCACTATCAAGCGTGTAGAAGCCGGCAATAACTTTAAGCAGCGTGGTTTTGCCACAGCCAGAGGGGCCAAGCAGAGAAACAAATTGCCCTTTTCTGGCCTGCAGGGAAATGCCGTTCAGCGCGACAAAATCGTCGAACGTCAGCATGGCATTGTGAATTTCTAGCGTATTCACGTTGAGCGGCTCCGTCATAGAGTGCCAGGGAATTTTTAATTAATGCGAGGCGCATAATAATTTGGCGTATCGGAGTTAAGCAATTTCAGGCGGGTTAAGAATTTATTAACTTTTTAAAACCTATATATAATAGTTGCTTAGGCGTTTACTTTAGAATCGTACGTTTAACACGCTAACCATTTTCATGCATTGTAATTAATATTCGGGGCAGAGGGCCGGGTGAACATGCATAGCGGGCAGGACAGCGGGGAAAGGCTGTCCTGAAATGCCGTGATGAGGTAAGCCGGAGGCAATGCGTGGTCAGGCGGGCGTAAAACGCGGGTAAGGGATAAACCGGGCGGAAAGGCGATTCATTTCGGCCGTCCCGACACTAACATGTGTTCTGCTCTTTTCCTCTGAACCGGCAAGATGTGCATCCAGTCCCGCTGCCTTACAGAGCGCATAACCCGCAGAAACGTCCCACATGCTGCTAAAACATTCCTGATAACCGTCGACGTAACCCAGCACGCTAAAGCTTAAACCTGCGGTGGTACAGCGGTAGCGCACCACATTCCAGCCGTCGTCCCGATACGCCTTTTCAATACAGAGCTGATGGGTGAAATCCCATGATGGACTGTCGCCAATCGCCACGGTTTTCAGCGCTTCAGCGACCACAGGACGTTGAAAGGGTTCGCCATTCAGATAAACCCCTGTCTCTTTGCCGCCGCTCAGCATGAGGTTTAAAACCGGATGGACGATCACGCCCATCACCGGCTCGCCATCGATCACATAGCCAACAGAAATCCCCCACAGGGATGAGCCGCGCAGGAAGTGACTCGTACCATCAATCGGATCAACAGACCAGTAGCTGGCGCCGGGCTCACCACCATGCTCTTCCCCGATAATGGCATCCTGTGGGAAGTGATGTTCCAGGCGCTGCCGAATCAGATTTTCCACTTCCCGATTGGCTTCACTGAAGAGATCCTGCGGCCTTTTTTCGCCGATCTCTGACTCACTTAGCCGTCTGAAATAGTCCAGAGCCAAAAGCGAGGCCTCCTGCGCGATGCGTTCAGCAACCTTTAAGCGCGTTTCCATTGTTCACCTGATGCACAAAAAAAGTGTGTAAATGAAGGCAGAGCCCTGTGCACGGTGAAAGTGCCAGTCCGTACATAAGGCACGTTTTAATATCATGCTCATTGCATGATATTGAAGTCTCCCCTCGTAATGTTTCACTATTATGACGCTTTTATGATCGTGTAAGGCAGGGCAGGAGAGGCTGAATATCGGCACATTTAACGAAAACGCAAAGGCAGGGTCTTTAACTATTCGCTATGCATAAAAGCATGCTAGGTTGTTAACAGAAGGCATGATTAAACAGGGTGAGGAGAACGCTGTGGTTTATGGATATTCCGCTGGTCATGAAGTCGAACTTAATCGCAGTGAAAAACTCATTCTTGAGCTTGTCCGCCGCAACGATGGCATTTCCCGCTCCTCGCTGGTTTCGCAAACCATTCTGAATCAGTCATCTGTTCACCGCATTGTTGATACGCTGACCGAAAACGGCTTTCTCAGCCTGGGGGAATCGCCCTCCCAGGGAAGAGGCAAGCCCAGCCCGTCGTTATCCCTCAATGCGAACGCGCGTTATGGTTACGGCATCTCGATTAACTCAGACAGCGTGGCCGCCAGCCTGATTAATTTCCGGGGCGGCATTACAGAATACTGCGTACTGGATACGCACCCGCGCGATCCTGCCCGGACCTTACTGAATATCAGACATCACTATCTGGATACCTTAAAACAATATGGTATTTCGCCAGAAAAAGTCTGTGGGGTGGGATACAGCATGGCGGGCTTTCTTTATGAATCACGAAAGTATTTCAATCCGCCTGAACCTTTAAAAGCGTGGATGGGCATCGATCTGCATCGTGAAATTACCATGTTATTTGACCGACCGGTATGGATTGAAAATAACGCCACAACAGCGGCGCACGCTGAAGCCTTTTTAGGCGCCGGGCTGAAATACGATACGTTTGGCTATCTCTCTTTTAATTATGGTTTTGGCGGTGGCATCGTGATTAACGGCAAACCGTTCCAGGGGGCATTCGGGAATGCGGGGGAGATCAGCCGTATTTTTACGCCGGAAGAGGGCAAGCTACGCCCGGCCCTGGGGATCCTGATCGATCGGTTACGTGATGGCGGTATTGAAATCAAAGATATACACGATCTCAATCATAAATTCGATCCGGCCTGGCCGATTGCGCAACAGTGGGTAGAAGACGTAACGCCAAATCTGCATCGGGCAATGGATGCCATGAATGCGGTGATCGATCCCGGCGCCATCATATTAGGGGGTGAAATTCCCCGTCAGCTGGGCGAGATGTTTTTAGCCATGCCGCGCACGAGCTCGGGTGAACGCTGGGGCATTTCTGCGGAATATCCGGATATTCTGCTCAGCGCCATTGAGGGGGACAGCTCGGCACTGGGTGCGGCATTAACGCCGTTGCGGGAAACCTATTTTAATTAAAGCCGTTACCCGCAGAGCAACGTGTCAGCGGGTAACGGTCAGTCATGCGCAGGGGGGAGCTTGCTAGCGCATGGTCACAAACTCTTCCGCTGCGGTCGGGTGGATCGCTACGGTGTTGTCGAAGTCTTTCTTCGTCGCACCCATTTTCAGCGCCACGGCGAAGCCCTGCAGCATCTCATCCATGCCGAATCCGATACCGTGAATCCCGACAATCTTCTCATCGGCACCCACACAGACCAGCTTCATGCGGCACGGCTGACGGTGCTGCGTCACGGCGGTGTACATCGCCGTAAACGACGATTTGTAGACCTTCACCTGATCGTCGCCATACTGTTCACGCGCCTGCGGCTCTGTCAGACCGACGGTGCCAATCGGCGGATGGCTGAACACCACGGTCGGGACATTGCTGTAATCGAGATGCTCGTCCGGCTTGTTGTTAAACAGGCGCTCAGAGAGGCGACGGCCCGCGGCCACCGCTACCGGGGTCAGTTCAACCGCACCGGTGTTATCACCCACGGCGTAAACGCCTGACACATTGGTGTTCTGGAACTTATCGACGCGGATGTAGCCTTTCTCATCCAGCGCCACGCCCGCGGCCTGAATATTGAGATTGTCCGTTTCAGGCTCACGGCCAATCGCCCAGACCAGGCAGTCCACGGTGTAGTCGCTGCCGTTTTCCAGCTGCAGCGTCAGGCTGCCATCTTCGTTTTTAATCACGGCTTTCGGAACGGCTTCGGTATGCAGCATCGGCCCTTCGCTGTTCATCACTTCTACCAGCGTCTCGCTCAGCAGGGGATCAAAGCTGCGCAGCGGCGCGTGTTTACGCACGAACAGATGGGTTTCCGATCCCAGCGCGTTCACCACACCGGCCAGCTCCACCGCGATGTAGCCCGCACCGATCACCGCGGTGCGCTTTGGCAGGGCGTCCAGCTCGAAGAAACCATCAGAATCAATACCGTACTCCGCACCCGGAATCGAAGGGTGAACCGGGCGGCCGCCCGTGGCGATCAGAATATGGCTGGCTGTGATAATCTCGCCGTTGACTTCCACGCTATGCGCATCGACAAAGCGGGCAAAGCCTTTAATCACTTCGACTTTGTTTTTACCCAGCACGTTGTCATAGGAGTTGTGGATACGATCGATATAGGCGCTGCGGTTTTTGACCAGCGTGGCCCAGTCGAAACGATTCACGGTGGTGTCAAAGCCATAATCCGGCCCGTACAGATGGATAGCTTCGGCGATTTGCGCGGCGTGCCACATGATTTTCTTCGGCACACAACCTACGTTCACGCAGGTGCCGCCCAGCTCTTTGGCTTCAATCAGGGCACATTTCTGGCCATACATGGCCGCACGGTTAATTGAAGCGATGCCGCCGCTGCCGCCGCCAATGGCGAGATAGTCGAAATGTCGGGTCATTGAAGTATCCATCCGGTTGCATAAAAATTTGGGGTTGAGTGTAACGCTGTCGGTCGAAATGACGCAAAGATTGCGCCTATGATTGTAATAGGGTTCTGTTTTTTCATCGCTTTCAGGGAAGCATACCATGCACCTTACTTTTCTCGGCACCGGCGGCGGTGCGCCCAGCCTGCAACGCAACGTCACCGCCATCGCCTTCACCCGCGCACTGAGCGGGGAAACCTGGCTGTTCGACTGCGGCGAGGGCACGCAGTTACAGTTTATGCGCTCCAGCCTGAAACCGGGCAAGCTGGATAAGATTTTTATCACCCATCTGCATGGCGACCATATTTTTGGTCTGCCGGGGCTGCTCACCAGCCGCTCAATGGCCGGGTTAACCACCCCGATGACGGTCTATGGCCCGAAAGGCCTAAAGACCTTTGTTGAAACGGCGCTGGCGATCAGCGGCTCCTACACCGACTATCCGCTGAACATTGTTGAGATTGAGGCGGGCTGGACGCTGGATGATGGCGAGTTCCGGATCAGTGCCTGGCCGCTGAACCATCCGGTTGCGTGTTTTGGTTATCGCATTGAGCAGCACGACAAACCCGGCCTGCTCGATGCCGCGCGGCTGAAAGCGGAAGGGGTTCCGCGCGGGCCATGGTTTCAGCAGCTGAAACAGGGAGAATGCGTGACGCTGGAAGATGGGCGGGTGGTCAATGGCGCGGATTATCTCGGCCCGTCGACGCCGGGCAAGAAGCTGGCCATCTTTGGCGATACGGCGCCGACCGATGTCGCGTTGCAGCTGGCGGCGGATGTTGACCTGATGGTGCATGAAACCACGCTGGAGGCGGCGATGGAGGAGAAAGCCAACGGACGCGGACACTCTACTACCCTGCAGGCGGCCGACGTGGCAAAGCGCGCCGGAGCCAAACGGCTGATCGCCACTCACTTCAGCTCCCGCTATCTGGCAAAGGATATGAGCCGCCTGCTGGCCGAGTGCCAGACGATTTTCCCCCGCACCGAGCTGGCGAGCGACCTGGCGGTCTTCACCGTCTAGTGTTGCAGCGCGGGATAGGTGAACAGCAGCAGATGGGTAAGATTCAGGGCAAAGTGCAGGAGGGTCGCCAGCCATAAGCGGCCGCTCCAGTGCCACGCCAGGCCGTACAATCCTCCCGCCAGGGTGGCAAAAATCACCAGCAGCACGCCGCCGGGGGCGTGCGCCAGTCCGAACAGCAGTGCGCTGAGCAGCAGCGCGGGCATCCCCCCCAGCGCCTCTCTCAGCCGCTGTTGCAGATAACCCCGGAACAGCGCCTCTTCGGCCAGCGAAACAAAGAAGAGATTCGCCAGCACAAACGCCCCCAGCCACGGCGGAAAGTGAGGCTCAATCGCCAGGCCGCCCGGCAGCACGGCGCTACCGAGCAGCAGCGGAACCGCGGCGATTAACGCCAGCGCACTGAGCCAGCGAAAGCGCGGCGGGTGGGCAGGGGCGCGGAAGAGGGTGGGCAGCGCGGCCAGCAGCACAAAGGGAACCAGGGCTTTATCGAAGTTAAAGGAAAAACTGAAAGGCACGCTCTGCGCGCCAGCACGCACCTCATCCACCTGGCGGGGATTAGCAAAGCCGGGGAACAGATGGAGAAATAACCCCACGGCAATCACAACCAGCAGGGCTTCGCTGAGGCGGTGCCGCCGGGAAGGGGCCGGATGCCAGAGACGCACCCCGGCCAGCACCCCGGTGCCGGCCAGCAGCGGCAGCACCGGCCACGTCAGAACATGCTGATAGAACCCCACTCCGACGGCGAACGCTAACAGCAGGAGAGCCAGCCGTCGGGCGGGTTGCAACGCGGCCAGCGCACCGGCCAGCAGGAGCCACATCAGGCCGGACGCACTTATTCAGGTACGATCTGGTTCACGACCGCGTGGCCGGTTCCGGCGGGCACCAGCTTCTGATGCAGCCACGGCAGCAGAGTTTCCATCTGTTGCGCCAGCTTCCACGGCGGGTTAATCACGATCATGCCGGAAGCGGTCATGCCGCGCTGATCGCTGTCAGGACGGGTCGCCAGTTCAATCTGCAGGATATTGCGGATACCGGTGGCTTCCAGATCGCGCAGCATGTGTTTGATCTGCTGACGTAACACCACCGGATACCACAGCGCAAAAACGCCGGTGCTGAAACGCTTATGGCCTTCCTGAATGCCTTTCACCACCGCCTGATAATCGCTTTTCATCTCGTATGGCGGGTCGATCAGCACCAGACCACGACGCGACAGCGGGGGCAGCTTCGCTTTCAGCTGCTGATAGCCGTCGGCACGATCGACGCGCGCGCGCTTATCTTTGCTGAACTCGTTACGCAGCAGCGGGTAGTCGCTGGAGTGCAGTTCCGTAAGCTGCAGTTTGTCATCTTCACGCAGCAGGTGACGGGCAATCAGCGGCGAGCCGGGATAGTAGCGCAGCGTGCCACTGCGGTTCAGCGCCGCAATCGCATCAAAGTAAGGTTGCAGCAGTTCAGGCGCATCGGGCTGCTGCCAGATGCGGGAGATGCCTTCCAGATATTCGCCGGTGCGCTCGGCGTGTTCACCGCTGAGCTGATAGCGGCCCGCGCCTGCGTGGGTATCCAGGTAGAAGAACGGTTTCTCTTTCTCTTTCAGCGCCGTAATGATCAGACTCAGCACGGTGTGCTTCAGTACGTCGGCGTGGTTGCCAGCATGGAAGCTATGGCGATAACTCAGCATTGTTTATCCTGTTGAATGTATAAGGTTTTAATCGATGGGAAATCAATTTGTACCAATTATTACCTCACGTATTACCCACAGAACGACGCACAGCACCCGACGCAGGAAAAGCATGAGAATCCGCGATTATATCAGGGATGGGCGGGCGATGTGCCAGAAGCGTGACAACAAATCGGGGCGCGCCATCCGGCGGTTTCTTCCTCACCTCATCCTGCCTGCCATTGATTTTCGCTACACTAAGCCGCATGTTATTGAGATTGCGTTGCGCGACCCGCTGCGCCCCATACATCCATAAAGGACTGTGCTATGACCAATCCGCTACTGACATCTTTTACGCTTCCCCCTTTTTCTGCCATCCAGCCTGAACATGTGGTGCCTGCCGTGACTGAAGTGCTCAGTCAGTGTCGCGCAGAAGTTGAAAAGGTCGTGGCGCACGGCGCGCCTTACACCTGGGATAACCTGGTTCAGCCGCTGGCTGAAACGGATGACCGCCTGAGCCGTATCTTCTCGCCGGTCAGCCATCTCAATGCCGTGAAGAACAGCCCGGAGCTGCGCGAAGCCTATGAGCAGACGCTGCCGCTGCTGTCGGAGTACAGCACCTGGGTGGGTCAGCATGAGGGACTGTATCAGGCGTATCGCGACCTGAAAGAGGGCGATCAATACGCGACCCTGGATCTGGCGCAGAAGAAAGCGGTAGATAACGCCCTGCGCGATTTTGAGCTTTCCGGTATCGGTCTGCCGAAAGAGAAGCAGCAGCGCTATGGCGAAATCGCCGCGCGTCTCTCCGAGCTGGGCTCGGCGTACAGCAACAACGTGCTGGATGCTACCATGGGCTGGAGCAAACTGATCACCGACGAAAATGAGCTGGCCGGTATGCCAGAAAGTGCGCTGGCGGCGGCGAAAGCGCAGGCCGAAGCCAAAGAGCAGGAGGGCTGGCTGCTGACGCTGGATATCCCAAGCTATCTGCCGGTGATGACTTACTGCGATAACGCGGCGCTGCGTGAAGAGATGTATCGCGCCTATGCGACACGCGCCTCCGATCAGGGGCCAAACGCCGGGAAATGGGATAACGGCCCGATCATGGCGGAAGAGCTGGCGCTGCGTCACGAGCTGGCACAACTGCTGGGCTTTGACTCTTACGCCGACAAATCGCTGGCGACCAAAATGGCCCAGAGCCCGTCTCAGGTGATCGACTTCCTGAATGACCTGGCCGAACGCGCCCGTCCGCAGGGGGAAAAAGAGCTGGAGCAGCTGCGCGCCTTCGCGAAAAAAGAGCATGGCGTTGAAGAGCTGAATCCGTGGGATCTCACCTATTACGGGGAAAAGCAGAAGCAGCATCTCTATACCATCAGCGATGAGCAGCTGCGCCCATACTTCCCGGAAGCGCGTGCGGTCGCTGGCCTGTTTGAAGTGGTCAAACGCATCTACGGCATCAGTGCGAAGCAGCGTAACGACGTTGAGGTCTATCATCCTGACGTGAAGTTCTACGATCTGTTCGATGAAACCGGCGAACTGCGCGGCAGCTTCTATCTCGACCTCTATGCCCGCGAACACAAACGTGGCGGCGCCTGGATGGATGACTGCGTGGGTCAGATGCGTAAAGCCGATGGCACCCTGCAGAAGCCGGTCGCCTATCTGACCTGTAACTTTAACCGTCCGGTGAAGGGGAAACCTGCGCTCTTCACCCATGACGAAGTGATTACCCTGTTCCATGAGTTCGGTCATGGTCTGCACCACATGCTGACCCGCATCGAAGCGCCTGGTGTTTCCGGTATCAGCGGTGTGCCATGGGATGCGGTCGAACTGCCAAGCCAGTTTATGGAAAACTGGTGCTGGGAGCCGGATGCGCTGGCGTTTATCTCCGGACACTATGAGACCGGCGAACCGCTGCCGAAAGCCCTGCTGGATAAAATGCTGGCCGCGAAGAACTATCAGGCCGCGCTGTTTATCCTGCGTCAGCTGGAGTTCGGCCTGTTCGATTTCCGTCTGCATACCGAGTTCAACCCGGAAAAAGGCGCGCAGATTCTGGAAACCCTGCGTGAAGTGAAAAGCCGCGTGGCGGTGGTGCCTGGTCCGGAATGGGGCCGTTTCCCGCACGCCTTCAGCCACATTTTTGCGGGCGGCTATGCGGCAGGTTACTACAGCTATCTGTGGGCGGACGTGCTGGCGGCGGATGCCTATTCCCGTTTTGAAGAGGAGGGGATCTTCAACCGCGAAACCGGCCAGTCTTTCCTGGATAACATCCTGACGCGCGGCGGTTCGGAAGAGCCAATGGAGCTGTTTAAGCGCTTCCGTGGCCGTGAGCCGCAGCTCGATGCGATGCTGGAACATTACGGCATTCAGGGATAAGTCGGTTCGTGAAAATCTGTTTGCTCGATGAATCAGGCGCCGGAGACGGCGCTTTGTCACGTTTAGCGCAGCGCTGGCAGCTGGAGCAGGATGACACCGCGCTGCTGGCGCTGGTGCAGACCGCGACCCATCTTGAACTGCGCAAGCGGGATGAGCCAAAGCTGGGCGGTATTTTTGTTGATTTCGTCACCGGCGCCATGGCCCATCGCCGTCGTTTCGGCGGAGGACGCGGTGAAGCCGTCGCCAAAGCGGTCGGCATCAAAGGCAGTTACCTGCCGGATGTGGTCGATGCGACCGCCGGTCTGGGACGCGATGCGTTTGTGCTGGCGGCGCTGGGCTGCCGGGTACGGATGCTGGAGCGCCACCCGGTGGTGGCAGCACTGCTGGAAGATGGTCTGCAGCGTGGCTATCAGGATGCGGAAATCGGTCCCTGGCTGCGCGAGCGGCTGACGCTGATTCATGCGGCCAGTGCCCAGGCACTGGGTGATATCACGCCACCGCCTGATGTCGTGTATCTCGATCCGATGTATCCCCATCGCCAGAAAAGTGCGTTGGTGAAAAAGGAGATGCGGGTCTTTCAGTCGCTGGTGGGGCCGGATGAGGATGCGGATGCGTTACTGGAACCTGCCCGCCGGCTGGCAAGAAAACGCATTGTGGTAAAACGGCCAGACTATGCGCCGCCGCTGGCGGGTGTGGTGACGCAGGCCGCCGTAGTGACTAAAAGCCATCGCTTTGATATTTATCCCCCGCTCAGCGAATAACGTATGTCAGCGCGAGTGGCTATTTCGTTTTCTGTTTTTGCTTAAAGAGCATGCCTGATAACGTTTCAGGCATGCTTCAGCCTCTCCTGTTTGCGCAATCGTACAAACAGGGTAAATAAATCAGGCCGATATTGTCGTCAGGAAGCCGGAAAAGGCGGTCAGAAAGCTTTTGGCCACATTCAGGCCGAGGGCTCTGAAGGTCAGACTCAGTCGCTCTCCGAATGTGGTGCTTTCCTTCAGCGACGTCAGGGTGCTGTCCAGTAAGCCCGAAACGTCCGTCAGTGCGCTGTTCACGTCACCCAGAAATTCAGGCAGGCCAGCACCGCTTACCGCCGCAATTTCTTTCTCGTTAATTTCTCTCATTGTTAATGTCCTTATTGATTAAATAGATCAGCTTATCTTTTTCCTGCTCTCTCTGATGTAAACAGGTCAGAGAGCAGGCGAAAGATAGCGAATGGGAAAAGGTTGCCCATAGTAAAATTGTGATAAACAGCGCGCTGCCTGTAATAAAACGATTCGCATTAGCGAATCAATAATTCATTAATGTAACGCCGGTTTTAATATGATGTTCAGATAAGCGGAACGAAGCGGATAAATGCGGGGGCCGGGCCGAACCTGAAAGAGACGGCAGAGAAAAGCCGGCTGACGCCGGCTTTCAGAAAAGGATTTATTCGTCGTCGGCATCGCGCAGCGGCACAATCAGCATATCGATATGCACCGTGTTAATCAGCTGACGGGCCGAAGACATCAGCTTGCTCCAGAAATCCTGATGATGACCGCAGACCACCAGGTCAACGTCATACTTCTTAATGGCATCGACCAGAACCTGACCCAGGTCGCCGCTGCCGCTCAGGGTTTCACTGATCGGATAACCGGCCGCCTCTGATAATCCTTTCAGGGCAGTGTGCGTCTCTTCCGAGATACGCTTCTGCATATCCCCCAGGTTAACGTCGATCAGACCGGTGTAAAGGTCGGAGTAGTTCACGTCGACGTGAATCAGGGAAATGCGGGCATCGTACGGGCGAGCCAGCGAAACGGCCTTATCCACCAGTAACTGACTTTCGGGGGAAAGGTCTACTGCAATCAGGATATGTTTATAAGCCATGATAAAACTCCTTTCGCGAGATTAAGGATGGCATCCGGTGTTCCTGCCGCGTCACAGCTGAGCGAAATCCCTTGCGCGAGCGGGCGATGAGCGCCACCAAAGTATCTGCCTGCGTTGCAGGTGATGTTGTTATGCCCTGAGTATAGTCTTCTCTCACCGTAAATGCTGTGGTTGCCGTCTGGCTTGTGAATAAGATCAAGGCTGTGCCGGATTTACTCGCGCTGAACGAAAATCATCGTTGGAAAAAACGTAAAGATTTCTCCTACACTGAAAAAAGGCGGTCCGATTCGCAACCGCTCAGGGGGTCGAAAACTTTCGCAGTCCGGTGATTCAGTGGCTGGTGATGACGGCAGGTTTGCTCAGGGATTTATCGCTGGGTCAGCGACTGCGCCGCCAGTCGGGAGGGGGAGAATATGATCAGCACGGTTGCGCTTTTCTGGGCGCTTTGTGTGGTATGCATCGTGAATATGGCGCGCTATTTTTCATCTCTGCGCGCACTGCTGGCGGTATTACGGGGGTGCGATCCACTGCTCTATCAGTATGTCGACGGCGCGGGCTTTTTTACCTCTCACGGTCAGCCGAGCAAGCAGGTGAGGCTGGTGACCTATATCTGGGCTAAGCGCTATCTCGACCATCATGACGATGAGTTTATCCGGCGCTGCGAGCGGGTGCGGGGGCAGTTTATTCTGACCAGCGCGCTGTGCGGACTGGTCATTATCAGCCTGGTGGCGCTGGCGATCTGGCATTAAAAAAGGGCGACCGGAGTCGCCCTTTTTAGCTGGCATTACACCAGTTGCATTACACCAGTTTTAGCGCAATCCAGTAGAGCGAACCTGACAGCACAATACAGACCGGCAGGGTGAAGACCCACGCCATCGCGATGTTCTTGATGGTCCGGCTCTGCAATCCGCCACCGTCAACCAGCATGGTACCGGCAACGGATGAGGAGAGGATGTGCGTGGTCGAAACCGGCATACCGGTGTAGCTGGCGACGCCAATCGACAGCGCGGCCGTCACCTGAGCTGACATGCCCTGCGCATAGGTCATGCCTTTTTTACCGATTTTTTCACCAATGGTGGTGGCGACACGACGCCAGCCAATCATGGTGCCGGTGCCCAGCGCCAGCGCCACAGCCATGATGATCCAGATCGGCGCATACTCAATGGTGCCGAGCAGGTCGCTTTTCAGCTTACCAAGGAAGCGTTTGTCATCGGGCGTGGTCTCCGGCAGTTTCGCCGCCTTGTCGGCAGTGTCGGAGATGCAGAGCAGCAGACGACGCATCTGACCGCGCTGTTCAACCGTCAGCTGATCGTAGCTCTGCAGGTTATTCAGCAGCCCCTGAGCACGCTGAACCGCCTGCAGCGCGCGGGCGCTGTCACAGTGGAACTCCTGCGGGCTGGTGGCCGGCACTTCTTCCGGTGTCGGCAGCTTTGGCGGTGCCATCTGGATGATATGCGTCAGCGAGGCGCTATGCTGCTGATAATATTGCTCCAGGTGATTGACCGCATCGCGGGTGCGCGTGATGTCGTAACCGGAGGCATTCATGTTGACCACGAATCCCGCCGGAGCCACACCAATCAGGACCAGCATGATCAGACCAATGCCTTTCTGGCCGTCGTTTGCCCCGTGCGAGTAGCTGACGCCGATTGCCGATACAATCAGGGCAATACGGGTCCAGAACGGCGGCTTCTTCTTGCCGTCGATCTTCTCACGGTCAGCAGGCGTCATATGAATACGCGCACGCTTTTTGGTGCTGCTCCAGTAGCGGCGCAGAATAAAGATTAAGCCACCCGCAATCACCAGGCCGATGATCGGCGACAGGATCAGAGAGAGGAAGATATTCAGCACTTTCGGGATGTTGAGGGCATCAACGACCGAGGTGCCGCTCATCAGGGCGTTGGTCAGACCGATACCGATAATGGCGCCGATCAGCGTATGGGAGCTGGAGGCCGGCAGACCGAGATACCAGGTGCCGAGGTTCCAGATAATCGCCGCCAGCAGCATAGAAAACACCATGGCGAGACCGTGTGCCGATCCCACATTTAACAGCAGGTCGGTGGGAAGCATATGAACAATAGCGTAAGCGACACTCAATCCACCGAGCAGCACGCCAAGGAAGTTGAATACGCCTGCCATGACCACAGCAAGCTGGGCACGCATGGCACGGGTATAGATGACCGTCGCAACCGCGTTGGCCGTGTCGTGGAAACCGTTGATCGCTTCGTAAAACAATACAAACAGCAGGGCAAGAACCAATAACAGACTCGTACTGAGGTCTAGACCAGCAAACAGATGTAGCATAAACGTTACGCCATTTTTGGAGGACATGAACGCGGCGCATTATCCGCGACAACGTGCTGTATGGGAAAGGAAAATATAGCCCTAATTTGACCTTTCGTTGTAAGCCTGACGCGTAAGTCAGCGAAAAAGGGTTAGATATTAAGCAGATACATTATGACACATTTACGGCAATTTTTTGACGCTGGCGTCTCAGTGAGCAGATCACTACAATCTGCGCCTTTCCTGTTATATGAGTGAGCTGCAGTGGAACAGTTTGACGTTATCATCATTGGTGCCGGGGCCGCAGGCCTGTTCTGTGCCGCCCAGGCCGGACAGCGGGGACGCCGCGTATTACTGCTGGATAATGGCAAGAAGCCAGGCCGCAAAATTCTGATGTCTGGCGGCGGGCGCTGCAACTTCACCAATCTCTACACGGAACCGGCGGCTTATCTGTCGCACAATCCCCACTTCTGCAAGTCGGCGCTGGCCAGATATACCCAGTGGGATTTCATCGATCTGGTTAATCGCCACGGCATCGCCTGGCACGAGAAAACCCTGGGCCAGCTCTTCTGCGACGACTCTGCGCAGCAGATTGTCGATCTGCTGATGGCCGAGTGTGACAGGGGCAATGTCACTCTGCGGCTGCGCAGTGAAGTGCTCAGCGTCACGCGCGATGAGCGCGGTTATACGCTGCAACTCAACGGCAGCACGGTGCAGGCTGAAAAGCTGGTGATCGCCAGCGGCGGCCTGTCGATGCCGGGTCTGGGTGCCTCGCCGTTTGGCTACAAAATTGCGGAGCAGTTCGGGCTGAGCGTCTTCCCGACGCGGGCCGCACTGGTGCCCTTTACCCTGCATAAACCGTTGCTGGAGCAGTTGCAGACGCTCTCTGGCGTCGCGCTGGACACCACCATCGATGCCCAGGATGGTACCCGCTTTAAAGAGGCGATGCTCTTCACCCATCGCGGGCTATCCGGCCCGGCGGTGTTGCAGATCTCCAGCTACTGGCAGCCGGGTGAGTTCGTGACGGTCGATCTGTCGCCCGCCACCCCGCTGGCACCGTTTCTGACGGCGCAGCGCGACGCCCATCCTAACCTCAGCCTGAAAAACAGTCTGGCCAAAATCCTGCCGAAACGGCTGGTGGAAGTGCTGCAGGCGCTGAACGTGGTGCCGGATGTCACGCTGAAGCAGCTCAACAGCCGACAGCAAACGGAACTGGCGCAGACCCTGCACGCCTGGCGCATCCAGCCAAACGGCACCGAGGGATATCGCACCGCCGAAGTGACGCTGGGCGGCGTGGACACCACGCAGCTCTCCTCAAAAACCATGGAGGCGCGCGCGGTGCCGGGACTCTACTTTATTGGTGAAGTGGCGGACGTGACCGGCTGGCTGGGGGGATATAACTTCCAGTGGGCCTGGAGTTCCGCCTGGGCCTGCGCCCAGGCGTTGTAACGCCCGTTTACCAGCGCTGATGCACGTGGGGCGCGATCTTCTCCTGATAGAGCTGCTTCAGCGCCGCCATCGTTTCCGCAGAGAGCGCGTCAACGCCGCTGGCACGCGCATTTGCTTCCGCCTGCTCGCGGTTTTTCGCACCGGGAATGACCACGCTGACATCGTCGTTCATCAGGATCCAGCGCAGCGCGAACAGGGCCATCGTGATGTCGCCCGGAACAAAGCGGCGAATCTCCTCAACCGCCTCCAGCGCCACCTCATAAGGCACGCCGGAAAAGGTCTCTCCTTTATCAAACGCTTCGCCATGACGGTTAAAAGTGCGGTGATCGTCAGCGGCAAACACGCTGTCGGCATGCATTTTGCCGGTCAGCAGGCCTGATGCCAGCGGCACACGGGCGATGATAGCCACATCACGGCTTTTCGCCTCATGCAAAAGCCGTTCAGCCGGACGCTGGCGGAAAATGTTGTAAATCAGCTGAATGGACGCGACGTTGGGAAACTCCAGCGCCTTCAGACCCTCTTCGACTTTCTCAACGGATACGCCGTAGTGACGGATTTTTCCGGCGGCCACCATCTCATCCATCACCGCAAACACCTCCGGGCTGTAATAGACCTCGGTGGGCGGGCAGTGCAACTGGACCAGATCCAGCGTGTCGGTTTGCAGATTATCCCGCGAGCGGTCAATGAAATCGTTGAGGTTTTTCGCATTGTAGCCTTCAGCCACATTGGGAGAGAGGCGCCGCCCCAGTTTGGTAGCCACGAAAGGGCGTTCGCCGCCGCGCTGTTTCAGCACCTCGGCAATGATTTTTTCGGAGCGGCCATCGCCATAGACGTCGGCGGTATCGATAAAGGTGACGCCCGCATCCAGCGCGGCATGCAGTGCGGCTCTGGCATCCTCCAGGCTGACCTCTCCCCAGGTTCCGCCGATAGCCCAGGCGCCAAAGCCAATTTCAGAGACGCGCTGACCGGTACGGCCCAGTGTTCGTAGTTTCATGCAAACTTTCCTCGATGCGTTTCAGACAGGGTAAGAGTACGTGGATGACCCTTGAGCTTAGTCTTTCCTGGCCGGGAGAGCGCGCCGCGTCCCCGCAGCTCAATCCAACAGAGCAGGAGGCGTCTGCGACGCCAGGCCGCTGGTAACGTTGAGGTTTTCAGGAAAAAATCGCCGGAAACAACGCCTTGCCGCTTCGCTAATTAGCTGATTTTAAGAAATTTCCCCTGAAATTAATTGGGCGAGAGTGTGGATTCAGTCACATACTTCTTTTTTTGACTCACAAGTGGATCGCTATGTTCAGGTTTATTAAGTCGGTCTTTGCCAGTCCCGAGAAATTTCTGCAGATCATGACCCGCCAGGATATCAACGACTCGATTGCCGAAGGTGAACGCATCATCATTGATGAAAACGGCAATATCTCGGTCAACACGCTGAGCGAGGAAGTCCACGAAGATTTTTCCCGCCATGTGAACGCGTTAAAGGGAGTCTGAGGTGGGTACCGCAATATTCATGGTCCTGATGGTGAGTGGTTACTGGTACACCAGCCGCGATCTCAACAGCCGTTTTAAAATCCGCCGCTCATCAGGCTGGGACGTCTATTTCCTGGTCGCGCTGTATGGCTGTATTTTTGTCCTGCAGGGGGTCTTTGCCACCGGCCTTGTCTGGCTGCTGCTGCTGGGCATCTCCGCGCTGGCAAATGCTGTTCAGGTCATACCGGGCGCCCATCTGAAGTGGCAGGTGGAGTTCATGAACTGGAGCTTTCTCGGCATCCAGGCTCCGGTTGTCATTATGCTGGCCTTCGCGATCCTGCTCTGTCTCTACCGCTCCAACTGGGCGGGCAGCGCACGGCTGAACGTTTCAGGCCGTAAAGATCTCTATCAGCGGCTCTCCCGATCTAACGGTGTGGAGCAACTGCTGTTTCAGTGCATGGAAGAGGGTGAACTGGCGTGGATCACGCTGAAGTCCCGCCGCATCTACATCGGCATGGTTCACGCCTCCACGTTCGAATATGAGAGCACCAAAAACATTGTGCTGATTCCGATGCTGAGCGGCTATCGCGACAGCAAGACGCTGAAGCTGGCGGTGGAGCACAACTACAGCAAATGGTATGCCGAGCATGGCATTACGCTCGACTCGACACCGAAAGATGCGATGTCGTTTCGTAAGGTGATCATGGTTGATCAGATTGAAAGCCTGTCACTGTTCGATCCGGCCAGCGCCACGGCGCTCTCAATGGGCCATCCCCAGGAAGTGGAGAAGAGCCAGGGGAACGAGAACGGCGACAGTCCGGATGATAAAAGCCGGGACACACAGGGATAAGTAAAGCCAGGAAAACATCCTGGCTTCCTGAGGTTAACTGTATTGCTGTGCGGTCTCTCTTAACAGATCGGTAAAGTTGTAGATATCGTTTAGCAATGTTATCGGATGGCGGGTCTCTTTCTTCTCGCCATCAAACAACCCGATATAAAGCTGGCTCCGATTGAAATGAAGGCGGCAAATCGGCTTACGATTATTGTCGTCAATCAAAATGCCAAAATAGCTTTGGGTATCGCGAAAAGTGATACGTTGAGGTTCAATAACTTTTCTGATTATCGATTTTACGATATGAAATCCCTCAATTTCCATTTCAGTAGTAACGATGTTACTACTGTCTGCCTCACTTTTTTCGTCAGTACTGCTTTTGGAAATATCGGCACTGGATTGAGTTGATACCATGGTTCCGCCACTAATTGCCGACTTGAGTCGTTCGTTCACCTGATCATTGAGCCACTGTGTAGCAGCCTTTTTAGTCAGAACAGAAAATTGTTCTCTGACTTTTTGTGTGAGTATGCCGTCATAAACACGTGAGGCAAAAAGCTTAACGAAGTCCTCATCGGGTTCGCTGAATTGACTGGAAATCATCTTTTTTATCTGGCTGATGAATTTAAGCTCACCGGCTGCACTGACAATCGAATCAACATCAAAAGCCGTTTTAGTTAGTTTAACCAGTTCTGGCACTACGTGTTCGTCAATATCCAACAAATCCAGTTCTAAAAAAGGCTTCTCGTCCATTTTGTTTGGTGCATCGAGATCGGTAAAGAATTTATAAAGCTGGCCATTTGTTAAGATAGAAATCCGGGCATTAGTCACATGAAAGTAACGGAACAGCTGCGAAGCATGTTTAACATTCAAAGGCTCGCCAATTTTTTTACATTCAATCAGGATTTGAATTTCACCGCCCTTAGAAATGGCGTAATCAATCTTCTCACCTTTTTTTGTTCCGACATCACAAATGAACTCAGGTATAACTTCTGTGGGATCAAAAACATCATATCCCAGTATCTGGCTGATGAAGGGCATGACAAAAGCGCTTTTAGTAGCTTCTTCTGTCTGAATAATTGCTGCCTGTTGCTGAATCTTAGCTGATAGACCATTGAGGTTATTGAAAATATCCATTGCTCACCCTGTTTCTGTTCGGCCTGAGCCGTGTGTTTGGACTTCATTAGCTTGTGTAATGAAGTTGCCGGGATGTAAAAGGATTGGGTTTGTTTTTTCTTATATTAATCAGATTGTTGATAAAGTTAGGTTATGTCGAGCCTTTCCTTAACTTCAGAATAAAGTAAGAAAAAATTATCAGAAAAAAATGAAGTTGGCTATTTAGTGATCATCGAAACGAGGTTTTTTCGCAAGAGTTGTTGAGATGAATGGAGGATTTGCCGGATTGATCCAGTATAAGTGCCAGGCCTTCATTCAGTCCCCACTAAAACATACACTCAGCCGCTACCCGATGGCGGCTTGATGCGCATTGCAATATGCGTAGCAATACTTTTTTGACAGAGGCAACCTCCTCTGCCAGCAGTGAAAAGTTACCTGACGTGCGGTGGCCCGGCGAAAAAGCACGGCGGGCCGCGCTCTGCGCCGATTTGCCGTTAAGCTTGTGATGAGACCACTAACGAGGAGTGAATATGGCTCAGCAAAATAAGGTACTGATTATCGGCGCCTCACGCGGTATCGGCCTGGCGGTGGCGCAGGCGTTCGCCGGACAGGGCTGGCAGGTTACGGCCACCCATCGCAGCGGCATCCCGGCGCAGGGCAACCGGCCCGAAATCCGCTGGCACGCGCTGGATATGACCCAGGCATCAGCGGTGGAAGAGCTGGCTGGGCAGCTCACCGGTGAGGGGTTCGATGCCATTCTGATTAATGCCGGCATTTCCGGGCCGTCGCACCAGACCCTGTCGCAGAGTGACGATCAGGAACTGGCGCAGCTCTTCCTGACCAATGCCATCGCGCCGGTACGCAGCGCAGAAATATTACTGCCACTGCTGAAGCCGAGTGGTGTGCTGGCACTGACCTCCTCCCAGCTCGGCAGCCTGAATGAAAACCCGGATGCGCAGATGCCGATTTATGCTGCCAGCAAAGCGGCACTGAACATGTTAAGCCGCACCCTGACCGCTGCTGTGGACGCGCAGGGCGGAACGCTGCTGACGCTGCATCCCGGCTGGGTAAAAACCGACATGGGTGGCGAAAGCGCGCCCCTGACGGCAGAAGAGAGCGCAGAAGGTATCGTCCGGCAGCTGACCCACTGGCGCGGTCGTGGAGGACATCACTACGTCGATTACGCCGGCCAGTCATTGCAGTGGTAAGCCGCGTCGGGGCGGTTACGCCCCGATATCACGCAGCGCTTTGCCCTTCATCAGATTGCGTTCGATGTGCTCCAGCGTCACATGTTTGGTCTCCGGCACCAGCATCATCGTCAGCACGATAAACACCAGATTCAGCGCGCCGTAGAACCAGAAGGTGTTGGCATTCCCCAGTTGATCGAGCAGGGTGAGGAAGGTTGCCCCTACAATCATGTTGCCGACCCAGTTGGTGGTCGTGGAGGCGGTAATCCCGAAGTCACGCCCTTTCAGCGGCTGGATCTCGGAACAGAGCAGCCAGACAACCGGACCGGCTGCCATCGCAAAGCCCACGATAAACATCAGCAGCATCGCCACCGCAAAATATTTGCGGAAGTCGGTCTCAACGCCGATGTGCAGCAGCGTGCCCAGCACCCCCATCCCCACGGCCATCACCAGAAAGCTGGTGGTAAGCATGGGTTTGCGGCCCCAGCGATCCACAAAGAAGATGGCAATCAGCGTCGCCAGCATGTTGACCAGCCCGACAATCACCGTGCCCCACATCTGCTCACTGGTGCTGGAGAACCCGGCGATGTTGAAGATTTTAGGGGCGTAATACATCACGACGTTCATGCCGGTAAACTGCTGCATCACCTGCAACAGCATGCCGAGCCACACCGCGCGGCGGAAATTGCCATTCGAGCGGAACAGTGACCAGCCGCGCTGCTTCACCTGCAGGCTTTCCCGGATCTCCTCCAGCTCCTCACGGGCCTGCTCGCTGCTGTTACGCAGCCGGTCCAGAACCCGCTGCGCCTCATTAAACCGACCGTGTGCCGCCAGCCAGCGCGGGCTGTTGGGCAGAAAAAGCACGCCGATAAACAGGATCACCGCCGGAATCGCGATGACCCCGAGCATGCCGCGCCAGTTACCGCTGTAGCTGAAAGCCGTGTCGGAGAGATAGGCCACCACGATGCCGGTGGTCAGCATCAGCTGATACATGGAGATCATTGAGCCGCGAATACGCTCAGGCGCAATCTCGGCCAGATAGAGCGGCGCGGTGTAGGAGGCGATGCCTACCGCCAGGCCCAGAATCACGCGCGCACAGACCAGCGAGGTCACATCCGGTGAGAAGGCTGACCAGAGCGAGCCAATCACAAACAGCGTCGCGCCTGCCAGCATACTTTTCTTGCGTCCCAGCTTTGATGACATCCAGCCCGCCGCCAGCGCACCCAGCGCCGCGCCAAACATCATCGAACTGACCACCCACTCCTGCTGATGGTTGGTGATCTGCAAATCCTTCGCCAGAAAAGGCAGGGCACCGGCGATGACGCCAATATCCAGGCCAAACAGCAGGCCGGACAGCGCAGCCATAAAACAGACGAACCAGGTAAAACGGTTCTGCGTACTTCCCGATTTTTTTGCCGCGCCCATGCGAGTCTCCTTGCGGTAGTCCAGTGTCAACATTGTTAATGTTATGTAAACATAGTCGACGTCAGTGTGTTGCCGATCACACTTCCGACCACTGTTACCGCTCAGTCAGACAGAGCCGCAAAATAAAGCATGAGATATCAACGGGGTGGCGACGAAGGCAAAACAGGGGCAGGGGCACGATTACACAAAGCCGCGCAGATTTTGCAACTCGTCACCGGCGGCATTACACTGCCGCTTTCCTGCTATTGATTGAAGGTGTTTATGTCTGAACCTTTCCAGCGTCAGCCGCTGCCTCTGCCGGGCGGTCACAATAAAGTCCTGCTGCACTCCTGCTGCGCCCCCTGTTCGGGTGAAGTGATGGAAGCGATGCTGGCATCCGGCATTGATTACACGATCTATTTCTACAACCCGAATATTCATCCGCTCAAAGAGTATGAGCTGCGCAAAGAGGAGAATATTCGTTTTGCTGAAAAATTTGGCGTGCCGTTTGTTGATGCTGACTACGACCGGGATAACTGGTTTGAGCGGGCGCGCGGTCTGGAGTGGTCGCCGGAGCGCGGTGAACGCTGCACCATGTGCTTTGATATGCGCTTTGAGCGAACCGCGCTCTATGCGCATGAAAATGGCTTTCCCGTTATGACCAGCTGTCTGGGGATTTCACGCTGGAAAGACATGAAGCAGATTAACAGCTGCGGTGTCCGTGCAGCGGCCGCTTATCCCGATCTGCTCTACTGGGAATTTAACTGGCGTAAAGGTGGCGGGTCGGCCCGCATGATTGAAATCAGCAAGCGCGAAAGTTTCTATCAGCAGGAATATTGCGGCTGTGTCTATTCACTGCGCGACACCAATCGTCATCGCGTTGCTCAGGGACGTGAGCGGATTCAGATTGGTGTGCAGTATTATCAGCCGGATGAGTGATTAACCGGCATCGCGGAAAGTGTCGGCCTGCGCATAACCGCGTGCCGGGCGCGTAACAGGGCGCACCGTGACGGCACAGCGCGGCTGAATCTCCGCGTCGGGCCGCGCGTAGCCGCACAGGGCACAGGGATTCTGCGCGTCTGCCAGCGCTGTGCTGCTCCCATTACTCAGCGGACGCTTGCGGCAGGCGCTCGGCGTGCAGCCCATCATCTGTTTGAAAGAGCGGGTAAAGGATTGCTGGCTTTCAAAATGGTATTTCAGCGCCAGGCTGATAATGGGTGTACGGCTGTTTTTTAAATCATGAATACAGGCGTTAAGCTTTTTTCTGCGGATATAGCGCGCCAGTGTTTCATTATGATAGCGGGCAAAAAGTTTCTGCAGATACCATTTGGAATAACCCGCCTTTTCCGAAATATCATCAATACTTAAACGCTGATCGAGATTGTGATTAATCCACTCAGTGATGGAGACAATTACGCTTTCATTATATTTATTGTCGTTCATAGGCACCCCCCGTTTAACGTGCGGGCATTCTGAATTATTTATCTTAATGTGCTTATTCTTTGCGTAAAGATTCTTCAGGATTTGAATCGCAACCTCTCATGAGGTTCATTTAAACGGTGCTTATTAATAAATAAGATGAGATGTAATTAATCTGTTGGTTTTTTTGGCGGAATAAGGCGGCAACCGGCGCGGATGCAGCGCCAGCCCGGATGAGCACTTCGCCACCGCACAGCGCATCAATAGATTTTTTTCCGCGACCTGCCAGGCTTACGACTCACCTTTAACCTGGAGAATCCCGGATGGGCCCGACATTTCTGCTGAAGAAACCGCTTGCTGTGCTGCTGACCTCGCTGGCCTTGCTGACCTCTCTCCCCACCCGTGCCGCCACAACCTATGGCGAACAGCTGGAAGGCTTTCAATACCCTTATCCTCTGCACCATTTTGATTTTTTATCGCAGCAGCAGTCGCTCAGCATGGGCTATATGGATGTGAAACCCGTCGCGCGTGCCAACGGGAAAACCGTGGTGCTGATGCACGGTAAAAACTTCTGTGGTGCCACCTGGGAAGAGACCATCCGTGCCCTCAGTCAGCAGGGATACCGCGTTATCGCGCCCGATCAGATTGGCTTCTGTAGCGCCACCAAACCCGCCCGCTATCAGTACAGCTTTCAGCAGCTGGCCGACAATACGCATCAGCTGCTTGCCCGGCTGGGTGTGGAGAAGGCGGTAATTGTGGGTCACTCCACCGGCGGGATGCTGGCGACGCGCTATGCGCTGATGTACCCGCAGCAGACGCAGAAGCTGGTGCTGGTTAATCCGATAGGGCTGGAAGACTGGAAAGCGAAAGGGGCGCCGTGGCGTTCCGTCGATCAGTGGTATCAGCGGGAACTCAGGCTCAGCGCAGAGGGCATTAAGAAGTATGAGCAGCAGACCTACTACGCGGGCCGCTGGAAACCTGAATATGACAAATGGGTCGATATGCTGGCCGGACTCAACAGCGGGCCGGGGCATGAGAAGGTGGCGTGGAACTCCGCCTTAATCTACGACATGATTTTCACGCAGCCGGTGTTTTATGAGTTCGGCGATCTGAAGGTGCCGACCACGCTGATGATCGGCATGTCTGACACCACGGCTATCGGCAGCGATATCGCCCCGCCGGCGGTGAAAGCGCGGCTGGGCGATTACAGGGTGCTCGGTAAAGCGGTCGCAAAACGCATTCCGGGGGCGCGGCTGATTGAGTTTCCGGGCCTGGGGCACGCGCCGCAAATGGAAGAGCCTGCAAAGTTTAATCAGACCCTGCTCGACGATCTGGCGCGTCCCTGACCCTTCAGCCGCGGCGGCGGCTGAGGTTACACCGCGACACGCTTCTGCTTTTTACGCTGGTACATCCGCTCATCGCTGTCGTGCAGCAGCTGTTCCAGCGACTGCGGCTGCGCCGGATCAAACTCAACGATGCCGGAAGAGAACTGCAGGTGGTAACGACGATTCAGGCTGATCGACTGCTGACGCAGATAGCAGGCGAACTGCTGTAACAGCGCTTCGCTCTGCTGCTGCGACATGCCATTGAGCAGCACCACAAACTCGTCGCCGCCCAGTCGGGCAAAGAGATCGGAGTGTTTAAACACCACCTTCATCGCGTCGGCAAAGTCCATCAGCGCACGGTCGCCTTCGCGATGGCCCAGCGAGTCATTGATCTGCTTGAACTTGTCGAGGTCGAGAAACGTCAGTGAGGCTGGCCGGTTTTTCATCCGGCACTCGTTCAGCACCATCTGTCCCAGGGTCATAAAGCCGCGGCGATTGGTTATCTGCGTCAGTTCGTCGCAGGTGGCGGTCTGAAAGGCGACCAGCTCCGCTTCTGCCATCGCGGCCAGGTCACGCATGGTAGCCTGATCCTCTTCATCAAACTGGCGCGGTTCGCGTCCAATGATGCAGAGCGTACCCAGTTTGGCGCCGCCCGGTGCACGCAGCGGACAGCCGGCATAAAAACGGATGTGTGGATCGCCGGTGACGAGCGGGTTGTCGTGAAAACGCTCATCTTTATGCGCATCTTCAACAATCATGATCTCATCCTGCAGGATAGCGTGTCCGCAGAAGGAGATATTGCGCGGCGATCCCGGCGGTGCAAAGCCCTGAGCCGATTTAAACCATTGATGGTCAGCTTCCAGCAGGCTGACTAACGCGATAGGCACGTCAAACAGGCGGCGGGCCAGACGGGTTAAACGATCAAAACGTTCCTCCGCGGTGGTGTTCATGATGTTCAGCGCACGCAGCTGCGATAAACGTTGTGCCTCGTCGGCAGGAATGTCAGGTGCTTTCATCACAGAGACCTTTGTTGGTTTAGCCGAAGCCAGGTTCTGGTGTTTGCCTTTTGGCGGAGAAGAAGAGCGTGACATCGCGATCACGCTCTTTATGAGGAGGGGATCAGAGCACCTTTTGTTCGGCGAGATCAAGAGCGAAATAGCTGAAAATCAGGTCTGCACCGGCACGTTTGATCGCCCCGAGGCTTTCCAGCACCACATTACGCTCGTCAATGGCACCGGCCGCAGCGGCAAACTTGATCATCGCGTATTCGCCACTCACCTGATAAGCCGCCAGAGGCAGTTCGGTGCGCTCACGGATGTCACGCAGGATATCCAGATAGGCACCTGCCGGTTTCACCATCAGTGAATCTGCGCCCTGAGCCGCGTCGAGCAGTGATTCACGAATCGCTTCACGGCGGTTCATCGGGTTCATCTGATACGTTTTACGATCGCCTTTCAGCGCCGTGCCCGCGGCTTCACGGAACGGGCCGTAGAAGGAGGAGGCAAACTTGGTGGAGTAGGACATGATTGCGGTCTGAGTGAAGCCCGCCGCGTCCAGCGCGCGACGAATCGCCTCAACCTGCCCATCCATCGCCGCCGACGGGGCGATAAAATCGGCTCCGGCTGCGGCAGCAACGACCGCCTGCTTACCCAGGTTTTCCAGGGTGGCATCGTTGTCGACACCGTGATCGCAGAGCACGCCACAGTGGCCGTGGCTGGTGTATTCACAGAAGCAGGTGTCAGACATGACGATCATCTCCGGCACGGTCTCTTTGCAGATGCGCGACATGCGGGCCACCAGACCGTTTTCGTTCCACGCATCGCTGCCGGTGGCATCGGTGTGGTGCGAAATACCAAAGGTCATGACCGAGCGGATACCGGCTTTGGCGATACGCTCAATCTCATAAGCGAGACGTTTTTCCGGAATACGCATCACGCCAGGCATCGCCTGAATCGGTTTGTAGTCGTCGACCTCTTCTTCAACAAAAATGGGCAGAGCCAGATCGTTCAGGCTCAGGGATGACTCCTGGAACATTTCACGCATTGACGCGCTGGCGCGCAATCTTCTTGGGCGCTGGATAAGGGAATAATCAGACATTTTCATTCTTACGCAGGTGAAAAAAGTGACAACAGTTTACTCCCTTTGCCCGCAGGGCATGAAGGATTGTGTGCGGTAGGGAGGGGGAAAATGCTCTCCCGCCGGGCGGCGGGAGAGCAGAACGATTACTCGTTGATATCCGGATGCTGCTGCACCAGATTTTTACGTTTCGCTTCCAGACGGGCGATCTCTGCGTCGATATCTTCGATTTTATTCTCGATGTTATCGTGATGCTCCTGCAGAATCTCGCGCGCTTCTTCCATATCTGACGCGGCCGGTGTTGCCCCTTTCAGTGGCTTGTTCGCGGTCTCTTTCATGAACAGACCGGTAATCAGACCAATCACGGCCACGACCATCAGATAGTAGGCAGGCATGTAGAGGTTGTCGGTTGACTCAACCAGCCAGGCGGCCAGCGTAGGGGTCAGACCGGCAACCAGTACCGAGATGTTAAAGGCACTGGCCAGCGCACTGTAGCGGATGTGGGTCGGGAACATGGCAGGCAGTGACGAAGCCATCACACCGGTGAAGGAGTTCAGGATCACCGCCATCAGCAGCAGACCACCAAAAATCATGCCCAGCACGCCACTGTTGATCATCATGAAGGCAGGGATCGAGAAGACCATCAGGGCGAGACTGCCGATGATAACAAACGGGCGGCGGCCAAAACGGTCACTCATCATGCCGATCATCGGCTGAACAAACAGCATCCCGATCATGATGGCGATAATAATCATCACACCGTGATCTTCGCTGTAGTGCAGGTTATGCGACAGGTAGCTCGGCATGTACGTCAGCAACATGTAGTAGGTGACGTTTGTGGCGATGACCAGACCGATACAGGAGAGCAGGCTGCGCCAGTGTTTGGTCGCAATCTCTTTGAAGGAGACTTTCGGGCCATCCTGCAGACCTTCGCGGTCACCCTGTTCCAGCTTGTCCACGTGCTGCTGGAATGCCGGGGTTTCTTCCAGCGCATGACGCAGGTAAAGACCGATGATGCCCAGCGGCAGCGCAACGAAGAACGGCAGACGCCAGCCCCACTCAAGGAAGTTCGCTTCCCCGATAATGGAAGAGATCAGCACGACCAGACCCGCACCCAGCACGAAGCCGGCAATGGAGCCAAAGTCGAGCCAGCTTCCCATGAAGCCGCGTTTGCGGTCAGGCGAATATTCGGCCACGAAGATCGAGGCACCGGTATATTCACCGCCCACCGAGAAGCCCTGTGCCATCTTCGCTAACAGCAGCAGAATCGGCGCCCAGATGCCGATGGAGGCATAGGAGGGAATCAGGCCGATACAGAAGGTACTGACCGACATGATGATAATGGTGATGGAAAGAATTTTCTGACGACCATATTTGTCGCCCAGCATACCGAAGAACAGACCACCCAGCGGTCGGATCAGGAAGGGCACAGAAAAGGTACCCAGCGCCGCGATCATCTGAACGCCTGGCGACGCATCCGGGAAGAAGACTTTACCCAGCGCATAGGCCACAAAGCCGTAAACGCCGAAGTCAAACCACTCCATCGCGTTACCCAGAGAGGCCGCCGTGATGGCTTTACGTAAACGGGCATCATCAATGATGGTGACATCATTGATCCCAATTGGTTTTACACGCTTCCTACGCAATTTCATAGAATTACCCTGTAATGGAACACGAAAGTTCTCAACGGCGCGAGCCGGATGAATCGTACAGACCGCCACGTTGAGAAATTTAAGCATAGCCGTAAATACGCGCTGTTTTAGCGCCCGTTAACACAATAATTACTGTTGTGATTATTGCGAACAGCGACAGAGTATACCGTTTTTGTGTGATATCTGTCATGTTTGGGCTACATGTAGCCTCTTTTTGCCACTGATAAGGCTATTTCTCTCCGCAAAAAAATTATCACTCTGCGTGACAATCGCCGCTTTTTTCAGCACTTGAGCGGCGGTCCTCACGCTTTTCCGGACGGGAGAAATGACGGGCTGGAGGAGGGAGGGAGCGCGAAGGAGATGACCCTGACAAAAGGGAGAACCGCGACGGGCCGATCGGCTATCGGCGTTCTGTCGTCAGACGCCGGTAGCCGGTCAGGTCGTAAGGGCCAGGTCCGGCTCCACGGGCTGGTCGCCCTGTTCGGCCAGCCAGGCGATCAGTCCCGCATTGTCCAGCGGGCGCGCGTAATAGTAGCCCTGAATAAAGACCACGCCGCGCTGTTGCAGATAACGGAACTGCAAGGCGGTTTCGACCCCTTCGCCCAGGACTTCCAGCTCCAGCTCATGACTGAGCTGGATAATGGCATCCAGAACGGGTGTTCTGCCCTCAAGCGACTCGATGGTGTTGATAAAGCCCCGATCAATCTTGAGATAATCCAGCGTGAAGGTCTGTAAATAGCTCAGCGAACAGTGACCCGTGCCAAAATCGTCAATCGCGACTTTCATGCCGCAGTGACGCAGGTGTTCCAGTTTGCGTGCCACTGCCGCGCCCTCTTTGATCAGGCTGCGCTCGGTCAGCTCCAGCGTGATCAGGAACTGCTTATCCCTGACCTGTTCAGCGAAGTGCAGCATATCGTCGACAAAGTCAGGATGCTGCAGGTGCTCCGCCGCCACGTTAATTCCCAGGTGGAAATGGGGCTCTACCTGCCAGCTCCGGACATCTTCTGCGACCAACGCCAGCAGGTGGCGGGTCAGCGGCACAATCATGCCTTCCGCTTCTGCGGCACCGATAAAAATATCCGGCCGCACGCCGTTGCCGTCCGGGGTTGTCCAGCGCAGCAGCGCCTCAACACCGACGCAGCGCTGCAGCCGGTTGTCATAGACCGGCTGATAGTGCGCCCTGAACTGGCCGCTGGCGATAGCGCGCCGGATCTCATCGCGCCAGGAAATACGTCGCTGCAGCCAGTTCGCCATTATCATCATCAGCAGAATAGAGAAGATTGCCGCCATCGGCATAATGATAAACATCACCTGACGCCAGGCCGAAATCAGCTCCGTGGGCGAGGCTATCAGCGTGACCGTCAGCGGATAGCGCTGGGAGGATGCCTGATAAATCGACGGTTTGAACCAGCTGTCGGCGGCGATTTGCGGATCGCCATAGGAGATGGGCGCACCATCACTGAAATCCATGCTGAAATGGTAGCGATGGGTGCTGCTGATGGCGCGCATAAAATCGATCAGATACTGCCCATCGATCACCGCCCAGAAACTTTCGCCATCAGGCAGGTCGCGCACAAAAATCACGGCGGGACGCGTCGGCACACCGGCGGTACCGGCAATCGACAGGCTCCACCAGGCTTTACCGGTGACCGGGGCATCACGCAGGATCATCGCTTTCAGCGGGGCAGGACGTGAACCATACACCGATGAACAGGCAATTTTTCCCTGCTCCATTTTACCGATAGCGCGAAAATAGGGATTAAGTGAGCCGATGCGCTGCAGCTGGTTTTCAATCTGGCTGCAGGGCACCTGATCAAACTGGCGCAGCTCGGTAATCATATTCCAGGCGCTGTCGCTCATTCTCTCCGCCTGGGATAGCAGGGTTTCTGCCGCGCTCATCTGCTGCTGATGAACGGTGTGGCGCGCATCCAGTGCGGTAAAAAACAGGCCAATAACCAGAGGCAGCAGGCCGGAGATAATAATCACCAGCCTGGCGTAGTCGCGTTTTCGTTTCAGTAGCGGCACCGCAAAATCCTCTGAATATTATTGGTGTTATCAGGAGGCGCTAATCCGCTGCGCAGAATAACATCTCTCCGGGCGGAGCAGATTAGCGTTTTTGCAATCAATCAGACTGACTCAGGTCAATTATCGAACAGTGCGTGTCATTTATGTGACGTTTGTTTTGTCTTTATTGCGATTCAGCGACACAAATTCAGCAGGCAGGACGCGGGGGATAACGGGCGATGCGCAGCGGTGGGCGAAAGGCCCTGCGCCGTCACGGGACGGTCGCAGGGCGGGCGCGTGAATGAAGAATTAATCAGTAAAAAAGATCTGCTTCAGCGCCACTTCCACCCCGCGCAGTTCAGCCAGTCCTTTCAGGCGGCCAATGGCGGAATAGCCGGGGTTGGTGCGTTTATGCAGGTCATCCAGCATCTGATGGCCGTGGTCGGGGCGCATAGGAATGGCCCGCAGGTTGCCCGCCCGACGACGGCGCTGCTCTTCGGCCAGAATGACCCTGATCACCCCCACCATATCGACATCCCCCGCCAGATGCGCCGCCTCATGGAAACTGGCGGGATTCTCTTCACGCTTCGTGGCGCGCAGATGGACAAAGTTGATGCGGTCGGCGTAGGTTTCCGCCATCTCAACCAGCGCATTGTCGGCCCGCACGCCGTAGGAGCCGGTGCAGAAACAGAATCCGTTGTGCAGGCTGTCGACGGTTTCCTTCAGCCACTGCATATCTTCCTGCGTGGAGATAATGCGCGGCAGGCCCAGGATAGGACGCGGTGGATCGTCCGGGTGCACCGCCAGTTTTACGCCAGCCTCTTCCGCCACCGGCACGATGGCGCGCAGGAAGGTCGCCATATGTTCACGCAGTTTTGCTTTGTCGATGCCGTCATACTGCGCCAGCTGCGCCTGAAACTGCTCCAGTGTGTACCCCTCTTCGGCGCCGGGCAGGCCCGCGATGATATTGCGCACCAGCGTGTTTTTCTCTTCCTCGCTCATCGCGGCAAAGCGCGCTCTGGCCGCCTGCTGCTCGGCCGCGCTGTAGTCCTGCTCTGCACCCGGACGTTTTAACAGGCAGAGTTCAAACGCGGCGAACGCGTCGGCATCGAAGCGCAGCGCCTTAGCGCCATCGGGCAGCGTCCAGGCGAGGTCGGTCCGCGTCCAGTCCAGCACCGGCATGAAGTTATAGCAGACGGTATCAATGCCGCAGGCGGCCAGATTGCGGATCGACTGCTGATAATTGGCGATATAGCGCAGGTAGTCGCCGCGCTGGGTTTTAATCGCCTCATGAACCGGAATGCTCTCCACGACTGACCAGACCAGCCCTTTTTCCGCCAGCAGGGCCTGCCGGGCTTTGATCTCCTCAACCGGCCAGATCTCGCCGTTGGGAATGTGATGCAGTGCGGTAACGATGCCGGTCGCGCCTGCCTGACGCGCATCATCCAGTGAAACCGGATCGTTCGGGCCGTACCATCGCCAGGTATGTTCCATGTTTGCTCCTTAACTGTGATGTGGCCCAGTGGTCAGGCCGCTGGACCAAGAGTATGATAGTGTGCAAAACAAGGCCGTGATCCGGATCGCAGCATCATAAACTGCATCGGCCAGCGGGCCGATTGAGCAGGACAGGAGGAGAGGACAATGACCCTGGCAGCCATTAAAACGGAGCGGCTCTACCGTCAGATAGCCAACGCCATTATGGCCGGTATCACGCGTGGTGACTTTGTCGCTGGCGGGCTGCTGCCGCCGGAGCGCGAGCTGGCAAAACAGCTGGGCGTCAGCCGATCATCCGTGCGTGAAGCGCTGATTGCGCTGGAGATGACCGGCTGGGTCGATATCCGCACCGGCACCGGGGTGTTTGTCGCCCAGCCGCTGCCGCAGGCCGGGGACACGCAGGAGAGTGAGGCCTGCAGTCTGCAGGATCTGTTGCAGGCCCGTGAAGCCTTCGAAGGGATGCTGGCGGGATTTGCCGCCCGAAACGGCACGCCGGAACAGCGGGCGGCCCTGCTGGCGCTGGCCGCTGAGCTGCAGCAGCATCAGGAAAACGATGCCGCCTTTCTGGCTAAGGACAAACGTTTCCACCTGCTGATCAGCGAGATGAGTGGCAATGATGTGCTGCGCGACCTGCTGGAACAGCTCTGGAACAAGCGCCACAGCCCCCATGTCGAGCGGCTGGAGCGCCATTTTGCTGATAACAGCTTTGCGCTGGAGATGAACGCTGACCATCAGCAGATTGCCAGCGTGATCGTGGCGGGGGATGAGGCGGCTGCCCGTCAGGCCATGGAGAACCATCTGCGGCACGTCCAGCAGCGCTTACTTGGTTAAGCCCCGCACCCGTTTAGGTCGCCCGGTGCCCAGCAGAATGGCCAGACGGCTGCCGCCGGGGGTGGTTTCCATCAGGATTTTCGTGATGCTGGTAAGCGGCACCGACAGCAGCATGCCAACCGGGCCCAGCAGCCAGCCCCAGAAGACCAGGGAGAGGAACACCACCAGCGTCGACAGGCCCAGACCCCGGCCCATCAGGCGCGGTTCCAGCATATTGCCAAACACCATATGAATGGCCGTAAACAGGGCGGCCACCATCGCAGCATCAAACAGGCTGTTCAGCAGCAGCGCCTGCAGAAAGGGCGGGATACCGGCAATGATCGGGCCGATGTTGGGAATGAAGTTGAGGATAAACGCCACCACACCCCACAGCAGCGCGAACTTCACATCCAGCAGAAAGAGCGTCAGCCAGACCGCCACGCCGGTGATCAGGCTCACCAGGGTTTTCAGCGCCAGATAGTGGGTCACCCCTTTCAGCGCTTTGTGCAGCCCGGCGATGCGAATCTTAGGATTCACCAGCGCGTTACGCATTTTGTAGGGCAGGTGATGGACCTCAAACAGCATAAAGACGACGGTCAGCACCAGCAGCACGGTGTTAGTCATCGCGCCGGAAAAGCCGCTCAGCGCCACTGTGGCCAGATTCATCATGGTGTTGGGGTCGAAATGTTTGATCAGGACGTCGGTTGAGATGTTGAGATGAAAGCCTGCGGCCAGATGCTGCAGCACCGTCATTTTCTGCTCCATGGTGGCGCGCAGCTGCGGGTAGAGATCGGAAAACTCGCTCATTGAGCTGGCGATGATGGCGCCCAGCAGCACCATGACGCAGAAGATCACCGTGATCACCAGCCCGATCGCCAGCCCGCGGCGGAAGCCACGCCGCATCAGCATCGTCACCAGCGGGTTGAGTACAATGGCAAAGAAAGCCGCCAGCAGCAGCGGGACCAGAATGTCGGACGCTGCCCGCACCCCGGCGAGGATAATGACCAGCATTGCCAGTTTGATCAGAATATTTTGTCCGATCTTTTCCCGTTGCAGCTCGCTCATTCCCTCTCCCGTGACGTAAATTGGCTGTTGACAGTGTAGCTGAAAGAAAATTAACAATCTGATTTATCAGAGAAACGGTAAAGCGCGGCGGCAGAAGGGCGTCTTAATCAGCGCCACCACACTCCACTTTCGCGGCAGGGGTTTTGTCCGGCACGCTGCGGCCGGTTGACGGCGCAGCGCCGATACGTCAGCGGTGAAAGCGGGTATAGTCGACGGATAAACCTTATCATTCAGTCTAATACGAGCGGGATCTCTCATGCCTGAACAGCCTACAGTGGCACCGGCCACCCCAACCGGCAACCTCCGTCTCACGCTGCTGATCCTCTCTATTGTGGCCTATAACTTTGCCAGCTATCTCACTATCGGTCTGCCGCTGGCGGTGCTGCCGGGATGGGTACATGACCAGCTGGGATTCAGCGCCTTCTGGGCGGGTGTGGTGATCAGCCTGCAGTATGTGGCGACGCTGCTGAGTCGCCCCCACGCCGGGCGTTACGCCGACCTCTGGGGGCCAAAGAAGGTCGTGGTGATCGGGCTGGTGGGCTGCCTGATCAGCGGTCTCTGTATTCTGCTGGCGGCGCTGAGCGACTCGCCGATGACAAGCCTGACGCTGCTCTGTGTGGGGCGGGTGATTCTGGGGCTGGGCCAGAGCTTTACCGGCACCGGCACCTCGTTGTGGGGCGTTGCGCGGGTCGGTTCGCTGCATATTGGCCAGGTCATCTCCTGGAATGGCATCGTTACCTATGGCGCGATGGCGATTGGCGCGCCGCTCGGCGTGGTGATCTTCCGGGCGGGTGGCCTGCTCTGGCTGTCGCTGGTCATTGTCGCTATCTGCGTGGCGGGCATTGTCTGCGCCGTGCCGCGTCCGGCCGTCAAAGCCAGCCGGGCCAGGCCGCTGCCGTTTCGTGCGGTGCTGGGAAAAATTGCCGGCTTTGGCGCGATACTGGCGATGGGATCGGCGGGGTTCGGGGTTATCGCCACCTTTATAACGCTGTTCTATCAGGATAAAGGCTGGGAAGGTGCCGCCTTTGCCCTCTCCCTGTTCAGTGCCGCCTTTGTTGGCACGCGCCTGCTGTTCCCGAACGCGATTAACCGCCACGGCGGCCTGCGCGTTGCCAGCCTCTGCCTGGCGGCGGAAGCTGCCGGACTCTTTCTGGTCGCGGCGGCGGGCGACCCCTGGATGGCAAAAGCGGGCGCGTTTCTGACCGGCACCGGTTTTTCGCTGGTCTTCCCGGCGCTGGGAGTCGTCGCGGTGAAGGTGGTGCCGCAGCAGAATCAGGGCAGTGCGCTGGCGACTTACACCGCGTTTATGGATCTGTCGCTGGGCATTACCGGGCCGATCGCCGGATTTATCATGAACTATGCAGGCGTGTCGCAGGTGTATCTGCTCACAGCGCTGCTGGTCTGCGTTGCGTTTGTCTGCACGCTGCGCCTGCAACGGCGTCAGGCGCTGTCACCGGCAGCCGACGAGACTGCGCCGTAAAACGCGCCCGGGCGGGCCATGTTTTCAGCGCCTGCCAACACCGGCTTCAGGCCTGCAGCAGTTCGATACTGTGGCGGATCTGCCGTTCCGTTTCATCCGGTGTCCAGCTGTTGAGCTGGCTTGAGAAGGGCTCAAAGGCGTAGATCCCCTTATAGCCCAGCATCTCCAGCCGTTTAACCTGCACGACGCTGTTCAGCACATCGCTGTCACTCAGCATAATGCGCTCCTCATCGGTCAGCTCAGCGGTGGGCCGCCGATCTTCCACGCCCGACAGGTGCACCAGCCCAATCTGTTGCACGTCGACACCCGTGAGGAACTCCTCTTCCGCCTTTTCATAGAGATGGTGATGGAAGGTATCCAGCACCAGCTTAAAGGGTACGCCGGCGGCGGCGATGAGTCGCTGCGCCTCTGCGGCCGAGCGCAGTGAGCTGACCGGGAATCCCAGCGGCTCCACCAGCCCCTGAATGCCATAATGTTCAAAGCGCGGCGCCAGCTGCTGCATCGCCGCCTGCGTCTCCTGAGGCGACAGGGCAATCCCCTCATTCAGTGGACACATCACCAGCGCCTTCGCACCCGTCTGCTGTGCGGTCTGCAGCAACAGCTCTGCGCGGGTCAGCAGATCGTCATCGATACGGTTAAACGGATAGAGCGCATTAATGGTGACGATATCAATCTGATATCTGTCGGTCAGGGCGCGCAGCTGCTCGGGCGTCAGATCGTCTGTCACGCTGCCACCCGGCATGTCATTACGCAACTCAACCTTGCTCAGCCCCAGGCGATGAACCAGCTGAAAAAAGGCCTCCAGCGAGAGCCGGGGAGCAATTTTGCGGTTGATACAGAAACGGGTCGGATCGATAGCCATGTGATTACCCCGAAACGGAAGAAGATTGTGACTAAAGAAAACATTTATTTCATTAATAGTGAATTATGAAATGGAGATTATTGGATCTGCCTCGCATTAATTTCATATTTCGTTTCAGCCGGGTGCTGTCTCGCGGGGTTTATCCCGCAGAGAACCGCGCCGTGATCGGCCTAAACCGCGCCTGCCGGGCTGAGGATTGCGGCAACGGGCGCTCTCCGGACGTCAGGAGCGCACCAGGCGCAAGCCGACGGAGAAAATGCGATCTGTGCCGCTAAAAGCAAATCTTCCAAAAAGAATTATTTGAAAAATTTATTCCAATGCAATAGCTTCATAGCACGCTTTCAGCTTTGCCTGGTCAGGCAGCGCGGCAGGTCGCATGGTTCGTCTGCAGGGAACTTAACCATCTAAAGAGGCAACATCATGACAATCACAGGTAACTTTATTGGCGGCAAAATTACGTTCAGCGCCAGCAACGAAACCATTCCTGTTTACGACCCGGCAACCGGCAAAGTGGTACGTGAACTGACGCAGAGTACCGCCGATGAAGTGGCTCAGGCGATTGGCGTCGCGCATGCGGCCTTTGCCGAATGGTCAAAAACCTCGCCCCTGCGCCGTGCCCGTGTCCTGTTCAACTTTAAGGCCCTGATGGAGCAGCATCGTGACGAGCTGGCGGCGCTGATTGTGTCTGAGCATGGCAAAGTCTGGTCTGATGCGCTGGGTGAACTGACGCGTGGCATTGAAGTGATCGAGTTTGCCTGCGGCATCCCGCACCTGCTGAAAGGCGAATACTCCCCTAACGTCGGCGGCGGCGTTGACAGCTATTCGCTGATGCAGCCGGTCGGCGTCGTGGCGGGCATTACGCCGTTTAACTTCCCGGCGATGGTGCCGCTCTGGATGTTCCCGATCGCCCTGGCCTGCGGCAACACCTTTGTCCTCAAGCCACCGGCACTGGACCCCTCGGCGTCTGTGCGGATGGCTGAACTGCTGACCGAGGCGGGCCTGCCTGATGGGGTTTTCAACGTGGTGCACAGCTCAAATGAAGACGCGGAGCAGCTCTACAAAGATCCGCGTATCGCCGCCGTCAGCTTTGTCGGTTCCTCCGGCGTGGCTGAGCACATCTACAAAACCGCCAGCGCGCATGGCAAACGGGTGCAGGCGTTTGGCGCGGCGAAAAACCACGCCATCGTGATGCCGGATGCCGATCTGGATGCCACCGTCAACGCCATCATGGGCGGTGCCTTTGGTTCTGCCGGTGAACGCTGCATGGCGCTGCCGGTCGTGGTCGCCGTGGGCGATGATACCGCCGACAAGCTGATTGCCCGCCTGACCCCGCTGGTGCAGGCACTGCGCATCGGCCCCGGTATGAATCAGGGGGCTCTGGAGAATGAGATGGGGCCGGTGGTTTCAGCGGCGCACCAGAAAAAGGTGCTGGGCTACATCGACAAAGGCGAACAGGAAGGCGCGAAGCTGGTGGTCGATGGGCGTCATGTCCAGGTCGAAGGGCATGCTGAAGGATACTACGTCGGCGGCACGCTGTTTGATAACGTCACCTCTGACATGGTGATCTGGCGTGAAGAGATTTTTGGTCCGGTGCTGAGCATCATGCGCGCAGCGGATTACGACAGTGCGCTGCAGCTGGTTAACAGCCATGAGTTTGGCAACGGCAGCGCCATTTTTACCAGCAACGGTCACACCGCGCGAGACTTTGTGCAGAACGTTGAAGCGGGCATGGTGGGCGTCAACGTGCCGGTTCCGGTGCCGATGGCATTCCACAGCTTTGGCGGCTGGAAGCGCTCGGTGTTTGGCGCGCTCAACGTGCACGGGCCGGATGGCGTGCGCTTCTACACCCGCATGAAAACCGCCACCGTGCGCTGGCCATCCGGTCAGCAGACCGTGTCTGAATTCAGTATGCCGACCTTAGGCTGATTTATTTCCACGCTGGCAGGATGCGCGACCGGCAGATCACTCTGCCGGTCTTTCTGTTCGCAGGCGGGCTGCACGTCACGCCCGCGCGGCAACTGCAGCGACAACCGTGACAGAGAGGAGGATCAGGATGTCTTTACTGTCGAAAGCCCAGGCCCCTGATGCGCAGGGTCGTATTCAGCATGTGACGCCTGAACGCGCCGGCTGGCGCTATGTCGGGTTTGATGCTTATCTGCTGAAAAAAGGGGAAACCCTGCACCTTACCACCGGGGATAAAGAGCTCTGTCTGGTGCTGGTGGCCGGACTCGCCTCGGTGAAAACCCGTCACGCGGCGTTTCCCGGGATTGGTCAGCGTATGTCGCCCTTTGAGCGCGTGCCGCCTTACTCCGTTTATGTGCCGCACGATGATGAGGTAGTGGTTTACGCGGACAGCGATCTGGAGCTGGCGGTCTGCAGCGCGCCCGGTCACGGGCATCTGCCCGCACGACTGATTACGCCCGCAGACGTGGGCGTTGAGCATCGCGGCAAAGGGCGCAATCAGCGTCTGGTGCACAATATTCTGCCCGATGACAAACCGGCTGACAGCCTGCTGGTGGTCGAGGTTTATACCAATGAGGGCGACACCAGCTCTTACCCCAGCCACAAGCATGATGAAGAGAGTGAAAACGAAACCCTTCTGGAAGAGACCTACTATCACCGTTTCGATCCGGAACCCGGCTTCGCCATGCAGCGCGTTTATACCGACGATCGCTCACTGGATGCCTGTATGGCACCTTACAATCGCGATGTGGTGATGGTGCCGCGCGGCTATCACCCGGTTGCGACGCTGGCGGGATACAACAACTACTATCTGAACGTGATGGCGGGGCCTGTGCGGCTGTGGAAGTTTACCTGGGAGAAAGATCACGCCTGGGTGAACAGCGAGAATTATCCGCGTAACACCTAGCCTACGGCGGCGTCAGAAAAGCAGTCTCTCAGCTATAAGGGCAGCGGGTCACGCTGCCCTTTTTTGCGCCCTGAAATCAGCTGGTGCCGGCGTTGTTGAGCGCCAGCGACACCGCCAGCGTCTGCGCCAGGCAGAGAGAGGCAACCTGCGAACGGAAGCCATCCACCTGGGCTTCACGCACCACAAAGCAGACGTCGCTGAAGGCGGCCAGCGGACTGACCTGGCTGTCGGTAATCGCAATCTGATGTGCGCCGCGTCGGGCGCCCATCTCCACCACTTCGACCGCTTCACGCGCATAGGGTGAATAGCTGATGGCAATCACCACATCTTTAGGGTTAACGAGGCTGAGCTGCTCGGTAAACATCCCGCCCAGGCCATCAATCAAAAACGCGCGCCGCTCCAGATGACGCAGCGCGTAGACCAGATAGGAGGCGACGCTGAAGGAGCGGCGCAGGCCAATCACATAGATGTTCTCTGCCTCGCTCAGCAGTTTTACCGCCTTGTTCAGCTGTTCAGGATTCACCTGCATCGCCAGCTGCTGCAGCGCCTGGCTGTTTACCATCGTAAAAACGTTGAGGATCTCTGACGGACTCTCAGGGGCGCTGGCGTTGTCATCGGTGGATGTCTGACGGAACAGACGCGCACGCTCGGTGTAGTTGACCGTCTCTTCCATCAGGTGCTGACGAAAAACCTGTTTCATTTCGTTGAAACCGCTGAAGCCAAAAGCATTAGCAAAGCGAATCAGGGTAGAGGGGGGCACATCGGCCTGCTGGGCAATCGAGGCGACGGTATCAAACGCAATACTGTTACTGTTATCAAGAATGTAGCGCGCAACCTGTTTAAGACGTTTGCTCAGCGTTTCGTAGCGGCGACGAATATCGTCCTGCAACAGAGAAAGTTGGGTGGGATTATTGTTCATCACTTCTGCCCGAATAATTAGAATAATGGCTGTATAATGAGCGCTATAGTATCAGATGGATGGAAAATTTCATTTGTTTGCGTCAATCGCGCGGTTTATTTCATGGCTTTATGAAATGGTTCACAGATTGGCTTGAGAGCCCGGTACGCGCCTCTTCACAGGCGATAAGCGGGTAAAAACCGGCGTTAAATATCTGTGGCGGTTGAGAAATGCGGTCAGGATCTATCTGGCAACAACGCATCAGCCAGATGAGCAGGGAACACGGTCAGAAGAGGAAAGCGTCCCGCGTCAGGGATGACGCGGGCCGAGCATGCCATGGATGGCGGGTGTCGCGTCTTTCCGATCTGACCGTGTTCCCGGCGTCTGCACTTTCTCAAAGCGGCTTTTAGCAGAACAGCATCAGGCGCGCGCCGCGCGCCAGTATTCAATCAGCCGCAGATAGTTTCCTTTGACGCGCGCAATCAGCGCCTGATCGTCCAGTTCCCCCTGCAGCCACTCGCGTGAAGGCTGACCAAAAATAGTCCGGCCCACCGCAAAGCCTTTTACCCAGGGCGCGCTGGCCGCTGCGGCAAAACCCGCTTTCAGCGTCTCTTCGGGCGCATCCAGACCCAGTAGCAGAATGCCGCGACAGTACGGGTCCTGCTGCTCAATCAGCGTCCCGATCGCCTCCCAGCACGCTGCGGACAGCGGCGGCAGTTTCCACCAGTCAGGCTGGATGCCCAGAGAGTAAAAATGGCGCAGAATGTCCACGTAATGCGCTTCATTCCTGTCCGGATTGCTCTCAGGCAGGATCACTTCCAGCAGCAGCTCATGGCCGCTTTTGTTACAGCCCTGCCAGACGTCGAGTATCAGATCATCCTGCTCTTTGCGCAGTTCTGCGCTGTCGTGAGGATGGTAAAACACCAGACACTTCACCACATGCTCGGCGGGCCAGTCGATCAGCTGCGAACCGATATTGCCATGCTCCAGACGCAGCGGACGTGAGCCGGGCTGCTCAATCGGACGGCCAATCCACCACTGCTTACCGGTAATCGCATTTAGCGCTTTCTGCCCGTAGGTGGTATCCGCCAGAATCCCGCTTTTATTCTCTAACCCCGCCTCTTCGGCAGCCTGCTGAGCGGCTTTCAGCAGCAGCAGCTTCAGCGGCGGGATCCGGCTGGCATCCACGCCCGCCTCCTGTGCCATCTCTGCCAGCTGCTTGCGGTGGTCAAAGGCAAAAACATTCAGCTCCGGCCACTGCTGTTTGCGGGTGGTGACCCGGTGCAGATGATTCAGACGGCTGTCGAGATCGGGGCGCTTCACCGCATCGTCGCGGCTCAGGAAATCATCCAGTTCGGCTTTGGTCGGCATGGCGGGTGCACAACCGTGGCGTGAGACCACCAGCGCCCCACAGGCATTGGCGTAACGGCACGCCTGCTCCCAGCCTTCATCATTCAGCCAGCCGCGCAGCAGTCCCGACATAAAGGCGTCACCTGCACCCAGCACGTTGAGTACGTCGACGCGCACGCCGGTGTGCAGGCGGGTCTCTTCCCAGCTATCCGGGATCGCTCCCTCAAACACCACGCAACCCAGCGGACCGCGTTTGCAGACCAGCGTCGCCTGACTCGCCTGACGCACATTTTTCAGCGCGGTCAGGGTGTTCGTGCTGCCACCGGCGATGTGAAACTCCTCTTCGGTGCCCACGATCAGATCGAAATAGTGCACCACTTCCTGCAACTGCTGCGTCACCTGGGAGGATTCAATGAAACGCGTTTCACCGTCACCCGGCGAGGTCAGCCCCCATAATACCGGGCGGTAATCGATATCCAGCGCGGTGCGAAGGCCGTTCTGGCGGGCAATCTGCAGCGCTTTCAGCACCGCTTCACGGGTCTGCGGATGGGAGAGGTGGGTTCCGGTCACCGCCACGGCGCGGGCTGAGGTAATGAAAGCCTCATCCACGTCATCCGGCACCAGGCCCATATCCGCGCAGTTATCGCGGTAGAAAATCAGCGGAAAAGTCTCTTCATCTTTGATGCCGAGGATCACCAGCGCGGTCAGGCGCCGCGGATCGGTAATCAGCGCATCCGTGTTACAGCCGACGCGCTGCAGTTCTTCACGCAGAAAGCGACCATTGTGCTCATCCCCGACCCGCGCCAGCATGGCCGATTTCAGCCCCTGAATCGCGGTGCCATAGGCGACGTTGCCTGACGATCCGCCCAGATACTTCGCAAAGGAGGTGACATCTTCCAGCCGTGCTCCAATCTGCTGACCATAAAAATCAACGGCAATACGCCCGATACAAATCACATCAAGCGGCTTCTGTTGTGCATTCATACCTGTGGTTTCCTTCTGTGACTGGCAGAGCCGGCGGGCAAAACGCGCGACGTCAGATGCGCGCTGCGTTCGGGTCTGTAAGAGCCTGACTGGCGATGAGGGCAGTATGAGGAATAAAAATTCCACATTCAATGTGAAATGAAATATCCATCGCAAATTTGTGAACCAGGTAAAAATCCTGAATCTCCTCTCTCCGCCTGCTTGCTGAGAGGATGATGCCCGCTGCAGCAGGGGTATGAAGGCGAACGCACCTGCTGGCTTGCCGTTCAGCCAGGCGGTGGAAACGGAATGAATTTTTTTATCGTACCCGGCTCATGGCTAAACGTTCCGCTTTTCACCCTCGCGACAGCCCGCCGGGGCTGTCGCAGCGGCTAAATTTGATCTCACTCGCAAAATGAAATGTTTCTTCTGTAAGCGTGTTTTATGAAAAATATATTTGTTTATAATCGCCTCACGTTTCAGTTATTCCGGTCGCCTTTTCCGCCGATGACAGCGCCTGGCGCGGTGTTACGGGAGTCGGGGTCCGCCAGCATGTAAAGGAAAAGCATATGGGCACAATCAGACTGACCACGGCACAGGCGCTGGTTAAATTTCTGGATAACCAGTTCATCGATGTTGATGGCACTGAGACGAAATTCGTCAAAGGCATTTTCGCCATCTTCGGTCATGGCAACGTGCTGGGGCTGGGCCAGGCGCTGGAACAGGATAGCGGCGATCTGGTGGTCTGGCAGGGGCGTAATGAGCAGGGGATGGCCCATGCCGCTACGGGCTTTGCCCGTCAGTCGCTGCGCCGGCAGATTATCGCCTGTAGTTCGTCAGTGGGACCGGGTGCAGCCAACATGATCACCGCTGCGGGCACCGCGACGGCCAACCGCATTCCTCTGCTGCTGCTGCCCGGCGACGTCTTCGCCACGCGCCAGCCCGATCCGGTGCTGCAACAGATTGAACAGAGCTACGACCTCAGCATCAGCACCAACGATGCGTTCCGCGCGGTCAGCAAATACTGGGACCGCGTCAGCCGTCCGGAGCAGCTGATGTCCGCCTGTATTAACGCCATGCGGGTGCTGACCGATCCCGCTGAAACCGGTGCGGTTACCCTGTCGCTGCCGCAGGATGTGCAGGGCGAAGCCTGGGATTACCCCGACTACTTCTTCCAGAAACGGGTGCACCGGCTCGATCGCCGCCTGCCCGTCGCCGCGCAGCTGGCGGATGCGCTGACCCTGATTTCCCGCAAGCGAAAACCGCTCATTATCTGCGGCGGCGGGGTGAAATATTCTGAGGCGGGTGAGGCGCTGCGCCAGTTTGCCGAGCGCTATCAGATCCCCTTTGCGGAAACCCAGGCGGGCAAGGGCACGCTGGTTTCTGACCATCCGCTGAATGTCGGCGGCGTCGGTGAAACCGGCTCGCTGGCCGCTAACCTGCTGGCGAAAGAGGCCGATCTGGTGATCGGCATCGGCACTCGCTATACCGACTTCACCACCGCCTCCAAATGGATTTTCCGCCATCCTGATGTCAGCTTCCTGAACATCAACGTCAGCAACTTCGACAGCTACAAGCTGGATGGCGTGCAGCTGCTGGCCGATGCCCGTGAGGGGCTGACGGCGCTCACCGCCGGGCTGGCATCACAGCACTACAGTAACGACTGGGGCAGCCAGATTGAAGAGGCGCAGAGCCAGCTGCTGAAAGAGACGCAGCGCGTCTATCAGGTGGCATGGCATGATGGCGACTTTGTGCCGGAGATTGCGGATCATCTCGACCGCGACGCGGTGTTTGCTGAGTTTAACCAGCTGACCCACTCCTGGCTGACGCAGAGCAGCGTGCTTGGCACCCTGAATGAACAGCTGCCCAAAGAGGCGGTGGTGGTGGCGGCGGCGGGCAGCCTGCCGGGTGACCTGCAGCGCGTCTGGCGCACCAAAGATTACAACGCCTACCACGTCGAATATGGCTACTCCTGCATGGGCTATGAGGTCAATGCCGCGCTGGGCGTGAAGCTCGCTCAGCCGCAGCGTGAGGTCTATGCGCTGGTCGGGGATGGCTCCTTCATGATGCTGCACTCCGAACTGGTTACCTCCATTCAGGAGGGGGCGAAGATCAACGTGGTACTGCTGGATAACATGACCAACGGCTGCATCAATAACCTGCAGATGGAACATGGCATGGACAGCTTCACCACCGAGTTCCGCTTCCGCAACCCGGAAGGGGGCAGGCTCGATGGCGGCTTTATCCCGGTCGATTTCGCTGCGATTGCCGCAGGCTATGGCTGTAAAACCTACCGGGTTACCACGCTTGAAGAGCTCAGGGCGGCGCTGGAAGATGCCCGCACCCAGACGATTTCTACCCTTATCGACATCAAAGTGCTGCCAAAAACCATGATCCACAAATATTTCAGCTGGTGGCATGTCGGGGTAGCGCAGGCTTCGCAGACCGAACGCGCCCAGGCGGTAGCGGACAAGCTCAACACGCATCTCGGCCAGGCGCGAAAATATTAATTTCAGGGCCGTATCGCGGCCCGTTTTCCTCTTCTCCGTACGAACCCTACACAGGTGTAATTATGACTTTGAAACTTGGCGTCATCGGTACAGGTGCAATCGGTCAGGAACATATTCGTCGCTGCAGCCATGTGCTGCAGGGGGCACAGGTGGTGGCGGTCTCTGACATTAATGTCGAGGGTGCGCGTGCCGCCCTGCAGCGCCTGAACATTGAAGCGGAGGTTTTCCAGAACGGTCACGACGTGATTCAGTCACCGGATGTCGAGGCGGTGCTGGTCACCTCATGGGACCCCACCCATGAAGAGTTCACCCTGGCGGCGATTGCCGCCGGAAAGCCGGTGTTCTGCGAGAAGCCGCTGGCGATGAGTGCCGAAGGCTGCCGCCGGGTGGTGGAAGCGGAGATGAAGGCGGGAAAACGGCTGGTGCAGGTCGGCTTTATGCGGCCTTACGATGCAGGCTACCGCGCGCTGAAAAAAGTGATCACCGATGGCGATATTGGTGAGCCGCTGATGCTGCACTGCGCGCACCGCAACCCAACGGTGCCGGAGAACTACACCACGCCGATGGCGATCACCAACACCCTGATCCATGAGCTGGATGTGCTGCGCTGGCTGACAAATGATGACTACAAAACGGTGCAGGTGGTCTTCCCGCGCGTCACATCGAAGACGCATGGGCAGCTGAAAGATCCACAGATTGTTCTGTTCGAAACCCGGAAAGGGGTGCGCATCGACGTCGAGATTTTTGTGAACTGCGCCTACGGCTACGACATCCAGTGTGAAGTGGTGGGGGAGGAGGGCATTGCGCGTCTGCCCGAACCCTCCTCCGTGCAGCTGCGCAAAGAGGCGCGCCTGTCGAACACGATCCTGGTCGACTGGAAAGATCGTTTTATCGAGGCGTATGACGTGGAGCTGCAGGCCTTTATTAATGATATCAGAGTGGGCCAGCTGACCGGTCCTTCGGCCTGGGATGGTTTTGCCGCCTCGGTAGCCGCCGATGCCTGCATCAAAGCGCAGAACAGCGGGGCGATTGAGCCGGTAGAGATGCCGCCACGTCCTGATTTTTATCGCTGATTCAGCCCTGTATGCGGCCTCGCCGCGCTCCGTCCGGGAATAAGATGATGAACAAAGAAAATGTAAAACTGGCGATCGCGCCGATTGGCTGGACCAACGATGACATGCCGGATCTCGGCCATGAAAACACCTTTCAGCAGACCGTCAGTGAGATGGCGCTGGCGGGCTTTACCGGCAGCGAAGTGGGCAGCAAATACCCGCGCGATCCGGCGATCCTGAAGCCGATGCTCGATATCCGCGGCATTGAAATCTGCAACGCCTGGTTCAGTACCTTCTTCGCCAACGGCGATAAAGCAAAAACCATCGATGAGTTCATCAATCACATGAACTTTCTCCATGCAATGGGGGCGCGGGTGATTGGCTGTTCTGAGCAGAGTAAAAGTATTCAGGGCACCCCGCTGGCGGTGTTTGAGCAGAAACCCATTTTCAGTGATGAGGAGTGGCAGTTAACGGCCGACGGCTACAACGAACTGGCACGCCTCGCAGCAGAGAAGGGGATGCGCGTCACGCTGCATCACCATATGGGCACCGGCATTCAGACCACCGAAGAGATTGACCGCTTTATGGCCATGACTGACGATCGGGTCGGATTGCTCTATGATACCGGCCACATCTACTACTCCGAGGGGTCACAGCAGCAGATGCTGGCGGTGCTGGAGAACTATCTGCCGCGCATCTTCCATGTTCATCTCAAGGATGTACGTGATAAGGTGGTCGCGGCGGTTCGCGAGAATCATCTCTCCTTCCTGGAGGGGGTGAAAAAGGGCACCTTCACCGTTCCGGGCGATGGCGTAATCGACTTTAAGCCGGTGTTTAAAATTCTGGATGAGTATGGCTATCAGGGCTGGATGGTCGTGGAAGCGGAGCAGGACCCGGCACTGGCCAATCCGTTTGAATATGCGGTCAAAGCGCGAAAATATATTCGTGAGAATGCGGGGTTATAAACAGCTCTGAGAATGCTGGCCTCCCTGCAATGCAGAGAGGCCAGCGATCGGCTTATTTCAGCGAGATGCTCTTCACGATGTTGTCAGCATCGCTCTGCGCCTGCTGCTGATTATCGCCTGGCAGCGTAATCTGCAGCGTCACCAGCTTGCCGTCGACCTTCGCCAGCACCACCGAAGACCAGGAGGTCTGGTTGTTGGCAGAGATCACCGTATCCAGCTGCTGAGCAGGCTGATCTTTCAGCGTTACCGCTTTGTTCGACACCACCTGCAGCTGCGGGTCGCGGTTACGCTGCTGCTGCTCCATACGCTGCGACAGCACATCCAGCGCTTCGCTGGTCGGCTCACCGGCAATCACGATGATGGCGCGGGCACCGGTTTCATCCGCATAGACATGCATATTGGTCGTCTGCGAACCCAGTTTGCCGCTTTTGTCTGACATGCCTGGCGGCAGTGAGAAGCTCAGTTTGCCATCCATCAGCGTCACGGTTTGCGCCGACTGACTGGCGCTGACGCCGTTGTCATTCGCCGCGTCATCTTTCTTCTGATCGCAGGCTGCTAAGCCCAGAACCAGTAAGCCCATTCCTACATATTTCACCAGGTTACGCATCAGAATCCCTTTTTAAATTTCCGGTCAGGCATCAGTACAACAGGAATCAGGCTGCAAACGCAACCTGATGATTGTCAGAAGATCTTAGCGGGTAATGGCGGAAAAATGTATGGCGGATTAGCCGAAATTTACCTGGCGGGCACTCTGGCGTTCAGCCAGACGTTTCAGCGCGGCGTTAAGCAGCACACCGTAAGCGGGCAGGAAGAAGACCATGCAGATCAGCACCTTGAAGCTGTAATCCACCAGCGCAATCTCCACCCAGTGCTGCGCCATAAACGCATCGGGACTTTTATAGAAGGCGATAAAGAAGAAGGCCAGCGTATCGCTGATATTCCCCAGGAACATGGCACTGCCCGGTGCGACCCACCACTGCGGCAGGCGGCGCAGCCGGTTGAAGACGTGAACGTCGAGGATCTGCCCCAGCGCGTAGGCCATAAAGCTGGCGCAGGCGATGCGGGCCACGAACAGGTTCATCTCTTTCAGTGCCTGCCAGCCCTGCCACTCTCCCTGATAAAACAGCGACGAAACGCCGTACGAGATAAACAGCGCCGGGATCATCACCGCCAGGATAATACGACGGGCCAGCGGTGCGCCAAAAATACGCACGGTGAGATCGGTCGCCAGGAAGATAAACGGGAAGCTGAACGCGCCCCACGTGGTGTGGAAGCCAAAGACAGAAACAGGCAGCTGAACCAGGTAGTTGCTCGATGTGATCACCAGCAGGTGAAACAGCGACAACCAGAAAAGCGCATACATGCGCTGACGCGAAGAAAATGCGAGCATAGTCAACCTTTTTAATGTTGGGGTGAGGGAACCCATTGCGGGACACCGTTCGGGCGGTGCCAGGCAGTTTTATGAGCAAAAAGCGGCGGCATATTACCGCGTTGTGCTTTTTATGCAATGGTTAATTTTAGCGCAATCGTTATCGCCTTGCGTCACGGTCAGCACGCGCTAGAATGAGCGCCCCTGACCTGAAGCGAGTTGAATATGAGCGATCTTTTTTCCTCTGCCGACCATCAGCTGGATGCCCGCGGCCTGCGTTGCCCGGAGCCGGTGATGATGGTGCGCAAAACCGTACGTGGCCTGCAGGAGGGTGAGACCTTGCTGATCATCGCCGACGATCCCGCCACAACCCGCGATATTCCCGGCTTTTGCCGCTTTATGGAACATGGTCTGCTGGCGCAGCAGACGGAGACGCTGCCCTATCAGTTTCTGATCCGCAAAGGGATGGCGGGATAACCCCAGCCGCACCGGCCGCTGTTATCCCCGGCCCCTGGCCGGCGCCGCGCGCTCAGTCACGGTGGCGCAGCAGGCGCAGCGCGTTGGCCGTCACCAGCGCGGTCGCACCGGAATCCGCCAGCACCGCCAGCCAGAGTCCGGTCAGGCCCAGCAGGGTCGTGACCAGAAAAATCGCCTTCAGGCCCAGCGCAATGCCGATATTCTGACGGATAATGCGGCGTGTCCGGCGCGCCAGCGCAATCATCGGGGCCAGCTGCGTGAGCTGATTCCGCGTCAGCGCCGCATCGGCCGCCTCCAGTGCCACATCGGTGCCGCTGCCCATGGCAATGCCCAGCGTTGCTGCTTTCATTGCCGGTGCATCATTGATGCCATCCCCGACCATCGCCAGCGGCTGCTGCTGACTCAGCTCACGGATAGCGGCCACTTTATCGGCGGGCAGCAGGCTGGCGCGATAATCGATCCCCAGCTCGCGGGCGAGCGTCGCGGCGGCGCGCGGGTTATCGCCGGTCAGCATCAGGCTCTCAATGCCGAGCCGGTTCAGCCCCTGAATGGCCGCCACTGCATCGCTGCGCAGCCGATCGCGCAATGCCAGCGCACCCAGCGCCTCACCGTCGCGCATCAGCACCACCATGGTGTTACCTTCCTCCTCCTGCTGTGAAATCTGCCTGCGCTGCTGTGCGGTCAGCCCTGGCGCATGAGCGGGCGTCAGCAGTTCAATCTGCTGCTCTGCTACCCGGGCCCGGATGCCGCGTCCGGCCAGAACCTGCTGATCCCGTGCATCCGGCATCGGCAGATGACGCGCCTGGGCGGCCGCCACAATGGCGCTGGCCAGCGGATGGGTCGCTCCCTGTTCGGCTGCGGCGCTCAGCGCCAGCATCTCCGCTTCACTGGCCGCGCCAAACCGCAGGATCTGCGTCAGCTGCGGCTTGCCCGGCGTCAGGGTGCCGGTTTTATCAAACGCGACTCTGCGCAGCGAACTCAGCCGCTCCAGCGCCGCGCCGCCTTTGATCAGCGCACCCTGCCGTGCTGCTGCCGCCAGCCCGGAGGTAATGGCCGCAGGGGTGGAGATCACCAGCGCACAGGGACAGCCGATCAGCAGCAGGGTCAGGCCTTTGTAGATCCACGGCTGCCAGTCGCCTGCGCCGAGCAGGGGCGGCACCACCATCACCAGCAGCGACAGCAGCATCACCAGCGGCGTGTAGAGACGGCTGAACTGGTCGATAAAGCGCTCGACCGGGGCACGGTGTGTCTCCGCCTCTTCAATCAGCTGCAGGATACGGTCAATAGCGCTTTCACCCGGTTCCGACACCACTTCCAGCTCCACCTGGCGATCCACGCTGGTGGCACCGGCAGGAATCGTTTCGCCGCTGGCTCGCGTGACCGGCAGTGACTCACCGGTCAGCGCGCTCTCATCGAAGCTGGCGAGCGGGCTGATTAACCGGCCGTCGACCGGCAGTCGGCTGCCCGCCGCCACTTCAATCCGATCGCCGGGGCGCAGCGCCGCGAGGGGAACTTCCGTGCGCTGACCCTGTTGCAGGCGGATCGCAGATTCAGGCCGTAACGCCATCAGGCGGGTCACCCCACTGCGCGCTCTGGCGGCGGCATAGCCTTCCAGCTGTTCACCCAGCTGAAACAGCAGCAGCACCATCGCCGCTTCGGCGTGGGCGCCAATGATCAGCGCGCCCGCCGACGCCAGCGTCATTAATGTTTCGATGGTAAACGGCGAACCGCTGCGCAGGCGCTGCCAGGCGCCGCGGGCTACCGGGGCCAGCCCGATGAGCGTGGTCAGCACAAACAGCCGATCGCCCCAGGCGGGTGCGAACTGGCCGAGAACGCTGCTGAGCAGCACCAGCAGCGCCAGTAAAAGCAGCATCCGGTTTTGCTGCCAGCCCGGACGGGCGGCGGGAGTGACTGAGGAGGCTGATGAGGCCGTCAGCTCAAATCCGGCTTTTCTGACCGCCTGTTCGACAGCGTTCCGGACATCCTGGCTGGCGCTGACGACGAGCTTCTCACTGCTGAACAGGACGCGGGCGTCGGTGACGCCGCTTATCTGGCGCACGGCCGTCTCAATGGTGCGGGCGCAGCCGGGGCAATCCATCCCGCTGACCTGCCAGCTGAAGGGGTAACCGGCGTCTCGCCGGTCGCTTTCCTCTGCGACGTCGGCCTCCGTGCCGGGGCTGCTGTTGCTTTCACAGCAGCAGCCTGCCGTATCAGCCGTTACGGGTGTCGCAGCATGAACAGAAAGGGAGAGGGGGCGGGTCTGGCGAACCTGGCACAGCGGTTTTGCTGCAGCGTGACTGGCACGGGATTTGCCGCAGCCACAGGCGTGATGTTGGTGCATATGACCTCCGGAGCGTAAGAAGAGCGGGATGAGCCATGCAGCTCATCCCTTATCCTACACTCTGGAGTGGACTCCAGAGTCAAGCCGCTTTTATCACACCACCCACAAGGAGCGCACGATCATAAAGTGACCGGCAAAATAGCAGGCGGCGACGATGGCGCTGTCGGCGGTGAAGCGACGACGGTAGTGAGAGACAAACCAGATGATGTTTGCCAGCAGCAGCAGCGCTGAACCCACCATGATGGAGAAGCTGTAATCCGTCGGACGGAAGAAGTACTGCTCGGTGGCGATCCAGGTCATGACCAGGGTCATGCCGATGAAGGTGCAGACGGGCCAGCGCAGATCTTCCAGTCGGCTCCACAGCACGCCTATCAGGGCGACACCGATGATCAGCAGCGTCAGCGGGATCGGCCAGAAGAAGGTCATAGTCATGCTGGCGGCGAAGCAGAGCGTATAGAGCAGATGCGACAGGAAAAAGGCCCCTACGGCGTAGAGCATCTGCTGACGCGGCAGCAGCGTCAACGCATCACCGATCAGGGTTGCGATCAGCCCCGCCAGAATCAGGTAGTCCGTGGTCTGCAGCACCGGTGCCTGCCAGGCCAGACCCACCAGCAGCAGCAGGGTGACCGGTTTAAACAGCCAGCGTTGCCACTGCGGGCCGCGATAGGTGGCATCGACATAGAGCCAGCCGGAGAAAAGGACAGCGAGGAAAGACCAGAGCATTGTTTCTCCCTTTTTTATTCAGAATGATGAAAGATCCCAAAATATCCCTTCCAGTTTAGGTTACGCCTCAGAGATGTGACAATCAGGCAACTCTGGTTGTATCCTTTGCCCCCTGTTTCATCTTCTCTTCAGGCACAGATTCACCATGAGTAAACCCCCGCTGATTTTTATTATCGTCCTGGCGGTTATCGCCGTGCTGGCCACGCGTCAGTTCATCAAGCAACGCCGTGAAGGCGCGGTCAATGACGCGTCACCGGTGCGGGCGTTGCAGGCTGAAGTCAGAACCAAACGGGAATTTCCGGCGCCCAATCGCCGTTCACGGCAGCGGGAAGTGATCGCCGGCGAAGAGATGCGGTATGAGGCCCTGTTTCATCCGCTGAACGGGGCCAGCGATATTAAGGTGCAGATTAAAGAGGCGGAGTACCATCAGCTGGATAAAGGGGCGAGGGGCGAACTGAAGATGCAGGGCACGCGCTTTATCAGCTTCACGCCCGTGCAGTAACTGGCGGGCGTGACGCCCGCCCGGCACTATTTTTTGCGCGGGAAATGTTTCTTCTGCCAGGCGACCAGCTCGAAAACCCCGAACAGAAAGACTTTGATCTGGGTGACGCGATCGATAGGCGGCGCATCTTTAGTCTGCGTGGCGCGCAGCAATACCAGCTGCAGACCGTGCATCATGATCATGAAGAACAGCGCCACGTTGATAAAGTAAGTCAGCGGTTTCGGGTAGGGATGTACCACGTTAGCCAGTAAAAATCCCCACACGCAAAGCATCAACAGACGCCCCAAATTAAGTAACATCCTGCGTCTCCTGTTGACGTTGATACAAACGATAAGCCACCTGTCCGGCTATTTTCTCGCGATAAAGATCCCACGCTGGCGGCACCGGCGGTGCGCCATTTTCCACTTCGCTCTCAACATAAATCAGCGCCTGATCGGCCAGCCAGTGATTCTGCTCCAGCAACTGCAGCGTCTGCGCCAGCAATCCCTGACGAAACGGCGGGTCGATAAACACCACATCGAAGGGTTCGCCCGGCTGCGCCAGCCAGTTTAGCGTATTGGTCTGGATGACGGTGCCGTTGCTGGCGCGCAGGGTCTGCAGATTTTTTGTCAGCTGCTGCGCCACCGGACGTTCCAGCTCCAGCAGGGTCGCCGATCCAGCATAGCGTGACAGCGCTTCCAGGCCTAATGCGCCGCTTCCGGCAAAGCAGTCGAGGCAGCGCGCCTCGGGCAGCACCGGGGCCAGCCAGTTAAACAGCGTCTCTCGCACCCGGTCGGTGGTGGGGCGCAGTCCGGCACTGTCCGGCACCGGCAATTTACGTCCGCGCCACTGGCCGCCAATGATGCGGATCTGCCCGGTTCCGCCTGTACTGCGGGGGTTTTTATTCATCTTGCTCACAACTCGTCATAATTTGTTGCGTAGTTTAACGGGCGAATCGGTGAGAAGAAACGTTAAAAAAGGGTGCTGTGGTGAGCTGGCTGGAAAGTGTTAGACTACTGAGTTGCTGAAGTCATGCATTATTCTGCGGTTTACGCCGGTCTGGCGATGACCAACTTTCATTGATTTACCCCTGGAAACCCTGCGCGACCGGGACAAAGCCATCGAGGAGTGTAGTCACACAATGGCAAAAGAGAAAAAACGTGGCTTTTTTTCCTGGCTGGGATTTGGCAAAGAGGAAGAGAAACAACCTGCAGCGGAAGAGCAGACACAACAGGTCGCAGAACCCGCTCAGCAGCAGCCAGAACAGGAAGCCCCGGCTTTAAGTCAGGCAGAAGCACAGGCGGAAGAGACGGTTGCCATTACCGAAACGGTAGCCAGCGAGCAGCATGAGGCGGACGTAACCGCGGCCGCGCCATCTGAAGCGGCACCGGCGGCGCTGGATGACGCTGAATCTGTCGTTACTGAATCTGACGCTATCACTGAATCTGCTGCACCTGAACATGACGACGCGCCGGTCATTGACGCCGACGCCGTGGTCATGCCGGTTGAAGATGCCGTCCCCTCAGACGCACCGTTAAGTGAAGAGGAGCTGACGGCGCTGGCACTGGGCGATGCCGCCGTCGTTGAAACGACACCGGATGACGCCGTGGCTCCGCTGAGCGAAGCGGAGCTGACCGCGCTGGCGCTGGGTGACGCAGAGATTATCGACACGCCGCACAGCGACGCGGATGCCCCGCACAGCGAGCAGGATTCTGCCGCACGGGCAGAGGACGATGCAGATACGGAAATCCTGCCTGGCGACGCCGACGCGCCGCTGAGCGAGGAGGAGCTGACCGCGCTGGCGCTGGCCGACGCGGAGGTGATCGCTGAGGAACCGGCGGACGAGAGCGCCTCTGATACCGTCAGCGATCTGCCGCTGGCTGCTGCGCCATTTATCGCCCAGGAGCAGGAGCGTCCCGCCAAAGAGGGCTTCTTTGCCCGCCTGAAACGCAGCCTGGTAAAAACCCGTCAGAACCTCGGTTCCGGTTTTATCAGCCTGTTCCGGGGCAAAAAGATTGATGACGATCTGTTTGATGAGCTGGAAGAGCAGCTGCTGATTGCGGATGTGGGTGTGGATACCACGCGCCGCATCATTACGCATCTGACCCAGCAGGCAAACCGCAAGCAGCTGCGCGACGCGGAAGCGCTCTATGGCCTGCTGAAGGCGGAGATGGCGTCGATTCTCGCCAAAGTCGATGCGCCGCTGGACGTTTCAGGCAAAACACCGTTTGTGATCCTGATGGTGGGCGTCAATGGTGTGGGGAAAACCACCACCATCGGTAAGCTGGCGCGCCAGTATCAGGCCGAAGGCAAATCCGTGATGTTAGCGGCGGGTGATACCTTCCGTGCGGCGGCGGTTGAGCAGCTGCAGGTGTGGGGCCAGCGCAACAACATTCCGGTGATTGCCCAGCACACCGGCGCAGATTCCGCCTCGGTGATCTTCGATGCGATTCAGGCGGCGAAATCGCGTGGCGTGGATGTGCTGATTGCCGACACCGCCGGGCGTCTGCAGAACAAATCGCACCTGATGGAAGAGCTGAAAAAAATCACCCGCGTGATGAAAAAGCTGGATGAGTCCGCGCCTCACGAAGTGATGCTGACGCTGGACGCCAGCACCGGACAGAATGCGGTCAGCCAGGCCCGGCTGTTTAACGAAGCGGTCGGCCTGACCGGTATTGCGCTCACCAAACTGGATGGCACCGCTAAAGGCGGCGTGATCTTCTCGGTGGCCGATCAGTTCGGTATTCCGATTCGCTACATTGGTGTCGGTGAAGGCATTGAAGATTTACGACCGTTTAAGGCGGACGATTTTATTGAGGCACTGTTTGCCCGAGAGGACTAATTAGGATGATTCGCTTTGAAGAGGTCAGTAAGGCATATCTCGGCGGACGTCAGGCGCTGCAGGGGGTAGATTTCCATCTGCGCCCCGGCGAAATGGCGTTTCTCACCGGCCACTCCGGTGCCGGTAAGAGTACCCTGCTGAAGCTGATTTGTGGCATTGAGCGCCCGAGTGCCGGAAAAATCTGGTTCAGTGGCCATGACATTTCCCGTCTGCGGAACAGTGAAGTGCCGTTTCTGCGTCGTCAGATCGGCATGATCTTCCAGGACCACCACCTGCTGATGGATCGCTCGGTCTATGACAACGTGGCGATCCCGCTGATTATCTCGGGCGCCAGTGGCGAAGATATCCGTCGTCGCGTGTCGGCCGCGCTGGATAAGGTGGGTCTGCTCGACAAAGCGAAAAGTTATCCGATTCAGCTTTCTGGTGGTGAACAGCAGCGTGTCGGCATCGCCCGTGCGGTAGTGAACAAACCGTCGGTGCTGCTGGCGGATGAACCGACCGGTAACCTCGACGACGCGCTGTCAGAAGATATTCTGCGCCTGTTCGAAGAGTTCAACCGCGTCGGCGTCACCGTCCTGATGGCAACGCATGACAGCGGCCTGATCGCCCGACGCAACTACCGGATGATGACGCTGAATCAGGGACGCCTGCACGGAGGCCACGATGGTCAATAAACGCATTAAACGTCCGGCGGCACCGAAAGCAAAGCAGCCGTCGAAGAGTAAAGCGCTGAAGGGTGGCTGGCAGGAGCAGTGGCGCTATGCGCTGCGCGGCACCCTCTCTGATATGTGGCGTCAGCCGCTGGCTACGCTGCTGACGGTGATGGTGATCGCTATATCCCTGACGCTGCCCAGCGTCTGCTACATGGTGTGGAAAAACGTCAGCCAGGCGGCGACCCAGTGGTATCCGGCACCGCAGTTAACCGTCTATCTCTCCAAGACCCTGGATGACAGCGCGGCCGAAAATGTGGTGGCGCAGCTCAAACAGGTGGAAGGGGTGGATAACGTCAACTACCTGACGCGCGAAGAGGCGCTGAACGAGTTCCGTAACTGGTCAGGCTTTGGCGGCGCGATGGATATGCTGGAGCAGAATCCGCTGCCCGCCGTCGCGATTATTACGCCGAAGCTTAATTTCCAGAACTCCGACACCATGCAAAGCCTGCGCGACCGCGTGACGAAAGTGCAGGGCGTGGATGAAGTCCGGATGGATGACAGCTGGTTTGCACGACTGGCCGCGCTGACCGGGCTGGTGGGGCAGATCGCGTCGATGATTGGCGTACTGATGATCGTGGCGGTGTTCCTGGTGATCGGCAACAGCGTCCGGCTCAGCATCTTCGCCCGGCGTGACACCATTAACGTTCAGAAGCTGATCGGCGCGACGGATGGCTTCATCCTGCGGCCTTTCCTCTATGGCGGGGCGCTGCTGGGCTTCAGCGGCGCGGTGCTGTCACTGCTGTTGTCAGAAGTGCTGGTGCTGCGCCTGCAGTCGGTGGTTGCCAGCGTGGCGACCGTCTTCGGCACCACCTTCTCGCTGGAAGGCTTCTCCTGGGATGAAGCGCTGCTGCTGCTGCTGATTGCGGCGATCATCGGCTGGGTGGCGGCCTGGCTGGCCACGGTACAACATTTACGCCGATTTACGCCACAGTAAACGCCTGCAACATTTTTTTGTTATAATGGTCCTCTGCTACCGACAGTGTATGCAGAGGACCTTTCCCCTCTTCCCTTCCTGTCATCTGTGTGTAAAATATTCACTGCTATAATTGAACTTGTGGATAACTTTCACACTCTAAGTAGCACAGATTGCTTTCGGATTTCGCGCGACGTTGACTTACTGTATCGTCTGCGCAGGGAAATGTGCGGCAATTCCATTGAATTTGTGAGGGTTTGAATGACCAAAGAAATGCAAACTTTAGCTATTGCTTCTCCGGGTACCCTGGATTCTTACGTCCGGGCTGCCAACACCTGGCCGATGCTGTCGGCAGAAGAGGAAAAAGCGTTAGCTGAACGGCTGCATTACCAGGGCGATCTGGATGCAGCTAAGACGCTGATCCTGTCACACCTACGCTTTGTAGTTCATATCGCTCGTAATTACTCCGGTTACGGCTTGCCACAGGCTGACCTGGTTCAGGAAGGTAATATCGGCCTGATGAAAGCGGTGCGCCGCTTCAACCCGGAAGTTGGCGTGCGCCTGGTTTCATTCGCCGTGCACTGGATTAAAGCCGAGATTCACGAGTACGTGCTGCGTAACTGGCGTATCGTGAAAGTCGCGACCACCAAAGCACAGCGTAAGCTGTTCTTTAACCTGCGTAAAACCAAGCAGCGTCTGGGCTGGTTCAATCAGGACGAAGTTGAGATGGTTGCGCGTGAGCTGGGCGTAAGCAGCAAAGACGTACGTGAAATGGAATCGCGTATGGCTGCGCAGGATATGACCTTTGATATGTCTGCCGACGATGAGAGCAGTGAAGGCCGCTCCATGGCCCCGGTGCTCTATCTCCAGGATAAGACCTCTGACTTTGCTGATGGCATTGAAGAGGATAACTGGGACGCACACGCCGCTGACAAGCTGAGCTATGCGATGGAAGGCCTGGATGAGCGCAGTCAGCACATCATCCGCGCCCGCTGGCTGGACGAAGATAACAAAACCACGCTGCAGGAGCTGGCCGATCAGTATGGCGTCTCAGCCGAACGAGTCCGGCAGCTGGAGAAGAACGCCATGAAAAAACTGCGTATGGCGATCGAAGCGTAATACCCACAGGGGCGACAGCATGTCGCCCCTGCTGCTTTCTGTCACCCCGGACTGTCACGCCTCTTCCGCCATCCCCTCTGCGTCATCTGTTGCCCGTATCCAGCCGTCACTCTGCGCCCGAAAACCGCACGCCTGCATAAATGCCGCCCGCACCTGCTGATCGTCACTGCCATCATCGGCAATCCACCAGTCCGCTATCGATCCGTTCTGCGCAATCGTCTCTTCCAGCAGATAGTGGCCCACACCGCGTCGCCGCGTCACGTCACGCACCGCCAGCCGGTGGATCTTGCCGTGCGTACCGGAGATTTCCAGCTGTAACCCCGCCAGCAGCCGATCGTTGAAGCGCGCCGCATAGAGACGATGGCGCTCATCCAGCCGCTGTTCCAGTTCCTGAATGTTCAGATCGGGCCAGACCTTGCCCAGATCGATGTGGTCCTGCGGCGTCAGCGTGGTTAAACGCTGGATAGTCAGCTTCATAACAAAAACCTCTAAAAAAGGGGAAAGTGCAGCGAAAGTATACAACCAGAGCGCCACCACATTTTCATCAATAAAACAGGTCAAAAGATGGCCTGGGTGCCAGGATAATAGGTGTAAACAGGTTAAGCCTGCGATCAACCCAGCATAATGCGCTGGAAAAGTGGTGAAAAACCGGCCATTGCCTCCAGTGTATTATGCTGTTTCACTCAGTCAATTCTGAATATGTCAGTTGATTTACAGAAGAAACATCCTGTTTAATAACCTGAAAAATAAAGCCTTATTACTAAAAAATGCCAGAAAAGTACGCTAACTCCTTCATGATCAATCAGTTTTCGACTTTATCTGGCAATGCACGCACTCACAACATACACGACAAAACAGATGGGGTAGTCAGGATGAAAATGAAAGGTCGCGCATTACTGGCGGGATGTGTAGCACTGGCGATGAGCCATGCGGCGCTGGCTGAAGATATTAAAGTGGCGATTGTTGGCGCAATGTCAGGTCCGGTGGCGCAGTACGGCGACATGCAGTTCGCGGGCGCTACTCAGGCGATTGAAGATATCAACGCCAAAGGCGGCGTTAACGGCAACAAACTGGTTGCGGTGAAATATGATGACGCCTGTGACCCGAAACAGGCCGTTGCGGTCGCGAACAAAGTGATTAACGACGGTATCCGTTATGTTATCGGCCATCTCTGCTCCTCTTCGACCCAGCCTGCGTCTGACATCTATGAAGATGAAGGCGTGCTGATGATTACCCCGGCGGCGACCGCACCTGACCTGACTTCCCGCGGCTATAAACTAATTATGCGCACCACCGGTCTGGACTCTGACCAGGGGCCGACCGCAGCCAAATACATTATGAGCGAGCTGAAGCCGCAGCGTATCGCCGTGGTGCACGACAAACAGCAATATGGTGAAGGCCTGGCGCGCTCCGTACAGGAGAGCCTGAAAAAGCAGGGCGCGAACATCGTCATGTTTGAAGGGATCACCGCAGGCGACAAAGATTTCTCTACGCTGGTGGCGCGCTTTAAGAAAGAGAACGTCGATTTCGTCTATTTCGGCGGCTACTACCCGGAGATGGGCCAGATCCTGCGTCAGGCGCGCGCGGCCGGTCTGAAAACGCAGTTTATGGGACCAGAAGGGGTGGGCAACGCCTCCCTGTCGAACATTGCCGGTGCGGCGTCTGAGGGCATGCTGGTCACGCTGCCGAAACGCTACGATCAGGTTGAAACCAACAAACCGATCGTTGACGCGCTGAAGGCGAAGAAACTTGATCCGACCGGTCCGTTCGTCTGGACCACCTATGCCGCGCTGCAATCGCTGACCACCGGCATGGAACGTAGCAAGAGCGAAGAGCCGGACGCTATCGTGAAGAACCTTAAAGAAGGGGCTGCGGTGCCAACCGTCATGGGCAACCTGAACTGGGATGAAAAGGGCGATCTCAAGGGCTTTGAATTCGGCATCTTCAAATGGCATGCCGATGGTACCTCGACCGCAGTGAAGTAAACCAGGCGGTTTTCTGGTGAGCCGGAGGCCAGCTAAGCGGTCTCCACTGACCGGCGACACGAACGCCTGGCACGCTGCTGCCAGGCGTTTTTTGTACCCCGATCGCCTGCGATCGGATAAGTAAGGGTTAAGGTATGTCCGAGCAGTTCCTCTATTTTATTCAGCAGATGTTTAACGGTGTCACCCTTGGGAGCACCTATGCGCTGATCGCCATCGGTTACACCATGGTTTACGGCATTATCGGCATGATCAACTTCGCCCACGGCGAGGTGTACATGATCGGTAGCTATGTCTCCTTTATCGTGATTGCCGCCCTGATGATGATGGGCATCGACACCACCTGGCTGATGATTGCGGCTGGCTTTGTGATGGCAGTCATTATCTCCAGCGCTTACGGCTGGAGCATTGAACGCGTGGCCTACCGGCCCGTACGTTCCTCTAAGCGCCTGATTGCGCTCATCTCCGCCATCGGGATGTCGATCTTCCTGCAAAACTACGTCAGCCTGACCCAGGGCTCACGCGACCTGGCGCTGCCGAGCCTGATCACCGGACAGTGGACGGTGGGGGAGAGCAACGGGTTTGCCGCCACCATCTCAACCATGCAGATTGTTATCTGGGTGGTGACCTTCCTGGCGATGCTGGCGCTGACCACCTTTATCCGCTACTCCCGCATGGGCCGCGCCTGTCGCGCCTGCGCTGAAGATCTGAAAATGGCCAGTCTGCTGGGCATAAACACCGACCGCGTGATCTCGCTGACCTTCGTGATTGGGGCCGCGATGGCCGCGGTAGCAGGCGTGCTGCTGGGCCAGTTCTACGGCTCGATCAACCCCTTCATCGGCTTTATGGCGGGGATGAAAGCGTTCACCGCCGCCGTGCTGGGCGGGATCGGCAGTATTCCGGGCGCGATGATTGGCGGACTGGTGCTGGGTATCGCTGAAGCGCTGACGTCAGCCTATCTCAGCACGGAATATAAAGATGTGGTTTCGTTTGCCCTGCTGATTGTGGTGCTGCTGGTGATGCCGACCGGGATTCTGGGTCGTCCGGAGGTTGAGAAAGTATGAAGACCTCGTTTATCAACGCCCTGATCGCCTCGGTAATGCTGCTGGTGCTGGCCACCTTCTTTATGGGACTGCGCCTGACGCTGGATGGCACAAATCTGGTGGTACAGAACGCGGGCAGCGTGCGCTGGAACTGGATCGCCGCAGGCTGTGCGGTGGTGTTTCTGTTCCAGCTGCTGCGTCCGGTCTGGCAGAGCAGCCTGAAGAAAGTCTCCGGTCCGTCGCTGGTGTTGCCGGGCTTTGATGGCTCAACGCCGAAGCAGAAGCTGGTGATGGCGGTGCTGATTATCGCCGCCGTCGCCTGGCCTTTCCTGGTGTCGCGCGGCACCGTGGATATCGCCACGATGACGCTGATCTACGTGATGCTCGGCCTGGGCCTGAACGTGGTGGTGGGACTGTCGGGCCTGCTGGTGCTGGGCTACGGTGGCTTCTACGCCATCGGTGCCTACACCTTTGCGCTGCTGAACCACTACTACGGCCTTGGCTTCTGGCAGTGTCTGCCGCTCTCCGGCATCGTGGCTGCGCTGTTTGGTCTGCTGCTGGGCTTCCCGGTGCTGCGACTGCGCGGCGATTATCTGGCCATTGTGACGCTGGGCTTCGGTGAGATTGTGCGTATCCTGCTGCTGAACAATACCGCGCTGACCGGCGGACCTAACGGCATCAGCCAGATCCCTAAACCGACCCTGTTTGGCCTGGAGTTCGGGCGTACCCCGCGCGAAGGCGGCTGGGATACCTTCCACAACTTCTTTGGCCTGAAGTACGACCCCAGCGACCGTATCATCTTCCTCTATCTGGTGGCGCTGCTGCTGGTGGTGGTGACGCTGTTTGTGATCAACCGGCTGCTGCGGATGCCGCTGGGCCGCGCCTGGGAAGCCCTGCGTGAAGATGAGATCGCCTGTCGCTCTCTGGGCCTCAGCCCGACCCGCATCAAGCTGACCGCCTTTACTATCAGTGCCGCCTTTGCCGGATTCGCCGGCAGCCTGTTCGCGGCGCGCCAGGGCTTTGTCAGCCCGGAATCCTTTACCTTTGTCGAGTCCGCCTTTGTGCTGGCGATTGTGGTACTGGGTGGTATGGGATCGCAGTTCGCGGTGATTCTGGCTGCCATTCTGCTGGTGGTTTCCCGCGAGCTGATGCGCGATCTCAATGAGTACAGCATGCTGGTGCTGGGTGGCCTGATGGTGCTGATGATGATCTGGCGTCCGCAGGGCCTGCTGCCGATGAAGCGTCCGCATCTGAAGCTCAGAACCGGTAAACAAGGAGAAGAGGCATGAGTCAGCCTTTATTAGCCGTTGAAGGCCTGATGATGCGCTTCGGCGGTCTGTTAGCCGTAAATAATGTGGCGCTGGAGCTGCGTCCGCAGGAGATCGTTTCGCTGATTGGCCCTAACGGTGCCGGGAAAACCACGGTGTTCAACTGCCTGACCGGCTTTTACAAGCCAACCGGCGGCAGCATCACATTGCGTGACCAGCATCTGGAAGGCCTGCCGGGTCAGAAGATTGCGCGCATGGGCATTGTGCGAACCTTCCAGCACGTACGCCTGTTCCGTGAGATGACGGTGATTGAGAACCTGCTGGTGGCACAGCATCAGCACCTGAAGAGCGGCCTGTTTTCCGGCCTGCTGAAAACGCCCGCGTTTCGCCGCAGTGAGAGCGAAGCGCTGGATCGCGCGGCGACCTGGCTGGAGCGGGTCGGCTTACTCGACCTGGCTAACCGTCAGGCGGGCAATCTGGCCTATGGTCAGCAGCGCCGGCTGGAGATCGCGCGCTGCATGGTGACGCGCCCGGAGATCCTGATGCTGGATGAGCCGGCAGCGGGCCTCAACCCCAAAGAGACCCACGAGCTGGATGCGCTGATTGCGGAACTGCGTGGCGAACACAAGGTTTCGGTGCTGCTGATCGAACATGATATGAAGCTGGTAATGGGCATCTCTGACCGCATTTACGTGGTCAATCAGGGAACGCCGCTGGCTAACGGAACGCCGGAAGAGATTCGTAATAACCCGGATGTCATTCGCGCCTATTTAGGAGAGGCCTGAGATGGCAAATGCGATGTTAACCATTGAGAACGTCAGTGCGCATTACGGCAAAATTCAGGCGCTGCACAACGTCAGTCTTTACATCAACCAGGGCGAAATCGTCACCCTGATTGGTGCCAACGGCGCCGGGAAAACCACGCTGCTCGGCACGCTGTGCGGCGAACCGCGCGCGACCCAGGGCACCATTACCTTTGATGGCAAAACCATCACCGACTGGCAGACGGCGCGCATCATGCGTGAAGCGATTGCCATCGTGCCAGAGGGGCGGCGGGTCTTTTCGCGCATGACGGTGGAGGAGAATCTGGCGATGGGCGGCTTTTTTGCCAGCCGCCCGGACTACCTGTCGCGGATTAAGCGCGTGTATGAACTCTTCCCGCGTCTGGCGGAGCGTAAAATCCAGCGCGCCGGCACCATGTCCGGCGGTGAGCAGCAGATGCTGGCCATTGGCCGTGCCCTGATGAGCCAGCCGCGCCTGCTGCTGCTGGATGAGCCGTCGCTGGGACTGGCACCGATCATTATTCAGCAGATCTTCGACACCATTGAGCAGCTGCGCAGCGAGGGGATGACCATCTTCCTGGTGGAGCAGAATGCCAATCAGGCGCTGAAGCTGGCGGACCGGGGCTATGTGCTGGAGAACGGGCATGTGGTGCTGGAAGACACTGGTGCAGCATTACTCTCCAACGAAGCCGTCCGCAGCGCTTACTTAGGTGCCTGATGGGGCACGGCCTGGCTTGCTTGCCAGGTTCCGGTTGGGCAGTGCTCGCCATCCTCACGTACTACGTGTACGCTCCGGTGGCTGCGCGCTGTCCGCCCGCAACCTGCCTGCGCCGCCGACGGCCTGGAGCACTGGTGTGAAGGGTAGTTCCGATGGCCTTTGCCAGAGGCCGTTTCAGCTTATGGTAATCAATCCGACGTAGTAATGATGTTATAGCTGCTCAGACTGCTGACAAACCCAAATCAGTGTGAATCTGGCCGCAACAAATATACTCAACGCGCAGGGAACATGGTCAGAAGAGGAAAGCGTCCCGCGCCATGGACGGCGCGGGCCGAGCGTGTCATGGATGACAGATTTAGCGTCTTTCCGATCTGACCTTGTTCCTTGTGCATGCTCAGTCTTACAGCAACCTGGCCAGATTGTGTCAACAAAGTCGTTAGCTGCTCCGCCTTTCTTCCCTTTCGCCTGTCACCCGCCTGTCATCTGCCTGTTATTAATCCGTCATTTTCCCGTGTCATGTTACTTCGCGAACCAGAAATCCGTGATTTCACGCGTATTTACCTGCACAGGAAAATTCTATGTCCGTCGTTACCTTTCGCCGTAGCCTGATGAGCGCGCTGCTCGGTCTGACCCTCAGCGGCCATGCCATCGCCGCCACTGAGATCCCTTTCTGGCACTCCATGGAAGGCGAGTTAGGCAAAGAAGTCGATTCGCTGGCTCAGCGCTTTAACCAGACCCATCCCGATTACAAAATCGTTCCGACCTACAAAGGTAACTACGAGCAGAGCCTGGCGGCCGGGATCGCGGCAGTGCGCAGCGGCAAAGCGCCTGCGGTGCTGCAGGTTTATGAAGTGGGCACGGCCACCATGATGGCTTCACAGGCGATTGTGCCGGTGCATCAGATCTTCAAAGATGCCGGTATCCCCTTTGATGAAAAGCAGTTCGTACCGACGGTTGCGGGCTACTACAGCGACAGCAAAGGCCAGCTGATCTCTCAGCCGTTCAACAGCTCTACCCCGGTGCTCTACTACAACAAAGATGCCTTTAAGAAAGCGGGTCTGAATCCCGATCAGCCCCCGAAAACCTGGCAGGAGCTGGCCACGGATGCCGCCGCGCTGCGCAAGTCGGGCATGAGCTGCGGCTACGCCAGCGGCTGGCAGGGCTGGATTCAGATCGAAAACTTCAGCGCCTGGCATGCGCTGCCGGTCGCCACGGAAAATAACGGCTTTGACGGCCTGGATGCGGTGCTGGAGTTCAACAAACCGGTGCAGGTGCGTCACATCGAAATGCTGGAAGCGATGAACAAAAAAGGGGACTTCACCTACTTTGGCCGCAAAGATGAGCCGACGGCGAAGTTCTACAACGGCGACTGCGGCATCACTACCGCCTCCTCCGGTTCGCTGGCCGATATCCGTCACTACGCAAAATTCAACTTCGGCGTCGGCATGATGCCCTATGACGACACCGTAAAAGGTGCGCCGCAGAACGCCCTGATCGGCGGAGCCAGTCTGTGGGTGATGAAAGGCAAAGATGCAGCAACGTATAAAGGCGTCGCGGAGTTCATGCAGTTCCTCGCGAAACCGGAAATCGCGGCGGAATGGCACCAGAAAACCGGCTACCTGCCGATTACCACTGCCGCCTATGAGCTGACGAAACAGCAGGGCTTCTACGACAAAAATCCGGGTGCAGATATCGCCACCCGTCAGATGATGAACAAACCGCCGCTGCCGTTCACCAAAGGCATACGTCTGGGCAATATGCCGCAGATCCGTGCCGTGATTGACGAAGAGCTGGAGAGCGTCTGGACCGGTAAACAGTCGCCGCAAAGCGCGCTGGATAACGCGGTCAAACGCGGCAACGAACTGCTGCGTCGCTTCCAGCAGCAGGTGAAGTAATCTGCCCGACAGGGCCAGTGCAGGCTGGCCCTCTCTCTTTCTGAATCAGAGTGCGCTATGTCTTCTTCTCGCCCGGTTTTTCGCACCAGCCTGCTGCCTTATCTGCTGGTGCTGCCGCAGTTACTGATCACCGCGGTCTTCTTTCTCTGGCCTGCCGGTGAAGCGCTGTGGTACTCGCTGCAAAGCCTCGATCCCTTTGGCCTCTCCAGCCGCTTTGTCGGACTGGAAAATTTCAGACGCCTGTTTGCCGATCCCTACTATCTCGATTCGTTCTGGACCACCCTGACATTCAGCGGCATGGTCACGGGGTTCGGCATGCTGTTTTCGCTGCTGCTGGCGGCGCTGGTCGATTATGTCGTGCGGCTGCGCCGCCTCTATCAGACCCTGCTGCTGCTGCCCTACGCCGTTGCGCCGGTAGTGGCCGCGGTGCTGTGGATGTTTCTGTTCAATCCCGGTCTGGGCCTCTTCAGCTACCTGCTGCACCACATCGGCTATGAGTGGAACTATGCGCAGAACAGCGGTCAGGCGATGTTCCTGATTGTTCTGGCGTCGATCTGGCAACAGATGAGCTACAACTTCCTGTTCTTCTTCGCTGCTCTGCAGTCGATCCCGAAATCGCTGGTGGAAGCCGCCGCGATTGACGGTGCCGGGCCGGTGCGACGCTTCTTCAACCTTTCCCTGCCGCTGATTGCGCCGGTGAGCTTCTTTCTGCTGGTGGTGAATCTGATCTATGCCTTTTTCGACACCTTCCCGGTGATCGACGCGGCTACCGGCGGCGGGCCGGTGCAGGCGACCACCACGCTGATTTACAAAATCTACCGCGAAGGCTTCACCGGTCTGGACCTCTCCTCGTCGGCGGCGCAGTCGGTGGTGCTGATGCTGCTGGTCATCGGGCTGACGGTCATCCAGTTCCGCTTTGTTGAACGTAAGGTGCAATACCAATGATTGAGAATCGACGCGGGCTGGATCTCTTCAGCCACCTCGTGCTGGTACTGGGCGTGCTCACCATCCTGTTTCCGCTCTACGTCGCCTTTGTCGCCGCAACGCTGGATAACGAGGCGGTCTATCAGGTGCCGATGACGCTGGTGCCCGGCACCCATCTCTGGGAGAACGTCTCACGCATCTGGACTCACGGCGTCAACGGCAGCGGCCCGGCATTTGGTCTGATGCTGCTTAACAGCATGATCATGGCGCTCGGCATCACCTTCGGCAAAATCACCGTGTCGATGCTGTCGGCGTTTGCGCTGGTCTGGTTTCGCTTTCCGCTGCGCACGCTCTTCTTCTGGCTGATCTTTATCACCCTGATGCTGCCGGTGGAGGTGCGTATTTTCCCGACGGTGCAGGTGATTGCCGATCTCAATCTGCTCGACAGCTACAGCGGACTGACCCTGCCACTGATGGCTTCAGCAACCGCCACCTTCCTGTTTCGTCAGTTTTTTATGTCGCTGCCGGATGAGCTGGTCGAAGCGGCGCGCATCGATGGGGCCAGCGCGATGCGCTTCTTTATCGACATCGTGCTGCCGCTCTCCAGAACCAATCTGGCGGCGTTATTCGTGATCACCTTTATCTACGGCTGGAACCAGTATCTCTGGCCGCTGCTGATTATCAATGACGCCAGCCTCGGCACGGCGGTGGCGGGGATTAAAAGCATGATCTCCAGCAGCGGTTCGCCGACCCAGTGGAACGAAGTGATGGCAGCAATGTTATTAACCCTGATCCCACCGCTGGTGGTGGTATTGGTCATGCAGCGTGCCTTTGTGCGCGGTCTGGTTGAGAGTGAGAAATAAGATGGCAGGCGTAACCCTTCAGGCAGTGACCAAATCCTATGACGGTAAAAATCAGATCATTCAGCCGCTGAACGTCACCATCCACGACGGCGAATTTATGGTGATGGTCGGCCCTTCCGGCTGCGGAAAATCGACCCTGCTGCGCATGGTGGCCGGTCTGGAGCGGGTCAGCTCCGGCGATATCTACATCGATAACCGGCGCGTCACCCAGGAGGAGCCGAAAGATCGCGGCATCGCGATGGTGTTCCAGAACTATGCGCTCTATCCCCACATGTCGGTAGAGGAGAACATGGCGTATGGCCTCAAAATTCGCGGCATGGGCAAAGAGCAGATTCGTCAGCGGGTGCTCGACGCGGCGCGCAGTCTGGAGCTGGATCATCTGCTGACGCGGCGGCCGCGGGAGCTCTCCGGCGGACAGCGTCAGCGCGTGGCGATGGGCCGCGCTATCGTGCGCGAACCGGCGGTCTTTCTGTTTGATGAGCCGCTGTCGAATCTCGACGCCCGTCTGCGGGTGCAGATGCGGCTGGAGTTGCAGCAGCTGCATCGCCGCCTGCAGACCACCAGCCTCTATGTAACGCACGACCAGGTTGAGGCGATGACGCTGGCGCAGCGGGTGATGGTCATGAATAAAGGGGTGGTCGAGCAGCTCGGCACCCCGGTGGAGATCTATGAGCGTCCCGCCAGCCAGTTCGTCGCCGCGTTTATCGGCGCTCCCGCCATGAACCTGCTGAAAGGGCAGTTCAGCAGCGACGGGTCGCGCTTTAACCTCGACGCCTCGCACGCGCTGCCGCTGAGCGAGAGCAAGGCGAAATGGGCCGGCCGGCCGGTGGTGCTGGGCATCCGGCCAGAGCATATCCGGCAAAGCAGCCGCGAGCAGGGCGGCATCCCGCTGCGGGTGGACACGCTGGAGATGCTGGGTGCCGATAATCTGGCCCATGGCCGCATCGGCGACACGCCGCTGGTGGTACGCTTAGCCCACAGTGAACGGCCGGAACCCGGCACGACGCTGTGGCTGCATCTGCCGTCAGATGCGTTACACTTCTTCGATTCAACCCATGGAAAGCGTCTGGAATGAGCACACAACACTGGCCCTATCCCCGCATCGTCGCCCACCGCGGCGGCGGTAAACTGGCACCCGAAAATACTCTGGCAGCCATCGACACTGGCGCGAAGTTTGGACATCAGATGATTGAATTTGATGTCAAACTCTCGGCCGATGCGCAGATTTTTCTGCTGCACGACGACACGCTGGATCGCACCAGTAACGGCTGGGGCGTGGCGGGTCAGCTGCCGTGGGAAAAGTTATCACAGCTTGATGCGGGTGGCTGGTTTGGCAACGCCTTCTCAGGCGAAAAGCTGGCGCGGCTGGATCAGGTGGCGGCGCGCTGCCGTCAGCATCAGATGATGGCCAACATCGAAATCAAACCCACCACCGGCAGCGAGACCGAAACCGGCCGTGCCGTGGCGCAGGCCGCGGCGATGCTGTGGCAGGATCAGACCGCGCCGCTGCTCTCGTCGTTCTCTTTTGAGGCGCTGGAAGCCGCCATGCAGGCAGAGCCGCAGCTGCCGCGAGGGCTGCTGTCCCACAGCTGGGACCCGCAGTGGCGGGAAAAGACCACGGCGCTGGCGTGCGTCTCCATCCACCTCAACCATAAAGTGCTGACCGCAGAGCGGGTTGCAGAGCTGAAAAGCGCGGACCTGAAGATTCTGGTCTACACCGTGAACAGTCCGGATCGGGCGCGGGAGTTGCTGAAATGGGGCGTCGATGCCATCTGTACCGACGCAATCGACATCATCGGCCCCGACTTCGGTTAGTTCTGATTTGAATTCTGATTCTGCTGCCCCGGCTGCGTGGTGATTACCCGCTGCCGGGCGCTGTCGCGCTGTTCCTGCATTTTACGCTGCATATCCTGAGTCTGACGCTGCTGATCCTGGCGCAGCTTCAGCTGTTGCTGCTGCTGCTGGGTCTGCATCTGTGACTGCATCCGCTGCTGGCTGGGATTATAGCCCGGCCGGTTCGGATCATTAGTGCTGTTCAGCGTGTTCGCCTGACTGGCGAAAGGCAGCAGGGCGGCTAAAACAATCATCCACTTTTTCATCACTCCTCCTTTCTGAACGCGACAGGGTTATGGGTGCACAACGGCGCACACCGGCTTCTGGGTCGCATCCATAAGTTTACCCGATATCACAGACCTGACTTTCAGATGTATTCCTGATTTGACTTAACCCTGACACTTTTGCTGTATTTGTAAGCACTTGCAGAAATGATAAAAAAATGTAAATAACAACACGGGATGGTGACAGGATGAAAATGCAGCAAACGGTGCGTCAGCTTAGCTGGTCGCTGGTGATGAGCTTTACCGTCGTGGCGGGTGCTAATGCCGCGCCGACGCAGGCGCCGCCCGTCTCCTATGGCGTGGACAGCGACACGTTTCACCCGGTCAAAGCGCAGCACGGTATGGTGGCGTCGGTAGACGCGATGGCGACCCAGGTCGGCGTAGAGATTCTGCGTCAGGGCGGCAATGCCGTTGACGCCGCCGTCGCCGTGGGTTTTGCGCTGGCGGTCACCCATCCGCAGGCGGGCAACCTTGGCGGAGGCGGCTTTATGCTGCTGCGCACCGCCTCGGGCCGTGCCACCGCCATCGATTTCCGTGAAATGGCACCGGGACGGGCATCGCGCGATATGTTTCTGGATAAGCAGGGCAATGCCGACAGCAAGCTGTCGCTGACCTCACATCTCGCGTCCGGTACCCCCGGCACCGTAGCGGGTCTGGCGCTGGCCGCACACAAATATGGCACTCTGCCGCTGAGCACCCTGCTGGCTCCGGCCATCCGGCTGGCGCGGGACGGCATTCCGGTTAACGATGCGCTGGCCGATGACCTGAAAACCTACGGCAAAGAGGTGCTGATCACCCATCCCAACAGCAAGGCGATCTTCTACAAGCCAGACGGCACACCGTGGCAGAAGGGCGATCGGCTGGTGCAGAAAAATCTCGCTCACAGCCTGCAACTGATCGCCCGTCAGGGGCCGGATGCCTTTTATAAAGGCGAAATTGCGGATGAGATCGCCGGAGAGATGGCACAGCACGGCGGGCTGATCACCAAAGCGGACCTGGCGGCCTATCGTGCCGTCGAGCGCAAGCCGATTAGCGGCACTTACCGTGGCTATGAGGTCTTCTCCATGCCACCGCCGTCATCCGGGGGCATTCACATCGTGCAGATCCTCAATATTCTTGAGAATTTCGATCTGGCGAAGATGGGCTTTGGCAGTGCGGATGCCATGCAGGTGATGGCGGAAGCGGAAAAATATGCCTACGCCGACCGCTCAGAGTATCTCGGCGATCCCGATTTCGTGAAGGTGCCGTGGCAGGCGCTGACCAGTAAAGCCTACGCTAAGACGCTGGCGCAGCAGATCGATGTGGCGAAAGCGCGCCCCTCCAGCGAGATCAAGCCGGGTAAACTCGACCCCTATGAAAGCAACCAGACTACCCACTTCTCGGTGGTGGATAAGCAGGGGAATGCGGTTGCGGTGACCTATACGCTGAACACCTATTTCGGCAGCGGCATTGTGGCAGGCAAGAGCGGCATTCTGATGAACAACGAGATGGATGATTTCTCTGCTAAACCCGGAACGCCTAATGTCTATGGGCTGGTGGGCGGTGAAGCGAATGCGGTGCAGCCAGCGAAACGTCCGCTGTCGTCGATGTCGCCGACTATCGTGGCCAAAGGGGGCAAAACCTGGCTGGTGACCGGCAGCCCGGGCGGCAGCCGCATTATCACCACCGTGCTGCAGATGGTGGTTAACAGCATCGATTTTGGCATGAACGTGGCAGAAGCGACTAACGCACCGCGGTTCCACCATCAGTGGCTGCCGGATCAGTTGCGGGTAGAGAAGGGCTTCAGTCCGGACACGCTGCGTCTGCTGGAAGCCAGAGGTCAGCATGTGAAGGTGCTGCCTGCGATGGGCAGTACCCAGAGCATCATGATTGGGCCGGATGGCATGCTGTATGGCGCGTCTGACCCGCGCAGCATCGATGATTTAAGTGCGGGTTACTGATACAAACCTGACCCAGGTGAATCTGACAGCAATAAATAAGCTTAACGCGCAGGGAACGGGGTCAGAAGAGGAAAGCGTCCCGCGCCAGGACGGCGCGGGCCGAGCGTGTCATGGATGACGGCTTTTGCGTCTTTCCGATCTGACCCCGTTTCCTGTGCAGGCGCTGACTGACAGCGAAACGTGCCAGGGTTTTCAGCACAAAGGGCACCAGCAGGTGCCCTTTTTCATCATTACAGGTCAGGGTTTAATCCGCGCCATATAGTACGTATCAATGAGTTCACCGTCCCGTATAGCGAACCCGCGCGCCGTTCCCTCAATCTCAAAACCAAATCGCTGATAAAGGGCGATGGCCGGCGCGTTGTCGACGAACACCGTCAGCTCCATTCGGCTCACCTGAAGCCAGTTATCGCACATGGCGACCATTTCACGCATCAGTGCGCTGCCGACGCCACGCTGCCGGTAACGCGCATCCACCCCCATTCCCAGTGAAGCGGCGTGACGGCGTCTGGGACGCTCTTCCACCTTTAACGCGCTTTGCCCGACAACCTCATCATCAATGCAGGCAGCCAGCAGGTATGAATGGGGCGGAGGCGTGGCGAGGCGCGTATGCCACCCCTGCAGGGATGAATGGGGCAGGTGGAGGGTGCCGGCCTGGGTATCGGGCTGGCTGTAAATCCGGTGCAGTGCAGCGGCATCTTCGGGTATAACGTGCCGGACAACGATTTCACTCATGGTCGCTCCTTTCGCCGTTAAAAACCTTTTAAACATCAAGGTATTCAATCCGTTAATCAAGTGAAAAAGTGCGAAAACCGCTTTACAGACGCGAATGATAATGATTATTATTGTCATGCGTTCCCGGGAGGTCGCCCGACAGCCTGAGAAAGCACGACATTGCTCACATTGCTTCCAGTATTATTTAGCCAGCCAGGGCGCTGGCTTTTTTTTTGCCCGCTCTCCTTCAGCCTTTTTCAGCCACTGCGCAACCCTTGTTCAACTATTTTGAACAGAGGAGTGAAGTTTTTCAGCTATCAATCAGACCGTCTCAGGCACAGACTATGAAAAAACATTGAGGAGATCTGAAAATGATTTATGTACGCAAAGCTGAAGAACGCGGTCACGCAAACCACGGCTGGCTCGATAGCTGGCACACCTTCTCATTCGCCAACTATTACGACGCGAACTTCATGGGCTTCTCCGCGCTGCGGGTAATTAATGAAGACGTGATCGACGGCGGTCAGGGGTTTGGTACTCACCCGCATAAAGATATGGAAATCCTGACCTACGTGCTCTCCGGTACGGTTGAGCATCAGGACAGCATGGGTAACAAAGAGCAGATCCCGGCAGGGGAGTTTCAGATCATGAGCGCCGGTACTGGCGTGCGTCACTCGGAGTACAACGCCAGCGAAAGCGAACCGTTGCACCTCTATCAGATCTGGATCATTCCTGAGCGTACCGGCATTGAGCCGCGCTACGATCAGCGCCGCTTCCCGGATGTGCAGGGACGTCAGCTGGTGCTCAGCCCGGACGCCCGTGAAGGGTCGCTGAAAGTCTATCAGGACATGACTCTGTCGCGCTGGGTACTGGGTGCCGGTGAACAGGATAACGTGGCGATTGAACCCGGTCGTCGCATCTGGATCCAGGTCGTCAAAGGCAATGTGAGCGTAAACGGTAACGCGGTGACCACCAGCGATGCCCTTGCCATCTGGGATGAAAGCGCGCTTACGCTGGAGGCCAGCACGGCCGCAGAAGTTCTGCTGTTTGATCTGCCACCGGTCTGAGAAAACTGACGGGCGCACCCCGGTGCGCCCCGCTGGCAATTTTGTGACAGAAAAGTGATAGACTCATCGTACTTTAGCTTTCAGGGCGATCCCAGGCGCTACGATGAAGAAGAAAAGACCGGTATTACAGGACGTTGCCGATCGCGTCGGCATTACCAAGATGACCGTCAGCCGCTACCTGCGCAATCCTGAGCAGGTTTCTGTTGCCCTGCGGGATAAGATCGCGGTGGCACTGGATGAGCTGGGTTATATCCCTAATCGCGCCCCCGATATGCTCTCGAACGCCACCAGCCGTGCGATTGGCGTGCTGCTGCCGTCACTGACCAACCAGGTCTTTGCTGACGTTCTGCGCGGCATTGAAGCCGTCACGGATGAAGCGAACTACCAGACGCTCGTCGCCCACTTTGGTTACAACCCACAGAAAGAGGAGCTGCAACTGCGCTCGCTGCTGGGCTGGAATATTGATGGGGTGATCCTCACCGAACGCACCCATACCCCGGGCACGCTGCGCATGCTGGAAGTGGCGGGCATCCCGGTCATCGAGATGATGGACAGCGTTACGCCCTGCCTGGATATGGCGGTCGGCTTTGATAACGTCGAAGCGGCCCGGCAGATGACTCAGGCGATCCTCGGCAAAGGACATCGTCACACCGTTTATCTTGGCGCACGCCTGGATGAGCGTACCCTGCAGAAACAGCGTGGTTACGAAATCGCGATGCGCGAAGCCGGGCTAACGCCGCGCAGCGTCATGATGGAAGATGCCTCTTCATTCAGTGCCGGTGGCGATCTGCTGCGTGAGGCGCAGCGTCTCTATCCTGAAACCGACAGCCTCTTCTGTACCAACGACGACCTGGCGGTCGGCGCGATGTTTGAGTGCCAGCGCCAGGGATTGCGGGTGCCCGATCAGATGGCGATTGCCGGTTTCCATGGTCACGATATCAGTCAGGTGGTGACGCCTCAGCTGGCTACGGTACTGACGCCGCGTGATCGCATCGGGCGCGAAGCCGCAGCGCTGCTGCTGGCGCGCATCGCCGGGGAAAGCCGCGAAACGCGCATGCTCGACACCGGTTTTGCGATCAGTGAAGGCGGCAGCATCTGATTGTGGCGTTTTTATGAGTCAGCTCACACTTTGAGGCTTTTCCGGGTAAAAAGGTTGCCACGCTGTTAAGCGGCCAGGAGAATGAGAAACGACATTGTTATCGGTAACATTGGCAAATTCTCACCTGCCGGAGCAGAAAAATGACAACGCAATCCCCGTCGCATCACGTTTTTATCCTGATGGGCGTTTCAGGCAGCGGAAAGTCTGCCGTCGCCAATCAGGTCTCTCACCAGCTGAATACAGCCTTTCTTGACGGCGATTTTCTCCACCCCCGTTCCAACATTCTGAAGATGGCCGATGGTCACCCGCTGGATGACAACGATCGTCAGCCGTGGTTACAGGCCCTGAACGATGCCGCTTTTGCCATGCAGCGCACCCAGGCGATCTCCATCATTGTCTGTTCGGCCCTGAAGAAGCGTTATCGCGACATTCTGCGTCAGGGAAATGACAACCTGCGTTTCATCTACCTGAAAGGGGACTTCGACACCATTGAAGCCCGCCTGAAAGCGCGCAAAGGGCACTTCTTCAAGCCGCAGATGCTGGTGACGCAGTTTGCAACGCTGGAAGCGCCAGGCAGCGACGAGCCGGATGTACTGGAAGTGGATATTACGCATTCACTGGATGAGGTTGTGGCGGCTACGGTTGCGACTATCCGGGACGCTATCAGCCAGGGTTAGAGATGAATACCGCAACACTCGTTTTGACCGCAGCAGGCTCCGTCCTGCTGCTGCTTTTTCTGGTGATGAAGGCGCGTATGCACGCCTTTGTCGCACTCATGTTAGTGTCAATCGGTGCCGGACTGTTCTCCGGCATGCCTCTGGATAAGATTGCGGACACCATGCAGAAGGGGATGGGCGGCACGCTCGGCTTCCTCGCTATCGTGGTGGCGCTGGGCGCGATGTTCGGCAAAATCCTGCATGAAACCGGGGCCGTGGACCAGATTGCTATCCGGATGCTGAAAACCTTTGGTCAGAGCCGCGCCCACTACGCCATGGGGATTGCCGGTCTGATCTGCGCGCTACCGCTCTTCTTTGAGGTGGCTGTCGTGCTGTTGATCAGCATCGCTTTTGCCGTGGCGCGGCGAACCGGGGGCAATCTGGTGAAGCTGGTTATCCCGCTCTTTGCCGGGGTGGCTGCTGCTGCCGCGTTTCTGCTGCCGGGACCGGCTCCGATGCTGCTGGCTTCACAGATGCACGCTGACTTTGGCTGGATGATCCTGCTGGGGCTGTGTGCGGCGATACCCGGGATGCTGATTGCCGGGCCGCTGTTTGGCAATTTCATTGCGAAGCACGTCTCCTTCAGCGCCCCGCCGGAAGATCATCAGCCGGATGTCGATGAGAACCAGCTGCCCTCATTTGGCTTCAGCCTCTCTCTGATCCTGTTTCCGCTGGTGCTGGTCGGCCTGAAAACCATTGGCGCCCGCTTCACCACCGAAGGGACCTCGCTGTATGCGTGGCTGGAATTTATCGGCCATCCTTTCACCGCGATCCTGCTGGCGCTGCTGGTGGCGATTTATGGTCTGGCTTATCGTCAGGGCATGGATAAAGAGCGGGTGATGCAGGTGTGCGGCAGCGCGCTGCAACCGGCGGGGATTATCCTGCTGGTGATTGGCGCGGGCGGCGTGTTCAAGCAGGTGCTGGTGGACTCCGGTGTGGGTCCGGTGCTGGGCAACGCGCTGACCGGCGCTGGCCTGCCGATTGCGCTGGCCTGCTTTATCCTGTCAGGTGCGGTACGGGTCATTCAGGGGTCGGCAACGGTTGCCTGTCTGACCACGGTCGGGCTGATCATGCCGGTGATTGAACCGCTGCACTACAGCGGCGCGCAGCTGGCGGCGCTGTCGATCTGTATCGGCGGCGGCTCCATCATCATCAGTCATGTGAACGATGCCGGTTTCTGGCTGTTTGGCCGCTTTACCGGGGCCAGCGAAGCGGAAACGCTGAAAACATGGACGCTGATGGAGACGATTCTCGGCACGACCGGGGCTATCGTCGGTATGATTGCTTTCGCACTGCTTTCCTGACCAGCCTGACGGGCTCTCTGCCCGTCAGGTTTTTTCCCGCGAGCAGGGGAAGAGTAAAAACGGGAACAGCAGATAAGGCGCCACCAGCAGAAGGAGAATGACGCCGCGTGAATAGCCAGCGTCATTTATTCTCCTCACCGCGCAGGAAAAAACCGGCAAAATAAACAGCAGCAGCGGGATTAAACCGGATTCATGCCCATCTTCTTCTTATCAGAGCAAAAACAACCAGCGTGATGGCGGCGGAAGCCAGGTAAATCCAGGCAAAATCAGTGACGTCAATCTTCATCAACTGCACAGTATTTAACGCCGCTTTCCTGCCCGGGACAGAGAATAAGGTCAGGCCAGCTAAGCAAACGTTATTTGCCAGAAAGAATAGCGACTGAAAGGCGGTTTCTTTAGCCACGGACAGCAAGGCAATTTTCCTGAAGCTCCACCAGGCGACCAGATAAAACAGCAGCCAGAACAGCGCGCAGAGTAGCGGGGCAACCAGATAACTGCGCATCCCTGTGATCACCCCTGAATGGCCGCAGCTGGCATAGTGCAGGACAGCCTGAAAAGAGACGTAACCCGTTATCAGATAGAGCGCGCCGAAAAAAAACTGTAATAACAACCTCATGGTATCTCCCTCCGGGTTTTTGATGCTGCATCCGCTGCGGCAGCTTTTTCCGGGCACCCTCACCCCTGTTTACTTTTTGCATCGTACTTTCTGGTGGCGATCGCGTCACCTTTATCGCCCTCAGACACCACAAAACGGGCATCTGAATGGCCATAACGACCGACCGGAATCGCTGCCTGAACAGGCTGCATGGTCGGCCTGTCGGGGTAAAAGGATAACGGTGCGCTTACAACTTCAGATACGCGCGGATGCCGTCCAGGAACATCTGGGTCGCCAGCATAATCAGTATCAATCCCATCAGACGCTCCAGCGCGTTGACCCCTTTATCACCCAGCAGACGCAGGAACAGACCTGACATCAGCAGAATGCCGACCGTCACGCCCCAGGCGATCAACAGCGCACCTACCAGGTGGGACATCTGATGTGGATACTGATGCGACAGCAGCATCAGCGTCGCCAGCAGCGACGGCCCGGCGACCAGCGGAATCGCCAGCGGCACCAGGAACGGCTCTTCCCCTGCCGGTAAACCAGAGCTGCTGCTCTCGGCCGACGGGAAAATCATCTTGATGGCGATAAGAAACAGAATGACGCCGCCGGAAATCGACACCGTCTCGGTGCGCAGATTTAAAAAGGCCAGAATGCGCTCGCCGGTAAACAGAAACAGCAGCATGATAATCAGGGCGATCAGCATTTCGCGGATCAGCACTACCCGCCGCCGTTTCGGCTCCAGATGCTTTAAAACCGACATAAAAATCGGCAGATTGCCCAGCGGATCCATAATTAACAACAATAATATTGTCGCCGAAATCATTTCAGTCATTGGTTTAACGCCATCCCGTCCGCCAGAAAGCGGAGTTATTAGTTACGCTGCTGAAAAAGTTAGCGTAATCGAATTAATTCACTTGCCACCAGGCCTGCATTTTGTAGAGTGAGCAGACAGAGGTAAATCCTATTATTACGCAGAGCGGCGTGAACATAGCACGCCGCTCTCTCCACTGAAATGAAAGCAGGTGAAATCTGCCTGAGACGGACACGACATGAAGAATGTAGGTTTTGTTGGTTGGCGCGGTATGGTCGGCTCCGTGCTGATGTCCCGCATGAGCGAAGAGCGCGATTTTGATGCAATCAATCCGGTCTTCTTCTCGACGTCGCAGCATGGTCAGGCGGCTCCGTCGTTTGCGGGCAAGCAGCAGGGCGCACTGCAGGATGCCTTTGATCTTGAGGCGCTGCGTGCGCTGGACATCATTATCACCTGTCAGGGCGGCGACTACACCAGCGATGTCTATCCTAAGCTGCGCGCCAGCGGCTGGCAGGGCTACTGGATCGATGCGGCCTCGACGCTGCGCATGCAGGACGATGCCATCATCATCCTCGATCCGGTCAACCACGCGGTGATCCGTCAGGGCATCGACCAGGGTATCAAAACCTTCGTTGGCGGTAACTGCACCGTCAGCCTGATGCTGATGTCGCTGGGCGGCCTGTTCGCGCAGGACCTGGTGGAGTGGGCTTCTGTCGCCACCTATCAGGCGGCGTCAGGCGGCGGCGCGCGCCACATGCGTGAACTGCTGACCCAGATGGGCATGCTGCACGACCACGTTGCGCCTGCGCTGCAGAATCCGGCCTCAGCAATTCTCGACATCGAGCGCAGCGTGACCGACTTCACCCGTTCCGGCACCCTGCCGACCGATAACTTCGGCGTGCCGCTGGCAGGCAGTCTGATTCCGTGGATCGACAAACAGCTGGAGAATGGCCAGAGCCGCGAAGAGTGGAAAGGCCAGGCGGAGACCAACAAGATCCTCGCGACCCGCAACGTCATTCCGGTTGATGGCTTGTGCGTGCGTGTGGGTGCACTGCGCTGCCACAGTCAGGCGTTTACCCTGAAGCTGAAACGCGATCTGCCGCTGTCTGAAATTGAACAGCTGCTGGCCTCTCATAACGAGTGGGTCAAGGTGGTGCCGAATGACCGCGAGCTGACGATGCGTGAACTGACCCCCGCGGCCGTGACCGGTACGCTGACCACGCCGGTTGGCCGTCTGCGCAAACTGAATATGGGGCCGGAGTATCTCTCCGCCTTCACGGTAGGCGACCAGCTGTTATGGGGCGCAGCCGAACCGCTGCGTCGCATGCTGCGGTTGTTAATCGACTAAGAAAAATATCGCCAAAGGCCGGATTTATCCGGCCTTTTTTTTGCTTTGCAGTACGTGAAACAACCTGCCGGTTCGCTTACTCAGTGATCAGCTTCCCCTTTTTGGCGGCCGGCAAAGAATATTTTGCTTTCAGCCATGGCAACTGCTGCGACCAAGCTATGATTTAACCATGATGTGCCACAGGTTTCGCTTTTGCTTTCCGGATTAAATGGTTGTGGTACACGGCAAAACACTTTTTCCATGGAATGGCCTGACACTTTTTTGCCGTCGTACGTATGGCTCAATGAAGAGCAGCGCAGATGACGCGCGACAGGCCGTGTCGCGAGCATCTCGGCTGCCAGTTATCACAGGAAGAAAGTCATGTCAGAGCTTCCCGATCGCGAGGCGATCAATGCCCTGTTTGCGGGTAATTATGCCGATCCTTTTTCGTTACTAGGGATGCACCGAACGCCACAAGGCCTTGAAGTCAGGGCGTTGCTCCCCGAAGCGCTTGAGGTGTGGGTCATTGAGACCTCTACCGGGCGCAAGCTGGCTCAACTGGCGTGTGAAGACGCACGCGGCTTCTTCAGCGGCGTGATCCCCCGCCGCAAAAATCCGTTCCGCTATCAGCTGGCGGTGAACTGGCACGGCCAGCAAAACCTGGTCGACGATGCCTATCGCTTTGGCCCGCTGCTGCAGGAGATGGATCTGTGGCTGCTGGCGGAAGGCACCCACCTGCGTCCGTACGAAACCCTGGGCGCGCATGGTGACGTGATTGATGGCGTGACCGGCACCCGCTTCTGCGTCTGGGCGCCCAACGCCCGTCGTGTTTCCGTCGTCGGCGATTTCAATTTCTGGGATGGCCGCCGTCACCCGATGCGTCTGCGCCAGGAGCTGGGCATCTGGGAGCTGTTTGTGCCGGGTGCGGTCAACGGTCAGCTCTACAAATATGAAATCATCGACGCCAATGGTGATCTGCGTATCAAAGCGGACCCTTACGCCTTCGAAGCGCAGATGCGCCCGGAGAGCGCGTCGATGATCTGCGGCCTGCCTGCGCCCGTTGAGATGAAAGCGGAGCGCAAGGCCGCCAACGGTTTCGATGCGCCGATCTCCATCTATGAAGTGCATCTGGGCTCCTGGCGTCGTCATACCGACAACAATTTCTGGCTGAGCTACAAAGAGCTGGCTGAACAGCTGGTGCCCTACGTCAAAGAGATGGGCTTTACCCATATCGAACTGCTGCCGATTAACGAACATCCGTTTGACGGCAGCTGGGGCTATCAGCCGCTGGGCATGTATGCACCGACTCGCCGTTTCGGAACCCGTGACGACTTCCGCGCCTTTATCGACAGCGCCCATGCTGCCGGCCTCAACGTCCTGCTCGACTGGGTACCGGGTCACTTCCCCAACGATGACTTCGGGCTGGCGCGCTTTGACGGCACCGAGCTCTATGAGCACAGCGACCCGCGAGAAGGCTACCATCAGGACTGGAACACCCTGATCTACAACTTTGGCCGCCGGGAAGTGAGTAACTACCTGTCGGGCAATGCGCTCTACTGGACAGAACGCTTTGGCATCGATGGCCTGCGCGTGGATGCCGTCGCCTCCATGATCTACCGCGACTACAGCCGCGTTGAAGGGCAGTGGGTGCCGAATCAGTATGGTGGCCGCGAGAACCTTGAGGCGATTGAGTTCCTGCAACACACCAACCGCACGCTCGGTACCGTGGCGTCCGGCGCGGTCACGATGGCGGAAGAGTCGACGGACTACCCGGGCGTAACGCGTCCGACCGAGGGCGGCGGGCTGGGCTTCTGGTTCAAATGGAACTTGGGCTGGATGCACGACACGCTCGACTACATGCAGGTCGATCCTATCTACCGCAAGCATCATCACAACCTGATGAGCTTCGGCATGATGTACAACTACACCGAAAACTTTGTGCTGCCGCTGTCGCACGACGAAGTGGTGCACGGCAAGCGCTCCATTCTCGACCGCATGCCGGGCGATGCCTGGCAGAAGTTCGCCAATCTGCGCGCCTATTACGGCTGGATGTGGGGCTTCCCCGGCAAGAAACTGCTGTTTATGGGCAACGAGTTTGCTCAGGGCCGCGAGTGGAACCACGATGTCAGCCTGGACTGGCATCTGCTGGAAGGCGGCGATAACTGGCATCACGGCGTGCAGCGTCTGGTGCGCGATCTCAACCACACCTATCAGTACTACACGCCGCTGCATCAGCTCGACTTCGATCCGGCAGGTTTTGAGTGGCTGGTGGTCAACGATGCGGAACATTCGGTCTTCGCCTTTGTACGTCGTGATCGCGAAGGTAACGAAATCATCGTCGTCAGTAACTTTACGCCGGTGCCGCGTCCGGGCTACCGCTTTGGGGTCAATCAGCCTGGCACCTGGCGCGAAGTGCTGAACACCGACCAGCATGAGTATCACGGCAGTGATGTGCGTAATCACCGGGTGCATACCGATGAGCAGGAGAGTCACGGACGACCACAGTCGCTGAGCCTCAATCTGCCACCGCTGGCAACGGTATGGCTGGTGCGGGAGGGGGAATGACCATTACTGCCGGGGATCCCGAACCGCTGGGTGCCAGTTACGATGGTAAAGGCGTCAATTTCACCCTGTTTTCTCAGCATGCCGGGCGCGTCGAGCTCTGCCTGTTTGATGACGAGGGGCGTGAACAGCGTCTTGATCTGCCTGGCCGCAGCGGGGATATCTGGCATGGTTATGTTCCGGCGCTGAAGCCGGGGCAGCGTTACGGCTACCGGGTGCATGGCCCCTGGGCGCCGCAGCAGGGACACCGCTTTAATCCGGCGAAGCTGCTGGTCGATCCCTGCGCCCGCGCGGTTGAGGGTGACGTCCCGGATGACCCGCTGTTTCAGGGCGGCGAGGCGCAGCCCGATCCGCATGACAACGCGGCCATCGCGCCGAAGTCACGGGTGGTGGCGGAAGATTTCGACTGGCAGGACGATGTCGCCCCGCGCACGCCGTGGGGTAACACGGTGATTTACGAAGCGCACGTTCGCGGGCTGACGAAGCAGCATCCGGAAATTCCGGAAACGCTGCGCGGGACTTACGCGGCGCTGGGTCATCCTGTTATGGTGAACTACCTGCGCGATCTGGGCATTACGGCGCTGGAACTGCTGCCGGTGGCCCATTTTGCCAGCGAGCCGCGCCTGCTCCAGCTCGGCCTGAGTAACTACTGGGGCTACAACCCCTTTGCGCTCTGGGCGGTCGATCCGCGTTACGCCTCTGGTCAGCCAGGCGTCACGCCGCTGCAGGAGTTTCAGCAGGCGGTAAAAAACCTGCACGCCGCCGGTATCGAAGTGCTGCTGGATGTGGTCTTCAACCACACCGCCGAACTGGATGAGATCGGCCCGACGATCTCGATGCGCGGCATCGACAACGCCAGCTACTACTGGCTGAATGAGCAGGGCGGCTATCAGAACTGGACCGGCTGCGGCAACACGCTGAATATCCACCATCCGCAGGTGATGGCGTGGACCTTAGAGGCGCTGCGCTACTGGGTGCGGGTCTGTCACGTTGATGGCTTCCGCTTTGACCTTGCGCCGGTGCTGGGCCGCACACCCGATTACCGGCGTGATGCCCCTTTTTTCGATGCAATACGCGCCTGTCCGCTACTCTCTCAGGTCAAGCTGATTGCGGAACCCTGGGATATCGGCCCTGACGGCTATCAGGTTGGCCGTTTTCCGCCACCCTTTGCCGAATGGAACGATCAGTTTCGCGACACCGCGCGTCGCTACTGGCTGCATGGCGCACTCAGCAACGGCGAGTTTGTCCGTCGCTTTGCCGCCTCCAGCGATCTCTACCAGCACGATGACCGTCTGCCCCACGCCACGGTTAACCTGATCACCGCGCATGACGGCTTTACGCTGTGGGATGTGGTGAGCTTCGAACGCAAACACAACGAAGCCAACGGGGAAGATAACCGCGACGGTCACGGCGATAACTACAGCCACAATCACGGCAAAGAGGGGCTGAACGTCAGTTTTGACGTCACGGAACGTCGCCGCCGTAGCGTGCGGGCACTGCTCACCACGCTGCTGCTGTCACAGGGCACGCCGATGCTGCTGGCGGGCGATGAGCGTGGCCACACGCAGCGCGGCAATAATAATGCTTACTGTCAGGACAATGCCCTCAGCTGGCTTGACTGGCAGGCGGATGAGAAGGGATTGGTCGGATTCACCGCCGCACTGATTCGTCTGCGCCAGCGCATACCGGCGCTGACCGCGGATCGCTGGTGGCAGGAGGGTGATGGCAATGTGCAGTGGCTCAATGCCGGTGGCCAGCCACTGCAGCACGATGAATGGGCACAGGGGCTGCACAGATTGCAGATCCTGCTGTCTGGCCGCTGGTTAATAACAATAAACGCCACGGATACGGTGAATGACATCGTGTTACCAGACGGAGAATGGCGTGCCCTTCCTCCTTTCGCCGGGGACGACAACCCCATCCTGCTAACTGTCTGGCATGGTCCCGCACACGGTGTGTGCGTGTTCCAAAAGCAATCATAAGGAGTCAGACATGGTTAAGTTAGATAGAACAGAACACCTGATGCTGGCCCGCCAGCTCCCTACACAGACGGTTGCTCTGATCCTCGCCGGCGGACGCGGCACGCGGCTGGTCGATTTAACGGCCAAACGTGCCAAACCGGCGGTGCATTTCGGCGGCAAGTTCCGCATTATCGACTTTGCCCTCTCCAACTGCGTCAACTCCGGTATCCGGCGGATTGGCGTCATTACGCAGTATCAGTCCCATACCCTGACTCAGCATATCCAGCGTGGCTGGTCGATCTTCAATGAAGAGATGAATGAGTTTGTCGATTTGCTGCCAGCGCAGCAGCGCTTTTCGACCGAACAGTGGTATCGCGGCACGGCCGATGCCGTTACGCAGAACCTTGATGTGATTCGCCGCTATCAGGCGCAGTACATCGTGATCCTTGCCGGGGACCACATTTATAAGATGGATTATTCACGCATGCTGCTGGACCACGTGGTGAACGAGGCGAAATGTACCATCGCCTGTTTACCGGTACCGGTGCATGAAGCCACGGCGTTTGGCGTGATGGCGGTGAATGAGGAGAACATGGTGATCGACTTCGTGGAGAAACCCGCGAAACCGCCCACCATGCCAGGTGATGACACGCAGTCGCTCGCCAGCATGGGGATCTACGTCTTCAACGCGGATTATCTCTATGAACTGCTGGAAGCGGATCTGCAGACGCCAGGCTCTAACCACGACTTCGGCAAAGATATCCTGCCGAAAGTGGTGGCAAGCGGCGAAGGCTATGCGCACTCCTTTGCGCTCTCCTGCGTCCAGAACGATGACAACGCGCCGCCTTACTGGCGCGACGTCGGGACGCTGGAAGCTTACTGGCGCGCCAATCTCGATCTGGCCTCGGTGATGCCTGAGCTGGATATGTATGACGTCACCTGGCCTATCCGTACCCACATGGAGCCGCTGCCCCCCGCGAAATTTGTTCAGGATCGTTCCGGCAGTCACGGGATGACGATGAACTCGCTGGTGTCGGGCGGCTGCATTATCTCCGGTTCGGTCGTGGTCAACTCGGTGCTGTTCCCCCGGGTTCGGGTTAACTCGTTTTGCAATATTGATTCAACCGTTCTGCTGCCGGATGTGGTGGTGGGTCGCTCGTGTCGTCTGCGCCGCTGCGTGATTGATCGCGCCTGTGAGTTACCGGAAGGCATGGTGATTGGTGAAAATCCGGATGAAGACAGTCGCCGGTTTCACCGTTCGGATGAAGGGATCGTACTGGTCACCCGCGCCATGCTGGCCAGGCTGGCCAAAGCGGGGCTGTAAGCGATAAGCGGAACTTACGCAATCGGCACGCGGAGCGTGCCGGATAACTTAATGAGGTCGAGGATGCAGGTTTTACATGTCTGTTCAGAACTTTTCCCGCTGCTTAAAACGGGCGGACTGGCTGATGTAGTCGGGGCATTACCTCAGGCGCAGATTGCGGGCGGCACAGACACGCGGGTGCTGCTGCCGGCGTTTCCTGCATTGCGCAAAGGCATACCTGATCTCCAGATGGTGACAGAGCGAGAGACATTTGCCGGTCATATACGTCTGTTATATGGTGAATTTAACGGTGTGGGCATCTATCTGATCGATGCCCCTGACCTCTACGACCGTCCCGGTAGCCCTTATCATGACGAGTCGCAGTTTGCCTATGTCGATAACTACCTGCGCTTCGCGCTGCTGGGCTGGGTCGGTTGCGAACTGGCGTGCGGTATGGATTCGATGTGGCGTCCCGATATCGTCCATGCCCATGACTGGCACGCAGGCCTTACCTGCGCCTATCTGGAAGCGCGCGGCCGGCCGGCCAAATCGGTGTTTACCGTGCACAACCTGGCCTATCAGGGACTGTTCTCGGCGCACCACATGGATCAGATTGGCCTGCCGTGGTCGTTCTTTAACATGCATGGGCTGGAGTTTTACGGGCAGATCTCCTTCCTGAAGGCGGGACTCTTCTACGCCGATCACGTGACGGCGGTCAGCCCGACCTACGCCCATGAGATTACCTCTGCGGAGTTTGGTTACGGCATGGAAACGCTGCTGGCGCAGCGGATGCGGGAAGGGCGGCTGAGCGGGATCCTCAACGGTGTCGACCCGACCATCTGGGACCCGGCCCACGACCTGCTGCTCAGCGCGCGCTACAACCGCGACACGCTGGAAGCCAAAGCGGAAAACAAACGGCAGCTGCAGGTGGCGATGGGGCTGAAGGTTGATGACAAAGCGCCGGTGTTCTGCGTGATCAGCCGCCTGACCAAACAGAAAGGCCTGGACCTGGTGCTGGAGGCGCTCCCGGGCCTGCTGGCGCAGGGCGGTCAGCTGGTGCTGCTGGGACAGGGCGATGCCGAACTGCAGCAGGGCTTCCTGGCCGCGGCAGCAGAGCATCCGGGCAGCGTGGGTGTGCAGATTGGCTATCACGAGGCGTTTTCACACCGCATCGTCGGTGGTGCCGATGTGATCGTGGTGCCGAGCCGCTTTGAGCCCTGCGGCCTGACGCAGCTGTATGGCCTGAAATATGGCACGCTGCCGCTGGTGCGCCGCACCGGCGGACTGGCGGATACGGTTAACGACAGCTCGCTGGAAAACCTGGCGGATGGGATTGCCAGTGGCTTCAGCTTTGAAGATGCTAACGCCTGGTCGCTGTTGCGGGCGATTCGCCGCGCGTTTGTGTTGTGGTCTCGCCCTTCACTGTGGCGTTATGTTCAGCGACAGGCGATGGGCATGGATTTCAGCTGGCAGGTGGCCGCACAGGCCTACCGCGATCTCTACCAGCGTCTGATGTAACGGATGGGGAAAACCGGATATGAATGCACCTTTCACTTACGCTTCACCCACGCTGACGGTTGATGCTTTAAAGCATTCGATTGCGTACAAACTGATGTTTACCATCGGCAAAGACCCCTCTATTGCCAACAAGCATGAGTGGCTGAACGCTGCACTGCTGGCGGTTCGCGATCGGATGGTCGAGCGCTGGCTGCGCTCCAGCCGCGCTCAGCTGTCGCAGGATGTGCGGCAGGTTTACTACCTGTCGATGGAGTTCCTGATGGGGCGCACTCTGGGGAATGCGCTGCTGGCGATGGGGATCTATGACGATCTCAACCAGGCCCTCGACGAAATGGGGCTGGATCTGGCCGAGCTGATGGAGGAGGAGAACGATCCGGGCCTGGGCAACGGCGGTCTGGGCCGTCTGGCGGCCTGTTTCCTCGATTCGCTGGCGACGCTGGGTATGCCGGGCCGCGGCTATGGCATCCGTTACGATTACGGCATGTTCAAACAGAACATTGTGGAAGGTGAGCAGAAAGAGTCGCCCGATTACTGGCTCGAGTATGGCAATCCGTGGGAATTTCAGCGATTCAACACCCGCTACAAGGTGCGTTTCGGCGGCCGCGTCCAGCACGAAGGGGCGAAAGTGCGCTGGCTGGAGACCGAAGAGATCCTGGCGATGGCCTATGACCAGATCATCCCGGGCTTCGACACCGACGCCACCAATACGCTGCGCCTCTGGGGCGCGCAGGCCAGTAACGAAATCAACCTCGGTAAGTTCAACCAGGGCGACTACTTTGCGGCGGTGGAAGATAAAAACCACTCCGAAAACGTCTCACGCGTCCTCTATCCCGATGACTCCACCTATTCCGGGCGCGAGTTGCGTCTGCGTCAGGAGTACTTCCTGGTATCCGCCACGGTGCAGGACATTCTGAATCGTCACTGGCGCATGCATCAGACCTGGGACAACCTGGCGGACAAGATCGCCATCCACCTGAATGACACGCACCCGGTGCTGGCGATCCCCGAACTGATGCGCCTGCTGATCGACGAGCATAAATTCAGCTGGGACAGCGCCTTTGACGTCTGCTGTCAGGTCTTCTCCTATACCAACCATACGCTGATGACCGAAGCGCTGGAGACCTGGCCGGTGGATATGATCGGCAAGATTCTGCCGCGTCATCTCAGCATTATTTTTGAAATTAACGACTTCTTCCTCAAGACGATTCAGGATCACTATCCTGACGATCTGGATCTGCTGTCGCGTATTTCGATCATCGACGAGAACGACGGCCGCCGGGTACGCATGGCCTGGCTGGCGGTGGTGGTCAGCCATAAAGTGAATGGCGTCTCAGAGCTGCACTCCAACCTGATGGTGCAGTCGCTGTTTGCAGACTTCTCCCGCCTGTTCCCGGGCCGCTTCTGCAACAAAACCAACGGCGTCACTCCGCGTCGCTGGCTGGCGCTGGCTAACCCGGCGCTGTCAGAGGTGCTGGATGAGGAGATTGGCCGCAACTGGCGCACCGATCTCAGCCAGCTGGATGAGCTGAAAGCGCAGATCGACTACCCGGCGTTTATCGAGAAAGTGGCGATTGCCAAGCATCAGAACAAGCGCCGGCTGGCCGAGTGGGTGGCAAAAAACCTGGATGTGGTGCTCGACCCGAATGCGCTGTTTGATGTGCAGATCAAGCGTATTCACGAGTACAAGCGTCAGCTGCTCAACGTGCTGCATGTGATCACCCGATACAACCGTATCAAGGCCGATCCGCAGGCGGACTGGGTGCCGCGCGTCAATATTTTTGCCGGTAAAGCGGCCTCCGCCTACTACGTTGCCAAACACATCATCCATCTGATCAACGATGTCGCCAACATCATCAACAATGATCCGCAGGTGAAGAACAAACTGAAAGTGGTCTTCATCCCGAACTACAGCGTGAGTCTGGCGCAGATCATCATTCCGGCCGCCGATCTCTCTGAGCAGATCTCGACCGCCGGAACGGAAGCGTCCGGCACCAGTAACATGAAGTTTGCCCTGAATGGTGCCCTGACGATCGGCACGCTGGATGGTGCCAACGTGGAGATGCTGGATCACGTCGGCGAAGAGAACATCTTCATCTTCGGCAATACCACGCCGCAGGTAGAAGCCCTGCGTCAGGGAGGCTACAACCCGCGTGACTATTACGAAGGCGATGAAGAGCTGCATCAGGTGCTGACGCAGATCGCGTCGGGCGTCTTCAGCCCGCAGGATCCGGGTCGCTACCGCAATCTGTTCGATTCGCTGGTGAACTTCGGCGACCACTACCAGTTACTGGCCGATTATCGCAGCTATGTGGATACCCAGGACAAGGTGGATGCGCTCTACCGTAAGCCGGAAGAGTGGCAGCGCCGTGCGGCGAAAAATATCGCCGGCATGGGTTACTTCTCGTCTGACCGGACGATTCAGGAGTATGCCGATGAGATCTGGAACATTTCACCGATAAGGCTGTAAGGCGCGCGCCGTCAATTCATCTGCTCTGCGGCCGGGAAACCGGCCGCACTTTTTTCTGCCCGTTCCGCTCCTCCCTGACCTCCGCAGATTCCGCCTTCAGCCGCAGTAAATCATCCGGCTGCGAGCCAGATCATTACAGGCTGGCGGAGAATCGCTACTATGCGGAAAAGCAAAATGACCTTACAGGCAACAGCAGCCCATGAGTGACAATATCAATCAGGAAATTACCTTCCGGAAGCTAAGCGTCTTCATGATGTTTATGACGAAAGGCAATATCGCCCGCACGGCGGAAGCGCTGGAGCTGAGCAGCGTCAGCGTGCACCGCGCGCTGCACACGCTGGAAGAGGGCATCGACTGCCCGCTGTTTATCCACAAAGGGCGCAATCTGGTGCCGCTGCCCGCCGCCTGGACGCTGCTGGACTATTGTCGCGACGTCACGGCCCTGATGGGCAAAGGCATTGAGGAGGCCCGCAAAGTGGCGGGTATTGGCGGAGGGCGGCTGCGGCTTGGCACACTCTACTCGCTGACCCTGGAGACCATTCCCCGGCTGATCATGGGCATGAAACTGCGCCGGCCGACGCTGGAACTGGATCTGACCATGGGCTCTAACCAGATGCTGCTGAATATGCTGGAGGATGATGCGCTGGACGCGATCCTGATTGCCACCCATGAGGGCGAACTCAGCGAGGCCCGGTTTGATGTGATCCCGCTGTTCGAGGACACGATCTGTCTGGCGGCGCCGGCTGGCGAAACGGGCAGCGGCGACGCACCGGTCAATCTGCGTGACTATGCCGACCGCGATTTTGTCTCACTGGCCGAGGGATTTGCCACCTATGCCGGTTCGCAGGAGGCGTTTCAGATCGCGGGATTTGAACCACGCATGGTGACGAAGGTGAATGACATCTTCTCCATGATCAGTCTGGTGCAGGCGGGCGTCGGCCTGGCGCTGATCCCGGGAAGGATGCGGAAAGTCTATGAAAACAATATCCAGCTGCTGACGCTCGCAGCGCCTTACCAGATGCGGCAGCAGGTTGCGATTGTCTATTCGCATCGCCGCGAACGCGACAATGACCTGCTGGCCCTGGCGGCAGAAGGGCGCATGTATGCCCGTAACCTTACCGTTCCAGCCGTTTAGCCAGATGACCTGCCACATCGACGCCGTTGCGTTCCAGGCTGATTGCATCGCCCTGCCAGCCCGCCTGCAGGGTCAGGCCGGTCAGCACATTGCCTGGCGGCATCTCAATCGCCAGACGGGCATCGCGCTGGTTAGCCGAGACCATGGTGTCATACCACTGCACGGTCCGTGCCATATTGAACGCCAGATCCTCCGCGATCTTCTCCGGGTCGTGGATCACCCGTGCGGTTGAGCCGCTGAGGTAAGCACAATCGGGACGGGAGAGGCGCACGGATTCAAACGCACGCGCCAGTTCTGCCGCCGGTTTGTCCAGCAGCGCGCAGTGCGACGGCACGCTAACCGCCAGTCTGATCGCCTTACTGGCACCTGCCTCCAGCGCCTTTTGCGCCACCCTCGCCATATCCTCATCACGACCGGCAATCACTATCTGCGTTTCGGCATTGAGATTGGCAATGTAAGTGTGGCTGCCAGGCAGCAGCGTTTCCAGATGCGTCAGCGTCAGGCCGGTGATCGCCGTCAGGCCATATCCCTGCGGATAAGCCTGCTCCATCAGGTCGCCGCGCAATGCCACCAGCCGCAGGGCGTCGCTGAAATCGAGCGCACCTGACACCACTGCCGCCGGAAATGCGCCAATCGACAGACCGCTGACAATATCCGGCTTCACCCCGCGACGTATCAGCTCGTGCGCCCAGGCGACCCCGCTGATCAGCAGGCTGAGCTGGACGGCGCGGGTGTGCTGCAGGGCGTCATCGCTGTCGAGCCTGTCAGTTTCGTCGCCCAGTACCGCCCGCACGCGGGCTAACAGCGCCTCGCCGTCAGGCAGATGCTGCAGCATGCCGGCTCGCTGGGTGCCCTGGCCGGGAAAGGTAAAGAGTATTTTCATGAGGTTTCTCTGCTCCAGGGTGAAGCGGTCAGCAGGGGGCCGGTGTCGGTTTTCAGCAGCACCTGTTCCTCGCGCAGCCACTCGTTGAGGGCAAACGCACCGGCAGGCGTTTCCACCTGGGTATCCACTCGGCACGCCAGCGCGTCGGTCTGATTCTGCCACCGTTGCAGCGCAGCCCGGTCCAGAGGCTGCGGGGCGCGGATCACCAGATCGAGATCGCTGGCAGCGTGCAGCGTGGGCTGCTGCGTCGCCAGCGCATAACCGGTGCTGCCGGTGATCCCCCAGCGCCACGGCCACTCCGCCTCACTCAGCACGATCGCCGCGCGAACCGGGGCAAAGGCGCTGAAAGGGGAAGCCTGCAGCAGGGTGCGATCGGCCAGCCTCTCCGGCGTTATCACCCGGACAATATCGTCCGGATGAACCCATCCGGCGGCACGCTGCTCCCGCCGTTCACCGCGCACTCCAATCGGGATCAGGCCGGATTCGCGATGATCGCGCCGCACCACCACCGGCAGGCCGGGATGCCAGAACGTCCCGACCCAGCACGCTGAGATCGTGGCTAATGCGCTGCGGTCACGCAGCCAGAGCAGATCGTGGGGGCAGGGCGCGGTCATATTACATTCCTGATGTCAGCGTAATGAACAGGGGCAACGACAGAATAGAGAGCACCGAACTTAACAGCAGCACGGCTTCAGCATCGGGCGACTGAACGCCAAAGCGGTTGCCGAACACCACACCAAAGAAACCGGCCGACAGCGCAATCATCAGGATCGCGGTGATCGCCACTGAGCCGTTCAGCCCCAGCGCCAGCACCAGACCCCAGGCAATCACGGGCTGAATCAGCAGTTTCGCCACCGTGCCGACGCCCACGACGGCGTTGAGTTTCAGCTGACGGGCAGAAAGGATCACACCGGTCAGGAACAGCGCCGCCGCGGTGGCGGCCAGGCCCAGCGGCTTAATAGCTGAAAGCACCAGCTCCGGCATTCTGACGCCCAGCGCAGAGAGCACCGCGCCCAGCAGCGGACCCCAGACGATCGGTTTTTTAACGGAGCGCCACATGAGCACCGGCAGCATGGTCAGCGTCGACCCCACATTCTCACCCGCACTGCGCGCTTTTTCCCGCTCCAGAATCAGCAGGCAGAAGGGCGTCATCAGCACCGAACCGCAGGCGATAGAGACAGCGACCGAGAGCGAGGTGGATGAGCCTTCGCCCAGCACGCTGCCCAGAATCGGCAGGCCCAGCGCCGCGTAATTGGGTAAGGCGACGGTCAGCGTCAGCACCGCTGCATCCTGTGGCGACTTTTTAAATACGCCGGTGGCCAGGAAATAGATCGCCGCATAGGTGATCCACATCGCCCCGGTCAGGACCACAATCAGCGGCGACTGCGCCACAATCCCCGACCAGGGTGTCTGCACCGTGGCGCTGAACAGCGCGGCGGGCAGCGCAAAATCCATCACGAAAATATTCAGCAGCGAAACGTCTTTGTTATTGACCATTCCGCACTTACCGGCCCAGAAACCCAGCAGCATAATGACAAAAATAGGCGCAAGGGCATGCACAATTATATAAATCATAAATCACCTGTTATTAAGAAAGAATTTTCCAAAAAACAGCGATGTTTATAATTCTGAACACGGCCACTGCGCCGGGGCGCTGTGACACGCCCCGTCAGACCGGATTCGGCAGGTTTATTTTTTTATCGGTTTACCAGGTCGCGCGCATACGCTCGCGCACCAGGGAAGAGCTGTGACGGTTGGAGGCACCCAGACGGTTTTTCAGGCTCGGGTCCTGACGGGCATCGCCGATCGCCTTGTGCAGCGCGATTTCCACCATCGCCACGTCGGCGTCAGACGGCGCATCGGGATTGCCCACGTTCAGCAGATCGGAGAGCAGACCCAGCGTGGCGAAGTTGCTCACGTCATAGGCCATGGGGGGGATGGTGGCGGCCAGTTTCTCCAGCGACTCCACCGAACGCAGCGTAATACGTGCCGCCGACGCTTTGCCCATGGCGTGAACCAGCACGCCCTGATCGTTAAGCGCAATCAGGCGGTTAGCCTGATAGCCGTGTGCCAGGAACGCACCGGACATCGCCTTGCCGACAATCAGTCCGATGACCGGATGGCCGGCCAGGCGCGCGTTAGCATAAGCACCCGCTGCGCCCGCCAGCGCCTGATGAATACCAAATGCCTCTTCACGGCGACCATAGGCCTGACTCGGCACATCGATGACCGCCACAATCGGGCGTTTCACGGCGCTGTTTTTATCCTCTTCCCGCGTTTCATTCACCACTTTTGCCAGCGTCCAGCCCTCCAGCAGACCCACTTCCCCCTGCGCGGCGCGCGGATAGTGGTTCTGTGCATCGGGCACCACGGCGATGAAGCGGACGTTTTCGCCATTCAGCTGGCCGTCAGCCACCTGAACAGAGGCGCACAGGCCACTGAGACGCTGTGCATGAGGTGCGAGTTTTTCCAGCCAGGTTGCACCGCGGCTGCTTGTCTGGGTCATTATTTCTCCTCCCGGGCGAAAAGCTGTTTGATCTGGGCGGTGTCCGCCTGCTGGCGGGTGTCGAACTGCGTCAGACGTGACAGGAAGTCGGCATAGTTGTCGCTGCGGTGCTGCGCCGGTACGCCTCTGGCAATGAAGTCATGCATCGCGGTTTTTACGGCGTTGATGCCGTCATCCACCAGTGCATCCACCAGTCCACTGGCGTAGCGGATTTCGCCGCCGGTCATGCTCCAGATAAAGGGCCGATCGCGCGAGTCATACTCTTCAATGCCCGCCTCCTGCTCAATGACCTGCGGGCCGTTCAGGCCCAGGCGCGCTTCCCGTGTCACGATCAGGTAGCTGCACAGCGCGGCGGCAATCGACATTCCGCCGAAGCAGCCAACGGTGCCGCTGATGATGCCGATCACCGGGGTGTAGCGACGCAGATCGACAATCGCCGCATGAATATCGGCGATTGCTGCCAGCCCCAGGTTGGCCTCCTGCAGCCGCACGCCACCGGTTTCCAGGCAGAGTACCGCCTGCGTCGGGATGCCGTTGCGGTTGTCTTCCGCCGCCAGCTCCAGCGCCGCCGCCATTTTCGCCCCGGAGACTTCGCCCATGCTGCCGCCCTGGAAGGTGCCTTCGATGGCGATAACCACCGCAGGCTGACCGTTCAGCGTGCCGCGTGCCACGACCATGCCATCATCGGACTGCGGCACCACGCCCTGCGGCGCGAGCCACGGCGACATGATGCCTTCAAAGGGGTCAAGAAGTTCGCGATAGCTGCCGGCATCCAGCAGCGTACGGGCGCGTTCACGCGCCCGTAATTCAATAAAACTGGCGTCGTTACGCATGGCTCACCTCTTCAAAAACCTGTTCAAGACGGATACGTGCTACACCGGGTGTGGCACCGAAATCGTGGATAATCAGTTCGCCGGCCGGCAGGCCGTTGATCAAATTCAGACGGTCAAACAGCGCCTTCCAGCGGGCGTCGCTGTTATCCAGTGAGGTGGTGATATCAACGTTCAGCGTGTCGCCCTGGGTTGCGGTGTACAGTACTTCCATATCACCGGAACCCACGACCCCGGCCAGCGCTCTGCCACTGAGCAGGCGGTTAGCGGGTAAAGATAATGTGATGTGTTCCATAATGGCCTCTAAAAATATGTGTGTTCAGGCGAACAGACCCGATCGATAAACAGCGTCGCCGCGAGCAAATCGGCGGCTCCGCCCGGCGAGGCGTTGAGGGCCAGCATCCGGCGATCAAGCTGCGCCAGCGCCAGCTTTCCGCCTGCGGTGCGGCAGCCGCCCGCCAGCAGTACGGCCTGTGCCCCGTGCTGCATCGCCGTCAGCCCCGCCATCCCTGCCCGTGACAGCACGCAGGTATCGCTGAGCGAGGTCATGATCGCCATCAGCGCATCCAGGCGGGCTTCGCTTTCGCTGGCCCCCACCGCCCGGCTGATCAGCAGCTGCGGCAGCGCCAGCTTCATCACGTGAGGAAACGCCTGTTGCGCCTCTTCGCGTGCGCCGGGCACCCGATAGCGGTGCGTCGCTTTTAACCCTTTGCTGAACAGTTTCGGCGCTGCCCGGTCGGGCAGGCTGGCCAGGGCGGCGGCGGTGCGGGTCAGCGGGTCGGCACTGGCAGCACCGCCATGCATGGCGGCGGCACTTACCAGTAAGCCCAGCGCCCAGATCGCTCCCCGATGGGTATTCACGCCACCGGTGGCCGCCATCATCTGCTGCTCGCCGTCGCGGCCCAGACGCCCGACCGTTTCGCGCAGGGCGATATCGGCGGGACGCTGCCAGCTGTGACGGGCCAGCGCCAGAAAGGTCGGTGCCAGGCTGTGAGCGGAGCGCTCCATCAGCGCCAGCGTCAGATCCTGATGCGCGCCGTTTCCGCGACTGTCGACCAGACCCGGCTTGGGGCTCAGACGTGCTTCATCGATCAGGCAATCGCGCGCCAGCGTCGCCAGCTGGCTGGCCTGCGCCTCGGCTTGAGTCTGTGACAGGAGTTTCATTTACCAGCTCCGGAATTTAGCAGGCGGGTTGTACAGACCACCGGACCATTCGACCAGGTCAGCCACGCTGCCCGCGGCCAGCAGTGAACGGGTGGCGTCGGAACGGCGGATGCCCATATCTTCCGGATAGACCACTTTGCCGCTTTTACGCAGGGCCGCGACGCGTGCCGCATCCACACCCAGACCGATGTCGGTAATGCCCGCCACGGCGGCGACCATGGCGCGACGCTCTTCCAGGCTCTCTGCGCGATAGAGATAGGCGATACCTTCCTCGGTCAGCACATGAGTCACGTCATCGCCGTAGATCATCACCGGAGCCAGCGGCATACCCGAGGTTTTGGCAACATCAACCGCATCAAGGGTTTCAACGAAGGTGGGTTTTGCGCCAGCCTGGAAGGTCTCGACCATCTGCACCACCAGTTTTTTCCCGCGCTGCATCGGGTCTGGCTCGGTGATCATATTCAGCCAGGCGGGGGTCGCGTGACGGCGGCCGTGCGGATCGTGGCCCATATTCGGCGCGCCACCAAAGCCGGAGAGGCGGCCACGGGTCACGGTCGAGGAGTTGGCCAGCCCGTCCACCTGCAGGGTGGCCCCGATAAACATGTCGACTGCGTACTGGCCGGCCAGCTGACAGAAGGCACGGTTAGAGCGCATCGAGCCGTCGCTGCCGGTAAAGAAGATGTCGGGACGGGCGCGGATATACTCTTCCATCCCCAGCTCGCCGCCGAAGCAGTGCACGCTCTCCACCCAGCCACTCTCAATTGCCGGGATCAGCGTCGGATGAGGGTTCAGCGCCCAGTGTTTACATATTTTGCCTTTCAGGCCGAGCTGTTCGCCGTAGGTGGGCAGCAGCAGCTCAATCGCGGCGGTGTTAAAACCGATGCCGTGGTTGAGTGACTGCACCTGGTGTTCGGCGTAGATGCCTTTAATCGCCATCATCGCCATCAGGATATGTTCCTGCTTAATCAGGCGCGGATCGCGGGTAAACAGCGGTTCGATAAAGAACGGTTTGTCAGCAACGACAATGTAGTCGATCCAGGAGCCGGGAATATCGACGCGCGGCAGGTCGGTTTCGTCATCGACCAGTTCATTGACCTGGGCTATCACGATACCGTCACGGAACGCGGCGGCTTCCACCAGCGCCGGAGTATCTTCGGTGCCCGGACCGGTGTAGAGGTTGCCTTTGCGGTCAGCTTTGTAACCGGCAATCAGCGCCACATTCGGGCAGAGGTCAACATAAAGGCGGGAGTAGAGTTCGATATAGGTGTGGATAGCGCCGATTTCCAGCTGGCCATCCTGCAGCAGCTGCGACATGCGCAGACTCTGCGGACCGGAAAAAGCGAAGTCGAGTTTGCGGGCAATGCCTTTTTCAAAAATATCGAGATGCTCACTGCGGCCGACGCTGGGCATAATCATGTGCAGGTCGTGAATCTTTGCCGGATTCACCTGCGCCAGGGTGCGGGATAAGAAGTCAGCCTGTTTCTGGTTATTCCCCTCCAGCACCACGCGGTCGCCTGGGGCAATTAAGTGTTCGAGGGCTTCTGTGGCTCGTTCAACAGGAATGACTTTGCCATCGAGGGGGAAGGCGGCCATACGACGCGCTTTTTCACTGCGGCGTGTGTTCCACTCCCGGGCAGGCGTTTGGCCTGTGTTCATTTCAACCTCCTGATTAAAATCGCGGTACTGACGTTTTTGCTGAACAAAGTCTGCGCGTTCTGCATACGGCGTTCAATTAAGCAAAAAAGCGAAACGTTAGATTTAAGGTAACGATGATGAGCGGCCTGGCGGCAGGCGAAACCCGAGGCGCTGCAGGCTGGCGGGGAGGGGGAAACGGCAGGGTGACAGGAGGAGAGCGTGCGAGGGGAAAGGGCCGCGGCACGATTTAACCGGTTCAGTTCGCGGTCGGCCACCCATAAAAAAAGCAGGCCGGAGCCTGCTTTCTGCTTACTGCGGCCTGCTTAAGAGGCCAGCGAGAGTGCCGGTTTTGCTTTCGCAGCCAGCCACTCTGCCACGCGGGCCTGCTGCTCTTTCGTCAGCCACATACCCTGTTTGGTACGACGCCAGATAGCATCATCCAGCTCGCGAACCCACTCATGCTGCACCAGGTAGCGCAGCTCCGCTTCGTAAAACTCGTGACCGAAGTTCTCACCCAGATCGTTCAGGCTTTTCGCCCCGGCTAACAGAGTTTCAGTGCTGCTGCCGTAGGTGCGTGAGAAGTGACGCGCCATGTTTTCACTGATGAACGGATAGCGACGACGCAGGCTGGCCGCATAATCCTCACGGGTGCCGGAGATGTTCCCGCCTGGCAACACGCAGTTCTTCGTCCAGGCCGGACCGGCGTTGGGATAGTACTTCGCCAGTTTTTCCAGCGCGTGCTCGGCCAGCTTGCGATAGGTGGTCAGCTTGCCGCCAAACACCGACAGCAGTGGCGCCTGGCCGTTGTCATCACGGACATCCAGCGTGTAATCGCGGGTGATCGCCTGCGGTGAGTCCGATTCATCATCACACAGAGGACGCACACCGGAGTAAGACCAGACGATGTCGTCAGCGGTCAGCTGCTTTTTGAAGTGGGCGTTGAACACTTTCAGCAGGTAGTCGGTTTCGCTGTCATCAATGTTGACGTTTTTCGGATCGCCTTTGTACTCCACGTCGGTGGTGCCGATGATGGAGAACTCATCCATCCACGGAATCACAAACACGATGCGATTATCTTCGTTCTGCAGGATGTAAGCCTGCTTTTCGGTGTGGACGCGCGGCACCACGATGTGGCTGCCTTTGATCAGGCGGATACCGTAAGGGGATTTGAGCTTCAGGCTGTCGTCAAACAGCTGCTTAACCCACGGGCCTGCAGCGTTGACAAGGCCTTTCGCCTGCCAGGTGTAGGTTTTGCCGCTGTCGACATCTTCCGCTTCCACCTTCCACAGGCCGCCTTCACGCCAGGCACGGGTCACGCGGGTGCGGGTCCGCACTTCGCCGCCGCGCTTCACCACTTCCTGCGCGTTGAGCACGACCATACGGGCGTCATCGACCCAGCAGTCAGAATATTCGAATCCGCGCGTGATCTCCGGCTTCAGGGCCGAATCCGCGCCAAAGCGCAGACTTTTACTGCCTGGCAGGCTGGTGCGTTTGCCCAGATGGTCATACATAAACAGGCCGGTGCGGATCATCCACGCCGGACGCAGGTGCGGACGGTGCGGCAGACGGAAGCGCATCGGGAAGGCCAGGTGCGGTGCCATCTTCAGCAGGACTTCACGCTCAGCCAGCGCTTCGCTGACCAGACGGAATTCATAATGTTCAAGGTAGCGCAGGCCGCCGTGAATCAGTTTCGAGCTGGCAGAGGAGGTCGCGCAAGCCAGATCCCGCGCCTCCAGCATTAACACCGACAGTCCGCGTCCTGCAGCGTCTGCTGCAATGCCGGCACCGTTGATGCCGCCGCCGATCACGATCAGGTCTTTGGTTTCCACGTCATCTCCTCCGATGTTCGGAATAGTTCACTAATGTTCGTTTTCGAGCATTATCATAGTCGCAAACCAACATTAGCGCCAGCTTTTAACCCGCTAAAAACATTTTTGCGTGATATAGCTAACATTATGTCCACCAAAAAAACAGATACCCGTAACGATTGTCAGGTTATCGGCGTGGCTTCTCGGGTTACACTACGCGCTATTGTGACGACTTTGAGAGATCCCATGGAAACGTTCGAATGTATTGATGTGCAGCAGGCGCAGGCGCGTCTGGCGCAGGGGGCACTGCTGGTCGATATCCGCGATCCGCAAAGCTTTGCGATGGGCCATGCGGCGGGTGCGCTGCATCTGACCAACACCAACCTCAGCGACTTTATCAGTCGTGCAGACCACAACCTGCCGGTGCTGGTGATGTGCTATCACGGCAACAGCAGTAAAAGTGCAGCACAATATCTGCTGGGGCAGGGCTTCAGTGCGGCCTACAGTATTGATGGCGGTTTCGATGCCTGGCGCGCGGCCTTTCCGCAGCAGGTTGCCCTGGGCAGTGAGTAAGTGGCCGCCTGTCACACGGAGAGTTACTGATGCGCATTACCCAATTTAATCAGCCGCGCATGGCGCAGGCGTTTGTGGACTACATGGCAACGCGCGGCGTGACGCTGCGTATTGAGCATGACCAGCACTATGTCATCATGCTGGATGATGAGAGCCAGTTTTCCGTGGTCGAAAACGAACTTCAGCAGTTTCTGCATGACCCTAATCACCCACGCTATCAGGCGGCCAGCTGGCACAGCGGCAAAACCGACAGCGGGCTGCGCTATGAGCGCAGTAACATCTGGGCAAACATTCGTGAGCGCGCCGGGCCGCTGACAATGACGGTGATGGTGCTCTGTATCGCCGTTTTTATCCTGATGCAGGTGATGGGCGATCAGACCGTGATGGCCTGGCTCGCCTGGCCGGACGATGACCAGCATTTTCAGGTCTGGCGCTGGTTCAGCCATGCGCTGCTGCACTTCTCGCTGCTGCACATTCTGTTTAACCTGATGTGGTGGTGGTATCTGGGCGGGGCGGTTGAGAAGCGGCTCGGCAGCGGCAAACTCTTTGTCATTATGCTGATTTCCGCGCTGCTCAGCGGCTGGCTGCAGGCGAAATTCAGCGGCATCTGGTTTGGCGGCCTGTCGGGCGTAGTGTATGCCCTGATGGGCTACTGCTGGCTGCGCGGCGAGCGCGATCCCGACAGCGGCGTCTATCTTGAACGTGGCCTGATCGGTTTTGCGCTGGTCTGGCTGGTGATTGGCTGGTTCGGCGTCTTTGGCCTGGCCATTGCCAACGCAGCGCACGTCGCCGGTCTGCTGGTCGGGCTGGCGATGGCGCTGGTGGATACGCGTAACGTTACGCGTCGGTAAAGAGATTTTGCGGGTTAACAGGAGAGGAATGTGAAGCAGACGCAACGTCATGACGCGATTATCGATTTGGTCCGTCGTCAGGGATATGTCAGTACTGAGGAGCTGGTGGATCATTTTGAGGTCAGCCCGCAGACCATCCGTCGCGATCTCAACGATCTGGCCGATCAGAACAAAATTCAGCGCCACCACGGCGGCGCGGCGCTCCCCTCCAGCTCTGAGAACACCGCCTGGCACGATCGTAAAATGATGTGGTCGGCGGAGAAAGCGCGCATTGCTCAGCGGGTCGCCAGCCAGATCCCGGATGGGGCCACGCTGTTTATCGACATCGGCACCACGCCGGAAGCGGTGGCGCATGCGCTGCTCAACCACAGCGATCTGCGTGTGGTGACGAACAATCTCAACGTGGCGATGCTGCTGATGGGCAAACCCGATTTTCGGGTGATTATTGCCGGGGGCGAAGTGCGCACCCGCGATGGGGCGGTAATGGGAGAGGCGACGCTCGACTTCATTTCGCAGTTCCGGCTGGATTACGGCATTCTCGGCATCAGCGGCATCGATATGGATGGCTCGCTGCTGGAGTTTGACTATCACGAAGTGCGGACCAAGCGCGCGATTATCGAAAACTCCCGCTGTGCGCTGCTGGTCGTGGACCACTCGAAGTTTGGCCGCAACGCCATGGTTAACCTCGGCAATATGAGTCTGCTGGATTACATCTACACCGACAAGATGCCGCCCGCCAGCGTCATGAAGGTGATTGAGCAGCATGAGGTGCACCTCGAACTCTGCTGATTCCTGCCACGCCAGCCTCCGGGCTGGCGTTTTTATTTGATTGCTGTCGCTTTTTTCCCCACTCCCGTCTTTACTTAACGATTGCTGGCCCCGCCTGCCAGCCCGTGCGCTTGCCATTTTTGCTTCACCTCATTGCGTAACAGAAGGGAGTGATATGCCACAGCAGAAATTCAATAAAGCCCGTTTTAACGCCGCCTTTACCCGCCAGTGGCAACATCTCGGCCTCTCTTCCGCTCAGCAGATGACCCCGCACCAGGCGTGGCAGGCGGTCAGTGCGGCCCTGGCGGAACTGCTGGCCGCGCAACCGGCCCCGCGTCCGGCGCAGCAGCAGCGTCACGTTAACTATCTCTCGATGGAGTTTCTGATTGGCCGGCTGACCGGCAACAATCTGCTTAATCTCGGCTGGTATGACGAGGTGCAGGCGGCGCTGGCAGAGCAGCAGTTCGATTTAACGGCGCTGCTGGAGCAGGAGGTCGATCCGGCACTCGGCAATGGCGGACTGGGGCGACTGGCTGCCTGCTACATGGATTCGATGGCCACGGTCGGTCAGTCTGCAACCGGTCACGGACTTAACTACCAGTACGGCCTGTTCCGCCAGTCTTTTCAGGCGGGCCAGCAGAAGGAGGCGCCCGACGACTGGCAGCGCGAGCACTATCCCTGGTTCCGCCACAACGCGGCGCTGGATGTGGAGGTGGCGATGGGCGGTCGGGTCGAAAAGCAGGAGAACGGCGAGGTGCGCTGGCAGCCCGGGTTTACGCTGCGCGGTGAAGCCTGGGATTTGCCGGTCACCGGCTACCGCAATGGCGTCACACTGCCGCTGCGTCTGTGGCAGGCGGTGAGTGCGCACCCTTTTGACCTGACGGCGTTTAACGACGGTCACTTCCTGCAGGCGGAGCAGCCCGGCATCGAGGCGGCAAAGCTGACCAAAGTGCTCTATCCCAACGACAATCATCAGGCGGGCAAGCGGCTGCGCCTGATGCAGCAATATTTTCAGTGCGCCTGTGCGGTGGCCGATATTCTGCGCCGCCACCATCAGGCGGGACGCAGCATTCACAGCCTGCCCGATTTCGAAGTGATTCAGCTCAACGATACCCATCCCACCATCGCCATCCCGGAGATGCTGCGCGTGCTGCTGGATGAGCACCAGCTCGGCTGGGATGAGGCGTGGCAGATCACCAGTCGGCTGTTTGCTTACACCAACCACACCCTGATGCCGGAGGCGCTGGAGCGCTGGGATGAGAAGCTGATGCGCGCGCTGCTGCCGCGTCATCTGCTGATCATCAAAACGATCAATCAGCGGCTGAAAAAGGTGGTGAAGCAGCGCTGGCCGGATGACAAAGCGATGTGGCATAAGCTGGCGGTGATTGCGGACGGTCAGGTGCGGATGGCGAATCTCTGCGTCGTCAGCGGGTTTGCGGTCAACGGCGTCGCGGCGCTGCACTCCCGGCTGGTGGTCAGCGATCTCTTCCCGGAATATCACCAGCTGTGGCCGCAAAAATTCCATAACGTCACCAACGGCATTACCCCGCGCCGCTGGCTGAAGCAGTGCAATCCGGCGCTGGCCGGGCTGATTGATGAGACGCTGAAAACCGAATGGGCCAGCAATCTCGACGCGCTGATCGGCCTGGAACCTTACGCCGACGACCCGGCGTTTCGTCAGCGCTATCGCAGCATCAAGCAGCAGAACAAAGTGCAGCTGACCGACTATATCGCCCGGCACACCGGGATTATCGTCAACCCGGCGGCCCTGTTCGATGTGCAGATCAAGCGACTGCATGAGTACAAGCGCCAGCACCTCAGCCTGCTGCATATCCTCTACTGCTATCAGCAGCTCTGCAATAACCCGGAGGATGTCACCTTCACGCCGCGGGTCTTCCTGTTCGGGGCAAAAGCCGCACCGGGTTACTACCTGGCGAAAAACATTATCTACGCGATTAACCGGGTGGCGGAGGTGGTGAACAACGATCCCCGCATCGGCGACCGGCTGAAAGTGGTTTTTCTCCCCGACTACCGCATCACCGTCGCCGAAATGATGATCCCGGCGGCCGACCTCTCTGAGCAGATCTCTACCGCCGGTTATGAAGCCTCGGGCACCGGCAACATGAAGCTGGCGCTGAACGGCGCGCTGACCATCGGCACGCTGGATGGGGCCAATGTCGAAATCGCTGAGCAGGTGGGCGAGGAGAATATCTTTATCTTCGGTCACACCGTGGAGGAGGTGAAAGCGCTGAAGGCCAAAGGCTACAACCCGAAAAAGGTGCGCAGGCAGAACAAGGCGCTGGATGATTTACTGAAATCGCTGGAGAAGGGCAAATTCAGCGACGGGGACAAGCATGCGTTTGACCTGATGCTGGAGAGCCTGACGAAACACGGCGATCCCTGGCTGGTGCTGGCCGATTTCCAGCCTTACATCGAGGCGCAGCAACGGGTGGAAGCCCTGTGGCGCGACCCGGAAGGCTGGACCCGCGCCGCCATCCTCAACACGGCCCGGACCGGCATGTTCAGTTCGGACCGGTCCATTCGTGACTATCAGCAACGTATCTGGCAGGCACCCCGCTAAGGAGCAGCAATGAAACAGGATTCACTTGATCAGGCCGCCCGTGCTGCGGGTATTTCACTGGATTACATCAACGTTAACGGCGAGAAAGAGGCGATCAGCGACGAAACCAAACGTGCACTGCTGGCGGTGATGGGCGATCCGCAGGAGGCGGGTAAATCGCCGCTGCCGCCAGTCGCCGTCTTCAGCGGCAGAGGCAAACGTCAGCTGACGCCGCAGGGCCGTGGCGTCTATCGCTGGCAGCTGCAGACAGAGAAGGGCAAATTGCTCAGCGGCGAGTTAACCGCGGGCGAACCCTTTACGTTGCCCACGCCGCTGGCGCAGGGGTATCACCAGCTGACGCTCAGCAAAGGGAAGAAAAGCTGGCAGACGCGGGTCATTGTTGCCCCACGCCGCTGCTATCTGCCGCCGGCGCTGGAGGCGGGAGAGAAACGCTGGGGCGCACTGGTGCAGCTCTATACCGTGCGGTCTGAACAGAACTGGGGCATCGGTGACTTCGGCGATCTCGACCAGCTGCTGGTACAGCTGGCCGCACGCGGAGGCGATTTCGTCGGGCTGAATCCGCTGCATGCGCTCTATCCCGCCAGCGCCGATTTCGCCAGTCCCTACAGTCCGTCATCACGCCGCTGGCTGAACAGCATCTATATCGATGTCAGCCAGGTAGCCGATTTTCAGCAAAGCGCGGCGGCACAGAAGTGGTGGAAAAGTGCCAGAACGCAGAAGGCGCTGGCCAAAGCCCGCGAGGCGGAGCATGTTGATTACGCAGCGGTGATGGCGCTGAAGCTCGCTGCACTGCGCCACGCCTGGGCACACTTTCAGGCCCGTGACCGCGCCAGCGACGAGCAGCAATCCTGGGCTGAGTTTGTGCGTGAAGGCGGTGACAGCCTGCGTTATCAGGCGGCCTACGACGGCATACAGCAGGCCCGACGGGCTGAGAATGCAAAACAGTGGGGCTGGCCCGCGTGGCCGGAAGGATGGCGCAACAGCCAGCAGCCGGAGGTGCAGCAGTGGTGTAAGGAGCACGAAGAGGAGATTGCCTTTTGGCAGTGGCTGCAATGGCTGGCGCAGCAGCAGTTCTCGGGCTGCTGGGCGCACAGCCAGGCGCTGGGCATGAGCGTGGGTCTCTACCGGGACCTGGCGGTTGGCGTGGCGGAAGGCAGCGCCGAAACCTGGCACGACCCGGAGCTCTACCGCCTTAAAGCCTCTGTCGGCGCACCGCCCGACCGCCTCGGTCCGCTGGGGCAGAACTGGGGCCTGCCGCCAATGGACCCGCATGTGATGCAGGCGCGCGGCTATCAGCCCTTTATCGACATGCTGCGAGCCAACATGCGTGACTGCGGTGCATTGCGTATCGATCATGTGATGTCGCTGCTGCGTCTGTGGTGGGTGCCCGCCGGGGAGACGGCGGATAAAGGGGCCTATGTCGCCTATCCGGTCGACGATCTGCTGGGTATTCTGGCGCTGGAGAGCCACCGGTTGCGCTGCATGGTGATTGGCGAAGACTTGGGCACCGTGCCGGAGGCGATAGTCAGCCTGCTGCGCAAAAGCGGCGTCTTTTCATGGAAGGTGCTGTGGTTTGAGCAGGAGAAAGATCAGCGCTATCGCGCGCCGCAGGACTATCCGCGTCAGTCGATTGCCAGCGCCAGCACGCACGATCTGCCCACCCTCACCGGTTTCTGGGAGCAGGGCGACCTGGCGCTGGGCGAGAAACTGGGTCTCTATCCGGGCGACGCGGTGAAGGCACTGCATGAGCAGCGGGCGACACAGAAGCAGGCGCTGCTGGATGCCCTGCATCAGGCGGGAGCTCTGCCGGCTCGCAGTCAGAAAAAGGCAGAGAAGCTGGCTATGACGCCTGCATTGAACCGGGCGATCCACCGTTTTCTGGCCGACACCGACAGTGCGCTGCTGGGCCTGCAACCGGAGGACTGGCTCGGCATGACCACGCCGGTTAACGTGCCGGGCACCGTGGATCAGTATCCGAACTGGCGACGCAAGCTGAGCAAAACGCTGGAGGAGATCTTTGCGGATAAGGAAGTGAATGCACTGCTGAAGGTGGTCAGCCAGCAGCGTCAGTCAGGAAGGAAAGAGAAGTAACAAGAGCGCGGCAGTCTGACTGCCGCGTTTCTGACTGATTAAAAACTGACTCAAAGGAAAGCTGGCAGCAACGTCTCTACTCAACACGAAGGGAACATGGGCAGAGGAGGAAAGCGTCTCGCGCCATGGATGGCGCGGGCAGAGCATGCCATGGATGGCGGCTTTTGCGTCTTTCCGATCTGCCCGTGTTTCCTGAGCCGCCTCAATCTCACAGCGAAGAGAGCAGCGTATTACTGCTCATCCCCGCGTTAACATCAGTAGAAGGAGTGTTCGCCACGCTGATGCTCGGTAATATCCCGCACGCCTTTCAGTTCCGGGAAGGCAGCCAGCAGCTCTTTCTCGATACCATCTTTCAGGGTGACGTCGATCATCGAACAGCCGTTACAGCCGCCGCCAAACTGCAGAATGGCGTAACCGTCATCGGTGATCTCCATCAGTGACACGCGTCCGCCGTGACCGGCCAGCTGTGGGTTGATCTGCGCCTGCAGCAGATACTCCACGCGCTCTACCATCGGCGCATCGTCAGACACCTTCCGCATTTTGGCGTTCGGCGCTTTCAGCGTCAGCTGTGAGCCGAGATTGTCGGTCACGAAGTCGATTTCCGCATCTTCCAGATAAGGTTTGCTCAGTTCATCAACATACGCAGAGAGCTTTTCGAACTTCAGCTCGGTGTCAGTCGCTTCAACGGCATCAGGCGGACAGTAAGAGACGCCGCACTCCGCAGTTGGCGTACCCGGGTTAATCACGAATACGCGAATCTGGGTGCCATCTTCTTGTTTGGATAGCAGTTTAGAAAAATGTTCCTGGGCAGAGTCAGTAATTCGGATCATGTCGATTGCTCAATAGTTGACTAATTTAGTTGGTTATAATACGCCCATCAATGACGCTCTACAAGGTACGGCACAGGCACCAGACCTGCACGCTGGCCGCGCCCTGCGACAGTAACAGACGGCTGATTTCGTCGACCGTACTGCCGGTGGTGATGACGTCATCCAGCAGGGCGATATGGCGACCCTGCACCGCCATTTCAAGGCGGAAGGCATCCCGTAAGTTGGTGCGGCGCTGGCGGGCAGTGAGCTGATGCTGCAATGCTCCCCTTCGCTGGCGGGAGAGGCCGTCACGCCATTCGCACCGCAGCCAGTGCGCCAGCGGGGCGGCCAGCAGGGCGCTCTGGTTGTAGCCGCGCCGCCAGCGTCGCCGCCAGTGCAGCGGCACCGGCAGCAGCAGGTCGGGACGCACCACACGACCGTGCCGCCAGACATCCAGCCAGCTTAGCAAAAGCAGCCGCGCCAGCATCACCCTGAGTGCGGTTATGTGAGAAAACTTAAGCTGATTAACCCACTCACTGAACGGCGGGCGATAGTCATTGACGCAGACCAGCGCCTGCCAGGCGGGCGGTTTGCGCTGGCAGCGGCCACAGGCGACCCGCGTCGTCCCGGCGGGCAATCCGCAGCGTGGACAGAGCAGGGGCAGCGGCGGTAATTCACGCAGACATAAGCTGCACAGACCGTGACGGGCGATCTGTAACGGCATCTGGCATAGCCAACACAGGGCAGGCATTGCTAGCATAGCGACCTCCTTATCATTTTCGGGATAGTAACTGATGACCTCGCTCTACTGGCACACCTGCGGAGAAGGAAAACGCGATCTTGTGCTGCTGCACGGATGGGGGCTGAATGCCGAAGTCTGGCAAAGCATTATTCCGCGACTCAGCCCGCATTACCGCCTGCATCTGGTCGATCTGCCGGGCTATGGCCGCAGTCAGGATGCGGGTGCCCTGACGCTGACACAGATGGCAGAGGCGCTGCTGCCTGCGCTGCCCGCACAGGCGATCGTCATGGGGTGGTCTCTGGGCGGACTGGTGGCGACACAGCTGGCGCTGAACGCGCCAGAAAAGCTGGCTGCACTGATTACCGTTGCATCGTCGCCCTGTTTCACCGCCACAGAGCACTGGCCCGGCATTAAACCCGAGACGCTGCAGAACTTTCAGCAGATGCTCAGCAACGATTTTCAGCGCACGGTGGAGCGCTTTCTGGCGCTGCAGACGCTGGGCACCGAAACGGCGCGCGCCGATGCACGGCAGCTGAAAGAGGTGGTACTGTCGCAACCGATGCCGGAAGTGGCGGTGCTGGATGGCGGACTGGAGATTCTGCGCCAGGTCGATCTGCGCAGCGCGTTACCGCAGATCGGGCTGCCGTTCCTGCGTCTCTATGGCGCACTCGATGGGCTGGTGCCGCGCCGGATTGCTGCAGAGATTGATGAAATGTTGCCAGCCTCGCCTTCAGTCGTTATCGACAAGGCAGCACATGCACCTTTTATTTCCCATCCAGACATTTTTTGTCAGCATATTATTAACTTTATCAGTAATTTGCCGGGATAATGAGGCTTTAAGTTGGCAAAATTGCTGGCAGCAGCAATACTTCTCTCTGTGAGCAAGGCCGCTGCAAATTTATGTGATTAGTCACGGAAATGACTATGCCGTTCCATACTGCCTTACGCGTTTAGCGGCTGCTTACATCTCACAATGGATCATGAATGAGGGTAAACATAATGAAGGTTTTTAAATGGGTTGTGGCTTCAATGATGATGGGCGCGATTTCATTTTCTGCGATGGCAGCGAAGGAAGTCACCAAAGAAGAAGTTAAATCAATGAACCTGCAGAAGATTGGCACTGTTAACACCACAGCGGAAACCACCTCGCCAATGGATGCTAAAAAAGTGCTGTCTCAGCTTGCTGACGAGAAAGGCGGTAAATACTACCTGGTGATCGCGGGTCGCGAACACGGTAAATTCAGCGCCACCGCTGAAGTCTACAAGTAATCAGCGTAGCCACATGAACTGCCAGGCATCCAGCTTAACCGGCTGGGTGCCATCCATCTTCTCTCCGCTTATCAGATCCTGCCACATACGTGCCTCCGGTAGCGGTGTCTCCACCGGCCGTCCACTGAGATTAAACACGCAGAGCAATCCTTCATCGCTGTCCGGCGAATGACGTCTGAGCACCAGCAGGGCATTTTCGCTCTCTGAGATCGTCATCGGATTATCGGGATGAAAAGCAGGCTGGCGACGGCGCAGCTGGATCAGCTGACCGAGCCGGGTATAGATCTGCTGACGCAGCCACTCTTCCCCCGCCAGCGCCGCTTCAATCGTCTGCAGATCATACTTCTGGCGATTGATCGCCCGGTTGTGTCCGGCGGCACGCACCCCATCGTAATCATTTCGCCCACCCACAATGCTCTGGATATAGATGGCCGGCACGCCAGGGAACACCAGCAGAATGGCATGGGCCAGTAAAAAACGCTTCAGCCGCGTGGCGTCGTCGTCCGCCTCACGGTTTAACGCATCCAGATAGGTGACGTTGATTTCATACGGGCTGGTGGTGCCGTCCGGATTATTTTTGTAGGAGACCAGCGCACCCTCCAGCGCCAGGTCGCGCACCAGCGCCACAATCTCCACCTCCGACAAAATCCCGCGCGCCGGATTCAGGCCGATACCATCGTGGGACGCCAGAAAGTTAAAAAAGGTGGTGTCATTGCTGCTGAGATCCAGCGAGCTGGCCCACTGCCGCAGCGCGCGCGCCGAGCCGGTATGAATCGCATGCAGCACCAGCGGCGGCAGCGAAAACTGATAAACCATCTGCGCCTCATCGTGGCCGTTGCCGAGGTAACTGATGTTGTCCCGATGTGGCACGTTGGTCTCCGTGATAATCACCGTGCCAGGGGCGACCTGGTCGGCAATGGCGCGAAACAGCTTCACCAGCTGATGGGTTTTTTCCAGGTGAATACAGCGCGTGCCGGGCGTTTTCCACATGTAGCCGACCGCATCGAGCCGCACGTAGTCCGCGCCGCGTATCAGGTAGTCGAGCAGCACCCCGACCATGCGCAGTAGCACCTCAGGATTGGCAAAGTTCAGGTCGATCTGATCGGCGCTGAAGGTGGTCCAGATAAAGCGGGTGTCGCCATCGGCCATCTGAAAAGGGGTCAGCAGCGGCGAGGTTCGCGGACGGGTGACGGCGCTGAGGTCAGTGGCGGGCGGCATGCTGATAAAGAAATCGTCCCAGCCGGGGTCCTGCGCCAGAAAGTGACGGAACCAGGCGCTCCGCGACGACATATGGTTGCAGACAAAATCGAACATCAGCCGGGTTTCCTGATGCAGGCGGACAACATCCTGCCAGTCACCGCACAGCGGATCAACCTGATGGTAATCAATAACAGAAAAGCCGTCGTCAGACGACCAGGGAAAGAAAGGCAGCAGGTGAACCAGCGGAAAGAGGGATTGCAGATGCTGCTGATAGAAGCGGGAAAAGGTCGTGAGCGTGGGCTTGCCGGTTTCCCGAAACTGATCGGCATAGGTGATGAGCACCACATCCTGCTCGTCCCAGTGCGCCTTGCGCGGCAGCTTGATGGCGTCGCGGGCGGTGGCGATCTCACTCAGCAGGCGCGTCAGGGTAGCCTGGGGAAAGGTGCCGGCATAAATCTTATCAATCAGATCGGTGATCGTTTCCATCGTGAGTTGGATGCCACAGCAGATGTTGTTTTTATGACAGGCGTCTTTTTAGCGTAGCGTTATGGCGGGGATTTTCAACCGGGGAAAGCGGCGGGAACAGGGGGCCAGCGTGCGGCCCCCTGATAAGCTTAGCGTTTTTTACCGAACGCGGCGGCCAGGGCATCACCCATTGCGCTGTTACCCGCAGAGGCGCTGACCGGACGCGCACGGCCTTTCGCGGCAGCCGGACGTTTCTCGTCACGCGGCGCGCCATTTTTCACGCCGCCACGCGCATTGCCTTCGCCGGGCTGCTCATCGAGACGCATGGTCAGGGCAATACGTTTGCGCTGCAGATCGACTTCCATCACTTTGACTTTGACGATATCGCCCGCTTTTACCACCTGATGAGGATCTTCCACGAAGCGGTCAGAGAGCGAGGAGATATGCACCAGGCCATCCTGATGCACGCCGATGTCCACAAACGCCCCGAAGTTAGTGACGTTGGTAACGCTGCCTTCCAGAATCAGGCCCGGCGTCAGGTCGCTCAGCGTCTCAACGCCTTCTGCAAACTGCGCCGTCTTAAACTCAGGACGCGGATCGCGGCCCGGCTTCTCCAGCTCTTTCATGATGTCGGTTACGGTCGGCAGACCAAAACGGTCATCGATGAAATCGCGCGGGCTGAGATTGCGCAGGCTGCCCGCATTACCCATCAGGTCGCTCAGCGCCTGCTCGGTAGCGGCCAGAATGCGCTCGACCACCGGATAGGCTTCCGGGTGGACCGTGGAGGCGTCGAGCGGGTTGTCGCCGTGATTGATACGCAGGAAGCCCGCGCACTGTTCAAAGGCTTTTGGTCCCAGGCGGCTTACTTTCAGCAGCTGCTGGCGGTTGCGGAAGCGGCCATTTTCATCCCGCCAGCCGACAATGTTCTGCGCCATCATGCGCGTCAGGCCCGCGACGCGGGTCAGCAGCGGCACCGAGGCGGTATTCAGATCCACGCCGACGGCGTTCACACAGTCTTCCACCACCGCGTCGAGTTTCTTCGCCAGCTGGCTCTGGCTGACATCATGCTGATACTGACCGACACCGATCGATTTCGGATCGATTTTCACCAGCTCAGCCAGCGGGTCCTGCAGACGTCGGGCAATCGACACCGCGCCGCGCAGAGAGACATCCAGATCCGGAAACTCCTGCGCCGCCAGTTCAGAGGCGGAGTAGACGGACGCGCCCGCCTCACTGACAATCACTTTCTGCGCCGTGACCTGCGGGAACTGCTTCTGCAGATCGAGGAAAAAGCGCTCAGTTTCGCGGGATGCGGTGCCGTTACCAATCGCCACCAGCTCCACCTGATGCTTAACGCAGAGGGCCGCAACGGCGGCGGCGGCTTTCGCGGCCTGACCGGTGTGCGGATAGACGGTATCGGTCGCGACCACCTTGCCGGTGGCATCAACGACAGCGACCTTAACGCCGGTGCGCAGGCCCGGGTCCAGTCCCATGGTGGCCCGCATGCCCGCAGGCGCGGCCATCAGCAGATCGTGCAGGTTACGGGCAAACACGTTGATCGCTTCATCTTCTGCGCGTTCGCGCACCGTGCCCATCAGCTCGGTTTCCAGATGCAGCATCACTTTGATGCGCCATGTCCAGCTCACGACCGCTTTACGCCAGCTGTCTGCCGGGGCGTTGTTCAGGCGCAGGTTCAGGTGTTCCGCAATCAGCGTTTCGCCGTGGCTTTCACGCGGCGCTTCATCAAACTGCGGGTCGGCATTCAGCGAGAGTTGCAGAACGCCTTCGTTGCGGCCGCGCAGCATCGCCAGTGCACGGTGTGACGGCACGCTGCTCAGCGCTTCATGGTGGTCAAAGTAGTCACGGAACTTCGCGCCCGCTTCCTCTTTCCCTTCCACCACGCGCGACACCAGGTGAGCATTTTTCCACAGATAGTTACGCACTTTCGCCAGCAGCGCCGCATCTTCAGCGAAACGCTCCATCAGAATGTAGCGGGCGCCATCCAGCGCGGCACGCACGTCAGCCACCCCTTTGTCGGCATCGACATATTGTGCAGCCAGCTGCTCAGGGGTGTGAGACGGATCCTGCCACAGGGTGTCCGCCAGCGGCTCAAGACCCGCTTCAATCGCGATCTGTCCACGCGTACGGCGCTTCTGTTTGTAGGGCAGGTAGAGGTCTTCCAGCTCGGTTTTGCTGAGGGTGGTGTTGATCGCGCGGGCGAGGTCGTCGGTGAGTTTTCCCTGCTCGTCAATCGACTTCAGAATCGACTGGCGTCGCTCTTCAAGTTCACGCAGATAGCTGAGGCGGGTTTCCAGCTGGCGCAGTTGGGTATCATCCAGCCCGCCGGTGACCTCTTTACGATAGCGTGCGATAAACGGCACGGTATTCCCTTCATCCAGCAGGCGAACGGCGGCGTCAACCTGTTCGGGACGCGCCTGCAGCTCACTGGCTATTATCTGGCTCAGAACGTTCATCATCAGGACTGTCTTGCTTTCCGGGTTGAGAAATAGCGGACAGTTATACGGATTGATGGTCAAAATTGCCAGAGACGCGGGCGGCTTTCAGCCATAATCTGAAACGTTATTGCGGGTAGTCAATCGCGTTGACATACCAGAGCGCCGGACCCACTGGCGTCTCGACGGTGGCAGCATCGCCCACCTCTTTTTTCAGCAGCGCCCGCGCCATCGGCGAGTCGATGGAGATGTAATCCTTGCGGCCAAAAATCTCATCGTAGCCCACGATGCGGAAGCGTTTGAGGTCACCCGCATCGTTTTCAATTTCCACCCAGGCACCGAAGAAGACTTTGCCATCCTGCTGAGGCGAGTAGTCAACGATGCGCAGCTGCTCAAGACTTTTGGTCAGGTAGCGAACGCGACGATCAATTTCCCGCAGCCGTTTCTTGTTGTACTGATAGTCGGCATTTTCACTGCGATCGCCAAGGCTGGCAGCCCAGGTCACCTTTTTGGTCACTTCTGGTCGCTCTTCACGCCAGAGGTAGTCGAGTTCCGCTTTCAGCTTATCGAAGCCTTCGCGGGTAATCAGTCGGGTTTTCATGCTAATCCGGCCAGCCAAATCAAAAGAGAAACAGTGTAAGGCAAACAGGGCGCGGCAAAAAAGAGTCGGGGAAGGGGTTTTTAAAGCTAAAAACCCGCGTTGACTTCCCCGGCGGCGAAAGGGGTGCTGCTGAAGCGTAATCTGGAGCCAGTCACAGGACGCTGGCCAATAAAACAGACTTATTTTCCGGCGTGAGTCGCCGTGGTGGTCGAGGTGCCGGTGCCATGTCCGTCACCGCCGCCGCCGCCCATGGTCGCCAGCGCAACGCCCAGCAGGGCCGCGACTGCGCCAACGCCAATGGCGTCAGAGTTACCTTTAGCGGTTGAGGTTGCCGCTGCACCGGCCGCTTCACCGGTCGCTGTGGCAGCATAACCTGGGCTAACGCTGCCTAATGCCAGCGCGCTCAGCAGTAAAATCGTTTTTTTCATTGTGTAATCCCCGTTGAGACGTCGAATGGTGCCTGAGCAGTCTGGTTGAAAACGGAGAAGGCGAAAAGTTGGCTTTACTGATTGATTTATGGGACTTTAATTTCAACTGGCCTTGCTGTTAGAAGCACTGAAATTAATCCGAGATGAGGATGGCGTCCCGGGCGCTTTTGCTGGAATATTATGCTGTCTGAATGCGGGCAGGGTAGATTATCTGGAGCTTATCCATAATGATGACTCCCTTTTAAGCCAAATTAACTGCTAAGCCGCTGAATTTATTCATCGAATAAATGCCGGTCCGCTTCTGACGCCAGCGATTCTGAGAAACAGGGCCGTTTTTTCAGATTTGCCGTATCCTGCCCTGTCGCCGGTAAAAAGGGTGAGCCTGGCCCCGAAACTGGCCCGAAATTAAATATAAGCTCCTGTTTAATATGCTTTGTAACAATTTTGGCTAGAATATAAACCATTAATGACTGTCACTATAAGGCATCTTTTTTTAACAATGTTGGCTCAGGCAATAGCGCCTTTGGGAGTTGAAAATGCAAGAGAACTACAAAATTCTGGTCGTCGATGATGATATGCGTCTGCGTGCTCTGCTTGAACGCTATCTCACCGAGCAGGGCTTTCAGGTGCGCAGTGTCGCTAATGCCGAGCAGATGGATCGTCTGTTAACCCGTGAATCCTTTCATCTGATGGTGCTCGACCTGATGCTGCCAGGTGAAGATGGCCTCTCTATCTGCCGTCGTCTGCGCAGTCAGAGCAACCCGATGCCTATCATTATGGTGACGGCCAAGGGTGAAGAGGTCGATCGTATCGTCGGGCTGGAGATCGGCGCGGACGACTACATTCCTAAACCCTTTAACCCGCGCGAACTGCTGGCGCGTATCCGCGCGGTGCTGCGTCGTCAGGCCAATGAACTGCCAGGCGCACCGTCGCAGGAAGAGGCGATTATCGCCTTTGGTAAATTCAAACTTAACCTCGGCACCCGCGAGATGTTCCGTGAAGATGAGCCGATGCCGCTGACCAGCGGTGAGTTCGCCGTGCTGAAAGCCCTGGTGAGCCACCCGCGTGAGCCGCTGTCGCGCGACAAGCTGATGAACCTGGCGCGTGGCCGTGAATACAGTGCCATGGAACGTTCGATTGACGTTCAGATCTCCCGCCTGCGTCGCATGGTGGAGGAGGACCCGGCACATCCACGCTACATCCAGACCGTCTGGGGTCTGGGCTACGTCTTCGTGCCGGACGGCAGTAAAGCATGAGGCGACTGCGCTTCTCGCCACGCAGTTCGTTTGCGCGCACCCTGCTGCTGATCGTGACCCTGCTGTTTGTCAGCCTGGTCACGACCTATCTGGTGGTGCTGAACTTTGCCATCCTTCCCAGCCTGCAGCAGTTCAATAAGGTGCTGGCATACGAAGTACGTATGCTGATGACCGACCGGCTGCAGCTGGAGGATGGTACGCAGCTGGAAGTGCCTCCGGCGTTTCGCCGGGAAATCTACCGCGAACTGGGGATCTCGCTCTACACCAATGCAGCAGCAGAGGAGAGCGGATTGCGTTGGGCGCAGCACTATGAATTCCTGAGTGAACAGATGGGGCAGCAGCTGGGCGGGCCCACCGATGTGCGGGTCGAGGTCAACAAAAACTCGCCTGTGGTCTGGCTGAAAACCTGGCTGTCGCCTGATATCTGGGTGCGGGTGCCCCTGACGGAAATCCATCAGGGCGACTTCTCGCCGCTGTTCCGCTATACCCTGGCGATAATGCTGCTGGCGATTGGCGGCGCCTGGCTGTTTATCCGCATCCAGAACCGGCCGCTGGTGGATCTGGAGCACGCCGCTCTGCAGGTCGGACGCGGGATTATTCCGCCGCCGCTGCGCGAGTATGGCGCGTCCGAGGTTCGCTCGGTGACCCGGGCCTTTAACCAGATGGCGGCCGGGGTAAAACAGCTGGCGGATGACCGCACGCTGCTCATGGCGGGGGTCAGTCACGACCTGCGCACGCCGCTGACCCGTATTCGTCTCGCCACCGAGATGATGAGCGAGCAGGATGGCTATCTGGCCGAATCGATTAACAAAGATATCGAAGAGTGCAACGCCATCATCGAACAGTTCATCGACTACCTGCGCACCGGTCAGGAGATGCAGACCGAGCGCGCCGACCTGAACAGCGTGCTGGGCGAGGTGGTGGCCGCAGAGAGTGGCTACGAACGTGAGATCGAAAATGCGGTGATGCCGGAAGAGTTAATGCTGGATATCAACCCGCTGTCGATCAAGCGCGCACTGGCTAACCTGGTGGTCAACGCCGCGCGATACGGCAATGGCTGGATTAAAGTCAGCAGCGGACGGGAACTGCATCGCGCCTGGTTTCAGGTGGAAGATGACGGGCCGGGTATTAAGCCCGATCAGCTGGCGCATCTCTTCCAGCCGTTTGTGCGCGGCGACAGTGCCCGCAGCACCAGCGGAACCGGTCTCGGCCTGGCGATTGTACAGCGTATTATTGATGCGCATCAGGGGTCGCTGGAGATTGGCGAGAGCGAGCGCGGGGGATTGCGTATTCGCGCCTGGTTGCCGTTAACGGAAAATATGGCGCTGAGCCATAACAACGGCAGCAACAGCGTCTCAGGCGGATAAAACCGGCGCGGCAGAGTGACTGCCGCGCCCGTTCCGTCAGCGTTGCGGGCCCGCTTTTACCAGCGCCGCACCGGCTGCGTTATCGGTGTACTTATCGAAGTTATCAATAAAGCGCTGCGCCAGCCCTTCGGCGGCGGCGGTCCACTTCTCTTCACTCTCCCAGCTGCGACGCGGATCGAGCGTCTCACTGTCCAGCTCACCCAGTGTCACCGGCATCTGCAGATTGAAGATCGGCAGGGTTTCTACCGGCGCATCATCCAGTTCACCCGCCAGGATCGCGTTGATGATGGCACGGGTATTTTTCAGCGAGATGCGCTTGCCGCTGCCGTTCCAGCCGGTATTGACCAGATACGCCTGCGCACCGGACGCCTCCATCCGCTTCACCAGCACTTCGGCATACTGCGTCGGATGCAGGGTCAGGAATGCGGCGCCAAAACAGGCAGAGAAGGTCGGTGTCGGCTCAGTCACGCCACGCTCGGTTCCGGCCAGTTTGGCGGTAAAACCGGACAGGAAATGATACTGTGTCTGCTCCGGCGTCAGACGGGAAACCGGTGGCAACACCCCAAACGCATCGGCGGTCAGGAAAATCACCTTCTTCGCATGGCCCGCTTTTGAGACCGGCTGCACGATGTTATCGATGTGATTGATCGGGTAAGAGACGCGGGTGTTTTCGGTTTTGCTGCCGTCGGCGTAATCCACGCTGCCATCTTCGCGTACCACCACATTCTCCAGCAGCGCATTACGGCGAATGGCGCGGTAGATCTCCGGCTCAGCCTGCTCTGAGAGGTTGATGGTTTTGGCGTAGCAGCCGCCCTCGAAGTTAAACACGCCGTCATCGTCCCAGCCATGTTCATCATCGCCAATCAGCTGGCGGTCAGGATCGGTCGAGAGGGTGGTTTTCCCGGTGCCCGACAGGCCAAAGAAGACCGCCACGTCGCCCGCTTTGCCAACGTTGGCAGAGCAGTGCATCGAAGCGATGCCTTTCAGCGGCAGCAGGTAGTTCATGATGGCGAACAGACCTTTCTTCATCTCGCCGCCGTACCAGGTGCCGCCAATCAGCTGCATGCGTTCCGTCAGATTGAAGGCGACAAAGTTCTCAGAGTGCAGACCCTGCGCCTGCCAGTCCGGGTTGGTGCATTTCGCGCCGTTCATCACCACAAAATCGGGCGTGAAGTCGGCCAGCTCAGCGTCGGTCGGCTGGATGAACATATTTTTGACGAAGTGGGCCTGCCAGGCCACTTCGGTGACAAAACGCACGCTCAGACGGGAGTCAGCATTGGCACCGCAGAAGGCATCCACGACAAACAGGCGCTTGCCGGAGAGCTGCCGGGTGACGCAGCTTTTCAGCGCGTTCCAGGTCTCCTGCGACAGGGGCTGGTTGTCATTTTTGCCGGTGCCCTGGTCGTTCCACCACAGGGTATCGCGCGTGGTGTCGTCACGCACAATGTACTTATCCTTTGGCGATCGCCCGGTGAAAATCCCGGTGTCTACTGCAATCGCACCGCTCTGCGTCAGGGTGCCACGTGCAAAACCTTCGAGGTCCGGGCGCGTCTCTTCCTGAAAGAGCGTGTCGTAATCAGGGTTGTAAACCACTTCCGTGGTATCCACGATGCCCAAAGCGGCAAGGTCTTGCGAGGTCAGGCCGTTAACGCGCATTTTACTGCTCCTTAAATCGGTGTCTGTTCTGCAAAGCAGAGATAGGTTGGGATCGTACGGCCGGCTGTTGCACTGATGCGACGACGCACTGAAAAGTCACAGCGCGTCGTCACCTCAGCCTGCAGGCACAACCAGGCTTATCAGGGCTTCTGCCTCTGCCTTCCGGGCGGCTGCACGATCGCGCGCAGTTTACTCTTCTGCGTTGAGGGAAAAAGGGCAGCGATCTAAAAATGCGACTCAGGGCGCGTTAAGGCTATGTTTCGAACGTTTTAAAGATGTTATGAAAGTAAAAAAAGATAATTTGTCTGAGAAATTATGGGGATAGGAGGGGGAGAGGAAAACGGGGCGGCAGACGCCGCCCGGTAAATCAGTGCAGACGCTCGTCATTCCCGTGAGAATGGCTGCGAATCGCCGCGATATCGACCGCGTCAAACACGTAGTCTGAACCGCAGTAATCGCAGTGCATGTCAATTTTGCCATCTTCCGCGATGATCTCATCCACCTCTTCCTTCGGCAGCGTGGTCAGCACTTCACCACAGCGTTCACGCGAACAGGTGCATTTGTAGATGACCGGCTGCGGATCATAGAGGGTGACCTCTTCCTGATGGTAGAGACGCCACAGCACCTCATTGGCCGGCAGGGTGATCAGCTCGTCGGTTTTAATGGTTTCCGTCAGGGTCGCCAGGTGGTCGAACGCCTCTTTCTCTGTCTCCTGTGCCGGCAGAACCTGCAGCAGGATACCGGCGGCACCCTGGTCGCTGGTGCGGATAAAGAGCCGCGTAGGCAGCTGCTCAGAACGCATGAAGTAATCTTCCAGGCATTCCGCCAGCGTTTCACCTTCCAGTCCCACCACGCCCTGATAGCGCTCACCTTTTTCAGGAGAGATGGTGATCACCAGGTAGCCGTTGCCCACCATGCTTTTCAGGGTGCTGTCGGCCGGGATGTCGCCTTTTATGCGCGCCACGCCACGCAGCTCCTGATTGTTGTTGCCGTTGATCACCGCCAGAGAGAGCGGACCGTCACCCTGCAGCTGCACGGTAATTTCACCGTCAAACTTCAGCGTGGCGGTCAGCAGGCTGGTGGCGACCAGCATCTCACCCAGCAGCGTCTTAACAGGAGCCGGATAGTCGTGGTTCTTCACGGTTTCACGCCAGGTGTCGGAGACGTTCACCAGCTCGCCGCGCACAGCGGCATTTTCAAACAGATAACGGTGCAGTTGATCCTGGACTGACATATTTTTTCTCTCACTGGAACGGGGCGATGGCGCGTCCGCGAAGACGGCATTACTCATCGCCCGATAATTTAAACTTCATCAAATCGCGACGCTCTTTTTTGTCAGGTCGCCGATCGGGATGGGGCATAGTCAGCGCATTCAGTTTGCGTGCCTGCGCCATTTTTTCGCGTTTCTCAATACTGGCATCGGTTTCGCGGTAGAGCTGCTGTGCCTCGCTGGCGGGGCGGCGCTGAGCGCTGATATTCGCCACCACCACGGTGCGTTCATCGTTGCCCTGACGCACGGTCAGTTCCGCATTCAGCTCGACGATCTTGCCGGGTTTACTGCGCTGACCGTTGTAGTGCACTTTGCCGCCTTCAATCATCTCCCGCGCAATCGCCCGGGTTTTGTAAAAGCGCGCCGCCCACAGCCATTTGTCGAGGCGAACCTCTTCGCTGCTTTTCTCTTTCATTGCTGCTCCTGACTCAGATCAGCGTCCGGTAGTCGCCGATGGCGCGGTGACGCTGAAAGATTTGCTCAGGACGACCCGAATCGGGATTTTTTACGCCTAAGCACCAGCCGATGCCCCATGACGCCGCAGCATCCAGAATCACTTCGCTATCGTCGATAAACAGCGTGCGCGGCGCAGAAAAGCCGGTGTGCTGTTGTACCGCCTGCCACAGACGCGGGTCTTCTTTCGGATACCCAAAGGTATGGGTGGAAAGTAATAAATCAAGGTGTGGCGCTAAACCTGTCTGCGCCAGTTTGACGTCGAGATTATAGGGATGCGCGTTGGTCAGCAGGATGGTGCGCTTGCCAGCGCGACGCAGCGCCTGCAAAAAGGGCAGGGTATCGTCACGCAGTGCGACCCGGCTGCGCATCGCCCAGGTCATAGCACGGATGTCCAGCGCCAGCGCCTCTGCCCAGTAATCCAGACAATACCAGTTTAGCGTATGGGCGACGGCCTGATACTTTTCCGTGATGATCCGGTCAGCGTCAGCCAGGGTGATGCCGCGCTGCTGGCTGAGCACCGCGGGCACATGCTCCAGCCAGAAATGACGATCAAACGCCAGATCCAGCAGCGTGCCATCCATGTCGAGCAGCACGGTGTCAATTTCAGACCAGTTGAGCATCGTGGCTCTCACCCTGTAAAAAAACCGGGCGACAGGGTAGCACAGAAGGGCAGGGCTCAGAATATCGAGCGCACGCTCTGCAAAGTGCTGAGGTTATGGTTGAAACACTTGTCGTAATAGAGCTGGATGTCGATCATGCGCTGGCGATTGCGGTGCATGCGGCGCAGGGCCAGCAGTCCGTTGATCACGCCGCAGGCCAGCAGCACCATCAGCAGCAGTACGGTGCCGAGATAGCGCCACTGCGCCATGGCATCGGGTTCATTGTGCAGCGCGATGTGACGCGTGCCGTTGGCATCGGTGGTGATGCTGGTGATGATGCCGCTGGCGCTGAAAGGCGTATGCAGCAGCATGGCGGAGATGCGCTGCAGCTCATGCCACTGAGCGGGCGGATCGAGATCGAACAGTGACACGGCAGGCTGAGGCTGACTGACCAGCTGGCGACCCTCGTCACTGACGATCAGGAATCCTCCCGGCGGCGGGCTGTTGAGGTTTTCAGCCGCACGGCGGGTTTCGCGGAAAAAGAAGGTCGAGGTGGCGGTATTCACCAGGTTCTCCAGCGCTTCCGCACTGACCGGCCGCAGCAGCACGTTCATGCCGTTTAGCTGGCCGGAGTCGGCGCGGCGCATCAGCGCCTCCCAGTCTTTGGCGTTGCCCAGGTTTACCAGCGCGTTTTTCAGGCGCACGCAATCCTGCGGCTGATTACAGAGATCCTGGGTCTTCATGACCAGATCGGAGAAGTCATCCAGCAGAATCATCCCGGACTTCTGGATCGCTGACGCCAGCTGCGGGTTCAGTTTGGGATCGGTATTGGTTTCCGGGTGCAGCTGCCGGGTCGTGGTATCCAGCAGGGCGGCGGCTTTATCAATAATGTCAGATTGCGGCTGCGGCAACGGCTTCGCGTTATTCCAGTAGATGGCCGAGCAGTCGAACGGCATAAAGGCGTAACTCCGGTTGCTCTGGTAGTTATCCGGCACTGAACACATGCCAGTACCGCTCACCTTCAGGCTGTCGCCAATATTCAGGGCCACGCTGCTGAGTTTATCGACGCTGTTGACCTCCAGGCTGTCGGTGCCTCTGGCCCAGGCGAGACTGAGCTTGATCGGCATCCCGAGCGGAATCCAGGTGACCAGCAGGGTCAGCACCAGCAGCGAGCCGCAGGCCAGCACCACATTTTTCCGCCAGCGCTGAATCGGGAAATTTTTGACCTCATCCTGCAGGGATAAAAAGCGGCCCTGACGCACCACCTGACGATTAAGGTAGATCTCCACGTCGGTCACCTGACCGAGGTCGTGCGCGACATAGGGCTGCCAGTGCGCCGGATAGGCGAGATCAATAATTCCCAGCGTGATGTTGCTCTGCTCCTGGTTCGATTCGCTGAACAGGCCCCAGCGCTTCGGCGCGCCGCGCAGGCAGTGGATGTCACGCAGGCCGCGCTCACCCGGAATGCGATAGAGCAGCCACAGGCTGGCTGCGATCATTCCCGCACCGGCCAGCACCAGCCAGATCATCAGAGTCGTGGGCACCAGCAGGCTGAAGAAGAACAGTAAGAAGGCAAGCGAGATGATGACGCCTTCACGCGTACCGTCTGGCCGCGACAGGCGATACTCTTCCGGGGTCTCTTTGCGCACCTGCAGCAGTTCAACGTTTTCCGTTTCTGCTTTGCGGATTGAGGCGTTGGTCGACACCGGACGCATCAGCGTCGGCAGGGACTGCTGATCCACCGCGTAATCCACCAGCGAATGGCCGTTGAGCGAAATCACCAGCGGAATGGATTGGGTGCGGATTAACTCGACGTAGTTTTCGTCGGTGATGTACTGCTCCCACAGCGGCGGCAGATGAACTTCGACTTCATCCAGATAGTAACGCCATTTATGGGGATCGTCCGTTGAGAGGCCGTAGCGGGTAATGGCGCGGGTCACCGGATAGACGTTGTTGCTCTGCGCGGTCAGCGTCAGACGTTCAGACGCGCTGCGCTTGTCGGTCGTCACGGCGGTGCGGGGCTGTTTTGCCAGTGCGGCGACATATTTGTCTACCGCCTCGCGCTCCTGAGGGGAAAGCTTACGGCAGGGCGGACTGATAAATGGCAGCGGTTTCGCCAACGGCGGACGATGCCGCATAGCGTACCAGAACCCAATACCTGCCAGGATTGAACAGGTCAGCACTATGGCCAGGATCATAAAGATTGTGCTCATGCTCTGCTCAATTCAGCCAAAATGCTGCCTTCACTTTAAACGTACGCTCCGGGGGATGCTCACTTCTGAAGAGGCATTCCGGAAGATTATATAATCCTGAGGAGTCAGACACCCGATTAAATAGTGCCAGGGAATATCTGATTAGCATTTATTAAACCCTGCCTTGTCCGAATGGTAACCGGCTCAGACTGGATTAAATATCGGTATTATCTGAAACTTATCGCAGCATATTGACTAATGCAAATTTAGTCTTAACTGATAACCAAAGGCTGTTATTCAATTGCCGGAATCTATGTAACGATATCGTTATGGTGAGACTGTCGCACAATTGCCTGGGGTTAGGTATGCTAATTCGTTCCTGATAGCCGGCGCAGAAACTTTTGAGGCTGATATGAAAATTCCAAAAAAACCTGACATCCTCAATATCACCGCCGTGGCGCGTTCGCGGCTGTTTACCGTCGAATCGGTCGATCTCGCCTTCAGTAATGGGGCGCGTCGCGTCTATGAGCGGATGAAGCCGTCAGAACGTGAAGCGGTCATGATTGTGCCCATTATTGATGACCATCTGATCCTGATTCAGGAGTATGCCGTCGGACTGGAAACCTATGAACTCGGGTTTCCCAAAGGGCTGATCGATGCAGGCGAAACCGTGAATGAGGCGGCGGTGCGGGAACTGAAAGAAGAGGTCGGTTTTGGGGCCGAGCACCTCACGCCGCTGGGCAAGCTCACGATGGCCTCCTCCTACTTTTCCAGCAAAATGAATATCGTGGTGGCAGAAAGCCTCTATCCCGATAAGCTGGAAGGTGACGAGCCGGAGCCGCTGATTGTTCACCGCTGGCCGCTGAGCGATATGCTGTCGCTGCTGGAGGAGCCCGATTTTCGCGAGGCGCGCAACGTCAGTGCGCTCTTTATGGCGCGCGAATGGCTGGTGAAGCAGGGGCGTCTGCGCTACTGAATAAAAAAGGCCGACTGATGTCGGCCTTTTAACAGGGTAGGTGTGCGGGTCACATCAGAACAGCTCGTGACTCTCGCCGTTGTCCATAATGGTGGTGCCCACATCATGAACGGAATACTCGGTCGGCTGGGTGCCGTTGATGAAGTATTCCTGACGCGTATTGCCTCCGCCATTTGCCAGCTTGCCGGTGCTGCGGTCAATCGTGACCGTGACCACGCCATCCGGCGGAGTTAACGGCTGCACCGGTACCCCCTCCAGCGCACTCTTCATATATTCATCCCATGCCGGTTGCGCACTCTTAGCGCCGCCCTCATAGCCTGAAATCTGATCGGGAATCGCGCCGGAAAGGGTGCTGCGGCCTAAATTGCGGCGCGCATCATCAAAACCGATCCAGACGGAGGTCACGACACCAGGGCCATAACCCGAGAACCAGGCATCTTTCGAGCTGTTCGTGGTACCGGTTTTTCCGCCAATGTCATTACGCTTCAGGTCACGACCGGCACGCCAGCCGGTTCCCATCCAGCCCGGTTCACCGAAGATGTTGCTGTTCAGTGCGCTCCTGATGAGGAAGCTGAGCGGGGTGTTGATGACATGCGGGGCATATTGCTGTTCGCCCTGCTGTGCCTGGGCCGGAACCTGCTCCAGTGCCGGCTGTGGCACCGCCTGGTTCTGATTGCTGTCTGACGCGGCCACGTTCTCAACGCTCTCTTCGTTCAGCGCCAGCGCTTTCTTCGTTTCGCCGTAGATTACCGGCAGATTGCACTGCGGACAGGCGATCTTCGGTTTCTCTTCAAAGACAATGCCGCCCTGTTCATTCTCAATCCGGGTGATGAAGTAAGGGTCAATCAGGAAGCCGCCATTCGCCATCACGGAGTAGCCGCGCACCACCTGTAACGGGGTGAACGAGGCCGCCCCCAGGGCAAGCGACTCGGTATGAATAATGTTCTGCGCCGGGAATCCAAAGCGCTGCAGATACTCAGCGGCATAATCCACGCCCATGGCACGCATCGCACGCACCATCACCACGTTTTTCGACTGGCCAAGTCCCTGACGCAGGCGAATCGGTCCATCGTAGGTGGGCGGTGAGTTTTTCGGACGCCAGTCGGCACCCGCACCGGCATCCCAGCGTGAAATCGGCACGTCGTTCAGGATCGACGCCAGCGTCAGTCCGCGATCCATCGCGGCGGTGTAAAGGAACGGCTTGATGTTAGAGCCGACCTGGCGCAGTGCCTGGGTTGCACGGTTAAACATGCTCTGGTTAAAGGCGAAGCCGCCTACCAGCGCCCGCACCGCACCATCATTCGGATCCAGTGAGACCAGCGCCGAGTTCACATCCGGTACCTGGCCCAGCCACCACGCATCACCCACTTTGCGCACCCAGATCTGCTGGCCTGGCTGCAGCACCTGCGTCACGCTTTTCGGCGTCGGGCCCTGCACGGTGTCAGACTTATAAGGACGCGCCCAGCGCACACCCGCTAAGGCCAGCGACACATTGCTGCCATCTTTCATCATCACGGTTGCTTCATCACTGCGTGCTTCCGTGACCACCGCCGGATAGAGCGGGCCATAGACCGGCAGCGCACTCAGCGCTTTCTCGATCTTAGTCTGATCCCAGGCGGGCTCGCCCACCCGCCACAGCACGCTGGTCGGGCCGCGATAGCCATGACGCATATCGTAGGCGATGACGTTGTTACGCACTGAAGTCTGAGCCGCTTCCTGCAGGCGACGGGTCACGGTGGTGTAAACCTTATAGCCGTCGGTGTAGGCGTTGTCGCCGTAGCGCTTCACCATCTCCTGACGCACCATCTCGCTGAGATAAGGGGCAGAGAAGGCGATTTCCGGGCCATGATACTTCGCCACCAGCGGCGTGTTGCGTGCCTCATCATACTGCTGCTGCGTGATGTAGTGCTGATCCAGCATACGCGCCAGCACCACGTTGCGACGCGACAGGGCGCGGCTCGGCGAGTAGAGCGGGTTAAAGGTGGACGGCGCTTTCGGCAGACCGGCAATCATCGCCATTTCACTCAGCGACAGCTGGTCAACCGGCTTACCAAAATAGACCTGCGAAGCCGCACCGATGCCATAAGCCCGGTAGCCGAGGTAGATCTTATTCAGGTAGAGCTCAAGAATTTCATCCTTATTGAGTAACTGCTCAATGCGGATTGCCAGAAACGCTTCCTTTATTTTACGCATCAGGGTGCGTTCCGGACTCAGGAAGAAGTTACGGGCCAGCTGCTGAGTGATGGTACTTGCCCCCTGGGAGGCGTGACCGGAGACCAGCGCGATGCTGGCCGCACGGAAAATCCCCACCGGGTCCACACCGTGGTGCTCATAAAAACGGCTGTCTTCGGTTGCAATAAACGCTTTCACCATCACAGGTGGCACTTGCTGCAGGGTCAAAGGAATACGGCGCATTTCGCCATACTGGGCGATCAGATCGCCGTCGGCGCTGTAAACCTGCATAGGGGTTTGCAGACGCACATCTTTCAGCGTGTTGACGTCAGGCAGCTGTGGCTCGATGTACTTGTACAAGCCATAAATCGAGCCAGCTCCCAACAGGATGCAACACACTGTAAGGATCAATAAATACTTTACGAACTTCACCTGGAGTTTCCCATCTATTGTCGTTTGAGCAGTTTATAAACAACCGCGCGGTAGTATAAAGGCAAGCCAGACGCTTTGATATGTCCATTTTCCCGGACGATAAGGAGATCGCGCGCATGGCTTTTCATACCTGGCAAATCGGGCTGGATATTCAGAACAGGCAGATGTGTGGCCTGGCCCTCCAGCGTCGTCGTGATGGCTGGCAGCTACGCCACTGGTGGCTGCAACGGCTGCCGCAAGATACGTTAAGAAACGGCGTGCTGCAATCTTCGCCTGAATTACAGGCGGTCCTGACAGCCTGGCGTCAGCAGTTGCCGCGCCGTTACTCGCTGAGGGTCGGGTTCCCCGCCCGGCTGGTGCTGCAGCGGCCGCTTCCGCTGCCCGCACAGTCACTCAGAGAGCCTGCGCTGGGGCACTACGTGCAGGTGGCCGCGCGTCGTCTCTTTCCGCTGGAGCCTGACACGCTGGCGCTGGACTATCACGAGGAGGCCGGGAGCCGTCAGCTCTGCGTCACGGCGGCCCGGCGGGAGAGTGTTGACCAGTGGATGATCCCCCTGTTACAGGCGGGATTCAGGCCGCAGGTGCTGGAACTGACCACCGACGCGCTGAAGCGGCTGGCCCGGCAGGCGCGGCTGCCGGGCGGCACGGTGCTGGTGCTGCAGCAGGAGGGGCGCTGGCTCTGGAGTGATGCGCAGACCGCAGCGGAGTGTGATGACGCCACCACGCTGGGTGCACTGAAACAGCAGGCCTTTCCCCATGCAACGGCCATCGCCTGGTGTGCCGCCACGCCAGCCGCGCTGCCCGCTGACACTGTCGCGTTTTCCCCTTTTGATCTGCTTCGTTATCAGCAGCCCCCGTTGCCCGCGAATCCGGGAGCCTTTGCACTGGCGACCGGGCTGGCACTGACCAGCGGAGATGAGCCGGCGTGGCGGTAAATCTGCTGCCGTGGCGGCAGCAACGGCGGCAACGGCAGCGACGGCAGAGCCTGCTGGTGCTGGCACTGGTGATGGGCGGTCTGCTGCTGCTGGTGATGCAGCAGGCGTACCGGGTCCATGAGGCGCGCCAGCAGATAGCCCAGGAGAGCAGGATGCAGGAGCAGGCGCTGGAGACAATGGCTGCGCGTTTAGCGCAGCAGAAGCAGCTGCTGGAACAGCTCGCACTTCTGCAAAAACAGCAGGCGAAGCAGCGTGAAAAGGCTGCGCAGCTGGCCGGGTGGCAACAGTTCTGGCGCGATCTGCCCGGCATGCTGCCCGATACTGCCTGGCTGACCCGGCTGGAGAAGCGTGATAACCGCCTGATCCTGGAGGGGCAGGCGCAGGATATGGCAGCAATCCGGCAGTTTCGCCAGCAGCTCGCTACCGCCGCCCTGTTGGGTCAGGTGCAGCAGGGTGGGGTCCGGCGTCAGGCGGATGGCCGCTACCATTTTTCGCTACGGGCGCAGATAGCCGGGGGACGCGATGATTGATCGCTGGTGTCAGATGGCGGCTGTTCCGCGCTATGGCCTGCTGCTCCTTCTCGCGTTGGGTCTGCTTTTGCTTATCTGGCTGCCGGGCTTACGGCCTCAGCAGCAGGCACTGGCCGCTGAACGGGCGGCGCTGTCACAGTTAACCCGTACTCTGCAGCAGCGCCAGCAGCAGTGGCGTCAGCATCCCGCCATCGCGCAGCTGCAGGCGCAGCGGGAAGCGATGCAGCTCGCTCTGACTCGCGCAGCCGCATCAGAGGGGGCTATCGACGATATTCTGGCGCGCCGCCCTCACCAGCTGGAGGCGTGGCAGCCGGATGGCCCCGCCCGCCTGCTGACGCTGCATCTGCCCTGGCAGGCGTTCCGGACACTCTTTGCTGAATTTGCCCAGGCCTCTTCGCCATTGCCTGTGCATTTCCTGCTGCTGGCGCAGCCGCACGACCTGGAGGCGCAACTCTGGCTGGAGCCAGCCGATGCGCCATAGCCTGCTGATTCTGCTGTTGTGCTGGGGTGATGTGCTGGCACGCGATCCCTTCCGGCCTGTTGCCGGTTCCCTGTGTCAGGCGGCGGTAGCCCCGCTCACCGGCTGGCGTCTGCAGGGGATTGCCGGGCGGGAAACCCGCTATCAGGCCTGGCTGCTTACCCCGCAGGGAGAGCGCGTCACGGTGGGTAGCGACACGCCTTTTCCGCTGACGCCCTGGCAACTGGTGGCGATCACCTCCCGCAGCCTCACGCTTGCCGTGCCAGCGAGCTGTCACGCTCAGCGAACCACATTTTATTTAAAAGGATATGCGCATGTTAAGGATAGCGATCCTGCTCCTCATCAGCAGCCTGCAGCCGGCTTACGCCGCTGACGAGGCGCCGCTCAGCCTCGCTTTTGACCACGCACCGGTAGAGCAGATTCTGCAGGCGCTGGCTGACTATCAGCAGGTCAATCTGCTGATCGCGCCTGAGGTTGAGGGGACGCTATCGCTGCGGCTGGATAACCTGCCGTGGCGTCAGGCGCTGGCGCTGGTGGCGCGGATAGCAAAACTGACGATCATTGAGCAGGATAATGTTCTGCTGGTCTATCCGCTGCGCTGGCAGCAGGCGCAGGACGCGGCCCGGGAGGCGGAGCGGCAGGCGCAGTTACAGCAGACGCCTTTGCAACAGCGCACGGTCACACTCCGTTATGCCAGCGCCAGCGACGTTCATGCCAGCCTGCTGAGTGAACGCCAGTCACTGATGACGCCGCGTGGCAGCGTGACGGTGGATAAACGCACCAACGCGCTGCTTCTGCGCGATACCGCCGCGGCACTGAAAGAGACGGCGCGCTGGATTCAGGGGCTGGATCGGCCACTGGAGCAGATTGAACTCTCTGCCCATATCGTCACCATCAGTGAGGAGCATCTGCAGGAGCTGGGGGTGCAGTGGGGCATGCTGGCGGGAGATGCAGCGGTGACAGAGAGCCTGCATCATCCCCGGCTCGCTGTTCCGCTGGCGGTAAGTTCACCCGGTATCAGCGCGGGGATGGCGCTGGCGCGTATCGGCGGCGCCCTGCTGGATCTGGAGCTGAGCGCTCTGGAGCAGGAGAACCAGATTGAGATCATCGCCAGTCCGCGCCTTTTCACCTCACACCAGCAGACCGCCTCGATTAAGCAGGGCACTGAAATTCCCTATGAAGTGTCGGCAGGCAACAGCGGCGCCACCTCGATTGAGTTTAAAGAAGCGGTGCTGGGCATGGAGGTGACGCCCACTATCGCCGGAAACGGCCGTATCCGGCTGAAGATCCATATCAGTCAGAATATGCCGGGGCGCAGCATCCGGACCGGTGACAGCGACATCTTATCCATCGATAAACAGGAAATAGAGACCCAGGTCACGGTCAGCGACGGACAAACGCTGGCCTTAGGCGGCATCTTTCAGCAGCAGCGAAACCGGGGAGAGAACAGGGTGCCGCTGCTGGGAAAGGTGCCGCTGATTGGCGGACTGTTTCGCCAGCAATCGGCGCAGCGCAAAAAAAGAGAGCTGGTTATCTTTATTACGCCGCGATTGGTCAGGGAAGCAGCGCTTACGACGGGATAAAACGGAAAATGAGGCCCTCGGGGTCATCTGCGTTGACGCAGAAGAGGAATTAGCTTACAAGGTTTAGCGATTTTCAATACGGTGTAACCGTCTGAACCGGATAAATCCCGGTTAACAGATCAGACAACTCCTCTGTAAGCAGCGTGGTAAAAGACGCAGCGCTGGCGCGTTACAGTTTCGCGAACACAGGCCAATTCAGAAATGGATGTGCTGAAGGCAATATAATCGGTTGCCAAACAGCCTTGAGTGTTGAGATAATTTTTCATCTGACTCTTGCTAACGCTCATGAGGTCTCAGTTCCTGTCCCGCCAGCAAAAGCTGAACGCGGGGTATCATTAACGAATTCTTAGTAATACCGACAAAATGGCAGAGAAACGCAATATCTTTCTGGTTGGGCCGATGGGTGCCGGCAAAAGCACTATTGGCCGTCAGTTGGCTCAGCAACTCAACATGGAGTTCTTCGATTCCGATCAGGAAATTGAGCGACGCACCGGAGCGGATGTGGGCTGGGTTTTTGATGTCGAAGGCGAAGCTGGCTTTCGCGATCGCGAAGAAAAAATCATTAACGAACTGACCGAGAAGCAAGGCATCGTCCTGGCGACAGGGGGTGGTTCCGTCAAATCCCGGGAAACGCGTAATCGTCTCTCCGCCCGTGGTGTTGTGGTTTATCTTGAAACCACGATCGAGAAGCAACTGGCGCGCACTCAGCGCGATAAAAAACGTCCGTTGCTGCAGGTGGACTCCCCGCCGCGTGAGGTGCTTGAAGCGCTGGCTGGCGAACGTAACCCGCTCTACGAAGAGATCGCCGATGTGACCATTCGTACAGACGACCAAAGTGCGAAAGTCGTGGCGAATCAGATTATCCACATGTTGGAAAAAAGTTGATCCAACGTTCGAAGGCTCTCTGACAGGTATTGAGCATCATGGAGAAGATCACCGTCTCACTGGGGGAACGCAGTTACCCCATCACTATCGCCGCCGGACTGTTTAACGATCCGGCTTCTTTTTGGCCGCTGACCGCGGGCGAAAACGCCATGGTGGTGACCAACCAGACGCTGGCACCGCTCTATCTTGACAGGATAACGGCGCAGCTGACGGCGGCAGGCGTAAAAGTTGATCAGGTGATCTTACCCGATGGCGAACAATATAAGACGCTGGCGGTGATGGATCAGGTTTTTACCGCACTGCTGCAGAAGCCGCACGGTCGTGATACGACGCTGGTTGCCTTAGGCGGCGGCGTCATTGGCGATCTGGCCGGTTTTGCTGCGGCCAGCTATCAGCGTGGCGTGCGCTTTATTCAGGTTCCGACCACCTTACTGTCGCAGGTCGACTCGTCGGTGGGTGGCAAAACCGCTGTGAACCATCCGCTGGGCAAAAACATGATCGGCGCCTTTTATCAGCCTGCCTCGGTGGTGATCGATACCGCCTGTCTGCAGACGCTGCCGGCGCGTGAGCTGGCCTCTGGTCTGGCAGAAGTGATCAAGTATGGCGTTATCCTCGACGGCGCCTTTTTCCAGTGGCTGGAGCAGAATATTGATGCGTTGCTGGCGCTGGATGAACAGGCGCTGGCCTACTGCATTCGTCGCTGCTGTGAGCTGAAAGCAGAGGTGGTGGCGGCTGACGAGCGTGAAAACGGTCAGCGGGCGCTGCTCAATCTGGGGCACACTTTTGGCCATGCGATTGAAGCGCATATGGGCTACGGCAACTGGCTGCACGGTGAAGCGATTGCCGCAGGTATGGTGATGGCGGCCCGCACGGCGGAACGGCTGGGGCAGTTCCAGCCGCACGAGACGGAACGCCTCATTGCCCTGTTGCAGCGTGCCGGTTTACCGGTGCATGGCCCACAGGCGATGCGTGCAGAGATGTACCTGCCGCACATGATGCGCGATAAAAAAGTTCTGGCGGGCGAACTGCGGCTGGTTCTGCCGTTGTCGATCGGCCGCTCTGAAGTGCGTGGCGGCGTGGCACATGATATGGTGCTGGCTGCAATTAACGATTGTCAGCAACCCTGAGAATAAGCAGTTGAGTGGTGACGCGGCGCGCAGGGTGCGCAGTGCGGAATGCCGCTTTACGGAGGAGGCAAAATGGATGAGTTTAAACCGGAAGATGAGTTAAAACCTGACGCCAGCGACCGCCGTCCCTCGCGCCCTCGTAAGTCGTCTACCGCAGCCAGAATACCGGTTTCGCGCCAGCGCATCATGATGGGCGTCGGGATTCTGGTTCTGCTGTTACTGGTTCTGGGGATTGGTTCCGCGCTGAACGGCCCTGATGAGAAAAAACCCGCGTCAGCGGGCACTACGCCTGCTGCGGGTGGCAGCACCGGCAGTGAGAAGAATATCGACCTGACCGGCTCCTCTTCCATGTCTGGCGCTCAGAACACGCCGGCCACCACCGACAATAACGCGGCGGCCAGCGGTGAGGCGGCATCCGGCCAGGCGCGTGACGTCTCAATGCCGCCTGTTGCCTCTACGCCGACCCAGGCTGCACCGGTTGACGCCCCAGCGAATCAGCAGCGCGTCACCTTGCCAGGCGATCTGAACAGTGCGCTGAGCAATCAGCAGCAGCAGGTCGACAGTGCGGCAATGGGCTCGCAGGGCGGCAGCTCACTGCCGACCGCGCCTGCCACCGTCAGCGGCAATGCCGGAACGGCGGCAAATCCCGTTACCGCACCGGTGACGCGTCAGACGCCAGCCCGCTCAAACGCGGCCTCCCGTCCGGCGCACGACACCGCGCACAAAGCGGCTGCGAAGCCGGCAACCCGCGACAGCAAAACACACACGACGCCAGCACGGTCACCCGTCAGTTCTGCGCCCGCTACATCGGCAGCAGGCAGCAGCACGGCCAGCAAATCACTGCCAGGCGGCAGCTACACCCTGCAGCTGAGCGGCGCGTCTAAAGCAGAAAGCCTGAATGCCTGGGCGAAGCAGCAGAATCTGAGCGGCTATCACGTCTACAAAACCACCCGTAATGGTCAGGCGTGGTATGTGCTGGTGAGCGGCTCCTATGCCACACCGGCTGATGCCAAACGCGCTGTCGCCTCGTTGCCTGCAGACGTACGCGCGAAAAACCCGTGGGTAAAACCGGTCAGCCAGGTGAAGAAAGAAGCCAGTCAATAGCGGACAGGGGGCCAGTCTCTGGCCCCGTTTTAAGCGCAGATCTGCTGTCGGTCCAGCCACAGCCTCACAATAAGATGTAATTACCACGACAGCATGAAAAAAAATCGCGCTTTCCTGAAATGGGCAGGGGGAAAATTTCCCCTAGTCGAAGAGATCCATCGCCATCTGCCGCAAGGTGACTGCCTGGTCGAGCCATTTGTTGGCGCGGGTTCGGTGTTTCTGAACACCGAATTTGATCGCTATCATCTCGCTGACATCAACAGCGACCTGATTAATCTCTATAACATCGTCAAACTGCGCACCGCGGATTTCATTCGTGACGCGCAACTGCTGTTCACGCCGGAAGGGAACACCGAAGCCTGTTACTACCAGCGTCGCACCGAATTTAACCTCAGCACGGATGCCTACCAGCGCGCGCTGCTGTTCCTCTATCTGAACCGCCACTGTTATAACGGCCTCTGCCGTTATAACCTGCGTGGTGAGTTCAACGTGCCGTTTGGCCGCTATCGCAAACCCTACTTTCCGGAAGCTGAACTGTTATGGTTTGCCGAGCGAGCGCAAAAAGCGACGTTTGTCTGTGAATCGTACGATGTTACCCTGACCAGTGCCGGCAAAGGCTCGGTGGTCTATTGTGACCCCCCTTATGCGCCGCTGTCGGCAACGGCCAACTTTACGGCTTATCACACTAACAGCTTCAGCCTGCGTGAGCAGGAGAATCTGGCGATGCTGGCGGCACAGCTGGCCGCGTCGGAACACCGGATTCCGGTACTGATTTCTAACCACGACACTGCACTGACGCGTCTGTGGTATCAGGATGCAGTGTTACATGTGGTCAAAGCCCGGCGTTCTATCAGCCGGAGCATAACCGGTCGCACCAAGGTCGACGAACTGCTGGCACTTTATCGCTAGTCTGTTTCGTCCGCGACCAACGCATTACGCCAGCCTGAGTGCTGGCGCACAACAGTGGGAGAATCGGATGAAACAATATTTGCTGGCCCCTTCAATCCTGTCGGCGGACTTTGCCCGCCTGGGCGAAGATACAGCCAAAGCGCTGGCGGCCGGAGGTGACGTGGTTCACTTCGACGTGATGGACAACCACTACGTGCCAAACCTGACCATGGGTCCGATGGTGCTGAAAGCCCTGCGTGACTATGGCATCACCGCCCCTATCGATGTGCATCTGATGGTGAAACCCGTCGATGCGCTGATCCCGGAATTCGCCAAAGCGGGTGCCACCTATATCACCTTTCATCCCGAAGCCAGCGAACACGTTGACCGCACCCTGCAGCTGATTAAAGAGCATGGCTGCAAAGCCGGTCTGGTCTTTAATCCGGCGACCCCGCTGAGCTACCTCGATTACGTCATGGATAAGCTGGATATCATTCTGCTGATGTCTGTAAACCCGGGCTTTGGCGGTCAGTCATTTATCCCGGGCACCCTGGATAAACTGCGTGAAGCGCGCCGGCGTATCGATCAGAGCGGCTACAACATCCGTCTGGAAGTGGATGGCGGTGTGAAGATCGACAACATTGGCCAGATTGCCGCCGCCGGTGCCGACATGTTTGTTGCCGGTTCCGCCATCTTCGGTCATCCCGACTATAAAAAAGTCATCGACGACATGCGCAACGAACTGGAGAAGGCCAATGGCTCATTTCACTGATATTCGTGCGCTGGCGTTTGATCTGGATGGCACCCTGGTGGATAGCGCACCCGGCCTTGCCGAGGCTATCGACCGCACGCTGAACGACCTGCGTCTGCCGCAGGCGGGCCTGGCGCGGGTCTCCACGTGGATTGGCAACGGTGCCGATATCATGATGGCGCGCGCGCTGACCTTTGCGCTGGGCCGCGAACCGCAGCCGGAAGAGCAGCGCGATGCGCGGGCGCTGTTTGACCGGCACTACGCCGATACCGTGGAGGCGGGCAGTACGCTGTTTCCGCACGTGAAGCAGACGCTGGCAGCCCTTAAAACGACCGGACTGCCGATGGCGATTGTCACCAACAAGCCGACGCCGTTTGTGGCGCCGCTGCTGGAATCGCTGGGGATTGCCGATGCGTTTTCGCTGATTATTGGTGGCGATGATGTGCCGGTTAAAAAACCGCATCCGGCCGCCATTTTTATGGTGCTTGGCACCTTTGGGGTGCTGCAGGATCAGCTGCTGTTTGTCGGCGACTCCCGCAATGATATCCAGGCGGCGCAGGCGGCAGGCGTGCCCAATGTGGCCATGACCTATGGCTATAACTATGGCGAGCCGATTGCCACCAGCCAGCCCGATTTAACTCTCGACTCTTTCGACGAACTTTTGCCCGCTCTGGGGCTGTAAATATCAGGACTTAAGTATGAAACCCATCGTTTTCAGCGGCGCACAGCCGTCCGGCGAACTGACCATCGGCAACTATATGGGTGCGCTGCGTCAGTGGGTGCAGATGCAGGATGATTACCACTGCATTTACTGCATCGTTGATCTGCATGCTATCACCGTGCGTCAGGACCCTGCCGCACTGCGTAAAGCGACGCTGGACACGCTGGCGCTCTATCTTGCCTGCGGCATCGACCCGCAAAAAAGCACCATCTTTGTTCAGTCCCATGTGCCGGAGCATACGCAGCTGAGCTGGATCCTGAACTGCTACGCCTATTTCGGTGAGCTGAGCCGCATGACGCAGTTCAAGGATAAATCCGCACGCTACGAAGAGAACATCAATGCCGGTCTGTTCGACTATCCGGTGCTGATGGCGGCGGACATTCTGCTCTATCAGACCCATCAGGTGCCGGTCGGTGAAGATCAGAAACAGCATCTGGAGCTGAGCCGTGATATCGCGCATCGTTTCAATGCGCTGTATGGCGACATCTTCAAGGTGCCGGAGCCGTTCATTCCGAAGTCTGGCGCGCGCGTGATGTCGCTGCTGGAACCGACGAAAAAGATGTCCAAGTCTGACGACAACCGCAACAACGTGATCGGCCTGCTGGAAGATCCGAAAGCGGTGGTGAAGAAGATTAAACGCGCCGTCACCGACTCTGAAGAGCCACCTGTGGTGCGCTACGACGTGAAAGAGAAGGCGGGCGTCTCTAACCTGCTGGATATTCTGTCGGGCGTGACCGGTCAGAGTATCGCCGAGCTTGAGCAGGCGTTTGAGGGCAAGATGTATGGCCATCTGAAAGGCGCGGTGGCGGATGCGGTGTCGGGCATGCTCTCTGAGCTGCAGGAGCGTTATCACACCTTCCGCAACGACGAAGCACTGCTGGAGCAGGTGATGCGTGATGGCGCGGCGAAAGCACGCGCACAGGCGCAGGAAACCCTGAAAAAGGTGTATGAGGCGGTGGGCTTCGTTGCGATGCCGTAACGGCTGAGCAGTCAATGAAACGGCGGACATGATGTCCGCCGTTTTTATTTGTCGATTCAGAACCAGCGCAGCGTCTCGCGCAGACTGACCACGCTGCCTATGATGACCAGACCCGGACTGCTCACCTGTCCGGCCAGACTCTCCAGTTCGCTCAGCGTGCCGGTCACCACCCGCTGACGCGGTGTGGTGCCGTTCTCCACCAGCGCCACCGGCATGTCGCTGCGCATCCCGTGTCGGATCAGCTGCTGCGCTATCTCTGCGGCCTGCGTCAGCCCCATGTAAAAGACCAGCGTCTGCTGTTCCGCCGCCAGCGTCTGCCAGGCGAGGGTGCCCGTTTTCTGCAGATGGCCGGTAACCAGCCTGACGCTCTGCGCATGATTGCGGTGGGTCAGGGGAATGCCGCTGTAGGCCGCGCAGCCTGACGCGGCGGTGATCCCTGGCACCACGCTGAAAGGGATCTGCTGCTGTGCCAGCGCCTCCAGCTCTTCGCCGCCCCGTCCAAAGATAAAGGGATCGCCCCCTTTCAGCCGTACCACCCGCTTTCCGCGCTGCGCCTGTTCGCAGAGCAGCTGATTAATCGACGCCTGCGGCACGCAGTGATGTCCGGCGCGTTTACCCACGAAGATACGCTCGGCATCGCGGCGCACCAGATCCAGGACCGCATCGGAGACCAGGCGGTCATAGACGATGACGTCCGCCTGCTGAATAAGCTGTAAGCCTTTCAGGGTCAGTAGTCCGGCATCGCCTGGCCCGGCACCGACCAGCGCCACCTCCCCCTGGCGGGCCGGATCGGCGTCAAAAAGCGCGTCAGCGATCTGCTCTGCACGCGGCCTGTCGCCGTTCGCCAGCGATTGCGCCAGTCGCTCGCTGTGAAAGAAGCGCTCCCAGAAGCGGCGGCGGGCACCTGGCGCGCCATACTGCTTTTTCACCCGCGCGCGCAGGTGACCGGCCAGCTGCGCCAGCTGGCCGAGATGTTGCGGCAGCCTCGCCTCCAGCTTCTCCCGCAGCAGGCGCGCCAGCACCGGCGCCCGTCCGCCGGACGACACCGCCACCATCAGCGGGGAACGATCGATGATCGATGGCACAATCGCGCTGGCCTGCTGCGGTGCATCCACCAGGTTACAGAAGATCTGCTGCCTTTCCGCCGCTTCCGCCACCTGCTGATTGACCGCGTTGTCGCTGGTGGCGGCCACCACCAGCCAGCAGCCGTTTAGCCAGTGCGGATCGAAATGTCCCGGCAGCAGCGTAACCGCACGCTTCTGTGCCCACGCCCGGAAGGCGGGCGAAAAATCAGGGGCACCCACCCGGAGTTCGGCACCGGCTTCCAGCAGCAGGCGGGCTTTGCGCTCCGCCACATCACCCGCACCCACCAGCAGACAGCGCCGGCCCTGCAGGCGGCAGAAGAGGGGGAAGTAGTCCATCAGCGATCCTTAAAAAAGCCCGCCGGAGCGGGCTGTGAAGAGAGTTACAGGCAGACTTCGACCTGTCCGGCATTGACCCGCACCGGCCAGGCGGCCACGTTGCGCGAGGCATCCTCCATACAGACACCATCGCTGAGACGAAAACGCTGCTTTTTCAGCGGGCTGGCCACCCAGAGCGCATCCTGATGTTCCGCGATGATGCCGCGCGACAGCACACTGGCCCCGGCGAACGGGTCGATATTGCTGATGGCATAGAGCTGTTCATCATCGCGTGGACGGAAGATGGCGATCTGCTCGCCGCTGACCAGCGCACAGACGCCCGTGGCGGGCAGGATCTGCGTCAGCGCGCACACCGGATGCCACTGGCTCATGATTTCGTCTCCTCTGTCAGGGTGATGGCAATACGCTCATCGGCGCGGGCCGGACGGTGCTGGTCGCGTTCGGCCACCCGCTGTATGCCAGGGTCGCGCTGCGGCGAGTTGATAAAGTGGGCGAAGCGCGACAGGGACGGTTCCTCTTCCAGCGTGACTTTCCATTCACAGCGGACAGTGGCGCGCAGCGCAGCCAGCTGCTGCTCCAGCTGGCTGTTGAGACCGAGCCGGTCATCCATGATCACCGAACGCAGATAGTCGATACCGCCCTCCATGCTCTCCAGCCACAGCGAGGTGCGCTGCAGACGATCGGCAGTACGGATATAGAACATCATGAAGCGGTCAAGCGCGGCGATCAGGGTCTCCTGATCCAGATCGGCGGCCAGCAGGTCGCCATGCCGCGGCTTCATGCCGCCGTTGCCGCAGACGTAAAGGTTCCAGCCTTTTTCGGTGGCGATGATGCCGACATCTTTCCCCTGGGCTTCCGCGCACTCTCGGGTGCAGCCGGAGACGCCAAATTTCATCTTATGCGGGGTGCGGATGCCTTTGTAGCGGTTCTCCAGCATCACGCCCAGAGCGAGACTGTCGCCGACTCCATAGCGGCACCAGGCGCTGCCGACGCAGGTTTTCGCCATTCGCAGTGCCTTAGCGTAGGCCTGGCCGGTTTCGAAGCCGGCGTCGATCAGCTGTGACCAGATGGCGGGCAGATCGTCTTTCTGCGCCCCGAAAAGGCCGATGCGCTGTGAGCCGGTGATTTTGGTGTAGAGCTGGTAGCGCCCGGCGATCTCACCTATCGCTTTCAGTCCCTGCGGCGTGATTTCCCCACCGGGGGAGCGCGGGATCACGGAGTAGGTGCCATCCTTCTGAATATTGCCCAGGCAGAGGTCATTACTGTCCTGCAGCGGCGCGTGCTGGGGTTTGAGCACATACTCATTCCAGCAGGAGGCGAGCAGCGAACCCACCGTGGGCTTGCAGACTTCACAGCCGTAGCCCTGGCCATAGCGGGCCAGCAGTTCATCAAAAGTTTTGATCTCTTCCACCTGAATCAGGTGATACAGCGCCTGACGGGAATACGCAAAATGGGCGCAAAGATGGTCGCTGACCGCAATCCCCTGGCGGCTGAGCTCACTGTTGAGCACCTGTGTGAGCAGCGGAATACAACCGCCGCAGCCGGTGCCTGCACGGGTGGTGGTTTTCAGTGCAGCCACGGTGTGGCAGCCCGCCTGTACCGCCTGCACAATATCGCCTTTAGTGACGTCGAAGCAGGAGCAGATTTGCGCGCTCTCCGGCAGAGAGTCGACGCCGATAGCCGGTTTTTCACCGCTGCCTGTGGGCAGAATCAGCGCTTCCGGCTGGTCTGGCAGCGGAATCGCGTTCAGCACCAGCTGCAGCAGGTTGCCAAAGTCGCGGGTGTCGCCCACCAGCACGGCCCCCAGCAGGGTTTTCTGATCCTCACTGAGAATCAGGCGTTTATAGATCGATTTGCCTTCGTCCAGCCAGACCACGCTGCGGGCACCCGGCGTGATGCCGCGCGTATCACCAATCCCGCCGACATCGACCCCGAGCAGCTTGAGTTTCGCGCTCATGTCCGCGCCGGTAAAGGCATTGTCGCGGCCCAGCAGATGGTCGCTGGCAACCTGGGCCATTTTGTACCCCGGTGCCACCAGGCCATAGGCCCGATTCTGCCAGGCGGCACATTCACCTATCGCGTAGATAGCGGGGTCGCTGGTGCGACACTGGTCATCAATCGCGATGCCGCCGCGCGGCCCCAGCGTCAAGCCACACTGCTTCGCCAGCGCGTCCTGCGGACGGATACCGGTGGAGAAGACGATAAAATCGACCGCCAGCGTGCTGCCATCGGCAAACTGCAGCGTTTTGCCGCCCTGTGCATGATGCACAATCTGTTGGGTATTTTTGCCGGTGTGGACCCGTACACCCATCTCTTCGATCCTGCGACGGAGCTGCTCTCCGCCTTGCTGATCCAGCTGTTCTGCCATCAGCACGGGGGCAAATTCTATAACGTGGGTTTCTATGCCCAGATTTTTCAGGGCACCCGCCGCTTCCAGGCCCAGCAGACCCCCGCCAATCACCGCGCCACGTGAGCTGCGGCGTGAGCAGGCCTCAATCGCATCAAGATCCTCAAGGGTGCGGTAGACAAAGCAGTCGCTGCCGTCCGCTCCCTTAATCGGCGGGACCCAGGGATAAGAGCCGGTGGCAAAAATCAGCGTGTCGTAGCGGACCGTGCGACCGGTGCTGGAGTGGATCAGTTTCTCATCACGGTTAAGGGCGATGGCGCGCTCGCCCAGCAGCAGCGTGACCTGATGTTTCTCGTAATACCCTTTACGCACCAGCGAGAGTTCTTCTGCGGTGTGGTGGGAGAAGTAAGCCGAGAGGTGGACACGATCGTAGGCGACGCGCGGTTCTTCACAAAAGACGGTCAGCGAAAACCGGTCAGGTTCCGCTTTCTCCATTAACTCTTCTATGAAGCGGTGGCCGACCATGCCGTTACCGATAACGACGACATTGTGCTTGCTCATTTTTGCCTCAGATTTGCGATTTCTGCGGCTACAATAGCGCGCCCTTTCTGGCGCTTATTGATGTACATCAACCACCCGGCCATATACCTATTTAGAGTTAGGTGGTTGATTTGAATTGATTTTATCCGGAAGAGCTAACCCGCTGATAATCCGGTATTGCGGCCGGGACGACGATTCGTGCTAGTTTTAACCAAAACCCGGATAAGGAGCTGGCAATGCGGTCACCCAAGTGGATTAACAACGTGCGTTTACCCTGGCGGGAAGGTCTGTGGCAGATCGAAATTGCCGACGGCAGGATTGTCCGCCTCTCGGCCCAGCCCCAGCAGGCGACACCGGCCGATCAGTCACTGGACGGCGAGGGCGGTCTGGCCTGTGCGCCCTTTATTGAGCCACACATTCATCTGGATACCACCCAGACCGCGGGTCAGCCCGCGTGGAATCAGTCCGGCACCCTGTTTGAAGGCATAGAGCGCTGGGCGGAACGCAAGGCGATGCTCAGTCACGAGGATGTTAAACAGCGGGCGATGCAGACGCTGAAGTGGCAAATCGCCAACGGCATCCAGTTTGTTCGCACCCACGTTGACGTCTCCGATCCCTCCCTGACGGCGCTCAAAGCGATGCTGGAGCTGAAGGCGGAGGTGGCCCCCTGGATAACCCTGCAGATCGTCGCCTTTCCGCAGGAGGGGATCCTCTCCTATCCCAACGGGGAGGCGCTGCTGGAGGAGGCGCTGCGGCTGGGTGCTGATGTGGTCGGGGCGATTCCGCACTATGAATTTACCCGCGAATATGGCGTGGAGTCGCTGCATAAGACCTTTGCGCTGGCGAACCGCTACGACCGGCTGATCGATGTTCACTGCGATGAGATCGATGATGAGCAGTCGCGCTTTGTGGAAACCGTGGCGGCGCTGGCCCACCGCGACGGCAACGGCGCACGCGTGACCGCCAGCCACACCACCGCCATGCACTCCTATAACGGTGCCTACACTTCGCGGCTGTTCCGCCTGCTGAAGCTGTCGGGCATTAACTTTGTCGCGAACCCGCTGGTCAATATTCATCTGCAGGGGCGTTTCGACACCTATCCTAAGCGGCGCGGCATTACGCGGGTGAAAGAGATGCTGGAGGCGGAGATCAACGTCTGCTTCGGTCACGACGACGTGTTTGATCCCTGGTATCCGCTCGGAACTGCCAGCATGCTGCAGGTGCTGCACATGGGCTTACATGTCTGTCAGCTGATGGGCTACGAGCAGATTGATGCGGGGCTGGATCTGATTACGCATAACAGCGCGAAGACGATGCAGCTTGCAGGCTATGGCATTCAGAGCGGCAACGAGGCGAGCCTGATCATTCTGCCGGCTGAGAGTGGCTTTGATGCGGTGAGAAGGCAGGTTCCGGTGCGCTACTCGGTGCGGCGTGGCACCGTCGTGGCCGAAACAAAACCGGCGGAAAGTGAAATTTACTGGCGGGAGCGGGAGCGCATAGATTTCCGGCGTTAACGAGCAGGGCGGCGATGAATCGCCGCCCTGAAGCATTAATGCGTGATGTGACCGTGCGTACGATGACGGCTGACAAAGCCGAGCAGCGCACACATGACAAACACCACCGCGTAAAGCGCGTTGGCGGTCACCAGTGCGGTATGCACTCCGCTTTTCTCAACGATAGGCGCCGTCACCACAAAGGTCAGCATGGTGCCGACGGTGCCACAGGTCAGGATAAAGTTCACCAGCTTCGGTGAGGCGACTTTGGTCTGCAGCGAACCCAGCGTGATGATGGTGGTGTAGATCGCACTGGAGCTGAAGCCAAGAATCATGATGATCCATTTCAGCATGCCGGCATCGTTGCTGCTGACGAACCAGTACATCAGCACCGTGGCCAGACCCGCCAGCACCATCAGAATGCGCTGCAGGTCGAAGAAGCGCAGCAGGAAGCTGAAGACCCACATGCCGACCATATAGGCTGTCCAGAAGCTGCCCACCAGCTGTCCGGCATCATTGATGTTCATGCCCATGACTTTGGTGGCATATTCCGGCACCCAGGAGATGAAGCCCAGCTGGCCGAGAATGTAGCAGAGAGCCGCCACTGCCAGCAGCAGCACGCCCAGACCCCATTTCTCTTTTTCCACCGTCGGGCTGTTTTCAGGCTTGCGCAGCACCGGGAACTCCACACACAGCGTCATGATGAAGATCGCGACGTAGATGAAGCCGATGCAGACGTAGACCCAGTACCACGGCAGCTGACGCGCCAGCAGGATCCCGGCCAGGACCGGAAACAGCGTGCCCGCCATGCTGAAGAAGGAGTCCGTGAAGAGCAGGCGGGAACCACGCTGACGACCCTCATACAGATGGGTGATCAGGAAGGTGCCGATCGACATGGTAATGCCGCTGACCACGCCCAGCACAAACATACAGAGCGAGAAGATGGTCAGATCGCGGCTGGTCATCAATCCGACGATCGCCAGGACCATCAGAACGAAGCCGAAAATCAGCTGGCGCTTCAGGGGCACAATCACCATCAGCCAGGCATTCAGGAAGACCGCAGCCAGGATGCCGCTGTTGAGGAAGGTGAAGGTGTTACTCATGCTGGAGACAGGGATCTGGAAATCTTTTGCGATATCGCCCATTACCATGCCGGTAACGATTACCAGTGCGCCCGTCAGCGCATAGGAGAAAAAGCTTATCCAGGTAAGGCCAATACGATTTCGGTTTGTCATGTTCTGAACCTGTTAGGGACCGGGTGCCAAAAAGTGTCAGAAAGTGTAAACGGAACTGTGATCTTAATAAACAAGCAGTGAAACTACAGATCCAAATTTCATGTGTTGTGTGATTTTAATCACGTAATTGCTGAGGGTTAACGTTTGCGTCTCGCTTTTGCGCAGGCAGCGTAAATATAGGTAAAACGCTGGCTCTTGTATTCCATGCTCTTTACACTTAATCACTTTTTTCGATCCCCACTCTCCAGGGTAAGGAACCTTTCATGTTCAAACGTACTTTAACAGCGGCCATTACCCTGTTAGCGCTCTCATCTGTTTCCGCCCAGGCGCTGGCCGCAAAAGGCGACACGCACGTTCTGCTTACCACCTCCGCCGGTAATATCGAACTCGAACTGAATAACCAGAAAGCGCCGGTTACCGTAAAAAACTTCGTTGATTACGTTAACAGCGGTTTTTACAACAACACCATTTTTCACCGCGTGATCCCGGGCTTTATGGTGCAGGGCGGCGGTTTCACCACCGATATGCAGCAGAAGCAGACCAACGCGCCGATCAAAAATGAAGCCGATAATGGCCTGCGCAACCTGCGTGGCACCATCTCGATGGCGCGTACTGCGGATAAAGACAGCGCGACCAGCCAGTTCTTCCTCAACGTGGCGGATAACGCCTTCCTTGACCATGGACAGCGCGATTTTGGCTACGCCGTTTTCGGTAAGATTGTGAAAGGCCAGGATGTGGTTGAAAAAATTTCTCAGGTGCCGACCAAAGATGTTGGCCCTTACCAGAATGTCCCGTCTAAACCGGTCGTTATCCTCTCCGCGAAAGTCCTGCCTTAACGCCTTTTGTCGCCATCTGCGGATGGCGATCGCCCGCCGCCTCCGGCAAAGCCAGAATTTGCTCTTATACTTAGGGCAAAAACCTGAGCAGGAGGCGGCATGGCGAACAAACTCACCGAAAAACAGAAGGTCACACTGTGGCAACAGCGGCGCAGCGCCAGCTATCAGGCCAGCTGTCGGCTGGAGGGCTTCACACCGAATGAGATCAGCGTGAAGAGTGACGATGCGGAAACGCGTCTGGCGTCACTGAGGAGGCAATATGGACTCTAACAGCGCCGTCAGCCAGGACCCTTACCTGTGGCAGCACGACAATGTGCTGAAAAATCTGGCCGAAATTCACGATGCCGCCCAGTTGCGTAAGGCGGAGCTGAGCTTCAGTGCGGCGCGTCTCGCCACGCTGGAACTGGGGCCCCGCAACCCCGGTTTGCCCTGGCTGCGTCAGATTCACCGCACCCTGTTCCAGGATCTCTACAGCTGGGCCGGTGAACTGCGCACCATCGATATCTGGCGCGATGAGACGCCGTTCTGTCATTTCGAATATATCGAAAAAGAGGGCAACGCCCTGATGGCCGCGCTGGAAGAGGAGAAGGGGCTGGCTGACCTCCCGCGTGACGCCTTTATCCCGCGTATCGCCCACTACTATTGTGAAATTAACATGCTGCATCCGTTCCGCCATGGCAACGGGCGGGCCCAGCGCATCTTCTTCGAACAGCTGGCGCTGCATGCCGGGTATCTGCTGACGTGGGAAGAGACCGATGCGGAGAGCTGGAAAGCGGCTAATCAGGCAGGTGTGGCGGGCGATCTGGCTCCGCTGGAGGCGGTTTTTGCGAAAGTGGTGAGTGAGGCGGCTTAACCACGTAGAATAGCGGCGCGGTTTATCATTCTGGATCAGTCATGCTGCTGCTTATCGACAACTACGACTCCTTTACCTGGAATCTTTATCAATATTTCTGCGAACTGGATGCGCAGGTTAAGGTGGTGCGCAATGACGCCATCACGCTGGAGCAGATGGCTGCCTTACCGCTGACCCATCTGGTGATCTCTCCCGGTCCCTGTACGCCTTCGGAGTCGGGGATCTCACTGGCGGCCATCCGCCACTTTGCCGGGCAGCTGCCGGTGCTGGGCGTTTGTCTGGGTCATCAGGCTATCGCGCAGGCGTATGGTGCGCAGGTGGTCCGCGCCCGTCAGGTGATGCACGGCAAAACCTCCGCCATTCAGCACACCGGCAAAGGCGTGTTCCGCAATCTCAACAATCCTCTGACTGTCACCCGTTACCATTCGCTGATCGTGCAGCGCGAGACGCTGCCCGATACGTTCGAGGTCACCGCCTGGAGTCTGCGCGACGGTGAGCCCGACGAGATCATGGGTTTCCGCCATAAAACGCTGGCGCTGGAAGGCGTGCAGTTTCATCCCGAGAGCATTCTCAGCGAGCAGGGGCATCAGCTGCTGCGCAATTTCCTGACGCAATAAGTTGCCTTTGAGTGATTTTTTATGCATATTTTGTGATTATTATTTCAATGTTGCACAACTATCATTCAAATGGGGTCATCAATGGCGGCGGAAAAAATTGCGGTTACCCGGGAGACGTTCGATAACGTTATTTTGCCTGTTTATGCACCTGCGCAGTTTGTGCCGGTAAAAGGCAAAGGCAGTCGTGTATGGGATCAGCGGGGCAAAGAGTATATCGATTTCTCCGGCGGGATCGCCGTCACCGCACTGGGCCACTGCCATCCGGCGCTGGTGGAGGCGCTGAAAAGCCAGGGCGAAACGCTGTGGCATACCAGCAACGTTTTCACCAACGAACCGGCCCTGCGCCTGGCCAGTAAGCTGATCCAGTCCACCTTTGCGGAGCGCGTTTTCTTTGCTAACTCCGGTGCCGAAGCGAACGAAGCCGCCTTTAAGCTGGCGCGTTACTACGCCTGCAAACGTCACAGCCCTTTCAAAAGTAAGATCATCGCCTTTCATAACGCCTTCCACGGGCGGACGCTGTTTACCGTCACGGTTGGCGGTCAGCCAAAATATTCAGACGGCTTCGGCCCGAAACCGGCGGACATCGTGCATGTGCCGTTCAATGACCTGGAGGCGGTAAAAGCGGTTATCGACGATCACACCTGTGCCATCGTGGTGGAACCGATTCAGGGCGAAGGCGGCGTGATGCCCGCGACGCAGGCCTTTATGCAGGGACTGCGTGAGCTGTGCGATAAGCATCAGGCGCTGCTGGTGCTGGACGAAGTGCAGAGCGGTATGGGCCGCAGCGGCAAGCTGTTCGCCTATGAGCACTATGGTGTTCAGCCCGATATCCTGACCTCAGCCAAAGCGCTGGGCGGCGGTTTCCCGGTCAGCGCCATGCTGACCACCAATGAGATCGCCTCGACGATGGCGCCAGGCGTGCATGGCACTACCTACGGCGGCAACCCGCTGGCCTGTGCGATTGCCGAAACCGCACTCGATATCATCAATACGCCAGAGGTACTGTCAGGCGTTGAGGCGCGTCGTCAGCACTTTGTGAACGCCTTACAGGCTATCGATGCGAAGTACGATCTGTTCAGCGATATTCGCGGCAAGGGGCTGCTGATTGGCGCGGCGCTGAAACCGCAGCATGCCGGACGGTCGCGCGATATCCTCAATGCCGCGGCCGCTGAAGGCGTGATGGTGCTGGTCGCCGGCACCGACGTGATGCGTTTTGCCCCGTCGCTGATCATCGAGCCTGCTGACATCGAAGAGGGCATGAGCCGCTTTGCCACGGCTGTCGGCAAAGTGCTCAACGGCTAGCGGATTTCTTCCGTAAGTGTCTGATCAGCCAGCGGCCATGTTGTGGTCGCTGGCTCCACGCCAGCGAGGAGATGGTGTGCATGACGCTGAGATGATCGAGAATGCGTCGCACATGCTGCTCCACCACCGTTACCGGTCCTTCACTGATATTCCCCAGCTCATCCAGCAGATTAACCTGCGAACTGGCACCCTCATATTCCAGCCGCTGCTGACAGCGTTGCAGCGCGATCTCACAGGATTGCAGGTAACGTTCCGCCAGCGAGGGGGTCAGCATGGTGTGCTCACGCGCCAGAATGGTCATCGCATTGATGTGCTCGACGATAAACTGGCTGTGCGTGACCCAGAGCCGCATATCTTTCAGATACTGGGCGTTGAAACCCGGCTCCTGCATCGCCTGATTCAGCGAGTTAAACAGCGCATTGTGCGCCTGATTCACCTGCACGCGCTGATAAGCCAGCTTGCCGGGTGCCTGTTCCTCTCCCAGCAGGAGGCGCAGCGCATCCTGATAGGTTTCCAGCGCGTCATGGGCATTTTGCCGCAGTAAGCCACTCTGCCACTGCGGCCAGAGCCAGATCATGCCGCCAAAGGCGATCAGACAGCCCATCAGCGTATCCATCAGTCGCGGCAGCAGAAACTGCGCGCCATTCAGTGAGAGGAGCTGCAGCGAGTAAACCGCAGTGACCGTAAAGCCAATCATCGACCAGCCATAAAACTGACGGGTAAAGCGATAGCTGATAAAGGTAATCGCCAGCATCACCAGCAGGACGACAGGTTCCGGCACCGCCAGACGCAGTGTGGCCGCCGCGACCACCAGACCGGCAAAGGTGCCGAGCGCACGGTGCTGGATACGGACGCGGGTGGCGCTGTAGCCGTTCTGGCTGACGAACATGATCGTCATCAGAATCCAGTAGGGCTTAGGGATGTTGAAGAAGAGCGCCAGCGCGCTGCCCAGCATCAGCATGACCGCAAAGCGACCGGCAGTGCGCAGCGCTGAGGAGCGAAATGAGAGGTAGCTGCGCAGCGCCGGGAGCAGCGGCAGACGGCGCTGTCGGTCAGCCATCAGGTCGCGCTGGTAAAGCGGTTTCTGGGTGCGCAGCACCCGCGCAATGCGGTTGAAGTGATAAAGGCAGAAATGGCCCACCGGATTGTCGGGATGCTGACGGGCGATCTTCTCCAGCGCGCCAAGCTGTTTATCCATCGCAAAACGATCGGCTAACTGGTGGTAGAGAATGGTATCGGCCAGCACCCGCAGCCGGGCTGAGATGGTTTTGGCGTTCCAGCGGATCACCGCTTCAGCATGGCTCTGCTCAACCAGTTTCTGCACCTCTTCCGGCCGGTGCAGGCTGACCGAAATGTGCTCCTGCAGATCCAGCGCCACCTGAAAGGCGCGCGTCAGCCGTTTATGGCTGTTGTCGCGGCTCGCCGACAGCATATGCATCTGCTGATAACAGGTGTTGATCAAATCGACCACTTTCTGCTGCCGAGCCAGCAGCGGTGGCAGGGCCTTCTCCGGATCGGTCAGCTGCGTCAGCAGGGTATATTTGGCGTCGCAGTAGTTCGCCAGCTCGCGGTAGATCAGGCTCAGGCTTTCGCGCATCGGCTGCTCTTTCCACAGCCAGAACCAGAACCAGTTAAACACGCCATACCAGAGGGTACCGCCGATATAGAGCAGCGGTGGCACATAGATGGGCATGCGGCCCGTCAGGCTCAGGGTAAAAATAGCGGCGATGAGGGTGCCGGAGAGCAGGCGGCCATGCAGCGGGCTGATCTCCCCGGTGACGCCCAGCAGCAGGGGCATCGCAAACAGGATCAGCGGCAGCGGAACCGCATGCAGGGTAAGCCATTGGATCAGGAAGCTGCCAAGCGCAAACAGGCTGCCGCCCACAATCAGACGTTTGAAGAAGCGTTTATGCGGGGTATCGAGACCGGCAATGTTGCAGCAGGCGGGAACTAACGAGAACAGCAGACCTTTTTGCAGGTCGCCAGCCAGCCAGCCCAGCGCGACCGGCAGGCAGAGCACCAGCGTTTGCCGCAGGGCATAGTTCACTTCAGGGTGATAAATAATTCGACGCCACATCGGCTCAGCACAAACAATAACGGCGTGATGCGAACATCACGCCGTGGATGACAGGAATTAGCGGGTGCCGTAAACGACGATGGTTTTGCCGTGTGCAGAGATCAGATTCTGATCTTCCAGCATCTTCAGAATACGGCCCACGGTTTCGCGTGAACAACCTACAATCTGGCCAATTTCCTGACGGGTAATTTTAATTTGCATGCCGTCGGGATGCGTCATGGCATCTGGCTGTTTCGCCAGGTTAAGCAGAGTCTGTGCAATGCGTCCGGTCACGTCGAGGAAAGCGAGGTTACCCACTTTTTCTGACGTTACCTGCAGGCGACGCGCCATCTGCGACGAGAGTCGCATCAGGATGTCAGGGTTCACCTGAATCAGCTGGCGGAATTTCTTGTAGGAGATCTCCGCCACTTCGCACGCGCTTTTAGCACGAACCCAGGCGCTGCGCTCCTGACCTTCTTCAAACAGGCCAAGCTCGCCGATGAAATCCCCCTGATTCAGGTAGGAAAGAATCATCTCTTTGCCTTCTTCATCTTTGATCAGAACCGCGACGGAACCTTTCACGATGTAGTAAAGCGTTTCAGCTTTTTCACCTTGGTGAATCAGCGTACTTTTGGATGGATACTTGTGAATATGGCAATGGGACAGGAACCATTCGAGTGTAGGGTCTGTTTGCGGTTTGCCGAGAACCATTCGCTATTATCCTCTGTTGTAATCGTGCCCAAAATACAGGGGGCAGTTTTCCCTGTCAGGCGGTGAAAGCTTCAAGCGTTTCCTTTTCAGGAAATTATTCGGGCCGCATCAGGCGCAGTGCGCATCATTCTTCCCGGCTTCGCCATCGGGTGACGAAAAATATTTTCAGCTCTGTTTGTAGCACAGCTTTTGCCGACTGTCTTCTGTTGTCTCGCTTCAGCTAAGGGCGGATTTCTCTGGATTGCTGTTTATCAGGCGAAAGCGTACTCTGGCGACAAAACAGCGTATTCCGGAGCAAAAATCATGCAGGCAAGAGTGAAATGGGTAGAAGGGATGACATTCCTTGGTGAGTCATCCTCCGGCCATCAGATCCTGATGGATGGCAATTCAGGGGATAAAGCGCCCAGCCCAATGGAGATGGTGCTGATGGCGGCGGGCGGATGCAGCGCGATCGACGTGGTATCAATTCTGCAAAAAGGCCGCAACGATGTGGCTGATTGTGAAGTAAAACTGACCTCAGAACGTCGTGAAGAGGCGCCGCGAATCTTTACGCACATCAACCTGCATTTTATCGTGAGTGGTAAAGCACTCCAGGATAAAGCGGTCTCACGCGCGGTGGATCTTTCTGCTGAAAAATATTGCTCGGTGGCCATCATGCTGGGGAAAGGTGTGACGATGACGCATAGCTATGAGGTGGTTGAGCTGTAATAGCCGCAGGTTTTTTTAAAGTTGCTGGCAGTCCGGTGTGAGGCCGTGCCTGCGCAGGAAACCGGGTCAGATCGGAAAGTCGCTTGAGCCAATCCATGGCCGCTCGGCCCGCGCGATTACGCACCTCATCCCTGAGGTGCGCCCGTAGCCGGGCCAACACGTTGCGTTGTTCAAAAACGCTCCCGGCGTTTTTATCCGGGCGGCGGGACGCTTTCCTCTTCTGACCCGGTTCCCTGCGTGTTGAACTTATATGCTCCCTGAAGCCTGCTCAGCGGTTGCCACATTTACCCTGTGTCAGTTTTGTCATCCGTTTGAAAAGGCCCTTTATGGCCGCTCACTCTATCCGTTTACCTTCCATCAGCCGCTTCACCAGCGGCCCCATGATCAGCTCCATCGCCAGCCCCATTTTACCGCCGGGCACTACCAGCGTATTGATGTGCGAGATAAACGACCCCTGCAGCATCGCCAGCAGATAGGGGAAGTCGATATCCTCCAATCCCTGGAAGTGGATTACCACAAAGCTCTCATCCAGTGACGGGATAGCGCGGGCGGCAAACGGGTTCGAAGTATCCACGGTCGGGACGCGCTGAAAGTTAATATGGGTGCGGGAGAACTGGGGCGTAATGAAGTTGATGTAATCCTCCATCGACCGCACCACCGAATCCATCACTGCCTCGCGGGAGTGGCCGCGCTCGCTGGTGTCCCGCACCAGCTTCTGAATCCATTCAAGGTTAACAATCGGCACCACGCCCACCAGCAGATCCACCTGTTCTGCGACGTTATGCTGCGCGGTGACCACGCCGCCATGCAGGCCTTCATAGAACAGAATATCGGTGTCCTGCGGCAGCGGCTGCCACGGCGTAAAGGTGCCAGGCACCTGATTCCACGGCACCGCCTCATCATAGGTGTGCAGATATTTACGCGACTGGCCCTGTCCGCTTTGACCATACTCTTTGAAACTCTGCTCCAGCAGGCCAAAGTCGTTGGCCTCCGGGCCGAAATAGCTGACGTGACGTCCTAAATCGCGCGCTTTACGAATCGCCATATCCATTTCAGGGCGGGTAAAGCGGTGAAAGCTGTCGCCTTCCAGCTCCGCCGCATGCAGATTTAGCTGCTGGAAGATTTTGCGAAACGCGAGGCTGGTGGTGGTGGTTCCTGCGCCGCTGGAACCGGTCACCGCGATAATGGGATGACGAGCAGACATAGAAAAGCTCCCTGTGTGGTCGGGCAATGAGCATTGTTATCATGAAATGCCCGCCGGTGCATCAGCCGCGAAATTCTTTGCGCGGCATAATATTGACCGACTCATGCAGTTCCGACCATACCAGCACCACTTCGCCAGACTCCAGCTGCCGACGCACATCCGCGACCTTGTCGACCAGGCTGCGCTCCTGTTCGCCATAGTCGGTGCCTTCGCGCAGCACAAACGTTTCAATCAGGTTTTCGAGGGTCTCCGGGGAGACCTGTTGCCAGGGAATAATCACGCGATCAGTTATCCAGAATAGGGGCGATCCACTGGGGGATGCGCTGTTCCAGCCACATTTCGGGCTGACGTAACGTCCCACCGACAAAGCCGACATGGCCGCCGTGTGGGCTCAGTTGATAAGTAATAGTGGCAGATAATTGGCTGCTGTGCGGGATCACCTCATCGCTCATAAAGGGATCGTCTTTCGCATGGATGATCAGCAGCGGTGTTTCGACCTGCTTCAGCCACGGCATGGCGCTGGCACGCTGATAGTAGTCGGTCGCATCCGCAAACCCGTGGGCACGGGCCGTGATCGCGTCATCAAAATCACGCAGTCGCCGCAGGGCTTTCAGTTGCGCCAGGTTGACCGGCAGCGTATCCGGCCAGGCGTGTAGCTTGCGGCGGGCATTTTTCTTCAGTTGCGCCAGCAGATAGTACTGATAGACGCGGGAAAAGCCGCGCTCCAGTCTCAGGCTGCAGGGTTCCAGCTGCAGCGGGGCGGAGACGATCACGCCCGCATCAACCCCGGCGTCTGCACCCTGCTGACCCAGCAGGCAGCCCAGCATATTGCCGCCCAGCGAGAAGCCTACGGCGGCGGTGGGCACGCGTCCCCAGCGGCGGTGCAGCCACTGCAGGAAAAAGCGGGCATCGTCAGTCTCGCCGGAGTGATAGATCCGGTTCAGCCGGTTAGGCTCGCCGCTGCAGCCGCGAAAATGCATCACCACCGCCAGCCAGCCGCGCGCACGGCAGATTGCCATCAGGCCATGGATATAGGGGCTGTGAAAACTCCCCTCCAGACCGTGAAACAGCACCACACGCGGTTTATGCTGCGCCGTGTGCGGATCTTCGCTCCAGGCGAGGTCGACAAAATCGCCATCCGGCAGATCGAGACGCTGCCAGTGGGGCTGGAGAGTGACATGGCGCCGCAACAGGCGCGGCAGCACGGTCTGCAGATGCGCATTACGCAGTGAGCCCGGCGGGATAAAGCGCTCATTTCCGGGTCCGGTAAATTTCATGGGGTAAAAGCTTGTCTGTTCCATATCACACTGTTAGCTTCGAAAGGTTTTTTCTTGCAGGGGTAAGGAGTACCCGATTGCCATGGAACTGAGTCTTTTCTTATCGATGTTAGGGTTTCTCTGGGTCGCTGCCATTACGCCAGGCCCTAATAATATGTTACTCACCGCCTCGGGCGCTAATTTTGGCTTTGTGCGCACCATTCCGCTGATGATTGGCATCATGATCGGCATGCAGGTGATGTTGCTGATGGTGGCCTTTGGAGTGGGTGGCCTGATCCTGCTCTATCCGTCACTGCATCTGATGCTGAAAATCGCCGGCAGCCTCTATCTGCTCTGGCTGGCGTGGAAAATCGCCACAGCCAGCTATGAAAAGCTGGAAACTGACCAGGGCCCGGACGCGCCGATGCCGTTCTGGCAGGGGGGCGTGCTGCAGCTGATCAACCCCAAAGCCTGGCTGATGGCGCTGGGTGCGGTCGCCAGCTTCAGCCTGGCAGGGGACGCTTATCGCCATTCGATTGCCGCGATAAGCATCGGCATGTTTATGGTCAATCTGCTGTCGGGCGCAATCTGGATGGGATTCGGCGCGATGATTGGCCGCATTCTGCGCAGCCGTCGCGCCTGGAAAATCTTCAACCTCGCCATGGGGCTGCTGACTGCCGCCTGCGTGCTGTTAATCTGGCACTGAGTTAACTGGATGCGCGTTCAACGCGCGTCCAGGGCAGCACTTCGCGAACTACTGGCGCGTTCGGATTACGGATCTTCTGCAACAGCAGCTGCACGCTGCGAGCGCCCAGCTGGTTCATCGGCTGTTCGATGGTGGTCAGCGGCGGATTCAGGCTGCGGGTGAACGGAATCCCATCAAAACCGACCACCGCCAGATCTTCCGGTACGCGCAGACCTGCCTCCAGTGCCGCATGCACCACGCCCACCGCCAGCACATCGGAAACCGCAAACACCGCATCCGGCGGTTCCGGCAGCGCCAGCAGCTCCTTCACGGCCTGACTGCCCGCCTCAGGGGAAATTTCATCGGTATAAGCGACGCCAGACCAGGGATACTCCAGCTCTTCCAGTGCCTGCCGGTAGCCCTTTTCACGATGATGTGAATAGAGGTAGCGCATATCGCCATTCACCAGCCCGATGCGTTTACGTCCTTTACCGGCCAGGTAATGGACGGTGTCACGCGCAGCTTCAAGATGATCGATGGTGACCGAGGAGGCGGGGATCGTCGGATCAAACTCGCAGCACTGCACCCACGGCGCACCGGCGATCAGCGCCTGCAAATCCTGCAAGCCCGACGCGGCATCCATGGTAATCACGCCATCCACCACTTTTCCGGTCAGCAAACTCAGATAGGCGGCTTCCCGCTGCAGTTGCGAAGCGGAGTTGCAGAGCAGGATGTGATAGCCATGCAGCTCGGCTTCTGCCTCTATCCCCTGCACCACGCGAGAGCAGAAGGGATTGGTGATATCTGAGATCAGCACCAGCAGCATGTGGCTTTGCGCCGTACGCAGCTGACGTGCCAGTAAGTTGGGCTGATAGTCGCAGGCAGAGATCGCCGCCAGAACTTTCTCACGCGTATCGGGCTTGACGCCAGGATGCGCGTTGAGTACCCGCGATACCGTGGCTTTGGAGACGCCAGCCAGCTGAGCGACTTTCTCAATCGACATCGGGTTACTGAGACCTTAACAGGCAATGAATGGGAACACATATCAATATCACAGGGACAATGTGAGCGCCTGACATTTTTGCTTACTTTAGCTATTTTCAGCATTTGCGATTTCTGACTTAGGTTTGCAGATAGTGATCTAAGAACTTATTTCTATTAGGGATAATTTTTAATTCCTTTATGAAACTATAGTGCGCAGAGACACTGCCCCCACGATAAAAAAACAGGGGAAAACGATCATGGCAACAACACGTTTCACACTTTTAGCCGCCGCGCTGGCGCTGCTGGCTTTCCGGGCTGATGCGGTGAATGTCACCGTGGCCTACCAGACTTCCGCCGAACCGGCAAAAGTGGCGCAGGCGGACAACAGTTTTGCCAAAGATAGCGGGGCCAGCGTCGACTGGCGTAAGTTTGACAGCGGCGCGGGCGTATTACGTGCGCTGGCCTCCGGTGACGTCCAGATTGGTAATATCGGTTCCAGTCCGTTAGCAGTGGCCGCGGCGCAGAAGCTGCCGATTGAAGCCTTTTTACTCGCGTCGCAGCTGGGTAATTCGGAAGCCCTGGTCGTCAAAAAGAGCATCACCTCCCCGAAAGATCTTATCGGCAAGCGCATCGCGGTGCCGTTCATCTCCACCACCCACTACAGCCTGCTGGCTGCGCTGAAACACTGGGGCATTAAGCCGTCGCAGGTTCAGCTGGTCAATCTGCAGCCGCCCGCGATTATTGCTGCCTGGCAGCGCGGCGATATTGACGGGGCCTATGTCTGGGCACCCGCGGTGAATGAGCTGGAAAAAGAGGGCAGGGTATTAACCGACTCTTCGCAGGTGGGGAGCTGGGGATCACCGACGCTGGATGTCTGGGTCGTACGCAAAGATTTTGCCGAACAGCATCCGGAGATCGTCACTGCCTTTGCCCGCAGCGCTATCGAGGCGCAACAGGCCTACCTGAAGAGTCCCGACAGCTGGCTGAAGCAGCCTGAAAACCTCAGCAAACTGTCACGCCTGAGCGGGGTGCCGGAAGCGCAGGTGCCGGACCTGGTGAAGGGGAATACCTATCTGACGGCGCAGCAGCAGGTTGAGCAGCTGGGCAAGCCAGTCAATAAAGCGATTGTCGATACCGCGCAGTTTCTGAAAGCGCAGGGCCGAGTGCCACAGGCCGATAACGACTACAGCAGCTACGTCACTTCCCGCTTCGTCGCGCCACTCGTTAAACAGTAAGGAGGCACTATGCTGCGCATCGCTCACCTTAATGCACGGTATGCCGGGCAGCCGGTGTTGCAGGATATCAACCTGCAACTGGACAGCCAGGAACTGCTGGTGGTACTGGGCCCCTCCGGCTGCGGCAAAACCACGCTGCTGAATCTGGTCGCCGGATTCCTGCCGGTTGAGTCGGGCTCCATTACGCTGGATAACCAGCCGGTGACCGGACCGGGCGCGGAGCGCGGCGTGGTGTTTCAGAATGAGGGGCTGCTGCCATGGCGCAACGTCCTGGATAATGTCGCGTTTGGCCTGCAGCTGGCCGGGATGCCCCGCCAGCCGCGTGAGGCGGTGGCGCGCCGCCTGATCAGACAGGTGGGGCTGGAAGGGGCGGAGAAGCGCGCCATCTGGCAGCTCTCTGGCGGTCAGCGTCAGCGGGTAGGCATCGCACGCGCGCTGGCGACCGATCCGCAACTGCTGCTGCTGGATGAACCCTTCGGTGCGCTGGATGCGTTTACCCGCGAACAGATGCAGACCCTGCTGCTGACGCTGTGGCGTGACAGCGGTAAACAGATCCTGCTGATTACGCACGACATTGAAGAGGCGATTTTCCTCGCCAGCGAACTGATTCTGCTCTCACCCGGACCGGGCCGCATTGTCGAGCGGCTGCGCCCCGATTTTGGCCGGCGCTTTGCCGCGGGTGAATCGTGCCGCAGCATCAAATCCGATCCGCAGTTTATCGCCCAGCGCGAGTATGTGCTGAGCCGGGTGTTTGATCAGCGGGAGGCATTTGCATGAGCGCGCTTATCAACGACAAATCTCTGCCGGTGCGCCGTCGGCTGCGCTGGCCTTTCTCAACTGCCCTGACGCTGAGCCTGCTGAGCCTCTCTCTGCTGTTACTGCTCTGGTGGGGCGTGACCGCGCTGGGCCTGATCGCGCCGCTGTTTCTGCCATCGCCGCAGCAGGTGTTCAGCAAGCTGCTGCTGATTGCCAGCGCACAGGGGTTTATGGATGCCACGCTCTGGCAGCATCTGGCCGCCAGCCTGACGCGCATGCTGATTGCGCTGACCGCTGCTGCCGCCATCGGTATTCCGACCGGCATTCTGATGGGCCTCAGCCCGGTTGCGCGTGGACTGCTCGATCCGCTGATTGAGCTTTATCGCCCGATTCCGCCTCTCGCCTATCTGCCCCTGATGGTGATCTGGTTCGGCATCGGCGAAACCTCAAAAATTCTGCTGATCTATCTGGCCATCTTCGCACCGGTGACGCTCTCCACCCTGGCCGGGGTACGAAACACACAGCCGGTGCGGCTGCGGGCGGCCCGCTCGCTGGGGGCTAACCGCTGGCAACTGCTGCGCTGGGTGATTCTGCCGGGTGCGCTGCCGGAGATCCTGACCGGACTGCGCATCGGTCTGGGCGTGGGCTGGTCGACGCTGGTGGCGGCTGAACTGATTGCCGCCACGCGAGGACTGGGGTTTATGGTGCAGTCGGCCGGAGAGTTTCTTGCCACCGATGTGGTGCTGGCAGGTATCGCGGTGATAGCCGTTATCGCTTTTAGCTTAGAACTCGGGCTCCGCGCATTGCAGCGCCGTCTGACGCCCTGGAGTGGAGAACAATCATGAGTGAACGTCTCAGTTTTACCCCGCTTGGCCCCTATATTGGCGCACAGGTTTCTGACCTGGATGTCTCGCGCCCCCTGAGCGATGCGCAGTTTGAGCAGCTCTATCACGGCCTGCTGCGTCATCAGGTGCTGTTTCTGCGCGATCAGCAGATTACGCCGGAGCAGCATCGCGCGCTGGCAGTGCGCTTCGGTGACCTGCATATTCATCCGGTCTATCCGCATGCGGAAGGCGTGGAGGAGATTATCGTGCTGGATACCCACCAGGATAACCCGCCGGATAATGATAACTGGCACACCGACGTCACCTTTATCGACACGCCGCCCGCGATTGCGCTGCTGGCTTCTAAGGTGCTACCGGCGGCGGGCGGCGATACGCTCTGGACCAGCGGGATAGCGGCTTACGAGGCGCTCTCTGAACCCTTTAAGCAACTGCTGACGGGCCTGAGTGCGGAACACGATTTTAAAAAGTCCTTTCAGGAGTATAAGTACCGCAAAACCCCGGAGGAGCATCAGCGCTGGCAGCAGGCGGTCGATAAACATCCGCCGGTGCAGCATCCGGTGATCCGCACCCATCCGGTCAGCGGCAAAAAAGCCCTGTTTGTGAATGAGGGGTTCACGACGCGAATCGTGGAGTTAAGTGAGAAGGAGAGTGATGCGGTATTGCGCTTTCTGTTCGCTCACGCCACCAAACCGGAGTTTCAGGTGCGCTGGCGCTGGCAGCCCAACGATCTGGCTATCTGGGATAATCGGGTCACGCAGCACTACGCCAATGCCGACTACTATCCGGCGCGCCGGATTATGCAGCGGGCCACCGTCCTGGGCGACAGACCCCGTTAAGCGCACAGCCTTCTCCCTGCGCGCAGGGAGAAGGCCAGCCCGTCAGGACGCCATCATCTGTTCGAGCTGCTCCTGCGCCTCCAGCCACGCCATCTCCACCTCTTCCAGCGCCGATTTACTCTCTGCCTGACGCTGCAGCGCGGTGGTCAGATCCGCTTTGCGGCCAGGATCATAAATGGCACTGTCCGAAAGCTGAGCTTCGGCATCGGCCAGCTGGCTCTGCCATTTGCTCATCTGCTTTTCCAGCTTTTCGATCTCTTTACGCAGCGGCTGAGTCTGCGCACGCAGTTCGGCATCGCGGCGCTTCTGATCTTTTCGCGCCTGGGCGCTGTTGCCGTTGTCCTGCTTTGGCGCGGCCTCCTGTTGCGCCTGCTGCTTCTGCAGATCGCTCAGCCACTGCTGATAATCTTCGAGGTCGCCGGCAAAGACATCCACTTTGCCGTCGTGCACCAGATAGAGATCGTCCGTGGTGGCGCGCAGCAGATGGCGATCGTGCGACACCACCACCAGCGCGCCTTCGAAGTCGATCAGCGCCTCCGTCAGCGCCTGGCGCATATCCAGATCAAGGTGGTTAGTCGGTTCATCCAGCAGCAGCAGGTTAGGGCGCTGCCAGACAATCAGTGCCAGCACCAGGCGCGCTTTCTCACCGCCGGAGAAGCGTTCGGTGATTTCCGTGACTTTATCGCCGCGGAAGTCAAAGCCGCCCAGATAGTCGCGCAGCTGCTGCTCCAGCACGTTCGGCGCAATGCGCGCCAGATGCTGCAGCGGGGACTCGTCGGCCCGCAGGTACTCGAGCTGATGCTGGGCGAAGTAACCGAGCTTGATCCCTTTCGCCAGGCCAATCCTGCCCTCCATCGCCTCCAGCTCGCCCGCCAGGAGCTTAATCAGGGTCGATTTACCCGCCCCGTTGCGGCCCAGCAGACCAATGCGCGAACCCGGCACCAGGTTGAGCTTAATGGCGTCGAGAATGATGCGATCGCCATACCCCGCCGTGACCTTCTCCATCTTCAGAATCGGGTTGGGCAGGTTTTCCGGCTTACGGAAGGTGAAGCTGAATGGGTTATCGACATGGGCAGGCGCAATCATCTCCATGCGCTCCAGCATTTTGATGCGGCTCTGCGCCTGTTTCGCCTTGGAGGCTTTGGCACGGAAGCGGTCAATGTAGCTGTGCAGATGCGCCACCTTCTCCTGTTGACTCTCATACAGCGACTGCTGCTGAGCCAGTTTGGCGACGCGCTGCCGCTCAAAGGAGGTGTAGTTGCCGGTATATTCGAACATCGACGCCTGTTCGATATGAATGATTTTGTCGACCACCGGATCGAGAAAGTCACGGTCATGCGAGATCAGGATCAGGGTACCTTCGTAACTCTTCAGCCAGCGCTCCAGCCAGATCACCGCATCAAGATCGAGGTGGTTGGTCGGTTCATCCAGCAACAGCAGATCGGAGCGGCAGATCAGCGCCTGAGCCAGATTGAGGCGCATCCGCCAGCCACCGGAGAAGTCGCTGACCGGGCGCTGCAGCTGCTCCTGACTGAAGCCCAGACCATGCAGCAGGCTGGCGGCGCGCGCATGGATACTCCACGCCTGCACCGCATCAAGCTTGCCGTGCAGCAGGGCGATCGCATTGCCGTCGTCCCGCCGGTTCGCCTCCACCAGTTCAGCCTCAAGCTGGCGATAGTCGCGGTCGCCATCAATCACATACTCCAGCGCGGCTTTGTCCAGCGCGGGGGTTTCCTGGTTAACCCAGGCCAGCGCCCAGTGAGCAGGAAAGGTGACGGTGCCGGCATCGCTGGTGATCTCACCTTTTAACAGCGACAGCAGCGTGGATTTTCCACAGCCGTTTTTACCCACCAGCCCGACCTTCTGACCGGGATTAATGGTGGCGGTGGCATTGTCGAGCAGGACGCGGATGCCGCGGCGAATTTGTAAGGCAGAGAAGACAATCATGTAAGCGCCGTATCGTCAGAATATGTTAATTTACTGGCAACATAATGAGATTTTGCTGCGTCGTGCATGGTAGCCGAAAACCGCACCAATGACGACGCTTTGGAGGGAAAGGATGTCGCAGCCACCCCGCGTGTTACTGCTTTTTGCTCATCCGGAATTACAGGATTCCGTCGCTAACCGGATTTTGTTGCAGTCGGCGCAGGCGCTGGAACACGTCACCGTACACGATCTGTACGCCACCTATCCGGATTTTTTTATCGATATTCATCATGAACAGCAGCTGCTGCGCGAACATGATGTCATCATTTTTCAGCATCCGCTCTATACCTATAGCTGTCCGGCCCTGCTGAAAGAGTGGCTGGACCGGGTGCTGTCGCGCGGTTTTGCCAGTGGCGTGGATGGCAATGCGCTGGAAGGAAAATACTGGCGCAGCGTTGTGACGACCGGGGAGCCGGAGAGCGCCTTTAAACAGCAGGGGCTGAACCGCTATTCACTCAATGACATCATGCGGCCCTTTGAGCTGACCGCGCAGATGTGCCGCATGCACTGGATGCCGCCGATGATCGTCTACTGGGCGCGTCGGCAGAGTCCTGAACTGATGAAAAATTATGCCCGCGCCTATGGCGAGTGGCTCGCAGCTCCGCTGCCGAATGGAGGGATATAGATGGAAGGGCAAACGCTGCTGACCGCCGGGGTGATTTATCTGGTCGCGGCGGTATTAATTGTACCGGTGGCGGCTCGCCTCGGGATTGGTGCTGTACTGGGCTATCTGGTGGCGGGGATCGCTATCGGCCCGTGGGGATTAGGTTTTATCAGCGACGTCGATGAGATTCTCCATTTCTCGGAACTGGGCGTGGTTTTCCTGATGTTTATTATTGGCCTGGAGCTGAACCCGGCAAAGCTGTGGGCGCTGCGCCGCTCCATTTTTGGTGTCGGCGCGGCGCAGGTCATCTTCTCTGCGGCGATTCTGGGCGGCCTGCTGTGGCTGACCGACTTTAGCTGGCAGGCGGCGGTCATCGGCGGCATCGGCCTGGCGATGTCCTCAACCGCGATGGCGCTGCAGCTGATGATGGATAAAGGCATGAACCGCAGCGAAGCGGGGCAGCTGGGCTTTTCGGTGCTGCTGTTTCAGGATATCGCGGTGATCCCGGCCCTGGCGCTGATTCCGCTGCTGGCGGGCACCGACAGCGGCCATATTGACTGGATGAAAGTCGGCATGAAGGTGCTGGCGTTCGCAGGCATGCTGGTGGGGGGACGCTATCTGCTGCGGCCTATCTTCCGCTATATCGCCGCATCAGGTGTCCGTGAGGTCTTTACCGCCGCCTCGCTGCTGCTGGTGCTGGGCTCCGCGCTGTTTATGGATGCGCTGGGTCTGTCGATGGCGCTGGGCACCTTTATCGCGGGGATCCTGCTGGCAGAGAGTGAATACCAGCATGAGCTGGAGGTGGCGATTGACCCTTTCAAAGGGTTGCTGCTGGGCCTGTTCTTTATTTCCGTTGGCATGGCGCTCAACCTCGGTGTGCTCTATACCCATATTGTGACCATCCTGCTCGGCGTGGTGACGCTGGTGGCGGTGAAAACGCTGGTGCTCTATCTGCTGGCGCGTATTTATGGCTTACGCAGTTCCGAGCGGCAGCAGTTTGCCGGCGTGCTGAGTCAGGGGGGCGAGTTCGCCTTTGTGCTCTTTTCCGCGGCCTCTTCGGCGAAGCTCTTCTCCGGCGATCAGCTGCCGATGCTGCTGGTGACCGTCACCCTGTCGATGATGACCACGCCTCTGCTGATGCAGGGCATTGATCGTCTGCTGGCGCATCGCTTCAATGAGCCCGATGAAGAAGCAGAGAAGCACTTTGTTGAAGACGATCAGCCGCAGGTGATTGTGGTGGGCTTTGGTCGCTTCGGCCAGGTGGTCGGCCGCTTGCTGATGGCGAACAACAAACGCATCACCGTGCTGGAGCGCGACATCAGTGCGGTAAGCCTGATGCGCAAATATGGCTACAAGGTCTATTACGGCGACGCCACCGAGCTGGAGTTATTGCGCGCGGCGGGCGCAGCCAGCGCGCAGTCGATTGTGATCACCTGTAATGAACCGGAAGATGTGATGACCATCGTGCACTTATGCCAGCAGCACTTCCCGCAGCTGCAGATTCAGGCGCGCGCCCGGGGCCGTGTCGAGGCACACGAACTGCTGCAGGCTGGCGTGACGCAGTTCTCACGTGAAACCTTCTCCAGTGCGCTGGAGCTGGGACGCAAGACGCTGATGTCACTGGGGATGCACCCGCATCAGGCGCATCGCGCCCAGCAGCATTTCCGCCGGCTCGATATGCGGATGTTGCGTGAACTGATGCCCAGCCTCTCTGAAAGTGCGCAGGCGTCGCGCGTGCGTGAAGCGCGGCGGGAACTGGAAGATATCTTCCAGCGCGAAATGCAGCGCGAAAAGCGGCAGATCGATGGCTGGGATGATGATCAATAACCTTTTAAAACAGGCTGAAGCTCATGCGTAAACGTTTTATTGCTGGTGCGACATGCCCGCACTGCCAGGAGAAGGACACGCTGGCGATGTGGCGTGAAAATAGTGTCGATGTCGTGGAGTGCGTGAAGTGCGGACATCAGATGCGCGAAGCGGATAAACAGGCGCGCGATCAGGTTCGCACTAACGAGCAGGTTATCGGGATTTTCCATCCCGAGTAGCGAAGTGACGCAGCTTTTTTTACGCTTAAACTTACAGCGGGATTGAATTCCGTTACAATTGACGCCATTAACGCTGTGGTCGCAAGAGAAAGTGAAACCCCTCTTGCACTCAGCCCCGAACCTTTCTGGTTGGTGTTATTGCACGCAAGAATAGACCAATGAGACGGGATCTTAGTTCTCAACGGTTAGGAGATATCATGAAAGTAGCAAAAGACCTGGTGGTAAGCCTGGCCTATCAGGTACGTACAGAAGACGGCGTGTTAGTTGACGAGTCACCGGTGAGCGCACCGTTAGACTATCTGCACGGTCATGGTTCCCTGATTTCTGGTCTGGAAAATGCGCTGGAAAACCACGTTGCCGGCGACAAATTTGACGTGCATATCCCGGCAAACGATGCTTACGGTCAGTATGACGATAACCTGGTGCAGCGTGTTCCTAAAGATGTCTTCATGGGCGTCGACGAACTGCAGGTTGGTATGCGCTTCCTGGCAGAAACCGATCAGGGTCCGGTTCCGGTTGAAATCACCGAAGTGGAAGACGATCACGTCGTGGTTGATGGTAACCACATGCTGGCGGGTCAGAACCTGAACTTCAACGTTGAAGTGGTTGCGATTCGTGAAGCGACGCCGGAAGAACTGGCTCACGGCCATGTTCACGGTGCAGACGGTCATCATCATGACCACGATCACGGCCATGATCACGACCACGATCACGGTAAAGGCGGTTGTGGCACTGGCGGTTGCGGCTGCAGCCACTAAGTCTGACAACCGGTTAAGGCCACCTTCGGGTGGCCTTTCTTTTGGCGGCTATCCGGCGCTGGCCCGGACGGACAGGGGCCGACAGCGCGCGATCAGTAGTGTGGCGGCGGCGTCTCTTCAGACTGTGAGGCCACCAGTGAGGTTGCGTTCGCTTTGAGCTTGTCGGTTAAGAGGCGTATCTGCTCACGCATTTTACTCATCTCCAGCTCGTGCTGAACAACGGCGCTGTTCAGCTGCTCAATGGTCATCTCCTGAAAGGCCAGTTTGCTCTCTAACGTCTCCAGACGCTGTTCCCACTCAGACTGTTGCATGACCTGTTCCTCTGTTAAGGTGCGACTCAGGGCGTGATTCTACGACCTGAACGCCAGGAATCACCTGTTTTTTTCATGCCCGAAGGCGTTGCGCTTGAAAAAAGGTGGCGCGGCATCATCTCTGATGAAACTTCCCGCTGTTATAAAGGTCGGAGGTTAACCGGGTAATTACATTGTGGGAGTGTTCGACACTGCCACGTAAAGTTATAGTGTGGACCCTGAAGTCCGCAATGTTTCCCGAGGTTAGACGCTTCGGTTTTGGAGAATGGATGAAATCACTGTTTAAAGTCACATTGTTAGCTACCACCATGGCTGTTGCGCTGAATGCTCCGCTGGCTATGGCGGCTGAAACCGCTGCGGCTCCTCAGGCTGCCCCGGCTGCTGCGCCACAGTCTGCGCCTCAGGCACCGAAAAATGCGGCTTTCAAAGATGAAGACCAGCAGTCAGCCTATGCACTGGGTGCTTCACTGGGTCGCTACATGGACAACTCCCTGAAGGAGCAGGAAAAACTGGGCATCAAACTGGATAAGCAGCAGCTGATCGCGGGCGTCCAGGATGCATTCGGTGGCAAGAGCAAACTCTCTGATGAAGAGATTGAGCAGACACTGCAGGCGTTCGAAGGCCGCGTGAAAGGCGCAGCCTCTGCGAAAATGGAAAAAGATGCGAAAGAGAATGCTGAAAAGGGCACGGCTTACGCGACCAAATTCGCCAAAGAGAGTGGCGTGAAGAAAACGGAAACCGGCCTGCTCTATAAAGTTGAGAAAGAGGGCAGCGGCGACGCACCAAAAGATAGCGACACTGTGGTGGTTAACTACAAAGGTACCCTGATTGATGGTACTGAGTTTGACAACTCTTACACCCGTGGCGAGCCTCTCTCTTTCCGTCTGGATGGCGTCATTCCGGGCTGGACCGAAGGCCTGAAGCACGTGAAGAAAGGGGGCAAGATCAAGCTGGTCATCCCACCACAGCTGGCTTACGGCAAAAATGGCGTTCCGGGTATTCCGGCTAACTCCACGCTGGTGTTTGATGTTGAGCTGCTTGATATCAAACCGGCCCCAAAAGCCGATGAAAAAGCACAGGCGCCTGCGCCTGCTGCCGCAGAAAAAGCGCAGTAATCTGCTGACCGCCGCCTCCGGGCGGCGGTTTCATTTCGCCTTCACGACAAACCTCTGGCATAAGCCGACGACATTTGCCAGACTAATGCCTGCCTAATTATCCCAACATTGAGTCTGCCCATAAGCCGCTGTGACAGGCTCCAGCCATTCAGGGTGATACTCTTCAATGTCTAATCCATTCAATCCGGGTGAACTGAGCGACTTCGATCTTCTGGAGCAGCGCCCGTTCGAACAAACTGATTACGATATTCTGAAATCGTACGAGGCTGTCGTGGATGGCCTGGCGATGTTGATCGGTTCGCATTGTGAAATCGTCCTGCATTCGCTGGAAGATCTTAAGTGTTCAGCCGTTCGCATCGCCAATGGAGAGCACACGGGCCGTAAGGTCGGTTCGCCTATCACCGATCTGGCGCTGCGGATGCTGCATGATATGCATGGCGCGGACAGTAATGTTTCCCGTGCCTACTTCACGCGCGCCAAAAGCGGCGTGCTGATGAAGTCCGTGACCATCGCGATTCGTAACCGTCAGCAGCGGGTTATCGGCCTGCTCTGTATCAACATGAATCTTGATGTGCCGTTCTCGCAGATTATGTCGACCTTTATGCCGCCCGAGATGCAGCAGGTTGACTCCAGCGTTAACTTCGCCAGTTCGGTCGATGACCTGGTTATGCAGACCCTGGAGTTTACGATTGAAGAGGTCAGCGCTGACCGCAATGTCTCCAACAACGCCAAGAACCGTCAGATTGTGCTCAACCTGTATGAAAAGGGGATCTTCGACATTAAGGATGCCATCAACCAGGTCGCTGACCGGCTGAACATCTCGAAGCACACCGTCTATCTCTACATCCGCCAGTTTAAAAATGGCGATTTTCAGGGACAGGATCGCTGATGCGTTACACCCTGCTGGTGACCGGCCCGGCCTACGGCACGCAACAGGCAACCAGTGCCTGGCTGTTTGCCCGGGCACTGCTGGCGGCGGGTCATCAGCTTGAAAGCGTTTTCTTCTATCGTGAAGGGGTGCTCAACGCTAACCAGCTGACGGCACCAGCCAGCGACGAGTTTGATCTGGTGCGGGCATGGCAGGCATTGCATCAGGAGCAGGGGGTCGTATTGAATATTTGTGTGGCGGCCGCACTGCGGCGTGGAATCAGCGACCCGCAGGAGGCAGCTCGTCTGCACCTGGCGGCCAGTAACCTGCAGCCGGGATTTACCCTGAGCGGGCTGGGTGCGCTGGCCGAAGCGGCGCTGAGCTGTGAACGCATGGTGCAGTTCTGATGAATCGGGTTGCCTTTGTCTTTACCCGTGCGCCCCATGGCAGCAGCGCAGGGCGTGAGGGGCTGGATGCCGCACTGGCAACGGGCGCACTCAGCGACGATATCGGCCTGTTCTTTATCGGCGATGGAGTGCTGCAGCTTAATCTGCAGCAGCAACCTGAACGCATAAAAAGCCGTCACTATGCCGCGACGTTTGGCGTGCTGGCACTTTATGACATTGAGCAGTGCTATCTCTGCCGGACATCACTGATTGCGCGCGGACTGGACGCTGACGCCGGGCGGCTGCTGGACGTGACGCTACTGGACGCGCCGGAACTGCGCCAGCGGCTGGCCAGCTTCGATCGCATTCTGACTTTTTAAGAGGCGCAAATGCTGCATACTCTGATGCACTCTCCGTCGCACAGCGACCTCGACACGCTGTTATTAATGGCGGAAGCCGGTGATGATCTGCTGCTGCTACAGGATGGTGTGCTGGCTGCCGTGGCTGGCAGTCGGGCATGGGTTCAGCTGTCAGCCTGCAAAGCGACGCTGTGGGTTCTGGACGAAGATGTCCAGGCGCGCGGGCTGTCTGGACAAATTTCGACCACTGTGCGGTCCGTAGACTATAATGGCTTTGTCACGCTAACGATCAGGCATCCGCAACAAATGGTCTGGTAATCGGCTAAAACCTGGTTATTTCTTGACACCCTTTTGACGCAGCCCTAAAATTCTGCCTCCTCGTAATTCTACGAGGCGATTTATTACGTGTTTACGAAGCAAAAGCAAATCCAGGAGCTATTTAATGGCAACAGTTAACCAGCTGGTTCGCAAACCACGCGTCCGCAAAGTTGCAAAGAGCAACGTGCCGGCGCTGGAAGCTTGCCCGCAAAAACGTGGCGTTTGTACTCGTGTGTACACCACCACTCCTAAAAAACCTAACTCCGCACTGCGTAAAGTTTGCCGTGTGCGTCTGACCAACGGTTTTGAAGTGACTTCCTACATCGGTGGTGAAGGTCACAACCTGCAGGAGCACTCCGTGATCCTGATCCGTGGCGGTCGTGTAAAAGACCTGCCAGGTGTGCGTTACCACACCGTTCGTGGCGCGCTGGACTGCTCAGGTGTTAAAGACCGTAAGCAGGCTCGCTCCAAGTACGGCGTGAAGAAGCCAAAGGCTTAATGGTTCTCCGTTAAGTAAGGCCAAACGTTTTAAATTAAATGTCAAAATAAACTCATAGAGTTTTGGACAATCCTGAATTAACAACGGAGTATTTCCATGCCACGTCGTCGCGTCATTGGTCAGCGTAAAATTCTGCCAGATCCTAAGTTCGGATCAGAGCTGCTGGCCAAATTTGTAAATATCCTGATGGTAGATGGTAAAAAATCTACTGCAGAATCTATCGTTTATACCGCGCTTGAGACCCTGGCTCAGCGTTCAGGTAAAAACTCCCTGGAAGCCTTTGAAGTAGCACTGGAAAACGTGCGCCCGACTGTCGAAGTTAAGTCACGTCGCGTTGGTGGTTCTACCTATCAGGTACCAGTTGAAGTCCGTCCGGTTCGTCGTAATGCCCTGGCAATGCGCTGGATCGTAGATGCTGCTCGTAAACGTGGTGATAAATCAATGGCTCTTCGCCTGGCGAACGAACTTTCTGATGCTGCAGAGAACAAAGGTACTGCAGTTAAGAAACGTGAAGACGTTCATCGCATGGCAGAAGCCAACAAGGCGTTCGCACACTACCGCTGGTAACAGTCGCGTAGTTATTGTTAAACCAGCGGGCGCCCAAACGGCCAACCCGCTGGGGTTGACTAATTTTGAACGTCCGAAAAACCGAGGAATAAAATGGCTCGTAAAACACCCATTGCTCGCTACCGTAACATCGGTATCAGTGCGCACATCGACGCCGGTAAAACTACCACTACCGAACGTGTTCTGTTCTACACCGGTGTAAACCACAAAATCGGTGAAGTACACGACGGCGCAGCAACCATGGACTGGATGGAGCAGGAACAGGAACGTGGTATTACTATCACCTCCGCTGCGACCACCTGTTACTGGTCTGGTATGGCTAAGCAGTTCGAACCACACCACATCAATATCATCGACACCCCAGGACACGTTGACTTCACCATCGAAGTAGAACGTTCTATGCGTGTTCTTGATGGCGCGGTAATGGTTTACTGTGCAGTTGGTGGCGTTCAGCCACAGTCTGAAACCGTATGGCGTCAGGCTAACAAATACAAAGTTCCACGCATTGCGTTCGTTAACAAAATGGACCGCATGGGTGCAAACTTCCTGAAAGTTGTTAACCAGATGGAAGTTCGTCTGGGTGCAACTCCAGTTCCTCTGCAGCTGGCTATCGGCGCAGAAGAGAAATTCACCGGTGTTGTTGACCTGGTGAAAATGAAAGCAATCAACTGGAACGACGAAGACCAGGGTGTAACCTTTGTTTACGAAGATATCCCGGCTGATATGCAGGAACTGGCTGAAGAATGGCGCGGCAAGCTGATCGAAGCAGCAGCAGAAGCCTCTGAAGAGCTGATGGAGAAATTCTTCAGCGGTGAAGAGCTGAGCGAAGAAGAGATCAAAACTGCTCTGCGTAAGCGCGTTCTGAACAACGAAATCATCCTGGTAACCTGTGGTTCTGCATTTAAGAACAAAGGTGTTCAGGCGATGCTGGATGCCGTTGTTGAATATCTGCCAGCACCGACTGACGTTACCGCGATCAACGGTATGCTGGACGACGGTAAAGACACGCCGGCTGTTCGTCACTCAGACGACAACGAGCCGTTTGCTGCACTGGCGTTCAAAATCGCTACCGACCCGTTTGTAGGTAACCTGACCTTCTTCCGCGTTTACTCTGGTGTTGTTAACACTGGTGACACCGTGTTCAACCCGGTTAAGTCAAACCGTGAGCGTCTGGGCCGTATCGTTCAGATGCACGCTAACAAGCGTGAAGAAATTAAAGAAGTCCGTGCGGGTGATATCGCCGCTGCAATCGGCCTGAAAGATGTGACCACTGGTGATACCCTGTGTGACCCGGATAACGTCATCATCCTTGAGCGCATGGAGTTCCCTGAGCCAGTGATCTCAATCGCTGTTGAGCCGAAAACCAAAGCTGACCAGGAAAAAATGGGTCTGGCTCTGGGCCGTCTGGCGAAAGAAGACCCATCATTCCGCGTATGGACTGATGAAGAATCTAACCAGACCATCATCGCCGGTATGGGTGAGCTGCACCTCGACATCATCGTTGACCGTATGAAGCGTGAATTCAACGTGGAAGCAAACGTGGGTAAACCACAGGTTGCTTACCGTGAAGCGATCCGCACTAAAGTTACCGACGTTGAAGGTAAACACGCCAAGCAGTCTGGTGGTCGTGGTCAGTACGGTCATGTTGTTATCGACATGTACCCACTGGAGCCAGGTTCGAACCCGAAAGGCTACGAATTTGTCAACGACATCAAAGGTGGTGTGATTCCTGGTGAATACATCCCTGCGGTTGATAAAGGTATCCAGGAGCAGCTGAAATCAGGCCCACTGGCTGGTTATCCGGTTGTGGATCTGGGCGTGCGTCTGCACTTCGGTTCTTACCATGATGTCGACTCCTCTGAGCTGGCGTTTAAACTGGCCGCGTCTATCGCCTTCAAACAAGGCTTTAAACAAGCGCAGCCGGTTCTGCTTGAGCCTATCATGAAGGTTGAAGTAGAGACTCCGGAAGAGAACACGGGTGATGTCATCGGTGACCTTAGCCGTCGTCGTGGTATGCTTAAAGGGCAGGAATCTAACGCTACTGGCGTTCAGATTCACGCTGAAGTTCCGCTGTCTGAAATGTTCGGATACGCAACTCAGCTGCGTTCTCTGACTAAAGGTCGTGCTTCTTACTCCATGGAGTTCCTGAAGTATGACGATGCGCCGAACAACGTAGCGCAGGCCGTTATTGAAGCTCGTAGCAAATAAGCTACGGTTTAAATTTGAACTGATGCCTTCACCCACGTGGTGAAGGCACAACGTAAGGAATTATCGCCATGGCGAAAGAGCAATTTCAGCGTAACAAACTGCACGTAAACGTGGGCACCATCGGTCACGTCGACCACGGTAAAACCACCCTGACCGCAGCTATCACCACCGTACTGTCTAAGACTTACGGCGGCCAGGCGCGTGCATTCGATCAGATCGATAACGCACCAGAAGAGAAAGCACGTGGTATCACCATCAACACTTCACACGTTGAGTATGAAACCCCGACTCGTCACTATGCACACGTTGACTGCCCAGGCCACGCCGACTATGTGAAAAACATGATCACCGGTGCTGCGCAGATGGACGGCGCGATCCTGGTTGTTGCTGCGACTGATGGCCCAATGCCACAGACCCGTGAGCACATCCTGCTGGGTCGTCAGGTTGGCGTTCCTTACATCATCGTGTTCCTGAACAAGTGTGACATGGTTGATGATGAAGAGCTGCTGGAACTGGTTGAGATGGAAGTGCGTGACCTGCTGTCAGCCTATGACTTCCCAGGCGACGACACTCCAATCGTTCGTGGTTCTGCTCTGAAAGCGCTGGAAGGCGACGCTGAGTGGGAAGCGAAAATCATCGAGCTGGCTGAGCACCTGGACAACTACATCCCAGAGCCACAGCGTGCGATCGACATGCCGTTCCTGCTGCCAATCGAAGACGTATTCTCAATCTCTGGCCGTGGTACCGTTGTTACCGGTCGTGTTGAGCGCGGTATCGTTAAAGTCGGCGACGAAGTTGAAATCGTAGGTATCAAAGATACTGCGAAATCAACCTGTACCGGTGTTGAGATGTTCCGTAAGCTGCTGGACCAGGGTCAGGCAGGCGAAAACTGTGGTGTTCTGCTGCGCGGTATCAAGCGTGAAGACATCCAGCGTGGTCAGGTTCTGGCTAAGCCAGGCACCATCAAGCCACACACCCAGTTCGAGTCAGAAGTTTACGTTCTGTCTAAAGACGAAGGTGGCCGCCATACTCCGTTCTTCAAGGGCTACCGTCCACAGTTCTACTTCCGTACCACTGACGTGACCGGTTCAGTAGAGCTGCCAGAAGGCGTTGAAATGGTAATGCCAGGCGACAACATCAAAATGGTTGTTACCCTGATCCACCCAATCGCAATGGACGAAGGTCTGCGCTTCGCAATCCGCGAAGG
>NZ_VHIZ01000007.1 GCF_006494375.1 Pantoea anthophila
CGCCGCCGGAGACGCCGTGGCCGAAGACGCACGGCCCGCAGACGGCGAAGGTGGTGGGGCCGAAGGGGGAGTCCATCTGGACGGACCGCTACGGGCGGGTGAAGGTGAAGTTTCACTGGGACCGCCTGGCGAAGGGGGACGACACCAGCTCCTGCTGGGTGCGCGTCTCCAGCGCCTGGGCGGGCCAGGGGTTCGGCGGGGTGCAGATCCCGCGCGTTGGTGATGAAGTTGTTGTAGACTTTATCAACGGTGATCCTGACCGCCCGATAATTACCGGGCGCGTATATAACGAAGCGAGTATGCCACCCTGGAACCTTCCCGAAGACGCCACGCGTATGGGCTTTATGACGCGCAGTAAAGATGGCCATAATGACAACGCCAGCTTCCTGTTCTTTGAGGACAAGCCGGGCGGTGAGCTGCTTAATATGCATGCTGAAAAAGACATGAACATTTCGGTGGAGAATGACAAGACCGTATCAATAGACGGTTGTCGCACGACAAAGATCGGCAAAGATCAAAGCGATGAGATCACTGGCGACGCAACTTTCCACTATAAGCAGAAGCGCACAACGACGGTTGATGATATTGAGACCAACACGTTTAATAACGGTGAAAATACTACCATCAAAAAT
>NZ_VHIZ01000008.1 GCF_006494375.1 Pantoea anthophila
TGCGCCCCGTTGCCCGAATAGCTCAGTCGGTAGAGCAGGGGATTGAAAATCCCCGTGTCCCTGGTTCGATTCCGGGTTCGGGCACCATATTTAAAGAACCCGCCTCTGGCGGGTTTTTGCTTTTCAGAGCGAACCCGTTATCGAAGGTTCAATAGACTCGCCACTTCCTGTGGCTCGCCCATCCCCTTCAATTCACGCTTCGTCAGGCCCACTCAGCGTCTGACTGCCGATGTTCGTAAAATAGTTCCCCTGAACCAGTTCGCTGCTGACAAAATCCACAAATGCTCTGACCTTCGAGGATAAATGGCGGTTAGAAGGCCAGATTAGCGACATCGATCCTAATGGCAGCATGTATTCAGTCAGTAAAGGGACGAGTAATTCTTTTTCAAATGCTTCTTCAGCAACATAGACCGGCAGATGAGCTACGCCTGATCCATCAATGGCTGCCCGCAACCCAGCGTGAGTATTGTTGAATATAAGATCCCTGGGAAGGTCCAGGTTTTCAAAATCGGCAGAGAAAGCCCAACTGGCGATTCGACCACTTGAGGGATATTTGAAATGTATGCAGCGATGGTGGACCAGATCAGCAGGGTTCAAAGGGATGCCATGCGTTTTTAGATACTCTCTGCTGGCACAGACGACAAAATACTGCTCTCCCAGCTTTCTGCTCACAAGGCGGTTATCTGCCAACTCACCACTTCTCACCGCGACATCTATTCCTTCCGCAATCAGATCCACCACGCGATCTTCAAAATCGATATCAAGCTGTATATCAGGGTACTTTTCAATAAAACGTGGAAGTATGGGCATCAAAAGGGAATGCCCGAAAATTTGCGGCACGCTGATATGTAATCTGCCGCAGGGCGTGATGCGCGTTTCGGCAATCAGAGCTCTGGCATCGCGAATCTCATTCAGGATGAACTTACACCGTTCATAGAAGACATTCCCTTCTTCAGTCAGACCGATGCTGCGCGTTGTCCGATGAAAAAGCCTTACCCCGAGTTCGTCTTCAAGTTTCGCCACGCTCTTTGCAATCGCTGAAGAAGAGATGCCTGACACCCTTGCCGCTGCAACATAGCTGCCCAGTTCAGCTGTATAAACAAACGCCCTGAGACCTCGCAGACTTTCCATCCCCCCCTCCAATTGTGGAATTTTTTTCCTTAGTGTAAGTACCTTTACTTATATTTACAATGATGTCACTGCATTTTAGTCTTGATGAAAATGAATTGTTAAATTACCTAAAAGGCACTGTCGCTTGTCAAATTTTCAAAATAGTAAGAGTACCTCCCCGGCTTTATTAATTCCGTTAATAAACCGGATGAAACTCTTTTTATAGCCTTCAAAAAACTGAAAGCTTGACTGTTATTTTTTGGTCAAAGGAAACCCTTATATGGAGAAGCATCGTGAGTGAATTAGTACATACCCTTTCGCCTGAAACTGTTATTGACAATGGATTGGTTATCTATTTTGCTGGTTCAATCAGAGCCGGACGGGATGATGTTCCTGTTTACGCGAAACTGATTAATAAGCTCAAGGGCTACGGTAAAGTTATTACCGAACACGTGGGTGATTACAGTTTATCTGATGGTGGTCAGTCTTTCCTGGGTGACAAATTTATTCATGACCGTGATTTGCACTGGCTGCGCCATTCCCAGGTAGTTGTCGCTGAAGTCACAACTCCAAGTCTGGGAGTAGGTTATGAAATTGCGACGGCAATCAGCTGGCGTATTCCTGTTATCACGCTCTACAGAAAAAATGAAAAAAACGTTTCAGCCATGATATCTGGCAGTGATGGATGTCGCCATTATGATTATCAGCAGGTTGAAGATGCCTTTCAGATTATCGAAAGTGAAATGGCGAAGTTAGGTTATGAGGTCGCCCATGAATCGTAATATTACGCATGCGCTGGTTAATACCGTAAATAACATCATGATGAATGGTAACGATGTTGGCTCACGCGATCAGGAGCAACGGGAAGTTCTCTCTACATTAACCAAAATCAGCCATCCCACAGAGCGATTCCTGGTATTACCCCACAGAAATAATAACGTCTTTGCGCAGATTGCAGAAACGATGTGGGTACTCGCTGGACGGGATGATCTGCACTTCCTTAAACATTATCTTCCTCGCGCAGAAGACTATTCCGATGACTCACTGACCTGGCGAGCAGCCTACGGACCCCGGTTACGCAAATGGAAAGGGAAAGTAGACCAGTTGCAGGGAGTAGTGAATCGCCTTAGAGAAGATCCGCTGACAAAACGTGCAGTAATGAATATCTTTGATCCTGAAACGGATTATCAGGAAACAAAAGATGTTCCCTGTAATAACTGGCTGCACTTCATCCAGCGAGGCGGTTATCTTGATTTACATGTTACCGTCCGCGCGAATGATGCCATCTGGGGATTCAGCGGCATTAATTTTTTTGAGTGGAGCGTTTTACACGAAATTATTGCTAATACGCTTGGGTGGAAAGTCGGAAAGTTATCCTGGTATGTAGGCACATTCCATATCTATAACCGTCATTACTCGACTGCAGAGAAAATCAGCAGCATGAAGAACCCGGTAAGCATGTACGAATGCCAGATTAACCCGACCAAAATAACCACGTGTGCAGAAAATATTGATGAAGTGTTGGCAATGGTTTTTCAGGCTGAAGAGGCTTCACGAAACGGCAACTTTAAAAATTCGTCTGAGATCGAGAAGAATATAGCCGATCCTTTTTTCAGAAAGGCCGCGACCTTGTTGAAAATTTATAATGCGCTGCAGCTAAATGTCGATCGGGACATTATCAATAATTACCTCAAAGAGCTGGGCAATAGTGATTTCCACATTGCCGCACTTGAATATCTGAGCAGGAAATGGAAATCCCAGGAAACATTGGCAGCAGTCAGCACAATTTCAGATGAATTTTATCAGGCATTTACCTCAATGAAGAACCCGGTAAATAGCAGTCTAATCACTTAGTTTTAAAGGTCTCTGCGTGAAAACTACATTAAAAATTTCAGTGCCAAACCTAAAACGTTCCAGACTATTTGTTGCATCGACAATATTAAATGCAACGGGTGGTGGATTGATCATGGCGTTTATGATGATCTACTTTGACAGAACGACAACGCTTACGCTCTCAATAATAGGCGTAGCTATTGCCACAGGCCGTGCCCTTTCCTCTTTAGTACCTGTCCTGATAGGAAGGTTACTGGACAGACTCGGTCCTAAAAAACTGTCGATATGGGGCGATTTTATCAGCGGCGCGGGTTTTGTCATGTGTCTTTTTGCCAGAGACCCTTTTACCATAATGCTGACGCAGTTTTTTACCCAGGCAGGATCTCATATTTTCTGGACGAGCAACCGAGGGCTGGTTTCACTGGCTTCAGGTGGGAAAGGGACTCAAACCTGGTTCGGACTTATTGCGTCTATCAGGAATATTGGTCTGGGACTGGGCACCATCTTTACTTCACTGGCTTTTTCTGTTGATTCTGACAGCAGTCTGCATTTTATTGTTATTGCGTCGGCATCACTTTACTTTCTATCCTGCCTGGCACTTTTGATGTGGCATCCTGTAGCCGTGCAGACGGTAAAGAATAGCCACAAAAAAGCAGAAAGTCATAATATTAGAAAAGTGTTGAGCGATCCCAGCTATCGCCAGCTTCTGATTGTCAACTTTGGCTTAGTCATTGCTGCAATGGTTATTCCGCTCGTAATTGTTATTTATGCAACCAAACAACTTGGCCTTCCTGCTTTTTTCTCAGGCGGACTGGTCATTTTAAACACGGCCATCGTGGCGCTAATCAGCACCCATATTGCATCATGGACAAAAGAGAACGATCCCGTCCAGAACATAAAACACGCTTATTACCTGAATATTCTTTCATTCATTATTTTCTGGTGTGCCAGCATAACTTTAAATAACCAGATAGTTACTGGTGGGCTGTTAATTGTTGCGATGCTTATTTACAGCCTTGCAGAAATGTTATCTACGCCGTCGGTTAATATGCTAAGTATAAAACTAGCCCCGGAAGTAAATAATGGAAATTACATGGCTGCCTTTCAGATGACCTGGTCGGCAGGAATGACGTTGTCTCCGGCAATTTTTGGCTGGCTGCTGGATATGAATACGCATTCCACCTGGATAGTCCTGCTCTTACTGACCGCAGTCACTTTTAGTCTGGGATTCAAAAATTTAAAAGGAGGAGTTAATGAATACAACTATTAATGGAAATAAAAGCATACTGGTTATTGAGCCGATCGGTATGGGAGGAGAGCTGCTTCTTAAGGCAATACGCGCACTGGGTTATCATTCAGTCGTCGCCACAACAGAAGAAGTCTATGACTCCATGCTGCAAGAAGTCTCAGGCATGATTGATGACCTCATTTTTCTGGACTTTTCAGTGCGCCAGCTGGCCATTGAGACGCTGGTCAGCGAAGCGAAGAAGAAAGGCGTTTCCGGGGTAGTTGTCGCCTGGGAGTTCCTGACAGATATCGCAGCAGAAGTCGCACAAAGGCTCGATCTTTGCGGTCCGGATGCCTCGCTTTCCAGAGCCAGAAGAAACAAATATGACATGTACCGCACGCTGTCGAAGGCAGAGTGTCCGTTACCGGCACTGCTGGCGGTATTAACCGACAAGGATGATGTGCATCAACTTCCTCTGGAAGAGCTGGCGTTTCCTCTGGTGGTCAAACCGGCTGAAAATGCAGCCTCCTTTGGCGTTTCAGTGCTGATGGAGTGCAACGAGTTTCCTCAGGCATGTAAAGACGCATCACAATGGACACATGAATATCCACACGGTATTCCTTTCAGCAAAGAAATTCTGGTTCAGGAATATATTCCTGGACAGGAGTTTAGTGTTGAAGGCCTTTCCGTCTCAGGTCGATATGCGCCCTGGGGTGTGACAATGAAGTTCACCACGCCCGGCAAAGCTCGTGCAGAAACCGGACACATTTTCCCGGCGCCTGTTCCTGACGCCTTACGCGATGAGATTCTGAACGTTGCCACTCAGGCGGTTATTGCCCTGGGCATCACGAATGGCATAAGCCATACCGAAATCAAATTAGACAAAGAAGGAAAGCCACGCGTTATTGAGAGCTGTTCACGGCCAGCAGGTGACTATATTCCTCGCCTTGTCGCCCTTTCCACCGATCAGGACCCGCTTGAAATCTATGCCCGCCAGGCCGTCGGTATGCTGGATAGTGACTTTAAACCTGCCGTGCCTAAACGCTATTGTGCCATTCAGTTTGTCCGGCCTGACGCCGAAGGCGTTTTAAAGCAGCTTGAAATTCCTTCCAGGCTGGAAAATGCCTCCGTCATTGAAACCCGCTCTACCGTTAGTGAAAATTCACCGGTAAAACCGGGCTCAACAAATATTGAACGTCTGGGATGGGCCATTTTTACCGCTGATTCTGAGCAGTCAATACTTTTGGCTATGGATGAATTTTCACAAAGCACCAGGGTCTCTATCGTATGAGTGATTTTCCCGTACTCTGCATCCGCTCGCTGGATATAAGCCAGGCATCACCTTTTCTCGAAATGGCATGGGAAACGATCAAAAGCAGGCACAGTGATTCAAGACTGCTGCTCAAAGATCAGCCTCACTTTTCGTCTCCGATGGGGCCTGATGCCGCAATTGACGATGCCCAAAGTGAGCGTCAACCGGCTTACGTCAGCCATGTTATTTCCTGGTCTATTCCCAATGAAAGGACCATTGAAGACATCACTTTGTCAGAAGGCGTCAGCGCGGTCCCTGGCCCAATTAATGCTGTATATAAGCTCGCCGATAAAAGAGCAACCAAAATGCTTTTTGAGCAATTCGCCCTTCCTACGCCGCGCTGGGAACTTCTGGACCGAGAATTTACACATGGCGAGCTTTTAAAACCGGGCTGCAGAGACAAACTTGAGCAGGAACTGGTCAGCCATATTGCTTTTCCCGTCATTCTGAAACCTCTGTGGGATTGTATGGGGCATGGTATTGAGATAATCAGTAACAAAGACCAGCTGATCAAGACGCTGAGTCAGAATCAGCGCAAGAATATTTTAATTGAGTCCTTTATTGATGGTGCGCTTGGTTGCATAGAAATTGCTGGTACGCCGGGGAATTACTTTTTCCAGCCTCCCTGTTATACCGGCCAGAGTTCACTGGGAGTTCGCTCTGATTTTGATACGATACGCGTCTGTCATCCTGGTCTTTTCAGCAAACAGTTAACCGGTGAGGTCCAGACAAAACTGATTCTCCTATTAAATCACCTGGGGTTCAATGGTGTCTGCTGCGTCGATTTTATTGTTACGGAAAACAGCCTTTATCTTCTGGAAATTAACCCACGTATTAGCGGAATCAGTTGCCTGAGCTCAGCAGCAAGCGGCATCAATTCATTTGAGTCAACGTACCTTATTTCTTCGGGTCAATGGCAGGCACCGCTTCCTTATCAAAGTCGTCAGGGAGCCGCTCTGCAACTGGGCGGGAAATATGCAGATGAAATCAGTTCTGTTATTCGCGACGAAGGCAATAACGTCACAGTTTACCGTGACAACATCATTACGGTAGACGGAAAAGACTCACGAAATATGATTGCCGGCGGAACGATCAGCAGCATTGAGAATGTGTTGCAGTCTGTTCAGCATAGCTCGCTTAGCTTTATCGCTTCAACGCTACGCATAGCTTAGTCCCGCACAGTATTGCCTGACGTAATCAGGAGCAGGTCTGCCTGGCGTCCCGCTTTACAGGCTGATACATCCGGGATAAAAAGTTGATAATGTCGTGTGGATGCAATTATCTGGTCAGGATGTTTTTTGTCCTGCCTGTTACGGCCCTTTTCAACGGGTGATAATTAAAATGTCAGCGGCAGTGCGGTGTACTCACAGATGACGCCGCTTTCCTCAACCCGTCTCTGGCGGGTTGAGGTTTTGTTTATCACGCCCTTACCCTTCCACCCACACCGCCCCGGCATCTGCTGATTTCACGCACTGCGCGACCCAGCGCACGCCGGTTAATCCGGCATGCACATCGGGATACCAGAAATCCTGCAGGAAAGCGGTGTCGCGGCGATCGGTGGCGTCCATTGCCAGCGCGAAGCGGCGATAGAGATTTGACCAGGCCTCAAACAGCCCCTCCGGATGCCCGCCGCCGATGCGATCCTCTTCCAGCGCGCGCGGGGTGAGATAGCCCATGCCACGCTCCAGAATCCGCACCGGCTCGCCCTGCACTTCATAGCGCAGCTGGTTGGGCTGCTCATCCCACCACTCCAGGCTGGCTTTCGCGCCAACGACGCGAATCTTCTGCCCGTGCATGGAACCGGCATTGACCGCCGATGCCCAGAGCGTGCCGACCGCGCCGTTGTCATACTCCATCATCACAAAAGCGTTATCCTCCAGCGGCGCGCGCGAGGCAACAAAGCTCTGGCGCGCACAGAGCAGCCGCGTCATCTTCAGCTGCGGCAGCATGGTTTCGGCGATAAACAGCGGATGCGTGGCCAGATCGCCTAATACATAGCTCGGCCCGACAAAACGCGGGTCTACCCGCCAGCGGGTACTTTCACTCTGCAGCTCCACCGCCTCATTATGGAAACCGTGAGCAAACTGCATGTTCACAATGCGAATCTCGCCCAGCGCCCCTGCCGCAATCATCTCTCTGGCCTGATGGATCAGCTGATGTCCGGCGTAGCCGTAGGTGACGCCAACAATCTTCTGCTTCTCCCGGCTGAGCTGCTCCAGCTCATCGGCCTCATCGACCGTAAAACAGAGCGGCTTCTCACACACCACATGCAGTCCGGCATTCAGCGCTGCCCGACAGATGGCAAAGTGGGTGTTGTTTGGCGTGGCGATGGACACCGCTTCAATCCCCTCTTCCCGCGCAGCCTCGCCGGCGAAGAGGCTGGCGTAATCGGGATAGCAGCGATCGGGCGCCACGCCCAGCGCCTGACCAAACTCGCGTCCACGCCCGGCATCAATATCAAAGGCGCCCGCCAGCAGCGTGAAGTTACCGTCACGCTGTGCTGCCGAACGGTGGATGTAGCCGATCTGGCTGGTGCCGCCGCCGCCGATCATCCCCCAGCGCAGTGAGCGATTAGCCGCTTTTTTTCCGTTAATCATGCTGTTGCCCTCAGAAACCGGTTGATCGGAGATAGTCCAGGCTGGCTTTCACATCGCGCAGGCTGGTGTCGGCATGGCGCGGGTCACGCTCCTGTTCAATGGTGATCCAGCCGCGGTAATGGCGTTCCGTCAGCAGCGCATGCACGGCCGGATAGTCGATTGCGCCCTGGCCCAGCGGGCACATGACGCCCTCCGCGCAGGCGGTGAAGAAGTCGACTCCGCGCGTGACGGCGTCCTGCCAGACCCGCAGATTCACATCTTTAAAATGGAGATAGTCGATGCGCGTCCAGTACTTTTGCAGCGCCGCTACCGGGTCCATCCCGGCGTAACAGAGGTGGCCGGTATCCAGGCACAGCCCCGCGACCTGATGCGGAATATCCCTGACCAGCTGCGCCAGCTCATCGGCGAATTCGATGCAGCCACCCGCGTGCGGATGGATCACCGGCCGCACGCCATACTCCCGCCAGGCAATGTCGCTCAGAATGGTGATGTGCTGCATCATGCGCTGCCACGCATCTGCGGAGAGCCGGGGGGCCTTCTCTGACTGACCGGCATATTTCGCCCGTTCCGGATTGCCGAAGTCGATAATCACCAGATAGGGCGCGCTGGCTCCCGGGGTTTTCGCTGCTGTCGGGACACGGGCGAGCGTGCGGCAGAGGTTGTGGGTCAGCGTCACCAGCGTGGGGAAATGAGCCTCACTGACCAGATCGTCAAAGATCGTGCCCGCCACCAGCGAAAGCTGATGCGCATCGAGTTGCCGGGTCAGCTCAGCCGGATCGGTGGGCAGGTAGCCCCACGGCCCCAGTTCGATGGCCGGATAGCCCGCCTGCGCGGCCTCGGTCAGGACTTTCTGCCAGGGTGGCAGCCAGGGATTGGCGGGATCGTCCACGCCCCAGCTACAGGGCGCATTAGCAATGTGAAAGGTCATCGTGTCTGCCTCTGCAGTAAGAACTGCCGGCAGTATCAAACAAACGTTTCATCTCAGACAACGATGAAAGTTTCATTTTTTGATAGAGATCGCTTTTAAAAATTGCATTAAATGATAGCTTTCTATCATTAAAAAGCTAACACCTTCTTTCTACAGGTTTTCCCGCGTCACGATCTCAAAGGGCACGGTAATCTGCGCAAAATGAGCCCGCGGCTCCATCCGCCCGTTCAGACAGGCCGAGACCACCGCTTCGGCCATCGCCTCAATACGGTGACGCAGCATCAGCGTGATGGTGCCGTCAATCAGCGCCAGCTCGTCGCCAGGCAGCGGGCCGTGGCACACCAGGTCGATCTGCGTGCGTCCGCTCTCCCGCAACGCCTGCACCACGCCCTCAATGCCACCGCAGGGGGCATAAATCATGACCAGATCATCATGACTCTCCAGCAGCGCCCGGGTGGCCTGGTAGCCCCCCTCTGCCGTCTCGTGTGTTTTCAGCGGCTCCAGCACGCGCTGGCTGATGCCCGACTCCCGCAGGGAGGAGCGAAAACTGATTTCGCTGCTCTCCTGACAGGTAAAGCGATGGTCGCCGATCAGCACGCCGACGCACCCAGGCCGGCGCAGCAGGTGGCGGGCCATCCAGGCGGCAGTGCGCCCCGCCTTCTGGCTGTCGATGCCGATAAAGCCTGCATGTTCACAGGCGGAGAAGTCGGAGAACAGGGCGTAAACCCGCACGCCGAGCCGCGAAACATCCTGAATCGCGTGACGAATCAGCGGATGATCCAGCGCCACCAGCGCGATCACGTCGCAGCACTGCGCCAGCTGCCGCACTGAACGGGCAACCGCCTCCACGTCATGAATATCATGCCAGCAGAAGACCGGTTCACTGCCCGCAGGCTGCTGCTGCTCCGCCTGCTGTTTCAGCGCCTCGCCCAGCTGCTGATAGAGCGAATAGCGCGCGGGCAGCAGGATAAAGCCAAAGCGTAACGCCTGCGCGGCGGGCGACGCGATATGCTGGCTGTGGGCCTGTGTCAGCTGATAGCCCAGCGATTTGGCGGCCGCCATCACCTTCTGCTCTGTGGCGCTGCGCACCGGTGCGCGACGGTTCAGCACCCGATCCACTGTGGCTACCCCCACGCCCGCCGCCTGGGCAACGGCGGTCATCGTCACTTTTGGCATCCTGTTTCTCCCTCTTCACGCTCTGTTGTGGTTACTGAAGGTAATACTCTATCCCGGTACGCACTTTTTCTCTCATTTATTTGATAGAAAACCTCACGCAAAGTTGATCGCTTTCGCAAAAATGAAACATCCGTTTCTTTCTGCGTTCTCTTTAAAACAGTCATTTGCTAAAACCGGTGAAAGGCTTGTGCGAAAGCGGCGCGCAGACAGGCGTCCTCTTCACTCAGGAACCGTTCCTTCAACCTTGCCGGAGCAGAGAGATGAAAATCGCTTTTGATGTGGATGTGATTAAAGAGCTGGGCATCACCCGTATGGTTCATCAGGTTGCCGACTGGGGATATCAATATATCGAACAGTCGCCGCATCCACAGATCAACCCGTTTTATAAACATCCCAAAGCCAGCCGCGAAATCATCACCGAATATAAAAATGCGCTGCGTGCGACCGGCCTGGCGATCTCCTCGTTTATCGTCGTCTATCGCTGGTCCGGCCCGGATGAGCTGCGTCGTCAGGCGGCGGTGAAGAACTGGAAGCGGATGATTGAGATCGCGGTTGAGATGGGGGTACCGGTGATCAATACCGAACTCTCCGGCACGCCAAACGAGCCGGAAATCTGCGAAGAGATGTTCTATCGCTCGATGGAGGAGCTGCTGCCGATCCTCGAACGTGAAGGGATACGCGTCGAAATTCAGGCGCATCCGTGGGATTTCTGCGAAGAGAACAACGAAACCGTGGATATCGTGAAGTCGTTCCGCAGCGATAACGTGAAGTATATCTACAGTGCGCCGCACACCTTCTTCTATGACAAAGGCAAAGGCGATGTGAAACCGATGCTGGAGTACGCCGGAGACGATCTCTCCCATATGCTGATTGCCGACACCATGAACCACACCCGCCACTGCCGCTACATCGTCAATCCGCCAGGCGTCGACGCCACTATTCATCAGCACGTCGGCGTTGGTGAAGGTGAGGTCGATTTCGACAGTCTCTTCCAGACCCTGCGCGACACCGGCTTTGCCACACGCCGTTACAAAGTTGGCGGAGAGCCGATCATCGCGGCCTCGCTGTTTGGCTACCCGGAAAAGATGTCGGTTCAGGCCATTGAAACCCGCGAACGGATTGAGCGCGAACTGCTCTGATCCCCGCAGCCATGCAGCCCGGCAGTGATCCTCCGGGGCGATAACCGCCCCGCTTTTCCTTTTTCCACCTTCCCGGCCTCCCTGACATCAACGGGTTGCCGCGCGTCCTCACGCAGCCAGCAGAGTTAAACCGCCTTTTCAGCACCTGCTACACTCCAGACAAACATCACACCACGAGGCGAACGTTTATTATGTCGGAAAATGCATATCAGCCTGCAACAGTCTGGAACTGGGATCCTGAAGCCAAAGGCAACGGCGCGAAAACTAATCGTCCGTTCGCGGGTCCTACCCATGAAAAAGCGCTGCCGGTCGGTAAACACCCTTTACAGCTCTACTCACTCGGCACGCCGAACGGTCAGAAAGTGACAATTCTGCTGGAAGAGCTGCTGGCGCTGAATGTTAACGACGCAGAATATGATGCCTGGCTGATCCGTATTGGCGACGGGGATCAGTTCTCCAGCGGGTTTGTGGACGTGAATCCGAACTCAAAAATCCCGGCGCTGAGCGATCACTCCGTCACCCCGCCGCTGCGGGTGTTCGAGTCGGGCAATATCCTGCTCTATCTGGCGGAAAAGTATGGCTACTTCCTGCCAAAAGATATCGCCGGCCGCACTGAAACCCTGAACTGGCTCTTCTGGCTGCAGGGCTCTGCGCCTTACCTCGGTGGCGGTTTTGGTCATTTCTATCACTATGCGCCGGAAAAAATTGAATACGCCATCAACCGCTTCACGCTGGAAGCGAAGCGTCAGCTCGACGTGCTGGACCGCCAGCTGGCAGATCATCGCTATCTGGCCGGTGAGGATTACACCATCGCTGACATCGCCACCTGGCCGTGGTACGGCAACATGGTGCTGAATGATCAGTATGGCGCGGCGGAATTCCTGGATGTGCAGTCCTATAAAAATGTGGTGCGCTGGGCGAAAGAGATCGCGCAGCGTCCCGCCGTTATTCGTGGCCGCAAGGTCAATCGTGTCATGGGCGACCCGGCCGATCAGCTGCATGAGCGTCATGATGCCGCTGACTTCGATACCCATACCCAGGATAAAAAAGCGTAAGGAGCTAACCTGTGAGTGCATACGTCGTATTTATTCGTGATAACACCCTGAACCAGGACGAAATGAACACCTATTCTGAGAAAGCGGGCCAGGCACGCGGCGATCATCCGATCAATCCGCTCGCCTTTTATGGCGCGCTGGAAACGCTGGAAGGTCCGGAAGCGGAAGGCGTGGTGATTCTGGAATTCCCGACCCGCGAAGCGGCGCACGCCTGGTATGACAGCCCGGAATATCAGGCTGCCAAAGCGCACCGTCTGAAAGGGGCGAACTATCGCGTGGTGCTGGTGCAGGGCATCGACAAATAACACGCAGGGCGGCAGCGATGCCGCCTTTTTTACGCCTCCACCTGCTGCAGCGTCTGCTGCAGAAACGCCACGAACGCCGTCACGCGTGCCGGAAGCTGACGCTGCGCCTGCCAGACCGCAAAAATGTCGCCATCGGGTGCCTGCCATTCAGGCAACACCGGCAGCAGATCCCCCGCCGCGAGGCTGTGCTGCGCATCCCACCAGGAACGCAGCAGAATGCCATGCCCATCCATCGCCAGCCGCATCGCCACTTCGCCATCGTTGGTCATCAGACTGCCGCGCACCTTCTGGCTGATGCTCTGCTCACCGCGGGTCAGTCGCCACAGGGTAAAATCGCTGTCGTGCTGACGCAGTAAAATGCAGTTGTGTTCCGCCAGCTCGCTGACCGTCGCAGGCAGGCCGTGCCGGGCAGCATAAGCGGGCGAACAGCAGAGAATACGCGGATTGGTTCGCAGCTTACGCGCCACCAGCCGCGAGTCGGGCGGCTCACCGACGCGAATATCGATATCGATGTGCGCATCGAGAAAATTCAGCGGCTGGCTGCTGAGGTGCAGAGACAGCGCAAGCTGCGGATGCAGCGCGGCAAAGGCGGAGACGCACGGCGCGATATGGCGACGGCCAAACCCGAATGAAGCGTTGATATTCAGCGAGCCGCGCAGCTGAGCGGTTTCACCGCTGACCGCCTCTTCCAGCGCCACCAGCTGATCGAGCAGCGGGCGGGCACCAGCCAGATAGCGGTGGCCTTCCGGCGTCAGCTCCAGCCGTCGCGTGGTGCGGCGCAGCAGCTGCACGCCCAGACGCTGCTCCAGCTGGCTCAGACGTTTGCTGACGGCCGCCAGCGACAGGCCCAGCTCACGTGCCGCTGCGGTCAGGCTCTCCAGCCCGGCCAGGCGAACAAAGAAGGCCAGGTCATCGGTGGAGGTGCGGGATTCTCTACTTTTATTCAACACTGGTTTGCGTTTCAGACTCATTATTTCCCCGGAAGCGACAGTTATACTGCGGTCACAATTCGAACATCAACCGGAAAGGTGCCCTGTGACTGAGAAAATCCATCGTATTGCCGTGATCCCCGGCGACGGTATCGGTAAAGAAGTGATGCCGGAAGGCGTCCGCGTGATGAATGCCGCCGCCGAAAAATTTAACATTCCGCTGCGCTGGGAGTGGTTTGATTACGCCAGCGCTGAGTACTGGCAGCAGCACGGCAAAATGCTGCCTGACGACTGGTTCCCGCAGCTGAAAACCTTCGATGCCATCTACTTTGGCGCCGTCGGCTGGCCGGAGGTGGTGCCTGACCACGTCTCCCTGTGGGGGTCGCTGTTACAGTTCCGCCGCGAGTTCGACCAGTACGTCAACCTGCGTCCGGTGCGCCTGATGCCCGGCGTCAAAGCGCCGCTGGCCAATCGCCAGCCGGGCGATATCGACTTCTATGTGGTGCGTGAAAACACCGAGGGCGAATACTCCAGCGTGGGGGGCACCATGTTCCCCGGCACCGATCGGGAAGTGGTGATTCAGGAGACGGTGATGACGCGCACCGGCGTCGATCGCATTCTGAAGTTTGCCTATCAGCTGGCGCAGAGCCGGCCGAAGAAACATCTGACCTCGGCCACCAAATCCAACGGCATCGCCATCACCATGCCTTACTGGGACAGCCGCGTCGACGCGATGTCCGGCCAGTTCCCGGAGGTTCGCGTCGATAAGTATCACATCGATATTCTCACCGCCAACTTCGTGCTGCATCCGGACTGGTTCGATGTGGTCGTCGCCAGTAACCTGTTTGGCGATATCCTCTCTGACCTTGGCCCGGCCTGTACCGGCACCATCGGCATTGCCCCCTCCGCCAACATCAACCCGGAGGGTCTCTTTCCCAGCCTGTTTGAGCCGGTTCACGGCTCCGCGCCCGACATCGCCGGTAAAGGCATTGCCAATCCCATCGGCCAGATCTGGTGCGGTGCGATGATGCTGGAGCATCTCGGCTACAAGGCAGCAGGCGAAGCGGTTCTGGACGCCATTGAACGCACGCTGGCGGCGGGTGAGCACCTGACGCGTGACCTCGGTGGCTGCGCCAGTACAGAAGAGCTGGGGGCGGCCATCGCCGCCGCACTGTAAGTGAATCACGCTGCCGCCCGCCCCCGGCGGCAGCCCTCTCACCACCGCGCCACTTATTCCGGTAGCCGGACGACCATCGCCGGATGCCACCCTGCGGGTAAGGGATCCGGCCGCACGATGTTCAGGTTATGCAGGTGCAGGTTCTCTACGCCGCGCGCAAACAGCCCTGGCAGACCGCCGGGATAGGGTTCGACCCCAAATGCTTCACCGGATGCCGGGTCAACCCGGTAGGCGTTATCCAGGCCCATGCCGGTCGGGGCGTCCGGGTTGCAGGGCGGCCGTATGTCGTAGTGCCCCTGGGGCAATGACGCCACCGCCTGCTGCATCTGGATCTGGCTGATAACCACATCGCGTATCCAGCCCGGTTCTGCCGCATGCAGGTTAATCGCCCCCTCGGCCACGCCGGTTATGGTACTGAACTGCACCTGCTCCACGACGCCGGGTGTGATGGCGGGATCGCGGCGGCGTACCGAAATATGCAGCGGATCGGCTTTGCCCCAGTGACAGGGCGGCGCGTGGTGACAGGCAAACGTCAGATTACTGAACAGCAGACGCCGCATGGCGCCGCCGTCGCGCGACAGAATGCCAATCCCCCGGTTCGAATCAAAAATAGTGCAGCCGGTTACCGTGACATCTTCCACATCGTCCCAGGTTTCGGTGCCAATCTTCAGGGCGCAGCTGTAGCTGCGCAGCAGGCAGTTGGTGATCATAATCTGCCGCGCCGGCCGCCGCAGTGCGGCGGGTTTATGGGTGGTTTTGATACAGATGGCATCGTCGGCGGCGCTGAAATAGCTGTTGCTGACAAACACCGCTTCGCAGCTGTCGATATCCAGCGCATCGGTGTTGGGCATCGTCATGGCGTTGTCGATGGTGAGGTGATCGATATGCACATGGCGGCAGCTCACCAGATGGACCGTCCACATCGGTGCCTGCACCAGCGTAAAGCCGGTCAGCGTCACCTGCTCACAATCTTCAAACACAATCAGGCGTGGCCGGTCAGCGTGCGGCAGGCGATAGCCCTGTGCATCCCGCTCAGCGGCAAACCAGGCGTCACCCTCACCATCAATGCGGCCGGTGCCGCTGAGGGTGATATTGCGCTGGCCCAGCGCATAGAGCAGCACGTTGTGGGATTTCTCCGCGCAGCTCAGCGCCTGCACCGCCTGATAGTCAGCCAGCTGCTGGCTGGCGATCAGCACCGCACCCGCGTCGAGATGCAGCTCAATGTCTGAGGGCAGATTCAGGCAGCCGCTGCGATAGCGTCCGGCAGGCAGTGTCAGACGGCCGCCGCCCGCCGCCGCAATCTGGTCAAGGGCGCGCTGCAGCACCGCGGTGTCCGGGGTTTCGCCGTCGGCGGCAGGATGAAAATCAGCAAGGGAAAGGTGCATGGTGCGTCTCCCGCAGGTTTGAGGAGGAAAAATTGCAGCACGAAACGGCGCAGCAAACCTTTGTCTGGTCGCCAGTTCGCCGTTTCGTGCGGGCTGTCACAGATTACTTCACGGCCCCTTCCGTCACGCCGCTGATAAATTTGCGCTGGAAAATCAGGAACACCAGGATCAGCGGCATGATCACAATCATCGCCCCCGCCATCAGCACCGGAATGTCGATGGTATTTTTATTCTGGAAAAACATCATGCCAATCGGCAGCGTCCGCAGCTCATCTTTGTTCACCAGAATCAGCGGGATCAGGAACTCATTCCAGGTCCAGATAAACAGCAGCAGCCCCAGCGTTGACAGGGTTGGCCAGATAGCGGGCACCAGAATGCCCCACAGAATTTTGAACCGCGACGCGCCATCCATCACCGCCGCCTCCACCAGCTCTTTCGGCACCTGCTGAAAGGCGCTGGCGATCATCAGCGTGGTAAAGGGCAGCGACAGGGCAATCTGCGGCAGGATCAGCGCCAGATAGGTGTTGGTCAGCCCCATCCAGCGCAGCTCGTGATAGAGCGGAATGATAAAGGCCTCACTCGGCAGCACCATCCCCAGCGCCAGCATCGCGGCTATCACCTTTTTGCCGGGGATCTTCAGCCAGGCAAAGCCAAATCCGGCCAGAATGCCCAGCAGCACGCTGAACAGCACCACCGGGATCACCACCAGCACAGAGTTAAGGAAGTAGACGCTGAAGTGTCCCTGCTGCCACGCGGTCAGGTAATTTTTAAAATTAAGCGAGGCGGGCAGCGTAAAGACGCCCTGAAACAGCTCCATCTGGGTTTTGAATGAGGTCATCAGCGCCATCAGAAACGGCAGAATCGTCATCAGCGCCACGATCCAGATCAGCGCGCGTGAAATGACCGGCGTGCTTCGCATCAGTAACGCTCCCTTAAGGCCAGATGGATCAGATAGTTAATCCCCAGAACAATGATCATACTGAACACCGCCACTGACGAGGCATAGCCAAAGTAGTGCAGATCAAAGCCCTGCTTATACATAAAGATGTTGGTGACCATGGTGGAGGTGCCCGGCCCGCCCTGGGTCATGACATAGACCAGGTCGAAGGCTTTGAGGCTGGCGATCACCGTCAGCAGCAGGGCAATCCGCAGCTCGGGTCGCAGACCCGGCAGCGTGATGCGCATAAACTTCTGACGGCGCGACGACCCATCCAGGTCGGCCGCCTCCAGCAGGGAGGGGTCCATGCGCTGCAGGCCCGCCATAAACAGCACCAGACAGAAGCCGAAGAAGTACCAGGTGGCGACCAGACCGACCGCGGGCAGCGCCCAGGTAAAATCGCCCAGCCACGACAGGGCCAGCTGCGGCAGGCCGACGGCGCGCAGTATCTGATCGATCGGGCCAAACGCCGGGTTATAGAGCCATCGCCACACGACCCCCAGCACGGCCATCGGCATGATGTAGGGCAGGAAAAAGAGAATGCGCAGCACGCTGCGTTCCTTGTTGTTGCGCGTCTCATAGAGAAAACTGCACAGCAGCAGGCCAACGCCGATAGGCAACAGGGTATAGAACAGCATCAGGATGGCGTTATTGCCCAGCGCAATCCAGAAGACGGGATCGCTGAACATCCGCATATAGTTACTGATGCCGCTGAACACCGGCAGTGAGGTGCCGTCCCATTCGGTAAAACTGATGCCCAGCGAGGCCAGCAGCGGAAAGAGCAGAAATACCGCATAGACCAGCACCGCAGGCAGCACATAGAGAAAATTACGCCAGCCGCTTAAATTCAACATAACCCTACTCGTGACTCAGAACAGTGCTCAGGCCCGGCGCTTCGCCGGGCCTCCGGCTTAGTGTTTCAGGGTTTTCAGGTAACGCTGATAGTTGTTATCAAAGTTGACCACCATCTGATCGGCGGTCTGACGGCCCGCCAGCAGCAGCTGGACATTCTGATTCAGCTCGGCATTCATGGTCGGGGTCGCCCAGTCTACGTAATGACCTAAACCGTCATACTCATTGAGCGTCAGCCAGACCTGATACGCCTCGGCCAGCAGCGGATTGTCTGCTGGTATGGTGGCCGTTTTGTTGGTGCTGGCGGGCAGGAAACCGACCTTCAGCCAGCGGTTCGCCATGGCATCAGAGACCATATAGTTGATGAACTTCGCCGCCCCCTCCTGCTGATCTTTGCCTTTGGCGGTGCTGGTGATGGAGAACGCCAGATCGGTGCCCCCCACCATCAGCGGCTGCTTCACACCTTCACCGGCAGGCATCGCCGCGAAGTGAATATCTTTGTTGTCTTTGAACTGGCCGAGGTACCAGGTGCCACTGACCAGAAACGCCGCCTGGCCGTTCTGGAACAGGGTGGCGGCATCGTCATGGCCAATGCCCTGGAAGCCGGGGAAGAAGTAGCCTTTATCGGTCCAGCTCTTCATCATGGTGGCGGCGTTGACCAGCTTGCTGTCCCTGAAGGTGCCGCCCACATCGTAAATCAGGTTATCCAGCGTCTTGCGGTCACGGCTCTCGATCTGGGCCTGCCACAGGGTGCTGAGCAGCTGCTGGCCCATGTTGCCATCCAGCAGCCCCAGCATCATCGGCGCGGTGCCCTGCGATTTGAGTTTCGCCATGGCGCTTTCCAGCTCTGCCAGCGTTTTCGGCACCGGAATGCCCGCTTTATCCAGCAGCGCTTTGTTGTAATAGAGTCCGACCATCTCCCCCAGGCTGGCAATGCCGTAGAGTTTGCCGCTGCCAAATTCACCGCTGTCTGACCAGCGGTTACGTTTCAGAATCGAGTCCGGAAAACGGGTCGTCCAGCCATAACTGGCTGCGTAGCTGTCGAGCGGCAGCAGCAGCTTATCTTTAACCAGCGAGCCCATATCCCCGCCGCCCTGGTTGACCTGCGCAATCTGCGGGCCGTCACCGGCGGTCAGCGCCAGCTTAAGCGGGATGCGGGTATCTTCAAAGGAGTGCACCGAGCGGTTGATAACAATGCCGGGATTCTGCTGAGAGAACTCCTTGATCCCCTCATCCACCGCGGCCGTCTGCTGCGGATAGTTGTAGATATCCCACTCATTGAGGGTCACGGCGGCGTGGGCGGCCTGCGAGACGCTGCCTGCCAGCAGGCCCGCTGCCAGCAGCCGACCCACATTGCGAATTCGGAACGAACGAACGGAGGAAACAGACATTATGCTCACCTTCTTCAGACCAGAATCGGCATCCCTGCATCTCACCGCCTGCCATCCTGCAGGCTGAAGCCGCACACAAACGCACTGATTCATACTTACTTTAATAAAAAAATAAAGTCAAACAACCTGCCGCGGGAATTGCAACGCTGTGAGCGCGCGCAAATAAACAGCAATCCGGCGTGAATATCAGCACATCACGCTGGTCTGACGCCTGTTAACCGCGGCGGCAGCGTGCCCCGCGCGCTTTTCACAGCAGGAGATCGCCTGGCTATAATGACAAAATAACACCCTGATAAACCATACGAAAATCCTATCACGCTCACACTTTTCTCTTTTTACCGGCGCTGAATCTGCCGCCAGCCGCCGCCCTGCGGGCGTGCTGGCGATCACAGTTGTGCATCATGACGCCGTGAAAGATTGCTTAACCGTCAGCGTTAGTGCGATAAGGGAATTATTCTATCTTGAAAACTAAGTCCACTTTCATTAACGTAACTTTATCCTGTGGATCTGTTTACTCCCTGACCGTTTCACTCACTCATGAGACTTCACCATGGCGAATCAAGGTGTCATTCGTCCGGCCACGCCGGCGGACTTCCCGGCGCTCTACCGTATCTGCCTGGAAACAGCGGATGCCGGTGGCGATGCCCGCGCGCTCTACTCCGATCCCGACTATCCCGGCCAGCGCTTTGCCGTGCCCTACGCGCGGTTTGCGCCTGACTTCGCCTTTGTGCTGGAGCGTGACGGTGAGGTGCAGGGTTACGTTGTGGCCGTGCCTGACACCCGCGCGTTTGAGGCCCAGCTCGACGCCGAATGGTGGCCGCAGCTGCAGGAGAAATATCGCGACCGCAGCGCCAGCGCCCCGCTCGATAGTAAAGTGCTCGACGCCATCCGCCAGCCCGACCAGGCCGCGGAGACGCTGGTGACCCGCTGGCCCGCGCATCTGCATATCAACCTGCTGCCTGCCGCCCAGAAAGGGGGCTGGGGTCGCCGGATGATTGAGCATGAGCTGGCGGCGCTGCGGGCCGCCGGGGTCAGCGGTGTCCATCTTGGCGTCAGCCTGCAGAACGAGCAGGTGTGCGCCTTCTATACGCGTATGGGGTTCACCCCTATCCTGCGCAGTAATGCCATCTACATGGGCCAGTTACTCTGAGTGAGGTAGCCGATGACCAGCCTGCGCTTGCAGAATGTGAAGAAGTCGTATGAGCACGTCAATGTCATTCATGGCATCGATCTGACGATCAACAGCGGCGAATTTGTGGTGTTTGTCGGCCCTTCCGGCTGCGGCAAATCGACGCTGTTACGGATGATTGCCGGGCTGGAGGAGATCAGCAGCGGTCAGCTGCTGATTGAGGGGCAGGATATGACGCAGCAGCCCGCCACCGAGCGCGGCATCGCGATGGTGTTTCAGTCCTATGCGCTCTACCCCAACATGACGGTGCGCGGCAATCTGGCCTATCCGCTGGAGGTCATGAAAAAGTCTAAAGCGGAGATCAATCAGGCTATTGCGCAGACGGCAGCACGGCTGCACCTGACGGAACTGCTCGACCGCCTGCCGCGTGCGCTTTCTGGCGGACAGCGGCAGCGCGTGGCGATTGGCCGCGCCATCATTCGCCATCCGCGTATTTTCCTGTTCGATGAACCGCTCTCCAACCTGGATGCCGAACTGCGTCTGCAGATGCGGATCGAGATCGCCCGCCTGCACGCCTCACTCGGTAACACCATGATTTATGTCACCCACGATCAGCTGGAAGCGATGACCCTGGCTGACCGCATCGTGGTGCTGCGTCAGGGCCGGATTGAGCAGGTCGGCGCACCGCTGACGCTCTATCACGACCCGGATAATCTGTTTGTCGCCGGGTTTATCGGATCGCCGAAGATGAACTTTCTGCGCGCCGAAATCAGCGCGACGGGCGAAGGTGAAGTGCAGCTGCGGGTGCCGGAGCTGAAGATTGAGGGGCTGGTCATGCCCCTTGCGGCTGCCTGCCGCGAGGGCCAGACCGTCACACTGGGCATCCGTCCCGAGCATTTCCAGCCTGCCGCGCAGACGCCGGACGCCCTGCGTTTTCACGGCGAGCTGGCCTATGGCGAGATGCTGGGTCACACCAACTATCTCTACCTGGATATCGGACGTGAACAGATGCTGGTGGTGGAAGAGCGCGAGGCCACTCCGCGCGATCTCGGTGCGCAGGTGGAACTGGGCATCTCTGCCGCGCACTGCCTGCTGTTTGATGAGCAGGGTCTGCGCCTGCGCTAGGAGAAGCACGGAAACAAAAACGGGCGCTTAGCGCCCGTTTTTATTCGAGTGTTAACTCAGGTGACCGGCTCTTCGTCAGCCTGGGCTGCCAGCAGATCGAGCAAGCGGTTAACGGCAAATCCCGCCGCGCCCAGCGCCCACATCCGGTTCGATTCCGTCAGAAACTGCAGCGGTGTCATCTGTGGCGTCAGTTTCAGCCGGTAGGCCTGAAAACTCTGGGTGATGTGATCGAGCAGAATGCGTGACGCCATGTGCGGCTCCATCGCCAGATAGACCACATCCGGATCGTAGGCCACCGACAGGTTCGCCAGCGAAATGCCCAGTTCACGTCCCGCCTCTTCCAGCGCCGCCAGCACTTCTGGCGTGGGCCGCTGATCCAGCGCCTGCAGCGTCACGCCCTCCGCATCCTGCTCCGCCACGCGCTGCAGAATGGCGCGCGAGGAGGCGACATCTTCCAGCAGGCGCAGCGAACCGTCGCCCACCAGCCCGTTACCAATCTCGCCCGCCTTGCCGTGACGACCGCGATAGAGCTGACGATTAAGGATGATCCCCGCGCCGATCCCTTTGCCGTAGGTGGCGATCACCGCCGACTGCGCATTGCCGAGCTGACCAAACACCAGCGCGGCCATGGCCATGGCGTTGGCGTCGTTTTCAATGAAGACCGGCAGCGAGAAGCGCTCTTCAAGCAGGCGCGCAATCGGAACGTTATCCCAGCCCAGCACCTTGGAGCGGATGCAGTAGCCGTTTTCAGCATCGACCAGCCCCGACAGCGCCAGGCCAATGGCCCCCACCCGCTTCTCCTCCACGCCGCGCAGAAACTTCGCCAGCGCATCGCCAAGCTGGCGCGGCGTCAGCGTGCCTTTCGGCATCTGCTGTTCGCCCAGCAGGTTGCCGCTGAGATCGGTCATGACGATCAGGTTGCGTTCCGCATTGAGCTGAATCCCAATCACGCTGGCGCGGTCGGGGTTGAGCCCCAGCAGGGTTTTTGGCCGTCCCATCGACACGCGACGCAGCCCCAGCTCCTGCACAATCTCCTGCGTCAGCAGGCGGTTGGTTGCCTGTGAGACGGTCGACATGCTCAGTCCGCTGCGAACTTTCAGATCTGACTGGCTGATTGGCGCATTTTCGACAATCAACCGCAGAATGCGCGCGGTTACGTTGGGAGCGGTCATAGATTCCTCGGGTTATCGGGCTGAGGCAGCTCAGCCCGCTTGAGATCGGTAATCGGCAGGCGTCAGCTGCTGCGCCAGGGTCAGCGCCCCGCTCAGGGCATCGCCCTGCGGCATCACCAGCCGGACCTGAATATCTTCATCCAGCCAGCGCTGAATCGGTGCGGCCACGCCGCCCATCAGCGCCACCGGCCCGCTGCTCAGGGCGATCAGGCGTCGCACCATCAGGCCGATATCGGCGGCGGTCTGTTGCAGCAGCTCCCGAGCGTGGCTGTCACCCGCGTCGGCGGCTGCAAAAATCTGTGGCACCACGCGGGCCCAGTCAGCAGGCACCGCCGTGCGCGTCCAGAGCAGCATGGTTTCCGGGCTGTCGCTGAACTGCGCCATCAGCTGGCGGGTCAGGGAGCCGTGCGGAATGATCGACTCATGCGCCAGCAGCGCCAGACGCAGCGCGCGACGGCCCAGCTCCGCCCCCGATCCCTGATCGGAGAGGGCAAAGCCCCAGCCGCCAAGCAGCGTAAAGCGTTCGCCATCCCAGGCGGCGCCCTGACTGCCGGTGCCGATGATAAAGACCGCCCCAGGCTCGCCACCGTGCGCGCCCGCGCAGGCGATCTCCACATCGCTGACCACCTGCAACGCCGCGCAGGCGGGCTGCCAGCTGGCGAGGCGCGCCTGCACTGAGGCGACGTTAGCGCCCGCCAGTCCCGCCACCAGCGCGGTCTGCGCCAGCGCCTCTGCGGTGAGTCCCGCCTGGATAAATACCTGTTCAGTCAGCTGCCCGACGCAGGTCAGGGCCGCATCATAATCTGACCAGACGTTGGCGGGTCCCCCGATGCTTTCTGCCAGCAGGCGGCCCTGCCGATCGGTTAAGCGCGCGCGACACTGCGTTCCGCCGCCATCGATGCCAAGAAGATAGTGTGGTTGCACGCGCTTCCTTCCCTGATTAAGGGTTATAGCCATAATGAGCGAACGATAGGATAAAAAAACTTAAATCGCAATAACAAATAAATATGGTAAAAACATCCTGACTATTTTTCCTTAACTTACATAAATATAACAAAAACCCACCCCGCAAAACGTGCAGCGCGATGTTGACATTACTTTTTCTGCCGTAATAAGTTGGTGGTCAGATTATCAGCAGCCGCGCCCGACCGCTGGCGGGCTTTGCATCATCCGATCTCAGGAGCAGGGGTTTACCATGAAAGTAGGCATTATCGGTCTCGGCTTTCGTCTGTCCCACGTCATGAAAGAGTTCAGCAAGGCTGACGACAGCTTTTCCGTCGTGGGCTATTACGATCCGGCCCCCGCCGGATTGCCGAATCTGCACAGCTTTGGTATTGCGCCCGGCCAGGCTTTTTCGTCTGTGGACGCACTGCTGGCTCACGGCGGAATGGATGTGGTGCTGGTGGGTTCACCCAACTTTCTGCATCTGGAGCATGTGGGTCAGGCGCTGGCGGCAGGCTATACCGTCTTTACCGAAAAGCCGGTGGTAATTAATGAAGAGCAGACCATGGCGATGGCAAAGCTGGTGCGTCAGTATGGCGAGGCGCGCATTCTGGTCGGGCTGGTGCTGCGCTATTCACCGCTTTATCACGATCTGCTGGCTGCGCGCGATGCGGGCCAGCTGGGCGAAATCACCTCGATTGAGGCAACCGAACACATCAAGCCTTATCACGGTGCCTTCTTCCAGCGCGACTGGCGACGGCTGGAGAAGTATGCCGGTCCCTATATTCTGGAGAAGTGCTGCCACGACATCGATCTCTATCAGGGCCTGCTGCAGCGGCGTCCGACTCACGTCGCCAGCTTTGGTGGCCGGAAATCCTTTACCCCGGCTCATGCCCCGCAGGGGGCGATCACCCCTGAGTCGGAGCTCTATCACGTCAAACCCAGCGGCTGGTCCAGCACAGATGCGGTCTTCGACAGCGATGCCGACATTGTCGACTACCAGACCGCGCTGATTGAGTATGAGGGGGGAGCCACCCTCGCCTTCCACGCCAACCTGAACGTGCCGGATGAGTTCCGCCGTTTCTGCGTCATGGGCACTGACGGCATGGCGGAAGGCGACTTTGTGCGTAACTACTTCCGGGTGCACAACGCCCGCAGCGGTGAGAAAGAGGTCGATACCGCCTACAGCGGCAACGCTTATGATGGCCATTACGGCGCGGATGCGCTGATGGCTGAAGAGATCGTCAAACATATTAAACAGGGAACACCGCTGAAAGTCTCAGTGGTGGACGCGCTGGAAGCGGGCCTCACCGCCATCAAAATCGATGAGGCACGCAAAACCCGCAGCGTAGTGGACATGCGTGAAAGCTGGCTGACATTTGACGCCAACCTGGGAAAATCCGGGGCCTGACGGCCCCAGCCTCAGGGGCGGCCTCCCCCGCCGTCCCCGGCTTGTTACTGGCACTCTGACTGGTACTCTGCTGAACTGGCCTTCGGGCCAGTTACTTCTCAGGTGTTACGTTCGCTCAGTAAAACTGCCTCAGCGCTGACTCAATAGCCGTACCAATATCTGTTCTCTCTCTGCGGCCTGCCAGGGAGGGCGTTTTTGCGTCTTTGCGGAGGACATATGCTCCCTGAAGCCTGCGCTCAATTTATCAGCGATAACCTTCCTGACATCACAAGCGCATACAGCTGCCCTGGGTCAGACCGCATCCCCCTCATTCTCCAGCTTCTGCCGCCGCCGCAGATGCGGAAACAACTTCATCCACAGGGCCACCACCACCAGCGTACCGATCCCGCCAATCGCCGCCGCCGGGGCTGCGCCCATCCATGCTGCCAGCATCCCCGACTCAAACTCACCCAGCTGATTCGATGTATTGATGAAAATGGCGTTCACCGCATTCACCCGCCCGCGCATCGCATCCGGCGTATCCAGCTGCACCAGCGCACCGCGAATCACCATACTGACCATATCGAAACCGCCCAGCGCACACAGCGCGAGCAGCGACAGCCACAGCTGCGTCGAGAGCGCGAACACCAGCGTGGCAACACCAAAGCCCGCCACCGAACCAAACATAATCATCCCGACATGCTTATCCAGCTTATGCCGGCTCAGCCAGATGCCGACCAGCAGCGCCCCCACAGAGGGCGCGCCCCGCAGCATCCCCAATCCCCACGGCCCGGTATGCAGAATATCTTTGGCAAAAATGGGCAGCAGCGCGGTCGCGCCACCCAGCAGGACGGCAAAGAGATCGAGCGAAATCACGCCCAGCACATCTTTGCGTGCGCGGATAAAGTGAATCCCGGCAAACAGATTCTTCATATTCATCGGCAGGCGCGGCTGCAACGGGCGCTCATAGCGCAGCAGACTCACCAGCGTCAGCGAAATCAGATAGAACAGTGCAGACACGCCATACACCACATGCGGTCCCGCGACATAAAGCAGCCCGCCCAGCGTCGGTCCGACGATAACCGCCGCCTCGCCGCCCACCGAGTTCATCGCCATCGCCCGCGCCAGAATCGCGGGCGGCACCAGCGACGGCAGCATTGAGGACATCGAAGGCCACTCCAGCGCTTTCGCCACCGCAATCATAAATACCAGACCCCAGAGCGTAACCCGATCGGCGGTAGAGAATAAGGTAAGCACCACTAATGCCAGCAGCGCAGCAAATTCCACCAGCTGACCGAACAGCACGATACGCCGCCGGTCATACTGATCCGCCAGATGCCCTGCAGGCAGCGCCAGCAACACCGACGGCAGAAACTGCATTAAGCCGATCATCCCTAACGCCATCGCGCTGTCGGTCAGCGCATAGATCTGCCAACTGATGGCCACCGAAAACATCTGAAAACCAAATGATGAACAGGTTCGTGCCAGCCAGAAGGCGACGAATGCCCGATGTCGCCACAGCGGCTCTTCCGCTGCCGATGCCATAAATCCCATGTCTTATCCCAAATTTGATGAGCCGTCCCGCGTCGTTGCGCGGTGTTATTTGTGCGGTCGATGAGGAACGTCAGATAACAGAGCGGATGAAGTATAATCGCGATGGTTTCCCCTCTGCTGCTCCCGGCGATAAATCGCCTTCCTGTCCATGCCGGGCCTGAAAAATCTCTCCTGATTATTACCAGCCTATTGGTCCCGACTATTGAATATATTCCACGTCATCATCAGACGCCAAAGGAATTATTGCTTCTGTGCCGAAGCGTTTATTTACGCTCCGCGACAATAAAAGGATGATTTGGATTAAGCAGATGATCTATATTTATTCACGCGTTTGGAAAATGCGACCGTTTATATGATTGATTATCAATAAATCCTTTTTTATTGCACGCCAAAGAGATAATGAAAAACAGTTTATATAACCCTTATGTTACTGAACCTATCCATCACGTTACGCGTAATGTCACGGGCATTTGCTATAGCGTGCCATATCTTCAGCAAAATCAGGACAGCCGCAATATACTTAATACAAACAACATTATTTCATTACACAACCAAATCGCTACTGAAGCAGCATTAATGATTGTTCCGGTAGAAGACTTTCGGCTGCAGGGAATGATTGCGGTTCCGGATGCTTATTCTCATTTACAGGATGGGCGAATCAGAATTGGTATTAATTATACCAGTTTAGCCGCACACCACGCCTCACTGCTTGAATTAACAGAGAAATTTGATTTCTGGCTTTATGATTTTGCTCCGCCCGGTGCAGACTGGCGACTGCTGGAATCCTTTCCTTTTTCCGGGATTGTTTTAACCGAAGCGTTCTTTAATGACAATTATGAAAAGTTTACCTTTCCTTTTTTCATGGCGACATTCCGTGAGAAAGGGGCCGAGGTGATCGTGCGAAGTCATACGCCGCCTTTAAGCGCTGAACAGTTTGCTGAGATAAATATTAGCGGCTGGCAACAGCAACGCTCGGACGGCGACCTGATTAGCTGCTGAACCACAAATCCTGCCCTCCGGCGTTAAGGGCACACGGCGGTGCGCTTAACGTCCATTAATCCCCCATAAAATGTCGCATTACTTCATTTGTTAAGCGCTTTGAGCTAAAAAAATCAAACCTTGATCTAATTTTGCTATAACATTTAACACAAAGGGAGCGTCTGTCTTAGCGGAAGAGATTCTCAAGAACACCCTTAATCATTTGTACTTGATAACTGGAAACAGCCTATCTGGTTGTTTTCGTATGTTTTATGGCAACAAAACGAGGTCGATATCATGGGGAAAAACTCCTCATCGTTTAGCGTAATTCGTTTCCTGACGATACTGTTCGCAGTACTGACGGGCGCGTTTATGCTGATTGGCGGTGGCTGGTTAGCCGCTATTGGTGGTTCCTGGTATTACGTTTTCGGCGGTGTGGTTATGCTCATCACCGCTTATCTGCTTTCCCGCCGTAAAAGCACCGCGCTGGTTCTCTATGCGCTGCTGCTGATCGGCACCCTGATCTGGGGCGTGTGGGAAGTCGGGACGGACTTCTGGGCGCTGGCGCCACGCACCGATGTGCTGGTGATTTTTGGTGTCTGGCTGATCCTGCCGTTTGTCTATCGCAGCGTTAACGCCGGTAGCAAAGCAGCACTGGGTACCATGGCTGTGGCGCTGATTGCCAGTGCGGCCGTGCTGGCCTACGCGGTATTCAACGATCCGCAGGTCATTAACGGTTCTGTGCCGGAAACCGCTGACAATGCGCAGCAGGCTGCACCGCTGAGCAACATCCCGGATGCTGACTGGCCCGCTTATGCGCGCGATCAGCAGGGAACCCGTTTCTCGCCGCTGAAGCAGATTAACCACGAGAACGTAAAAGAGTTACAGGTTGCCTGGCAGTTCCAGACCGGCGACATGAAAACCCCTAACGATCCGGGCGAAATCACCGACGAAGTGACCCCGATTAAAATCCGCGACACCCTTTACCTCTGTTCGCCACACCAGATCCTGTTTGCGCTGGATGCGGCTACAGGTAAACAGAAGTGGAAGTTTGATCCGGCCATGAAGGTGAATCCGACCTTCCAGCACGTGACCTGCCGCGGCGTCTCCTACCACGAAGTGCCGGCAGCCGCTGATGCAGCAAACAGCCAGCCTGCGCTCTGCTCACGTCGTATCTATTTACCGGTTAATGATGGTCGTCTGTTTGCACTGGACGCCGAAACCGGCGAACGCTGCCCGACATTTGGCGTTAACGGCGAGCTGGATCTGCAGCACAAGCAGCCTGTCACCACGCCGGGTCAGTATGAGCCGACCTCACCGCCGATCATTACCAACACCACCATCATCATGGCGGGTGCAGTTACCGATAACTACTCAACCCGCGAGCCTTCCGGCGTGATTCGTGGCTTTGATGTAAATACCGGTAAACTGCTGTGGGTCTTTGATCCGGGTGCTAAAGATCCGAATGCCATCCCGGCTGATGAACACACCTTTACCCTGAATTCACCGAACTCATGGGCACCGGCGGTTTACGATCCGAAACTGGATACCGTTTACCTGCCAATGGGCGTGAGCACACCGGACATCTGGGGCGGTAACCGCACACCAGAGCAGGAGCGTTACGCGAGCAGCGTGCTGGCGCTGAACGCCACCACCGGTAAGCTGGTCTGGTCTTATCAGACGGTGCATCACGACCTGTGGGATATGGATCTGCCGTCGCAGCCGACCCTGGCTGACATCACCGATAAAGATGGCAACACCGTCCCGGTGATCTACGCACCGGCTAAAACCGGTAACATCTTCGTTCTGGATCGCCGCACCGGCAAGCCAGTGGTTCCGGCGCCAGAAACGCCAGTGCCACAGGGTGCCGCAAAAGGCGACCACGTTGCCGCCACGCAGCCTTACTCTGAGCTGACCTTCCGTCCGAAACAGAACCTCACGGACAAGGATATGTGGGGCGCGACGATGTTTGACCAGCTGGTGTGCCGCGTTATCTTCAAGCGTCTGCGCTATGAAGGTCCGTTCACGCCGCCATCTGAGCAGGGTACGCTGGTGTTCCCGGGCAACCTGGGTATGTTCGAATGGGGCGGTATCGCGGTCGATCCACATCGTCAGATTGCGATTGCTAACCCGATGGCGCTGCCGTTTGTCTCGAAACTGGTTCCGCGAGGTCCGGGTAACCCGATTGAGCCGCCGAAAGGTGCAGAGGGTGGTTCAGGGACTGAAACCGGTATTCAGCCGCAGTATGGCGTGCCGTTTGGCGTCGAACTGAATCCGTTCCTCTCTCCGTTTGGTCTGCCATGCAAACAGCCAGCCTGGGGTTACATCTCCGCGGTGGATCTGAAGACCAACGACGTCGTGTGGAAACAGCGTATCGGTACCGTTCGTGACAGCTCACCGGTTCCGCTGCCGTTCAAAATGGGTATGCCGATGCTGGGTGGTCCAATCACCACCGCAGGTAAGGTATTCTTCATTGGTGCGACCGCCGATAACTACCTGCGCGCTTTCAGCACCGACACCGGCGAGCTGCTGTGGCAGGCACGTCTGCCAGCAGGCGGCCAGGCGACCCCGATGACCTATGAAGTGAATGGCAAGCAGTACGTTGTCATCGCAGCAGGCGGTCACGGTTCGTTTGGTACCAAGCTGGGCGACTATGTGATTGCCTACGCACTGCCAGACCAGAAGTAATTCCTGCTTCGGTCAGTAACAAAAGGCGGACTCCGGTCCGCCTTTTTTGATCGCGTTACTTTTTCATTTCGCGCCAGTTGAGCCATGCGCAGAAGAGCATCACCGCGCAGGTCGCCAGAAATACCGGCCGCATCCCGAACGTCCCGCCGACCACTCCACCGAACAGCGGACCGCTGACCTGACCCACATATTGTGCCGAAGTGGAATAACCGAGCATCCGTCCGACCTGCGAGCCTGGTACGTTATGACGGATAATCGCCGTGATGCATGGCATCAGGCCGCCCAGCGCCATCCCCATCAGAAAGCGCAGCAGCACCAGCTGCCAGGCCGCCGTGATAAACGCCTGCGGGATCAGCAGCACGCCGCTCAGCAGTAATCCCCCTGTCAGAACCCGCCAGTGTCCGACGCGATCGGCCAGGCGACCGAGCCGCGGTGCCGCCAGCACCGTGCCCAGCGCGGCGGCGGACATCACGATTCCGGCCATCAGGGTGATCTGATGTTCACCCTGAACAAACTCGCCGACGTAGAGCGTAATAATCGGTTCAATCGACATGCTGGCAAAAATCAGCAACATGCCGGAAAGCCACATCAGCCGCACCAGGCGGTGATTGACCGGCGGCTCTGCCAGCATCGGTGAAGGACGATCGCGGGCGGTGACGCTGGCACGCGGCTGCTCTCTGAGTAAAAAGGTGGTGGCGAGGAAGGCGAAAAAAATTACCGCGCCGGTCAGCCAGAAGGTCTGCCGGATGCCAATCAGCGGCGGCAGCAGGCCACCCAGCAGCGGCCCGACCACGTTGCCGGCCATAATGCCGGAGGAGAGGACGCCCAGCGCCCAGCCTGTCTGCGCTTTGGGCGTCTGCGCCGCCACCAGAATGGTCGACCCCGACGCGTAGCCGCCCAGCAGCCCCGCCAGCAGACGCAGCGCCACCAGCTGCCAGGGCGCCGTCGCCATGCCAATCAGCGACATCGCAATCGCCATGCCGAGGCTGGCCCGAATCAGCATCAGCTTGCGACCGTAACGATCAGCCAGCCGACCCCACAGCGGTGCCGTCAGCGCGGCACTGAAAAAGGTCGCCCCATAGGCCAGGCCGGACCAGCGCGCAATGGCGGCGGGCTGCTCAACGCCAAGCTGCTGAACATAGAGCGGCAGAAAAGGCAGCAGCAGCGTCATCGCCACGATAGTGGTAAAAGATCCGACGACGCAGACCGCTAAATTACGTTTCCAGTGGTGAAACACTGCCGTTTCGGGTGAGTGTTGCATAGCCATATCCCTTGATTGATCAGGGATACAGGCTAACCAGGGCGGCGGGTTAACAACAGTCACGCCGCGATAGTTACTCTGTGGCGATGATTGTTGTCAGCAGGCAACAATCAGCCTGTGCTCAGCGCCGCAACCAGCGCATCGCTCAGCAGCGTGACGGGCGACGCCGTTTCCGGGGTGTCGTGCAGCAGCAGATAGCTTTGCAGACGGTCCATCTGCCACTCCGGCAACAGCTGCTGAATATCACCCCGCCCGACGGCCTCCTGCGCCATGTAGGCGGGCAGATAGGCGATACCGCTGCCGGCCAGGGCCGCATTCAGCAGCGCCATGCTGTTATTGGCGCGAAAGCGACTGCGTACATCCAGCGCCAGCCGCTGCTTATCGCGGCGGAACGGCAGCGCAGCGGTGTGGGCCGGGCCATGAAACAGCAGAAGGTCGTGACGCGGCAGCATCCCGGGGTGAGTGATGGCCGGACGCTGTGCCAGATAAGCAGGCGCGGCATAGAGCCCCCAGTCGATATCACTCAGCAGCCGGAAGTTGCCCTGACGCGGTGCCCGGGATCGGATCACAATCGCCAGATCATCCTGATCGTCCAGCCGATCCTGGCTGCGATCGGTGAGATCGAGATCAACGTTGATATGCAGATGGCGGCGCAGAAAGCGATTAACGACAGGCACTACGCACTGACAGCCGAACGTGACGGGCGCCTGCAGCCTGACATGACCGGCGGCCTGCTGATGCAACTGCTGAACGAACGCCTCGGCGCGCTGCGCTTCCGCCAGCATACGGACACAATAGGGGTAGTACGCCTGCCCCAGCTCGGTCAGCGCCAGCCGCCGGGTGGTGCGCTGCAGCAGCCGGATACCGAGCCTGAGTTCCAGCCGGGCGATCTCCCGGCTGACATGCGATTTGGACCAGCCCAGTGCGCGGGCGGCCTCGCTGAAACTCTGTAACTCCACCACCCGTGCGAATACCAGCATGGCGGTTAAATTCGCGCCATTTTCCATGTTTCCCGACTCCGACAGTAAGGGGATGCAGGCAACAAACTAGCATGTTCAGGCGGGATGACTGTGGGGAGGAGGTAAAAAAAACAGGGCGATAACAGGCGAAACGAGCGCAAAGCGCGGAGTGACCTTTCCGTCTGCCTGCCGTGACGGAAAGGCCTTGTCAGGCATCAGCTGGCCATCGCCAGCGGGAACAGCAGTCGATCCGGCTCGACGCGACGCTGGCGGCGCAACTGGCCCGGCGTCACCATAAAGTAATTTTTGAAGGTCCGGGTGTAGGCCTGCTGGGTATCAAAGCCGTAGTTCATCGCCACCTGCAGAATCGCTTCGTTGCTGCTCAGTAGCGTGAGCGCCGACTCCGTCAGGCGACGCTGACGGATATATTCTGCCAGGGAAAAGCCGGTGTGCTGGCGAAACAGGCGTTGCAGATGCCAGCGCGAATAGCCTGAGCGGCGCGCCACCTCATCCAGATGCAGATCGTGTCCTAAGTTGTTCTCTATCCAGTCCAGCAGACTCCGAATAAACTCGCGCTGATTCATGGTTCCTCCTGTTCAAGCTGATGTGCAGTGGAACCACTCTACCCGCTAAAATTTATCCCTTAATTAGCAGAAAATTAGCGCAGAATTAGCAAGGGGTGAAATGGAGGTGAGAGGGTGTGGCCAGCGGGGGCTTTGAGTAAAAATCTGTCGTGAGATTACTGTTAGAAAAGAGAGGCATTTAAAACTCATTTAGTCAGCAGCTTTTATTACATTCCTGTTTTATTAATTTTTTATATCAAAACAGGAGCCGAAGCCCCTGCACATCTAATCTCTACACTTAAGTTTTTTTACAGCTGCCAGATGCACTGAAAAACCTTGAGCACAAAAAAATAGTCAGTTTAACAAACGTAGTCAGTGTAGCGATTGTAACGACCATTTTTGATGCATTTTCTGGCATAGCATACCAGCCTTCATACGAAACGCCTGCGCCACTCAAAAACATTGCGCCCACTAATATGCTAACCAATATAGATAGATAGCGTACTATTTTTTGCATAAAACCCTCAGCCATCATTTATCATGAAGACTAATTTCACCAGGTGCATTGACCACCAATACTGTTACCAGCATTGTAGTTTCCAGAATTATTAAAACACGAACCAATACCACCACCAATCGCACTTGCCACAGCTGAGCCCGGACCACCTACTGAACCACTAATCATCCCACCGAGGATGCCATTGAGACAGCCCACCATTTCAGGATGTGCAGCCACAACCTGAATTACGCCATTACTTGGACCAAACAGATTACCGGATTGACTGGACTTATTACCATGCTGACTGGCATAAGCTGATGCCCCAGCATAGGCAGGGTCGTATGCACCGCTTGCACCAGTAACCAAAAGCAAATGACTATTTTCTAAGATCTTCATTTAACAAACTCCTTCTGTTTTTTATTAATGGCAAACCCTGTTGCCAGAAATTTATATCAATTAAATATTCCATGTGCAAAGAGTTATTACCCTTATTAAAATTTATAAAATAAATTTCCTTATCAAAGAGATGGGTGAAAAAAGATGTCATTTCTTGTTATTTCTTCCCAGATCATCCTGATAAAATATTAATATTTATCTCTTTATGTGACATAAGGCACAATTAATTTTCAGAGTTAATTTCTATTGCATAATTTTAACATCTATCTACTCAGGAATAACCTTACTAACATAGAGCCCGTATCTGATAAAAATCATTTCTATTCTGAATTAGTCATACAACAGTTAAATAGCATTATTCACGTCTGAAAAGGGTAGTATTGACCTAATGATAAAAGCGTCAAAATTTTCGTCCTCAGGCCAGTGGTTTTACTCTCGTTTACTATGAAAAATGCGGATAGAGTTCTGATGAAGCACTGCAGATGCAGCCAGCGCGGCGACAGCGGGAAGTGTGAAGGCGGATAATTCTGGCCTAACAATTGATGAGTAAACTCTCTCCCATCTTTGCAGAGGAGATCAGCCATGCGCGTGTTACTGGTTGAAGATGATGAAATGATCGGCGCAAACCTGCAGCAGGCACTGGAGGGCGCGGGCTGGTCGGTGGACTGGGTGCGCGATGGCGTCTTTGCCCACAATGCCTGGAGCGAAGGCGGCTACAGCTGCGTGCTGCTCGATCTCGGCTTACCCCGCGATGACGGGTTACAGGTGCTGCGCCGGGCGCGCGGGCGCGGCGACTCCACGCCCGTGCTGATTCTGACTGCCCGCGACACGGTGGCGCAGCGCATTCAGGGGCTCGACAGCGGCGCTGACGACTACCTGCTTAAACCGTTCGACCTCCAGGAAGTGATGGCCCGGATGCGCGCCATTACCCGACGCCGCCACGGCGCGGCAGATTCGGTGCTGGGCAGCGGGGATGTTCAGCTGGATATGATGACCCGCGAAGTGCTCTACAAGGGTCAGCGCGAGCAGCTGACCGCGCGCGAGTATGCCCTGCTCTACGCCCTGCTGGAGCGGCCCGGTGCCATTCTGTCGCGCGAGCAGCTGGAAAACCGCATCTATGGCTGGGGCGATGAAGTCAGCAGCAATGCGGTGGATGTCCTGATTCACGGCATGCGCCGCAAGCTGGATAACGATGTGATCCGCAACGTGCGTGGCCTGGGCTGGCGGGTTCCGGCCATATGAAACCCTTCACCTTTATGCGCTCGCTGCGTAATAAACTGCTCTCTACGCTGCTGATTATTCATCTGCTGATGATTGGCGGTGTCACCTGGTATTTCTTCAGCTGCTACGGCGATATGGTCGGCACCATGAAGGACGATCAGCTGGCAAAAATCGCGGACGCCTGGTCCACCAATAAGCAGATGCCCGCCCTGATGCCGATGCTGATTGCGCCGGATAAAGCGAAAAGCGCGTTTGTGGTTCAGCTGTGGGACGATCGCGGACAGCTGCGTGCCAGCTCCTGGCCGGAGCTGGCGGCCCCGTTACAGAACCAGCGGGGTTACCGCGACGTGCATGTCGGCCAGTGCCGCGACTGTGAATGGCGGATCTACACCCGGCCCGGTTTGCCCGGCAGCGCGATCAAAACCATTCAGGTCATGCACAACCTCAGCTACATGAAGTCCACGATGGTCAAGCGGGCGCTGGCGGCGATTATCCCGATGATCCTGATGATGCCGCTGTCGCTGCTGGTGATCTGGCTGGTGGTACGCAAGATCACCCGCGATCTGCAGGTGGCTTCGCGTCAGATCGCGGCGCAGGAGACCCATCATCCGCACAACGTCTCGCCGGAGGGGCTGCCGGACGAGATCCTGCCGCTGGTGGCTGCCTACAATTCGTTGCTGAGTAAACTGCGCGAGGCCTGGTCCTCTCAGCGTCAGTTCCTGGAGGACGCCGCCCATGAGCTGCGCACCCCGGTAACGGCGGTGACCTTACAGCTGGAGAATCTGCGTCAGCATATCCAGCCGGGCGAAGCGAGCCGGCAGTTCAGCCAGCTGGAAGCGGGCGTCACGCGCACCCGTCATCTGGTTACACAGCTACTCAATGTGTCGCGCCAGGATGACCAGAGCGTGGTTGCCAGCGTCGAGCATATTGACCTGGAAGATCTGCTGAAGGAGAGCATTGAGCAGCTGATGGTGGTGGCAGATAAGCGCGGCATCGATATCGGCTTTAACGGCTCTGCCCAGTATCGTCTGCAGGCCAGTCGTTCTGAGCTGCGCAGCCTGTTTGACAACCTGATTGGTAACGCCATGTTGCACACGCCGGAAGGGAGTCTGGTCGATGTGCTGCTGCATCGGGTCGCGGGCAAAACGGTGGTCGATATTGTCGATAACGGGCCAGGCATGCCGGAATCCTTTATCGAGCGCGCATTTGATCGTTTTACCCGCTCGCCTGACGTGAAAGCCCAGGGCAGCGGGCTGGGATTATCCATCGTGCGTAACGTCGCTCAGAAACATCAGATTCACGTCGCCCTTTCCAACTGTCTGACCCCACAGGGTGCCATCTGTGGTTTGCAGGTTCGCGTCACTTTTCCCTGATCCCGCCTTTTTGATCACGAACCAGACAACGTAAACGGTTGCCTGGTTCCGTTCGATCATGGCCTTAATTGTGAAGTGCATCACATTTTAGCTGAATTGTAATGCAACACTTTTTGACAAACGTGAGCAAAATCTATTTTCTATCGATCTGTTACAGGCACGCTACGCGGGCTGAACAACCGGCTGTTTTTTGCTGACATCCTCATTCCCTCCAGGGACCGATTTCTCTCTGACTGCGTCTGCTGTGCGGCGGTCAAAAGCATGTGGCTGATGATAATGAAATATAAAACGTTGATAGCAGGTGCCGTGCTGGCATGTTCACTGAGTGGTGCTGCGCAGGCCGCAGAAAGCGATCCGCAGTATCTCTCTGACTGGTGGCATCAGAGCGTTAACGTGGTAGGCAGCTACCACACCCGTTTCGGACCGCAGTTCAATAACGACGTCTATCTGGAATATGAAGCGTTTGCGAAAAAAGAGTGGTTCGACTTTTACGGCTATCTCGACGTGCCTAATTTCTTCGGCGTCGGCAACAGCAACGCCAACGGCGTATTCGACCACGGTTCCCCGATGTTCATGGAAATTGAGCCGCGCTTCTCGATCGACAAGCTGACCGGCACCAGCCTGGCATTTGGTCCGTTCAAAGAGTGGTATTTTGCTAACAACTACATCTACGATATGGGCCGCAACAGCGATAACCGCCAGAACACCTGGTATATGGGTCTCGGCACCGATATCGATACGCACAGCGATGTCGGCCTGTCGCTGAACGTCTATGCCAAATATCAGTGGGAAAACTACGGTGCGGCGAACGAGAACAGCTGGGATGGCTATCGCTTCAAGGTGAAATACTTCGTCCCGATCACGACGCTGTGGGGCGGTAATCTGGGCTATGTCGGCTTCACTAACTTCGACTGGGGTTCCGATCTGCGCGATAAAGGTGGCGCATCACGCACCAGCAACTCCATCGCCTCCAGCCACATTCTGTCACTGGGCTACGATCACTGGCACATCTCTGCGGTGGCGCGTTATTTCCACAACGGCGGCCAGTGGGCAGATGGTCAGGAGCTGAACTTCGGCAACGGTCCGTTTGAAGTCAAATCGACCGGCTGGGGTTACTACCTGGTGGCGGGTTACAACTTCTGATGTGAAGCGGCGGCGCTTTATCGCGTCGCCGCCTTGTGTTTCTGCTGGTATGGCGTCACGTCCTGTGACGTCCGTCAGCCGCTTAATCCTGCGACTTCTCCACATTAATGCGCCACGGAATGTTGAACTTATCGATAAACATGGCGAAGCCGTTCGACCAGAAAGTCTCCTGCCACTCCGTTGTCACCTTGCCGCCTGCCGACAGTTTTTCAAACCACGCTTTGCCCTCTTCAACATCGGTGGTGGAAAGGCTGACCGCATAACCGGCATGTTCCGACGCCGGTGGCTGATCGGTGTTACCGTCGCTGAGCATCAGCTCGCCGTCGCCAATACGCAGTTGCGCATGCATGATCTTCTCGGGTGGCTGCGGCGCTGCGGACTGATCGCCAACCTGCTCTCCCTGATCCGGCATATCACCAAACTTCATTTTCGCGAGCAACTCGCCCCCGGTCGCCTGCAGGTAAAAGTCGATAGCCTCTTCGCAACGGCCATAGAGAAACAGATAAGGACTGACTTGCATCTTCACCTCTATATTGTCGGTTGGATTTTTACAGTACCCTAAGAGTGTAGACGATCGACTTTACTCGCTGATTTTACTGGCAATAACGGCGAAACAGCTGCGCCATATAGCTGCTCATGGGCGTCAGCGCGGTCTCCTTACGCTGAATCAGATAAAAAATCGCTTTCGGCAGGGGTTCGTCAAGCGTCAGCGCGACCAGCGACCGTCCCAGAACCGGATCGTCAATCACATCGGCTGACAGAATGCTGATGAAATCGCTTTGCGCCACCAGGCTGGTACAGGCCATAAAGGTCTCACAGGTCACCACGATTTTGGGTGCCATGCCGCGCTCGCCAAAGAGGTCGTGCAACAGGCGGTAATAGCTGCCTTTCGGCGTCGGCATGGTCCAGTCCGCCTGCTGCAACGCCGCCAGTGAACGGGCTTTTTCCAGCGGATGGCCTTTGCGAACCACCACCTTATATTCCCGCTCCATCACCCGCTCATACATCAGCTCCTGATCGAGATGACTCTGGTCATAAGTATTGATGGTGAAATCGAGCGTTCCCTGACGCAGCTCATGCACCATCGACACCAGCTGGTCTTCGACGATGCGCACCTTGACCAGCGGATATTCCCGATGAAACTGGTTGATCACCTGCGGCATAACGGTACGCGCCACGCTGCTGCCGATGCCGATATTCACCTGCCCCCCGCCCCGCCCCAGCCGCTGCTGGATATCCTCTTCGGCGACCCGCAGCTCCGCCAGCACCAGGCTGGCATGACGGAAAAAGTTATCACCGATATCGGTTAACACCACGCCCTGCTGGCGGCGGATAAACAGCTTTGCCCCCAGCTCACGCTCCAGTTCCTGAATCGCTTTGGTCAGCGCCGGTTGCGACAGCCCCGAAACACGGCTTGCCGCACGGATACTGCCCTGCCGCGCCACGTCAACAAACGCACGCAGTTGATGAAGTTTGAGATTAGCGGACATAACTTTTGTGATAACCGTTGTTTATCAGTCACAAGATATTCGCATCTTATGCCCGGCAATTCCATTGTGTAGATTCGAAGCAGTGCATAAAAAACCAACAACGAGGACAGAGCCGATGAAAACCCTTTCCGACCACGTCAGTGCAAGGCTGCCGCAGCTTCAGCAGTGGCGTCGTGACTTCCATCACTACGCCGAATCGGGCTGGCTGGAGTTTCGCACCGCCACGCTGGTCGCTGAAGAGCTGCATCAGCTCGGTTATCAGCTAAAGCTGGGGCGTGAGGTGATCGACGCAGAGGCGCGGATGGGCCTGCCCGACGCCGCCGTGCTGAAACAGCAGGAGGCGCGAGCGTTACAACAGGGCGCGCTGCCGCAGTGGATCAGCCACTTTTCCGGCGGATTCTGCGGCATCGTGGCGACGCTGGAAACCGGCCGTCCCGGCCCGGTGATGGGCTTCCGCGTGGACATGGACGCACTGGATCTCAATGAGAGCCAGGCCAGCGATCATCTGCCGCATCGGGAAGGGTTCGCCTCCTGCAATGCGGGCATGATGCACGCCTGCGGTCATGATGGCCATACCACCATCGGGCTGGGGCTTGCCTCAGTGCTGATGGCGATGAAAGAGCGGCTCAGCGGCACCATCAAACTGATTTTTCAGCCTGCTGAAGAGGGTGTACGCGGCGCGAAAGCGATGGTAGCGGCGGGCGTGGTCGATGATGTGGATCGCTTCACGGCGATTCACATTGGCACCGGCGTGCCGGCGGGCGAAGTGGTGTGCGGCAGCGACAGCTTTCTCGCCACCACCAAGCTGGATGTTCACTTCACCGGCGTCGGTGCCCATGCGGGTGGCCGCCCGGAAGAGGGACGCAATGCCCTGCTGGCAGCGGCTCAGGCGACGCTGGCCCTGCATGGCCTGGCCCAGCACAGCGGCGGCGTGGCGCGGGTGAATGTCGGCGTGCTGCAGGCCGGAACCGGCCGCAACGTGGTCGCCGACTGCGCCCTGCTGAAGGTCGAAACCCGCGGCGTCACCAATCAGGTTAACGACGATATTTATCAGCAGGCGCTGCGGGTAATTGCCGGTGCGGCGGCGATGTATGGTGTTGAGCAGCAGGTGACGCTGATGGGTGCGGCGCGCAGCTGCACCCCGACGCAGCCGTGGGTCGACTTCATCCACCAGCAGGCAGACGCGCTCGGTATCTTTGATTCCGTGGTCGATCGCAAAGCGCAGGCGGCAGGGTCAGAAGATGCGACCTATATGATGGAGCGGGTCAGGCAGCGTGGCGGCCAGGCCTCATACGTCATTTTCGGCTGTGACCTGGCGGCGGGCCACCATAATGCCCGATTCGACTTTGATGAGCGGGTCATGCCGGACGCCATCACGCTGCTGGCGACGCTGGCGCTCAATCAGGCGCAGTATGGTGAAACACGATGATGGAAGCCTTTATTGCCGACTATATCGACCGCCATCAGCACCGTTTCAGCACGCTCAGCGACGCCATCTGGGATACGCCGGAAACCCGCTTTGCCGAAACCCGCTCCTCGGCCCTGCTGGCCGACGCGCTGGCCGAAACCGGGTTCATCGTGGAGCGCGGCGTGGGCGGCATTGACACCGCCTTTATCGCCAGCGCCGGCAGCGGCAAACCGGTGATTGCCATCCTCGGGGAGTTTGATGCGCTGGCCGGTCTCAGCCAGCAGGCCGGATGCGCCCGGCCAGAACCGCTGGAGGTGAACGGCAACGGACACGGCTGCGGCCACAACCTGCTCGGCACCGCCGGCGTGGCGGCGGCCTGTGCGGTTAAAGCCTGGATGGAGCAGCATCACGCTGGCGGAACCGTGCGTTTTTATGGCTGCCCTGGCGAAGAAGGGGGATCGGGCAAGACCTTTATGGTGCGTGAGGGCCTGTTTGACGATGTGGATGCCGCCGTGACCTGGCATCCGGAAGGTTTCAGCGGCATGTTCAATCTGCGCACGCTCGCCAATATTCAGGCCGCGTTCAGCTTCAAAGGGATCGCGGCTCATGCCGCTAACTCTCCCCATCTGGGCCGCAGCGCACTGGATGCCGTCACGCTGATGAATACCGGGGCCAACTTTCTGCGCGAGCACATCGAACAGGAGGCACGTCTGCACTACGCCATCACCAACAGCGGCGGCGTCTCGCCAAATGTGGTGCAGGCCGATGCGGAGGTGCTCTACCTGATCCGCGCGCCATCGCTGCCACAGGCGCAGGCGATCTATCAGCGGGTGATCAATATTGCCCGGGGTGCCGCCCTGATGACGGACACGACCCTGACCGTGCGTTTTGACAAAGCCTGCTCTGACTATGTGCCTAATCGCGCCCTGGAAGCGGTCATGGAGCGCTATTTGCATCACTTTGGTTTGCCCGACTACAGCGACGAAGAGCGCGCGTTCGCGGCTGAACTGCGTGCCACTCTGACCGATGATGATCTGCGTAATGCCCGTCTGAACGCCGCCCGTATCGGTGGCGAAGCCGGTCACGCCTGGGCTGAGCAGCTGGGGGAGAGGCTGTTTATGGATCAGGTCGCGCCCTATGCCGTCACCCGCGACCTGCTCTATGGCTCCACCGATGTCGGCGATGTCAGCTGGGTCACGCCGACAGCACAGTGTTTTGCGCCCTGCTTTACCTTCGGCACGCCGCTGCACACCTGGCAACTGGTGGCGCAGGGCCGCACCACGATCGCGCATAAGGGCATGTTGCTGGCGGGCAAAGTGATGGCGGCGACGGTGACCACGCTGCTGCAGGATGAACAGGCGCTGGCGGAATGCCAGGCCGAATTTCAGAAGGCACGCGCCGGGCAGCCCTATCACTGCCCGATCCCGGCGGGGATCACACCCACAAAACTGGCCGGATGAGCCAGCGGCCGCGTCGCTGACGCGGACCAGAATAAAAATAGTGCAAACACTTCCCTGATTCTGCGGGGCCGGAACTGAACTCACCGCCTGTTGCCTGTCGCGACCGGCGTCAGCCCGCGCCGCCATCGATAAGGGGGTCACAAGACGACAAGAAGAGAACCCATACCATGGAAGCAACCTCCGAGAACCGTAGTCCTGGCCGGCTCTTCAGCTGGATCGAGCGCGCAGGCAATAAAGTGCCTAACCCGTTTTTACTGTTTGTCTATCTGATTGTGGTACTGATGGTCGCAACCGCCATTATCAGTGCGCTGGATCTGGCGGTGAAGAACCCCGGTAATGGCGAAATCGTCCGGGTCAACAACCTGCTGAGCGTCGCGGGTCTGCAGTGGATCCTGCCCAACATCATCAAAAACTTCAGCAGCTTTACCCCGCTGGGGTCGATTCTGGCGCTGGTCATTGGTGCCGGGCTGGCGGAAAAGGTCGGCCTGCTGCAGTCGCTGATGGTTAAGATGGCGTCACGCGTCAGCCGCCGTTACGCCAGCTACATGGTGCTGTTTATCGCCTTTTTCAGCCATATCTCCTCGGACGCGGCGCTGGTGGTGATGCCGCCGCTGGGTGCGCTGATCTTTCTGGCGGTGGGCCGTCATCCGGTCGCGGGCCTGCTGGCCGCCATCGCCGGTGTCGCCTCGGGTTTTACCGCTAACCTGCTGATCGTCACCACCGATGTGCTGCTTTCAGGTATCAGCACCGAAGCCGCTAAAGCGGTCAGCGATACGGTGCATGTCAGCGTCATCGATAACTGGTTCTTTATGGCCACCTCGGTGATTGTGCTGACGATTGTGGGTGCATTGCTGACCGACAAATTTGTTGAGCCGCGCCTGCCGCAGTGGCAGGGCAACGGCGAAAAGCTGGCGGGGCTGACGCCGCTGGAGAACCGCGGCCTGCGTGCCGCCGGGATCGCCGCGCTGCTGTTTATCGCCGTGATGGCGTTACTGGTCGTGCCGGAACATGCGCCGCTGCGCAATCCCGCCAGCGGTGCCATTATCCCCTCGCCATTTATTCAGGGCATTGTGCCGATCATTATTCTGTTCTTCTTTGTGGTGGCGATTGCCTACGGTGTCGCCACCCGGCAGATCCGCCGTCCGGATGATATCCCGCAGCTGCTGGTCGATCCGATGAAAGGCATGGCGGGTTTTATCGTGATGGTCTTTCCGCTGTCGCAGTTCGTGGCGTTCTTTAACTGGAGCAACATGGGCAAATTCATGGCGATTGGACTGACCGACGTGCTGGAGAGCGCAGGCGTCAGCGGCGCGCCCGCTTTTCTCGGCCTGATGTTTCTGTCGGCATTTCTCTGCATGTTTATCGCCAGCGGCTCAGCCATCTGGTCGATTCTGGCGCCGGTGTTCGTGCCGATGTTTATGCTGCTCGGCTTCCATCCCGCCTTTGCCCAGATGATTTTTCGCATCGCTGACTCGGCGGTACTGCCGCTGGCACCGATGTCGCCCTTTCTGCCGCTGTTCCTCGCCTTTTTGCAGCGATACCAGAAGGATGCGCAGCTCGGCACCTACTATGTGCTGATCTTCCCCTATCCGCTGGTGTTCTTTATCAGCTGGATCGCGCTGCTGGTCGCTTGGTACTGGCTGGGACTACCAATTGGGCCGGGCGTCTGGCCGCAACTGCCTTAAGGCACCGTGCCAGCGATACAGCATAAACGCTGGCACGTTTTCTGCGGCACTGCAGTTATGTCAGTGCGCAGCCAGTTCCTGAAAGAAGGCGGGATTCTTCTGGATAGTCGCCAGTACTTTAGCTGCCAGTCCGGTCGGATTGCGGCGTCCGCTTTCCCAGCTCTTTATCGTATCAAGGCTGGTTCCCAGTGCAGCAGCCATTTCACTCTGGGAAACGTTAAGCTGCGCCCGGATAGCCTTCACATCAGCCAGCGCGTAATGGGTAACACGGGCGGGTTCTCTGACACCGTTTTTTATCTCCACCGCCTCTTCCAGCGATGCTTTCAGCTCATCAAAAAAACTCATGTCATATCTCCTCTTTCAGTCTTTGTGTCAGCTTTTTCAGCACGGCTTTTTCCGCATCTGTGAGGTTCTCTTTGAGATTCTTTGGATAAGCCATGATCAGGTAAATCACCTCAGCGGTAGCCAGAAAGTAAATTACCCTTGCGCTGCTGCTTTTACCCTGATTGCCCGTCGCCATCCTGATTTTTCGCAGTCCGCCGGTTTTCTGAATAAGATCGCCTTTCTCCGGTGACTCGATAAGCTCCCTCTGAAGCTCCCGAAGCTCTTCATCCGTGGCGATTTGCTTTATCTGTCGGGTAAACATCGGGGTTTCGATAAACTCAATTGCCTGACTCATCGCTCACTCCTGTCTCTTCCATGAGGCGTACATAGTACACCCAGCCTGCTTCATGAAAAAGCCCATGGATGGCAAAACCTGCAACGTATGTTGCTAAATCGTCAGCAACGCCCCTCTCGGAAACGGCAGATGAATTGATTATTCTGCTATTTCTTCGCCTGCTAACGGTTGACGTTCTGAATAACCGCCTGCAGGTGTTTCCCATACTGCCTGAGGTTGACGCTGATATGACCACTCACTCCACCCGCCTGCCGCCGACGCACGCGTCATCGGCGACCCGCAACAGCGTAGCCGGGCGCATTGATGCGCTGCCCGCGTCCGCTGGCTTATGGCGCTTTATCACCCTGCTGGCACTGGGCGGCTTTTTTGAACTTTACGACCTGTTTGAAACCGGCTATATCAGCACCGGCCTGCTGGCGGCAGGCGTCTTTCACACCGGTGAGGCGGGCGTGCTCGGCTTCTCCGATCAGGCTGCGTTTGCGTCAGCCACCTTTCTCGGCCTCTTTTTCGGCGCCAGCCTGCTGGCCCCCTACGCTGACCGATTTGGCCGCCGCCTGACCTTTATGTGTGCGCTGCTCTGGTATGGGCTCTTTTCCCTGCTGATGGCCTTTCAGCAGAGCGCGGAGATGATCATTCTGTTCCGCTTTCTGGTGGGGATCGGGCTGGGCGTCGAGCTGGTGACCATTGATACCTATCTGTCGGAATGGGTGCCGAGCCACCTGCGCAGCCGCGCCTTTGCTTATGCCTTTTTCGTGCAGTTTTTATCGGTGCCTGCCGTCGCGCTGATGTCGTGGTGGCTGGTGCCGCAGACCGTGTTCGGTCTGGAAGGCTGGCGCTGGGTCGTGATCGCAGGCGCACTCTGTTCACTGGTGATCTGGCTGGTGCGCAGAAATCTGCCGGAATCGGCACGCTGGCTGGCGCAGCAGGGGCGCTATCAGGCGGCGCATGAGGTGTTATCGGCGATGGAGCAGCGCTGCGGCATTCCGGCCGGGCCCGCTATCCTGCCCGATGACGCGGCTGCACAGCTGCCCAAACGCGGGCGCTTTCGTGAAATCTGGGCTCCCGCTTATCGCCAGCGCACCCTGATGCTGGTGGTGATGAACTTTTTCCAGGCGATCGGCTTTTTTGGCTTTGGTAACTGGCTGCCTGCGCTGCTGTCAGGCCGCGGTGCCACGGTGACACACAGCCTGCTCTATGCCTTCTTTATCACGCTGGCCTATCCGCTGGGATCGCTGATCTGCAGCCGCTATGCCGATAAGCTGGAGAATAAGTGGCAGATTGTTCTGTCATCGCTGATGACGGTGGTATTCGGCACGCTGTTCGCCTTTCAGACGCAGCCGGTGCTGCTGATCCTCTGCGGCTTCCTGATTACCTGGTCCAACGCCTGGCTGACTTTCAGCTTCCACGCCTATCAGACCGAGATTTTCCCGACCCACATCCGGGCGCGGGCAGTCGGCTTCTGCTACTCCTTCAGCCGCCTCTCTACGGTATTCAGCAGTATTTTAATCGGGGTGATCCTGCAATACGCCGGCACACCGGGCGTGATTACGTTCATCGTGCTGAGCATGCTGATGGTGATGCTGTCGGTAGGGATTTATGGGCCGAAAACCCGCGGAATCGATCTGGAGAATATTTAAAAGAAAAGGCCGCCATCCTGATGATGACGGCCTTTTTTACGGGTTATTTGCCTTCCAGCACCCGGATGTCTGCACTGCCCAGACGATCCTTCTCATCTTTACGCAGCGACGCGACCTGTTTCGCGGTCACCGGTTCTGACGCCTTATTGCCCCAGCTGTTACGCACGAAGTTCACCACATCGGCAACCTGCTGGTCGTTCAGCCGCCAGCCAAATGCCGGCATGGTAATGGTCGATGGCGCACCGTTCACGCCAGGCAGTTGCCCGCCCACCAGCACGATGTGAATCAGCGAGGTCGGATCGTCCGCCAGTACCACCGGGTTGCCGCGCAGCGCCGGATAAAAACGCTTATAGCCGCTGCCATCAGTTTTATGGCATGCCGCACAGCTGTCGACATAGGCCGCCGCACCGGTCTGGCTGTCATCGCCGCGCCAGAGCGCTTTGGCGGTGGCATCATCCACGCTGAAGGCCGCCTGATGCGGATCTTTCGCGCCTAGGGACTTCAGATAGCGCGCAATCGCGGTGATATCGGCTTCGCTCAGGTGCTGCAGGCTGTGTTCCACCACGTCGGTCATCCCACCGAACGCGGCAGTCTGATCGTTACGGCCATAACGCAGGAACTGACGCAGGTCATCTTCGCTCCAGCGCCCCAGCCCATCGCGGTTATCGCCACGCAGGTTGCTGGCCGTCCAGCCGTCAATCGGCGCGCTGCTGCCTGCCAGATAGTCGTTGCCTTCGGCGTTGGTCAGCACCTTCTCCTGCATGGTGAAACTGCGCGGCGTGTGACAGGCACCGCAGTGGCCCAGCCCCTCAACCAGATAGCGACCGCGCGCCAGCACCGGATCTTCCTGAGCGGCAGGCTGGAACGCTTTCACATCGGGCGCAAAAATCCCACGCCAGATCGCCAGCGGCCAGCGCATCGACAGCGGCCACGGAATGTCGCTGTCGCGATTTGGCTGCTTCACCGCCGTCACGCCATGCATGAAATAGGCGTAAAGCGCCTTCATATCCTCATCGCTGACGACCGCGTAAGAGGGATAAGGCATGGCGGGATAGAGGGTATCGCCATTTTTCGCCACACCATGACGCACCGCTTTCTGGAAGTCGTCGTAGCTGTACTCACCAATACCGGTCGTGCGATCGGGAGTGATGTTGGTGGAGTAGATGGTGCCAATCGGGGTGGCCATCGGCAGACCACCGGCAAAGGTCGCGCCGCCTTTGCTGGTGTGACAGGCCACACAGTCACCGGCGCGCGCCAGATACTCTCCCCGCTTAACCAGATTGTCCTGGCTCTCATCCGCCAGCGCGGCAAAGGTCAGGGTGCCCAGAATCAGGGCCAGAATGCCATTTTTCATCGCCATGTTCCTTATGCCTGCACCAGTGGACCGGGGTTCTTCAGGTAGTTTTCGCGAATCGCTTTAGCTGACCAGTAGGTCAGCGCCGCCACCATGCCGGTCGGGTTATAGCCCAGTCCCTGCGGGAAGGCAGAGGCACCTGGTACAAACACATTCGGCACGTCCCAGCTTTGCAGATAGCGGTTAACCGCACTGGTTTTCGGATCGTCGCCCATGATCGCACCGCCACTGATGTGGGTGGTCTGATAAACCCTGGAGTCAAAATGGGTGCCCGGCTTTTTCGCGCCGCCCAGAATCATCTTCGGATTCATCGCCTCCGCGATATTGCGCATTTTTCCGACCATAAACTGCGCCATTTTGATGTCGTTCTCCTGCCAGTCAAAGGTCATGCGCAGCAGTGGCTGCCCATAAACATCTTTGTAGTTGGGATCGAGATCGAGATAGTTAGCGCGGTAGGACTGATGCGCGCCGTGCGCATCCATCGACAGGTGATGGGTGTAAGTATCCGCCACCGCCGCTTTCCATTTACTGCCCCAGTCTGGCGTACCGGCAGGCACTGGCATGCCGGAGATCGGCTTGGTTCCCGCCTGGTTGACCCAGAATGGCGATCCGCCCACAAAGCCCAGCGGTCCGTGGTCGAAGTTATCGGCGTTGAAATCATCAACCGCAACGCCCGCGCCACCTGCGCCGATAAACGGGTTAGTGGTGGTGTTTTTATCAAACAGCGCCTTCAGGGTAGAGAGGTTCTGATAGGCGAAGTTACGGCCGACGGTGCCTTCGTTGGTAATCGGGTTGTAAGGCTTGCCGATGCCTGACAGCAGCATCAGATGCACATTGTGGAACTGGAAGGCGGAGAGGATCACCAGGTCAGCGGGCTGCACCTGTTCGCGCCCCTGCCCGTCCACATAGGTCACGCCGGTTGCGCGCGTTTTGTCATCGCTGAGATTGACCCGCAGGACATACGAGTTGTTACGCAGTTCAAACTTTGGCTCCTGGCGCAGTGCTGGCAGGATGTTCACGTTAGGTGACGCTTTGGAATACATGTAGCAGGCGTAGCCGCTGCAGTATCCGCAGAAGTTACACGGCCCCATCTGCGCGCCATAGGTGTTGGTATAGGGCCCGGAGGTGTTGGCGGAAGGCAGATCGTAAGGATGATAGCCGACCGACTCCGCCGCCTGCGCAAACAGCTGCGCCGAGTAGGTACGCTTCTGTGCGGGCAGCGGGAAGTTATCTGAACGATCGGGCGCAAACGGGTTACCGCCTTTATCTTTGCCGACCACCTTGCCCTTGATACTCCAGGCGCTGCCTGAGGTGCCAAAGACTTTTTCCGCCTTGTCGAAGAACGGCTCCAGCTCATCGTAGCTGACGCCAAAATCCTGAATCGTCATGCCTTCCGGGATGAAATTCTTGCCGTAACGCTCTTCATAATGGCTGCGCATCCGCAGTTCAATCGGATCCACGCGGAAGTGGACGCCTGACCAGTGCAGGCCCGCGCCGCCGGTGCCGGTGCCGGGCAGGAATGCCGCCAGCTGACGATAAGGCACCGCCGTCTGCGAAGCATCATGACGGATAGTCACGGTGCTTTTAGAGAGATCCTGGAACAGCTTTTTGCGGATGTTATAGGTCAGCTCATCAATGGACTGCGGATAAGAGCCGTCCGGATAGGTGTCGCGATGCGGCCCACGCTCCAGCGCCAGCACATTCAGGCCCGCTTCGGTCAGCTCTTTCGCCATGATGGCACCGGCCCAGCCGAAGCCAACAATCACCGCATCCACTTTTTTCATTTCGTTTGCCATGCTTAACTTCTCTCCCCGCGAATCGATACTGACGGGAACGGATAACGTTCACCGCGCTCTACCCAGTCCATAAAGTCGGCGCGTGCGCCAGGGAAGTTGATCAGCTTCCAGCCGACCATTCCCTGATTTCCGCCGTGGACAGGATCGCTGAAGAAGCCTTCGCGTGTGTTCTGCAGCAGAAAGGCAAAGAAGGTTTTAGCGGGCAACTGGCTGAATTCGGCGCTGCCACTCTCCATCGCCTGCAATAGCGCATCCTGCTGCTCCGCGCTGAGCTGAGCGAACACCTTACCGTGCTGCTGTTTGCTGTAGTGGTCGGCATCGGCCAGACCGAGACGGTAGATCTGCTGCGGCACCAGCGGCAGCTGATAGCCCAGCTCTTTCGGCAGATCGGGATTAAACGGCCCCTGCATATACCAGTTCGATCCGGTGGCATAGGGTGTATTCATCTGGCGGTCAATGAACTCCGGCACGCCCGCTTCCACTGCGCCAGGCCCGCGTTCATCGCTGGGGATCAGGCGCGCCACGGCGGCGGTGATAAAGGCATACTCTTCGGCGGTAAACCAGGAGGGCTGATAATCACGCGCCTTCTGCGGTGCAGCCGGCGTTTCCGCCGCCTGTGCGGTCAGCGGCAGGGAGAGAGCACCCATCGCTGTGGACCCTACCGCCATTGCAGGCGCCAGGGTGATTGTCTTCAGCAAAAAATCCCTGCGTGAATGACCCTTTTTTTGTTCTGACATGACATTGCCTCATTCCCGCGCTGGATGGCGGTATGAAAAAAATAGGTGGTTGCGTTGTAGTGGTTTTTATCAGCAGATACCGGCCCTGATGCCGGTTTGTTACCGGTAACAAGCCGCCATATTGTAACACTGCTATTCACAAAGATTTAGTTCCGCGAAACAAAACCGCACAATTTCATTAACATTCATCCCTGCCCTGTCATGAGCAGAAACAACAGACTACAGACAGCAAGCAACCAAAACGTTATAAAAGACCATACACAACAGCGGAGTGCCTATGTTTAAGTCTTTTTTTCCGCGGCCAGCGCTGTTTTTCAGCTCAGCGGCCGTCTGGAGTTTAGTCGCTATTTTTGCCTGGTTTGGTTTTGCTGAGCAGTTGCCCGGCATGTGGCCCATGTTCGAAACCGCTATCAAAGCGCCCCTGCCGACGACCGCAGCGCGTTTTATCGCGGCGAGTCAGATCTGGTTCTATCTCTACTACTGGATAATGGTCGCCATTTTTGCCGTGGCGTGGCGGGTGATCGACTCGCATCCGTGGCAACGCTGGTCAGTCTGGGGATCGGCACTGATCATCTTTGTCACCTGGTTTGGTGTCCAGGTCGGGGTCGCCATCAACGCCTGGTATGGCCCGTTTTACGATCTGATCCAGAAAGCGCTGACAAAAGCGGGATCGGTGCAGATTGCTGAGTTTTACCACCAGGTTGTGGCTTTTCTCGGCATCGCATTAATCGCGGTGGTGATTGGCGTACTTAATTCGTTCTTTATCAGCCACTGGGTTTTCCGCTGGCGTACCGCCATGAATAACTACTACATGCACAACTGGCAGCGGCTGCGTCATGTTGAAGGTGCCGCACAGCGTGTGCAGGAAGACACCATGCGCTTTGCGACCACGCTTGAAAACTGGGGCGTCAGTTTTATTCAGGCGATCATGACGCTGGTGGCATTTTTGCCGGTACTGGTGGCGCTCTCCCATCACGTTAAAGATATCCCGTTCCTCGGTAATATCCCTTACGCGCTGGTGATTGCCGCGGTGCTCTGGTCGGTGTTTGGTACAGGTTTGCTGGCGCTGGTCGGGATTAAACTGCCTGGGCTGGAGTTCCGCAACCAGCGGGTCGAAGCCGCCTACCGTAAAGAGCTGGTCTACGGCGAAGATAATGCCGATCGCGCCGGGCCACAAACGGTGCAGGAGCTGTTCAGTCGGGTGCGGGTTAACTACTTCCGTCTCTACTTTCACTATCTCTACTTCAACATCACCCGCATTCTCTATCTGCAGGTCGATAACGTGTTTGGTCTGTTCCTGCTGTTTCCTTCGATTGTGGCGGGCACCATCACGCTGGGCTTACTCAATCAGATCACCAACGTGTTTGATCAGGTGCGCGGCTCGTTCCAGTATCTGATCGCCTCCTGGTCGACGCTGATTGAACTGATGTCCATCTACAAACGTCTGCGCAGCTTCGAGCAGATTCTGGATGATGTGCCGCACGACGAGATGATGCGCGAAGCGTCAGAGGATGTGTAGCGCACAGGCGCTTTATTGAGGCGAAAAAGCCACTCTGACAAGTGGCTTTTTTTATTCAAAGGTCAAAAGCAATTCTTTTTCCTGTCGGCAGTCTGACATCAATACTTATCTCGCCTCCCAGAGCTGTAACGTAACGCTTCAGCGTAGAAAGGCGTGGATCGTTGTCAGCCTGCTCCATTCTGGCAATGGTTGGCTGCTTCACCCCCATGGCTCGCGCCATCTCTGTCTGGGATAGGTTAAGTTCTTCCCGCAACATGTTCAGGGCAATAACCTGCCGCATTTCGTCCACTTTTTCGGCAATACGCTCACGACTTTCCGGGCTTTGCTTTGCCATCAGCTCTTTTAAATTAGCCATTTTCCCCTCTTTTCAGGTGTTTTCGGAATTCAGCATCTGCCAGTTTGATCATCTCTTTATAGAATCTTTTTTCTTTAACCCCGGTTTTATCGCCAGCACATAACACAATGCCACGGCGAGCAGGATCAAACGCGAAGAAGGCCCGAATCGGATTGCCCTGATGCTGCACTCTTAATTCTTTCATATTTGGAAAGTCAGAGTCGTCTACCGTATCAGCATACGGCCTTCCTAATTGAGGACCATACTCGGAAAGGATAATCATCGCGGCGAGCATATCCTCCTTCAGCGCCTCAGTCTGGGTCTCAAACCACTCGTCAAAGAGATGAGTTGTATCGATATCCCACATCGCAACATCCTTATAGCGAATAAGCTATAAATCATACTATAGCTTATTCGCTATAAGGGCAAGTGTTGCCCCATAACCGCGACATGTCCTGGCCAAAAGCGTGCTTTTCAATACAAAAAGCCACCCGTGAGAGTGGCTTTTCCAGTGACACAGCGCGGCGGTAAAACTCTTTATCTCCCCGCGCAGAGCGCGTTCCTTACAGAGTTATGCGCATCACGCTATCAGGATTCGCTGGCGGCGCCTTGCGCGAGCCTGGCTGCTTCACGCTGACATAAAGCACGTTGCCATCCGCTGAGAGCGCCAGACTGTTCGGCAGGGCCGGCATTTTTACAGTACGTTTAACCTGATAGGTGCGGGCGTCGATGATGCTGACCTCGCCCGCTTTGCGATGGGTGACATAGAGCTCATCGCGATCCGGATTGAACAGTACCGCCAGCGATTCCGGAACGGCAATCCGCTGTATGACCTGCTGACTACGCAGATCAACCACCAGCACCTGAGCCTGCTTTGAATCACTCAGGAAGGCACGCTGACCGCGCGTATCCAGTGCAATGTTGAGGAAGAAGTGCGCTTTATCGCCATCAATCTTCTGTTTTTTCTCAACGGCATTGGTGCGGGCGTTAATGGTCACCAGCTCGCCATCCGCATTGGTGACGTACACCTTCTGCGCGGCTGAATCCACTGCCAGGCCTGTGCCCATTTTGCCGGTGTTCGGGATCGTGCTGATCAGTTTCAGCGAACTGCCATCCACGACCCAGACCACGCTCTGCGGCCCCAGCCCGGTGATATAGACGCGATCAGTTTTCACATCCACGGCCACCTGGCGCGGCTGCAACGGACGCACGGTTTCGCTGCGCTTGCGGCCATCCAGCACCCGCGTGTTAAGGACATTGCCACTGCTGGCATCAATCGCGGTCACTGAACCGTCAAGCGTATTTCCGATATAGAGCACGTTCGTTTGCGGGTTGAGCGCCGCACCAAACGATTTCAGCGGCGTGGTGATCGACTTCTGCACCGCCAGCGTCGCGGGATCGAGACGAAACACGGTGCCGCCCTCGCCGCTGCTGTTTTGTGCTGTCGCCACGAACAGCGCATTCTCCTTCGGGCTGACGGCCAGTTCATAGACCCCTTTGCCCACCGCCTGATTCAGATCTTCTGCCTGCACGGCCAGCCATCCTGACGCAGAAAACAGGGCCGTAGCCAGTAACAGCGGACGCAGCGTCCGGCGCGTATTGGTATTCGCTTTCATAACTTCTCCAGAGTAAATTCACTGCAGACGCAGTGAAATGAAAGCCCGACATTGCAACCAGAAACAGCTGACCAGCAGCCAGAGACACTCTTGTTTTTGAGAATAATAATTATTTCGGAAGGAAAGGGACAGGATTATTCGCGCAGAAACGCCGCCAGGACGCCCGGAGGCGTCCTGTCAGCATGGGAGGGCAGAGAGATTATTTCAGCAGTTCAGCGGTCATGTGCACGCCGTTGTTGGTGTAAGCTTCAGTGATTTTATATGAAGCACCAGCTTCCTGAGCCTGCGCAGCAATTTTCGCTTCAGCACCATCCAGTGTAGAGTCGATGGCGGTCACAGATTGCGCGAAGCTGGCGAATGGCAGAACAGAAAGCGCGATAACAGCTGCAAAAGTTTTGATAGATTTCATGGTCAATTCCTCGGTTGATTTTTATCAGGTAAGGCTTGCTGCCTTGTTGATAGAAATAATAGTCCGGAAGTTGATCAGGGAAAAGCAGAGGGTTTTGCTTATCTCTTTCAGAAAAACTGAACATAAAAAGCACGCATCGTGCAGTTATCGCTCAAAAGGTTAATCACCCGACCATGAAAGAAAAGGCAGCATAATCCGCTGCCTGAAAAAGATTAACCGTGGTGCCGGACCCGGCTGAAGATGGTCAGTGCAGCCAGCAGCATCAGTACCCCGCTGGCAACAAATACGCCGCCAGCGCCGCGCAGATCGAACATCCAGCCGCCCGCCGCCGCGCCGACAGTTATCGCCAGCTGAATCGTGGCGACCAGCAGACCACCGCCCGATTCTGCATCATCCGGCACCGCGCGCGAAATCCAGGTTGACCAGCCGGTAGGCATCGAACCAAACGCCATGCCCCAGATCGCCACGCCCGCTCCCACTATCCAGCTGACCCCGCCAAAAGTCACCAGCAGCAGCGCGGTCAGGCTCATCAGCAGCGCCATCCCGCTCAGCGTCAGCGACACGCTGCGGGTCACCAGGAAACCGGCCAGCGAGGTGCCAAAGAAGTTCGCCACACCAAAGGCCAGCAGCGCCAGCGACAGCTGGTTAAGGTTGAACTGCGCCACACCCTCCAGGAAAGGGCGCAGATAGGTAAAGAAGGCGAAGTGGCCGGTGAACATCATGATCACGGCCAGCATGCCCCAGCGCATCACGCCGATCCGCAGCAGGGTCAGTACGCCGCCGCTGCGGGCTTTGTTCTCTGCCGGCATGGCGGGCAGGGTAAAGAACTGCCACAGCAGCGCTACCGCGCCCAGCCCGGCGGTCAGCATAAAGATGTTGCGCCAGCCCACCAGGCCACCGAGGTAGCTGCCAAGCGGCGTGGCGATAATCGTCGCCAGCGAGATCCCGCTGAAGACGATGGAGAGCGCCCGCGGCACCTGATCGACGGGAACCAGACGCATGGTGATGGCGGTTGAGAGCGTCCAGAAGCCACCTATCGCCATCCCCAGCAACACGCGCGCCAGCAATATCACCGTCAGATCGCCGGCAAACGCCACCATCAGCGCCGAGGCGATCAGCAGCAGTGAGAACACCAGCATCACGATGCGGCGGTCGATACGCCGCGTGACGCTGCCGGTCACCAGGCTGGTAAACAGCGCCACCAGGGCGGTAATGGTGACGGTCTGTCCCGCCTGCCCTTCTGAAACGCCGAGGCTGTGCGCCATGGGCGTCAGCAGACTCACGGGTAAAAATTCGGCGGTAATCAGGCTGAACACCCCAAACGCCATAGCAAAAACTGCGCCCCACGCGGGGTGGGTCGGCGAGGAAACCTCATCAGCCACTTCGGTTGTCAGACTCATGCTGCTTCTCCGGAAGATAAAAAAGTGTGAGAGAGCATAGAGTGAGGCGTCAGGACGATCTATGATGCTTACACCTTCATTTTTGATAATTCGTCTGGAATCGCATGAGCCACTATGGAGACCTGACCAGCGAGCTGTTGATGGGGATGCGCCTTTATGGCGTCAACTATCAGCGTATCGCCGTAAGCGCACCGTTCGGGCTGCGCTTCGATCACGCACCGGGCCGGGCGCAGTTTCACTTTGTCGGCCGCGGCTCACTGCTGGTGCGCAGCGCCTCCGGTGAGGTGTTTCCGCTTCACAGCGGCGATGCGCTGCTGGTGCCGCACGGTAAACCGCACAGCCTGATCTCCGGCGAGGAGGTGGCCTGTCTGTGTGTGAAAAATATGACGAGCAAGCCGATCTGCGACAGCGTCTGCGCCATCGCCGCCCCGGAGGATGCCGGTGAGGATGAGCACAGCGTGCTGCTGTTCAGCGCCTGTATGGCATTTGAACTGGGCGGCATGCAGCCGCTGATCAATACTATGCCGGATGTGATGCTGGTGAGTACCCTGCTGTCGCAGTATCCGGAGATTCAGCCGATCCTGGCGGCGATGGAACGGGAGTCGCGCACCCGGCAGGCGGGATTTGCCGGTATTCTGTCGCGTCTGGCCGACGTGGTTGCCGCGCTGATTGTGCGCGGCTGGGTGGAGAACGGCTGCGGTCAGCAGAGCGGGCTGGTGCAGGCGATGCGCGATCCGCGGCTGAGTCAGGCGATTGCCGCCATGCACCGGGAGCCGGGCGAAAACTGGACGGTCGCGCGGCTGGCCAGCGTGGCGGGCTGTTCGCGTTCGGTGTTTGCCGGCCGTTTTCTCAACGCCACCGGCATGACGCCGTTACGTTATCTGACCGAGCTGCGGATGCGGCTGGCAGTGCAGCGGATTGTGAACAATGGCGAAGCGGTGGAAGCCGTGGCTTACCATCTCGGCTACGGCTCGATTGCAGCGTTCAGCCGCGCCTTTAAACGCATTGTCGGTCAGTCGCCAGGCGCGCTGCGAGCCGGACGCGAAGGCACGCAGGCGCTGACCGCCTCATCTGCCGCTTAGCGGAATACGCTGATCGCCTCCACCAGACGGTTTGCCTGATGGGTCATGCGGCCCGACGCCTCGGCGCTTTCCGATACGCGCGCGGCGTTCTGATGGGTAATGTCATCAAGATCTTCCACCGCTGAACTCACCTCACTGAGTGCGGTGGCCTGCTCGGCGGTGGCGGCACTGATCTGGGCAATCAGTGCCGTGACATTCTGCACCTGCGACACGATATCCTGCATGGTCCGGCCTGCCGCGCTGGCATGTTCATTGCCCGATTTGACCCGGCCAGCACTGGTTTCGACCAGCATTTTAATCTCACTGGCCGCTTTGGCGCTGCGCTGCGCCAGACTGCGCACCTCGCCCGCTACCACCGCAAAGCCTTTGCCCTGTTCACCGGCCCGTGCCGCTTCCACGGCCGCGTTCAGCGCCAGGATGTTGGTCTGGAAGGCAATACCGTCGATCACGCTGGTAATATTGGCGATTCGCTTCGAGCTGTCGGCGATTTCGCCCATCATCTCCATCATCTCGCTCATCACCTCACCGCCTTTGCTGGCCGCACTGCTGGTGTCGGCAGAAAGGGTATTTACCTCATGCGCGGTTTCCGTATTGCTCTTCACCGTCGCGGTCATTTCGTTCATGGTGGCCGCCGTCTGCTGCACGTTGGCGGCCGCCTGCTCGGTGCGACGACTCAGTTCGTTATTGCTGCGGGCGATAGCGTCGCTGGCGCTTAAAACGTTGATCGCCTGGCCGCTGACATCATCCACCAGCCAGCGGAACATCAGGCCGAGCTGGCCAATGGCACGCAGCGTCACGCCCACCTCATCCACGCGATCCATCTGCTCAACCTGATGACTGGCTCCGGTCGCCACGCGCAGGGCCTGCTGACACATCCGTTCGATCGGGCGGGAGATCTGCTGCTCCAGCCAGAGGCTGCTGAGTGTCAGCAGAGCGGCCATACCGGCAGCAAAACCGGCCAGGGCCGCCGGTGTCATACCCAGCGCCCAGGTACCCGCCACCGACAGGGGCAGCAGTGCCAGCAGGGTGCTGCGGATCCGCCAGCGCAGGGGCAGCGTCTTCAGCAATGAGGCGGGTCGTCCCCAGCCGCTGCGCACCAGCAGACCTTTGTGAAAACGTCGCCCTCTGGCGCGGCCTTCACGAAAATCCTGATAGAGCGCTTCGCTCTGACGCACCTCTTCCGGGGTGGGTTTAGTGCGCACTGACATATAACCCTGCACTTTGCCGTCACGCACCACCGGAATGGCATTGGCCCGCACCCAGTAGTGATCGCCATTTTTACGTCGGTTCTTGACCAGCGCGGTCCAGGGCTCGCCCTGCTTCAGCGTCGCCCACATGTCAGCAAAGGCTTCCGGCGGCATGTCGGGATGGCGCACCATATTGTGCGGCTGGCCGTTGATCTCGTCGGCGGTGAATCCGCTCGCTTCGATGAAGGCATCGTTGGCGTAGGTGATGTGGCTGTTGAGATCGGTGGTGGACATCAGTGTCGCATGATCGTCGAACAGATATTCACGCTGAGAGACAGGCTGGTTGTTACGCATCAAAAATCCTTGAAGACCCACCTTCTGCCCGCAACAGCTTAACTGTCAGCGGGAAAACGGTGGGCTGAGAGATAACGATTACCTTTTTTTATGTTTTCGGCATGCTTCTGTACTCTCTTTAGCGTTTCCGTTAAATTTCTGCCGCGAAAAAAGCCACTTTGCAGCGGCTTTCACATTTTTGGGTGATTATTCATCCGTTAGCCGGATTTCAGAATTCCGGCAGCCCGTCAGCTGAGGTCAACATTTCGGGTGCCGAACCACCAGGTCAGCAGAAACCCGCCGGTCCAGGCGACCATCAGCCCGGCCAGATAGACCACCATCCCGGCGAAGATCCCCTGTCCGGACGTCATCAGCGGCAGCGTGACCAGACCGGATGGCCCGAATACCGTATTCATCCCCACCGGTAATCCCAGCCACGCTACCAGTCCGATAAAGAAACCGCCCAGCGCTCCGCCCCCACAGGCGGTGATGAAGGGCTTGAGGCGCGGCAGGGTGACGCCGTAGATCAGAGGTTCACCGACACCCAGCAGGCCCGGCACAATGGCACCTTTGATCTGCGCCCGCAGCAGCGCCCCCTTCTCCGCTCTACACCACAGCGCCAGTGCTGCACCGACCTGCCCGGCCCCCGCCATTGCCAGAATCGGAAACAGGGAGTTAAAGCCCTGGCTTTCCATCAGCGCAAAGTAGACCGGAATAAAGCCCTGATGGATGCCGAACATCACCGCAATCAGGAACAGCCCGGCCAGCAGAGCACAGCCAAAGGGATTATTGTTGAGATGGATGAACAGCCAGGACATCCCTCTGAACAGTTCACCGCCCAGCGGCATGATGAGCAGATAGGTGATGGCGCCGGTGATCACCAGCGTAAAAAGCGAAGTGAGGATCATATCGAGGTTATCGGGAATGATGCGGCGCAGCTGTTTCTCAATCCATGCCCCGATAATCGTCGCCATCAGCACCCCAATAATGTTGCCGCGCGGATCGATGCTGAGGCCAAAGAAGCTCTCCATGCCGCTGTAGTAACCCGTGGTGGCAGTGGGCACATAGCCCAGCACAAACAGCGAGGCGATGATGGCACCGTTGACGCCGCTGCCGCCAAAGGCTTTCTGCGCGTTGTAGCCAATCAGGATGCTGAGAAAGGTGAACAGCCCTTTGCCGAACACTTTCATGTACGCCACGGTGTGCAGCAGCCAGGGTGCATGGTCGCCGGGCGCATTAAGGTGGAGGCTTTGCTCAATCAGCGTGGCGAAGCCGAGCAGCAGGCCCGCGCCGATAAAGCCCGGAATCAGCGGGGTAAAAATGGTGGCAAAACGCGACAGAAACTGGTGAACGCCGTGGGTCTGTTTGGCCCTGAGCTGCTGCTTCTGCTCCGCCGCCCGCTGTGCCAGATCCGCCGTCTGCTGGCGCGGAGGTGGCGAGATATCCTCCTGTGACAGCAGGCGCTGCATCCCTTCCGCGGCGGTCTGCGCTTTCCCCGGACCGAGGACAATCTGAAGCTGCGCCTCGCTGTCGATGACGCCCAGCACGCCCGGCAGGCTTTTCAGGCGTGGCAGATCGGCCTGCCCGGCCTGATTGAGCGTCAGCCGCAGCCGCGTCATGCAGTGACCGCAGGCTGCGATATTGTGCGCCCCGCCAACCGCCTGCAGGATATCGCGCAGCAGTGCTACGGTGATGCTGGCCATCAGCGTGCTCCCGCTGCCTGCAGAGCCTGACGGATAAAGCCCTGATGCTGGCTGAGCAGCGCTTTTGCCTCATCGGCGTCCAGTCCGGCCAGCACCATCAGGATGGCCGTTTTGCAGTGTCCGCCGCAGGCGGTGAGCGCGGCGCGGGCCGTGGCGTCATCACAATCCGTGGCCTGCATGACGATGTTGACCTGGCGCTGCACCAGCTTCTGATTCGTGGCTTCCACATCCACCATGAGATTGCCGTAGACCTTTCCACTGCGGATCATCGCGCCGGTGGTAAGCATGTTGAGCACCAGTTTCTGCGCCGTGCCCGCTTTCATGCGGGAAGAGCCGGTGACAATCTCCGGGCCGACCACCGGGGTGAGCGCAATCGCGGCAACCTGTGCCATGGCGCTGTCCGGATTACAGGTGAGCGCCACGGTGGTCGCGCCAAGTTCGTTCGCGTAAGCCAGCGCACCCAGCACGTAGGGTGTGCGACCGCTGGCGGCGATACCGACCAGGATATCGTGGCGGCTGAAGTGGATATCTTTCAGATCCTGCGCGCCCTGCTCCCGGTTATCTTCGGCGTTTTCAACCGCCTGCAGGATGGCGGTATGGCCACCGGCGATCAGGCCGATAACCTGTTCGCGGGGGGTGCCAAAGGTGGGCGGGCATTCGCTGGCGTCCAGAATACCGAGCCGTCCGGAGGTGCCTGCGCCGCAGTAGATCAGTCGTCCACCGGCCCGGAAGGCGGCACAGATGGCGTCAACGGCGGCAGCGATCTGCGGCAGGATAGCCTCAACCGCCAGCGCGACCTTTTTATCTTCATCATTAATGACGCGCAGCATCGCTTCGGTGGAGAGTTCGTCAATGTTCTGGCTGGCCGGGTTGCGGCCTTCGGTAATCATCTGGCTGAGGTCGAGTTTCATGGCGGGCTCCGCAAAAGGAATAAATTATTCAAACTGGAAAACATTATAAAGAATGATTAATTCGCTGGGGGAGATCTTTTTTCACTGGATGTGAGTGGCGTCGTTGTCAAATCGGAGCCGGTCAGAAAAGGTTCACCTGATCGTAAAGACGCATTCGTCATCCATGACGCTCGGCCCACGCCGTCCCTTGCGTGGGACGCTTTACTCGTCAGGTGAACATTTTCTTCCCTCAGGCTGTTTTACTGCTGTTTGAAAAGAAGTTTTAGCCGGACATCTGCCCTATCGACCCGGTATGAACTAAGCCACATAAAAAAAGGGCCCAACTTTCGTTGAGCCCTTTCTGCGTGAACGAGAACGATCAGCCTGCGGTCTGCGTCCGCAGCTGCAGCTCGTACGCCTTCGCCTGTTCTGCATCGAACTGGTTTTCCCAGCGGGAAATCACCAGCACCGCCAGCGCGTTACCGACCACGTTCAGCGCGGTACGCGCCATGTCCATGATGCGGTCAACACCAGCGATAAACGCCAGGCCTTCCAGCGGAATGCCGACGCTGCCCAGGGTGGCCAGCAGCACCACGAACGACACGCCCGGCACGCCGGCGATCCCTTTCGAGGTCACCATCAGCGTCAGCACCAGCACAATCTCGTCGGTCAGTGACAGGTCAATGCCATAGAGCTGCGCGATAAAGATGGCCGCGATGCTCTGATAGAGCGTTGAACCATCGAGATTAAATGAGTAGCCGGTCGGCACCACAAAGCTGGTGATCGCTTTCGGCGCGCCGTAGGCTTCCATCTTCTCCATGATGCGTGGCAGCACGGTTTCCGAACTGGAGGTGGAGTAAGAGAGGATCAGCTCATCTTTCAGGATACGCATCAGGGTGGTGATCCGCAGCTTGCAGAGACGCGCCACGCCACCCAGTACCACGAAGGCGAAGAAGAGAATCGCCACGTAAACCAGCAGCACCAGCTTGGCCAGCGGCCAGAGCGAGGCAAAGCCGAAGTTGGCAATCGTCACCGCAATCAGCGCAAACACCCCTACCGGCGCATAGCGCATGATCATGTTCGTGACTTTAAACATCGTTTCAGAGATGCCACGGAACAGGTTCACCAGCGGATCGCGCTGTTCTGACGGCAGAGACGAGAGGCCTAAGCCAAACAGCACCGAGAAAAAGATAATCGGCAGCATGTCGCCCTTCACCATCGAGGCGAAGATGTTCTGCGGGATCAGCGACAGAATGGTGGCAACCAGGCTGTGCGGACCACCCTGCACCTCTGCCGTTGTCGCTTCATATTTAGAGATGTCCACCGTTGCCAGCGTTGACATATCGATGCCGGTGCCGGGTTGAAATACGTTGGCCAGCGTAATACCGACCACAATGGCAAGGGTGGTGATCACTTCAAAGTAGAGAATCGTTTTGACGCCGATGCGTCCCAGCTTCTTTGCATCACCTACGCCGGCAATGCCGACCACCAGGGATGAAATCACAATCGGTACCACAATCATCTTGATGAGATGAATGAAGATATCGCCTGCCGGACTGAGAATGTTGGTGACTAACCATTCACGATTGTCTGGCTGATTATGCAACACAGCGCCCACAATGATACCAAGCACAAGGGCTGTCAGAATCTGCCAGGCCAGGCTGATTTTAAAACCTTTCATAACGTGTCATTTCCTCAGTCAAAACCCGTTTTTTCTCTGCTGCGAAGGTGCAGAAGACGATACACACAGGGAGTGAGCAAAAAGCCCGGTAAATTAGAGGGTGTCTTGAAACAGCGCCTCGTATGAAAATCTGACGATTCCCATACCCATTTTCAGACGCGGTCTGAGTTGATACCTGCAGAACAGGGGCGAGATAAGTACCATTTTCACTGTGGTAAATGCAACCCCTGGCGGATCCGATTAAAAGTTCACCACCTGAGTAGCATAAAGTGCTGCTGACGCTGAAAAACCCTAACCTGCTGTTATGAAAAGTATTACTTCGATGAATTTACGCATAGCTATGCAGGAGCGGTTAAAAAGGCTCCCGGCGCGTTTGCTCGCTTTTTATTCAGGGTGAGTGTCAAAAGGTCATGCCTGTCGCCCTTATCCCCGTCGGCTTATCCAGCAGAAATATCGGGATAGCCTCCCGCTCAGGCGGCGAAGAAATATCCCGTGATCTGTGGCGCAAAAAAGAAACAAAGGCTCAGGGCAGGCTTCAATTAACTATTGATTGACATATCATTAACATCTTCAAGGAGATCCGCCATGAGCCAAAACCACAAACATCCTGTTCCAGAGAACATTGCAGCGAATGCCCTGATCACAGCAGAACAGTATCAGGCGATGTATCAGCACTCTGTCGACGACCCGGACAGTTTCTGGGGCGAACAGGGCAAAATCCTTGACTGGATTAAGCCCTACAGCACCGTGAAAAACTGCTCATTTGCACCGGGTAACATCAGCATTCGCTGGTATGAAGATGGCACGCTGAACCTGGCGGCAAACTGCCTTGACCGTCATCTCGCCACGCGCGGCGACCACCCGGCCATTATCTGGGAAGGCGACGACGCCAGCGAGAGCAAAACCCTGACCTTCCGCCAGCTGCATGCTGAAGTCTGTCGCTTCGCCAACGTGCTGGAGCTGCTGGAGGTGAAAAAAGGCGATGTGGTGGCGATCTATATGCCGATGGTGCCGGAAGCGGCTGTGGCGATGCTGGCCTGTGCGCGTATCGGGGCCGTTCACTCGGTGATTTTTGGCGGCTTCTCACCGGAGGCGGTGGCGGGCCGTATCGTCGACTCCAGTGCCTCGCTGGTGATCACAGCAGATGAAGGGATCCGCGCCGGCCGCAGCATCCCGCTGAAGAAAAATGTCGATGACGCATTAAAAAATCCTGCCGTCACCAGCGTGAAGAACGTGGTGGTCTTCCGGCGCACCGGTAAAGAGGTAGGCTGGGTGGAAGGCCGCGATCGGTGGTGGCATGACCTGATGCAGAACGCCAGCACCAACCACTCCCCAGCCGAAGTGGGTGCAGAAGATCCGCTGTTTATCCTCTATACCTCCGGCTCCACCGGTAAACCCAAAGGGGTACTGCACACCACGGGCGGCTATCTGGTCTATGCGGCGACCACCTTTAAGTTTGTCTTTGATTACCATCAGGATGATATCTACTGGTGCACCGCCGATGTCGGCTGGGTCACCGGTCACAGCTATCTGGTCTATGGCCCGCTGGCCTGTGGCGCAACCACGCTGATGTTTGAAGGGGTGCCGAACTGGCCCACACCGAGCCGCATGGCGGAAGTGGTCGATAAACATAAAGTGACCCTGCTCTACACCGCGCCCACGGCTATCCGTGCGCTGATGGCGGAAGGCGATAAGGCGATAGCGAACACTGACCGCAGCACGCTGCGCATCATGGGTTCGGTCGGCGAGCCGATCAACCCGGAAGCCTGGGAGTGGTACTATCAGAAAATCGGCAACAGCCGCTGCCCGATTGTGGACACCTGGTGGCAGACCGAAACCGGCGGCTTCATGATCACCCCGCTGCCGGGTGCAACCGAGCTGAAAGCCGGTTCCGCCACCCGGCCGTTCTTCGGGGTGCAGCCCGCACTGGTAGACAACGAAGGTCAGCCTCAGGAAGGTGCCTGTGAAGGCAACCTGGTGATCACGGAATCCTGGCCCGGACAGGCGCGAACGCTCTTTGGCGATCACGACCGTTTCGAGCAGACCTATTTCTCCACCTTTAAAAATGCCTACTTCAGTGGTGATGGTGCCCGTCGCGATGAGGATGGCTACTACTGGATCACCGGCCGCGTTGATGACGTACTCAATGTCTCCGGGCACCGGCTCGGCACTGCCGAAATTGAGTCGGCGCTGGTGTCGCACCCGAAAATTGCCGAAGCCGCGGTGGTGGGCATTCCGCACAGCATCAAAGGTCAGGCGATTTATGCCTATATCACGCTGAATCACGGCGAGGAGCCGTCACCGGAGCTTTACACCGAAGTCCGCCAGTGGGTACGCAAAGAGATCGGCCCGATAGCCACGCCGGATGTGCTGCACTGGACGGACTCTCTGCCGAAAACCCGCTCCGGCAAAATCATGCGCCGTATTCTGCGCAAAATTGCCACCGGCGACACCAGCAATCTGGGTGACACCTCCACGCTCGCCGATCCTGGCGTCGTAGAAAAACTGCTTGAGGAGAAACAGTCCATCAACATGCCTTAAGCGCACGCTGTCCGGCGGGAAGATCGCTTCCCGCCACCCCCGCCCCACGCAGTCTGTTTCGGTAGTCACAAATATTATAACCAGCTGAATCCGCGTCCTGACGCGAGGTTCTCCCCTGCAAGACCTCCGGAGAAAATGTGATGAATGACGCCCTTTCGAGTCAGGATGCAATCAATCAACAGATTGAACGTAATCCCCGTTTTCATGAGCTAGTCCGTAAACGCCAGTCGTTCGCGACGCTGCTGTCGCTGATTATGCTGGTGCTCTATGTCGGTTTTATTCTGCTGATTGCGTTTGCGCCCGGCTGGCTCGGTACGCCGCTGCACGCCGGCACCAACGTGACCCGCGGTATTCCGATTGGTGTTGGACTGATTGTGGTCTCCTTTCTGCTGACCGGCGTCTATGTCTGGCGCGCCAACGGGGAGTTTGACCGTTTAACCAAAGCGATCCTCAGCGAGGTGAAATCATGACCCGACTCACCTTATGGCTGCTGGCCCTGATGCTGCCCTTCTCCGCGCTGGCCGCCGATGCGATAACCGGTGCCGTGCAGCGTCAGGCAACCAACTATCAGGCGATCATCATGTTTATGATTTTCGTCGGGGCCACGCTGGGGATTACTTACTGGGCCTCCAGACGAACCCGTTCACGCAATGATTACTACACCGCGGGCGGCAACATCACCGGCTTCCAGAACGGTCTGGCGATGGCGGGAGACTTTATGTCCGCGGCGTCGTTCCTGGGGATATCGGCGCTGGTTTACACCTCCGGTTATGACGGGCTGATCTACTCGCTCGGCTTCCTGGTCGGCTGGCCGATGATTCTGTTTTTGATCGCCGAACGGCTGCGCAACCTGGGTCGCTATACCTTTGCGGATGTCGCCTCCTATCGTCTTAAGCAGATGCCGATCCGCATTCTCTCCGCCTGCGGTTCGCTGGTGGTGGTGGCGCTCTACCTGATTGCGCAGATGGTGGGGGCCGGGAAGCTGATCCAGCTGCTGTTTGGTCTTAACTACCATGTGGCGGTGATTCTGGTCGGCATTCTAATGGTGATGTATGTGCTGTTTGGCGGCATGCTCGCCACCACCTGGGTGCAGATCATCAAAGCGGTGCTGCTGCTGTTTGGCGCCACCTTTATGGCGGTAATGGTCATGAAGGCGACCGGTTTCAGCTTTAATACGCTCTTCACCGAAGCGATGGCGGTCCATCCTAAAGGCGCCGCGATTATGCAGCCTGGCGGACTGGTCAAAGATCCCATTTCGGCGCTGTCACTGGGCTTAGGACTGATGTTTGGTACGGCTGGCCTGCCACACATTCTGATGCGCTTCTTCACCGTGGCCGATGCCAAAGAGGCGCGGAAAAGCGTCTTCTGGGCCACCGGCTTCATGGGTTACTTCTACTTCCTGACCTTCATTATTGGCTTTGGGGCCATTCTGCTGGTCGGCGCGAATCCGGCGTTTAAAGATGCGGCGGGTGCGCTGATAGGCGGTAACAACATGGCGGCGGTGCACCTGGCGAATGCGGTGGGCGGCAGCACCTTCCTCGGCTTTATCTCTGCGGTCGCTTTTGCCACGATTCTGGCGGTGGTGGCGGGCTTAACCCTGGCAGGCGCGTCGGCGGTGTCACACGATCTCTATGCCAGCGTTTACCGTAAAGGTCAGGCCAGCGAAAAGGATGAACTGCGGGTCTCTAAGATCACCGTGCTGGCGCTGGGCGTGGTGGCGATTGCGCTGGGTATTCTGTTTGAGAAGCAGAACATCGCCTTTATGGTCGGGCTGGCCTTCTCTATTGCGGCCAGCTGTAATTTCCCGATCATCCTGCTGTCGATGTACTGGTCAAAACTCACCACGCGCGGCGCGATGGTGGGCGGCTGGCTCGGTCTGCTGACCGCGGTGATCCTGATGATCCTCGGCCCGACGGTGTGGGTGCAGGTGCTGGGCAACGCCACACCGATCTTCCCGTATGAGTATCCGGCGCTGTTCTCGATGATCGTGGCCTTTGTGGGCATCTGGATCTTCTCGATTACCGACCATTCGCCGCAGGGTGCAGAGGAGCGTTCGCGCTTCCGGGCGCAGTTCATTCGCTCGCAGACCGGCACCGGTATTGAACAGGGTAAAGCGCACTGATCGCCCTCTGAAACGGGCAGAAACAGGCCATAAAAAAAGGGCGGCTCAATCAGCCGCCCTTTTCTTTCATGTCGCGCATCAGAAACGCAGTGAAGCCCCGACATAAGGACCATCGACCAGCACGTTATCTTTGCGTCCATCTTTGTTGTTCAGCTCGATGTACTGATAACCCACGCGCAGGTTAAGCAGTGAGACCGGCGTGAAGCTCAGGCCGCCCGCCGCTTCCTGGTAGCTGTCCAGCTGATCGGTGAAGGACTCCGGCGCATAGTAATATTCGCCATACAGGCCCCACATGCTGTTCAGGCTGTAGTGTGCTGCACCACCCAGCGCCACCGCAAATCCATCTTTTCCATCTTCAGGATGGGTGAAGATCGCTTTTGCGGTCGGCGCCAGACGCAGCGGCCCGAAATCGACGTTGTAACCCAGACCGGCACCGTAGGTGCTGCCGTCATGGTCGCTACGCAGCCAGTTACCCTTCAGAAACAGCCCCGGCGTGGTGGTGCCCAGACCCAGATTCAGGTTGGTGTTGTGTTCACTGACATCAACACTGCCTTCGATTGCCTGAGCGGCACCGCTCAGTAAAACCAGCCCGAGGGCGCTCCCGGTAACAAGTTGCTTAAACATGATTCCACTCCGTGAAAGGACAATTAATTCGGCCGCAAGGTTAACAGCCTGAAAAACGGAGACAACATTATCCGGAAAACTTTACGTAAAAATACGTGTCGCGGTCAGGAGAGTCGCCTGCGCAGAGCAGTGTAGACTATATCGTCCACATCAGGTGTCCAATCAGCGGAGCCAGAACCACGGTCACCACGCCAGAAAGCATCATCACCAGGCTGGCGACAACGCCCTCCTGCTGCCCAAGCTGATAAGCACGTGCCGTTCCGGCGCCGTGCGATGCTGCGCCCAGTCCCGCGCCTTTCGCTACGCCCTGCTTAATGGCAATGCGCAGAAACAGGACGTCACCCACCGCCATGCCAAACACGCCAGTGATCACCACAAACAGCGCCACCAGATCGGGCTGTCCGCCAATCGGCCCCGCGGCGGCCAGCGCAAAGGGGGTGGTGATGGAGCGAACAGCGAGGCTGCGCTGAATCGACTCCGGTAACGTCAGCAGCCGCGCCAGCCAGACGGAACTGCAGACAGCCACCAGCGTGGCGGTCACGACGCCCGCGCTCAGCGACAGCCAGTGACGCTTAATAATCGCCACGTTCTCATACACCGGCACGGCGAAGGCCAGCGTGGCGGGCCCCAGCAGCCACAGCAGCCAGTGGTTTTCAGCGATGTAATCCTGCCAGCTGATGTGCGTCAGCAGCAGTAGCGCCACCAGCACCAGCGGCGTCATGACCAGTGGCATCAGCAGCAGCGTCCGCCAGCGCCGGTAGAGCCGTTTATTCAGCGCATAGACCAGCAGGGTCACCGCCACACAGAGCAGGCTGAGCAGAATATCACGCATGGGGGCCCTGCTTACGCGCGGCGCGCGCGACTTCATACTGATAAAGCCGATCCACGACCCAGGCGGTGGAAGCCAGCACCAGCACGGTACTGACGCCGATCACCACGCAGATGCGCCAGCCGTCGACCCGCAGCAGATCGCCATAGTTGACCACCGCAACCACGGCCGGAATGAAGAACAGCAGCATCTCGGCCAGCAGCCAGCGTGACCCCGCTTTCACCCAGTTGAGCGGCACGACGCGCGTCACGATCAATGCCAGCAGCAGCAGCATGCCGACGATGTTGGCAGGCAACGGCAGATGCAGCCACGTTACCAGCCGGTCGCAGGCGATAAACAGACCGATATAGAACCCCAGCTGCAGCGGCAGACTCAGCCATTGCGCTGCGCGGTGACTGCGTGGTGTGAGTGCTAACGCCATACCCTTCTCTCCCGATTAAATTCACCGCACCAGTATAAATCGGCGACAGAAGGTGAAAAAAATGAATTAAAATTATCGTGATCATGCCTTAAAGGAATAGTTATGGATGTCCGCGCCCTGCGTTACTTTACTGAAGTGGTTCGTCAGCAGAGCTTTACCCGAGCGGCACAGAAGCTGTTTGTGACGCAGCCGACCATCAGCAAAATGCTGCGCCAGCTGGAGGAGGAGCTGGGCTGTACGCTGCTTCTGCGTGATGGCCGTCGCCTGCATCTTACCGACAGCGGACAGGCGGTCTATCAGCGCGGGCAGGCGATCCTGCAGGAGTTTCATCAGCTGGAAGCGGAGATCGGTGACATCAACGAGCTGAAAACCGGTGAGCTGCGGCTCGGCATTCCACCGATGGTCGGGATGCAGATAGCCGGATCGATCTCCGCGTTTCGCCGCCGCTATCCGGGTGTGGCGCTGAAAATTTCGGAGTTTGGCGGGCTGACCGTCCAGCAGGCGGTGCTGGCGGGCACTCTGGACATCGCCCTGACCGCCCTGCCGGTTGACGCCGGGCTGCCGCTAAACACCCTGCCCCTGATGCACCATCCGCTCTGCGTGCTGCTGCCCCGGCATCCGGCGTGGCTTGGCCGCCAGCAGATTGGACTGGCTGAACTGGCGCAGCATCCGCTGCTGATTTTCAACGAGGAGTTTTCGCTGAACCGTCAGCTGATGCAGGCGTTTCAGCGGCTCAGTCTGACGCCGACGATAGCGGTGCGCAGCGGCCAGTGGGATTTTCTGGCGGCGATGGTGCAGGCGGAAATGGGGCTGGCGATTCTGCCGGAGCCGATCTGTCAGCGGCTGGATAAGCACTCTTTATTGTGGCTGCCGCTGGAGTCGGAGCTGAAATGGAGTCTGGGTCTGATCTGGCGGGAAGGCAGTTATCTGTCGCGCAGTGCGCAGGCGTGGATAGCGTGCTGTCGCGAGCACTGGCCGGATCAGCCGCCGCGTCTGTCGGTGTAGCAGGCGGGCGCGCCGCGTTATCGCAGACGCGCCCGTTGCGGATTACTCCTCTTTTTCGATCAGCAGCGCTTCCAGCAGGTCCAGGTCGTGCAGTAATTTCTGCATCGTCTCATTGGAGATCTGCTGAGTGGCGCGCAGATGATAGACCTCGGCGCGTTCAGCGCGCAGCCCGGTCAGGCGGAAGCGACGCTCCAGGTTTTCAGCGAACAGCGCATGTTCGAGGTCGTTCTTCCCTTCGGCGCGACGACGTAAGTTGCCGATCACCCGCAGGCTCACCTCTTTCAGCAGCTCCGGATCGATATTCTCTTCCGACTCCTTCTCCAGCCGCTCTTCCATTTTGTGCAGGCTCTCAATCGCGGCTCCGGCCATGACGGCACGGGCGTTCTGCAGTTCGCGGCGATGCGCACCCTTGTCGATGGTATCGATGCCGCGCAGCAGAATCGGCAGGATCACTACACCCACCAGCAGCGAGAACAGAATCACCCCGGTCGCAATAAACACCAGCTCATAGCGCGCCGGGAAGGGTTCGCCATTGCTCAGGAACAGGGGAATAGAGAGCACACCCGCCAGGGTAATCGCACCGCGGACACCGGCAAAAGAGGCGATCAGCAGTTCGCGCAGCGAATAGTTAGAGAACTCCAGCGGCTTCTTCTTCAGCAGGCGTTTGCTGAAGCGCTGCATAATCCACAGCCAGCCGAAACGCACCAGCATCAGCGCCAGATAGACCAGCGCGATATCAGCGAACAGCATCCAGAGTTCGACGTTGGGATCGGCCTGCGCCTGGTCAACCGAGGTCTGCAGAATGTCCGGTAACTGCAGGCCAAGCATCAGGAAGACCATGCCGTTAAAGACAAACTCCAGCATCTGCCAGACGCTGTTGGCGCGCAGACGCATCGCCAGCGGAGCCTGACGGATAATGCCGGAGCGGGTGATGGTCATACCGGCCGCCACGGCTGCCAGGATGCCTGACACACCCAGATGTTCGGCAATCAGGTAAGAGGCGAACGGCAGCAGCAGCAGCAGAACGGTCTGGGTCGCCGGGTCGTCACCGCTCCAGCGGCTGAGCAGGCGCAGCGATTTCCCGTAGAGCCAGCAGACCGCTACACCCGCCACCAGACCACCGACGGCGACTTTCAGGAATTCGATGCTCGCGCCGCCCCAGGTAAAGACCATGGTGCCCATGGCGACAGCCACGGCAAACTTCAGCGACACCAGGCCCGACGCGTCGTTCATCAGTGCTTCACCCTGCACGATCGACATAATCTTTTTGGGAATGCGGCCTTCACCGACGATGCCGGAGAGCGCCACGGCGTCGGTGGGCGACAGTACCGCCGCCAGTGCAAAAGCGGGGATCAGCGGGATACCTGGCACCATCCAGTAGATGAGATAGCCGATACCAATTACGGTAATCAGCACCAGCGCCAGCGCTAAGCCGATAATTTCACGACCGTGATGCAGGAACTCACTGATCGGCGTCTTCCAGCCATCCGCGAACAGCAGCGGCGGGATGAACAGCACCAGAAACAGTTCCGGATCAAAGTCGACATGCAGACCAAACGTCGGCCAGGCCAGCAGCGCACCAGCGGCGATCTGGACAAGGGGTAACGGGATCTGAAAAGGGAGAATGCGGGCCGCGACGCCGGAGAGCGACACGACCAGCGTCATGATGAGAATAGTAAAAAAGATTTCCATGCTTTCCTTAGGCGTCGTTTCTTTCAGTCATTGGTTAAGCGATAAAGTGTAAAACAAACGGCGATGAAGGGTGTCAGCTACGCGTGCGACGAGGAGGAAAAAAGTGAAAAATTCCGGACGCGTTGTTACACGTCCGGTTCAGCAGTCAGATCGCCCAGCCTCCGGCATAAAACGCCACCAGCGCAACGGCAATCACGACGGTGCCGACGTTAAGCCTGCGCCATTCGCCCGCGAAGAGACGGCCCACTACCAGGCTGGCAAACCCAATCATGATGCCGGTCACGATGTTGCAGGTGAGCACGATGATCACCGCCGTTAACAGACCCGACATCGCATCGACAAAATCAGCGAAGTCGATTTTTGCCACGTTGCTCAGCATCAGCAGACCCACATACATCAGGGCAGGTGCCGTGGCGTATGCCGGTACCAGGTAAGCCAGCGGCGACATAAACAGAATGGCCAGGAACAGCAGGCCGACCACAATGGCGGTCAGACCCGTTTTACCGCCCGCCGCCGTTCCCGCCGCCGACTCGATATAGACCGCCGCCGGCGACGCGCCGACCAGACCGGCGAACAGGCTGCTGACAGAGTCCGAGGTCAGGGCACGGCCGCCATTGATGATCTGGCCCTGCTTATCCAGCAGATTGGCTTGCCCCGCCACGGCGCGAATGGTGCCGGTGGCATCAAAGACCGCCGTCATGACCAGTGCCAGCACGCTCGGCAGCACCACCGGCTGCAGGGCACCCATGATATCGAGGCTGAACAGCAGCGACTGTCCCTGCGCATCACGCAGGTCAGGCAGCGCAAACAGCCCGTGATACGTCACCGCCGGGTCAAAGATCAGTCCCAGCAGTGAAATAGCGATAATCGTCAGCAGGATGCCGCCCGGCACCCGGCGCTTCTCCAGCCCGATAATCGCCGCCAGACCCAGCAGCGTCATCATCACCGGAAAGGTGGTGAAGTGGCCCAGGGCGACCGGCAGGCCGGGAGCCGGATTTTTAACGACCAGGCCCACGCCATCCGCCGCAATCAGCAGCAGAAACAGACCAATTCCGACGCCAGTGCCATGCGCCACCCCCATCGGCAGATTGCGCAGGATCCACGCACGGATACCGGTGACGGAGATCAGCGTAAAGAGCAGGCCCATCAGGAACACCGCGCCCAGCGCGACCGGCACGCTGATGTGCTGACCCAGCACCAGGCTGAATGCGGTAAAGGCGGTTAACGAGATCGCGCAGCCAATCGCCATCGGCAGATTGGCCCATAAGCCCATCAGGATAGAACCAAAGCTGGCGACCAGACAGGTGGCGACAAAGACGGCCGTCGGGGAGAAACCGGCTTTGCCCAGCATCACCGGTACGACGATTACGGAGTAAACCATCGCCAGAAAGGTGGTGAGTCCGGCCAGAATTTCCTGACGCACGCTGCTGCCTCGCGCCGAGATCGAGAACCAGGCGTCCAGTTTTCCACTGGCCGGGCGTGATTCAGTTGACATAATTGAGCCTCAAAAATTTTTGTTGTGTGGATCGCTCTGCGGCCATCGCTGTCCCTGGAATAAGCGGGTAGACGGTAACCCTGACCGGGCGGACCCGGCAGGCAAACGTTTACCTTGCCGCAGAGTGTGGGTCGCTAAAGGCGGCCGGATAAAAAGGCAGGCGATTATCCGGCGTTTGGCGGCACAGTTTCAACTGTCAGAGGGAGATTGTTCAGCATAAAGACCGCGGTTCAGGGCGGAAAAGCGTGCAGCCGGGACCAGTGCAACGCGCTGACGCATTGAAGTTAAAGCGGTTTCTGGCGGACGTGTCACCGGCATAGCCGTGAAGAGAGACGGCTCGCCGGGCGAAAAAGAGGATCAGCCTGGCAGCGAAAGCTCGCCGCCCTGAGCGATCGCGCGCTGCCAGGCGGCGCGCTGCTGCACGGTCTCTAACCATTTCCGGGTGGCGGGCATCTGATCCAGCCCGGCGCGCTGCGCCAGTGCCAGCAGCGGAAAGCTCATCTGGACATCGGCTATGGAGAAGCGCTCACCGGCAAACCAGGGGTTAGCTGCCAGATGCTGTTCAATCATCTTCATGTGCGGCTTTAGCTGTTTATCCAGATACGCCTTCTGCACCCCTTTCCCGAATGCCGCCCCGACCGGACGCAGCAGCCACGGCACCGGGGCTTTACCCATCTGCCCGAAGATCAGCTTCATCACCAGCAGCGGCATCAGCGATCCCTCGGCGTAGTGCAGCCAGTAGCGGCACTGCAGACGTGACGCCTCATCACTGATTTTCAGCCGGAAGGTGTGATCGTAGTTCTCTTCCAGGTATTCCAGGATGACTCCCGACTCGGCCACAACCCGGTTGCCGTCGGTAATCACCGGCGATTTCCCCAGCGGATGCACCTTTTTCAGCGCCTCCGGGGCCAGCATCGTCGGTTCGCGTTGATAGCGTTTAATCTGGTACGGCACTTCCAGCTCTTCCAGCAGCCACAATACGCGTTGCGAGCGCGATTGCTCAAGATGGTGAACGGTGATCATCATGATTCCCTGTGTTTTGACCTCTCCTCAGTATAGACGTCACTCCACATCCGGATGTTTATCATCCTGTTCCGGGTCCAGCAGCACCGCTCCCGATCCCTGCTCGCCCAGCCGGTCGCCGGGATTACGCAGCGGGCAGTCGCGCATCGACAGGCAGCCGCAGCCGATACATCCATCCAGATCGTTGCGCAGGCGGGTCAGGGTTTCGATGCGCTTATCCAGCTCTTCGCGCCAGTGCCGGGTCAGCGCATCCCATTCCGGTGTCGACATCCGTTTGTCAGCCGGGATGTGATCGAGACTGTCGCTGACCGTCGCCAGCGGAATACCGATGCGCTGAGCAATCTTGATAATCGCCACGCGTCGCAGCACGTCACGACTGTATCGCCGCTGATTGCCGCTGTTACGCGTGCTGAAAACCAGCCCTTTGCTTTCATAAAAGTGCAGTGCCGACACCGCCACACCACTACGGCGCGCCACCTCACCCGGTGTTAACACCGGTTTGGGATAGTTGCGTTCTTTTTTCATCAGGCCCTTTACCTCAAGTTAACTTGAGGAATTATACTCCTTCTCTATCAAAACGACGAAACTCCCTATATCACTTATTAAGCACCAGAAGGATGAGGCCATGATGCAAGAAGAGATCATTCATTCCCTGACGCACTGGATTGACCAGAACCTCGACAAGAGTCTGTCGATCGATGAAGTTGCCGCTAAATCGGGTTATTCAAAATGGCACCTGCAGCGTATGTTCCGTACCGTGACGAAACAGACGCTGGGTGGCTATATTCGTGAGCGTCGCCTGACACTGGCAGCAGAAGCGCTGTCGCAGACACAGCGCCCGGTTTTTGATATCGCAATGCAATATGGCTACGACTCGCAGCAGACCTTCTCCCGCGTGTTTCGCCGCCAGTTTTCGCAGACGCCAACCGCCTACCGGCATACCATGCGACGTCAGGCGATTCAGCGTCCTCGCCTGCTGAGCTTTGGCTGCAACGACGGCATTGGCAGCTATACCCAGCGCACCACCGGTGAGTGCTGTCCGGTTCGCTGACCGGCAGATGCGCCTGCAACAGGCGCATCTGACTGAATTTCCCGCATTTCCTCCCCTGCCGTTCATTTTTCCCCCGCTCCAGCTGCCATACCAGAGTCAAATTTTGTTCAAAATTTAAAATCGGGTGATATAATGTGACCCAAGTCACACTTTGAACCTGGTTTGACGGCGAAAAAGCCCCTCCTGACACGCTTTTCTGCCGCCGGTGATGTCCGCGAATTGTCAGGAATCCTTACTGATATTGAGGTCCACCGATGGCCACGTTAACCGCCAGTTTTCTCGTTATGCGCTGGGAGTTGCTGAGCGCAGTTCTGATGTTTTTTGCCAGTACCCTGAAAACCCGACTGCGTCAGGATAGCCGTCATGTGATGGCGTTTATGTGTGGCGGGATTGGTTTAGGTGTGACCTGCTGGTTTGTGACGGGGCTGATGGGCATCACCCTGAGCATGGAAAACGTGCATAACTTTCTGGAAATCTCAAAGCATGCGTTTATCGATGTGATGAGTCAGGCACCTGCTGACTGGCCGATGCCCTGATCGATTGCGATAATCCCCAATCGACAGGCATAAAAAACCCCGCTGCGCGGGGTTTTTTATATTGCTGTGTGTTTAAATTTTCTTCAACATGGCAGGGATATTCACATCCTGCACTGTAACGCCCGGGCTCTGCGTTCCGCGGCGGTCCTGAATCCACATATCTCCCATCATCTGATTTAAACCGCGATCCAATCCGGTGACCAGTCCTGCACCTGGGGTGAAGGTCAGTTCGCCAAAGTAGATCCGCTCGTCATGGATATACCAGTCCACGCGCACATAGTCGAAATCACTGGCCAGCTTCTTGCTCAGTTCGAGCGCATGTTCCAGTGACGGCATGATCGGTGAGACATCCAGCCCGGTGTCACGAATCTTGTGATACGCCTCCTGGAGGTTATTCACGTAGAAATTCATCGACAGCAGCGGCTGGCAGCGGTTGTAGATCACCTGCAGCACATATTCAAACCGGCCATCGCGCTTGTTGAACATATGGAACTTGTAATCGATCGGCGCGCTTTTGCCATCACCAATGTACTTCTCCACCAGAATACGTGGCTTGATGTAGCGATAGTGAATCTCACGCGCTTCGTTGGCGAAGTCGGTCTTCAGCCAGCGATAGCAGTCATGAATGATCTGCTGCTTGCGCAGGGCATCCGGCTCTTCCAGCAGAATCTCTACCATGTTGGAGGCGTGGTTCGGTTTGATCACCGTCCCCTTCCAGCAGGGTAAGCTGTTCAGCGTGGTCGGGTCAGTGGTTTCGTGTACCAGCGGGATCAGGTACTCATCACCGATTTTCTCAGCAATGAATTCGCGCACCGAGTACTTATCTGACAGGCGACCGTAGTTCTGGTAATCGCCGAAGATAAACTTACGGTACAGCACCTTCTCGTTGAACACTTTTGGCTGACGCAGATTGGGCAGTTTTCTGAACTTGTGGAAGTAGTAGATGCGATCCTGATAAGCCCAGGGCATCTTCTTAATAAAATACTGCACACTTCTTCTGAGTTCTTCTTTCAACTTGAGCATATCTGACCTCATTTGTAGGTTTTGTAGTTGAGTGAGGAAACCTGAATCTTTTGAATGACGCCGTTTTTAAAGAAGTAATTCATTACGGTCAGGGACAAAAGTTCTGAAAGGAAAACGCTCCACGCGGCCCCCATGATGCCGTGACCCTGGATCAACCACCAGGAGAGCGGCAAACTGATGACCATCAGACAGACGATTTTCCTCAGCAGGTAATTGAATCCTCCCTCTTTAACCATGTAGCGATAGGCTACGGTCCCCATTGCCGAAAAGCTGGTGGCTATCGACAGCAACGTAATGAGACTTCCTGACTGTGTGTATTCCGGCCCGTACAACGCGATGATGATCCGCTCGCCGAAGAGCGAGATGATCAGCAGCATCAGCAGTGAAACCGCCATAACATAGCCATTGAGCCGGGCGGCAAGCTTAATGGCGACCTCGCCGCGCTCCCTGAAAATTTCAGTGAAGCAGGAGGTGATGAGCGCCACCGGGATAAAAATCCAGGAGGCGGAAATGGTATTCGCCGCCGCAAACAGGCCGAGGTCGCGCGCTGGCGCGGTGCCTGCCAGAAACATCTGCGCCGCTTTCACCTGCACAGAGATGAAGATGCTGGAGATGGCCAGTGGCAGACCGGCATACATCAGATAACGCACATAGGTGGTACGCTTTTCGCGCGGCGGCATCTGGTCCTGATGATCCTGATAGAAGTTGTGACGCTTAATCAGGTAAGGCACCAGGGTCACCGACACAATAGAGAGCGTCAGCCAGAGCGGATTGAGGCGCAGCCAGGCGATGGTAAAGCTGATGCCGAAACTCAGCAGCATGCCTGTCGCATTGGCAACGGTATTCAGGCGCGAGGCCAGCCGCGCATTGTTGTAGACGCTGAACGTGTCCTGGGTGACAAAAACGGACGCCACAAATGAGGCCAGTGCAAATGCCAGAAAATTTTCCTGCATGTTGTACCAGACCCAGATTAAGACTGGCACCGAAGTGACCAGTAACAGCACCATCCGCAGCGTCCGGGCGATGCTCATCAGACGCAGGCCTTTTGAGGCATTTTTGCTGACACGCTTAAACAGAATGGTTTCGGTGCCAAAGATGGCAACGGTTTGCACCATTGCAAATAGTGAGGTTGAAAACGCCATCTGGCCAAACACCGTTGGACCAAAGGATTTTGCCACGTAAGACGTCACAAAAATGACGCCAAATACGGAGATGATCTTTTCAGACATCATCCAGGCGGCATTAGACATTACGCTCAATTTCATCGACTCTTCCTTAGTATTACTCAACTACAACCGCTTCGGTACAACATCCCTGTAACGAATTAATAAGCGCGCAGTAGGCCTGGCGAAAATGTAAGACTTCAGACCAAACTGGTCCGAAAATTGAGAAGTTGATCATAATCCGGAGAGTGAATTCAGGATAATTCTTATTATATCTGGCGCGAATCACTTCAAATGGAAACGATTTCAGGCTGAAAATAACCCAACCTTAAACGGCCACAACCCCCCTATTATTCGGGTCGGTCAGGCTAAATATCCGGTTTACGTTTAATTTTTCCGTATTCGGGATGCGATGAATTTATAACAAAAATCCGCCTCCAGGAAGGCGCGGCCTGCGGATAAGAATAAAATAAGATTTATCCCATGATGATATTTATTCTAAATATCTTAATTTAGGCTTCGCTATTCCATTGGCGCACTTTAATACTGCATTAATAGAATCTTACAGTGCCAGAAATTATTAAAGTCATTCTCATCCATTAATCGATAAGAAAGGTAAGAGCATTTATGAGAAAGTCACGATACAGCGAAGATCAAATCACAAATGCCATTAAAGCTTCTGAATCGGGCGTGAAAGTCAGAGAGATTTGTGAAGAGTTAGGCATCTCTGAAGCCACGTTCTACAGCTGGAAGAAGAAGTTTTCTGGGTTGTCTTCGGAAGAAGGCAGAAAAATCAAGGAGCTGGAAGAAAAACTGCAGAATGCGACGCGTGAGCTGCAGACCCTCAACTCGGATAAAGAGATGCTGCAGAGCGTGCTTAAGCACTTCTTTACCACGAATGAAAAGCGTCAGGCTGTAGACTTCCTGCAGACCACGTTTGACATCGGCACCCGCCGCAGCTGCCGCCTGTTGGATATCAGCCGCAGCGTTTACCATTATCCGTCAGGCACGGAGAACCGATAACCCCCATGCTACCGCGCTTACCAGACTTAACGCTGAGATTTGTTCTTACCAGAAGAGATGAAGATCATTTAATAGGACAATTGCGGCACCCCTTTCCGCTCCATTTATAACTAATGAATGGCTTCACGGCTAAGCTTCTTTTTTTGCGGTAAAATTGATTCACAACAGCAAAAGTCTCGCATTCTACGCCGATTCTTCCCCTCCCAATCTCGTTTTAGCGGGATTGGGCCTCCTCTTTTTTTGTTAAGTGCTGCTAAACCCCACTACCAAAGCGTCTGGATAACATTAAGACGCTTTAAACTTAGAACGAAAAATAATCACACTTCTTTTAAGTTAATCCTGGCCCTAACCCAAACTTTTTGCGGTTACGCTTTAATTCCTTTGCGTGCCTTTTCCGCAATAGTTTCTCCAGGATTAATCCGGCACAAATAGTTTATTGCTCCTTATCACTAACGTTATGTGGCTATCTTTTCACTCTCTTCATTGCGCATCATTGATGCCACAGATTAATCTTTAATTAAAAACGCAGCGGCGGAATTTTCTTACTCATTGAATGAGGAATGAAGTTAATAGTGGTTTTTAGCGGGCATAACTCAGGGTCACAATCCAATAAAATGCGGCAGAGAAAAGCGTAACGTCCATAATGCTGCGCTTTTTTTCCTGATTTATGGGCGCTATCTGTGCAGGAAATTGCATCCCGGCGGTAAACGATCCGCCTTCAGCGGGTGAAAAGTGCCGATTTTTTGCTGACCGGGGGTGGATGGCAGGGGTTAACACGACGAGATTTTCCCCCTTCGCATCGCATGAAATCGATTTCGCGGCAAAAATCTGTCGGACAGAGTGCAAATCGGGATAGGGTTTTGTCTTAAAAAGCCGGGCAAAGCGGGCTTCGCACGGCCAGTTTATTCCAGAGATCGGTGTGGGTTATCCGCTGAGGGCAACCACCCGCGGCTGTGGTTTGATACGCATTGCCCACAGCACGCCAGCCATCAGACAGGCAATGCCGATAACGGTGAGCAGAGGTGGCCAGCGTTGATGCCAGAGAAAAGTCCATAACAGACCGAACAGGATCTCAAAAACAATCAGCGGCCCCATCAGTACCGTGGGCAGACGCTGGCTGGCTGCGTTCCAGCACAGGCTGCCGAGCCAGGAGCAGAGCAGGCCAATCGCCAGCATCAGAGAGATAAAGAGTGACGGATGTGGCCCGAACGGCAGCGGGAAGTCAGGCTGTTGCCAGGCGATCTGAACGCTGACCAGCGCATACAGGGTCAGCGCCATCGGCAGCGTCACCAGCCCCTGCGCCGTCGCCCAGGTCGAGGGTCGCAGTGCGGGATGAGTGCGCAGCCAGCGGGCATTGCGCAGCGGATACCAGGTCCAGCAGACCACCGCCAGCAGTGCCAGCACGATGCCGGTCAGGTAACGACTAAGATCCAGCGTTGCGCCCTGGCTCCGCAACTCCGCTGCATTGACGCAGAGCAACCCGGCCGCCATCATCACCAGCGCCGGAAAGAGCCGCCGCCAGGGCAGACGTCCTTCAAGATGGCCGTAACAGAGATTGGCGGTAACGGCGATCACCACCGGCAGTGTGCCGATAATCATGGTGGAGACCGGCGCGCCGGTGCGCTGAATGGCATTGGCCAGAAACGCATAATAGAAGAGGTTACCCACCAGCGAGAGTTTTACTGCCTCGCGCCAGTCGGCCCGCCCCAGCTGGCGCAGCTGGCGGCGATCGTGCCAGGCCAGCGGCAGCGCAATCAGCCCGAACGCCACATAACGTCCCGCCGACTGCAGTGCACCAGGGTAGTCAGGCACCAGCAGCGGCCCGACAAAGATCAGCCCCCACATCAGCCCCGCGGTAACGGCAAACATAACACCAGCAAACATGACTTTTTCCCGTATAGCTTTTTTTCACAGTGTGGCGGGAGTGAAGGAGGAAGGCTTGTAGCAGATTGCGGTTGTGTCAGGGCTGGCGCACCTGTTTCTGATAGCGGCCAGGCGTAATGCCATAGCGGTTAGCAAAGGCGCGGGTCAGATGAGCCTGATCGGTTAACCCGACGGCCGCTGCGACACTGGCAGCGGCTTCGCCCTGTGCCAGTCGCTGTTTGGCATCATAGAGGCGGAAAGCCATCAGCATCTGATGCGGCGTGACGTGATAGTGCTGGCGGAAAGCGCGTAAGAAGTGCCACGGCGACAGCGAGGCCAGCGCCGCCAGCTCCTCCAGCCGCACCGGTTCCGCCAGATTTGCCCGCAGAAAATCACGCACCTGATCAAAGCGATGCCCTCCCTCGGGCCTGCCCGGTGACGACATCCGCGCCAGCGGGCGAATCTGCAACAGCAGTTCGGAAAGCAGACTCTGGCGCGCCAGTCCGGACTCCGCCTGCCAGAGTGCGGCCAGCGTGCGGGAGAGCGGCTGCGCGATGCGCGGATCGGTCAGCAGCGCCTCATTAAACCACCAGCCGCGATCGCCGGTCAGTTCATCCATCAGCTGCGGCTGAATGTAGATCATCTGATAGCGCCAGCCCTCGTCACAGGCTGACTCACCGGTATGCAGCTCATCCGGATTCATGGTCACCAGCGAGTTCACCGGCGCGGTATATTCGGTGCCGCGATAGCGAAAACGCTGCGCACCCGCCTCAATCGTGCCAATGCCAAAGGCTTCATGGGTATGGGGTTCAAAAGCGTAGCGGGAGATGTGAGCCTGATAGAGTTCCACACCGGGCAACGCGGCCGGTTGCTGAAACTGTGCGCGGTCTTTTTCACAGGGAAAAACAGCCGGAACACCTTCCACTTCTCTCTCCTTATTTATCCGATGTCGGATTAGCATGCCTGCGACCGGGGGGAAAATGCAAAAGATTGCTATCCGCCGCGCCGCAGGTAACACTGTTTTTTTCTCATTCTGAGGGAGTCAGCATGGCACAGCGAGTCGTCATCGTCATTGATATGCAGAACGGCGTGTTCAGCACACCACGTTTCGATAAGGCAGGCCGGGTTGACCGGATCAACCGGCTGACCGATCGCGCCGATATCGTCCTCTTTATTCAGCATCGTGAAGGCACGATGTGCGAGGGCAACCCCAGCTTTGATCTGCTGCCGGAACTGGTTCAGCCTGCGGGCGCGCATTACGTGACGAAAACGGCCTGCGACAGCTTCTGGCAGACAGAGCTGGCCGCGCTGTTAAAGCGTCTGGAGGTAGAGGCGTTTGTGGTGTGCGGCTGTGCAACCGACTACTGTCTGGATACCACCATTAAAACAGGGGCCAGTGCGGGCTATGCGATAACCGTGGCGGCGGATGCGCACACCACCGCCGATCGCCGCTGGGTCGGGGCCGAAGCGCTGATTAATCAGCACAATGAGGTGTGGGCCTCGCTGCTGATCCCTGGCAACGTGCCGCGCGTGCTGAGCACGGATGCCGTGCTGGCGGAATGGTCATAGCCCCGGTTGGCCGGAGCCGCGCATAAAAAAAGCCCGCATAGCGGGCTTTTTAAACGCGTCAGGCCAGATGAATCAGAACGGAATATCGTCGTCAAAATCCATTGGCGGTTCGTTGTTGTTGCTGGCAGGCGCACTCTGCGGCTGCTGCGGACGGGACTGCGCGCCGCCGCTGAACTGATTGTTGTTGCCCTGCGGCTGCTGCGGCTGGCCCCAGCCATTGTTGTTGCCACCACCCTGCGCGCCTGCACCGGCGTTACCGCCCTGCTGACGGCCGCCCAGCATCTGCATGGTGCCGCCGACGTTAACCACGACTTCGGTGGTGTAACGTTCCTGGCCACCCTGATCCTGCCATTTACGGGTGCGCAGCTGACCTTCGATGTAAACCTGAGAGCCTTTGCGCAGATATTCACCCGCGACTTCAGCCAGTTTGCCAAACAGCACCACACGGTGCCACTCGGTGATCTCTTTGTTTTCACCGGTCTGCTTATCACGCCAGCTCTCCGACGTAGCCAGCGTAATGTTGGCAACAGCGCCACCATTTGGCATATAACGTACTTCCGGATCCTGACCCAGATTCCCGACAAGAATCACTTTGTTAACGCCACGACTGGCCATGTTGCTGTCTCCCGATGAGTTAATGCATTCAGTCTAATCCATCAATTCTAACACGTCCTGCTCACTGTTTCCCACTTTCGAGCCGCGTTCCGGTTTTAATCCTTCACACGTCCGGACCACAGAGTACTGGATATTTATTCAGTCTATTTTTTGTGCCATAATGACACGTTTATTCTGGCCGTGTCGGCAAGGCGCGGTGAGTGCTGCTAATCCGGGAAAGGTGAATGGATAAGATCGAAGTTCGTGGTGCCCGCACCCATAATTTGAAAAACATTAACCTGACCATCCCACGCGACAAACTCATTGTGGTGACCGGCCTGTCAGGCTCCGGTAAATCCTCACTGGCGTTTGATACGCTGTATGCGGAAGGTCAGCGCCGCTATGTGGAGTCGCTCTCTGCGTATGCGCGCCAGTTTCTTTCGTTAATGGAGAAGCCGGACGTCGATCATATCGAAGGTCTGTCGCCCGCCATCTCTATTGAACAGAAATCCACCTCGCATAACCCGCGCTCGACGGTGGGAACCATCACCGAGATCCACGACTACCTGCGTCTGCTGTTTGCCCGCGTGGGCGAACCGCGCTGCCCGGACCACAACGTACCGCTGGCGGCGCAGACCGTGAGCCAGATGGTCGATCAGGTTCTCGCTCAGCCGGAAGGCCGCCGTCTGATGCTGCTGGCACCGGTGGTGAAAGATCGCAAGGGTGAGCACACCAAAACGCTGGAAAATCTGGCGACGCAGGGCTACATCCGCGCGCGTATCGACGGCGAAGTGTGCGATCTGTCTGACCCGCCGAAACTGGAGCTGCAGAAGAAACACACCATCGAAGTGGTGATTGACCGCTTTAAAGTGCGTGACGACCTGGCGACGCGTCTGGCCGAGTCCTTTGAGACAACCCTGGAGCTCTCAGGCGGCACGGCGATCGTGGCGGACATGGATGACAGCGAGGCCGAAGAGCTGCTCTTCTCCGCGAACTTCGCCTGCCCGATTTGTGGTTACAGCATGAGTGAGCTGGAGCCGCGCCTGTTCTCCTTTAACAACCCGGCAGGCGCCTGTCCGACCTGCGACGGCCTGGGCGTACAGCAATATTTCGATCCGGATCGCGTGGTGCAGAACCCTGAGCTCTCTCTGGCAGGTGGCGCAATCCGTGGCTGGGATCGCCGCAACTTTTACTATTTCCAGATGCTGCGTTCGCTGGCGGACCACCTCAGTTTTGATATTGAAGCGCCGTTCGGCAGCCTGCCCGACAACGTGCAGAAAGTGATCCTGTACGGCTCTGGCAAAGAGAGCATCGAATTTAAGTACATCAACGACCGTGGCGACACCTCGGTTCGCCGTCATCCGTTTGAAGGCGTGCTCAACAACATGGAGCGCCGCTACAAAGAGACCGAATCCTCAGCGGTGCGCGAAGAGCTGGCGAAGTTCATCAGCAACCGCGCCTGTGCGAGCTGTGAAGGCACCCGTCTGCGTCGCGAAGCGCGCCATGTCTTTGTCGAAGATACGACGCTGCCGACCATCTCTGAGATGAGCATCGGTCACGCGATGTCCTTCTTTGAAAATCTGAAGCTCAGCGGCCAGCGTGCGCAGATCGCCGAAAAGGTGCTGAAAGAGATTAGCGATCGCCTGAGTTTCCTGGTGAACGTCGGCCTGAACTACCTGTCGATGTCACGTTCCGCTGAAACCCTTTCCGGTGGTGAGGCGCAGCGTATCCGTCTGGCGAGCCAGATCGGTGCCGGTCTGGTGGGCGTTATGTATGTGCTGGACGAACCGTCAATCGGCCTGCATCAGCGCGATAACGAGCGTCTGCTCGGCACCCTGATCCACCTGCGCGATCTCGGTAACACCGTGATTGTGGTTGAGCACGATGAAGATGCGATTCGTGCCGCCGACCACGTGATCGACATTGGTCCGGGTGCAGGCGTGCATGGCGGCCAGGTGGTGGCAGAAGGCACCGTGGATGAGATCATGGCACAGGAAGCGTCCCTGACGGGCCAGTTCCTGAGCGGCAAGCGTGAAATCGCCGTGCCGGAGGCGCGGGTGAAGGGCGATCCATCTAAGGTGCTGAAGATTACCGGCGCGCGCGGCAATAACCTCAAGGATGTCACGCTGACGCTGCCGGTGGGTCTGTTCACCTGCATCACCGGTGTCTCCGGCTCCGGTAAATCGACCCTGATTAACGATACGCTGTTCCCGATTGCGCAGCGGGCGCTGAACGGTGCCACCATCGCAGAGCCGGCCCCTTACCGCGACGTGGCGGGACTGGAGCACTTCGACAAAGTTATCGACATCGACCAGAGTCCGATTGGCCGCACGCCGCGCTCCAACCCGGCGACCTACACCGGCATCTTCACCCCGGTGCGTGAACTCTTTGCTGGCGTGCCGGAAGCGCGGTCACGCGGTTACACGCCGGGTCGTTTCAGCTTTAACGTGCGCGGCGGACGCTGTGAAGCCTGTCAGGGCGATGGCGTGCTGAAAGTCGAAATGCACTTCCTGCCGGACATCTATGTGCCGTGCGATCAGTGCAAAGGCAAACGCTATAACCGTGAAACGCTGGAAGTGAAGTACAAAGGCAAGAGCATTCACGAAGTGCTGGAGATGACCATCGAAGAGGCGCGTGAGTTCTTTGATGCGGTTCCGGCGCTGGCGCGTAAGTTACAGACGCTGATGGATGTGGGTCTCTCCTACATTCGTCTCGGCCAGTCCGCCACCACCCTCTCCGGTGGTGAAGCTCAGCGCGTGAAGCTGGCGCGTGAACTGTCGAAGCGTGGTACCGGTCAGACGCTCTACATTCTTGATGAGCCGACCACCGGCCTGCACTTTGCTGATATTCAGCAGCTGCTGGAAGTCCTGCATCAGCTGCGCGACCAGGGCAACACCATCGTGGTGATTGAGCACAATCTCGACGTGGTGAAAACCGCTGACTGGATTGTCGACCTTGGCCCGGAAGGCGGCAGCGGCGGCGGCGAAATCCTGATTGCCGGCACGCCGGAGACCGTAGCGGAGTGTGAAAAATCGCATACCGCGCGCTTCCTGAAGCCCCTGTTACAGAAGTAATGATGCCAGGCCCGCCCCGTGCGGGCCTGCTTATTTCTGCTGCCGGTTCAGCCAGAAAAATGCAGAATCAGGCAAGATTCAGACATGTATAGGCATATACGCCCTTCCCCACGCTGACTATCCTTAAGCGGTTCCTCTTTGGCACGCCCCTGGCGTCGCCCTGTTTTTTGCAGCACCACTGCGCTGCTGCACTTCATCAGAAAACACTCACGACACATCGAAACTGGAGACACCATGAATATTACGCATGCGTATGCTGCTCAGGATGCAAAATCCAAACTGGCACCGTTCGATTATAAGCCGCGTGAGCTGCGCGCCCATGACGTTCAGCTTGAGGTGCTGTTCTGTGGCGTCTGCCACTCAGACCTGCATCAGGCCCGCAATGAGTGGAAAAACACGATTTTCCCTGTGGTTCCGGGGCATGAAATTGTGGGTCGCGTCACCGCGGTGGGCCCACAGACGCAGAAATACAAAGTCGGCGATCTGGTCGGCGTAGGTTGCATGGTGGATTCGTGCCGCAGCTGCCCGAGCTGTCAGCAGGGGCTGGAGCAATATTGTGAAAACGGTTTTGTCGGCACCTACAACGGTGAAGACCGCGAGACCGGTGCGATCACCTACGGCGGCTACTCAACGGCGATGGTTGTGGATGAGAGCTTTGTGCTGCGCATTCCGGAAAACCTGGATCTGGCGGGCGTCGCGCCGCTGCTGTGTGCCGGTATCACGACCTACTCGCCGCTGCGCCACTGGAATGTCGGCCCCGGCAAAAAAGTCGGTATCGTAGGCCTGGGTGGCCTGGGGCACATGGGCGTGAAAATTGCTCACGCAATGGGGGCGCATGTGGTGCTGTTCACCACCTCGCCGTCCAAAATCGAGGATGGCAAACGCCTGGGCGCCGATGAGGTGGTGATCTCCAAAGATCCAGAGCAGATGGCGCAGCACGCCAACAGCTTCGACTTTATCCTGAACACCGTTGCCGCTCAGCACGACCTTAACCCCTTCATCACCCTGCTGAAGCTGGATGGCAATATGACGCTGGTCGGCGCACCTGAGCACGATCACCCGGCTCCGCAGGTGTTTAACCTGATCTTCAAACGTCGCAGCATCGCCGGTTCACTGATTGGCGGTATCGCAGAAACGCAGGAGATGCTCGATTTCTGTGGCGAGCACGGCATCACCTCGGACATCGAACTGATCGCGATGGATCAGATCAACGAAGCCTATGAGCGCATGCTGAAAAGCGATGTGAAATATCGCTTTGTTATCGACATCAACACCCTGCGCGAGCAGTCGGCTGCCTGATCGGGTCGCCTGCACCCTCCTGCTCAGGCAGGGGGGTGTTAAAGCGCGGCCTGGCGCGCGGCGTCAACCTGCTGGAAGGAGGCATCGACCAGATAGTAGATCTGCGAATCCTTCAGCGACCCATCCAGGAACAGCGTGCTCCAGTGTGATTTATTCAGATGCTCGCTGGGAATGATGTCGCTATGCTCTTCGCGCAGCAGCTCTGCCAGCGCAGGCGTCGATTTCAGCGAAACCGCAGGCCGCCCTTTTACCTCATGTACCATCGCAAACAGCACGCCGTTGCTTTTGATCTGCGTGGCCTTCCAGTCACTGTGGACGCTCTGCTCTGCGCCCGGCTTGCTCATGCAATAGGTCAGTAAGTCTGAGTGATTCATCACGATTCCCCTTGTAAAGTGGCGACAATCCGCCTGGCACCGCCCTCAATGCGATGCTCGCCCAGCCAGATACCCTGCCAGGTCCCCAGAACCAGGCGTCCCCGCTGAACCGGCAGCAAGAGCGACACGCCCAGGGTCGAGGATTTAATGTGCGCCGGCATGTCATCACGTCCTTCGTAGTCGTGCTGATAAGGCGCATTCTCCGGCACGTGCCGCAGGAAATGCTGCTCCATATCGCTGCGCACCGTCGGATCGCAATTTTCATTTAAGGTTAATGACGCCGACGTATGCTGCAACAGCAGATGCAGCAGACCGGTTTTGATATCACGCAATCCGGAGAGCGAGTCGGTGATCTCATCAGTGATGAGATGAAAGCCGCGCGGCTTCGCGCTCAGCGTAATAGTCTGTTGATGCCACATAGCTTATTCCTGAAACGGTTACCCCGTTTAAGTGTGCAGCATGTCGCCGAAAGGTAAACCCTGAGCCATAAAAAAACCGCCAGCGCGAGGCGGGCGGTTTGTTCACAGCAGACGTGCCGTTACATCACCGCGGCAAAGGCTTCCGCCACCTGATGCACATTTTTGCTGTTCAGACCGGCCACACACATGCGGCCACTGCCCACCAGGTAGATGCCGAACTCATTGCGCAGGCGGTCAACCTGCTGCACGCTCAGGCCGGTGTAGCTGAACATGCCGCGTTGCTTCAGCAGGTAGTCGAAATTTTTGCCCGGCAGTGCCGTGCTCAGCACCCCGACCAGTGATTCGCGCATCGCGAGAATGCGCAGACGCATCGTCTCCACTTCGTCCAGCCAGCTCGCTTTCAGCGCGTCGTCGTTGAGGACGCGGGCCACGACCTGCGCACCGAAATTCGGCGGGCTGGAGTAGTTGCGACGAACGGTCGCTTTCAGCTGGCCCAGCACGCGCGCTGACTCTTCGGCGCTGTCACAGACGACAGAGAGCCCGCCTACGCGCTCGCCATAGAGCGAGAAGATTTTAGAGAAAGAGTTGCTGACCAGTGCCGGCAGGCCCGCAGCCGCGACGGCGCGCAGCGCATAAGCATCCTGCTGCATGCCTTCACCAAAGCCCTGATAGGCGATATCCAGGAAAGGAATCAGCTGCTGTGCTTTCAGTACCTCAATGGTCTCATCCCACTGTGCATTGGTCAGGTCAGCGCCGGTCGGGTTATGGCAGCAGGGATGCAGTAACACGATGCTCTGCGCTGGCAGCGTTTTCAGGGTATGGATAAAGGCATCAAAACGCACACCGTGGGTTTCGGCGTCATACCAGGGGTAGCTCTTCACCTCAAAACCTGCGCCATTAAAAATCGCGATATGGTTTTCCCAGGTGGGATCGCTGACCCAGACGGCCGACTGCGGGAAGTAACGCTTAAGGAAGTCTGCCCCGACTTTCAGCGCACCCGATCCCCCCAGCGTCTGAATCGAGGCGATACGACCCGCCTGCAGCACCGGATGGTCGGCACCAAACAGCAGCGGCGCGATCGCGTTGCGGTAGCTGTTCAGGCCTTCCATGGGCAGATAGAGCGATGCCTGCTTTGGCTCGGCATTGAGCTGCTCTTCAGCAGCCGCTACGGCCTTCAGCTGCGGGATAATGTTCTGCTCGTCGTAGTAAAGCCCGATGCTCAGGTTAACTTTGTGTTCGCGCGGATCTTGTTTAAAGGCTTCCATCAACGACAGAATCGGATCGCCCGCATAGGCATCAACGTTTTGAAACACGGTGTAGGTCTCCATGATTGGTCCAGAGGTAAAGAGGGCTAAACCCGATAGCGTCCCGGACGGTGGTTCATTGCAATAATCAGATTGAGGATCACGGCTCCTGCAATGGAGGCCAGCAGGATGGGGCCACTGACCACAAACAGGGACGCCAGCACGACGCAGGTGTCGACCGCCATCTGCAGTTTACCCGCGCGGATCCCAACGCGATCCTGTAGCCACAGCGCCAGAATATTGATGCCGCCCAGGCTCGCCTTATGACGAAACAACACTATAAACCCGATCCCCATGATGACGTTACCGAACAGTGTCGCATAGAACGGATTGAGATCGGAAAAGTGAACGAACAGCGGGTGCAGCTGCGTAAACAGCGATACCAGCCCGACGGCACAGAAGGTTTTCAGGGTAAATTCCCAGCCCATGCGTTTTACCGCCAGCCAGTAAAAAGGCAGGTTGATCAGGAAAAATGCGCTGCCAAAGGAGAGCGGAGAGAGGTAGCTCAGCAGAAAGGCGATACCGGCAGTGCCGCCCGTCAGGGCACCTGCCTGTTTCAGCATAATGACGCCGAACGAAACCATCAGGGTGCCCAGCACCATCGCCAGCGCATCTTCAATACGCGAATGCGGGACGCGGGAGGGTTCTGCGATGTTATCCATGGGGGTTGTCTCAGTGCAAATGATGCGGTTGCAATGCAAAAAACGCACCATTGCCGCAGCCTCATTCGGCTGCTGGCCGGAGGCTGGTGATATCCCGTTGATTTCCAAGGCGCTTTATAACAGGATTTCGTGCATGCGTTTCGGTCAAAACCGTCACTCCATGCGCAAAAACCCGTTAAGATGCGTATTCTTTGCGTTTATAGTCGCCAGTCTGCACCAAAAACGCACAGCACGCACCTTTTTAGCGCGTTTTGCTCGCAGGCAGCATCATCAGGCCATTCTCTTTCATGCGCCCCAGTACCACGGAGGTTTTGACGTGGGACACGCTCTGATGGCCCGCCACTAACTGGCTGATAAGCGCACTGAGGGAGTTAAGATCGGCCACCGCCACTTTAAGCAGATAGTCAGCGTCACCGGTGGTTTTGTAGGCGTCGACAATCGCCTCTTCCTGCTCCACCATGCGGTGAAAGCTCTCCACATATTCGGTGGTGTGGTTGATTAAGCGTACCTCTATCAGCCCCACCATCCCCAGCCCGATGGCATCGGGCGAGAGCCGGGCGTGATAGCCCAGAATCAGATTGGCCTGTTCCAGATTGATGCGGCGGCGGGAACATTGCGAGGCGGAGAGGCCAACCAGGTCGCTGAGTTCCTGGTTAGTAAGACGGCCGTTAGCTTGTAATAAAGTCAGGATTTTCAGGTCGTAATCGTCTACGTGAGTCATTCCGTTTCCACAGCGTGAGAGGCGTCGCTTTGTTACAGATAACCCGATAACCGCAGAGGTTGTCCAACACTATTTTCTGATGATGGGAGCTGTCATGCACAGATCGTGCATGACAGCACAAAGCGCAGATTATTCGTCGTCGTATTGCGGGCCGGCGTAGTTGTCGAAGCGTGACCACTGACCGTTAAACGTCAGCCGCACCGTACCGATTGGACCGTTACGCTGTTTACCCAGGATGATCTCGGCGATCCCTTTGAGATCGCTGTTCTCGTGATAGACCTCGTCACGATAGATGAACATGATCAAATCCGCATCCTGCTCGATCGATCCCGATTCACGCAGATCCGAGTTAACCGGACGCTTATCGGCACGCTGCTCCAGTGAGCGGTTAAGCTGCGACAGCGCGACCACCGGCACATTAAGCTCTTTGGCCAGCGCCTTGAGCGAGCGGGAGATCTCCGCAATCTCCAGCGTTCGGTTGTCCGACAGCGATGGCACGCGCATCAGCTGCAGGTAGTCGATCATGATCAGGCTCAATCCGCCGTTTTCACGGTAGATACGCCGGGCACGCGAACGCACTTCAGTGGGGGTCAGGCCGGAAGAGTCATCGATATACATGTTCTTCTTCTCCAGCAGGATACCCATGGTGCCGGAGATACGGGCCCAGTCCTCATCATCAAGCTGGCCGGTTCGGATGCGGGTCTGGTCGACGCGGGAAAGCGAGGCCAGCATACGCATCATGATTTGCTCGCTGGGCATCTCCAGACTGAAAATCAGCACTGGCTTATCCTGCAGCATCGCGGCGTTTTCGCATAGGTTCATCGCAAAAGTGGTTTTACCCATCGAAGGACGGGCGGCGACGATGATCAGGTCTGAACCCTGCAGGCCAGCGGTCTTTTTATTCAGATCCTGATAGCCGGTGTCGACGCCGGTGACGCCATCGTGCGGGGTCTGATAGAGCGACTCAATACGGGAGACGGTCGATTCCAGAATCTGCTCGATGTTCTTCGGCCCGGCATCTTTATCTGCGCGCGCTTCGGCAATCTTGAAGACGTTCGATTCCGCAAAGTCGAGCAGCTCTTCGCTGTTCCGCCCCTGCGGATCATAACCGGCATCGGCGATCTCGTTGGCAACGGAGATCATCTCGCGTACGACCGCACGTTCGCGCACGATATCGGCATAGGCGCCGATGTTCGCTGCACTCGGGGTGTTTTTCGCCAGCTCAGCCAGGTAGGCGAATCCCCCCGCCATCTCCAGTTCGCCACGGGTTTCCAGTGACTCGGAGAGCGTAATCAGGTCAATGGGCTTGCTGTTTTCCAGCAACCGCTGCATCTCTGAAAAAATCAGCCGGTGCGAGCGGTTGAAAAAATCATTCGCGACGACGCGCTCAGAGACGTTATCCCAGCGCTCGTTATCCAGCATTAACCCACCGAGCACCGACTGCTCCGCTTCCAGCGAATGCGGGGGCATTTTCACGCCAGCCAGCTGGCGATCCTGCGTTTCGTTCGATTTGTTGGTGGGTTTATTTCCTGCCATAGTGAATGCATTACCGATCTTCTGTGGGGACGCGCAAGTATACCTTAGTTGGGGTGCGTGCCTCACCCTCATGATGAAACAATCACAGGAGTCAGAATGGCAAAGCGTATTCAGTTCAGCGCGCACGGCGGACCGGAAGTGTTAACGTGGACGGATTTTGACCCGGCTGACCCGGCTGAACATGAAGTGCAGGTGGAACACCGCGCGATCGGGATTAATTACATCGACACCTATGTGCGCAGCGGCCTCTATCCTGTGGCGGCGTTTCCTTCGGGGCTGGGTACGGAAGCCGCAGGCGTGGTGTCGCGGGTGGGCCGCGGCGTCACCCTGTTTAAACCCGGCGATCGCGTGGTCTACTGCCTGGCGTCAATGGGGGCCTACAGCGAACTTCATAACGTGGCCGAAGATCGCCTGATGCATCTCCCGGAGGCGATCAGCTTTGAGCAGGGTGCCGCCAGCTATCTGAAAGGGCTGACCACGCAGTATCTGCTGCGGCAGACCTATAAAATCAGCGCCGGCGAGACCTTCCTGTTTCATGCCGCAGCAGGCGGCGTCGGTTTAATCGCCTGTCAGTGGGCAAAAGCACTGGGCGCACACCTGATTGGCACGGTAGGCTCTGCGGAAAAAGCAACCATCGCCAGAAACGCCGGGGCCTGGGCGACCATCAACTATCGTGAAGAGAATATTGCCGCGCGCGTCAGCGAGCTGACCGACGGGAAAAAAGTCGGCGTGGTGTATGACTCTGTCGGCAAAGATACCTGGGAGGCGTCGCTGGATTCCCTGCGCCGTCACGGGCTGATGGTCAGTTTCGGTAACGCGTCCGGGCCGGTAACCGGCATCGACCTTAGCATTCTGAATAAGAAAGGCTCGCTGTTTGTTACCCGCCCTTCGCTGTTTGGCTACATCACCAACCGCCAGGAGCTGGAAACGGCCAGCGCCGAACTCTTCTCGCTGCTGGCAAGCGGCGCAATCAGGGTGGAGGTACCGGAGCAGCAGAAGTTTGCGCTGAAAGAGGCCAGCAAAGCGCATCAGATTCTGGAGAGCCGCGCCACGCAGGGTTCCTGCCTGCTCATCCCCTGACCGGACAAACAAAAAGGGCTTCCCGCAGGAAGCCCTTCTCTTTTTTATTTTTTGTTCGCGCTGGTGTAGGGACAGCGGCGATGAATTCCTGTCGCGTCGATGGCACATCGCGTTGACAAAAGCCATCCTGCCAGAAAACATAAGTAAAAAATATGTTTAATTGCAGATTGCGGCTTTGCAATCTCTCACTCTGTGATCACTCCCGCAATTATCGCCAGCTTTTCCGGTCTAACCTGTTGATCTTACGTCTTAGCTTACGTCGTGCCCGCGCCTCGCTGTCGCCAAAGAAGGCGCGATGCAGCCAGACCGCGATCACGGCCAGCACCAGCCACGGTAACACTTTGATAACAAGTGCAAACAGCCCGCCGACAAACATCACCAGGGTGGCGACCACCAGTGCTGCCAGCACGCCCAGCAGCGACACGCCGGTCAGCAACAGCATCAGGAAAAACCCCAGTACAAATAAAATTTCCACGTCAGGACTCCTTTATCCACTTTCATACCAGGACAGTTACAAAAAGCGTGCCAACAGGTAACCTATTGAATAGTCGTGGTTTACGGGAAGGGGGCGTGAGATAACCTGGTGAAAAAGACCAGATGATGGCGTAAAAAAAACCAGCCTGAAGGCTGGTTTTCTGTGACGTCAGCGGATCAGGCTTCCTGTGGAATCTTATCCGCCACCAGCGCCAGCGCCGCTTCCAGAACGCGGACATCCGCCCCCGGCTTATGCGCATTTTCACTCAGATGGCGTCGCCACTGGCGTGCGCCCGGAATGCCCTGGAAGAGTCCCAGCATATGGCGCGTGACGTGGCCCAGATAGGTGCCCTTCGCCAGTTCCGCTTCAATATAGGGATACATGGCGCGTACCACCTCAACCGGGTTAGCCGCCGGATGCTGACGCCCGAACAGCTGCTGGTCGACCTGCGCCAGAATGCCGGGGTTCTGATAGGCTTCACGGCCCATCATCACGCCGTCAAGGTGCTCCAGATGCGCCTGTGCCTCTTCCAGCGTTTTCACGCCGCCATTAAGCGCAATCGTCAGATGCGGGAAATCGCGCTTCAGCTGGTAGACGCGGGGATAATCCAGCGGGGGGATTTCGCGGTTCTCTTTGGGGCTGAGGCCGGAGAGCCAGGCTTTGCGCGCATGGATGATAAATGTCTCGCACTCGCCGCGGCCCGCCACCGTGCCGATAAAGTCGGTCAGGAAGGCATAGCTGTCCAGCTCATCAATTCCGATACGGGTTTTCACCGTGACCGGAATCGACACCACGTCGCGCATCGCTTTCACGGCATCTGCGACCAGAGTGGCTTCGGCCATCAGGCAGGCACCGAAACGGCCATTCTGCACCCGATCAGAGGGACAGCCGACGTTAAGGTTGATCTCATCGTAGCCGCGCTGCTCCGCCAGCTTCGCGCACTGCGCCAGCGCCGCCGGATCGCTTCCGCCCAGCTGCAATGCAACCGGGTGTTCAGCGTCACTGTAAGCCAGATAATCCCCTTTGCCATGGATGATCGCGCCGGTCGTCACCATTTCGGTGTACAGCAGGGTGTCGCCGGTCAGCTGACGATGAAAATAGCGACAGTGCCGATCGGTCCAGTCGAGCATAGGGGCGATGGAGAAGCGTTGCGAAGAAAAAGTAGCCATGTAGCGCAGACAATCCGGTAATTGAGGGTGATGGAATTCTGTGCAAGGATAACACAAGGGCGGGCGATAGTGCATCGCCCGCCCCCGGAGAGCCGGGATAATCCGCTTAGAAGTTAAAGCCCAGCTGCATCATCGCGCCCCAGGTATTGTTAGCACCGACGGAGCCAGCCAGATCCAGATGGACAGCTTTGTTAAACGGCGACAGACCAAAACCTGCCGTGGCCACATTTTCGTCGTTAGACCGCATGTCCGCACGATAACCCGCGCGCAGCTGCAGCCAGTCAAGTACGCGGTACTCCGCACCCACTGCCGCATACTGGCTGTTATCCTGAGTTTTGAAGCGTTTGGTTTCCGTGAGATCCACATCGCCGGTCACGGTAAACGGACCTTTATCCCAGGACAGACCGGTGGTAACCAGCGGGCGAATCTGGTAGGTGTCGCGGAATCCGTTAACCTCCCGGGTCTGCAGATCGCGTGAAACCAGGTTCTGTCCGGTCACACCCAGCGTCCAGTTTTCAGCAAAGGTGGTCGCCAGACCGGCATCAACGTTAAAGCCGGTGTCGGTGCTGCGATACTGACTGTTGTTGATGTCATTTTTGTCGTAGTTATAGATGCTGGCAGTGTAGTTATAGAGCCAGGTTTTCTGCACTTTTGGCGTCACGCCCACCGACACCGGCTGACCGGCGACAGTGAACTCATGCGCCACCGCCACACCATAATCGGTAACCAGCGCCGCTAAGCCGTTCGCACTGGAGCGAAGGTTATTCTGATCGCCCGGAAGAGGAATCGCCCCGTTTTCTATACTACGCAGATAGTTAATATCACTCTGGACCACGTTGGCGCGGACGTGTGCCGTTCCGTAGGCTTTGGCGATAAAGGCGAAAGGCAGCGTTTCATTGGGGATCGTAACAGCTATGGCCGCACCCGCACTGCCGTCGGCTTTGTTACCGCGCAAATCGCTGAGCTTATCTGCCACATCGCCTGAGGCCGCACGCAGTTCAGAGTTAGCACGGAAGAAATCCGCTGGTGTGAGGTTACCCAGCACCGTGCGGTAACGATCCACGGTGTCGGTAATATCATCGACTTTATCGATCAGCTTATCTTTGTCCGTTACCTGAATGCCTGCTGAAGGAATAATAATGCTGACATTATCGTCAGATTTAGCACGCGTCATTAATGCCGGGTTCGCCAGCACTGCAGAGCCATAAACAGAAGATGCCACGCCGGTGCCGCCCATGGCGTCATTACGTGCATCATACCAGGTCCCTGCCGCCATGGCGGAAGAAGAAAGGAAAAGCGCGGTCGCTGCAGCGGAACAGATCAGCGCTGAGCGTTGAGCGGATTTTTTCACCATTTGCCTGCCATCACCTGAGAAAGTGTCGTTGATACATTCAACAACTGAATAGTTTGTCAGCCCTATTGTGAACCCTGGCTAACGCGTTATTGCTGTGAATTCAAAGGAAACAGTGTCTTAATTCAAAGGATTGGACGTTTTGCGACCAGAATTAGCGTTTAATTATTAAAAACGGACCGGCTAATTTCAAATAATGTCAGACTTTTATTAAGTCTTTCTGAACATTACTTCTTAACTCAGTGAGATGCAAAGCAAAAGGACAAAAAATTCTGCTCCGGTTGATTTACAGGTGGATCGGTTTTTTCGTCAGATTTGAGATAGAGAGGAGCAAAAATTCCACAGGCGCTGTTTTTTCAGGCTAATTGTGCTGTTTTAACAGACAGAAACGCGCTTCAGCACCCTGACAGGTTATGTGATAAAATAACATCACTTATTCAGCGGAGGATTTTCATGACTACCATGACGTCGCAGCAAATTTTGATTCAGGCCGAAAAAATGTGCCTGCAACGTGGTGTGCGTCTGACTTCGCAGCGCGCTGAAGTGTTGCGTCTGATGGCGGAACAGCCGGGCTCAATCAGTGCCTACGATCTGCTGGATCAGCTCCGGATCAGCGAACCTCAGGCCAAACCTCCCACGGTTTATCGTGCGCTCGACTTCCTGCTGGAGCAGGGTTTTGTGCATCGGGTGGAGTCCAACAACAGCTATGTGATGTGTCACCATTTTGAGGCGCCGGCTCATACGTCGGTCATGCTGGTCTGTGACCGCTGCGCCGCCGTCACCGAGAAGCAGGCGCAGGGCGTGGAAAAGATTATCGCCACGCTGGCGGGTGAAGCGCAGTTTGCCCTGCGTCACAGCGTGATCGAAGCCCATGGCTTATGCGAAAACTGCGCGGAAGCAGACGCCTGCACGCAGCACGAAAACTGCGGACATGACCATCAGGATGAGGGTAAAAAGCGCGGACGACGGGGATAAGCGGCGGAACAATCACTATCGGACTAAAAACGATCTGCCTGCTCAGGCCGCAAACCAGCTGTTCTGACGCCAGTGCCTGCGCCAGATGAGCCACAGTGAGAGGCCGCGCAGTGCGAGGAAAACCGTTACCGCCAGCCATAAACCGTGATTGCCCAGCACCGGCACGCTCAGCAGCGTCAGAAAATAGCCTGCGGCTGCCACCACCATGCTGTTACGCATCTCACGTCCGCGCGTTGCGCCGATAAACATCCCATCCAGCAGATAACACCAGACGCCGATCAGCGGCATGATCACCTGCCAGACCAGATAGCGGTCGGCCGCCTGCTGCACTGTCTGAAGAGAGGTCAGCAGCATCACGATTTGCGGGCCGGTAAAGGCATAAACCAGCGAGAAGAAGAGCGCCACCGCCGCCGCCTGTCGGCAGGCAGAGTGCCAGACGCGCAGCAGTTTGCTGCCATCTTTTGCGCCATGCGCTTCACCTGCAAACGCTTCGACGGCATAGGCAAAGCCATCGAGCGCGTAGGCGGTAAAGGTAATGAACATCAGTAACACGGCATTCACCGCGACCACCTCCGGCCCCAGCCTGGCGCCCAGCACGGTCAGCGAGGCGAAACAGAGCTGCAGCATAAGAGAGCGCAGCATAATGTCCCGGTTGAGGCGCAGCAGCCGGGCGCTGTCACCGCGCCAGCTCTGTTTCAGCAGGCTGAACGGAATGCCGCGCAGCTTCAGAACCCGCCAGACCATCATGCCGCCGACGCCCAGCGTGATATATTCCGCCAGTGCCGTGGCGGTGGCTGCCCCCGCAACGCCCCAGTGCAGCCCCATGACCAGCCAGAGGTCGAGCACGATATTCACCAGGTTCCCCACTACCAGCAGGATCACCGGCGCACGCGCATACTGCACGCCCAGCAGCCAGCCCAGAATCACCAGGTTCGCCAGCGTGGCAGGCGCACTGAGCCAGCGGATCTGAATAAACAGTCCGGCCTGCGCCAGTACCAGAGGATCGCCGCCAATCAGATGGGTGGCCAGCTGAATAATGGGGTAACGCAGCGCGACAAACAGCAGACCCGCCAGCAACGCCATGATCAGCGGCTGGATCAGGGCGCGTGCCAGCGCCGCTTTGTCGCCTGCCCCGAAGGCCTGTGCCGTCAGGCCCGTGGTGCTCATGCGAAGGAAAAGCAGCAGCATAAAGAGGAAGCTGGTGACGGTCGTCCCGACCGCGACCCCGCCAAGATAGACGGGGCTGTCGAGATGACCAATCACTGCCGTATCGACCACGCCCAGCAAGGGAACGGTGATATTTGACAGGATCATGGGCAGCGCGAGCCGCCAGAGATTTTTATCGGTTGCCGTGATAAAGCGCATTCGCCATTCCGTGCTCAGTGTCGCTGCGCAGAGGCGGCAGCGACAAAATCAGGGCAGACAGAATAGCACCAGAAAAGGCGAATGCACGCAGGCGTCAGAATCAGAGCCATTCGCCGTTGCGTACGACACCCACCGCCAGACCTTCCACGGTCAGCGACTGGGCGCGCGTATCGACAACAATCGGGTCGAAGTCGCTGTTTTCGGGCAGCAGATGCACGATAGCACCCTGCTTTTTCCAGCGTTTCACCGTCACTTCATCGTCAATGCGGGCCACCACGACCTGGCCATTGCGCACATCCTGCGTTTTATGCACCGCGAGCAGGTCGCCGTCCATAATTCCGATATCTTTCATCGACATTCCGCTGACGCGCAGCAGGAAATCCGCCGAAGGTTTGAACAGGCCCGGATCGACTTTGTAATGCGTCTCGATATGTTCCTGCGCCATGATGGGCTCACCGGCAGCAACCCGGCCAATCAGTGGTATGCCTTCTGAGGCTTCTTCTTCCATTAACAGACGGATGCCGCGCGATGCGCCGGAGACAATCTCAATGACGCCTTTGCGCGCCAGCGCTTTCAGATGCTCTTCTGCCGCATTTGGCGAGCGGAAACCCAGCTGCGCGGCAATCTCGGCACGCGTAGGCGGCATGCCTGTTGAAGTAATATGGTCGCGAATCAGGTCATAGACCTGCTGCTGCCTGCTGGTTAATGCTTTCATCCCGCCCCCTGGTTGTTTATACAGTCGCTGTGAGTATATACAGGTATTGGCGAAATGAAAACCGATTGTCAGGGAAAACGCGGCCTGAGCCGCGTTATGGAAGGTTTATCGCAAATGTGTCCAGAGCAGCGCGATCCAGACAAACAGGGCCAGTAAGATAGCCAGCAGCACCGCTGCCGAACCCATATCTTTTGCCCGGCCCGCGAGCGGATGATGCTCCTGACCGATGCGATCGACCACCGCTTCAATGGCGCTATTGAGGATTTCGACGATGACCACCAGCACCACCGACCCAATCATAAGGATGCGCGAGATCACATCAACGTCCAGCCAGCACGCGATAATGATCGCCGCCAGCGCAGCCAGGGCTTCCTGACGAAACGCCGCTTCATGTTGCCACGCGGCACGCAGCCCCTGCCAGGAGTAACCGGCGGCTTTTACTATTCTGATAAGTCCGGTGGCATTATTTGCCATGTGTGGGAACCCTTTTATCGGATTGACGTCAATGTCTGGGCTGCGTGCATTTGGCACCACCACAGATCTTCGCTGCACTTTCTGGTATGCTTGCGGCGCTTTGCTAACAAGAGGCTTCATGTTGTCTATGTCAGGTTGGCGTAAACTTTATTATAAATTGCTTAATTTACCACTCTCGTTTCTGGTAAAGAGTAAGGCCATTCCGGCCGATCCCGTGTCTGAACATGGTCTGGATCCGACCCGACCTATTATGTATGTTTTGCCTTACGATTCGAAGGCTGACTTACTGACTTTGCGCGCGCAGTGTCTGCGGCATCATCTGCCCGATCCGCTCTCTCCACTGGAGATTGATGGTTCCCTGCTGCCTCGCCACGTCTTTATCCACGATGGCCCGCGCGTCTTCCCCTATTTTGTACCCAGCGTGGAATCGGTGAAAATTTTCCACGATTACCTGGACCTGCATCGCAATAATCCCACGCTGGATATTCAGATGCTGCCCGTCACCGTGATGTTTGGCCGCGCACCGGGACGTGAAGTCCAGGGCGAAGCCACACCACACCTGCGGGTGCTGAACGGCGTGCAGAAGTTCTTTGCGGTCATCTGGCATGGGCGCGACAGCTTTGTCCGCTTCTCGCCGACCGTGTCGCTGCGGCGTATGGCCACGGAACATGGGACAGATAAGACGATCGCGCAGAAGCTGGCCCGCGTCGCGCGTATCCATTTTGCCCGTCAGCGGCTGGCTGCGATTGGCCCGCGTTTACCGGCCCGTCAGGATCTGTTTAATCGCCTGCTGCAATCCAAAGCGATTGAAAAAGCCGTAGAAGATGAGGCGCGCAGCAAAAAAATCTCCCATGAGAAAGCGCAGCAGAATGCCGTCGAGATGATGGAAGAGATTGCGGCGAACTTCTCCTATGAAGCGATTCGCGTTACTGACCGGGTGATGGGCTGGCTCTGGAGCCGTCTCTATCAGGGCATCAACGTCAATGGCGGCGAAAAAGTGCGCCAGCTGGCGCAGGATGGTCATGAGATTGTCTACGTGCCCTGCCACCGCAGCCACATGGATTATCTGCTGCTCTCCTACGTGCTCTATCATCAGGGCCTGGTGCCGCCGCACATCGCAGCAGGCATCAACCTCAACTTCTGGCCAGCCGGTCCGATCTTCCGTCGTCTGGGTGCCTTCTTTATCCGTCGCACCTTTAAAGGCAACAAGCTGTACGCCACGGTATTCCGCGAATACCTCGGTGAGCTGTTCACCCGGGGTTACTCGGTTGAGTACTTTGTCGAAGGTGGCCGTTCACGCACGGGCCGTCTGCTGGACCCGAAAACCGGCACGTTAGCCATGACGCTGCAGGCGATGCTGCGCGGCGGCAATCGTCCCATCACGCTGGTGCCGATCTACATCGGATATGAGCATGTGATGGAAGTGGGTACTTACGCCAAAGAGCTGCGCGGCGCGGCAAAAGAGAAAGAGGGCTTCATGCAGATGGTGCGTGGCCTGCGTAAGCTGCGCAATCTCGGTCAGGGTTACGTTAACTTTGGCGAACCGCTGCCGCTGGTTAACTATCTCAACAAGCGCGTGCCGGAATGGCGTGACTCGATCGATCCGATTGAGCCACAGCGTCCCGGCTGGCTGACCCCGACCGTGAACGATATTGCGGCTCGCGTGATGGTGCGGATCAATGAAGCCGGCGCGGCTAACGCCATGAACCTCTGTGTTACGGCCCTGCTTGCCTCACGTCAGCGCTCACTTACCCGCGAACAGCTGATTGAACAGCTGGAGTGCTATACCCAGTTGCTGCGCAATGTGCCTTACTCGCCGAATGCGACCCTGCCCGATCTCTCTGCGGAAGCGCTGCTGGATCACGCCCTGGGCATGAACAAGTTTGAGAGTGAAAAGGACAGCATTGGCGACATCATCATTCTGCCGCGTGAGCAGGCGGTGCTGATGACCTATTACCGCAACAACATTCATCACATGCTGGTGATGCCGTCGCTGATTGCCGCCATTGTTCAGCAACACCAGACGCTGAGCGAAGCGGAACTGCTGCGTCAGGTCAGCCTGATCTATCCAATGCTGAAGAGCGAGCTCTTCCTGCGCTGGGAGAGGGATGAGCTGCCGCAACTGCTGACTGAACTGAGTCAGGAGCTGGCGCGTCAGGGTCTGATTACGCTTGAGGCCGGTGAACTGCGCTTTACCGCAGCGCGCTATCGCACGCTGCAACTGCTGGCAGCTGGTGTGCGTGAAACGCTGCAGCGTTATGCCATTACCTTCTCGATTCTCAGCGCCAAGCCGACGATTAACCGCGGCACGCTGGAGAAAGAGAGCCGGACGCTGGCACAACGTCTCTCCGTGCTGCACGGTATCAACGCTCCGGAGTTCTTCGACAAAGCGGTCTTTACCTCACTGGTACTGACGCTGCGTGATGAAGGCTATATCAGTGACAGCGGAGATGCGGATGTGGCACAGACCCAGGCCACCTGGCACATCCTGGCTGACCTGGTGACCAGCGATGTCCGGATGACCATTGAAACGGCTGTCGCGCACGACTGATACCCGCGTAAAGCAAAAAAGGCGACCTCAGGGTCGCCTTTTTTATGTCGCACAGGGCTGTCTGGCAGGCTTCTTACAGCAACGAAGAACCTGACGCGCAGGGGACAGGGACAGAAGAGGAAAGCGTCCCGCGCCAGGGATGGCGCGGGCCGAGCCGTCATGGATGACAGCTTTTGCGTCTTTCCGATCTGGCCCTGTCCCCTGCGCAGGCGCGGTCTTCCCGCTATGACAGGCTGCCTTTCCAGTCAGAACAGCTGAGTGAACGGCGGCGTATTCATTAAAATGCCGAGGAACAGCACCATCCCGACATAGTTGTTATTGAGGAAAGCCTGGAAACAGGGCTGACGTTCGCGCCCGGCTATCAGCTTCTGCTGATAAACAAACAGGGCGGCAGCCAGCAGCAGCGTCCAGTAGAAGGCGCTGTTCAGGTGCAGCATCGTCCCCACCGACGCCATCAGCAGCAGGGTTGCCAGTTGCAGCAGACCAATAATCAGCTTGTCGAAGCGACCAAATAAAATGGCGGTCGACTTCACCCCAATCTTCAGGTCATCGTCCCTGTCCACCATCGCATACTGCGTATCGTAAGCAACCGTCCAGCAGATGTTGGCAATGAATACCAGCCAGCAGACCAGAGGTAAGGACTCACTAACTGCACACCAGGCCATAGGGATTGCCCAGCCAAATGCGGCCCCCAGTACGACCTGCGGCAGATGGGTATAGCGCTTCATAAAGGGATAGACCCAGGCCAGCGCCAGCCCCACCACGGAAAGCATGATGGTCATCAGGTTCATGGTCAGCACCAGCGCAAAAGCCACCAGCCCCAGAATCACAAACAGCAGCTTTGCTTCTCTGGCACTCACCGCGCCGCTGGCCAGCGGCCGATGTCGGGTGCGCTCAACGTGACCATCCACTTTGCGATCGGCATAGTCATTGATGACACAACCCGCCGCCCGCATCACAAAGACCCCGGCCACAAACACCACCAGCACCGGTAACGGCGGCATCGCCATGTCAGCCAGCCAGAGTGCCCAGAGCGTGGGCCACATCAGCAGCAGCGTGCCGATCGGTTTATCGATGCGCATCAGGCGGCTGTAGTCCCGCCATTTATTCATACTTAAGCTCTTTTCCACCACAAAATCCTCAGACCAGATCGCGATAGAGCGGCGATGCCGGTAAAAACAGTTCAGTCAGCAGCAGCGGCTTGCCGGAGAGGCGCAGACGCGACCGCCGTCCCCACAATGCATCAATCTGTCCGGGTTCAATAAAATCGCGGGTCAGCGTCGAAGAGGAGAAAAGATAGCGACCCAGAGGACGGGTACCCAACTGCTGCAGCATCGCCTCAGGCCCGTTGAGGGTGCTTTCCGGCACCAGGGTGCGGCCCGCCAGCCAGGGCTGATCGTCGCCGAACAGCAGCACTTCACGCAGCCAGAAGCGTTCATCATCCGGCAACAGGGCGCGTTCCTCGCCCAACTCGCTGGCATCGATAAAGCCTTCGCGCAATGGCTGAACCGTCACCCGCTGACAATGCTGTTCAAAACGGCGCGTCATTGAATCCTCTTCCATCAGCCAGTCGAGCAACGGCGGCGCAAGGGCTGCCTGCGATGAAGAAAGCCAGTTGAGCGCACCTAATAAGCTGAGCGCGTCTTGAGACATAGCACCACTCCCGGTAATTTTGAGGTCGGTAGTTTAGCGCAGAGACGCGATGCGAACACCTGCCGTCGTACCAGACGGCAGGTGAATTATTCGCGTTTCAGCCGGTTGCTGTTTGCCAGCCACAGCGTAATGACCAGCATCAGTATCGCCGCCGAGTAGCAGAGCGTATCGAAGGGATTTTTGTGATCGACAATAATCAGGCGGATGATCGCCGTAATGCCGATGTAGACAAAATAGCGCAGCGGAAAGTGATAGCCGGACTGAAAGTACTTCACAATCAGGGCAATAAATTCGAAGTAGAGGAAATAGATCACGATTCCCTCAATCAGCAGATAGGAAGAGGCCTGCTCGCCGGTATTAAACAGCACGTTTGCCAGATGGATCGTCTCTTTGCCTAAAAAGACGATCAGGATGATCGCCAGACTCAGCAGGCCCACATTCAGCACCCACTGCAGTGCCGTTGCAAGGTGGCGGGCCAAAGGATTTTTGTCACTCATGTTGCGCCTTAAAATGGAGTTATCAGCGCGCATCATCATGCGCGAGTGTGATGTAAATCACAATAACTCCTCAGGCTTCGACATCCACACAGAGTGCATCATAGCGCCAGTATTCACAGTCGCAGTCGATCACCGCTTTTTGCTGATTGCGGTTGATGCGGGTGATCAGCAGGCCGGGGCTGCCGGTCGCCACATTTAGCGCAGGTGCGGCAACGTCCGGCAGCGGGCCGGGCAGAATGGTAAAGCGCGCGCCACCGTAACGAATACCGTAGCGCTGGTCATAGAGGTCGGTCAGGGAGCGCGTCAGATCTTCCTCCAGCAGGCCAGGGAAAAAGTGCGGATTCAGGTAGTGTTCCACATAGAGTACCGCGCGCCCATCAATGCGCCGCAGACGGCGGATGCAGTAGACCACCGAGCCAGGGGCCAGACCCAGTGCTGTCGCCACGGCGTCCTGCGCGGCTACCTCGCCAGCCGCAATAACCTCCGTCGTCGCCCGCCGCCCCTGCTCCGTCGCCATCGCATGAAAGTGGCTGTGGTGCAGCGGGTTGTAGACCAGCCGCGGCGGCGCGATAAACCAGCCCCGACGCAGCTCACGGTAGATCATCCCCTGCGCTTCCAGCTTGCCCAGCGCTTCACGCAGCGTGATCCGCGTGGTGCTGAAAGCCTCGCTTAAGGCGCGTTCCGCCGGCAACCGCCCGCTCTGAAACTCGCCATCCCGGATACGGCTCAGCAGTGCACTGGCGATCGCCTCCGCCGTTTTGAGTGCGATTGACTCCACAACAGTAGCCTCATTCTGGTGCGACTCCGCACTATAACTGTTCAGGTTAACGCGCCTGTGACGGGCGGATGACCCGGGTCTGCTGCCTTTCTTCCCCCGTATCGCGCGGTTCTGTCATAAATCGTTCATATACAGGGGCTACATTGGCTCGGTTCTTGCTGGACTAGACCAGTCAGGCCCCTCAACTTACACCCGGAGCAACTGAGATGAAAGCGTTTATCGCCTCTGTAGTAGCCAGTGCTGTAGTGCTCACCCTGCCCGTCGCGCAGGCCGCCGATAACGACCTCGCCGCGCTGGAAAAAGCGGCGCGCAGTGAAGGCCAGGTCAACAGCGTCGGGATGCCGGACAGCTGGGCCAACTGGAAGGAGACCTGGAGCGATCTCAATAGCAAATATGGCCTTAAGCACAGCGACACCGATATGTCATCGGCGCAGGAGCTGGCGAAATTTGATGCGGAGAAAGATAACGCCAGCGCTGACATCGGCGACGTCGGCGCGGCCTTTGGCCCCATCGCCGTGGCGAAAGGGCTGACGCAGCCATATAAACCGACCCACTGGGATCAGATCCCGGCCTGGGCCAAAGATAAAGAGGGTCACTGGGCGCTGGCCTATACCGGCACCATCGCTTTCCTGATCGACAAGCAGCAGGTTAAGGATATCCCCCACAGCTGGGCCGATCTGAAAAAAGGTAAGTATGTGGTTACTATCGGTGATGTCGGCGTGGCAGCTCAGGCAGCCAACGGTGTGCTGGCGGCAAACTATGCATTAGGCGGCGACGAGAAGAACCTGAAACCGGCGCTGGCTTTCTTTGCTGACCTGGCAAAACAGGGGCGTCTTGGCGTGACCGATCCGGTGATCGCCAACATCGAAAAAGGGGAAGTGCAGATGGCGGTGGTGTGGGACTTTAACGCCCTTAACTACCGTGACCAGATTGATAAAAGCCGCTACGAAGTGGTGATCCCTTCTGACGGTTCTGTGACTTCCGGTTACACCACCCTCATCAATAAATATGCGAAACATCCTGCCGCGGCAAAACTGACGCGCGAATATATCTTCTCAGACCAGGGTCAGATTAACCTGGCGAAGGGCTATGCCCGTCCGATTCGTGCCGAGCATCTGACGCTGCCTGCGGATGTTCAGGCTCGCCTGCTGCCGCAGTCAGAGTACAAAAATGCCCGCCCGGTTAAAGATCAGGCCGCCTGGGATAAATCGTCAAAAATGCTGCCGCGCCTGTGGCAGGAAAACGTCATCATCAACATGCAGCAGTAACCTGCGGCGGGGAGAGGAAATGAAGACTATCCTGGTGGTGCTGGATGGGCTGAGCAATCAGGTCGCACAACATGCAATGGGTTATCTGCATGCCGAATGTTCGCAGGGCAACGGCTTTTACTACCGTCTGACCTGTGAACTGCCCTCGCTGTCGCGGCCGCTTTATGAGTGCATTCTGACCGGCGTCCCGCCGGTCAGAAGCGGCATTATTCACAATGGCGTCAGCCGGTTAAGTCGCGAGCGTAGCATCTTTCACTTTGCCCGTGCGGCGGGCCTGACCACCGCGGCGGCGGCCTACCACTGGGTGAGTGAACTTTATAACCGAACCCCGTTTGTTCCGGCGCGCGATCGTCATACGGACGCACCGGAACTGCCGATTCAGTATGGTCATTTTTACTCTGACGACAGCTATCCCGATTCGCATCTGTTTGAAGACGCAGAGAGCCTGCGGCTGCGTCACGATCCCGACTTTCTGCTGATCCACCCGATGAACATCGACGACGCCGGTCATAAATCGGGCCTCTCCTCACCGCAGTACCGCAACCGGGCGCGCATCGCCGACGGCCTGCTGTCGCAGTGGATGCCGCTGTGGCTGGCCGAGGGCTATCAGGTGATGGTGACCGCCGATCACGGTATGAATGACGATCGCTCCCATGGCGGCATTCTGCCTGAGGAGACTACGGTGCCGCTGTTTGTCTTTGGCCGGGCCTTCTCGCTGCAGCCTGACCTGGCACCGCAGCAGACCGATCTGTGCGGCACCCTGTGCGAACTGCTTGAGGTACCGCATGACAAACCGGTCTGCCGCGGACTGCTGGCGGAGCCACCGAGATGAGGAGAAAAGGCTTTGCCCTGCTGCTGCTGCTGCCGTTTGCCCTGTTCTGGGTCGCCTTTCAGCTGGCACCGCTGCTGTGGATCGCCATCAACAGCTTCTGGAGTGAGATGAACAGCCAGTGGGGCTGGGATAATTATCACGACATCCTGACCTCGCCCTTTTATCAGCAGGCGTTTCGTTTTTCGCTCGATATTTCGCTCTGGTCAAGCGTCTATGGATTAGTGATTGCGCTGGTTACCGGCTACTCCCTGCACCAGCTCGGCGGCGGGCGGCTGCAGCGTTTCCTGCTCTCCTTTACCAACATGACCAGCAATTTTGCCGGTGTACCGCTCGCCTTCGCCTTTGTGATCCTGCTGGGGCTGAACGGCTGTCTGACGCTGCTGCTGCGTCACTACGGGCTGATTGAGAGCTTCCGGCTCTTTTCGCGCAACGGCATGGTGCTGGTCTACACCTGGTTCCAGATCCCGCTGGGCGTGCTGCTGCTCTACCCGGCGTTCGACGGGCTGAAGAAAGAGTGGCAGGAGTCAGCGGCTCTGCTGGGGGCCAGCCGCTGGCACTATGGGTGGCACATCGCCCTGCCGATTCTGTTTCCGGCGCTGCTTGGCACCTTTGTTATGCTGCTGGCGAACGCGCTGGGGGCTTACGCCACCATTTATGCCCTGACTACCGGAAACTTTAACGTGGTGCCGGTGCGCATCGCCGCGCTGGTTTCCGGGGATATCTCGCTGGACCCCAACACCGGCAGCGCGCTGGCGATGCTGCTGGTAGCGATTATGGCGCTGATCACCCTGGTGCAGCAGTATCTGGTGCGCCGCAGCTATCTCAACGCGAAACAGCCCTGAAGGAGCCGTCATGTCACCTGCTGAGCGCCTGTATCACCGGATAATGGTTGGGTTACTTTTTCTCCTGCTGGCCCTGCCGCTGGCGGCCACGCTGCTCTATGCGATCGCCTCTGACTGGAGTAATACCATTCTGCCGCAGGGCTATAGCCTGAAGTGGTTCATCCAGCTCTGGAGTGACCCGCGTTTTCTGACGGCGCTGGGCCATTCCCTGCTGATTTGCTTTGGTGCGCTGCTCTTTTCGCTGCTGCTGGTGCTGCCTGCCATGTTTGTAATCGCTTACTACTATCCACGGCTGGATGCGGTGATGAACATTCTGATCCTGATGCCCTTCGCCGTGCCGCCGGTGGTCTCGTCAGTGGGTTTGCTGCAGCTCTACTCTTCCTCCCCGCTGATGCTGACCGGCACACCCTGGATACTGATTGGCTGTTATTTCACCATCGCGCTGCCCTTTATCTATCGGGCGCTGGCGAACAATATGCAGGCCATCAACCTGAAAGAGCTGATCGACGCCGCGCAGCTGCTGGGTGCCAGCACCTGGCAGGCGGCACTCTGGGTGGTGCTGCCCAACCTGCGCAAAGGGATGCTGATTGCGGTCCTGCTCTCCTTCTCTTTTCTGATTGGCGAATTTGTCTTTGCTAACCTGCTGGTCGGCAACCGCTATGAAACCCTGCAGGTCTATCTCTACAACATGCGCAACGGCAGCGGTCACTTCACCAGCGCGCTGGTGATCTCCTATTTCTTTGTGGTGCTGCTGGTTACCTGGCTGGCTAACGCCCTGAATCCCGAACGAGGCTGAGTATGAGTTATCTTGAGGTCAGATCGCTGAATAAACGCTATGGGCCCACCCCCATTTTCGAGGAGATCGATTTCAGCGCGGCAGAAGGTGAGTTTGTTACCCTGCTCGGCCCCAGCGGCTGCGGTAAATCGACGCTGCTGCGCTGCCTGGCCGGTTTAACCGGCGTCGACAGCGGCGAAATCCGACTGGCCGGTCACGATATTGTGCCGCTGGCGCCGCAGAAGCGCGCCATCGGTATGGTGTTCCAGAGCTACGCACTCTTTCCCAACATGACGGTAGAGAAAAACGTCGCGTTTGGCCTGACGATGCAGAAGCTGCCCGACGCAGAGATCCGCCAGCGGGTGCCGGAGGTGCTGGAGCTGGTGGAGCTCAGCGACTATGCGCGCCGTTATCCGCATCAGCTGTCGGGCGGACAGTGTCAGCGCGTGGCTCTGGCGCGCTCGCTGGTGACGCGTCCGCGTCTGCTGCTGCTGGATGAGCCACTGTCGGCGCTGGATGCGCGAATCCGTCGCCATCTGCGCGATCAAATCCGCCGCATCCAGCGCGAGCTGAACCTCACGACCCTTTTCGTCACCCACGATCAGGAGGAGGCGCTGACGCTCTCCGATCGTATTGTGCTGATGAACCGGGGTAAAATCGTGCAGAACGGCGATGCCGAAGCGCTCTACACCCAGCCGGCTGACCTCTTCGCCGCCGGGTTTATCGGTAACTACAACCTGCTCAGCGCTGAGCAGGCGACGCGGCTGACCGGCCAGCCTTTTCACAGCCAGGTGGCGATTCGTCCGGAATCGATGCAGTTCATGGCGCAGGGCCAGGGCATTCCTGCGGTCATCCTCAGCCACAGCCTGCTGGGCAATGTCATCCGCTACCGTATCCGGGCGCAGGATGTGGAACTTTCGGTGGATGTGCTTAACCGATCGGCGGCGGATTTGCATCCCGCTGGCAGTCAGATTGGTCTACAATTAGCGATGTCGACTTTGCGCCAGGTGGCTTAAAACACAGGAAAAAATCAGGCAAAGCACGGCAATCCCTTTTCACAGATTGCTCTCTCCGTCAGGCTGGCAGTCTGTGCTTTAAGCCTGACTCTGGAGGAGCAACCCCCCGTGTTAACTCTGCTTAATTTACTCTCCGCCGTGGCCCTGCTGGTCTGGGGCACGCATATCGTCCGCACCGGCATCATGCGGGTTTACGGCGCCGATCTGCGCCGCGTCCTCAGCCGCAGCATAGAAAAGAAACCGATGGCCTTTCTGGCAGGCATTGGTGTGACCACGCTGGTGCAGAGCAGCAATGCCACCACCCTGCTGGTCACCTCCTTTGTGGCGCAGAATCTGGTCAGCCTGACCCCCGCGCTGGTGGTGATCCTGGGGGCGGATGTCGGCACCGCGATCATGGCGCGTATCCTGACGTTTGATCTCTCCTGGCTCTCGCCGCTGTTTATCTTTTTTGGCGTGGTCTTCTTTCTCAGCCGTAAGCAGACCCGAGCCGGACAGCTAGGCCGGGCCAGTATCGGACTGGGTCTGATCCTGCTGGCACTGCAGCTGATTGTTGAAGCCGCCCGCCCGATTACCCAGGCCGCCGGGGTCCAGGTGCTCTTCTCCAGCCTGACCGGCGATGTGATGCTCGATGCCCTGCTGGGCGCGGTCTTCGCCATTATCAGTTACTCCAGCCTGGCTGCGGTGCTGATCACCGCCACGCTGACCGCCACCGGGGTGATCTCTTTCAAGGTGGCGCTCTGTCTGGTGATTGGTGCCAACCTGGGCAGCGGCCTGCTGGCCCTGATCAACGCCAGCGGCTCCAATGCGGCGGGCAAGCGCGTGGCGCTCGGCAGCCTGCTGTTTAAGCTGATCGGCTGCGTGGTGATCCTGCCCTTTGTCGATATCGTGGCGACATGGCTGGATAAGCTGCCGGTGAACGATGAAGAGCTGGTGATCTTCTTCCACGTCTTCTACAACCTGGTTCGCTGCGTGGCGATGGTGCCCTTTGCTGACCTGATGGCGCGCCTCTGCCGTCGTCTCATCGCCGACGATGTGGACACCGCTCTGCAGCTGAAACCGAAGCATCTTGACCGCAGCGCGCTGGATACCCCGGCGCTCGCCCTGGTGAATGCCGCCCGCGAGGCGCTGCGCATGGGCGACGTGCTGGAGCAGATGCTGGAGGCGTTTAATAAGGTGATGCATGGGGAATCGCGCGAGGAGCGCACGGTGCGGCGGCTGGATGATGATGTCGATGTGCTCTACACCGCCATCAAACTCTATCTGGCGCGGATGCCGAAAGAGGATCTGCCGGAAGAGGATTCGCGACGCTGGGGGGAAATCATTGAGATGTCGCTCAATCTGGAGCAGGCCGGCGACATCATTGAACGGATGAGCGGTGATGTAGCGGATAAGTCGCTGGCGGCGGGCCGCGCCTTCTCAGCCGAGGGACTGAAAGAGCTGGAAGGCCTGCAGGAGCTGCTGATTAGCAACCTCAGAATGAGTCTGTCGGTGTTTCTGTCGCACGATGTCACCAGTGCCAAACGGCTGCGCCGAGCGAAACATCGTTTCCGTCTGATGATTCGCCGCTACTCGCACGCGCACGTTGACCGCCTGCATCAGCAGAACGTGCAGAGTATTGAGACCAGTTCGCTGCACCTCGGTTTGCTCGGTGACATGAAGCGTCTCAACTCACTGTTCTGCAGCGTCGCCTATACCGTGCTGGAGCAGCCCGACGATGAGCGTGATTATGAATAAGCGCGCAGAGGAGGGAAACCTCTGCGCGCCATCGGTGTTACGGCTTCTTGATCGGCTTTCCGGACCAGTAGCCCGCCAGCAGTGAACCTGACAGGTTGTGCCACACCGAGAACAGCGCGCCCGGCAGGGCCGCCAGCGGCGAGAAGTAGAGCTTGCCCAGCGTCGCCGCCAGACCGGAGTTCTGCATCCCGACCTCCAGCGCCAGCGTGCGGCAGGTTGACTCATCAAAGCCAAACAGCTTGCCTCCCCAGTAACCGCCCAGCAGGCCAATGGCGTTATGCAGGATCACAGCGGCGATCACCATCAGGCCCACCGATCCGATAAAGCTCTGACTGCCCGCCACAACTGCGCTGATGATCAGCAGAATACAGATCATTGAAAACGCAGGCAGCCAGGGCTCGACCCGGCGAACCACGCTGTTCATGCTGTGATGAATGATCAGCCCGAGGCTGATCGGGATCACCACGATTTTCACGATGCTCAGCAGCATCCCCACCACATCCACCTGAATATGGGTGTCCACATAAAAGCGGGTCAGCAGCGGCGTGGCGAATACGCCCACCAGCGCCGAGACGGAGGAGATCGTGACCGACAGCGCCACATCCCCCTTCGCCAGATAGATCATCACGTTGCTGGCGGTGCCGCTGGCGACGCTGCCGACCAGAATCATCCCCGCAGCGAGATCGGGCGGCATATGGAACAGTTTTGCCAGCGCCCAGGCAGCTAACGGCATCACCAGATAGTGCAGAAAGGTACCGGCAATTACGGGTGCGGGGCGGGTCAGCACCCGTTTAAAATCGTCAATATTGAGCGTCACGCCCATGCCAAACATGATCAGCATCAGCAGATACGTGACCCACGGCCCGATGCCAAGAAACGTTCCGGGCGAGTAATACGCGGCGACAGATAACAGCACGGCCCAGAGCGGGAACAGGCGGGTTAAAGTGGCGAGCATGGCCAGACTTCCTTATAAGAGTGTTGTGTTTTATGCAGAGTTGCCCCTGAAGCACGCCATACAGGAACGACTGCTGACGCGGGCGGGATCATAACATTTCGTTATCACGACGTAAGGCGAACATGCGGCGGGGCGGGAAAATGCGGATCGACTGCTGCCGATCCGCTGCAAATCGACGAAATTACGCTGCTTTATCCTCTAAACTGCGGTAGATCACACCACCCACCACACCACCGATAACCGGCATCAGCCAGAACATCCACAGTTGTGAGAGTGCCCAGTCCCCCTGGAACAGGGCTACTGCCGTGCTGCGAGCCGGGTTAACCGAGGTGTTGGTCACCGGAATCGTCACCAGATGAATCAGGGTTAACGCCAGGCCAATCGCAATCGGCGCAAAGCCTTTCGGCGCGCGTTCGCTGGTCGCCCCCATGATGACGATCAGGAAGATGGCTGTCATCACGACTTCGCTGATCATGCCCGCCTGCAGGCTGAAGCCGCCCGGCGAATGCGCGCCGTAACCATTCGCCGCGAAGCCGCTGGCGGCGGCACTGAACTCGCCTCTGCCGCTGGCGATCAGCCAGAGCACCGCACCCGCCGCAATGCCACCCGCCAGCTGCGCGAGGATGTAAGGGATAGCCTGCGCCGCGGGAAAACGTCCGCCTGCCACCAGGCCCAGGGTGACCGCCGGGTTAAAATGACCGCCTGAAATGTGTCCGACCGCATAGGCCATGACCAGCACGCTCAACCCGAACGCCAGCGCCACGCCCAGAAAGCCGTTGCCCAGCTGCGGAAACGCGGCAGACAGCACGGCACTCCCGCAACCGCCCGCCACCAGCACAAAGGTGCCCAGCGCTTCTGCGATTAACCTTTTCATGATATTTCCTGTGATTGGGTGAATGGATTTTGCGGCGGGATTATAAAACTGCGCAGACGGATAGCAACGCAAGCACATGAAATGGCAGGATAAAAGGGTTGCCATTTGGCAACAGGGAATAATAACCCTTTGTAAAGAGGGGATTTATCCGGGATGAGGTAACGCGTGGGAAAACCGGCCAGGGTGACCCGGCCGGACGCTTTCTCAGGCCGCGCTGAGGCGGCCTGAGAAAACAGAGAGGCTTACTCGAACAGATTGCGGTGCAGCGTACGCACCACGCTTTCTGCATCGTTGCCCGGCACCAGGAAGCAGAGGTTGTAGCTGCTGGCACCGTAGCAAATCATGCGCAGGTTGAACGGGTCGAGCACACCAAACACCTCTTTGCCAACGCCGCAGGCTTTAGAGAGCTGGTTGCCGATAATCGCCACCAGCGCCAGATCTTCTTCTACTTCTACCCGGCAGAGCGACGAGAGTTCCGTCAGCAGCGCCTGGGTCAGCAGGCTGGCACTGGTAGAGGTGGAGCCGGTGGTGTCGAGCGTCAGCGCCACGCTCACTTCCGAGGTGGTGATCAGATCGACCGAGACGTTGTGGCGCGCCAGAATGTTGAACAGTTCGGCGAGGAAACCAAACGTATGCAGCATGTTCAGGCTGTGCAGCGTTAACAGCGTCTGCTTGCGGCGCAACGCCAGCGCCCGGAACAGCGGCGGGTTGCGGGTTTCGTTGCAGACGCGGGTTCCTCCCGCGGCCGGATCCTTGCTGGAGCCGACAAAGACCGGGATACCGCGGCGTACGGCGGGCAGCAGCGTGGCCGGATGCAGGACTTTCGCGCCAAACGTCGCCATTTCAGCGGCTTCTTCAAAGGTGATTTCATCAATACGCTTCGCGGTCGGCACCACGCGCGGATCGGTGGTGTAGATACCCGGCACATCGGTCCAGATATCCACACGCGCCGCGTGAAGGGCTTCGCCGAGCAGCGCGGCGGTGTAATCACTGCCGCCACGGCCTAACGTGGTGGTGCGCCCTTCACTTTCACTGCCGATGAAGCCCTGGGTCACAACCAGCGCCTGCGCGATGCGCGGCTGCAGCTGCTCCGTCGCCTGCCTTGCCAGCACGTCGACGTCCGGCACAGCCCGGCCAAAGCGATCGTCGGTGCGCAGCACTCTGCGAACGTCAAACCACTCCGCATTGACCTGGCGTTCACGCAGAATTTCAACAAACAGCAGGGAGGACATCAGCTCGCCGTGACTGACCAGTTCATCGGTCAGGGCACTTGAGGTGGCCAGCGAAGCGGCTTCGGAGAGCATACTGATATTGTCGATCATCCGATCGATTTCATCGCGGATCACATCCGGACGCTGCAGACGATCCACAATGGCATACTGGATACGGCGGATATCATCGAGCAGAACGGCACGCTGGGCAGCGGGCTGGCCTTCAGCCAGCGAAACCAGCAGATTGGTGATGCCCGCTGAGGCGGAAAGCACCACCAGACGGGTGCTGGCATCCTGCAGCACCACATCAGCGCTGCGATTCATCGCTTCAAAATCAGCGACGCTGGTGCCGCCAAATTTTGCCACAATCAGTGTTTGAGACATGTAGTAGAACCTCGTGTCAGGTTATCTTGTTCCCGCCATTGAGAAAGGGGTCGGGAAACATTCTTTCAGCCAGGCACAAGGAAAGAGCAGAAACGGGCAGACCAGATCGGGTAGACGAGTCACCCAGAAGCGCCCCACCTTGCGAAACGTCGACTGCACGTTTCTGGTGACAACCCAGAGGATTCAGCCCCTGTAGCCGACAGGCAACACACCGCGTGCTGACCCACCTCGGCGTCGCTCCCCATCATGTGTTTTCGCCGGATACGGTTCCTCCAACACACTGCCTGGGCGACGCGCCTCTTCTGGCTTGCGCACAGGTGCGCAAGTAGGCGCATACATTTAGCCTTTTCTGGCCCTGCTGTCAATGTCAGCATGGCTGGCGCGCCGCATCAGAAAACAAATCTGCCTGCGCCACAGCGTCTAGAGTGCTGGATGGGTTCAGCCCGGCGCGCCCTTTTTTCTGCGAAGCTTAATGGGTTCAGCCGTTGCATTCATTCCTGATTCGGCACAACGTTTTGTACGGCCTTTCGCGTCACACTCGGTCGGACGTTGTCACCGCCCTCTCCGGCTGTTCGCGCCAGTGAATGCTGGCGACAGGATGCGGGCTTTCCGCTCCCCAGCCCGGAGCGCGCTGACAAAATTTTTCCTTTCAGTTACAACTGTGGTCATACTGAAACGCTAAACGGGGTCGATGTGACCCGATGGGATGACGGTTCTTTTTATCAACAAGAGTGTTGCCATGAAAAATATCAATCCGACACAAACCGCAGCCTGGAAAGCGCTGCAACAGCATTTTGAGCAGATGAAATCGGTGGAAATTGCCGATCTGTTTGCTGAGGATGCCGATCGTTTTGCCAAATTCTCTGCCACCTTTGATGATCAGATGCTGGTGGATTTCTCTAAAAACCGCATCACCCAGGAAACCCTCGATAAGTTACAGGCGCTGGCCAGAGAGACCGATCTCAGCGGTGCCATTAAGTCTATGTTCTCGGGTGAGAAGATTAACCGGACCGAAGATCGTGCGGTGCTGCACGTCGCGCTGCGTAACCGCAGCAACACCCCGATTCTGGTGGATGGCAAAGATGTGATGCCGGAAGTGAACGCGGTGCTGGATAAGATGAAAGGCTTCTCCGAGCGTATCATCAGCGGCGAGTGGAAAGGCTATACCGGTAAAGCGATTACGGACGTGGTAAACATCGGTATCGGCGGCTCCGACCTCGGCCCGTTCATGGTGACTGAGGCGCTGCGCCCGTATAAAAACCACCTGAACATGCACTTTGTTTCTAACGTTGACGGCACCCACATCGCCGAAACGCTGAAAGATCTCAGCCCGGAAACCACCCTGTTCCTGGTCGCATCGAAGACCTTTACCACGCAGGAAACCATGACCAACGCCCACAGTGCGCGTGACTGGTTCCTGAAAACGGCTGGCGATCAGCAGCACGTGGCGAAACACTTTGCGGCGCTCTCCACCAACGCCAAAGCGGTGGGCGAGTTTGGCATCGACACCAACAACATGTTTGAATTCTGGGACTGGGTCGGCGGTCGCTATTCGCTCTGGTCTGCCATCGGCCTGTCGATCATTCTCTCTATCGGTTTCGATAACTTCGAGCAGCTGCTGAGCGGCGCACACGCCATGGATCAGCACTTCGCCTCGACGCCTGCTGAACAGAACCTGCCGGTGCTGCTGGCGCTGATTGGTATCTGGTACAACAACTTCTTTGGTGCCGAAACCGAAGCGATCCTGCCTTACGACCAGTACATGCACCGCTTTGCGGCCTATTTCCAGCAGGGAAATATGGAGTCAAACGGCAAGTATGTGGATCGCGACGGTCACCCGGTGGACTACCAGACCGGTCCTATTATCTGGGGCGAACCGGGCACCAACGGTCAGCATGCGTTCTATCAGCTGATCCATCAGGGAACCAAGCTGGTGCCGTGTGACTTTATTGCCCCCGCCATCAGCCATAACGCCCTCGCCGACCACCATCCGAAGCTGCTTTCCAACTTCTTTGCGCAGACCGAAGCGCTGGCCTTTGGTAAGTCACGCGACGTCGTGGAGAAAGAGTTTACGGATGCCGGTAAATCTGCAGAGTCCGTGGCCCATATCGTGCCGTTCAAAGTCTTTGAAGGTAACCGCCCGACCAACTCTATCCTGCTGCGTGAGATTACCCCATTCAGCCTGGGTGCGCTGATTGCCCTGTATGAACATAAAATCTTCACTCAGGGTGCCATCCTGAATATCTTCACCTTCGATCAGTGGGGTGTGGAATTAGGGAAGCAACTGGCGAACCGCATTCTGCCGGAACTGGAAAATGATGAACAGATTACCAGTCATGACAGTTCCACTAATGCCTTAATTAATCGCTACAAGTCCTGGCGTTAATCAGCTTTAAATTAATCAGGCGGCACATTTGCCGCCTTTTTTTGTCTCTGTTTACGCCCTGTCTGGTACTTTATGGATATACAGACCGTCACTGGCGCGGGAAAATTCCGAAAGTCACCTAAGACAATTCTGAACATTGCCGGATCATACCCGCCAACACCCAGTATAAAATGGACCTGAAAAGCGTCGTTACCCTGGGTTAACCCTTGATTCATAATCCTATTTAATTTTAGCAATCCTGAGTAAATTCTGATTATTCTTATTCCGTACCAGATATTAATAAAAGAGAACATTACGCTTTGCAATTCTTTAACCCGCAGCGAAATATCTGGCATCAGGCCGAAATACTCCGATATAAAAGGCGGTTATCTCCAATCCGACTGATTAAATCACGCCATCATCTCCTTCGCCGCCCTGGTTTTTATAGCGCTGAACTCTGATATTTTGTTGCCCTATAATGAACGCGCCCGCAATGGGACTGCCTGTCGCTCTGGTCATAGCTTGTCTGTATAGCCAGGGTCGTCAGGCGGAGATCCTTCATTCACTCAATGCAGGAAACGTTGTTATGAAAAAAACTATGGTTGCCGGTGCAGCCCTGATCCTCGTTGCCGCCTCATCCAGCGCCTTTGCCGCGCCGGAAGAAGCGGGTTCCGCAGCTGGCGCGCAGGCGGGAGCAATCTCGTCCGGCACGTCGACCGCTGTCGGTATCGGTGCGCTGGGCGCGCTGGTCGGGATCGGGATCGCCGCTTCTGGCGGTGGTGACGGTGCAAATACCGGTACAACAACCACAACCACGACGAGCACAACTCGTTGATGGAAACCCGAAACGCGTCTGATTGCTGACCGGTGACTCACGGGCAACGCTGACGTTTCAGCGACGCCACGCGGTCCGCCGTTTTGCCGCCAGACGTAACGGGCAGAGCACCTTTAAACATAACCACACGTCTGTGTGGTTATTTTTACTTTGGCATGACTTATCAGGGACACACAGTGCGCCAACTTCCTCTGCTGCTCGCTTGCCTGCTGCTGCAGGCCTGTACACAAACGCAAAAAGGTCTTGAACAGACCCTGCTGCTCGCGGTTAACGGTCCTGACGACGTCACCGTAACCGATCAACAGGTCAACAATCTGCCCTACGCCAGTCTCTATGCCCGGCTGAATGAGGGACCGCGTATTTTCGTGGTGCTGGGCTACAACGAGAATGGTCAGCAGAAATGGGTGACTCAGGATCAGGCGATGCTGGTCACACAGCATGGGCGCCTGGTAAAAACCCTGGGCTTACCGGATAACCTGCTGAGCGTCAGCAATCTGCAGCAGGACCCGCTGGCTGCCCCCCTTCACCTCAGCAATGGCGCAGGCTGGACCCGCATCGTGCAGTGGACCGAACAGGGCAAGGTTCGCGGCGCGACCGTGCGTTCCACCTTTGCGCGCGGCACCGATGAAGTCCTGACCCTCGCGGGCAACCGCATTCCCTGCCGCGTCTGGCATGAGCAGGTGAGCATCGACAGCAGTAACCGCAAGTGGGAAAACACCTTCTGGATCGATAACAGCAGCGGCGATGTGGTGCAGGCCCATCAGATGCTGGCGGCAGATGCCTTCCCTGTAGACACCACTATTCTGAAGCCGGCGAAATCATGAAAAAAATAACATTTTTGCTGGCCGGGCTGAGCCTGCTCAGCACCGCAGGCGCGCAGGCGACGGCGCAGGTGATTGTCCACGCACCGCATAATGGCGGTCAGGCTGAACTGAGCCAGATTGCCGATCTCGCCCAGCTGGTGACGCTTCCTCCGCTGCAGGCGAACACGGACTGGCGTCGTACTTTTATTGCCGAGCGCGGTGCCAGCGCCGTGGCACAGCAGCACTATCAACAGACGCTGGGCGAGCTGCACGCGTGGCGTGCCGACAGCAGTGGCGACCGGGCGGCGGCCATTGATGAGGTGATCCGCCAGCTGAGTGCGATCAGGGTAACAGGCCGCCAGTTTACCTCGCTCGACCCGGACTGGATCCGTCTGCATCCGGCAGACAACCGTCGTCTGGAAGGCAGCTATGACCTCTGGCTGCAAACCCCGTCCGATTCCGTGCTGCTGCTCGGCGCGCTGAGTGGGGCAGGCAAAGTGAGCTGGCAACCGGGAAAATCCGTACGTGACTATCTTGAGGGACATTCGTTACTTTCCGGGGCAGAACGCAATTTTGTTACGGTGATTGCCCCGTCGGGTGCCACGCAGCAGGTGCCGGTAGCGTACTGGAATCATCGCCATGTGGAAGTGGAGCCAGGCAGCATTATCTGGCTCGGCTTTTCATCGTGGAGCCTGCCAGGTGCCTATGAAGATCTCAACGATCGCCTTCTCTCCGTACTGACTCACCGGATACCAGACTGATGAAAAAACGTTATCTCTTCAGCCTGCTGGCTGTTTCCGTGGCGGCAGCCTGTCAGGCGCAGGCTGACACCTGGCCTGCGCCGGTGGGACCTTCACAATCTGATTTTGGCGGCGTGGGCCTGATGCAGGTGCCGACCGCGCGCATGGCCAGAGAGGGGGAGTTCAGCCTCAATGCCCGCGACAACGATCAGTATCGCTACTACTCCGCATCGCTGCAGCTCTTCCCGTGGCTGGAGACGACCGTGCGTTACACCGACGTGCGTAC
>NZ_VHIZ01000009.1 GCF_006494375.1 Pantoea anthophila
ATTAGTCAATGAACTTGCTGCGATATGAATATTTTTTGCCATAAGCAAATGCTTAATATGTTGTAGTTGCTCAGATGTTTTATAGCGCAATATCTCATTAAAATAGATATTAAGCATTTCATAAATAATATCTTCATGTCGCAATAGGTGGTAAATACCTTTCGCAAACCGAATATCTTCGGTCTTTTGCTGCAGGCAAACATCTTTATATTCATCGGTAAAGCAGGAGGTGTAATAGAGCAAGCGTCTGGCACCAGCGCCTGTCATCTCAATCTGATTTAATACGGCTTGCTTAACGCCTGAAACAGCGTGATCGAGTTGATTAGCTAAAATGTTATTTTGTTGTAAATATCTTATCACCTGATAGCTGTATGGCATTGCTCATTCCCTCGAACCATTCATCCCTGATTTATGTCTCACATTATCTGGCCGTTCTTTTTATGTAAATATGGTTAACGCTTCAGTAATGCGCTTGATCAATATAACCTGAAAGATGTCCCGTAATTGTGTGATCGGTTTATTCACATAGCGCTTAAATAGGTTACCTTCGGTTCTTTTTGATGAATTGTCGGAATATGAAAAAGGGATTTCAGGAAAGAGCGATTAACGCCGCAGGCATGATAAAGGCCTCTGCTACCTGTCTGCTTTTTAGCCGCGGTCAAACGGTGAAGCAGGCGTTAATCGCCTGAAGGGTAATGGCTCAATCCGGGGGGCGCGTTGCAGCAGATAGCATTGCATTGTCAGTTGCACACAGCGCTTAAAAGATGTCCGGTAACGGGACTGACTAAATAGCGCACCGGCGGTGAGTGATTCGGTAACTTTAACTCCGGCGTTTTAAACATGTACACAGACGCAGACGTGTTTAAAAACGGTTACAAAAGGGTGCTCAAAAACCCTCGAAATACCAAGCGTGCGAATACGTTACTGTTATAGTTGCTTTTTAAATGGGAGGAACTATGAGTGATCTGATTGATATTTTCACAAGTCACAAATGTGAACGCAGTTTCACTGAGCAACCCGTTGATGAGGCTGTACTGGATCGGATTATCAGTACCGCTTACCGTGCGCCAACATCGGTCAACTCGCAGCAGGTTTCTGTTGTCATCACGCGTGACGCAGGCCGTCGCGCGGAGATCGCCGCGATTGCGGGGGGTCAGCCGTGGATTGCTAAAGCACCGGTGTTCATCACCTTTGTACTTGATATGCATAAATCTGCCGTAGCGATGTCTGCGGTCGATCAGCAGCAAATCGCGCATCAGAGCATCGAAAGCATCGTCTCTGGCTCAACCGATATCGGGATTGCGCTGGGCTCTGTGATGGCTGCCGCGCGCGCAGAAGGATTAGGCATTGTGCCAATTGGCGGGATCCGTCGCGATCCACAGGCGATGATTTCATTGCTGGATCTGCCGCCGCTGACGTTCCCTGTGGCAGGTGTGGTCATTGGTCATGTTGATGAACCCGCTCATCAGAAACCCCGTCTGCCGCTGGCGACCTTCCGCCATGATGAGACCTATAAAACTCAGGGGCTGGAGCAGCAGATTGCCGCTTATAACGATGAGATGGTGCAGCACTGGAAAAACATCGGCCGCAACGATGGCGAAAGCTGGAGTGCAAGCGTCGGTGGTTATTACAAAAACATCTACTTCCCGGCTGTGCTGCCTGCACTGCTGAAGCAGGGTTTCGGCACCGATAAATAAGCCGCGCATTTACCGCGAAACACGCCAGGGCCACCCGTTTCCAGATACGGGTGGCCTTTTTCATTTTGTTACTATAACGAAATGTGACTTTCCTCGTTGTAACACATAATTTCCTTTTTAACCGAAGCGCTATTGCCTTTAACACTTACCTTCCAGGGAAATAACATGTCACAGCGTTCTCTCTACGCGCTCTGTTTGATGAGCTTTTTTCTGGCCGATGTTCGCGATGGGCTGGGGCCATTTCTGGGCATCTTTCTGACGGAGCGACACTGGCGTCCCGACGAAATCGGTCTGGTCATGACCTGCGGCGGCATCGCCGGGTTACTGGCCACGCTGCCTGCCGGGATCGCGGCCGACGCCACCCGACACAAGAAAATGATTGTGCTGCTGGGTTGTCTGGTGATCACGGTCGCCACGCTGTTGCTCTGGTACAGCAATCAGACCTGGACCGCCATGGTCTCACAAATCGTAGCGGGAATAGCGGCGGCCTTTATCGGCCCGACCGTGGCGGGCATCACCCTGGGACTGACCGGCCAGCGCGGCTTTAACCATCAGATGGGTCGCAATGAGGCCTTTAACCACGGCGGGAATACCATCGCCGCACTGCTGGCGGGATTTTCAGCCTGGTACTGGGGAATGGGCGCGGTCTTTATTCTGATGACGGTGATGGCGCTCTTCGCTGCTGTTGCCACGATAGCGATTCGCGGCGATGAGATCGATAACGACGTTGCCCGCGGTTACGAGCAGAATGAAGAGCGTGAACCCGCGCCGCGCTTATCGATGTTGATACGCAAACCGGCCCTGCTGGTGGCCGGTGTGACGCTGCTGCTGTTTCATCTTGCCAATGCCGCGCTGCTGCCGATGCTGAGCATGCGCGTCGCCTCGGCAGGCGGTCAGGCAGCGGTCAGCCCTGGCCTCTTTGCTGCGGCAACGGTGGTGATCTCGCAGCTTGTGATGATTCCGGTGGCGCTATGGGTCTCTAAACGGGTCGAAACGCACGGCTACCGACTCTTTATTATGGTCGCCCTGATGATCTTACCGCTGCGCGCGGTGATTGCGGCGGGCTTTGCCGCTCCCCTCTTTGTTATACCGGTTCAGGTACTGGATGGGGTGGCAGCCGGGATCCTGGGGGTGGCGGTGCCGGGTTATATCGTCTCTCTGCTGCGTGGCTCCGGCCATGTTAACGCCGGGCAAAGCGTGATTATGCTGATGCAGGGAGCGGGCGCTGCGCTGAGTCCGGCCATGACGGGCATGATCGCCGCGCGTTACTCCTACAGCACCGCCTTTGCTGTTCTGGGCGTGATCGCCCTGGCGGCGCTGATTTTATGGTGGCGCACCGGCAGCGCACCAGCCGCACGCCTCGCCTGACCGACACAAAAAAGGCTGCCCGTTGGGCAGCCTCTTCTGGCAATTCCGTTTGCGACCATCCGTTATTTATACAGTTCTGCGGTCATATGAACACGGTTGTTGGTGTTCGCTTCGGTGATTTTGTATTGCGCGCCCTGTTCCTGTGCCTGAGCAGCGATTTTTGACTCTGCGCCATCCAGTGTTGAGGAGGTCACAGACACGCTCTGCGCGAAGCTGCCAGATGAGATCAGTGAAAGGGTGGCGAGAGCGGCAATTGAAAGTGCTTTTACGTTTTTCATGGTCATATTCCTGTTTATCAATGAGGAGGATGTGTGCCTCCGATGGGAATAATAATAACCATAGTTACCATATCAATATTAACTATTAGTGCGGTAATCGTGATCATGCTAACTAGTTGTGCCGGGTTGCGCTCATCTCAGGCTGGTGAGAGAACCTTTGCAGAGAGTCTGATACGCCTATCCGGCAGAAAAACGAAAAGAATAGTGATGAACTATAATGGGTTGCGGATCACCGAATATTAAGCGGTAAATTTCAGTGATTCCTCAGAGTCCGTCACGACTGACGGACAAAACAGAAGAAGGCGCGATTAACATCGGGTATGACGCGCCTGAACTCTTAACCTGAAACGCTTACAGGGAGCGGACATGAAGATTCTGATGGTTTTGACCTCACATGATGAGCTGGGTAATACCGGCAAGAAAACCGGTTTCTGGCTGGAAGAGTTTGCCGCACCTTACTATGCCTTTCTTGACGCGGGTGCAGACGTAACCCTGGCATCCCCACAGGGAGGACAACCTCCGCTCGATCCTAAAAGTGATGAAGCTGACTCTCAGACCGCGGATACCCGTCGTTTCCATAGCGATTCGGCTGCGCAGGCGGTGCTGGCTTCTACCCACAAACTGGACAGCGTGAGCCCGAATGCCTTTGACGCTGTGTTCTATCCGGGCGGCCATGGCCCGCTATGGGATCTGGCAAATGACAAACACTCCATTGCACTGATTGAGCAGACCCTGCAGGCTGGCAAACCGGTAGCACTGGTCTGCCACGCACCAGGCGTATTGCGCGATGTGAAAAATCCGGATGGCACGCCTCTGGTTAAGGGAAAGAAAGTCACGGGATTCACTAACAGTGAAGAGGAGGGCGTTGGCCTGACCGACATTGTGCCATTCCTCGTGGAAGACGCGCTGAAACAGAATGGCGGTCTCTATTCACGGGGAGAGGACTGGCAGTCCTACACTGTCCAGGATGGTCTGCTCATTACCGGGCAGAACCCGGGCTCCTCTTCTGAGACCGCGAAGGTTCTTCTGGCGAGTCTGAAAAAATAGCGTCGGGTCTTTCACAGGGGCGTCTGTCGCCGCCCTTGTGATCGCCTTTTAATCCTCTCTGTCAAAATAGTTACCGGCCGAATTATTCAGGATCAATATATCGATTATCACTCCATGAAAAATTTCCGGAGCACTGAAGATATAAACATGGGTTAAATTCCAGTGTTGACATTATTTATATCAGAGGTAGATTAAGAATTATCAGCGGCATGAAAGTGCCCTGACACACCGGGAATTAACGGTGTTATCGGTGTCGATGGACTTATTCGCTTAAGCTGTCGGCGGTTCTGTTAAACATTGTTGTCATCAGCTCTTTTGAGTTAATCACAATCCTGTTAAATCGAGTCGTAGTAACGCACTGAGAGATAAGCAGTATTGCATCGCGATGATGTAAGGCCTCGTAGTTCTGAACGTGACTTGACGACGGTTACGGTTGCGGATTACACGTCGTAATGAATGTAAGGCAACGCATCAAAGAGTATATATCGCGATGGGGGTGTGCAGATTTATACGGGCCTGACCTGTCTTTGTCTCACGAAAGACTCTCAGGTGGTTGAGACCGTTAATAATAGTGACATTCTGTAACCGTGTTCATTATTATCCGCAGAATCTGTTCATAAATAGCTGTACCAAAGTTGTTCCTGTTAATTAAGTTAGTTAATGGTAAATGTTAAATCAGTAGTAACCTAAAAGCCTTGGCTGTCTCAGTCAGGGCTTTTATCTTTCTTTCAGGCATTTAATCGACTCTTGCTCAGTGACCCTTCTCTGTCAATGTGAACGATCCGGCTCTGTGACAATCCGATGACAATTTCCGGCTATGGATGGCAATTCAGCCAGTCTGGTCCATAGTGAGTATTTGCCGGCTGGTTTATACATTTATCTGCGCCCGGTTCGGGTGCCTGTCCAGAGAGGGTAACATGTCTGCAGAATCTCCAGAGGATATTGCCAGCGATCTGTCTCAGTTCGTGGGTACGCACTTTGTCTATACCTATGATAATGGCTGGAAATATGAGTGGTACGCGCGCAATGAAACCACCTGTGACTACCGCATTCATCAGGGGCTGGTGGGCGGCCGCTGGGTGACCAACCAGAAGATGCACGCGGTTCAGTTTGCCCCGGGCATCTACAAAGTAGACTGGCATGAGCCGACCGGAACCTGCGTCAGCCTGCTGTTCGATCTTAATCGCACTCTGCTGCATGGGACCATCTTCTTCCCGCAGTGGATTGCCGGAGAAGGTCAGCATCCTGAAAAAACTATCTGCTATCAGAATGACTTCATTGAGGATATGCATCGCTTCCGCGACGAAGGTCCCGCTTACCCCTACGTGATTATTCCTGAGTTCGCTAAGGTCACCTACATGAAAAATGAGGGGCCGGATAATGATGAAGTGATCAATCTGGCACCCGGCCAGATGCCTGCTGACTATTTTGATGACAAGTAAGTGGCCGGGCTACCCGCCCTGAGAGGCGGGTAGCCGGTTGGGATAAGAACCTTTATCCCGCGGCGTGAATGTCCGCTTAAGGAGGCGTCACGGCCGACTGCCGGGCCAGCGTGCGGGCCAGAATAGATGAATAGAGCGGTTTGCCTCCCAGGAACTGCGCCAGAAGCGTCGCGCCCAGACAGGTAATAATCATCGGTAAGATCAACTGATAGTTGTCGGTCATCTCCAGCACCAGCACGATACCGGTGAGAGGTGCTCTGACCGAGGCCGCAAACAGTGCACCCATCCCTGCGATAGCGAACGTACCGGGCTCCAGTTGATAGAACGGAAAGAGATCGGTCATCGCCCCACCAAACGCGGTACCCAGCAGAGTTCCCAGCGCCAGCATCGGCGCAAAAATACCGCCCGGCGCACCTGAACTGAAACAGAGCAGGGTGGTAATCAGCCTGACCAGAAAGATCAGCAGCAGCAGCGCGAAGGGGAAGACGCCATGCACAGCCTGGGGGATCAGTTCTGAACCGCCACCCGCTCCTGGGGCGAACAGCAGCGCCAGAATGCCACAGCCGCCCCCTAACAAGCCCCCCGCCAGTACAACCCGTGCGGTTTTACCGGCGTAGAAGCGGGCAAACATATCCTGCGTCAGAAAAATCAGGCGATTAAACAGTACACCAACCATCCCGATAATCATGCCCAGCACCAGGTAGAGCCACAGCGTCTGCACCGGCGCATCCGCCAGTTTGCCTACGGAGATGACCGCCTGTTCGCCGTTAAAGCAGCGAAAGACGATGCTGGCCATAATTACGCCGGTAAATACGGCTTTAATGGATATCAGGTTATAGCGGAATTGCGGACGCATCTCTTCAATAATGAACAGAATGCCCGCCAGCGGCGCGTTAAACGCCGCTGCCAGACCGGCCGCCGCACCGGTTGCCAGCAGCGTATGCCGCGCCTCATTGCTGCGCATCCCGAGAATATCAATCACCATCCGGCCGATATTGCCGCCCAGCTGCACCGTCGGGCCTTCCCGGCCCAGTACCATTCCGGCACCCAGCGTGCCCATACCACCAAAAAATTTCACCGGAATCACCCGCCACCAGCGCACCGGCCTCAGCTCCTCCAGTGCCCCTTCAATTTCCGGAATACCGGAGCCACCGGCTTCGGGGGCGAAGCGTCTGACCAGAAAATAGCCGACCATCGCCAGCAACGCCGAGATGGCAAAGGCGGCCACATAGAGTGGCCAGCCCTGAAAGTGGGCGGGTATCAGTGTGTCGGCGCGCCATTGCTGAATAGCCTCAACGGCGCGGGCAAAGGCTACCCCGGCCAGGCCAACCAGCGAACCGACCAGCGCAGCGCAAAACAGCATCGCCAGCGGCGTCTTATCACGGTGGAGCAGGGCGCGGAACATCCGGCTGCGTGCCGCGATGGAGCGGGGAACATAAACCGGTTGCGGTATTTCTTCATTCATTGAGAGGGATTCTTGTTCAACCAGACCAGCGTTCCAGTGTACTGAGAGATAAGGTGAAAACAAACGTCAGGATCAATTTCAGCTGAGGAAAGCGGCTATTTCGCCTGCGGTGGACAAACCACTTGCGCCATGCGTTCGCGGTAGGCTGGCGTATCCTGATTTTTCAGGGCCTGAGCCGCGGCAATCAACGTTGCATGGTTCTGCTGATCATGAAGAAACGTCTGGCGCAGGGTTTCGTCGGACGTGGCGGACGGCAGTGAACATTTCTGCCGCAGATCGTCGGTGATCTGCTGCTGGCGCAGCGCAAACTTCAGTGTGTCATAGGGCGCGGCGATAACAATCAGCGGGACTGACATTAGCAGAACGGAGAGCGTGATTCGGATCGGGTTCATACTGATCTCCTGACGGCGGATGACAGCAGGCTGTCCTCCGCAGTTTTTCAGTAGGTGATTAATCACCCAGAGTGGTAAGCCTGAGCAGAGCACTATCGACCGACTGCGGCGTTGTCGCCACGGTTGACGCAATAATCATAGCAATACTGGCGTGACAGGGAGCCGACATGCAGCCACATTCTACTGAAATCCTCACCGCTGACTGTTGTATTGTCGGGGGCGGCCCGGCTGGCCTGATGCTGGGCTATCTGCTCGTCCGGGCAGGCGTGCGCGTGGTGGTCATCGAAAAGCACGCCGATTTTCTGCACGATTTTCGCGGTGACACCATCCACCCCTCTACGCTGGAAACGATGCACCAGCTCGGCCTGCTGGAGGCATTTCTCACGCTGCCGCATCAGCGGGTCGAAAAGCTGGAGGCGGAGATTGCCGGCCAGAAAGTCACCATGGCCGACTTTTCCCGCCTGCCGGTTCAGTGCCGCTTTATCGCTTTTATGCCGCAGTGGGATTTCCTGAATTTTATTGCCGATCACAGCGCCCGATATCCGGGCTACACTCTCCTGCGGTCAACGGCCTTTGAGTCGCTTAATGAGGAAAATGGCACGGTCAGTGGCGTCACGGCACTGCGCGGAAATCAGCGCATTCATGTCCGCTGCAAAGTGGTGGTGGGTGCGGATGGCCGACATTCTCAGGTACGCGCAGCGGCAGGGTTGACCAGTCAGGCTTTTGGCGCGGCACGGGATGTCATCTGGTTCCGTCTCAGCAGGCAGCCGCACGACCCTGATATGGGCGTGGGGCACACGGGACCGCGACGAAACTTTATCGTTATCGATCGCGGTGACTACTGGCAGTGCGGGCTGACTATCCCCAAGGGGGAGTTTGACGCGAAACAGGCCGCCGGACTTGATGCGTTTAAAGCGGAGATTGCGGCCCTGTCACCTTTTGAAGCCGCGCGAATGGCGGAAATCGAGGACTGGACGGCGTTTAAGCTGCTCTCTATCCGCATTGACCGGCTCGATAAGTGGGCGAAGCCTGGCGTGCTCTGCATTGGCGATGCGGCGCATGCAATGTCGCCCATAGGCGGGGTGGGTGTGAATCTGGCGATTCAGGATGCGGTGGCGACGGCGAATATTCTGACTGCGCCGCTTAAAGCCGGTGAGCTGCAGCTGCGCGACCTGGAAAAAGTGCAGAAGCGCCGTCAGTTTCCTACCGTTGCCACGCAGTTTTTGCAGATCAAAATGAGCCGCAAAAAGAGCAAAAAGAAAACCGGTGGCAGCAGTCGCATTCCCGGGATGATCGGTCGGCTGCCTTTTCTGAAGTTTATGGCCGGTCGCCTCATCGGACTCGGGTTCCGGCCGGAATCGCCGCAGGTTGCACGTGGTAAGGACAATAAATGATTTCGACAGCGTTCAGATATCATGCGACACTGTTTCGCTGTGGAATTACTGTCAGATTGAGCCGCTATTTATCTGATAATTGGGCGCTAATTGAGCATTAAGCAGCGAAATTATTTCGAATTTTGCGCCTGCATAGGAGAGGTTTCGTGCATAACGAGCAAAATGGCAGTGACGTAAAACGACTGAGTGCTATTAAGGCACTGCTGTCACCGGATGAAACCCGGGATGAGGTGCTGGAGAGATTTGTGAATCTTGCCAGTGAGGTCCTGGGTATCTCAGGCAGCTTCATTTCGATTATTGACGACCATAATCAGTATATTAAAGCCTCTCGCAACTTCGATCTTCAGCAATCGACCCGGGATGAGTCACTTTGCCGCCATGTGATTGATGGCGAAGGCCATCTGGTGGTGGTCGACACCCTGCTGGATGAGCGCTTCGTCACCCACCCGTTTGTAGAGGGCGATCCGCATATCCGTTTCTACGCCGGTGTCTCGCTGCAGAATCTTGAAGGTTCGGTACTGGGAACCCTCTGCGTCACGGATACCGAGCCTCACCCCTTTACCGACGAGAAACTGACGGTTCTGCGCTCACTGGCAACGCTGGTCACCTCGTTTCTGGATGCCTGGAACAATGCGGGCTTTGCCGATGTCATCACGCATCTGCCGAATCGTCCACGCCTGCTGCGCGATATTCAGCAGCTGACCCTGACCGCACCGCACAGCCGCTTTCGTCTGATCCTGATCGACTGCATCGACATTATTCGCGCGTATGAGCTTTCACGTGCCGTCGGGATCGCACCGATGGAGAAACTGCTGAAGCAGATGGCAGAAGATGTCGCTCACCGGCTCAATCTGACTGAAAACGAAACGCTCTACAGCTTTGCACCGGGCCGCTTTGCCATTATTCAGCCCTGGTCTGGTCGCTACACTGCGCAGAATATGATTGACCTGTTCACAGGCCTCAAGGCCGACCTGGCCGAGAACATTACGCTCGATCTGGATGTTCACACCGGCGAAACCGAATTTGTGCCGTCGCAGATGGATGCCAATGAAACGGTGCGTCAGGCAGTGAGCGCGCTGCACGAAGCGATTGATGAGAACATCAGCGCGATGGTGTTTGATGAGAGCTACGATACACGTCGCACCGATGACTTTATGATCATGAACGATCTGGCGCAGGCGCTGCATAAAGATGAAGAGCTTTATCTCGCCTGGCAGCCCAAAGTCTGCCTGAGAACCGGCAAAACCGTCGGGCTGGAGGCACTCATCCGCTGGAATCACCCTGAGCGGGGTGAACTTTTTCCTTCAGAATTTATTCCGTTAGCGGGTAAAACGAATCTGATTTCCGACCTCACCAACTGGGTCATCGATCACACGATAGAGCAACTGGCGCGCTGGAATCGCGAATACGATCTGATTCCGGTCTCCATTAACGTCAGTGAACGTGATTTCTCAAAAGCAGATTTTGCCGACAACCTGCTGGCGAAATTGACGGCCGCGCAGCTCCCGGCCTCGATTATGGGTATTGAATGTCTTGAGAATGAACTGATCACCAAAAGCGATGTGGGGATCAAGGGGCTGGAGGCACTGAAATCGCACGGCTTTGTCATTTCACTGGATGATTTCGGCGTAGGCTACAGCAACATCAGCTACCTGCAGGATATCCCGCTGGATGTGATCAAAATCGATCGCTCCCTGATCTCGCGCATGGGTGAGGATGAGGCATCTAAAATCATCGTCAGGTGCATTATTCAGATGCTGAAAGAGCTCAACTACACCGTTCTGGCGGAAGGGGTAGAGACCGAGTCGACGCTGGCACTGCTGAAAAGTTACGGCTGTGACGAAATTCAGGGTTACTTCTTCTCAAAACCGCTGCCCGCCAGTGACATCGAACACTGGCTCTATCAGAAGGTCCGCTAGGAAATCGGCCCGCGCCGCACGCTGCGGGCCGGTCTCTTATTCGCTGTCAGTGGCGTAGCGATCAACCGGGGTCATGCGTTTAATCAGCTGGTTATCGAAGAGAAATTGTTCATAAGCCTGATAGCGTGCGCGATCCAGTTTTGCCGGATCGGCGGCGAACAGCGGCAGCGTCGCCATCCATGACTGGTGATTCAACAACGTATTCAGTTCCGGATGGGCGAGGGCAAACTGTTGCCAGCTCGCTTCAGGCTGGGCCTGTAACGTCGCATTTCCCTTCTTCAGTGCCCGCAGAAATTTTCTGATCTTTTCTGAATGCGCCTCATCCCGATGGGCAACGATGATCAGCTCGTCATAAGCCGGAACGCCATAATCCTCAACGTTAAACACCATCGGATCTTTCCCCTGATCTTTCATCTCCAGCGCTTCGATGTTGCGATAGCCACCGATCACCGCATCCACTTTTCCGGTCAGCAGGGCGCTGGTGAGCTGAAAGTTGACGTTAATCAGCGTCACCTGATCGGCCTTTACTCCTTCATGGCTCAGCATGGTCGCCAGCGTCGCCTGCTCAATACCGCTGACGGAATAGCCGATGCGTTTGCCTTTTAACGTCCCCGGACTCTTCATCGATCTGTCGAGTGTGATCAGCGTATTCAGCGGCGTATTGATCAGGGTGCCGACCCGCATCAGGGGCAGGCCCTGGTCGGCGAAGAAATGCAGCTGAGGCTGGTAAGTGATGGCTAAGTCTGCCTGCTTTGCGGCCACCAGGCGCGGCGGCAGCGCCGGATCGGAAGGGGGAATAATGTTGACCTCCAGCCCCTCTGCGGCAAAGGCGCCGGTCTGTTGTGCCACCATGATCGGCGCGTGATCGGGATTGATATACCAGTCGAGCACCAGCGTCAGTTTTTCCATTGCCTGAAGGGGAGTGGCGAAGGCGGCACCCAGCAGCAGGGTAAAGAGCGGTATTTTCGTCATACTTTTTTCTCGTCAGTTAAGGTCATTAATCCGTTTCGGGGGCCCAGCTAATCAGGCGACGGAGCAGGAAATCGATGAACAGCCATAGCAGCAGCGTCATCAGCACCAGAATGAACAGGGCGGCAAAGCAGAGATCACTCTGCATCCGGGCATTGGCATTCAGCATGACGTAGCCCAGTCCTTCCGCTGAACCGACCCACTCTCCGATAATGGCGCCAATCGGGGCCACCGCGGCCGCCATCCGTAAACCGGACCCCAGCGCGGGCAGTGCCGCCAGCAGCCTGACATGACGCAGCTGAGCCGCGCGTGAGGCGCCCAGCGTGCGGGCCAGATCGAGATAGCCGGGCGGGACGCGACGCAGGCCATCAAAAAAGGCGGAGGTCACCGGGAAAAAGATCACCAGCACCGCCATTGCGACTTTGGCGCTCATCCCGAAGCCGAACCAGAGCACCAGCAGGGGCGCCAGCGCAAACACCGGGATCGCCTGGCTGGTGATCACCAGCGGCATCATCCAGCGCTGCAACCGCGGCGAAAAGGACATCCCCAGCGCCAGCAGGGCGCCCAGCAGCACGCCCAGTGCCATGCCGCTGAGGATCTCCGTCAGAGTGATGAGGCTGTGCTGGCTGAGATAGCGGGCGTTCTGCCAGAGCGCGGTGGCGACCGCCGGGGGTGAGGGCAGCAAAAAAGCGGGGACGGAAAGGGAAACGAGCCACCACAATCCGATGAGGCCCGTAAAAAGCGTCACACCCCGGCGTAGTCCGCCAGATCGTTGTCCTGACGTCATCCTGCTAACCTGCTCAGCTGATTCAGCAGGGCAGCCTGACTCCGGATGACGCTGACATCCTCTGCCGCCCGTGGAGGCTGCCCCTGGAGGGAGGGAGAGGCTTCGATACCCGTCGGGCCGATTACCAGCAGATAATGACTCAATCGACAGGCTTCTGCGGCATCATGCGTTATCAGCAACACGGTGTGCCCGGCCAGCACTTCCGCGGCCAGCGTCTGAATCTGACTGCGGGTCAGGGCATCCAGCGCAGAGAAGGGCTCATCCATCAGCACCACGGGCTGGCGGGTATAGAGGGTGCGAGCCAGTGCGGCGCGCTGACGCATCCCGCCGGAGAGCGTCGCGGGCCGAGCAGTGGCATAACGACTCAGACCGACACGCGCCAGCAGGTGCTGCGCCCGCTCACGATCCGGCTTCTCCCCGTTCAGGCGGCTGGCCAGACAAACGTTCTGCTCCACTGTCAGCCACGGATAGAGCAAGTCCTGTTGTCCCATCCAGGCGATGCGTCCGGTCAGCGGCAGGCCATCACTGCCGCTGACCTGGCCGGAGGAAGGCGGTAACAGACCGGCAATCACCCGCATCAGACTGCTTTTACCCACGCCGCTCGCCCCCAGCAACGCTGTAAACTGGCCACCCGCGATCTCCAGAGTGAGCTGGCTGAAGAGCTGCTGCTGACCCAACCTGAGTGACAGCTGACGGATTGCGATACCAGGCGGCGCCGAACAGGCTGAAGCAATCATGGGCGGACCTGCAGACTGGCCGCATGATTCAGTCCCATCTGCCAGAACGCGGATTCCAGCCGTGTGGCGGTAGTAAAAATCTGCGCCAGTGAGGCAAAACGCTGCTCAGCCGCACGCTCGCCCGCCAGGGTTTCAAACAGCGAAAGGGCGTTGCGAACGCCGTTCAGATAGGACTCATCGCAGTAGTTTTCTATCCACGCCGCATAAGGATTACCGCTGAAGCGGGTTGCAGGATCCTGTAGCAGGGTCAGACCCGTTTCAGCGTACCCGGCGACACAGGGCATCAGCGCGGTCAGCAACTCCAGCGCATCGCCGCTGTGACCCACATCCAGCACATAGCGGGTGTAGTTGAGCGTTTCCACCGCCTCCGGTTCGCTCGCCATTGCCGCTTCGCTGATGCCCCACTGCTGGCAGTAGTCCAGATGCAGCGGCAGTTCGCTGACGATGGCGTTGAGCGACGCCGTCGCGCTGCGCAGGGCATCCGGCGCGGAGAGCTTGCTTATCAGCAGGCCCCAGGCGCGGGCGAAGTGCAGCAGAAACAGATAATCCTGGGTGAGATAATGGCGAAACGCGGCGGGGGGCAGCGTACCCTGACCGAGCTGTTGTACAAAGTTATGTGCCACATAGGCGTGCCAGTGAGGGCCAGCCTGCTGACGCAGACGACCGTAAAAGCCGGTTTCGAAAAGCGGATGTGTCATCAGATCTCCTGTCACAATGGAGATCCGGGCATACGGGCTGGAACAGGGAGTGATGCAGGAGATGACGCAGAAATATCTGCCGACCCGTCCCTTCGCTGGCATGACCCAGATCAGGTTCAAAGGGTTCGGCATACGCCATCTCAGCCCATAACAGGACACCCCTCGGAGACATCGGTTATACGATAATTACCGGCAGAGTACAACGGCAGGTTGCGTGCATACCTGCGGCGTCGCTGACAGGCGTATCACCGCAGACACAACACTCAATAAGTGACGTTGTCACTCAAGATCGGCTCCGTTGCTGGCAATGACCTTCTTATACCACCAGAATGACTTTTTACGCGTGCGGGCCAGCGTACCACGCCCGAGATCGTCGCGGTCAACATAGACAAAACCGTAGCGTTTACTCATCTCGCCGGTTGAGGCCGCCACCAGATCGATGCAGCCCCAGCTGGTGTAGCCCATGACCGGCACGCCATCTTCAATCGCGTCACCCATAGCGCGGATGTGTTCACGCAGATAGCTGATGCGGTAGTCGTCATGGATTTCGCCACTGGCATCGGGTTCATCGCGTGCGCCCAGACCATTTTCGACCAGGAAAAGCGGCTTCTGATAGCGGTCATACATCATGTTCATGGTGATACGTAATCCGAGTGGATCGATGCCCCAGCCCCATTCACTGCGCGGCACATGGGGATTCGTCAGAGACTTCACCACATTGGCGGCGCTGCTGTTCTGCTCGTTCATCTCCGCCGAGGCGCAGCGTGAGGCGTAGTAGCTGAACGAAACAAAATCGACGCTGTTTTTCAGAATCTCCGCGTCACCTTCCTCGATCTTCAGCGTTACGCCTTTCTCCCGAAACAGGCGGGCCGCATAGGCAGGATAGGCGCCGCGTGCCTGCACATCGATAAAGAAGAGGTTTTCACGATCTTTCTCCAGCGCGGCCCAGACATCCTCCGGTTTACTCGACCAGGGGTAGAAGTTGCCGCCCGCCAGCATGCAGCCAACCTGGTTAGCCGGATTGACCTCATGCGCAATGCGGGTCACCTGCGCGCTGGCGACCAGTTCATGATGCGCCGCCTGATATTTCACCTGCTCCGGATTTTCGTCTGGTTCAAACACCAGTCCGGCACCGGAGAAGGGGCTGTGGAGCAGGATATTAATCTCGTTGAAGGTCAGCCAGTACTTCACCAGACCATCAAACGCCTCGAAACAGCTGCGGGCATAGCGGGCAAAAAAGTCGATCATTTTACGGTTACGCCACGAGCCATACTCCGTCACCAGATGCATCGGCACATCGAAATGGCAGAGGGTGACCAGCGGTTCGATCTGATGTTTCCGGCACTCTTCAAACACCGAACGGTAAAAAGCAATGCCTTCCGGGCAAGGTGTCAGCTCATCGCCTTTGGGATAGAGACGGCTCCAGGCAATCGAGGTGCGGAACACGCTGAAACCCATCTCCGCCATCAGCGCGATGTCCTCCCGATAGCGATGATAAAAATCGATCGCATTATGGCTCGGGTAGAACTCGTCGTCGCGAAGCGCAAACCGTTTTTCAAGACCGAGTTTGACCGGCATCCGATGCGGGCCATGCGGGATCATATCGACGGTGGTTAACCCTTTTCCGCCTTCGCGAAAACCGCCTTCGCTCTGGTTGGCGGCCAGTGCACCGCCCCATAAAAACCCTTGCGGAAACCTTGATTCAGACATGCATTCCTCTTTTCCGGGTCGCTAAGACCCTTTCCTTTAGTGGCTGTTAATGGCGTTGACGCGTTCGGGTACGGCTGCCGGTTGTGCCGTGGTGGTGGCGTCGGTTTCAGGGATATCTTCAAAGCCTAACAGCAGCGTCAGCACAAACGACAACACCACAGACAACACCATCACCGCGCCGACCCAGACAATACTCATCGGGTTGGTGGGATCAAAAAACTGCACGCTGGTGAACAGGCCAGGCGACGCCATTGAGTGGCTGGCCAGCCCGCCAATGCCCGCTACCGCGCCGCAGATAAAACCGCTAATCAGACAGGCGACCAGCGGGCGTTTCAGGCGGACGGCCACACCATACAGTGCAGGTTCTGAAATGCCGGCAACGATAGCGGAGGCCGCCGCCGCGAGCGCGGTCTGACGCAGTTCCCGGTTTTTGGTGCGGAAGGCTACCGCCAGAGACGATCCCCCCAGAGACAGGTTGGCGCCAATCTCGGAGGGCATCACCATGCCCTCTTTGCCGGTTTCAGCAATGGTCTGAATGATGGTCGGGGTAAACACCCGGTGCATACCGGTCATCACCAGCAGGGGCCAGATCGCGCCCATAATCGCAACCGAGAGCCAGCCGAGATAGCCATGGACGGTGTAGACCAGCGCAGAGATGCCGCTGCCGATCCAGATGCCAATCGGACCAATCAGCACGATCGCGATGGGTGCGGCAATCAGCACAATCAGCATCGGTTTCAGGAAGTTTTTGGTGACGGCCGGGGTAATGCGGTCCACGCCGCGCTCAATGTGTGACAGGATCCAGGTCATCACCAGCGCCGGAATCACCGTGTAGGTATATTTCACCGCCGTGACCGGAATGAAGGCAAATTCCACGGCCTGACCCTGCGCCGCTTTCGCCATCAGATCGATAAAGTTAGGGTGCACCAGCACGCCAGCAATGGCGATCGCCAGCGACATATTGGTTTTAAACTTCAGCGCGGCAGAGGCGGCTACCATCACCGGCAGGAAGAAAAAGGCCCCGTCGCCAATCACGTTGAGAATCACCAGCGTGGAGGAGCCTTTTTCAAACACACCGGCCATATCCAGTATCATCGCCAGCAGCTTAACCATCGACCCGCCGATAATGGCCGGGATCAGCGGTGACATCGTGCCGACCAGCGCATCCAGAATGCCTGCGCCGATGCTTTTCAGCGTGATTTTGCGTTTCACCGGCGTGGATGAGTCGGCGGCAGGGGATCCCATCGCCTGCAGCGCCTGAAAGGCCTGAGAGACGTTATTTCCAATGATCACCTGACACTGGGTGTCGTTGTGAACCACGCCCATCACGCCATCGATCGCTTTCAGCCGGGGATAGTCCACCTGGGTTTCATCTTTCACCACAAACCGCAGTCGGGTCATGCAGTGCGTTACGGCTTCGATATTGTTGAGGCCGCCTAGCGCATCGACGATGGCGCGTGACACCTCGGCATAGTTTCTGGGCATGATCGCTCTTCTCTGTAGGGTAAATCGGTCAATGTTGTTATGTTTTTGCGCCTGCATGCAGGCAGATAGGAAACCGGTTTCACAAAATCATGAAGGGCTTTTATGAGCGGGACAAGCCTAAAAATCAGCCAGATTTTCGTTTTGTGACCGGCGTCACCTGCCATTGGCGCAAAGGCCGGCTGAGCGCGAGGGTAAATATTTCCAATATTGAGAGGCTTAGGTAGACTGCAGAACGACGCAGTAAAGGAGCATCAGCATGGCAACGATTCAGGAAGTGGCGAACAGGGCGGGCGTCTCAAAAGCGACAGTGTCACGCGTGCTCTCCGGCAACGGGTATGTCGGTCAGGAAAAGCGTCAGAGAGTTCTCGACGCGATTGCCGAAACCGGCTACCGCCCTAATCTGCTGGCGCGCAATCTGGCAACGAAAAGCTCTCAGACTATCGGGCTGGTGATCACCAACACCCTCTACAGCGGAAGCTACTTTACGGAACTGATGGCGCACTCGGCGCGCATACTGGAGCAGCAAGGCCGCCAGCTGATTCTAGCCGATGGCAAACATACGGCGGAGCAGGAGCAGGCGGCAATTCAGTTTCTGCTCGATCTGCGCTGCGACGGCATCATCATCTATCCGCGCTTTCTGTCCATTGATGCGCTGGATGCCATTATCTCCCGTCACAAACAGCCGATCCTGGTCATTAACCGGCGGCTGCGTGTCAATCAAACCTACTGCATCTACAGCGATCAGCACGCCGGCAGCGTCACGGCGGTGAGTCATCTGCTGAATCAGGGGCATCGCGACATCGCCTTTATTACCGGATCGCTCGATTCCCCGACCGGGGTGGAACGCCTCTCCGGCTATCGTGCCGCGCTGGCAGCACAGAGTATCGACGCCGATCCGGCGCGTATTGTGTCAGGCCGCTGGACGGCTCAGAGCGGGATGGAGGCCGTGGATACGCTGCTGGCACGCGGGGTATCCTTCTCCGCGCTGGTGGCGAGTAATGATGAGATGGCGATCGGGGCGATCAAACGGCTTACAGCGTGCCGGATAGCGGTGCCCGATCAGGTTTCAGTGATCGGTTTCGATGATATCCCGCTGGCACCCTACATCACGCCGTCATTATCCAGCATGAAACTGCCGGTGACGGAGATGATCAATGAGACGATTCATCGCCTGCTGACCATGCTGGACGGCGGTGACTGGTCTGCTCATCCCCCCTTTACCGCCAGCCTGATGCTGCGCGATTCGGTCACGCAGGGACCAGGCGCGGTTTAACCCCTGGCGACCGTTATCACGTTAACTGCGCGCGCCTTAAGCTGCTCTGCCGTGACGGCATCCAGCGTTTCATCAGTAATCACATGCCCGACCTGATAACCGGATGAGAGCGGATAGGGATGGATCTGGCCAAATTTAGAGGCATCGGTCAGGGCGTAGCTTTCCGCCCCTTTTGCCAGAACGGCATCCACCACATCACAGCGCAGCATGTTGCGACCGGTAAAGCCGGTTTCCGGATGCCAGCCATCCACGCCGACAAATGCCCGGTGAAAGTGAACCTGCTGAATGGAGTAGCGGGTCAGCGGGCCGACGACCGACTCACTGCTTTTCTGCAGCATCCCACCCAGCACAATCACTTCGCAGGCCGCCTCACGCAGAAGCTGGGCAATGTAGTGGCTGACGGTAATCAGGGTCAGATCGGCACGGTCGGCCAGCGCGCGCGCCAGCAGGGCGTTGGTGCTGCCGCCTTCAATAAATACGGACTCCCCCGGCTCAACCAGACGGGCTGCGTGAAGCGCCAGCGCCTGCTTGATGGGATAGCGGGTGTTCAGGCGGGTACCGACATTATCGCTGTCCAGCGCCAGCGCAGAGCCGTGAACCCGCCGCAGCAGACGGTCACGCTCCAGCAGCGTGAGATCCTGACGCACGGTAACTTCAGAAACCCCGGTGAGCTGCGCCAGTTCACTGACCGTCACGCTGCCCCGGCTATTAACCAGTTGAATAATCTGATGATGTCGCGGATTCATAATGGGATGTCGCAGAAAAACAGGAGTGGCAGTGTATCAGGGTTTTCCCCGCGCCGGTGCAGCGCGGGGGCAGATCAGGCTAAATCCAGCGAGCGACGTCCGTTAAGATTGAGATCTTCCGGCATGAAACGTTGATCCCACGCCGCTTCATAATGCTCCGGAGGAAAATCGCCTGGCGAATGGCCCTGCGCCAGCGCCTGTGCGACATGGCGGGCATAGAGGCGGTTTTTTTCACACAGCGGGGCGGCCGGAATGTACATCACATTGCTCCAGCCCTGCTGATCCTCGACCGGCGCCACGGCGTGAATCACATCACAGTGCCACCACACCGAATCCCCTGCCTCTAAGGCCGGTATCGGACAGAGTCCGGCCATCAGATGCGGATGCCACTGCTCGTTAACCGGCAAGACCCGGCCTGGGGCGACGCCGCAGAGTTCATCCTCCGGCACATCCGAAAGCAGTGGACGCAGCAGCACATAAGCCATCGCCTGCGGCACCGGCACGACGTGCAGCAGGCCCTGACCGGGGATCATATCAGAGAGGGCAGTCCAGCCCTGAAAGGTGCGGAACACAGAACATTTGGTGGTGCCAGGCAGATCATACTCATCCACTTCAGTGCGGTGTGCCGCGTCCCAGGGGTCATAAGCGGCAAAGTCACCGTGAAACAGCTTACTGAAAACCTGCTGATAAGCCGGGAGCAGCCAGCGTTCCAGCGCGCCGGAATCGGTATGAGCCCCTAATCCGCGGGAGGTGGTGCCAGGCAGGCGACGGCGAATGCGATCGGGATAGATGATGCTGACATCCGGGTCAAACCACTCTTTGCCCTGTGAATCAAAGGTCCATAACCTGTTCAGGAAAGATTGCGCGTGTGCCATTGCCGGGCTTTGTCGCGCCTGCATTTGCGCCTTCGACCAGTAAACAGGATAAATTTCAGGACGCGAGGCGGCCAGCGTGCCAAAAAAATCATCGCCTGGCCCGCGATACTGTTCGTCAAACCGGTTGAGCTCCAGATAGTCGAGCATCGACTTATCCCAGGCCAGCGCCTGGTCCCGGGGAAAGTGCTGCTTAATCACGACACAGCCGCGCCGTTTAATCCGCGCCCGGGTTTCATCTGAAACCTGTCCCTCAGCAATATCCTGCATCGGCACCACTGGCCAGGCGCTGCCCGTCCACTCCTCATCCGCTTTTGCCTCCGTAATCGCCGCCTCGATGTTGTCACACACCTGCCGGAACAGGCCTTCAACATCACCAATCTGCTGACGCAACTGCTGTTTCACTGCGCGTATTGCCGCTTTGACGTCTTCCGGCAATGGGGTCGATCGGGTCTCATCACGCATCTCATGCTCCTCACTATTCGGGTTGAGTTACGAGTGTAATTAAAATAACCTTCATTCGTAATTTACGGCTGAGATTAACATCTTTTTAACGCTCCGAAACGTGCGTGATAACACAACTCCGGAACCGGAAGGCTCCGAAAGCCGTTAGCAACGTCACTATTTGCATTCTCATTAATCCACACAGCGAGTAAGCTTTATGAATCAAATCAATCAGCCGAAAGGACAGAACGGCGACTCTATAGGGGCAGGTGAGATGGCGGTTAAGATGATTGCGGTGGATATGGATGGCACCTTTCTGGACGACAACAAAGCGTACAACGTTCAGCGGTTTTCACGGCAGTATGCGCTGCTGAAGCAGAAGGGCATCCGTTTTGTGGTCGCCAGCGGAAACCAGTATTACCAGTTACAGCGCTATTTCCCCGACATCAAAGATGAGATCGCGTTCGTCGCGGAGAATGGCGCGTGGGTTTCAGACTGCAACGAAGAGATCTTCTGTGGCGAGCTGGCCCGCGAGAAGGTGCATAAGATTCTGGATATCCTCGCGCATGAACCCGATATTGCGGTGGTGGTGTGCGGGCGTAATGGCGCTTACATGCACGCATCGGCTTCTGACGAGGTGATGGCAAAGCTCTCAAATCACTATCACCGGCTGGAAAAACGCGATGACCTCTATGCCATTGACGATACAATTTTTAAATTCTCGCTGAATCTGGAGCATGAAGGGGTGGATGCCCTGCTGCAACGGCTGCATGCCAGACTCGGCGAGCTGGAAAACATCATGCATCCGGTCTCCAGCGGGTTTGGCTTTATCGACCTGATCATTCCTGGCTGCCACAAGGCGCATGGCATTGCGCTGCTGCAGGAGAAGTGGGGCATCAGCGACTGCGAAGTGCTGGCCATCGGTGACAGCGCCAACGACATTGAGATGCTGCGTCAGGCCTGTTTCAGTTTCTCAATGGCGAATGCCGCCGCTTCTGTCGCCGCCGTGGCGCGATATCAGACGCAAAGCAACAATGAAGAGGGGGCGCTGAATGTGATCTCCCGCGTGCTGGCGCGCGAATTTCCCTTTGAGTGAGGCCGGGCCGGGCTGACTGGCGCACCTGGTTCTCCTCACACCTCCCGGTGGCTGCGCGCGTGATTCTCCATTTCATCCAGCGCAGCCTGATTTTCCAGGCCCCACTGATACATCTGCTCAATCGGCCCGGCAAATGTCATGCCCAGCGCGGTCAGGCTGTACTCCACTTTCGGCGGCACCACCTGCCAGACATGGCGTGCAACCAGCCCGCGCTGCTCCAGCTCGCGCAGCGTCTGAATCAGCATCTTCTTTGAAATTCCCTGCAGGCTCCGCTCCAGTTCACCCGTGCGCGCACGGTGTTCCGGCCAGTGATAAAGCGCATGCAGCACCATCGTGCTCCACTTGACGGAAAAGAGTTCCAGCAGGCGGCGCGGCGGTGAATCCGCATAAAACAAAAGTTTTCCATCAACCCAGGCTGGCATTATTGTCTCCTTAGCAGGGTGGTAACCAAAAGGTAACTACTACCAAAACCGATCCCATGTGTCTATAGTGTGCCGTTTTCTTTACGACCATCAGGTGAGAAGAGGCAACAGATGAAGATCAATGCACTGGTCGCCAGTCAGGCAGATCAACCGCTGCGAGCGGGTCAGGTGGAGTTACGCGAGCTTCAGGCTGACGATGTTAAACTCGAGATCCTTTACTGCGGCGTCTGTCACTCCGATTTGCATATGGCGCGCAATGAGTGGGGCGTAAGCCGCTATCCCCTGGTGCCGGGTCACGAAATTGTCGGCCGGGTGGTGGCAGTGGGTGAGAACGTCACTCAGTTTGCGGTCGGAGAGATTGCCGGGGTCGGCGTGATGGTTGACGCCTGTCGCGAGTGCCATTTCTGCCAGCAGCATGAAGAGCAGTATTGTGAGGCAGGCTTTACGCCGACCTATAACGGAACCGATAAGTACACCGGTAACACGACCTTTGGCGGCTATGCCCAGCATGTGATTGCCGATCACCATTTTGTCGTGCGGGTGCCCGATAACCTGGCGCTGAACGAGGTGGCACCGCTGCTCTGCGCGGGCGTCACCGTCTGGTCACCGCTGCGCCACTTTAATGTTAAAGCGGGGGATCGCGTCGGGGTAGTAGGCCTGGGCGGCCTGGGCCATATGGCGGTTAAGCTGGCCAGTGCGCTGGGCGCAGAGGTCACCTTGTTTACAACCTCGCCAGAGAAAGGGGCGGATGCCCGCCGGCTGGGCGCCAAAAACGTGGTGGTTTCCCGTGACGCGGCCCAGATGGCGGCCTGTCAGGCATCGCTGGATATCATTCTGGACTGCGTGGCTGCGCCACACGATCTCGATCCCTATCTGAATACGCTGAAAACCAACGGTCAGCTGGTGCTGGTGGGTATCCCCGATCAGCCTCATCCGTCACCAAATGTGACACCGATGGTGTTCCGCCGTCTGAGTATTACCGGCACCTCAATTGGCAGTATTCAGGAGACGCAGGAGATGCTCGACTTCTGTGGGCAGCACAACATCACGGCGGATGTTGAGATGATTACCGGTGAAGAGGTCGAAACGGCCTTTGAACGTATGCTGACCAGCGATGTGAAATATCGGTTTGTGATTGATATGCAGAAAACGCGCTGGTAACGCCAGGGGCACGCTGTGAAGGCGTGCCCTTCACGATGCCCGCGTTGCTGAATGAGCGATGATAGTTACAACATACTTTCGCATTTCTGAATCAGGTTTCAGATAGCCGGGTGCGAAAGGGCTGAGCAGCCAGACCGGGCCTGTTGCAGCAAAAAAATACCCGGCTTGCGGGCCGGGTATCCTCTCGATTCTGGCGTTTTAGTTACGCCTGCGCGTCATCCGCTTTATCCTTCGCCGCTTCCTCTTTCTCTGCAGCATGAGTGAAAGGTTTGAGCAGCTGTATATCCAGAATCACATAGACCATGGTGCTGATGAACAGCGAAATCACACTGCCGAAGACGCCGCTGGTGGTGAAGGTCAGATAGTTATAGGTGACCAGCCAAGTCAGGCAGATAAACAGCGCGAGAGAAATGTAGAGATTGGGCACGGAGTAGTTACTGGTGCCGCCCCCCTGGGTATGGGTAGCTTTAAACAGATTACCGAGAGAATATTTTTCCAGCACCAGGATGGCATTTTCCCAGTTGCGCTGTTTACGCGCGCTGGCGCGTGTCAGGAACAGATAGAGTATAGAGACAAAAAAACCGGAGAAGGCGATCAGCACCGGAATCGCCTCCAGAGCATATTCGATGCTCTTATGGCCGGTGGTGGTGCTGAGATCCAGCGTCAGCGAGGCACCGAGCGCAGCATATAAAAACAGGAACAGCAGCATAAATGTCAGAGTGCGTTTCCAGTCACCGTCGATCTCTGCTTCTTTTTGCTGGATAGCCAGCTGAAGCGATTGCTGAATCTGTCGTGCCTGAGGTGAATCTGTGTCGAGCGTGTCGCAGGGCGCAGCAAAGAAGTTATGCATAAACAGCGCATCTTCTTTCTGAATAGTGATTTTCATCAGAAACCTGTGTGCGGAGAAATTTCCTTTATTCTAATCGGCACGACATGAATTAACAGTCACTTTGCCTTTTAAGCCCGCATTAATGGGAAATCAGGTGAAACAGTGAGCTGATAACAGAGTCTGTAGCAAAGTTCTGCGGAGCGCGCTCTTCCTCGCGGCGTAGCTGCTCATAACGCAGCAGGGCTGCATCTGCGTTATCCGCAAAAATCACTTCCCATACGACTCTGTAGCCTTCAGCGGTTAATTTCTCCCGCTTGTCCTTATGGGTGAGATTAATGGCCATGATTTCACGGCTTTTCTGAAGCACGCAGTAATCGGGCATGACTATTTCTCCACAGGTGTGTCGAGCGCCTTAAACTGCTTGATGGCGTCATGAATGTTATTGGTTTCCACGGTCGCAATGCAGCGGTCACCGTTGAAAACATCATAACGGGCATTGCGCAGCTGAAACAGCAGATCGCGTCCCCGAAAGTGGATGCGTTTCTGTCTGACGCCAATGCCATGCCGCCGTAACAGGGCCTGTGACAGGCGATCGGTCTCTTTAGTCATTCCGTTAGCCTCCCGGCAGTACGTGGTCACTGCCAGTAAACCTGATAAACATTAGTTTTATATTAAGAGACAACCCTGTTTTTCGCATGGCCATCCGATGAAGCGGGACGAATGCGCTGCAAAGTGAAGAAGATGCGGGACAGAGGCGGTTTCTGACTTAATAAACCGTAAATGCGGTACACTCATCTCACGCTTCGCCACGAGACAGAGTGCTATGAACGACAAGAAGATGATTTCCATTGATCAGTTCAACGCTGATGAACGACTGGCCGTCGAACAGACCGTTAAAGGGCTGATGGAAAAGTATCGTCAGCGCACCGGTAAAGAGCCGGATAGTAAAAAGGAAAAAGAATTCAGCAGTGAAGCGCGTCGGATCGTTATGACGGCAAAGCAGGAAAAAGAGAAAGCGCAGGCGCTGAAGGCGAAAAAACCCCTCCGCAAAAAGAAACCCTCCTCACTGACAGCCAGTGAAGTCAGCGACTTCAGCTGGTCCGCCTCGGTTGCTAAGGGCCGAAGATAAAAACTTCCCCTCGTGCTGACAGGCGACAGCAGTCATCTGTCAGCCGAACAATACCGGCGTTTAACGCGTAGTCGATCACTCTTAATCCGGCAATAAGAATATTCTGCAAAAATATTACTTTTATTCACCAGTTTGGATAAACTGACGTAACCTTTCGCTGCTTCAGTCTGCATATGAACTATTACACACCTGACGATGCTCAACTGAGGCGGCGCGCCAGCCGATTCGTGCGCCGTATGTTTATGATGCGTCAGCTCGGTACGCTGCTCTGCTTTTTGCCCATCCTGTCAGTGCTGATGGAGCGGGGGAAATGCGCGGAACTCTGCCTGCTGCTGTTCATCAACGCGTTTGTCTGGCCCTATGCCGCCTACAGGCTGGCCTTACGATCGCGCGACCCCACAGGATTTGAACGCAAGAGTCTGACGCTGGATGCGGCTTTTGGCGGCGTCTGGGTGGGGATGATGGCGCTGAGTCCTTTCCCCTCACTGGTTATTATGGCCGTATTGATTTCTGACCGCTATTCCGCGGGCGGCTGGGTACAGCTGAAATCTGCGCTGCAGGCCTTTTTGCTCACCTTTGTGCTGGTATGGTCCGTCGCGGGTGCACCGATCATGCTGAACTTCTCTACCCGTACCGCCTGGCTGACTCTGCCTCTGGCCAGCGTTTATCTGCTGGCGCTCAGTGTGGTTTCGCACAATCTGACGCTGAGCCTGCGTAAGAAGAATCGCGAGCTGGAGCGCATCGCGCTGATGGACCCCGGCCTGAAAATCCCGAACCGTCGTCTGTTTGAGCAGCGACTGGAAAGCGAATTTCTGCGCACTCAGCGAGGCGAGGGCAACGCCTGGCTCATGCTGCTGGATGTGGATCACTTCAAACAGGTTAATGACACGTTTGGCCATGAGGCGGGCGACTTTCTGCTGACAGAGATTTCGGCACTGTTACGAAACAGCGTCGGTCTGAAAGATATTCCCGCCCGATTTGGCGGGGATGAGCTGTGCGTCATTGTGCGTGAGGCCGATGAAGCCAGCATTCTGCGACTGGCTAAGAAGATCCAGGAAGGCATTACCTTGCTGCGGTTGCCTGCTTCGTCCACTTTTCAGAGTTCGGTGAGTATCGGGATTGCTTCAGCGCGCGAAGCGGCTTCGATTCATGAATGGCTGCGACGCGCTGATGAGGCGCTTTATCAGGTGAAGCGCGCCGGACGCAATGATGTGCATGTCTGGCGGGCTTCCTCCCTCAACACACTCAGTGAAGTACGCGACTGAAAAAGTCCAGAGCCTGAGACACTCTCAGGCCACTGGATTAAATTGCCGGGTAATCACCGGTGCCTTCCGGCCAAGGCGTCAGCAGATCGAAGCCGCTTTCCGTCACGGCGACCGTGTGCTCCCACTGCGCCGAGAGTGAACGATCTTTCGTCACCACCGTCCAGCCATCAGACAGCACGCTGGTGCCCGCTTTACCGGCATTGATCATCGGTTCGATGGTGAAGATCATGCCCGCCTTGAGTGGCATACCCTGGCCCGGCGTGCCGTAGTGCAGCACCTGCGGTTCGGTGTGGTAAATCTCGCCCACCCCGTGACCGCAATATTCACGCACCACGGAGAAACCAGCCGCTTCTGCCACACGCTGTATTGCGGCGCCGACATCGCCCAGCGTTGCGCCCGGACGGACCGTTTTGATCCCGGCCACCAGCGACTGATAGGTGATCTCAACCAGCCGTTTCGCCCGGACTGATGGCGTGCCGACAAAGTACATGCGGCTGGTGTCGCCGTACCAGCCATCCTTGATGACTGCTACATCGATATTAACGATATCGCCATCCTTGAGCTTTTTCCCGGCCGGGATACCGTGGCAGACCACATGATTGACGGAGGTGCAGGTAGTGCGGGTATAGCCTTGATAGCCGATGTTGGCGGGCGTCACCTTCAGTTCGTTCACAATAAAGTCGTGACAGATATCATCCAGCTCTTCGGTGGTGATGCCAGGCCGGACGTGTGGCGTGATCATGGCCAGCACCTGCGCGGCAGCCTGTCCCGCTGCCCGGGCCATCTCGATTTCTGCTGCGGTATGAATTTTAACGCTGTTCATGACACATCTCCTTGTGTGGCGAGGATCTCTTCAGGAAGCATATTCCGGATATCGGTGCGGCCTTCCACCTCCAGCCGGATCAGCATCTGCGCCAGTTGGTGTTGGGTCTGCTGGGGATAGAGTTCCGCCAGCATGCCGATTTTAAGCCAGTGTTCAGCCTGTGCATTGATGGAGCGGCTCATCGCCTGACTGGCGATGCGCAGATTCTCATGCATCAAATCCGAGATTTTAACGATACCCATGCTAATCCTATATAAAACGTATATGTTTCGTATATAGCATATCCTTAACCTCATGAGTTGAAAAGGCAAATTACAGCCCGTCCGAAAATGTCCGAAATTTGTCCGAAATTACAGATACATCATACCAGTACGTACGCATCGCCACGGGAGTCCAGGTACTTCTGAGTCATGGTGAGATTCCTGTGGCCCAACAGCCGCTGTGTAAATGCCTGACCGTAATGTGCCTCATATAATCTTCCGGACAGGCTGCGGATTTCGTGAAAGGTTGGCGGGTTTGGCAAGGCGTCCAGACCGCAACGGGCCCGCGTGCGCGTGAATGCCTGCGTCAGGTTTTCCGGGCGAACCGGGCCGGGCCTGCGTCCATGACGTCGTGTAGCGGAATAGATAAAATGCGGTGAAGGATTATTCCGCCGGCATAACTCAATCACGTCGTTCAGTGTCATGCCGATATCGGGCAGCGCCAGATCAACGGGGATGGCTAACTTACTGCCTTTCTTACTCTGTGTGATGAACAGTCTGCCATCACGAACGTCGGTGAACCTCATGCGGGTAATATCCTCCCGGCGCTGAGCAGTAACCACAGCGACCAGCAGTGCCCGGTAAAACCAGGGTTCGGATTCAGGTACGGCCTCTAGCAGCATCCGGAACTGCTCAACTGAAAGCCGGCTCCTCTGAACCCTGGGCTGTTTTGCCCGTGTGGGTTCAACCGGATTCCTTTCAATCACCCCCGCCACAATCGCCTCACGAAACACATCATTCAGGACACTGCGCAGAATGACTGCCATTGTCTGTTTATTTTCGGTGACATAGACATCCAGAAACAGGGCAATATCGCGGGTCGTGACTGCATTCATCGCCAGGTCACCCAAAGATTTCCGGATTGCGTTCAGCTGGTATTTACGCAGCCGAAGGGTGACCGGTTTTACGTTGCGCCTGACAAGGATTGCCTCATAGGATGAAAGCCATTCAGACACTGTCATAACGGGCCGCGCCTGTAATTTATTCAGAAGGGCGGAGGGAACATAATCCCGGTCCAGATAATGGTTGGCTTCAATAGCCTGAGCAATCGCTTCCCGGCGTGAAACATTACCCAGTGAATACTCTTTTCCGGTGTGAGGATTGCGCCAGTGGTACGTCTTGCGGGTGCGGCGGTAGGTCAGATTGCGGGGGAGATTGGCATCATAAGATTCAGGCCTTTTAATCATATGTCACTTTTCCATCAGCAGATTACGCCCGATAAGACTATGCGAATGGGCGTTCGGATTTCTGACGCGTTTACGGGGGTTGAGATACACCGCTTCCGGATGAAGCCGGTACTCTTTGCCGTGTAACTCCGGGCACGGGTAAATTCGCCCTTCGCGTGCCCAGCGGCGAAGAGTGGACAGGGAAGGTGGCTGAGAATAGGTCTCGCTCGCCCACTCAGTCAGGGTAAGCAGCTTAGCCATGATTTACCTCCGGTTTTCGGTCCATAAAAAAACCCCGCAAAGGCGGGGTCTCATTGTTTATCTTTGTCGCGCTTATCCTGCTCAGGCTTCCATTCAAGCCCACACATGTCGCAGGAAAACTTCCTGTCAGGACGCTTTCGTGGTCCCCAGAAATTGCAGAAAGGACACGTTCTGGGTCTGTAAGCTATTTTCATACACCCCACCGATGCAACGAGTGCTATCACCCGGCTCCTGCAACAATACTGTATAATCTGCCTGAATTATTTCTAATCGCTTCCTGCGGAGAATGCATCTTGCATTTATGAAGGATAACAGACTGATTAACACGTTATTTTTGCAGGTTAAAAGCATGGCCGTAGGCCAAGATCGCGGTGATAAGTGGTTTTTGATCGCCGGTTATTACCGATAAAGGCTGGAATTTATTTTGAATAGATATTTACTCTGCTCTGGCGAGGTTAATGGTGTAGATAAACGCTGCCAGTATGAAACCCGTATTAATTGAATTGACCATTGATGCCTGCCTGTAAGTGGAACTAATAAGTGTTATCTATTTTTCAGTATAGAATGATTTATTAGCTTTAGAAAGATTGTTTTAAAACGTTAATCACATTATTCAGAAGACGAGGTGAGAAGAAAATATTGTACATCTTCACCAAGAATATCCGTCTTCAGGGTTGCAAACAGGGGCGCAATGTAATCCCCACTTTCACCATTTTGCTCAATATAGTCCCGGGCTTCGTCATAAGTCAGGAAAGGCTTATCTGCTTTACTCTCTGCATGTTTTACAGTCCATGAAACAGGTGAGGCGGTCAGGGATAACCGCGCGATGAAATACACCATTTGCTCAACCGGGTCAGAACAATGATGATTCAGTCGGTTGTCAATATAACTCAATAGCTTCCCTTTCATTCTGGCTCCGATCAGGCGAGTGTGTGTGCATTGACGTTTATATTCAAAACGGTTAGTAATTCTGGTCAGGTCTGATGACAAGTAAATTAGCATCGTGAATTTGTTTCGTGAAGTCAGAAAAATGAATAATCGTATGTCTTTGAATGTGTGCAGGGGGCTCCTTTTTTTTTGAAAATTTCAAGACCAACCATTACGAATTATACTTTTACATAATTCCGCGCGATGCGCAGACCAGCATGCGTTGATTTCCTTTCTGGCGAGCTTTATGGCCTTACGCCAGAGTTTACTCGCCTGTTCGTACTGGCCAGAACGCTCAGCTCTGGCGGCTGATTCAGCGACAGAATTGTAACGATCATTTCGGTTTATCTTTGCCATGCTGACGGACGGGTTCATAATCGCCTCTTAATGACCAGGGTCAGGGGGTGCTTTTTGCCTGCGCTTCCACAAGCTCTGCTTTGCGGACCAGAAAAACATCCGTTGCTTTACTGAGCAAATCAGGATGGTTAGCAAGCTTGAGAGCAGCGTATCGATAGCATTTGTCGAGGCCTGGCAGAGTGACCTCATTCAGGGCAGCGCCGGAAAAATCAGTCAGCAGCTCTTCAGGTGTTCGTTCAGCCAGCCGCTTGCTGCCCGGACAGCCATCATGGCTGGCAATGTCTCCCTCCCTGGCCGGGATATCTTCCTCTGACACGGCAGGAGAGGCTTTCGCGGAGTTCTCCTGCCCGCACGGCAAAGTAAGCGCCTGGCTGTTAATAAGCGCGTTCAAATCATCCCCCGGGGTTGCAGGCATAATATTGTGTTCAACAGGGCGAACCGTCTCAAGTTCATCAGGTGTATAAACGCCCAGAATGACATCTGGACAATGCAGGCGGGCCCAGCGTTTGACAGCCAGATAAGCCAGTTGCTGTTTAGGATCGCTTGCCCAGAGTGTGGAGTTTCTTACCTGCGCCTGTGACAACAGCAACTCCAGAATTCGCGGCTTCGCCTCATTCTTCATCGTTGCCCAGACGCGGACACCGCATCCTGATTCATCGTTGAGTGTCCAGTCAGGCGCCGCGTACTTATTCCCCTTACCGGAGGTTTTTTCGGTAAATTTGCCAATGACGTTCTCCCAGGGACCAAACCATTCGTATTGAAGGCGATCGCGCGTCGGTGCCATTGTCGTGATGACAGCATTGACCAGTTGTGCTTCGTAGCCCAGTACGCCGCTGACCATGTACGTCTTCTGTGCTACGGCAAAGGGATTCATTTGCCACTGCAGTGCCTGCATTGCCACGGCGAGACAGTCTGACGCATTGCCGGCCAGATGAGCGGGAACGGTGACTCGGCTGTTTGCCATAATTTCGGCAAGGCGGATCAGCTTATCCAGCGTGTCAGGACTGAATATCGCCGCGGTGTTTGGGGTAGTTTCTGGTGTGGTGAGTTGTCTGCTCATAACAAATTATCCTGTTTGCGTGCCCAGGCCGGACGCCTGAGTTCTTCGACGCCGCCCCAGTTGTTGCTGAGACGGCAATGATGGTAAGTGTTCAGATCACGGCGAAAGAGCTGGTAGCCAGTCTTAACATCTGCTGCGTGCAGCTGGAACGTACGCACCGGGTACCGACCGCAGTCGATGTTTTCACTGACCGCGATAAACACGAATTGCGGATATTCCCCGAAATGCGCACTGAAACCTTCGCGATAACAGGCGTCCTGAACGTGATAGCGAAATTCTTCGACATGACGCGCGAACCGCGCCATGTCCGCGACTTTTTTTATATCCGCAATAACCGGCTGCGTGGTCAGGAATTTATCGGGCCGGATGCGACAAAGCTCACCGGTTTCGTCATCATTCCAGTAAATCGAGGCTTCACAGTGCCCATCGGCTTCCAGTAGACAGCGTGCAGCGGGATGCGCGAAGACGCTCTCACGCATCAGCTGTAGCTTCCGGCTTTGATCTGCGTCCAGTACGATCAGGCCGAGTCCCGCACAGTCACGAAGATAAGCCTGTTCGCTGATTTTTCCTTCCGTGGTGCGCCGGTTGAAATTCGGTGCCACAACATATCTGCTGTCGAACCTGTCCGGCTCCAGAAGCAGGCAGTGAAGGGCACTTCCCATTTCCAGTGCGACCGTCTTCGCTTCATCGACGGGGGCATATTTACGCCAGAGATAAACTGCCGGATTGAGGGCAATGTCATCCAGCTGTGATTTACTGACGCCCGGCCCGGCGTGATAAGCTTCATTGCTGAGGTCGTGATAAATACCCGGTTTCATTCCGCCGCCTCCCAGCCAAGCAGCACCTGCAGGTCGTAATTACGGGCCGCCTGCAGATAGGCAAGATTCGTGATAAAGCTGATGTATTCCTCACCGGCTTCCGGATGGGCACAGCACTTCATCGCATCAGGATGAAGGTTCCAGTGGCGGAACAGGTGAAGGTGGTCAGGAAAACAGGACAGGAGCCGCTGGGCTTCGTCATCGATCCACTGTTCTTTCATGATGGCGTCCTGCTCCCGGTCATCCAGGTAATCTTTGTGACGTTCCAGCAATGCAAAGGGCGTGGTCATGGCTTCCCCTCCTGAAGAAGAATGCCGACAAACCGGTCAAAGACCACCTGCATCACGGGCAGTGGTGGCTGGGGTGGCAATGCCGGGGATGAGGGCGACGAAAAGCTGGCACCGTTAACGATATTTTCAGGCGTAAACTCGATATCACGAATGGCATTAAAAGGGCGAGCAAAAGCAGCATCGCCCCTGATGTCTGGTTGCATCATGGGAAATGATCCTTTAAATAGTCAGTTAACCTGTTCCGGTTCTGATAAGCCCGGCAGTACGATGAGGGGCAGGGATGACGTGTTTACTCAGGTGTCAGTGTATCCGGGTATGACGGCATCAGACCCAGCATTTACTCTTCTTCTTCACGGCGGGCCTCGCGGGTCGCCTTTAGGATTTCAACCGGGTCTCCAGCTATCCGCGTATGAATAACAAACGTGCCCGTGTGAGTAACCCGGGCATCAGGCGCGGCAGTGACTGCAGCCCTGACCACACGTTCATGGAAAAATGCACGAAAAACACAGGTCCGGATATGAAGCGTCGCTTCTGCGGGCGTCGCGATGTACTGGATTTTCATTTCTGAATCTCCTGTTAGTGAAAACTAACTGATATCGACATCAATTGTCAGGCCACTGATCCGCACCGGGTATCATCCGGGTACTGCCTGTGCAGAACTGAACAACAATCCCGCATACAGGCATTTCCAGTGATGGGCATCATGAAGATGCTGTTGCTCTTTAGCATTTTCGGCGTATCGACGCTGTCTTTCCCGGCAGAGCAATGCGGCTAACCGCCGGGCTATATCTGATTGTCATAGTCTGCATGGCTGAGTAATTCCCAGCTCTGCCCCTTGTCTCTGGATAACAGCCGCCACTGAGGGGTTACCCGCAAAGTCAGGTACTGCCCACGATAGGTTCGTCTCGCATGGATTTTGCCGGTACGCCAATGCTCTTTTATTCGTTCAGCACGCTGTCTTATCCGTTCAGGTGCGTGAGGTTTTGACATCAGTCTCACCTCATATCAGCGCGCAGACTGTGGCCAATTGCTGCGCAAAAGCCCGATGAAAGCTTTTCATGAAATGCTTACGCCGTCTTAAGGAATTCAGGTTAAAAATGAACCGGTCAGTTTGCGTGTGGTAACGCATACGATGCCTCCTGATGCAAAAAAACCGCCTCATCGGGCGGTCGTGTCAGATAACATGAGTTGCGTTCAGTCATTCACCCCTTCTTCAGGCGGGTATGCGCAGCAGGGGCATTTGTGGCGCAGCTCAGGGTACAGTTCAAAGATGCCCGACAGATTTGCCCTGAGCATTTCATCCAGCGGACCCATGACGCTTTGACGATATAGCGCGGCCTCATCAGAACTGACTTTACCCTCGCTGTTCATACCATCGATTTTCGTCACTGAGGTTGTGACAAGTTTTGCCAGTGCCAGCAAAGTGTCAGTGATATGCTCTGCTGCTTCCCGGTTTTTCATAATGAACCTCCTGAAAAGATAACTTCCCTGCAAGCAGGTGATGGTCACCTGTCCCGCAGGACATGTTTGTATCAATGAATAATGATGATGCGGGTATGACGAACGAAGTCCGCTAAGTCAGCCCCCACCTTTTGCCATTGCGTCAGCGCCTCAAGCACGTCAGTCCGGGACTTACACTGGCTGGCACTCAGATAGGCGTGTATATGGATCAATGCGAGCCGCTGCATCTCCTTGTGTGTAAGAGCTTCCGTGGATCTGTTTTTGGTCATGATGTACTCCGGATAAAAAGAAATAAAAAAACCCGCCGAGGCGGGTTGAGTCTGGTTTAGCTGGAAACCGTCAGGAAAAGATAATCAGAAAACCGAAATAAGCAGGTCATGTGAATATGCTGGCCTGCCAGTCGAGCGGTTATGAAGTTACTCAGAACTATTTTCGGAGCCTTCTTCACAGCGCTCACAGATACTGCATCTGGAGCCTAAATCAGGATATTCAGCAATGACAGGATCAAGAAGTTCGGTGTACAGGATCTCAAGGATGACATTGACTTTATGTAGGTGGGTGCCAGCCTGTTCTTCAGTGACTTTCCCCTCCTTTTGATAATGAACCATCTGGCCAGTCGACTCTTCAAGTTCCCGGGCTATCATCATGACGGTCTGACTGATACGCACTGCTGCTTCGCGATATAACATGTTTACTCCTCAGGTGAAGTTGCCCTTCAGGCAGAGTGGAAAGGGGGTATGAAGCCGCAGAGGCACTGCTTTTCAGCATAAAGCCGAAAAAAATCCCGCACTGGGCGGGAAGGTTGCAGGCACTGCGTTTGTTGATAACGACTTTTAGTTTTGGATCAGGGTGCCACTACTTTCTTAATTCCCTGGTGTCAGGTCAGGCCTGACGGTGATGTTATAGGGGAGTTCAGATTCAGAGTTCTGAATAAATTCATAAATCCTTTCGCGCAGACACCTCGTTTTAAGATGCGTAAAAGATTTATGTGCATCAGTGATGGGACAGAGTGAGCAGGGGAGATTTATTTTTGTGAGGTTTGCTCTTCCCGAAGCAACAACGACGCGCGTCGCGGATCAGGACTAACTCACTGCGCGTTGCTGGCTTATGATATCTGTTTATGTGCACCAGAGGTGCCCGCGGGTCAAACCTGAGACCGCAAACCGGACACGTTACACTGTGCTTTTTCATTAGAACCTCCATCAACAAAGGAAATGGCGCTATGTAGTGCCATCTCGTTTGCTGAGAGGATGGTGGGTTTTGCCACTTCGGGATCTCGTGCTCCTGCACTCCTCCCGCCCGACAATATGCTGTGCCGTTCAGAATGAAGGTAGGATACATATTGTATTTTGTTTTATCAATACAAATTGTATATTTACCTGAGGTGCGTTTACTTGTTGACTTCAAACAGGAAGAGTGAAATCTGAAAGAGATTGCTCTCTTAATCAGTGAATAGAAAGGATAAAATGATATTTTGTGCTTTTTACTTTAGTTTCAGTTTAGATTCGACTGCAATTGCTAAGATTTTATGCTCATCTGTG
>NZ_VHIZ01000010.1 GCF_006494375.1 Pantoea anthophila
TTACTGGATCTTTATCCTTATCTAACTCGCTATGAGCAAGTGGATTAGGAGGATTGCTTTTAAAGCTATCTTTATATTCTTTCAACGAGTCAGGAAATTTCACAAGCTGTGTTTCTATAAATCCTTTAGTCTGACCGTATTCTTCAATAATACTCTTAGTAGTAACAACCTCCTTCCCTCTTAACACTTTAACTAATGCTGAACCAGAGTTTAAAAACTCCTTTTTCATTTCAGGGATGATATGACGGCTATAAAATTTTCGGTGTGAATACATCATTTCTTCACGTGCAAGTATCTTAGGTATAAGAATTATCTCTTCATTTTCATAAACGGGGAGCTGGAAGCTTTTTTTATGCCACCTCCCTGTAGCCTCATCCCAAACCTTAATACCTGTGATTTCTTCCGTCTTAATGCAGTAAAAATCGCAAATATCCTTTGTGTATTTTATTAAAAAAATTTTTATAATATTGCAAACTGAATCAGATATTCGATCAGATCCAATACCAGGAATAGTTAAAGCTGTATCTTCGAGGTCTGTTAATAACCCCGATTTCGCTGCCTCACTACTTTTGAGTGATTCTAAAATATATTCAGCAGTTTTATCACCAAGAGCGGTTCCCGATGATTCTTTTGTTGAATACCCCAAATGAAACGCATTAGATTCTCTAAGCGATGATAATAAATAAGCAGCTTTTTTCAGATCGGAATTCTTTATAGATGCCATTATGTCTGCAAAATAGCTCTGTAACGCAGTTACTAAATCACCTCCCCAATGGGATTTCAGAGCCTTTATAGACGTTGGATCTAAAAAAAACCTCAAATCTGTATGTAGAGGTATATCAATGAAATCTAATGATACTTGTCTGCCTTCGACTCCAAAAGCTTCTGAAAAACGCATGAAACACTCCTTTACAATAGTTTCAAAAATGAGAGTATTCCTACTTTCTATAGCAAAGGTGAATTGATCACAAGATCTTATGTATTAGATAGCAAGATATTCTCGCAGGACTTTAAGCTCGAGTGCAAAAGCTCATTGCGCGCTCTCGTAGCCCCGCCACGCCTGCCCGCTTTATGCAGCGGTTTTCATGCACCTGCATGATTGGCTCTGAGCCGCGCCGCTGCTGGCCTTGCCTGCCGTTCCCGAGTGCCGGAGACTCATGCGTTTTCATGCAGCATAGACATGCACTCACGCAATGGACGTAAAAAAGCCCGGCACGGGCCGGGCTTCGGTGAGTTCCTGAGTCTGCGGCTCAGAAAAGTTTACGCTTGCGGCGGTCGGTTCTGGCTCCCCGGAAAGGATGCGCACCGCTCACGCTCAGCACGTCATCACGGAACATCAGCGGCTGATTTACGCTCGTCCATCGGTTAATGAGGTTCTGGACATATACGCGGTACAGCGTGTCGGCATCGTTCGCGCCTTCGATAACTCCCGGTGCATGCGTTGAGCCGTTCCGTTCAAACTGGCTGTACTTCATCCTGAGCAGGCTGCTCAGCTCTGCGCCGTGAATGATAAAGAAGTCATCAATAAGCGTATCAATGCGCTCATCCGTGATGCCCTCATGACAGAAGACATAAGCATTAGCTTTGCGCCCCGTCACGTCGGCCAGAACCGGCAGCTGCTTTTCCTTTTCGGCAATCAGCCCGGCAAGGTCTGATGCCGTTTCCTGCTGCTCCAGATACTCCGCCCGCAGCGCCTTTATCTCCGGCGTGACGCTGCCGCCATTCTGTCCCAGTAGTTCACGGAAGCGTGCCCGATTGTCCCGGCTTGCCTGCTCCATTTCGGCTTTACGCTGGCGCAGCTCGCTGAGGTTCTCACCGGCGGCGTTCTCGGCCCGTCTTGCCTCCAGCCAGGCCAGCATCTTTGTATTGAGGTCTTCAATACGCAACCGCCACTCAGAGGACAGCCCCTTTACCAGCTCGGTGGTGTGGCTGATAACATCGGCCTCGGGTAACCGGAGGAGCCATCCGGCTTCCTTAAGTGGGCGCTGTGCTCTGGCCTGCGCCGTACCGATACGGTTACCGGCGGCCTGAACCTGTTCGTCGGTCATCTGCTGCTGTGTCATGCTGTTTTTCCTCTCTGTCAGGGCTGTGCGTGGCGGTCTTTGCGGGCGCTGGCTGAACCATAGCGGCCCAGCGTCTGCGGCTGGCGAACCGGCACATCATTCTGCCGTTCCGGCTCTACTAATGCGGGCCTGTGGGGCTTCATGATGATTTTCTCGACGCTCTCCAGCGCAGTGAAGGTGCAGGAGCAGTCGAGGTTCTGGCACTGGTACCAGGTACGCTTTACGGAGGGCGCTTCATAAGCGCTGGTGCGGGTGTGGGCTACCTGACCACATTCGGGACATTTCAGGGCCATCTCGTTTCCTGTCGGCTGGTTTCAGTAAGTCAATTGTGCCGGGTCTGGCACAGCGGCTTCTACCAGAGGGCGTTGTATGACGGACCAGACAAAAGCATTACTTCTGGCGAGCCAGGAAAAGGTCTCACTGAAGCCTGTTATCAGCTTTCAGTTTTATATAAATCCTTCACTATTCTTCACCAGAGAGAAAAAAATAGTAAATACAGTAAATTAAGAGGTGAAGAGCGAAAAAGTAATCCTTCACCCTCTGTTCACCATCGTTCATCAGCAGGTTTTGGCCTTATTAATTTTTTAGAACGATTGGTTTTAAAGGCTTCCTTATATTGGACCTAAAATTATTGGATAAAACCTTATCAGTACTTTTTGGTGCAGTCTGGTGCTATTCACGTACACGTATTTTTTGTGTGGTTTTTATGCGTCCGGTCAGACAGATTTCTGTTGTTGTCACCGGCAAAAATATTCGCAAAATAAAGAGCTACCCGATGCCGTACACACCTGTGCGGCGCTTCACGGACACCTAAGAGGTAGCTCATGCACTCGACTTTAAACGCTCATTCATCCGCCCCGGCGGCCCCTGCCATGCCGGTATCATTCCCGGTCCAGGAACGCTTTATGCGCCTGCCGGAAGTGATCCACGTCTGCGGCCTGTCCCGCTCAACCATCTATGACCTCATCAGCCGCAGTGCTTTTCCGGCGCAGGTATCGCTTGGCGGCAAGAACGTCGCGTGGCTTGCCAGCGAGGTCAGCGCATGGATGAATGCACGCATCGCCGCACGCGGTCAGGAACGTGCAGCATGATCTCCACCAACTCTTGAGATTTTCCGCCATGCTGCATTTTCCTTTGTTCCCCGGCTTGCACGCCGGGGCCATTCCCTGGTACAGTCTTTACGCTGTCGCAAAATCGGCAGCCGGGATTGGCGTCCTGAATACAACGTTGGCGACACCAGACGCGCCTTGCGTCTTTTTTTGTGTCTGTGCCCTGATGCACCCATTTTTCGGGCGACGGTTCTGTATCTGTCGTACCTACCGCGTAATGGTGGCTCAGGCGGGGGCTTCTCACGAAGCGCCGGTTTCCAATGTTGCCGGTTACGCCAACCCCGTCTGGGCTACCACCAGTGAAATTGGCGTTTCCGGTGGTGGCTGTAAGCTACTAACATTGGAGACTGCCATCATGGCTACCGTCCTTAATTCCCCATACCCTCAGTTTGTTTTCGTCTTTGCCGCCGTGCATCGTACCGAGCGCCAGCAGCGTATCCACATGCTCCGCACCGTTGCCGCTGACGAACGCGCCGCCCGCCTGCCGCTGGCCCGCGATTACGTACTGTCCCTTGCTGCCCGCCTGCCGGTCCGGGAGGTGCACGCATGAATCACGCCACCATTTCCCACGCCGACCTGCTACGCCTTGAACACCTGCGCAACGCCGGGCGCTTTATCAGCGACATGACCCTGCTTCAGGAGTGCCACGAACAGCCACCGGCCACACAGCAGGCGCAGCTGAACTCACTGATTTTCCTCATCACCGAGCAACTGGACGGAGTGGTAAACCGCTGTCAGGACGGCTGGATGAACGGGGAGGTTGAGCCATGAGCACACGTACCCTTTCCCCCGAACTGCGGTCCGCGCTTTCACGCCGCGCGGTGGCCTGCGCCTGGCTGACTGTCTGCCGCGAACAGAAGCGCTACCCCGGCCTGACGCTGGCGCGCCTTGAACACGCCATTGAAACCGAGCTGGAAGGCTTTTATCTGCGCCAGCACGGACGCCAGCGCGGTCAGGAAATTGCCTGCGCGCTGCTCGACGACCTGCTGGCCGCCGGGCCGCTGAAATCGGCCCCGTGCCTGAGCTTTCTGGGGCAGGTGGTGATGGATGAACTCTGCGGGCGTCTCAAAGACGCGCCGGTGCTGCACTGAGGGAGAAAAGAACAATGAAAATGACCGTATCAGACGCGGCAAAAGCCGCGCGGGGCCAGTGGCCCCGCATCCTGCCCGCGCTGGGCGTGAAGGTGGTAAAGAACCGCCATACCTCCTGCCCGGTATGCGGCGGAACCGACCGCTTCCGCTTTGACGACCAGGAGGGACGCGGCACGTGGATTTGTAATCAGTGCGGTGCCGGTGACGGCATGGACCTGGTGAAAAAGGCCCTCTCACTGAGCCTGACCGAAGCCGCCGCGCGGGTAAACGGCCTGACCGGCAGCCTGTCACCGATGGACAGCACGCCTGTCGCCAGCGCGGGCGAAAATAACGAAGCCGCACGCGCCGCCGCCTCGAAGCAGGCCCGGCAGCTGGTCAGCACCGCGCAGCAGGCAACCGGCAACGCCTACCTGTCCCGTAAAGGCTGGCCGGAGCAGTCCTGCCTGACGCTGGCAAAGCCGCTGAAAGTCGCGCTCACTGTCTATCGTGCCGGTGATTTGCTCGTTCCCCTGCACGATACGGGCGGCCAGCTGGTGAACGTGCAGCTGGTTAACGCCGCGGGCGAAAAGCGCACGCTGAAGGGCGGCCAGGTAAAAGGCGCATGCCACGTTCTCAGCACCGGTAAACCGGCAGCGCGTATCTGGCTGACGGAGGGCTACGCCACCGGCCTGACGGTGCACAACCTGACCGGGGATGAGGTGTGGATTGCCCTGTCGTCCGTCAACCTCCTTTCTCTGGCTGGCCTTGCCCGTGAAAAGCACGCCGCGCTGCCGCTGCTGATTGCCGCCGACCGCGACCTTAACGGCGACGGCCAGGCTAAAGCAAAGCAGGCAGCCGAAGCCAGTCGCGCCGCCGTGGCCCTGCCGCCGGTGTTCGGTGACTGGAATGACGCCTTCATGCAGCACGGTGATGAGAACACCCGGCGGGCGCTGGCCGAAGCCGCCATGCCGCCCGCCGCCAGTCCGTTCGACGTGATGAGCGAGGCGGAATTTTCGGCCATGAGCGCCAGTGAGAAGGCGGAGCGCGTGGCGGAGCACTACCGCAGCGCGCTGGCCGTGGACGCCAGCGGAGAAATTCTGTCACGTTACCGTTCCGGCGCATGGAAGGTAATTTCCGGTAAGCAGTTTGAGCGGGACGTGGCGAAGCTGTTCCAGCGCCTGCGCGCGCCGTTTTCGGCGGGCAAGATTTCGGGCGTGGTGGAGACGCTGAAGCTGATGCTGCCGCAGCAGGCCGACCCGGCGCGCCGCCTGATTGGATTCCGTAACGGCGTACTGGATACCCGCACCGGCGGCTTCAGCCCGCATAGTAAAGACTTCTGGCTGCGCACGGTCAGCGAGGTGGACTACACGAATCCCGTTCAGGGAGAAACGCTGGCAGACCATGCGCCGCACTTCTGGCAGTGGCTGGACCGCGCCGCCGGACGGGACCCGGCCAAGCGTGACATCATTCTGGCCGCGCTGTTTATGGTGCTGGCGAACCGCTATGACTGGCAGCTGTTTCTGGAGGTCACTGGTCCCGGCGGCAGCGGCAAGAGCATTATGGCGGAAATCGCCACCATGCTGGCCGGAACGGACAACACCACCTCCGCGACCATCGAAACGCTGGAGTCGTCGCGCGAACGCGCGGCGGTAATTGGCTATTCGCTGATTATCCTGCCTGACCAGGAAAAGTGGAGCGGCGACGGCGCGGGCATCAAGGCGATTACCGGCGGCGATGCGGTTTCCGTGGACCCGAAGTACCGCGACGCCTACTCAACGCACATTCCGGCGGTGATTCTGGCGGTGAACAACAACCCGATGCGCTTCACCGACCGCAGCGGGGGCGTGTCGCGCCGCCGGGTGATACTGCACTTCCCGGAGATTATCCCGGCAGACGAGCGCGACCCGCAGCTGAAGGAAAAAATCAGCGGAGAGCTGGCCGTTATCGTGCGCCAGCTGATGCAGCAGTTCAGCCAGCCGCAGCAGGCCCGGTCGCTGCTTCAGTCGCAGCAGAATTCTGACGAGGCAATGCGCATCAAGCGCGATGCAGATCCGATGGTCGACTTCTGCGGCTACCTGTTCACCACGCCCGAGCCAAATGCACTCTATATGGGTAACGCCAGCATCAGGCCGCTTCAGCCCAGGCGTTACCTCTATCACGCCTATCTGGCCTATATGGAGGCCAACGGCTACAAAAATCCGCTCAGCATGAAGATGTTCGGCCTGTCGCTGGAAAGTATTATGCGGGAGTACGGACAACACTACATGAAGCGCCGGACAAAACTTGGGGTGCAGACCAACCTTGACCTGACGGAAGAAAGCAGCACCGACTGGCTGCCGAAGTGCGATGCCCCTCCAGCAGCATGACTATTGTAACCGGCGAAAGCCGGTTTTTTTATGCCTGAACTTCACCGGTGATGAATAATATCCTTCACCCTACACCTAACATTCATCGGGTAATCATCTGATATATATATAAAATCGCAGAGTGAATAGTGTGAAGGGTTTTCTGTAAAATCTTTTTCTAGGCGTTCCCCCTTCTTAACGAGCGAATGATCTATTTGTTTCGCTATGTGTCGTAAGCGGATCTGCATTTATTTCTAATCACTGGACGTTACAGTCATCCTGTCTAATAAGTTTAACTTTTGGTCAAGCACGGAAAGGCGCACTAGTGTAAGAAATTTTTGTTTTTATGTATCCATTGTAATGAAGAAGAAACTCAATACCTTGCTTCATGAACGCCCGGTTTTTACAGGGGCCGATCTTTACGCTTTTTAAGGGCAGGCGTCCGTTAGTAGCGTTATCTGTGCTTGCCTTTACTTCAAGATAAGGAATGAGACCGTGCTGATTTACCCTGAACTTAACCGGTGCTGAGTTTACATCCGGTTGTATGATAATCCGGTATTCGCTTTCTTCCCGAAAACTCTCGTGCTTGAAAAACGGTATTAATCTATTAATAATTTCATTAGCACCTGCATATTCAAAAAGCGGCTTCCCTATACTTTCCTCAATAATTTTCTCTTGCTGTAAAAAATTTAGAATCTCCGTTTTCGCTTCCAGAGTAGAATCAGGGCTGGAATAAAAAACTCTCTGAGATAAAATATTAGAACCACGAAAATCGAGGGAGTTTTCTAACTCTTCACTGTCAAACTCCAGGCATACCCCCTGCGATGCGGCGTAGCCTCGCCACTGACTAAGCAGGTCTGAGTTCTGGCAGAATGAGATATTATAATTATGTTTCCCCCGAAATAACTGGTGCCCATATAATGTATTCCTTAAGATACTGATGCTTTTTTCACTCAGATCTTCATTCAGATGTTTAAGTGCATTTTCGAAAGCAGTAATCCCATGATTCATTTCCTCTTCGTCATTAAGGAAATGTACATTGGTCGCCCAAAGACAATGATTCTCAACGATACCCTTGAGTCCGTTCAGGTCGGTGTAGTGGTATATCTTATTCATTCGCATCAGCCTATATAGAGAGGTCAATCATTATAAACCAATTATATCGTTGATTCCTGACATCATGCAGCGCTACTTTAATCCACACTGGAAATAATAGGTATTCTTTCCAGTTTCGGGCCTGCCAACTTTTGTTATTTTCAACCCACTGGCACTGTGGCAAACTTTAATTTTCAGATTGATACTTACTGTGTCAGAACTGCGCAATAACCACTTTCACCTTTCCTTCCGCATCTCCAGATTCCAAATCGGCTTTCACACCTAAAGGGTTATTTATGTAACCATCAGGGTCATACACAAACAATATCAGCGTTTCGCAGTCCTGATGAGCGCGGTAGCGGGCCATATCAATAAGTAGCTCTCCGCCGACCTTACCGGCTCCCAGTGATTCACGGGTTTTCTTCACCTCGATCACAATTTTTTCTTTTTTCAAAAGAAAGTCCTGTCTTGAAGCTGCGCCCGCAAAGCTGGGGGTATACTCTTCCGCTCTGATATCATTAAAGTGCAAAGTCAGCAGCGCATAAACCAAATCCTGCACGTCATACTCATCGTTAACTTCAAGCGGCGCACGGCCATTATATCGTCTCTTTAATTGACGGACAAAGGCCGGAAACCTGTTCAAAATATTCAATACGAGACCCAGTGCTGAACCCTCCACAGATGTATCAGCACTGACTGCGGAGTGCGAAAGGTCATCTCTCGCAGCATCAAACAACGGCTTATAACTTCTTATCAGCGTATTATAATTAGTAGACCAGCTACTGCTTACCGTATTAAAGTCGTTATAATAGTCTGACTGTTTTCCGTAGCTGTCCTCGATTAACTTTTTTACTCTGGCAATCCAGTTTTTGTATTTACCAGAATCAACATAAGTTTCCATTTTGTGAGTGAGAACATTTTGGTCAATATATTTTGTAGAAAGCAATGCTTCATAATCCTGCTCAAGCGCCTTAAATCTTTCTACTAGGGTTTGCTTTGTCATAGTGCCATCCGGGCTAAATAGTTGGGTAACAAGATCTGTGTATATAGGAATTCTACCATGTCTGGCTTCCATCCCTTAAACTGGATGTTACGGCCATTCTGTCAAGTGGCCCGCATCTCAGTTTGCTGCAACCACAATCCTACATCTGGTATCATGTTTAACTGACATCATCAATATATGTAGTGTACTGTAGGCCTATGCTGAGGCACATTGCGGCATTTGGCTGTTCGATCGCCGGAACCACGCAGGAAAAAATTCCCGGAAGTGCAAAATGTCAAGTTCCGGGCGCGCCCCTATTCGATTTATTTAATTTTTACCTTTCAATAAGAAAGGAATGTTTTCTTATTTTTGCTGTGATTTGTATCCAACGGTTCTATGCTTGCTTTTGCTCATAAAGAACATGGCTTAACCTAAATCCACTGCTTTGCTCAACGTAAGCAGTTATCGGGAATGAATTTCAAAGGTACAAAATTTCAGCGTTGCGATCTACTTCAAGTAACATTAAATGTGCATTAGGTAAACAATTTTGATCTGAGGAAGTACGCTGTGCCCTACTCCATATACGTCTTAATAAAACTAATTGGTATACGCTTTGGTATACGCACTTAAAATTAATTCAGATTTTTTATTTATATTCATAAAGATAAGTTATAAATACAGATTCCGCCAGCTCGGTGATTACCAGATTCATCCAATGAAGTCCTAAGAGTCCGCACGGCACAAATCATGTGGGCTTTTTTGGGCCCTCAACCTGTCCTCTAAAGTCTAAATACAACTAATCAAATCCTAATCTTTTAGCCACCTCATGAAGTTTTATTGTTTGAAAATCCTGAAAAAATGGAGTCCGGTGATGAAAAGTAAGAGTTCCCGAAACGAAATCCCGCTTTGGCCACGTGGAGAATACGGTTGTTCTGTTCTTCGCAAAATCAATTCTTCAAACAGGGTCAGGTCATATCAGTTAAAGATAGCCTCACGTTCTGCATCAGGCCAGCAATATGCAGCCTTGTCATGCAGGCGTTGATTACCAGTCCGTCATCATCAGAGGAGTAAAAAGAAGATTACCCCTTCAGCGCACCATGGAAGATGGCGCAGACTGGCGGTCAGTTACCGAAGTTTTCTTACTGCGATGCTCATGTTCACTATCATTGCATCTATACCCATAAGCCGTACATTTTCAGCCTTCATCTTATTAAAAGCTCATCATTTACTGATTTTACTAATTATCGTGTTATACAGAATCAATCAGCTCATATCCTCGAAAGTGCATCTGTAAAAATGAAGGGCAGAGGCTATATGGTGTTTACACTCTGACCTCTAACAGCGTATTATTTACTGCCAAGAGCACCACGGATGATTACACAAGGAATGTAAAATCATGGCTGCATTACATTTTCCCTGCACCATATTCAAAACCCAAAAGTGGATGGACGATTACGGCGCTAAAGACATGCGCTGCGGCGATCTGACCGAAGCACAGCTAAAGTCTCAGTACCGGCTGGATTACATTTCTGACCGGGTTGATCCCTGGACGCTTACCCGGCGTTCCTCAATGGATCGTCCACAATCCATGTTTTGCTGCAATGTGCGCGGCCAGGGTGAAAAGATTACCCGCCAGCAGTGTGCTGCTCTATTGTTTGATGAGTTCCGCTCATTATCCCGAAAATTTTCTTTTTACGGGCCCTATAGTCATCTGATCAAAAAGATGATCACGCACATGCAGAACGGCAATGGTACGCCCTTCCATGATATGTCGCTGAACCAGGCTCTAAAAGAACATATAATCAATGATAACTCGCTGGGAAACAGTACACGTCTATTATTGCAGAAAGCGCTTGAAGATAATATTGACTGGCAAAATAGCATCTATCCATCTACTGAAAAGGCAAAGCTGTATGAAGCCATATCAGGTGGTAAATTGCCTAAATTCGACAGATTCCAGGATAATTTTAACGGCATGGGTATCACCGTTCATGATACCTGGGCAACGCACATCACCATAAAATCACTGCATATTAATAATAATCGTTTCCGGGCAGTGGTACATTACAAAGTTCAGGATCACTTCGGTCTGGATAGTGATGATATTCTGAATACAAAATTCAGTCAGTTTCATTTCTTCTGTATCTGGTTCGTGTTACAGCGATACAATCAGTTTGGCTTCAAACCATTCATGACCAATGTGGAAACAACTCTGGAAATTACTGGAATGCGCAAATGAGACTAAAAGAAAAGATAATTATCGCTCTGTTCTTTCTGGCTGGCTGCGTGCTACTTAGCTACTGGCTGTGGTTGTCTCAGCGCCCCGTGGATATAATAGCCGTTCATCACAGAAGTAGTGGTTTCAGTGATGTTCTGGTCAATAGCTTCCCGCCAACTGATAAAGGAAAAATCAACTGGTGGTTAAAAAACAAGGAAATGTTAAATGATAAATATGGCATTCCAAAACCTGATAGAAACGGTCATTTTTACCTGACTATTTGGTTATTTGGGGATGGTTATAAAGAGTTGGGTAAATATGA
>NZ_VHIZ01000011.1 GCF_006494375.1 Pantoea anthophila
AGAAGAAAAATATCTCTTCTGTCTCCGACATTGAGCAACTACAGCAGAAATGTGAGCAATTAAATCCTGGTGTCGTATTTATTAATGAAGATTGTTTCATTCATGAATCCGATTCCAGTGAGCGTATCCGCAGCATTATTACGCAGCATCCTGATACACTCTTCTTTATCTTTATGGCGATTAGCAATATCCATTTTGAGGAATATCTCTACGTTCGTAAGAACCTGATTATTACATCAAAATCGATGAAAACGTCGACCCTGGATTCCTTACTCAGTACCTATTTGCAGAAGAAACTCAACCAGTCTGCGCGCATCTCTTCGGGCATGGATGTTCACCCGCTGACGCTGAGCCAGACCGAGTCAAACATGCTGAAAATGTGGATGTCAGGTCATGACACCATTCAGATCTCAGATAAAATGCAAATTAAGGCCAAAACGGTATCGTCACACAAAGGTAATATTAAACGCAAAATCAAAACCCATAATAAACAGGTGATTTATCATGTGGTGCGTTTAACCGATAATGTGACCTCGGGTATTTACGTTAATATCCGCTGATCGTTAAACCAGAAAAACCGGCTCCGATGGGCCGGTTTTTTTTTGCTCAGAACTGGGAGCCACGTCTCACTCTTACCCTTAAGCCTTTACTCTCATTTGCCGATGCTAAGCCTTATAACAACAGCCCTGAGAGAGCAAGGATATGAACACTGCATTAGATAATGATGGACAAAAAAGCGCGGGCATCTGGCAGAATCTCCGCCTGGTACCGCTGTTTAGCCTCATCTTCGGCGGCATTCTGCTGCTGTTTGCACTCTGTATTGGCGTCGCCAGTTACTTTCTTACCTTAAGCAATCACTCCCTCGATGATGCCACCGACGAAATTCAGGTTCGTATGGGGCTCGCCAACAGTTCAAACCATCTGCGTACGGCACGCCTGACGATTATTCAGGCCGGTGCGGCCGCCCGCATTGGCGAAATGGATGAGTTTCGCGCGAACGTCGCGGCAGCCGAAAAACGTATCCAGCAGGCCAAAGAGGGCTTTGCGGTCTATGAAGCGCGTAAGGTGAAGTCGCCCTCTGATACCGAACTCGATGCCACGCTGCAGGCACGCTTCAATAACTACATTACTAAAGGCCTGCTGCCGATGATCAATGCCGGTAAGCAGGGCAGCTTTGAGGGGATCATTGCTCAGGAGACGGATGTCACCCGCAAGCTGGATGATGAATATAATCAGGTGCTGCTGAAGGCGATTAAAATCCGGACCGACCGGGCGAATGCCATTACCGCTGAAGCCGATGCGCAGTCACGCATCGGTTTTATTGCGATGGGCGTCGCGTTTGTGGCCGCACTGGTACTGGTTCTGCTGACCTTTGTCTTCCTGCGGCGGATTGTGATCAATCCTTTACGGCAGTCAGTGGAACGCATCGAACGCATCGCGCAGGGCGATCTGACCTCCGCTCCCCTGCCCTGTGGGCGCAGTGAAATCGGTACGCTGATCCATAACCTGCAACTGATGCAGCAGGCACTGGTCACCACGGTCGGAACGGTGCGAGAAGGCGCTGTCGCCATTTATCAGGGGTCCAGCGAAATCTCCGCCGGTAACACCGACCTCTCTTCCCGCACCGAGCAGCAGGCCGCCGCGCTGGAACAGACCGCGGCCAGCATGGAAGAGCTTACCGCCACCGTGAAGCAGAATGCGGAGAACGCGCATCACGCCAGTCAGCTGGCTGCCGATGCCTCCGGCAAGGCCCGCAGCGGCGGCGAGCTGGTCAGCGGTGTGGTGAAAACCATGACCAATATTTCCGGCAGTTCGAAGAAGATTGCGGAGATCACTAACGTCATCAACAGCATTGCGTTTCAGACTAACATCCTGGCGCTGAACGCGGCCGTCGAGGCGGCGCGTGCCGGTGAGCAGGGGCGCGGCTTTGCGGTGGTCGCCAGCGAAGTGCGGAATCTGGCCCAGCGCAGTGCGCAGGCGGCAAAAGAGATTGAGTCCCTGATTGCCGAGTCGGTCGCACTGATTAATGACGGTTCACAGCAGGTGGGCGCAGCCGGGAATACGATGGGTGAGATTGTCGAGGCGGTGCGTCGGGTGACCGATATTATGTCAGAGATTGCGGCCGCCTCCGATGAGCAGAGCCGCGGGATTCAGCAGGTCAGCCAGGCGGTGACCGAGATGGATAACGTCACTCAGCAGAACGCCTCGCTGGTGGAAGAAGCGACAGCCGCCGCCGCGTCACTGGAGGATCAGGCGGGTAAACTGACCCAGGCCGTCGCCGCCTTCCGCCTGCAGGCTTCACCGGCGGCCACTGCGATGGCTTCCCGTCCGGCTGCGCCGGTTAAAACGGTAGCCGTCGCGCCCCGCCCGGCACTGGCTGGCAACAACGAAAACTGGGAAACCTTCTGAGTCATTAAGCAGGGTCGCGGGCGACAGCGCTCAGGGCCCTTCTATGCAAAAAGCCGCCTCCGGGAGCCGGAAAGGCGGCTTTTTTACGCGCGTCAGGCTCAGGCGTCGTGGTAAGGCTCAACGAAGATCCCATCCGGCTGATGCGTCTCATTAAAAAACCAGATACCCAGCGGATAATCTTCGAGCGCAACCAGAAACATTGTGCCCTCGTTGAACGGCTCCATCGCCAGAATGGTGCCCACGCGACGCGGGCCGCCATCCGTTCTGACGCTGACGCGGTCATTTACCTTCATGTCGGTTCTCCTGATGATTTACTGCGTACAGTCTAACCGAAGAACCTGAGGGATGCAGCGCGTTAGCGGCGGGCAATGACCCATACGGCATGGATAATGCCGGGGATGTAGCCACAGAGGGTCAGCAGGATATTCAGCCAGAACGCGCCGCCAAACCCGACCTGCATGAACACGCCCAGTGGCGGCAGCAGGATAGCAATAATAATTCTTAAGAGGTCCATAACCATTCCTTTAGGTATTGAAAAAATTCAGCTTTATTCTCAACTATAGCTGAATCTGCTCTGTTAACAGGAAAAGTCAGGTAAATCTGAGTAAGGATGCCCTTTTTCGATTCTTTAACAGTGCACGGCAGGATTTCTTACGCGCCTGACCGTTACACTCTCCCTGCTGCATCGCCCCCCCGGCAGCGCAGCATTCCTGCAATAACAAGGATTTTGCCCGCACTCTGCGGGCTTTTTTTGATCTGCGATTAACCCTTCCTCGCCTTTCTCTGCCGCCTTCTATACTTACAGTTCTGTTTGCTCTCAGGAGTCTGAAAATGACAGAGGAAAAGCACGACAGCGCGGCGCAGCCAGCCGAACTCAGAGTAGATATGGAAGGATTACTGGCGGCGATTCAGGCCAGAACGTCGGGTGAGATACGGGACGCTATGGAAGCAGGACCGTCGCCACGACGCGAGATTGATGGTCAGGTTTTTCGTTCCGGCGCCGAACTGGGGGAGGCGTTTGAGATCGACATCAGTGACTGTCGCGCCTGTGAAGCTAACCGCTGAAATCGATTTCAAAAAAATACCCGGCATGGAAGCCGGGTAAAAATTCAATTCGTTACACCAGGGAATTCTTAACACCGTTGCAGAATACCTGATTGCCCGAACTGAACAAGTATCAGATATGCACGTTTCTGCAACCGCCCCACTCACGCTGACGCGATACAGGTTAAAAACACCGCGCTGCACAGTCACTTAGCCCTGCACAATTCCTGCATCCCCCACTTTCCTGCGGGCCTGTTTTTAAGAATAATCCTGGATTTCTGGCCGGTGTGGCAGGAAAAAAAGTGTGCGCCATATTCAACTATAATATTGAAAAATCGCTGCTTTAGCGGCGAACGTGATGAAAGGAGCCTGTTCATGCCCGATCTTCAGCACCCCTTAATGGTAATTACCGATTTGGATGGTTCACTGCTCGACCATCACAGCTATCGCTGGGATGCGGCTACGGAATGGCTGACCACACTCCGGGAGCATGCGGTGCCGCTGGTCATCTGCTCCAGCAAGACCGCAGCTGAAATTGTCCCGCTGCAGAAAAAGCTCGGCATCGCCGGTTCCCCCTTTATTGCGGAAAACGGTGCCGTGGTGCAGACCCTGGATCAGCAACGGATTCGTCTGCCTGATAGCGCCCTCAGCTATGAGGCGCTCTGTGAGCGTCTGGCTGGACTGAAAAGCCACTTCCGCTTCACCGGATTTCACGACTTCTCCGATCCGGAGGTGGCCGCCATGACCGGTCTGAGTGAAGCGGATGCGGCCCTCTCCCGTCAGCGGGATGCGTCAGAAGTGGTGGTCTGGCGCGACAGCGATGAGGCCTTTGACCGGTTTCATGAGGCACTGCATGCAGAAGGGCTGGCGCTCACTCAGGGCGGCCGTTTCTGGCATGTGATGCCGGCAGGCAGTGGCAAAGGCGAAGCCCTGCGCTGGCTGCTGGCACACTCTCCCGGCGAGTCACGCGTCACTATCGGACTGGGGGATGGGCCAAACGACGCCCCGATGCTGGATGCGGTGGATTATGCGGTCGTCATCAAAGGCTACAGTAAAACGCCGGTGACCCTCAGCCGCACCGATCAGCAGCAGGTTTATCACACCGCTCACCACGGCCCTGAAGGCTGGCGTGAAGGGCTCGACTATTTTTTGACTCAACCTCAATGAGCTGCCCACGGGCATGAAAAGGATGAAGCGATGAGTGACTTTTATCAGAATGGCGTAATCACCAACTTCCATAACCTCACCCACCGCAGCGTGGAGTCGCTGGAAAAAGAGATGGTTCGCTTTGCCCGCAAACGCAAAATGGGGCTGATCCTGCCGTCGCTGTTTTCCGAACTTGAAGGTCCGGCACTGACCAATATCGTCGATGAGCTGGCGAAGGTGCCCTACCTGGATGAAATTGTGATCGGGCTGGATCGGGCCGACCGCGACCAGTTCCTGTTTGCCCGCGACTTCTTCTCCCGGCTGCCGCAGCGCCACCGTATCCTGTGGAACGATGGCCCGCGCCTGAAGGCGATCGATGCGGAGCTGGATAAAGAGGGGCTCTCCCCCACCAATCCGGGTAAGGGACGCAACGTCTGGTTCTGTACCGGCTACACGCTGGCCTCCGACCGCACCAGCTGTGTGGCCCTGCATGACTGCGATATCGTCACCTATGAGCGCGGCATGCTGGCACGTCTGCTCTACCCGCTGGCGAACCCGGCGTTTCAGTATGAGTTCTGTAAGGGCTTCTATGCGCGCGTGGCCGACGGCAAGCTGAATGGCCGCGTGGGCCGCCTGCTGGTCGGGCCGCTGCTGCGCTCGCTGCAGAAAGTCTATGGCCACTCAGAGTATCTCGATTACCTGTCGAGCTTCCGCTATCCGCTCTCCGGCGAGTTTGCCATGCGCACCCATGTCCTCAACGGCATTAAAATTCCTGGCGACTGGGGACTGGAGATCGGCGTGCTGTCGGAGATTTACCGTAACTACACTACCCGCCAGTCGTGTCAGGTCGAGATCGCCGATAACTATGACCATAAACATCAGCCGCTGGCCGAGGATGATGGCACAGGCGGCCTGAAGCGAATGAGCAGCGACATTGTTCAGTCACTGCTGCGTAAGCTGGCCACCATGGGCGTTCCGCTCACCAGCGACTCATTCCGGGTGCTGAAAGCGACCTACTACCGTAATGCGCTGGATATGATGGAGACCTACAACCACGAAGCGGTCATGAATGGCCTTAAGTTCGATCAGCATGTGGAAGAGGCGGCGGTCGAGATGTTTACCCAGTCGATTCTGGAGGCGGGTCAGGCGTTTATCGAGCGTCCCAACGACAAGCCCTTTATTCCGAGCTGGAGCCGCGTCCAGTCAGCGTTTCCTGACGTTCTGCAGCGTATCTATCAGGCGGTAGAGGAGGATAACGACGGCAACGTCTGAGCAGGAGAGGCACAGGGAGTGTGTCCGCGTTCAGACGGTGGAGGTGCAGAGCCTCAATAAAGCTTCAGGATAGAAGAAGAGGCCTGCGGAGTGGCAGGCCTTTCAGGCACAGGCCTGTTCTTCGCGGCGCGCTACCCGCCTGCGATTCAGCTCGCCAGCTGCTGCTCAGGATTCAGCGCGCAGAGTTCATCGCTGCGAAAGGCTTCACGGCGCACCGCATAGCCGTCATACCAGCGACACTCGACCATGCCACTGGCGTAGCCGGTCACCACCATGGTGTGCCCTTCTTCCTTGTGCTGAACCTCTTCACTGATTGCGAAAACCATGCTGCGCTCCTTTTTATTAACCTGAGTGATTATTTTCTTTATAGCAGGTGAATGCGGTTCCTGCCTGTTAAGGCACGCATAAAAAGGGCAAATTCGGAATTAAGCAGATGGATATATTGAAAATAAAAAAAGCGGATAAAAAATATTATCCGCTTTGATGAGGCACCGACGCTGACGTCAGATTTTACAGCCTTCGCAATCGGCTTCATCACCGAGATCGTCCGGCACTTCGCTGGCTTTTTTCTCTGCTTTCGCTTCCGCCTGCTCAAGCTGTGCGTCAATATCAAATTCAAACATATCGTCGTTCATCGTCATTCTCCTGACCGTAAATCGCAGTGCGCTTTATACCGATTTTCCACGCACTCTGGCAATAAGGTTGACCACTAACAGCACGATCGACCCAATGATAAAACCGAGCACCAGGTTCGCGCCATTGCTGAGCAGCGTCGCAATCCAGCCGCTGAAGCCAGCGCTGACCTCTTCAATCAGGTGATGCAGCGGCGTAATGCCATGCACCACAATGCCGCCGCCCACCAGGAACATGGCGATGGTGCCCACGACCGAAAGGATCTTCATCAGCCAGGGCGCCGCCGCTAGCAGCACGCTGCCGATGCCCTGCGCAACGCGCGACGATTTCTCCCGCAGCCAGAAGCCCAGATCATCAATTTTTACAATGGCCGCCACGATGCCGTAGACGCCAATGGTCACCAGAATGGCGATGCCTGCCAGGATAATCACCTGATTGAGCAGCGGTGATTCGGAAACGATGCCTAAGGTAATGGCAACGATTTCGGCCGACAGAATAAAATCGGTGCGCACTGCGCCTTTGATTTTCTTTTTCTCAAACTCTGCTGCATTCTGCTTCGCCAGTGAATCAAGTCGCTGCTGGCGCGCCTCCGGCGATTTGCTCTGCTTGTCATGCTGCAGGCTGTGCATCACCTTCTCGACCCCTTCATAGCAGAGATAGGCCCCGCCCAGCATCAGCAGCGGCGTAATCAGCCAGGGCGCAAACGCAGAGATAACCAGCGCCAGCGGCACCAGGATCAGTTTGTTCAGAAACGATCCTTTCGCCACGCCCCACACCACCGGCAGCTCCCGGTTGGCTTTCACGCCGGTGACCTGCTGGGCATTCAGTGACAGATCGTCGCCCAGCACGCCGGCCGTTTTTTTCGCCGCCACTTTCCCCATGACGGAAATATCGTCCAGAAGTGTTGCAATATCATCAAGTAAAGTCAGTAAACTGGTTCCCGCCAAAATTGTATCCTTAGTCTGGTTCGTTATGTTGACAACATGGGCAGCGCTCAATTTCCGTTACGGTCATGTCGGCGATGCCCTCACATTCCCACTCCACCCGAATCGTCTCGCCTGCTGTTCCTTCAGCATGCAGGTATTTGCTGACCGGGCTTTCGGTCATGCCGGTGATCTCCTCCGTGGCAATCAGCCTGTCGCCGCTGTAGACCCGCGCAGTGGCGCGGGTATTCACCATCCGCTCGTCGCGAAGCTGGTAAAGGCGTTTTACCGTCAGTTTTATGCTGCTCATCTCAGGCTCCTTCCTGGCCACGGAGAAAAGGCCGATCTAATCAATTATGACTCTGATTAGCAATCAGCGTTGTAATGATGAATGCCCTGATGATCGATTTCGGCACTCTCCGGCATGACCAGCAGCCACTCCTCCAGCCGCTCCAGCAGATCCTGATCCGCCAGCCGCAGTTTGCCGCGTAGCGCGCACTCCCAGATGATCAACACTTTCCAGCCACTCGCCTGCAGCTGCTGCACATAGCGCCGGTCACGTTCAACATTGCTGTTAATCTTGCCCGTCCAGAACTCTGTGCGGGTGGCCGGCAGTTTAAACAGGTAGCAGTGATGGCGATGCCAGAAGCAGCCATGAACAAAAATAATCGCCTGCTGGTCGTTGAGAACAAAATCGGGCCGTCCCGGCAGATTTTTATCCTGCACGCGAAAGCTGAATCCGCGGTCTTTCAGCAACAGCGCAATACGTTGCTCAATGGCCGTATCCTGAGCGCGAATGGCACGCATATTTTTGCTGCGTGTTTCGCTGGAGTGAACATCAGCCATAGCCTCTCCTTTTTTGCTGGTTCTTCAACTTTAGTCTGCGCCACGAAAAGCGAAAGCTGGCAACCGAACCTTCACAACGTGCGCCGCAAAAACAGACGATTCCGGCGCGCCGGCTCAGGGCACATCGGGGCAATTTCCTCACTGCCTCAGGAGTGATAGCATAGGCGCCTCACTGTTAAGGAAAAACGCATGCATCCCGCCGCCCTCGCTGAACCACTTTCTGCTGCACATTCACTTCCTGAAGCGTCCGATCGCTTACAGCAGGTCCTGGCAATCTATTCGGTTCGTGATCTTACGGCCCGCCTGCAGCAGGCGGGTTTCTCCCGCTGGAGCCCTGCGCTCCTGAACCGGATCCGCCAGGGCAAATGCGCCGTGCCGCCGCTGAGTGAAGCCGAACAGCTTCTGCTGCAGGACCTGCTGCCGGCCCGGCCCGCCCATTATGATAATCCTGAATTTCGCTTTATCGATCTCTTTGCCGGGATTGGCGGCATTCGCAAGGGATTTGAGGCGATAGGCGGCAAGTGTGTCTTCACCAGTGAATGGAACAAAGAGGCGGTTCGCACTTACAAAGCTAACCACTACAGCGATCCGCTGGAGCATCACTTCAATACCGATATCCGTGAGGTCACACAGCCAGCGGGCCTGAGCGACGATGAGGCGATCTATCGCGCTATCGATGCTGCCATCCCCGATCATCAGGTGCTGCTGGCAGGCTTTCCCTGCCAGCCCTTCTCACTGGCGGGTGTCAGCAAAAAGAATGCGCTGGGCCGCGCACACGGGTTTGAATGCCAGGTGCAGGGGACGCTGTTTTTCGACGTGGCGCGCATCCTTGCCGCGAAGAAACCGCCCTTCTTCGTGCTGGAGAACGTGAAGAATCTCAAGAGCCACGATAAGGGCCGCACCTTCGCCATTATCATGGAGACGCTGGATGAACTGGGCTATGACGTCGCGGATGCCGGTGACACCAGCCCGGATGCCAAAGTGATCGATGCGCGTCATTTCCTGCCGCAGCATCGCGAACGGATTGTGCTGGTCGGGATCCGCCGTGACCTGAAAAAACAGGATTTCACCCTGCGCGATATCCGCCGCTTCTTCCCGGCTCAGGTCCCTGCGCTGCAGAGCCTGCTGGAGAGCGACCCGGATGACAAATATATCCTCTCGCCGGTGCTCTGGCGCTATCTCTATCAGTATGCGAAAAAGCATAAAGCGAAAGGCAATGGCTTTGGCTTTGGCCTCAACGATCCGCGTAATCCGCACTGCTGCGTGCGCACCCTGTCGGCGCGCTACTATAAAGATGGCTCGGAGATCCTGATTGACCGCGGCTGGGACAGCGCACTGGGGGAAGCGGAGTTTCACGATGCCGCAAACATGGCGCGCAGACCGCGCCGTTTGTCACCACGCGAATGTGCGCGGCTGATGGGCTTTGATGTACCGGGCCACGAGCCGTTCCGCATCCCGGTCTCAGACACGCAGGCTTACAAGCAGTTTGGTAACTCGGTGGTGGTCCCGGTGTTCGCCGCGGTGGCGCAGCTGCTGCTGCCCCATATCCGTCAGCTGAAATCCTGATTCCTGAAAAGAAAAACCCGTCTGGCGACGGGTTTCATGTTTATTTCTTCTTCTTGCTCTGCTTTTTCAGCAGCAACCGTATCTGTTTCAGTTCGCTGGCGCTTAATCCATCGGCCTGGGCATCAGAAGCGGCTGAGGCTTCCGCCGCCGCTTCAGTAATGTCCTGATTATCAATCGCCGGATGCGGATGCGTTTCCAGACTGGCCTGCAACCGCTGCACAATCTCCTGACTCATGGAAATCTGGTTTTCCAGCGCCAGCTGTTTAATCGTTTCTTTTAATTCAGGATCAATTTTAATCGTTAAATTAACAGTTTCGGTCATCAGGCAGCTCCTTTTTTGTTATTGCTGACACGCTACCGGATGACCGTTTCGATTAACATACTGTCATAAAAATTTAATATTCACTGCGCAGCGGCGTGAAATCCCGCAGTACGGCCTCGTCCATTCCCACCAGATTACCCTGAAGCTCTGCATAGAGTTTCGCCATGTAGCGCACCAGGAAATCTGCGTTATGTTCAGCCAGCATCCGCCCCGCTTCCGTGTGCATCGTTTCCGGCAGACGCAACAGCTTTTTCTGGAAATGATCCAGCGTCCACAGCGCATCATTCAGTTCGCGATCTTTTGCCAGCGGGTCCTGACTGTCGAACAGCGGACGGTTCAGGGCCCCGGCGGTATAGAAAACCCGTGCCAGACCGATGGCGCCCAGCGATTCCAGCCGGTCAGCATCCTGAACGATTTTCGCTTCCAGCGTCTGAGGCGGGATACCGGCGCTGAAACTGTGAGTTTTCACAGCGTGCATTACCGCCTCTATCTTTTCAGCCGGGAAATCGAGGAAATCCTGCTGCAGAATGCGCTGGGTTTCCGTGGCGGCATAGGTGGAGGCCAGATGACGTTCCGGATGATTCTTCGGCAGATTGACCACATCGTGAAAATAGCAGGCGGTGAGCACCACCAGCGGATCAGCAGGAGTACCGTTCAGGATACGCTGTGCGCTCATCCAGACACGGCGCAGATGGGCGATATCGTGCGCGCCGTCGTCATGGATCCAGTTCGCCTGAAACCAGCTTTCATAACGGGATTGCCAGAGTGTAAGTGACATAGTCTATCTCCCTGTGGTGGTCGACAGCTGATTCTCTGTCGTGATCGGTGCGCGAACGTCAGGCCATCATAGCGACTGGCTAATGACATTTTTTTTACAGAGCGGTTGATAAGAGCGGGGCTGCCAGCAATTTCCGGCAGAAAAATGAGATCTGGATCATCTGTATAGCATCTCTGTCAGACAATAACCGCAATTTCATCGGTTTTCAGCCTTTCCTTAATAAATTGTGGCTAAGACGATTAGTTTAACGGGGGTAATGTTTAATCTGAACAGGATAGCCTTGCCAGAGGGTACGGAAGAGGCTTTTGTCACGTGATTATTTGTAAAAGTGTGGCCGCTGACAGGGGAAAAAAACTGAAAAGGTTCCCATTTTTACCGTTATAACGTACTGTATCCCGGCTATTCGTCGTCTGGCGAAGGTTGCATGATAAGCTCTGGTGCACTTTTTGCATTTTACGGAATACTGACTACCTCTGTGACAATTTTAAAGTGACTGTCAGGCGACAAATTATTAAGCAAAATGATTTAAAGCTTTTATGATAGTTATGAGATGTGAAGCAAATGGACGTATACAGCAGTAACCGGGTTTTACTAATAACAAGAGGTATTCCATGAAAGAACGGCCGATTCTTTTTTCCGAACAGCGTGTCCGTGCCCTGTTGGTTGGCCAGCAAACGCAAACCCGGCGCATTATGAAAACTCAGGCTTTTGGTCCGGGTCAGGATCATCATGAAGGCGTACACGCTTTTGATGTCAGTGCGAATCATCTGCACGGCTATAAACTGATGTCGATGAGCGACATCAGCTATCACTGTCCTTATGGTAAACCGGGTGATCTGCTGTGGGTACGTGAAACCTGGCGCGGTCCGATGGTGCCGGAGAACGATCTGGCCGAATATGAGCGTGACCCGACGCCGTTCCGCCTGCCGGAATATTGTCAGTACCGCGCCGACAGCAATGAGCTGGGCCAGCACGCGATGAGCACCCCGGAAGCAGAAGAGTTTGGCTGGCAGACCGCCATCCACATGCCGCGCTGGGCCAGCCGCATCAATCTGGAGATCACCGGCGTTCGCGCTGAGAAGATTCAGGATATCAGCGAAGATGACATTATGGCGGAGGGCGTACAGACCGATTCGCACTTCCTCAATAACTTCTTCACCATGAACGTGAACTCAGAGTCGCCGAAAGAGGCCTATCGCAAAGCCTGGCAAAAACAGTATGGCGCGACCAGCTGGGAAGTGAATCCCTGGGTCTGGGTGATTGAGTTTCAGCGGGTGGGTCGCAACTAGCCCTTCAGCCCTGCGCTTTGCGGGCTGTATCACAGACAACGGCCGCGCTAACGGGTTGAATAGACAGCCCTCAGGCCTGCAGCCGGATCAAAGGTGCCAGCATTCGATGCTGGCATTTTTATATCTGGCGCGTCAGGATAGCGAAAGAGTCCGGTTCTGTGCAGGAGTTGCGATGTTTAAATGGCCCTGGAAAACGCAAAACGACACCCTTCTGGCTGCGCTGCCCTGGCAGCAGGGGCTGGCCCAGCCTATCTTCAGCCTGCTCAGTGAAGACGAACAGCAGGCGCTTACAGTGCTGGCGCAACGCTTCCTGCAACAGAAGAAGCTGGTGCCGCTGGAAGGAACAGCGCTGGATGAACTGCGCAGCGTGCGCATCGCCCTGCTCTTCTCTCTGCCGGTGCTGAAACTGGGTCTGGAATGGCTGGACGGTTTTCATGATGTGCTGATCTATCCAGAGCCGTTTAAGGTGGACGATCAGTGGCAGGATGAGGATGGGCTGGTTCACAGTGCGCCTGCCGTTCACGCCGGTCAGAGCTGGACGCAGGGGCCGGTGGTGCTTAACTGGCTCGATATTCAGGACTCTTTCGATCTCTCTGGTTTCAATCTGGTGATCCATGAAGTCGCCCACAAACTTGATGCGCGCGGCAGTGGCTACACCAGCGGCGTGCCGGTGATCCCGCTGCGCGACGTGGCGCAATGGGAAAAAGATTTACATGCTGCGATGGCGGAGATAGAGAGTGAAGTCGAGCTGGTCGGAGAACAGGCGGCGACTATCGATCCCTACGCCGCCAGCGATCCGGCTGAGTGCTTCGCCGTACTCTCCGAATACTTTTTTACCGCTCCGGTTCTGCTGGCTGAGCGCTTTCCGGCCATGTATCAGCATCTGCGTCAGTTCTATCAGCAGGATCCCCTGAGCCGAATCGCCACTGACAGCGTACAAATTGCTTAAATCGCGATCGCTTTGTGTTAATCCTAGCCAGTTGAATGATAATGTATTTTTTGCTGTTGACACCTCGGGGCGACCCCGTTAATATTCGCCTCGTTCCAACGATTCCTCTGTAGTTCAGTCGGTAGAACGGCGGACTGTTAATCCGTATGTCACTGGTTCGAGTCCAGTCAGAGGAGCCAGATTAGAAAAAGCAGCTATCCCCGGATAGCTGCTTTTTTGCTTTTCAGATGCCCCACTCTTTGTTCACTTCAACAGCCCTGTTCTCTCGCAACGCTGACTAAACCAGAACACCGTAAATGCTCTCTGCCCTGTCAGAAATCCTTTATCACTGTAAGCGGCAAATAAATACCAGCAGGCCACGCTCTGTGAACTGCTGGCTGCTGATTATTCCGGAATAATCAACACCTGACCTGGCACGATGTTATCCGGACTGCTGAGAATATTTTTGTTGGCCTCGAAGATTTTCATATAATGAGAGGCATCGCTGTAGAATGCTTTTGCAATGGCGCTGAGCGTGTCACCGGATTTTACCGTGTAGGTGCGCTTGCCTGCTGCGGTGATATCAGGCTTATTTTCAACATTCTTATTATCGGTATTTAACAACTCCTCACCTATATTTTTAATACTATCCAGAATGCTCATAATTCTTCTCCCGTCGTTTCCGATACGTTTAATTTAATTAAGAAAACACCATTGCCAGATAAAAGGCAGGCGGCGTACGATACACCCGCTTTTAATTGACGAATTAAACCACGGTTAAACACCAATATGATTAATAAAAAATAAAGGATGCAGGATATGGGTCTCTTGTCATGGGTAGTATTTGGGTTGCTGGCTGGCATCATCGCCAGATGTATTATGCCGGGTAAGGAACATATGGGTATTTTCATGACGATGATACTCGGTATTGTGGGTGCGTTGACTGGCGGGTTAGTCAGCACCTTTCTGGGCTTTGGCAAGGTCAGCGGTTTCAATATTTTCAGCATTGCTATTGCGACAGCGGGATCGGTTATCGTGCTGTTCGTCATTCATAAAATCAGAGCCTGCAGGCAGTCTTGATATCTTTTAAATTGGGGAATAACAGAATGGTTTTACTGGACCAGGTGCTGGCCATGTGCGGCCTGAATAATCAGACCAGTCAGGAAGTGAAAGGTGTACTGGAGTGGGTTGAGCAGCAAGGCGGTTTACACGCGATTGTGAACCATCTTCAGAGTGGTGAGTACAGTGAGGTAGTGAACTCCTGGCTCGGCAATGAGCAGAATGTTGCCCTGAGCCGTGATATGGTGCAGAAGATGATTAACTCAGAAGCGATTGAACAGCTCGCTTCACGCCTGGGTATCAACACCGATGATGCACTGAATCTGCTGGTCAAATATCTGCCACAGCTGGTGGACAAGGCTTCAGCGGAAGGTGTCGTTAATAAAAAATTCGATGTGACCGGCGTGATTAGCCAGTTGATGCATTGAGGATGAGATAAAAGGAAGATAAAAGCCTGTTGCGAAAGTATGAGGCTTTTATCTTTTAAATGAGTCAGGATGAATTAAGACAATTACTGAAAAACCCTGCTAAAGGTTAATGAAAGGCATTCATTTACTTTTATAAAAAAATTTTTATCTTATCCTTCACTCTCTGCCAGACGAAATCTATAAATTATTTTACTACCCACCTGAATGAATGATACTGCTTTTTCCTACCTTTTGGTCAGGCACATAATAATATTTAGTTTAGGAACTAATTAAGGCTGACACGCATCATAATCAGAGATATGCATGCCCAAAACTGCCGACAGCAGTTCACGGGCGCATTATTACAACGTGGGATACGGCCTGATAAAGGCCAGCCGAACCCGCTGCCACAGTTGACAATCAACGGACGCTGGCTGGAAGCGCTGAGATTTACGACCGGGCAGAAGATCGAGGTGATCACAAGGACGGGACAGTTGATCATCCGGCTGACGAATGAAGGATAACCTACTGGTCCACAAAGTAAAATCCCGGCACTAAGGCCGGGATTTCATTTGTTGGAGCGTAATATTAGTTCAATAGTCGAATGTCATCTGGATAAACAGTCAAAACATCTAACGTCTCACCATTATCATCAACAAATTCTACTTCATAGCCTAATGTAGGTTCTGTATGTACCATGACAACAGCACCCTTACATCCTGCGGCTATTGAGTCAGATAACACTTTTGTAGACTTAACAACGTCATATTCTTTAATCATAATTTTAGCACCTGTTATTTCTTGGCCGGAATAGCTGTCACAAGTCTAACGATACCATCATTATTCTTAATCCAACCGAATTTCACATCTATTGTTCTTCCATTAGCACCAGTGATAGATATTACCTGGTCATATTTAACACCGTGCTGCGTTTCTGCTGTTTTCACCGCTTTGCTTGGTTCAAAGACAATTTGTTTCGCGAGATCGCTTGAATTCCCTTGGTTAAAACCGAGGGCTTTATCAAACCATTCAGCTTTGCTTCCGCCAACAGGATGATCTTTTGCTAACAGATAATTAGTTAATTTACTATCAACACTAGTTTGCGTCTCAGATGCGTTTTTCACTCCATTTTTGACTGCACTTTCTCCAGTGTTAGGCTTATTTTTCCCAACTCCTGCCGCAATACCCGCTGCACTTGTTCCAACCGCCTGAACCAGAGAGTTTATAGCTAGCTGCTTCGCCTCTTCCGAATCATCGGACATCAACGCATTATGAATCGCTGCATTTCTGTCCGCCTCAAGCTGGAGCGTCGTTACCTGAAGGATGGAAAGCTCGTTCTGTTCTGCCGGACTCAGACCGCCATCAGCTCGGGCTTTTTCCAGCAACTCACTGGTACGGTTATCATAATCAGCCTGCAACCTGCCAACATCTAAAGTCGCTGCCAAACTCTGCACTCGCTGACGCCATATCTTTCAGCGCTTCACGCCGCTCTTGATACATCTTCACCGAGCAGGTTTCGGCGCTCATGCCGCCGCAGTTGGCCTTCTTATAGCGCTCGTTTTCGGCTTCAACCTGCTTACCGGCCTTCTGCTCAAGCGTTTTACCTTCAGACTGCGCCTGCGCGATATCGGCGAGAGAGTTATTCTCAACTTACTTTCATTTTAATCTCGATAAAAACATAATACCAACACCTAAAACCAAACCAATAACCGCACCTCTTTGTATCGAATCGAATATATTTTCTCGCCATTCATAAACAAAGACTCCATTTTTTATCATAAAAAAAGATGCCATACCTAACCTAACAAAAAATAGAGTTAATGTGGTTATAAGAAAGAAAAAAAAGATTAGCCTTATGACTAGGATAATGTTTTTCATTATTTATTCTCCAACTGTTTTTGAAGTTCAGAGCCAGCGACCTCTGAAGCTCCGGAACCAATTACAGCGCCAGCCAAACCAGCTGCTTTTTCTGAAATTAAAGGTAAATATTTATTACCTATCTTTACTGCTCTGCCTCCTGCAGCACCACCCCCGTACCAAAAGCAGCCCCAGCAACAATTTGAAGTTCCTCTTTTACTTGCAACTTAGCCCCTGCATAAGCACCAGTTATACCTGCTACTTCAGTGAGCCAGAACCCTTTGCCCTGTGTTAATCCACTGACGCCCGTAGCAATAAGCGCATCGGTGGCACTAAATGGGTCGTCACTCTGAAGCTGATTGAGGATATTTGCGGAACCCCCAATAACACCTGCCCTAATGATACTTCCTGCTGTTGCACCAGATGGCAACAGAACTAGTGCCACAACAGCAGTAGCACCAGAACCCCACGCCGTTAATAAACCGGTTGCCGGATTCTGTCCGGCAGGTAAATCTCCTGAGACCAGTTTATCAGAGGCATACTTAATTTCTTCTGGTGTTGCCGGATTCAGGACTTTGCCAGTTTCATCTACAAGATTGGTGTTATTTACCAGTGATCCCTGGGCTTGCTTATTATCCCAGAAACCACTACCAAATCCGTCTATGCCTGACACCGCATTATTCTCAACCGCATTCTTCCCAGTAATCGCGCCGCTCGTCGCCGCAGCACTGCTGTTGCCCGCCATGCCGCCCGCCAGTCCTGCCGCCCGCGCCATAGCTGGTCTGTTTTGAATCGTAACGATCGCTGTCCTGCTGGCTGGTCAGGGTTAAATCGCGGCCTGCGTTTGCGATGACCTGTGCGCCATCCAGTGTGGTGTCCCGCCCGCTGGTGAGGCTGAGTCTGCCGCCACTGTCCAGTGTGGTCTCAGTCCATCGCGTGCCGTTGCCGTTCTCTTTGCCTTTAATACCATAAACGCTGCCAAACATGCTGATGTCCGCACTACCCTGTCCGGCACCAATACTGATGCCCACACCACCACCGCTGCTGCTGCTGTTTTAACGCTACTCTTCTTAGATTTCCCTTTGCCGGGCAGTAAGCCCGGACACCCGATCCTGCTGCTCATAACCTATTGCTGAGGAGTTTATTATGACTGACACGTATCATTAGTCATCTACAACCGCCGACAGCAAATCACAGACGCATTATTACAAAGTGGGATACCAGCCGAATGAGGGCCAGCCGGACCTGCTGCCACAGCTCACCTTTAACCGCCGCTGGCTGGAGGTGCTGGGTTTTACGACAGGACAGAGGATTGAAGTGATTACCGGGCCAGGACAGTTGATCATCCGGCTGGCGACTTAAGGGTAAATGGCTGATAAAATTAAAATCACGGTTTGATAGCCGGGATTTTAATCAGTAAGCGATTACAGGATAATCACCCTGGCTTGTAGTAATTACATAAGATTCAAAGCCGTTGTTTTCAGGAACGATATACATATTTTTCTCGTTGCCAAAGAATAATTTTAAAATTTCACCATTTAGCAAAGAGCACAACTCAACCCTCTGATTAAGATATAAAAACAGGAGATTACTTGTTGATATATCCTCTCCATGCCCTATATGAAAAGCGTTTTTTTCCTCACATCTAAAGGGACACTGGATCAGTATGCGTGTTCCTGATGAGAACAGCAAAATCAATGACCCTACTCCAACGGTAACCCCAGTTAATATCGCTTCCTCAAATTCATTGAGCTCATTCTCAGTAATCATTTAACCTTCCCTTTTTAGCGGTATCTTTGGCACTGAAGTTTTAGACATTTCCTTTATCTGAGCTTCTCCATACGCGTTAAAAATCCCCGGAGCCATCGGATTTATCGGTATGTTTTTTAATGAATAATCCCCACGCTCCTCTTTCCGCTCATTTTCATCATGTCCGGTCTTGCCCCTCAAAGCATTACTCCCAACAGCATTTTTTCCGGTAGTTCTCCGCAACAATATCTGTAGTGATGTCACTCATTACGCTGCCAGCGCACTGATCGTTTACCACTGCTCTTCTCTCAGGTCGTCACACTTAACGCCCGCATACAGCTGCTGCGCGATGTACTCGCCCATCACCGCGCCCGATGCTCTGGACTGCGCTACGTAGCCCGCCGCATACGAGATTTCCGCGCCCAGCACTGCGTGCGCCATCAGGTCTGCTTCGGTATTCACCTTACCGTTCGCGTCCGTTATCAGAGCCTCTATTTTTTCCGCAAGATAAGGTGCCGACGCGCCGCTAATCAACTGCGCCACGTTTCCTCCCGACAGGTTCTGTACCTTCGCCGTCACCGCGCTGGTGCTCAGCTGAAGTGCTGCACCCGATCCGGAACTATCTATCACGGGTGGCCAGCTGGCCACGCTCGAATTTCTACCGACACGCCGATCCGGCTGGTGCTGCGGGATAGCACTCTGTAGGTAACAACCGTGACCGATAAAACAGAGTGGAAAGAACTCTGCGAGCGCCAGGATTCAGGCGCGGGCCGGGTGCAGGATACCGGCCTGATGAGGTCCAGTCGAACCCACTGGCACAGCTCACCTTCAACAGCCGCTGGCTGGAGACGCTGGATTTTACGACCGGGCAGAAGATCGAAGTGATCACCAGTCTGGGGCAGTTGATCATCCAGCTGGCGACTTAAAAGTAACTAACTGCAAAATCAGCCCCAGCCAACCGTCTGAGGTTTATTTTCAGATTATATTTCATCTGGATCTTATTCCCAAACGGAAGGTTTCTGTTGGAAATAAAGGTTGTAGTATAATTTCATCATTAAAAATAAATAACCTTGGTGATAAAGCTATAACATCATAAATATTTTTAGCTATCAGACTCAAGTTTGTCCTGAAAACCGGAATGCTGGCATC
>NZ_VHIZ01000012.1 GCF_006494375.1 Pantoea anthophila
TCATTTATTTACACTTTTGAAATGTATGGTAAATCACCTTGCGTTGGACTGCCCTCAGGTAAAGTTGCATTTATAAATGATGATAATGTTCTGATTGCTCACAAACAAGGTGAGGATATGAGCTTCATAACTCATACTTGTGAATATAAAAAATAAGTTTAACTCCTGCTCAAGGCTTCGGCGGGAGTCATGCTAAAGGCTTCCGCCATTTTATCGCCACATTCGTAGATAACCTACTATTATACAGGGTTTGCTAAAATATGCGGTCTTTATTTTGCTGATCTATATTGAATTCTTCATCGGTGCGAAAAATATCCCGAACCTGTCCTGTTCAAACTATTCCCATCACTTATTTCTTACCCAATATATTGAGAAACTTTTTCGTTATAATAAGTTATTTTTAACGAAGGCTTTTTGCGCGAAATACTTCCATTTTTAGCTCATACCATCGCCTGACTGACTTTAGTATTTCGTGAAATGTTTAACGCATATGGCAAAACCGGGCCTGGCTTTCTGCAATCTGTCGCATTGACAGAAATTGTTCAGGCGACTAACGCTCTCGTCTCACTTCAGGTGAAGATAGCTCCAGAGCATCTCGGCTGACATTTATCGGCGCTGGCTCAAGCCGTTTCACCCTTAGACGCTGCACGGCCCGAACGATTTGCAGCCGACAACGAAATCATCAGTCAGGCATCTTTAAAGATAAGGACATAGGTCTAATCAGACTGAAGATGCACTTAGTTTTAAAGGTGTTCAGGGGGAAAGGAAGGCTTGCGATCAAAGTTTGGTGATAAGCTATCAGGTAATGATCGTTTTATCTTCCTGTGGCACTATAAAACAGCCATTGTCATAAACGAGGGATTGAGTATGACTTCAGGAACAGCAGCGAGGCAGGAACCCGGACGTTACTATACTTTTGAGTCGAGATTGCCTGAGGGCGTTTTTTTTGAGTTTCGCCCCAGCCATTTGCCCCGAAACGCAAAGCCTGTAACCGATGAAACCAGTGGTATGTGCATCGGATACACGGTCGCACAGGCCCCGGGATTATGGCAGGTTTATGATGTCCAGGGGCATTTTGTCAGGCTGGAAGAAGCACCACTTGAAACACCATTATTTGATCCAACTGATATTGCCCTTTTTGGATTAGGGGTTTTCCGTATTCTTCGAACGGGACGAGTTCTGTTTGAATCAGGGGCACGTGCGGCACTTTCAGCAAAAATTAGTCAGGGTACGGTATCTCTTTTGCGAGGGCGGCTAAAATTCGGTCTGCATGCGCGCAGTCTCAAAATGACGGAAGCAGCCGCAAAGCATATGTACGATCCTGCTCGATATGTTCCTTTGCAAATTCAGGAAAAAACTATTCGTTATGGCAAGCGCATGCCAGATCCTCGTGAAGGAGAAGGAATGTTCCGTTACGAAACAGATATCTATAAATTGCGCTTCGATAAGCACCGTCGGGAGTATGTTTATCAGAAGTACAGATTTGAGGTGATTGTCAGAGAATCTGACTGGACAATATCTCATTTTAAATATTTTTATTAACTAACAGGAACATTTCCATGTTTGATCTCAGGAGTGAAGAATTTACTTTCGTAATCGCGCCTTATGAACGCGTGGTGGTGAATGAAGTCGATCCTGTTAACCATAACTGGGACTGGATAAAGTCCTGGGTAGAATTCTCGGTAAGCGGCCTTAACGTAGCGTTTAAAACGGAATTTACCGTTGGAGAATTGAAACTATTGAAAAAAGAATTTTCAGCTTTCCAGCAGGCGATAATTAATCAGCAAAAGCTTAAATCGTTCACATATCAGAGTGATATTCATCAGCTTGATATGATAGTGACAAATGAAAACAGTATTGATAGTGTCACGATTGAATTTACTCTTCGCCCGGAGCCCCATGCCGATAGTGTTCAGGTTAAAGGCAGTTTTGGCCTTGATGAAACCTATTTTCCCGATATTTTGAAGCGACTTGATGAAATGATTGAATGGCAGACTTAGGCTGGTTATTCATTACATCTGTTTCCTCTCATGCGAGAGAACTGTCACCCTGAATACTGCAGGTGACGGGCTGATGGGTGATGCACAGGCCCGGCGTCCTTCCTCGGCTACGGGTGCTCGCCAGCAGGAGTCACTGCATTCTTAATCTGCCTGGTTCACGATGACCCGTTCGCTCATTTTCCGCTTTTTGCTGATTTTATTGCGCAGGTCATTAATCCCCCCCTTTTCAGAATAATGATATTTTCAGCCTGCCCGCGGAATCATAAAATGCTGGTTTAACAGGGAGATATACCATGAAGAATGTTGTGTTAAGTATGCTTGCCAAGATTTCACAAATAGATGCAAGCACCAAACAACTCACCGCGCGCGTTGAGGCGCAGTCTCTGTTGATCAGTGCGCTGGTGCTCGCGGTAAGTAAGCAGGGCGGCGTAACGGAGATGATCGAGGGCGCGAACAAGGCGATCAACACGGTAATTGACTCCGCAGACTCAGATGAAATGCTCAAGTCTGATGCGGCGCTTCTTTTAAGCGAACTTCAGGATTTACTGATTATCTCCCGCGCGGTTGATGGCGCAGATGAAGAAATCAATCATGAGGCACTCAATGAGCTGGCCGGTGTGACCTCACCCGCACAGCTTCTTCAGGAAGATAACTGATTCGTTGCCTCTGGCCCGCCGCGCGCGGGCTTTTCAGTTCCATTTCTCTTTGAGCAACGCTCTCAGATCCCTTTCAGACAGGCCTTTCCCCAGGGTGAGATATTTCCAGGGCAGGGCAGGGCAGGGCGTTAAATGAAGCGACAGGGCAAAAAAGGCTCTGTCATTATCAAAGGAACGCTATTCAGCGCAATCAGAGACACCCATGAAACGTGCATTATTGTGGCTGCTTCACTCTTTTTCAGATTGGATTGCTATTGCCGTTATTGTGGCGGGCATCTATCTCTTCATTAGCTTTGTGCCGCAGCATGCAACGCTGCTCATTGTTGCATGGGTTGTCACCATTTCTTATCTCTATATCCGATACAGTCGCGGATAGTGATAACGTCCTGCGCGTAATCCGCCCTGATTCTTAGGCCGGGAACCACCCGGAGAGGACACATTGTCGTAACGTAACAGGGTCAGAAGCACCGCAAAACCGCATCCGTAATCGCTTCACGTTGACCATAGTCAATGTACTCTGCGAGCCTCCGCAAACGCGTAAAGGCGTTTATCCCGCGTATAAAAAAGCAGACGTACCCTGAGGCGGTGATATTCAACCAGGATGCGTTATGTTTTTGAAAAAAGTTATACCCTGTCTGCTTTTAGCGCTGGCAAGTTCAGCTATGTCCGGCTGTGTGATGGCGGAAGGTGGTCGTCATCATTATGGTCACGCTTCTGACTGGCATCATCATGGCCGACCGGCTATGCCAGATGCGTCGCAGCACATGGGGCCGCCGCCTGCGCCTGCGGCATCCCGGCATATGGGCCCCCCGCCTGTCCGGAACCCCTCTCAGCATATGGGCCCGCCGCCGGCAGCGTCCTCTGACAGCGGCATCCATCGCTGGCATGCATAAGCGCCACGCATGTGGCACCGCCTTCACAGAATGCAACACAACCTCACTGGCTCGCACCCAAAGCTCAACGGTTAGCTTGTTATCACGGCCGTTTGGCTTATTCTGAACGTTCAATCAAATGGAGGAACGTTTATGAAAGCGGCAATAGCAAATAGTGAACACCAGGTTGAAGTTGTTGAGAAGACACTGCGTCCTCTCAAAACCGGCGAAGCACGGCTCAGGATGGAATGCTGTGGTGTATGCCATACCGATTTGCATGTGAAGAACGGCGACTTCGGTGATAAAACCGGTGTCACGCTGGGTCACGAAGGTATCGGGATTGTTGAGGAGGTTGCGCCGGATGTGACCTCTCTCAAGCCGGGCGATCGCGCCAGCGTGGCCTGGTTCTTCAAGGGCTGCGGTCACTGTGAATACTGTAACTCCGGTAATGAAACGCTCTGCCGGGAGGTGGTTAATGCGGGTTATACCGCCGATGGTGGTATGGCTGAAGAGTGTATCGTGGTTGCAGACTACTCGGTCAAGGTTCCCGAGGGGCTGGACCCTTTTGCCGCCAGCAGCGTAACCTGCGCCGGCGTCACCACCTATAAAGCGGTGAAGGTCTCTGAGGTCAAACCGGGCCAGTGGCTGGCGATTTATGGTCTCGGCGGGTTAGGCAATCTCGCCCTGCAGTATGCTAAAAATGTCTTTAACGCCAAAGTGATCGCCATTGATGTGAGCGACGGCCAGCTGGCGCTGGCGAAAGAGATGGGTGCCGACCTGGTGGTGAACTCCGCCAATGAAGACGCGGCGCGCTTTATTCAGGAAAAAACCGGCGGGGCGCACGCGGCCGTCGTGACCGCCGTGGCCAAAGCGGCCTTTAACTCGGCGGTAGATGCGGTCAGAGCCGGGGGACGGGTGGTGGCAGTCGGACTTCCGCCGGAAGCGATGAGCCTGAACATCCCGCGTCTGGTACTCGATGGCATTCAGGTGGTGGGATCGCTGGTCGGCACCCGTAACGATCTGGCGGAAGCCTTCCAGTTTGCGGCAGAAGGAAAAGTGGTGCCTAAAGTCACCAAAAGAAAGATTGGCGAGGTGAACGACATCTTTGATGAGATGATCCACGGCAAAATTCGCGGCAGGATGGTGATCGACTTCACCGGTCACTCTGCCTGATCAGACGCACCTGACCTGATGCTGAAGCCCGCCCTGAGCGGGCTTTTTTGTGACTGAAGTGTTAAATGCCACGGGTTGTGCAGTTACCGCCTGGGTTAAAACATTAATAAGCACTGCTTTATGTTTCATGATGTTTTTTTGGCTTGCACTTTACCGGTAACATTATAGTTTAAGAGGTGATGTCGGATTACACACAACTGAAGGAGGGTTATTTATGGCGAAACATCATCTGCTTAAATCCATTGAAATTGCAGCCATTGTGCTGTTTGTCCTGATACTGGCGTATCTGGCGATCACCGGGATTTTGTCCTCAACAGGTATGGACCACGCCTGGCCTTACCCCACTAAGTAACTGAATGCGGCACCAGGGAAAATCATCAATATTATAAACAGATAACCCCCAGCCCACACCTGTGAGGCGGAATACCGGGTTACACCAGACTGACCGAAAGCAGCGTGAGCTCTTCCGTGTCCAGTGACAGACTTTTTTTCGTTTCGAACATAAACTGTTCCAGCGCCTCTTCCACATCATCCCCTTCGATAAAGGCGTGGGTGGTGACGTGATGTTCACCTTCCGGCTTAATGACGTAAGACACAAACCACTTTTTCTTCTGCATGATGCTTCTCCTTCTGATGCTATAACGCGTTGAGAGCGGGCAATCGGTCGCGTGCTGTCCGGCATGGCGAACAGCGTGCTGCCGCGCTTGTCAGGGCTGATGACAGGGTTTAATCCAGCGGTGCGGGATGGAGCAGGTCGATCACATCATCGATCTCGTTACTGGCCGCATGACGATCGAGGGCGACAGCGTAGTAGCGTCCTTTGCAGTAATGCCGGGTCACCGCGACGCGATGGCCGGTATCGCTGTCCGCTTCGCCGCCGGTGGCGGTCTGCAGATGGGGCGGGATCACCAGCTCACTTTCAAGTTGATCGGCTTCAATGATTAACGCGCCACCGTCGCTGGACAACAGCAGATGCTGAATGCGCATAGATTTTCCTCTCCGTCGGATTGCTGACCGGGAAAGTGTAGTTCACTCCGGCAGGTGTGCAGGACGTAAGACGTGGTTCCCTCCTGGTCACGCCATCGCAGGCCATAAAAAAGCCCCGCGAACGGGGCTTCTGGATCCATCTGTCACTCAGCTGGTCTGGTCAGCCAGCTTCGGGGCCAGAACGCGTTTACCCATACGGATGCCGGGCTTCTCAACATATTTGTAGAGCAGCGACGCCAGCGCATAGGTCACCGGGATGGCGGAGACGCAGACAATCAGAAAACGCGTCAGATCGCTTTTGAATTCGATATCGGTGTGATTCAGCAGCAGCGCGATCAATGGAATGACAATCAGCAGGTGCAGCAGGTAGACCGAGAACGAGACGTCGCCCAGCCAGGTGCTGAGACGGTTGTTCAGCAGCTTACGCGGCAGAGCAATCAGCTGCGCCATCCGACTGCCCTGTGGATACTGCCAGAGAATGGCTGTCATACCGACGATCATCAGCGCTTCCATAATCACCTGCAGCTTGATGAACCCCAGACCCATTGCCACGCTGGCAACCGGTCCCAGCAGCGCAAAGGCGACGTAAAGCAGCGATTTGCGGCGAATGGCTTCTGCCAGCAGCATGCCCGACAGGAACATGTTCAGCTTAATCAGGATCATCGAAGGCATCTCAAACGCCTCATAATAATCGGCCAGCAGATAGCGTCCGGCGCAGCAGAGCACCATGATACCGATCAGGGAGGCGGCATAGCCAAACCGCATCGTCACCAGCATGATGAACGGGAACAGCAGATAGAACTGCATCTCCAGCCCGATGCTCCAGTCAGGCAGTACGGTGTTAAACCCGTACTCGGGCAGCATGCCGAACAGGAAACTGAAGTGGGTCAGCACATTTGCGAGCGACTGGTCGGTGTAACGTGACGACTCGGTTGCCGTGCCGGAGTAGAAATGCGCGATGGTGTCACGCATCTCGCCAAACCACGGCCCGTAAATCAGGGCGATGATTAACAGCAGATAGTAGAGCGGCGCGATGCGGAAAAAGCGACGGATCCAGAACTTTTTGATCGTTGCGGCGCTTTGCCATGGCTCTTTCTGCTGTCGCTCGACATAGTTTTTCGCCATCAGGTAGCCCGAAAGCAGAATAAACAGATCGACACCGATGCCAGGGGATGAAATCAGTGTGATATGGCAGTGAATCAGCAGGCTGATATGACCTACCAGTACCCAGAGAGAGGCGATGCCGCGTAATCCCTCAAGCTCAGTTGACCAACCTCGTGTTGCAGACATAACTCTTCCTCGTTTTTATCCGACCTTCGGCGCTCACTAAGCCTCAAGGCAACAGATATGTAAACGGCCCTTTACAAAAGTAAGAGGAATCTGAAGAAGAGAATGCTGAAAAAATCAACTTGAAAAGGGTAAAAACGCACAGAAAGTTAAGGGCGCGCAGCCGCACACCCTTAACCATTATTACAGCCCGGGACCTCTGTCAGGCCAGTTTTAACAGGAGCATACCGGCCAGCAGCAGGCTCAGGCCAGCCCAGCCTTTGCGGTTCAGTCGCTGACCAAACAGTACCCAGCCCGCCGCGACGGTGGCGATAATGCCAAAGCCACCCCAGACCGCATAGGCTATCGACAGGTCGATCCCTTTCACCGCCTGAGCAAGCGCGCTGAACGCGAGTAGCACACAGTAGAGCGAAAGCAGCCCGAATAGACGTTTTTTGAATCCATCAGAATATTTAAGGAATATATTGGCGGCAATCTCCAGCAGGATGGCGAGTGCCAGCCAGGCCGCATGGACAAAATCAGTGATGACCATGGTTAACCTCCGCTGATGATTCGGTGCCGGTTTTGATCAGGACGATTCCAGCAATTAGTGTCATCAGGCCGCCAATTTTCAGCGGTGACAGCGACTCGCCAAACAGCTGCACGCTGAACAGCGTAATCAGCAGGATGCCGATACCTTCCCACAGGGCATAAGCCACGCCCAGGGCGATATGTTTGATGGCGAAACTCAGCAGAATATAAGAACAGGCAATCATAGCCAGCATCATCAGGTAGCCATACTGGCTGCCGCTGAGGCTGGACCATTTCATAAACAGCGTACCGATTATTTCAGTCACGATAGCAAGTGATAATAAAACCCAGGCGTACATGGGGATCTCCAGCAACGAATTAATGACGACCTGCCACGCGTGATTGCGTGCAGACTCAGAACCATATCGAAGCGGAAGGGGACTACAGGGCGTTACGCCAGTGCTTATCAGCGACGTTCCGGGCGGAAAGGAAAGCAGGGGAAATCAGGGAATAAAACACAAAAAGTTTGCGCATAAAGTTTACAACGCATCCACATTGTTGCTTCTCATCAGTGGACGGAAAGTGCCTCCGGTTATCTACACGCAGGATTTATAGCATCCGGCATATCGTGAAATCAACAGCAGATGCTGCTTTGTTTGATTTTGATTAAGGTTTGATGATTTGCAGATGCAGGTTAACGGAAAACAATGTGTGGCATGGGATGGGGGATAAAAAAAAGCCGGGCAATAAGATGCCCGGCGAGATTTAGAGTGACACTGTAACTATTTAGTCGCTGCGCTGTGGGGTGGTGCGCACAGGCGCCTCTCCGGCCACGTAGTAGGCCGCAGTGCTGCGCGGCAGCGGTTCGCGTCCACGGATCTTATCGGCAATCTTCTCACCGATCATGATGGTGGTGGCATTCAGGTTACCGGTGATGATCAGCGGCATGATGGACGCATCCACAACGCGTAATCCCTGCAGGCCATGCACCCGACCTTCACCATCGACGACCGCCATCGGGTCGTTGCCCATTTTACAGGTGCCGCACGGGTGATAAGCGGTTTCGCCGTGGTTACGCACGAACTCGTCCAGCTCCTCATCCGTCTGACATTCAATGCCCGGGCTGATTTCACGGCCGCGATACTTATCCAGCGCGGGCTGGTTGATGATCTCGCGGGTGATGCGAATCGCATCGCGGAATTCATGCCAGTCCTGCTCATGCGACATGTAGTTAAACAGAATCGCCGGATGGCGGCGCGGATCGCGTGATTTCAGGCGCACATGACCACGGCTGGGCGAACGCATCGAGCCGACGTGACACTGGAAGCCGTGGGCATCAACGGCATTGGAACCGTTGTAGTTAATCGCCACCGGCAGGAAGTGATACTGAATGTTCGGCCAGCTGAACTCTTCACGGCTGCGGATAAAGCCACCGGCTTCAAACTGGTTACTGGCGCCGACACCGGTGCCATTGAACATCCATTCTGCGCCGATTTTAGGCTGATTCCACCACTTCAGCGCCGGATAGAGGGAGACCGGTTCTTTACACTCATACTGCAGATACATCTCCAGATGGTCCTGCAGGTTTTCACCCACGCCTGGCAGGTCGTGAACCAGCGGAATATCAAACTGCTTCAGCAGTTCGGGCGAACCGACGCCAGAGCGTTGCAGGATCTGCGGCGAGGCGATAGCCCCGGCACAGAGCAGTACTTCACGGCGTGCGGTCGCTTTGTTCAGGGTGTTGCTGTCGCCCTGCAGAAACTCCACGCCCACCGCACGCTTACCGTCAAACAGGATACGGTCGGTGGTGGCATGCGTAATGATCTTCAGGTTGGCGCGGCCTTTAGCCTGATCGAGATAGCCGCGCGCGGTGCTGGAGCGGCGTCCCTGCGGCGTCACGGTGCGGTCCATCGGGCCAAATCCTTCCTGCTGATAGCCATTGAGGTCATCCGTGCGCGGATAGCCCGCCTGCACGCCCGCCTCAATCATCGCTTCAAACAGCACGTTGTTGCCCGCTTTTGGCGTTGCGACGCAGACCGGGCCGTCACCGCCGTGGAAGTCGTTCGGACCGATATCGCGGGTCTCCGCTTTGCGGTAGTAGGGCAGGCAGTCCAGATAACTCCAGTCCTCTAACCCCGGCGCGCTGGCCCAGTTATCGAGGTCCATGGCGTTACCACGGATGTAACACATCCCGTTAATCAGCGACGAGCCGCCCAGGCCTTTACCACGGCCACACTCCATGCGACGGTTGTTCATGTAAGGCTCAGGTTCTGTTTCATAGGCCCAGTTGTAGCGTTTGCCCTGCAACGGATAGGCGAGGGCCGCAGGCATCTGGGTGCGGAAATCAAAACGATAATCCGGGCCGCCCGCTTCCAGCAGCAGGACGCTGACGTTGCTCTCTTCGGTCAGACGGGTAGCCAGAACGTTTCCTGCGGATCCAGCGCCGATAATAATGTAATCAAATTCCATTCATCGTTCCTCAGGTTAAGGGTGATTAAAAGACTGACTGAAAACGCGTCAGCTCAACCTGCACTGACTTCACCTGGGTGTAACTCTGTAGGGTCATCAGGCCATTCTCACGGCCAATACCGGAGTGCTTGTAGCCTCCGACCGGCATCTCTGCGGCCGATTCACCCCAGGTATTGATCCAGCAGATGCCGGCTTCAATCTGGTGGATGACGCGGTGCGCACGGTTGAGATCCTGCGTCACCACTCCGGCAGCCAGGCCATATTCGGTGTCATTGGCGCGGCGGATCACTTCCTCTTCGCTGTCATAGCTCAGGATCGACATCACCGGTCCGAAGATCTCTTCACGCACAATCTTCATCTCATCACGGCAGTCGGTGAAGACGGTGGGAGCTACCCAGGCCCCCTGATCGAAGTCGCCGCCGGTCAGGCGTTTGCCGCCGCACAGCACGCGTGCGCCTTCAGCGATGCCCGATTCGATGTAACGCATCACGTTGTCGCGATGAGTGAAGCTGACCAGCGGACCAAAATTGGTGGCCGGGTCGCGCAGATCGCCAGCCCTGATGCGGGCAACGCGCTCGCTGATTTTTGCCTCGAAAGCTGCCTTCAGCGACGCCGGGACAAAGACGCGGGTGCCGTTGGTGCAGACCTGACCGGAGCTGTAGAAATTCGCCATCATGGCGATGTCGGCGGCCAGATCGAGGTCGGCATCATCAAAGACGATCAGCGGAGATTTACCGCCCAGCTCCATGGTGACCTCTTTCAGGGTTGATCCTGCGGCATTGGCCATCACCTTTTTGCCGCTGACGACGCCACCGGTGAAGGAGACTTTGTCGATACCCGGATGTTCGGTCAGCAGCTGACCGGTGACTGCGCCGAGGCCTGGCAGCACGTTGAAGACCCCATCCGGCAGGCCCGCTTCGCTGTAGATTTCCGCCAGTTTCAGGGCGGTGAGCGGGGTCACTTCACTCGGTTTAAAAATCATCGCGTTACCCGCGGCCAGCGCAGGCGCAGATTTCCACAGGGCGATCTGAATCGGGTAGTTCCAGGCGCCAATCCCGGCCACCACGCCCAGTGGTTCGCGGCGGGTGTAGACAAAAGAGGTGTCGCGCAGGGGGATCTGCTGGCCTTCGATGGCGGGGATCAGCCCGGCGTAATATTCCAGTACGTCTGCACCGGTGACGATATCGACAGCGGAGGTTTCGCTGTAAGGTTTACCGGTGTCGAGCATCTCCAGCTCTGCCAGCTCATCGTTACGCTGACGCAGAATATCGACGGCGCGGCGCAGAATGCGCGAACGCTCCATCGCGGTCATCGCGGCCCAGACCTTCTGGCCTTTTCTGGCGGCAGCAACGGCGCGATCGACATCTTCCTGGCCGGCGGCATGAACCTCTGCCAGTACGTCGCCGTTGACCGGATTGATCGTCTGGAACGTTTCGCCAGACGCTGCGGCCACATAAGCGCCATCAATGTAGAGTTTCTGCTCGTTGAATCGGGACATGTTTTCTCCTTCCGTTATTCGTGCTCGCCAGCCAGTTGCTGACGGATGAACTGGGTGGTCAGTGTGCGGGCGATGACCGGGTCAAAAGGCTTACCGCTCAGCGCTGCGCGCAGCCACAGACCATCTATCAGGGCGGCCAGGCCATGCGCGGCCAGACGCGCTTTTTCCAGCGGCAGCTGACGCCGGAACTCCACCGCCAGGGTGGAGTAGAGCCGCCGGCTGCTGACCCGCTCCAGGCGGTTGAGCTGGGGCTGATGCATGCTGCTTGACCAGAAGTCGAGCCAGGCTTTCATCGCGGCGCTGTGCACCTGGGTTTCATCAAAATTCCCGTCAACGATGGCACACAGTCGCTGTTCAGCCGGGGCATCGGCCAGCGGCCGTAACCGCGTCAGAACCGCTTCGCGCAGCTGCCGCGTCACATCACGCATTGTGGCTTCCAGCAGGCCGTTCTTATCTTTGAAGTAGTGACTGATGATGCCGGTCGAGACCCCCGCCCGCCGGGCGATCTGGGCGATAGTGGCATCATTAATTCCAACTTCGTTAATCGTACTCAGGGTCGCATCAATCAGTTGCCGACGTCGTATCGGCTGCATCCCTACTTTTGGCATAGCTCCGCTCCGGCTCCGCCCTCAAATTGAACCCCTATTTAAACTTTTTTTGATTGCACGTTCAATATAAAAAGAAACTTTGTTAGTGTAGTGTTCTTTAAATGTAGCGTAAGCGAAACGGCAATGAGTGCTAAGCTCACTGTCAGCCGTTACGCTTAAACAGGAAGTGACAGAACGATAGGAGGCCGCACGGCCTGAACACCCCGTGAGCGGCAAATGTTATCCATTGCGTATTTTCAGGATATTAACCAGAGGTAATCGATGAATAATCCACCTGCCGGTGAAAAAGACAGACTCAATCCCGTTGTATTTTATACCTCTGCCGGATTGATTCTGACGTTTTCACTTGTGACGATTCTCTACAGTGAACTGGCCGCGAGCTGGATCCTCAAGGCGGTTAACTGGGTCTCCGCCACCTTCGGCTGGTACTACATGCTGGCTGCCACGCTCTACATTGTCTTTGTGCTCTACATGGCCTGTTCGCGCTTTGGCTCAATCAAGCTGGGGCCGGAGCACGCCAAACCGGAATTCAGCATCCTCAGCTGGTCCGCCATGCTGTTTGCCGCCGGGATCGGGATCGACCTGATGTTCTTCTCGGTGGCTGAACCGGTGACGCAATATATGCAGCCGCCGGAAGGGGCGGGGCAGACGCTGGAGGCGGCCCGTCAGGCGATGGTCTGGACGCTGTTTCACTATGGCCTGACCGGCTGGTCAATGTATGCGCTGATGGGGATAGCGCTGGGCTACTTCAGCTATCGCTATAACCTGCCGCTGACCATCCGTTCCGCGCTCTATCCCATCTTCGGCAAACGCATCAATGGCCCGATTGGTCACACCGTCGATATCGCCGCGGTAGTGGGCACGATCTTCGGTATTGCGACCACGCTCGGCATCGGGGTGGTGCAGCTTAACTATGGCCTGAAGGTGCTGTTTGATATCCCGGAAGGACTGACCGCGCAGACCGCGCTGATCATCCTCTCGGTGGTGATCGCCACCATTTCGGTGACATCCGGCGTGGATAAAGGTATCCGTATCCTCTCCGAGCTCAACGTGGTGATGGCGCTGGGGCTGATCCTCTTCGTGCTCTTCTTCGGCAACACCGAATTTCTGCTGAATGCGCTGGTGCTGAACGTGGGGGACTACATCAACCGCTTTATGGGCATGACGCTCAACACCTTTGCCTTTGATCGTCCGACGCAATGGATGAACAGCTGGACGCTCTTCTTCTGGGCATGGTGGGTGGCCTGGTCGCCTTTTGTCGGCCTCTTCCTGGCGCGTATTTCACGCGGTCGTACCATCCGCGAGTTCGTGCTCGGCACCCTGATCATTCCCTTCACCTTTACGCTGCTGTGGCTGTCGGTGTTTGGTAACGCCGCGCTCTATCAGATTATTCATGGCAATGCGGGCTTCGCTCAGGAGGTGATGAATCATGCGGAGCGTGGCTTCTACAGCCTGCTGGCGCAGTATCCGGCCTTTAAACTCAGCGCTTCTGTCGCGACGATCACCGGTATGCTCTTCTACGTCACCTCTGCGGACTCCGGTTCGCTGGTGCTGGGGAACTTCACCTCACGTCTCAAAGACATCAACAGCGATGCGCCCAACTGGCTGCGTATCTTCTGGTCGGTAGCGATCGGGGTCCTGACCCTGAGTATGCTGATGGCGAACGGCATCTCGGCCCTGCAGAACACCACCGTGATCATGGGTCTGCCGTTCAGCTTTGTGATCTTCTTTGTGATGGCGGGGCTCTATAAATCGCTGAAGATTGAAGATCACCGTCGCGCCAGCGCCACGCGTGACACCGCGCCCTATCTGGCCCACGCTACGGATCGCCGCACCTGGAAAAAGCGCCTGTCGCGGCTGATGAACTATCCGGGGTCGCGTTATACCCAGCAGATGATGGAAAAAACCATCTATCCGGCGATGGAAGAGGTTGCGAAAGAGCTGGAGCTGCGGGGTGGCCGGGTGTCGCTGGAGAGCGTCGCGCCGGATGCGGCCAACCCGATCGGCTATCTGGATCTGCGCGTGCATCTGGGCGAGGAGCAGGACTTCATCTATCAGGTCTGGCCGCAGCAGTACTCGATTCCGGGCTTTACCTATCGCGCCCGCAGCGGTAAATCGACTTACTACCGGCTGGAAACCTTCCTGATGGAGGGCAGCCAGGGTAACGACCTGATGGACTACAGCAAAGAGCAGGTGATCATCGACATTCTGGATCAGTACGAGCGGCACCTGAACTTCATCCATCTCAACCGTGAGGCACCGGGCAGCAATATCAGTTTCCCGAGCGCCTGACGCCAGGCCCGTCCGCACACTGCGGGCGGGCTTTTTTTTTGCCGTCAGCGGCAGGCAATGCCGCGCCGGACACGGATATCGACTATCTTTAGGGCTTAACTGGCCTGATGCCTGAAGGTGTAGACAGGGAGTCATATGGGAAAAATATTCAGTACGTTTCTGCCGCTCTACACCACTACGCTGCTGATGCTGCTGGGCTCCGGTCTGCTGACCACCTATGTTTCACTCCGGCTGGCGAGCGAGCAGGTGAACGGGGCACTTATCGGTGCCATCATCGCGGCAAACTATATTGGTCTGGTGATTGGAGGCAAAGTCGGGCACAACCTGATCGCCCGCGTCGGCCATATCCGCGCCTATGTCGCCTGTGCCGGGATCATTACCGCCTCGGTGATTGGCCACGGGCTGACCGACTTTATTCCGCTATGGGTGTTTCTGCGTCTGATCATCGGGCTCTGCATGATGTGCCAGTACATGGTGCTGGAGAGCTGGCTCAACGACCAGGCGGAATCCTCTCAGCGCGGCATGATCTTCGGCTTGTATATGGTCGCGACCTATCTGGGGCTGAGCGGCGGTCAGGTGGTGCTGAGCCTGCAGAGTGGCTTTGGCGTGAGCACGCTGCTGATCGTGGCACTCTGCTTCGCGCTCTGTCTGGTGCCGATTGCGCTGACTACCCGTACCCATGTCAGGCCTATGACCCCCGCGCCGATGGAGCTGGGCTACTTTATCCGCACCATTCCCAAACTGCTCGGCACCACGCTGGTAACCGGCATGGTGATCGGGGCGTTTTACGGGCTGGCGCCGGTTTACGGCAGCAGCAAAGGCTTCACCACCAGTCAGACCGGCTACTTTATGAGCCTGACGATTTTTGCCGGTCTGGTTTCACAGTTCCCGCTGAGCTGGCTTTCCGACCGCTACGACCGTCAGCGGCTGTTATTTATCATCGCGCTGCTGTTTGCCGTCTCCTGCGTGCCGCTGATTATGCTGCCGCATCTTACCTTCCACTGGATGATAGGCATCGCCTTTGTGGCCAGTATGATGCAGTTCGCGCTCTATCCGCTGCAGGTTGCGCTGGCGAACGATCAGGTTGCCGCCGAGCGACGGGTGTCGTTAACCGCCTGTCTGCTGATGGCGTTTGGGATTGGTGCCAGCATCGGGCCGCTGGTGGTGGGCGCGCTGATGCAGCCGCTGGGCAGCAATATGCTCTATCTCTTCTTCGCCGTCTGCGCGCTGGTGACGGGCGGGCTGAGCTATGTGCGAACGCCACGTCCGCTGCCGACAACCGAAGTGCCGCTGCCGCATGTGGTGATGCCTGATAGCCTGGCAACCTCACCGCTGGGTGCGGCCCTGAACCCGACGCTGGAAGAGGAGGTGATCCAGGCGTCAATGGGCGGTCAGGAGCCGGAAGAGGAGAGCGATGAATCTGAAGAGCAGCCAGAAGCCGGGAAAGAGCCGGACCATCGCGCCACGGATAAGACGCAGCCCTAGCGCCGGGCCACGGTCTGCACCCTTGAGGCAGAATGTCCCGATCTGACCCGACTTTGTCTCTCCGCTGACTCGACAGCCGGGACGCCACGCGCGAAGCTGACGCATCATCCTGACAGGAGTGCCGCCATGCTTGAACTTCGCCCCAGCTGTGAACGCTGTGACTGTGACCTGCCGCCATCTTCCCTGGCGGCACGGATCTGCTCATTTGAATGCACCTTCTGCGCGGAGTGTGCCGAACACCTGCAGCATCGTTGCCCCAACTGCGGCGGAGAGATGGTGCGCCGCCCGGTGCGTCCGGCGGAGAAGCTGGAGAAGTATCCGGCGAAAACGCGCCCCTGATCTGCCGCGGGGCCTGTCCGCTTTCCCACCGCGCTGCCTTTGTCTGTGTTGGTGCAAAGGCGGATCTGACTATACTGTGCAGAGGCTTTGCGACGCAGGCGGAGGATCAATGTCTTACCAGTTTCTGGAGGGGGCAGCGTGGCGGCATATCTGGGTCGTGGGCGATCTGCACGGCTGCCGCGCTGAACTGGATGCGCGGTTACAGCAGCATCAGTTTGATCCGCAGCAGGACCTGCTGATTGCCGTGGGTGACCTCATCGATCGTGGGCCCGACAGCCTGGGGTGCCTGGCGCTGCTGAAGCAGCCCTGGTTTCGCAGCGTGAAGGGCAACCATGAGGAGATGGCCCTTTCAGCGTTACAGGGTCACGAAAAGCAGCGCTGGCAGATGAACGGCGGCGGCTGGTTCTGGCGGCTGCGCGGCAGTGCCATCATTTCGGCGCGTCACGCGCTGCTGCGCTGTCGCGATCTGCCGCTGATCGTGCATTTACAGCTGGGAGCGCGCACCGTGGTGATTGCCCATGCGGATTACCCCGCTGCGGAGTACGCCCTGGATAAACCGCTGGACTGGGAGCAGGTGGTCTGGAGCCGTCAGCGGCTGGAGGCGCTTCAGGCCGGCGCAGAAAGCGGCATCCGCGGGGCAGATGCCTTTTATTTTGGTCATACGCCGCTGAAGGAGCCGCTGACGGTGGCCAACCTGCACTACATCGACACCGGTGCGGTGTTTGGCCATCATCTGACGATGGTTCAGCTGCAGTGACTTCAGCGGAACAGACGCCCGTCCCGCACCAGCTCGCGGGGGTAGCTGTTCTTGATACGGCTGCCGACTTTCTTTGCCAGCCCCAGCGGCTGCTGCTGATAAGTGACAATCATCTCATTACCGGCGGGTTCGCTTTCCGGATAGATATCCCGCCCGCGATACCACTCTTCTGCCTCTGCTGCCGTCAGTTCGAAGGCGTGCTTCGCATCCGGTTGCGCCAGCGCGATGACCGCCTCATGCTGCCAGCGATAGCCTTTCGCGAAGGTTTCAGCCAGCTTCAGGCCAATTCTTGAGAAACGCACTCTGCCCAGCAGCGGGGTGACAGCCGCCGGGAACAGCCAGATCTCTTTATCACGCTGCCACAGCACCAGCGAATCGTCCCAGCGGAGTGAGACGGCAGCGGCGGCCTGAATGATGTCGCTCTCCAGCTTGCGGCTGACGTGCGAGAAGGGCAGCTTGCCGACTTTATAGCCCGGTGCAGGCAGCGGATCGACCGACGCGGTTTTGCGCAACCGGGCCACAAAAAAGCCTTCGCTGTCGAACATCTGCGGGAAAACGTGCAGATAGCCTTCTGGTGTAGCGGCCAGCTCCGCCCCTGCAAACAGTTCGTTGAGCGGCAGGATCTCCACGGCGTCGGGGTAACGCTGCAGCAGCCAGGCGATGACCTGTTGATTCTCGATCTGATTCAGGGTGCAGGTCGAGTAGACCAGCGTGCCGCCCGCTTTAAGGGCATGGAAGGCGCTGTCGAGCAGGTCACGCTGGGTGGCGGCAATCTCTTCTGTACTGGCCAGCGACCAGTTTCTCAGGGCATCGGGATCTTTCCGCATCACCCCTTCGCCTGAGCAAGGGGCGTCAAGAAGGATGGCGTCAAACTGTTCCGGCAGCGCAGGACCAAAAACCCGGGCGTCGAAATGTGTCAGCGCACTGTTGGTGACGCCGCAGCGGGTAATGTTGGCGTGCAGGACTTTCACCCGGCTGGAGGAGAACTCATTGGCCAGAATGATCCCCTGATTGCCCATCCGGGCCGCAATCTGGGTGGTTTTTGAACCCGGTGCCGCCGCCATATCCATCACCGCGCTGACCGCGGTCTGCGCGTCAAACAGGGCAGTGACCGGCAGCATGGAGCTGGCTTCCTGAATATAGAACAGGCCGCTGAGGTGTTCCGCGACGCTGCCCAGCGGCAGGCTCTCATCTTCCCGGCTGATCCAGAATCCCTCTTCGCACCACGGCACCGGTGTAAGCTGCCACTCATAGTCTGCGGTGAGACGCAGGAAGTCAGTCACGCTGATCTTCAGGGTATTCACCCGCAGCGTGCGGCGCAGCGGCTGCTGACTGATGGCGAGGAACTGCGCGAAGCTGGCCTCATCGGGCAGGCTCTGACGCATTAAAGAGAGAAAATCGGCGGGGAAAAGCGAAGCAGCATCTGACACGGGCACATTCCAGTTAAGGCAAAGGCGGCAGTGTACCATGCAGAAAGGAAACGGGCAGCCAGGCTGCCCGTCTCAGGAGGAATAAGTCTGGCGCGGTTTTGCGTAGATGAGATTGCTCAGGCATACAGCCCGCGGAAAGATGAAGCGATGGGAGCATACGCCCGGAGTAAAGCATAGCGGGCCAGGGATGGTCCGCGCTGAGCCCGCCAGGGATGGCGGTTTTTGCGTCTTTGCGGAGGGCGTTTGCTCCCTGAGCCTGCGGTACAAAGCAGCTATGCGGGCAGCACAGACTGCCCGCATAACATGACTTAGCGCGGAGACGGAATCGCCGTTCCCCAGTTGCGCCAATCCTTCGGCGCTTCATCCTGCAGCAGGAAGTGTTTATCCGGCGTCGCCTGTGGAGCCAGCGGCACCGTTGGCGGGGTGGCAAACTGGATGCCACCACGGATAAACTGCTGGAAGGTGCCGGTTTTCACCACGCCGCCAATCAGACCGAAGTCGAGGTTGTAGCCGGACGCCAGCCAGAATACCGAGTTATTCCGCACCAGATGCTGATACTTCTTGCTGATACGCAGAGCAATCTGCACGCGATCCGCCATATTGCCCAGCGACGTGCCGGTCACGGTGCCCACTTCCACGCCGCGGAACAGCACCGGGGTGCCCAGCGACAGCGAACCGGCTTCGGTGGCATCAACGTAAATATTCAGGCCATTCAGGTAGCGCGAATCGGTAATGGTGCTCTCCTGCAGCTCAAAGGTGCGCACGGCACCCCCTTTGCCCGGGTCCACGTTTACGTAAGGCTGCAACAGCGTTTCCAGATGATTCACCCCCGTTGCGGAAATCTCTGGAGAGACCACCGAGAAACGGCTGCCGAGGCGGGCAAAATCATCCACATATTCGGGATAGAGCACCGCTTTGGCGACGACCTGATTGTTATCTTTACTGAGCGAAAGCGACTCCACCTGGCCGACATTGATGCCCAGGTAACGAATCGGCATCCCGGCTGAGAGCTTGCTGGCGTCATAGGTGTGCAGGGTAATCTGACTGCCCACCGCGCGGGCGGCGGTTTCAGACGGGTAGAGCACACGCTTGACCCCTTTGGCCGACTTCGCACCGGTCATGTTGTCGAAGCTGATTGCACCTTTCAGCGCCCGGTTAAGCGGCGATGCCTGAACTGTCAGGCCGCTGCCGTTAAGACTGACGCGGGCGCCACCCTCGGCCCAGAAGACGCTTTCGCTGGTCAGCAGCTTGCGATACTCCGGCTGGATGTGCACCGCGATATCAAAGGCGTCAGCGCGCGGCGTGACTTTCACAATCTCACCGACCTGAAACTTACGGTACAGCACCACCGACCCCGCCTGCACGTCAGGCAGACTGTTGGCGGTCAGCGTCAGGGTGGTGGAGGGGCCATCACCGGTAATGCCTTCTTCCGCTTTTTCCGCATCGGCAAACAGCGGATAGGCGGTTTTCGGCTCGCCTTTCCTGCCCGGCTCCAGCCGGATGCCGCCATCGACCCATTCACGGGCGCTGGCACCTAACACCTGCATTCCGTCGAGACCAAATTTCACATCGAGCCGGCTGTTGACGATAAATTTGCTGTCCCCGTGCACCAGGCTGCGATTCTCAGGATTCACCGCGACCACAAAATTGACGCCATTCTCATCCAGAGAGCGCGACATCACCTGACCAATCTGCATGCCGTGCAGCATCAGCGGCTGCCCCTGATCGATACCGTAGCTCTCCGGCGCACTCAGTCTGACCGTCAGCACGTTGGGTTTCTGCAGCAGCGTCTCATTTGACGCCAGCACGGTGTAGTGCTGCTGCGGCTCACCTTCGCCGGGAACCAGTTCCAGGGTGTTACCGGTCAGCAGCGCACTGAGGCTGGTATCGGTCAGGCTGATTTTCGGGCTGTGCATCTCAATGCGGGTGCCGCTGCGCATCAGACCGACCACCGACGGATCAATCGTCAGCTCGCCGGTCACCTTGCCGCCATCCTGCAGGTTGAGCTTAGTCAGCGTGCCGACCTCCAGTCCCTGATAGATCAGCGGCGTGCTGCCCGCTTTAAGGTTATTGCCGTTGGGCAGATCCAGGGTAATCAGCACGCCGCGCTGACTGTGTGCCAGGTCAGGATAGAGCCGGTAGTTCTGCTCCGCTTTGGCCTCTCCGGCATTTTCCGGGGAGTCAAAGGCAATCGCGCCATTCACCAGCGCCGCCAGGCTCTCCAGCTGCACTTTAGCACCGCTCAGGCTGACATCAGCATTGACGCCGGAGACGTTCCAGAAGCGACTGTTGGTTTTCACCAGATGGGTGAAGCGACGGTCAATCAGCACATCAATCGCCACCCCGTCGGATTTGCTGTTGATGTTGTAGTCATAGACCCGGCCAACCGGAATCTTGCGGTAGTAGACCAGCGAACCGGTGTTAAGCGAACCGAGATCGGGGGCATGCAGATGGATCAGCAGTTCGCCGGTGTTCACCCGATATTTCGGCTGGGTATCGAGCGCGGTAAAGGCCTCGCTGGGTTTCCCTTTGCCGGGCATCATCCCGATATAGTTACCGCCGACCAGCGCATCCAGTCCCGACACGCCAGCCAGTGAGGCTTTCGGCGTCACCAGCCAGAACTGGGTGTCTTCGCGCAGCGCGTCGCGCATATCGCTCTTGATGCTGGCTTTGATCTGAATGCGGCGATAGTCGTCGCTGAGATTAATGCCCTGCACGGTGCCCACTTCCACACCCTGATAACGGATCGGGGTACGGCCCGGCACAATCCCATCCGCCGTCTGGAAATTGATAGTGATGGTAGTGCCGCGCTCCTGGTAGTTGGTCCAGAGCAGCCAGCAGGCGATCAGCATCGCAATAATCGGCAGCAGCCAGAAGGGCGAAACTTTACGCTTATTGCGCAGCGTGGCGTTAGTCGGTGTAGTCGGCGTTTCCTGTTGCATGTGCATCCCAGAGCAGGCGGCTGTCCAGCCACTCAACAGACATAATGGTCAGGATAACGGCGGCGCCAAAAAAGAGCGCCGCCGGTCCCATGGTAAAAGCCAGCAGCTGATCGCGATTGACCAGCGACATGGTTAACGAAATGACAAACAGATCCAGCATTGACCAGCGGCCAACCCAGGTGACAAACCGCAGTAACCGGATGCGGGTGCGCAGCCCCTGTTCACAGCGGAAATGGATGCTGAGCAGCAGAGTCAGCATCACCAGCACTTTGGTAAAGGGCACCAGAATACTGGCGATAAACACAATCGCGGCGACCGGCACATTGCCTTCACCCAGCGACAGAATGCCCGAGAAGATGGTGTCTTCACGCCGTGAACCGTTGAGGTACACCACGGAAATAGGCAGCAGGTTCGCCGGGATCAGCAGCACAATTGAGGCAATCAGCGCCGCCCAGGATTTTTGCAGGCTGTGGCGGCGACGGAAGTCGAGCGGCGTGTGACAGCGCGGGCAGCGCCCCCGCTCGTCCGGCAGGCCGGTATGGTGACAGTTCAGGCAGACCTGCATCTCGTCACGCACCATATTGCCGGGCTGCTGCGGGTAGAAATGCTCCCACAGCTGCTCCATATTGAGATGGATCAGCGTCAGCACGCTCAGCACCGTCAGGGCGATGTAAGCCGCCAGCCCATACCCAATCTCCAGCGAAGCATAGTCCTGCACCTTAATCGACGCCACGGCAATACCGATCAGGTAGACATCGAGCATCACCCACTCTTTCAGCTTCTCCAGCATCAGCAGCACGGGCCGCAGGTTCATGCCCAGCCGGTGACCGATACCGAGATAGCAGATGCCGGCCACCAGGGTGATCGGCGCGCCCAGGGTGCAGAAGGCCACCATTGACGCCGTCAGGACATCCCCCTGCTGCGTCATCTGAATCACGCCTTCGAGCACGCTGGCATTGATGCGCATACCCAGCAGACGGATATCTACCAGCGGCAGGGAAAACGCAAACGGCATCAGCACCATCATGGTGGCGGCCATGGCCATCAGACGTGTCATCGACCAGTCGTGACCGCTGACTATCCGGGCGTTGCAGCGCGGACAGTAGGCCGCCTGATGCGATTTCACATCCGGTAAGGAAAAAAGGGTATCGCATTGCGGGCAACGCTGATAACGTGCGTGAGGCAATGTCTGGCTGATAGCGTGAATTTTCATAGGGTGGTGCAATTTTCGCTCGTCAGAAGTAACAGATATCGGTCATTAAGACATTGTCTGTGTGCCTGTCTCGGGCATCACGCTTCGATCCACAGAATGCTAAGGTTATAGTAACTAACGCTATGATTCACCTTGTCGCTCTGGATAATTAAAACTTATTTTTAACGAACGGTCTCAATAAACCCGTTCAGATGTCATTGGTAACGGTTGAATAATGAACAAAACTGCCTTTTACGCCGATCTAAATCGCGATATGCGAGCCCTGCTGGCGGGCGAAACGGCGTTTCTCGCCGCGATGGGAAACTTTAGCGCGCTGCTGTATGAACGTCTCGATGGCGTGAACTGGGCAGGTTTCTACCTGCTGACGGAAGCCGATACGCTGGTGCTGGGCCCGTTCCAGGGCAAAATCGCCTGTGTGCGCATTCCGGTCGGTAAAGGTGTGTGTGGCACGGCGCTGGCAGAAGAGAAAGTGCAACGCGTGGATGATGTGCATGCCTTCCCGGGCCACATCGCCTGCGACGCTGCCAGCAACGCTGAGATTGTGATTCCTCTGAAAGTGAATGGCACTGTGGTTGGGGTGCTGGACATCGACAGCGTGGATTACAATCGTTTTGACAGCGATGACGAATCAGGGCTGGTCACACTGACTGATGGGCTTTGTGAAGTGCTTGCGAACAGCGACTTAGAAAAATATCTGCAGCTGACGCGCAGCTAATCGACTGGATCACATGGCATTTAGCGATGTTGTCATTATAATGTCGCCTGTTCATGCCTGCGCTGGTCGGCAAACCCGTTGTAATCAGGAAATTTCATGGAAAATCAACCTAAGTTGAATAGCAGTAAAGAAGTCATCACTTTTCTGGCGGAGCGCTTTCCGCACTGCTTTAGCGCTGAAGGTGAAGCGCGTCCGCTCAAAATCGGTATCTTTCAGGATCTGGTCGAGCGTGTTCAGGGCGAAATGAGCCTGAGCAAAACACAGCTGCGTTCCGCGCTGCGTCTTTATACGTCGAGCTGGCGTTATCTCTACGGCATCAAAGCCGGTGCTATCCGTGTCGATCTCGACGGTAACGCCTGTGGCGTGCTGGATGAGCAGCATGTCGAGCATGCGCGTAAGCAGCTTGAAGAAGCGAAAGCGCGTGTGCAGGCACAGCGCGATCAGCAGCGTGCCGCCCGTCGTGAAGCGGGTGAAAGCGAAGAGGGCGCGGCACCGCGTCGCGCGCGCAAGCCTGCTGCACGTAAGCCTGCCGAGGGCGACGCCGCACGCAAACCGCGTCCGCAGACTGCTGCACCGCGTGCGACCGCCTCACAGCATCGCAAACCAGCCCCACGTCCGGAGCAGGAAGCCCGACCCATCACTGATACCTCAACTTTGCAACCCGGCCAGAGTATTAAAGTTAAAGCAGGCAAAAGTGCGATGGACGCTACCGTTCTTGAAGTATCAAAAGACGGCGTTCGGGTCCAGCTCGCTTCCGGCATGGCAATGATTGTGCGCGCAGAACACTTGCAGTTCTGAAACGGAGGCTAACCCCGGCATGAACACCCTTTTTAAAGTTGGACTTATTGCGGGCCTGCTGTTAGCAGGCCCAACGTTCGGCGCGGAGAATATCACCCGCGCCGATCAGATCCCCCAGCTTCACGAAGACCCGCAGGACCCGACGGTCAGTGAGCGTGTCACCTCACGCTTCACCCGTTCCCACTACCGCCAGTTCGACCTGGATCAGAACTTTTCAGCGAAGATTTTCGATCGCTATCTGAACATGCTCGACTACAGCCACAACGTGCTGCTGGCGTCGGATGTGGCGCAGTTTGCCAGCAAAAAAACCACCGTCGGCGATGAGCTGCGCAGTGGCAAGCTGGACCTCTTTTACGACCTTTATAATCTGGCGCAGAAACGCCGTTTTGAGCGCTATCAGTATGCGCTGACGGTGCTGGCGCGTCCGATGAACTTCAGCGGCAATGACACCATCGACATTGACCGCGGCAAGGCTCCCTGGCCGAAAGATGAAGCCGAGCTGAATGCTCTGTGGGATGCCAAGGTCAAATATGACCAGCTGAGCCTGAAGCTGGCGGGTAAAACCGACCAGGAGATTCGCGATGTTCTGACCAAGCGTTATAACTTCGCGATTCGCCGTCTCGCCCAGAGCAACGGTGAGGATGTTTTCCAGCTGGTGATGAACGCCTTTGCCCGCGAAATCGATCCGCACACCAGCTACCTGTCGCCACGTAACACCGAGCAGTTCAACACCGAGATGAGCCTGTCTCTGGAAGGGATCGGTGCCGTGCTGCAGATGGATGACGACTACACCGTCATCAACTCGATGGTTGCGGGTGGACCGGCAGCGAAAAGTAAATCCATCACGGTGGGCGATCGCATCGTCGGCGTCGGTCAGCCCGGCAAGCCGATGGAAGATGTGATTGGCTGGCGTCTGGATGACGTGGTGGCGAAAATCAAAGGACCGAAAGGCAGCAAAGTGCGCCTTGAGATCCTGCCAGCCGGTAAGGGCACCAAAACCCGTACCGTGACGCTGACGCGTGAGAAAATCCGTCTGGAAGATCGCGCCGTCAAAATGAGCATCAAGAATGTCGGTAAACAGAAAGTGGGCGTGCTCGACATTCCTGGTTTCTATGTCGGTCTCACCGATGACGTGAAGGTTCAGCTGCAGAAGCTGCAGAAGCAGAACGTTGACAGCGTCGTGATCGATCTGCGGACCAACGGCGGCGGTGCGCTGACCGAAGCGGTATCGCTCTCCGGTCTGTTTATTCCGAGTGGTCCGGTTGTTCAGGTGCGCGACAACAATGGTCGGGTGCGTGAAGACAGCGACAACGACGGCGTAGTCTATTACAAAGGACCGCTGGTGGTGCTGGTTGACCGCTTCAGTGCCTCCGCCTCTGAGATCTTCGCTGCGGCGATGCAGGATTACGGTCGTGCAGTGATCGTCGGCGAGCCGACCTTCGGGAAGGGCACCGTGCAGCAGTATCGCTCTCTGAACCGCATCTACGATCAGATGCTGCGTCCGGAGTGGCCGGCGTTAGGCTCCGTTTCCTATACCATTCAGAAGTTCTACCGGATTAACGGTGGCAGTACTCAGCGTAAAGGCGTCACGCCCGATCTGCTGATGCCAACCGGGGTGGAAGCGGCTGAAACCGGTGAGAAGTTCGAAGATAACGCACTGCCGTGGGACAGCATCAAAGCGGCGACCTACGTCAAAACCGGCGACGTCAAACCGCTGGTGGCGCAGCTGACGAAGCAGCACGCTGAACGTATTGCCCGGGATCGTGAGTTCCAGTACATCATGAAGGACATTGCGCGTTTCAATGCCCTGAAAGATAAACGCAACATTGTGTCGCTCAACCTCGCTCAGCGCGAGAAAGAGAATCACGAAGATGATGCGTTACGTCTGGAGCGTATCAACGCGCGTTATCAGGCCGAAGGCAAAAAACCGCTGAAAAACCTGGACGAGCTGCCGAAAGATTATAAAGAGCCCGATCCTTACCTCGATGAGACGGTGAAGATTGCGAACGATCTGGCGCAACTGGAGAAATCCCAGCCGGAAGCGCCCGCGGCGAAATAACCCGCGGCTATGAGAAAAAGCACCGCCTGGCGGTGCTTTTTTTTGCCTGCGGGAGGGCCATTCCGCCGTAATCATTAGCCGCTGTAATCGTGCCAGCGTGAAGGTCGGCGCAGCAGGCGTGACAAAATGTAAAGTTATGTCTTTTTAGGCACTTAAACGTTAAGGTCGCTTGAAAAGCGCCCCAATGCACATAGGATATCTATCCGCGTATAGGCGCGTGAACTACTGAGGAAGATTAACGATTATGATGCGTATTGCTCTTTTCCTGATGACCAACCTGGCTGTGATGTTGGTATTCGGGCTGATTCTCAGCCTGACAGGGATCCAGTCAAGCAGTGTCCAGGGCCTGATGATCATGGCAGGCCTGTTTGGCTTCGGCGGTGCGTTTGTTTCACTGCTGATGTCGAAGTGGATGGCACTGCGATCGGTGGGTGGTGAAGTGATTGAACAGCCGCGCAATGAAACGGAGCGCTGGCTGATGGAGACGATCGGCCGTCAGGCTCAACAGGCGGGCATTGCGATGCCACAGGTCGCGATCTATCACGCGCCTGACATCAACGCCTTTGCCACGGGTGCACGTCGTAACGCCTCGCTGGTGGCGGTTTCAACCGGTCTGCTGCAGAACATGAGCCGCGATGAGGCTGAAGCGGTCCTGGCGCACGAAGTGTCGCATATCGCGAACGGCGACATGATCACTATGACCCTGATTCAGGGTGTGGTGAACACCTTCGTGATTTTCGTGTCCCGCATTCTGGCGCAGATCGCGGCGGGCTTCATGTCCGGCAACCGTGACGATGGCGAAGAGAGCAGCAACGGCAACCCGCTGGTCTATTTTGCGGTGTCGATGGTGCTGGAGCTGGTATTCGGTATTCTTGCCAGCATCATCACCATGTGGTTCTCCCGTCACCGCGAGTTCCACGCCGATGCCGGTTCAGCGAAGCTGGTCGGCCGTGAGAAGATGATTGCCGCGCTGCAGCGTCTGAAAACCAGCTATGAACCGCAGGAGCCGAGCAGCATGATGGCGTTCTGCATCAACGGCAAAGGCAAGTCGTTCAGCGAGCTGTTTATGTCGCATCCCCCGCTGGACAAGCGTATTGAAGCCCTGCGCAGCGGCCAGTATCTGAAATAGCCCTGAGCGGCATAAAAAAGGCGACCCCCGGGTCGCCTTTTCTTTTTCGGCCCTCAGGCGCGGTTCTGCGTCATCCGTGACACGCTGACCAGCGCCGCTACGGCGGCAAAACTGCCCGCCAGCAGCAGCGAGGCGTGCGTGCCTTGCGCATCAAACAGATTAAACATCAGCGCAACCAGCGCGGCACCCGCACTCTGACCCAGCAGACGCGCGGTACCCAGCATGCCGCTGGCACCGCCGCTGCGATGGCGGGGCGCTGAGGTGACAATGGTATGGTTGTTGGGCGACTGAAACAGCCCGAAACCGGCACCGCACAGCATCATGCGCCAGATGATATCGCCATCGCCGGGATTCGCCGGCAGCCAGGCAAGCAGAAACAGCCCCAGCGCGAACATCGCCAGACCGATGCCCCCCAGCAGCCCGGCGTGCACCCGCCCAATCAGCCGGCCGGCAATCGGCGCAAACACCATGGTGGCCAGCGGCCAGGGCGTCAGGAGTAAACCGGTGGCCACCTCATCACGCTGCAGGACGTTTTGCAGAAAGAAGGGCAGCGACACCATGGCGAGCATCTGCGCGCAGAACGAACAGACCGACGTCCCCATCGACAGGCTGAAAATCGGGATACGCAGCAGGTCAACCGGTAACAGCGGCACCGTCATCGCGAGCTGGCGACGGATGAAGAACCACCCGACAACCAGCAGTCCGATCACTTCTGACAGCACCAGCAGGTGACTCTGACCCTGAGCAAAACCGCTCAATGCGGAGATGATCAGCCCAAAGAACAGGGCGTTCATGATGGCGCTGGGCACATCAAATTTCTGCGTAGTGGCTTTCTGCGGATTATCGGGCAGCGTCCGCAGCGCCAGCCAGAGTGCCACGGCACCCAGCGGGACGTTAATCAGAAACAGCCATTTCCAGCTCGCCACCGACAGAATGGCGGCCGCCACCGTCGGGCCCGCCGCCGTCGAAACCGCCACCACCAGCGAGTTGATGGCCATACCGCGGCCCAGATAGCGCTGCGGATAGATAATGCGTATCAGGGCGGTATTGACGCTCATCAGCGCCGCGCCGCCCAGACCCTGCAGAACGCGGGCGCAGGTCAGCATGGTGAGTGAGGTGGAGAAGGCGCAGAAGACCGACGTCACAATAAACAGCGCCAGTCCTGTCTGATACACGCGACGATAGCCCAGCATGTCACCGAGGAAGGAGAGCGACAGCAGCGAGACGATAATCGCAATCTGATAGGCGTTCACTATCCAGATGGACTGCGCCGGGCTGGCGTTCAGTTCACGTGAGATGGTGGGCAGCGCCACGTTGGCGATCGCGCCATCTAATACCGCCATCGTGAGTCCGAGCGCGATGGTGATAATCGCCATATAGCGCTGAGCGCCGGGTAAACCATCCTGAGGAGGGGAGAGTGTCATAGGTTAATTACTAAAGAGGGTGAATATCATCATGCTAATGAAATTGACGCGAAATTGCAGCGTCCGGAGGTGAAAAAGATCGCGTGACCGGCGACACCGGGGTGAAACCATTGCCGCTTTCCGCTGCGTCACTCTATACTGGCGTTCTGTCTTATTTCTGTAACTGATTGAACAAGGTGCGCGATGTCCTCTGCTGAAAATGGCAAACAGCCCGATTCTGTCTCCTCCGTGCTGAAAGTGTTTGGCATTTTGCAGGCGCTGGGTGAAGAGCGCGACCACAGCATCACTGAGCTGGCGCAGCGCGTGATGATGTCAAAAAGCACGGTCTACCGTTTTCTGCAAACCATGAAAACGCTGGGCTATGTCACCCAGGAAGGTGAGAGCGAAAAGTACTCCCTGACGCTCAAACTGTTCGAGCTGGGGGCGAAGGCGCTGCAGAATGTCGATTTGATCCGCAGCGCGGATCTGCAGATGCGGGAGCTGTCGCGTCTGACCCGTGAGACCGTGCATCTGGGCGCGCTGGAAGAGGAGAGCATTGTCTACATCCATAAAATCGACTCGCTCTATAACCTGCGCATGTATTCGCGCATTGGTCGCCGCAATCCGCTCTATTCCACCGCGATTGGCAAGGTGCTGCTCGCCTGGCGCGACCGCGAGGAAACGGAAGAGATTCTGCGGCAGGTGGAGTTCAGACGCAGCACGCCGAATACGCTGATGAGCGCGGACGCCCTGCTGGCGGCGCTGGACGAGGTGAAGGCGCAGGGTTATGGCGAAGATAATGAAGAGCAGGAGGAGGGGTTACGCTGCCTCGCGGTGCCGGTCTTTGATCGCTTCGGGGTGGTGATTGCCGGCCTCAGCCTCTCTTTCCCCACGATCCGTTTTTCAGAAGAGGCGCGTCAGGATTATGTGGAGATGCTGCAGCGGGCGGCGCGAACGATTTCCTCGGAAATGGGCTTTCACGCCTATCCTTTCTGAACAGCGCGGGCCATGCGGCCCGCGCTTTCATCAGTTATCGATCACTTCTCCGCTTTTCTTCAGCAGCGGACAATCGGTTACGCCGACCACGCCGCTGTCCGTGTGCAGATACTGGGCGTTAATCACACCGCGCGCGGTAAGATAGCTGCACTGCAGGCCCAGTCCCGCTGCATTCTTAGTGCTGCCGGTTAACACGCCATAACCGGTAAAGAGCATCGCCAGCCAGATCACCGCCAGCAAGCCTACCATGCGAATAAACAGTTTCATTGTATCTCCTTGTGAAAGGTAACTCAGCGCTCCACCTGGTGCTGCCGGTCAGAATGATAGCAGCATGCCTGGCTTTTCGGCGGGAATCGATCAGAGATAACTGAAACGGCAAATTCTGCTTTGCCGTTAACCCCATTATCTTTTGTGATGGCGACAGGTAGAATACGCGGTTGTCGTGTTCTGGCGTTTTCACTTTGTTTTATGAGGCAGTTATGAATGAGTTAGCCGCAAATCCGGGCCCCCTGGTCAGCTATGGCCTGCTGGTCATCATTTTGATTGTGGCGTTTATCGCCTGGTTCTTCGTTAATCGTGCCAGCGTTCGAGCCGGTGAGCAGATTCGTTTGCTGGAATCGCTGCTGGAAGAGCAGAAAAAACAGAATCAGCTGCTGCGTCGTCTGATTGAGCTGCAGCCCGGCGCGGAGAGTAAAAAACCCGAGGATGAGCGGGAGAAGCGCGACTTTATCCGGTTAATCCCGGAACGTTAATCAGAACAGAGAGGCGGGATGAGCGGGAAGAATCCGTGGTATGACAGTAGTAAAGCGCACCATACGCCAGAGGGCTTCCGTAACCCTGAGTCGGAAGAGCGTCAGCCTGGCGATCTCCGGCGCTGGCGTCGGGAGCGAAAAGCGCAGGGTCTTCCGATGCCACCGCAACAGGGCTATGACGCTTTTGTTGAAGAGTGGTGGCAACCCGCCGATCTCAGCGGCAGTGACGATCGCCTCTGGTGGCTGGGCCATGCCGCCGTGCTGTTGCGGCTCAATCAGCGTTACATTCTGATCGATCCCGCCCTCTCATCCCGCGCCTCGCCGTTCTCTTTTGCCGGACCGCAGCGCAAAACCCCTGCGCCGCTCAGCATTGCTGACCTGCCGCATCTGGATGTCGTGCTGATTTCTCACAATCATTACGACCATCTGGATCGGCCGACGGTCAAAGCGATTGTCCGGCGTTTTCCGCAGGCCACCTTTGTTGTGCCGCTGGGCCTGGCGGCGTGGTGCCGCGCCCGGGGAGTGCAGCAGGTACATCAGGCTGACTGGTGGCAGCAGGTCAGGGTGGGCGATCTCTGTTTTGATGCGGTTCCGGCGCGTCACTGGAGTATGCGGTCGCCCCGCGATCGCAACCGTTCGCTCTGGTGCGGCTGGGTCGTACGTTCATCCTCCGTGCGCTTCTGGTTCTCCGGTGACAGTGGCTACAGCGACAGCCTGCTGGCGATCCCCGCCCGGCTTGGCCCCTTCAGCGTGACAGCCTTACCGATTGGTGCCTATGCACCGAAATGGTTCATGGCAGGCCAGCATATGGACCCCGATCAGGCCGTGGCACTCTGGCAGGCGGCGGGCAGACCGCTGACGCTGCCTATTCACTGGGGCGTATTTGAACTGGCTGATGAGCCACTGGATGCGCCTCCGCAGGAACTGGCTGCGGCACTGCGGCGGGCAGAGGAGGAGCAGGGCAGCTTCACGCCATGGCGAATAGGCGAAAGCCGCAGCCTGAATAATCCACCCCAGGAATAATCCTGGAGCCGGGGGAGCCGGTTACACCGGCTTTTTTAACAGAAATCTTTTTTTATCACATTAATGGTTAAATTTTTAATAAGCCGGAGTCGCGCGGCTGCTTTTATTGGAGCAGAGCTCAGAGCAGTTTCCTGTTTTTGGTGCAGTAGAGAAGATACCTGTACCAAATAAAAAGTGTCGTACAGGATTAACGTCAGGTTATTGCTGCTTCGCTTTCCTGTCGCTTCGCTTATCAATTCGCTTACTGCCATATTTGTGAAATATTAATTTCTTATGGTATCCATTGAGTTAGCCCGGACGAGAAGGCATCCGGAGGAAATGAACCTGCGGGTTCATTATATTTATGCCGGGTTTTAGCGCCGCGACAGAACAGGCTGTGTGAGCCTTCTGGCAATTGTGCGTGCTGCCTCTCTGAGACTTTAAAAATGGCTTGCCATTGTTTTTAGGATATGTGATAACAATTCGTGGGTTAAACGAGGTACAGTTCTGTTTATGCATGGCATCTTCAGTGAAGAAGTACGAGTAAAGACGTTGACGTTGAATACCGCTTCCTTGCCGAACCTTAATTAGTGCCTCATGCAGTAACGTCTCTGGTTTTTCTGTAAGACAGCCTTCGGGCTAAATAAACATCTAAAGGAATTTGCAAAATGGCAAAGATTAAAGGTCAGGTTAAGTGGTTCAACGAGTCTAAAGGTTTTGGTTTTATCACCCCTGCAGACGGCAGCAAAGATGTGTTCGTACACTTCTCTGCCATCCAGGGCAATGGTTTCAAAACCCTGGCTGAAGGCCAGAGCGTTGAGTTCGAAATTCAGGATGGCCAGAAAGGCCCGGCAGCTGTTAACGTCACTGCTATCTGATTCGACTCCGCCTCGGTGCATCGCACCCTGATATGGATTCTCAAAGCCCTGGCCGGTCGGCCGGGGCTTTCTTTATGCTTCCGATGCGTAAACGATAAGGTTACACTGCGCCGCGTTATCTGATGCCGGAGTCCCCTATGTCGTTGATTTGCCCGCTTTGCCACTCTCCTCTGACTTTCCATGCCCGCAGCTGGTCCTGCGAGAATCGCCATCAGTTTGATCAGGCGAAAGAGGGGTATGTCAATCTGCTGCCCGTTCAGCATAAACGGTCGCGTGAGCCAGGTGACAGTGCAGAGATGATGCAGGCTCGACGGGAATTTCTGCAGGCGGGCTATTATCAGCCGCTGCGTGAGCAGGTCGTCGCGCTGCTGCAACCGGTGCTGAACCTGCCGGAGAGCCAGATTCTGGATATCGGCTGTGGCGAAGGCTACTACACCGCTGCGCTGGCAGAGGCGGCAGGGGAAGGCGGACAGGTGTATGGACTGGATGTGGCCAGAATGGCTATCCGCCTCGCCGCTAAGCGTTATCCCGCGGTGCGGTTCTGCGTGGCCTCCAGCCAGCGTCTGCCGTTTGCCGAAGGCTCGCTGGATGCCGTGGTGCGGATTTACGCGCCCTGCAATGAAGCGGAACTGGCCCGCGTCCTGAGGCCCGGCGGCACGGTACTGACGGTAACGCCGGGACCGCATCATCTGCAGCAGTTTAAAGCCCTGATCTATCGCGACGTGCAGCTGCATGCGCCAGAGCAGAAAACCTACCCGGGCTTCCGGCAGATGGCGCAGCATACGCTGCGTTATCCGATGGCGCTGACGGGCGGGGCCGCAACGACCCTGCTGCAGATGACGCCTTTTGCGTGGCGGGCACGGGAGGCGGTCTGGGAGACGCTGCAGCAGAGCGACTCATTCAGTTGTGATGCCGACTTTACCCTGACGCAGTGGCAGCGCGATTAGCGCGCCTCAACCAGCGTATTATAGATGCGCTCCAGGTCGTCGAGCTGCTGCACCGCAATCAGCAGCCGGCGCTGCTCCAGCTGAATGACCAGAATGCCATCCTCAGAGAGATTCATGCCCTGAATCCGCCGGTAATCAATCCAGACACCGGCATAAAATAACCCTTCGGCCTTCATCAGTAGCGTGGGCCTGCGCAGCCAGAAAAGCCAGAACGCCAGAAAGCTCAGCACCATCAGCAGGGTGGTGGTGAGCTGCGGGCCGTGATGGCTGATGTTGTTTCCCAGCAGAATCAGCAGCAGCCCGATGAAAATCAGGCTGTCGATTTTGTGCCGTCGCTGCAGGGCGACCCGCAAGCGGACAGGCCCGCGTCGACGCGGCAGAATCACCTCGTCATAAAGGGCGAACAGCAGCAGGGCGGCAATGCAGAGCGCGATCAGCGCATCAGTTAATGACATAACATCTGACCTCAAACGGGGTGAGCTCAGCCGGTTGTGGCTCAGCTCACTTCGCTTAAAAGCCGGGCGCCAGCGCGCCCGGCCGGGTGTGATTACAGACCGAGCAGGCCGATCCAGTAACCAAAAATACCGATGGCAAAGAAGCCAACGATAATCCACAGCGCGTTGACCTTACGGCGCAACAGCCACATACAGCCGAAGGTCAGCAGCAGCGGCACGATGCCAGGCATCAGCTGGTCGAGGATCGACTGCACCGTGGTGACGGTGGTCTTACCGGTGGAGTCGGTGATACGCGACACCACCAGCGGGATGTTGACGTGCGTCCACTTGTTCACCAGCGCGCCCATCACAAACAGGCCGAGAATCGAGGCGCCCTCCGTGAGCTTCTGCAGGAATCCGCCGCCCATATCGCTGACGATATCGATCCCTTTGCGATAGCCATACGCCACGCCGTAGTAGCGGGTCAGCAGGCGCGCCAGGTTAAACAGCACAAAGAACAGCAAGGGGCCCAGCAGGCTGCCGCTCATTGCGATGCCGGCACCCAGTGCGGCAAACACCGGACGCACGGTGCCCCAGAAGATCGGGTCGCCGACACCGGCGAGCGGGCCCATCAGACCGACTTTCAGGCCGTTGATGGCACCGTCGTCGATAGGCGCGCCGTTGGCACGCTGCTCCTCCATCGCCATGGTAACGCCGAGCACCGGCGCGGCCACATAAGGGTGGGTGTTGAAGAACTCCAGATGGCGCTTGATTGCCTGCCTGCGCTCATCATTATTCTCCGGATAGAGACGGCGGATCACCGGCACCATTGAGAAGCAGAAGCCCAGCGCCTGCATACGTTCAAAGTTCCACGATCCCTGAAACAGGTTCGAGCGCATAAAGACGGCGCGGACGTCACCGGGTGTCAGTTTCTTTTCGACTTTCGTAATATCAACCATGTGATCACCTGTTCCTTAATCGAGTTCGTTATCAAGATCGTTCGCGGTCGCCGGGCCGGAAGGGGCCCCCGCTACACGGTTGTATTTCGGGCTGAGCTGAATGTAGAGCACCGCCATCACCACGCCAATGACCCCCAGCGCCACCAGGTTAAAGTTGGTAAAGGCCGCGGTGACAAAGCCGAGATAGAAGAAGGGCATCAGGTAGCCCGCGCGCATCATGTTGATGACCATCGCGTAACCGACCACCACAATCATGCCGCCCGCGATATTCAGACCATTGGTGACCACCTCAGGGATCGAACTGAGCAGGGCGTGAACCGCACTGGTGCCGACGGAGATCGCCACGATCAGAGCCGGGATAGCGATACGCATCGCCTGCAGCAGCAGGGCAGAGACATGGATCCAGGAGATAGCGGTGAGGTTGCCTTTCTCTGCGGCTTTGTCCGCGGCATGCTGGAAGGCGACGGTCAGGGTTCGCACGATGATAGTCAGCACCTGTCCGGCGGCGGCCAGCGGGATGGCCAGCGCAATACCGGCTCCCACACTCTGACCGCCCGCGATCACCAGAATGGTGGAGATGATGGAGGCGAGAGCGGCATCGGGGGCCACGGCGGCACCGATGTTCATCCAGCCCAGCGCAATCATCTCCAGCGTCCCGCCGATGATAATGCCGGTTTTCATATCTCCCAGCACGATACCAATCAGGGTACAGGCCACCAGCGGACGGTGAAACTGGAACTCATCCAGAATCGACCCCATGCCGGCAATACAGGCAACGATAAAAATCAGAATAATTTGTAGCGAGGTTATTTCCATCATACTTCTTGTCCTCAGCAGGATAGCGAAAATGAGCCCGGAAACGCGGGCGCAGCAGCTCTTCTGTTACGCGTTTACTTTCGCAATCAGATCCATCATTTTCAGTTTCTGATCGCTGGAAACCTTACGCACTTCCAGTTCAATATTGCGTTCATTCAGTTTGCGGAAGGCGGCGATATCTTTTTCATCCACCGAAACCGCATTGTTGACCTGGGTTTTTCCCTGACGGAACGCCATCCCGCCGATGTTGACGGTCCTGATATCGACACCCTGTTCCACCACGCGCAGAACGTCGGTGGGGTTGGTAAACAGCAGCATCACCCGATCCTGACCATACTTTGGGTTATTCCACACCCGAACCATCTTATCGACATCGACCACATGCGCCGTCACGCCGGGCGGCGCGACCTGCGTCAGCAGGGTTTTGCGGACGTGATCCTTTGCCACCTCATCGCTGACCACAATAATGCGCTGAACGTTTGTCTCTTTGGTCCAGCGCGTCGCGACCTGGCCGTGGATCAGGCGATCATCGATACGCGCCAGCCCGATCTTCATATGGTCGCCGGGGGCCATCGGCTTAGCCGGTTGCGCGGGCGCAGCCGGTTTTGCGGCGGCGGGCGCGGGTGCCTCCTCTTTGGCTTTCAGCGCTTTAACGCCTTCACGGCCGGTCTCAACCGCCACTGCCACCAGCTCGCCGAGCGTCGGGTTGTCATCGCGCGCCATCAGCGTTTCGACCAGCATCGGGATATTGACCCCGGCGATGACCTCATACTGCGGTTTATCCACCACGATACGGCTGGCCGCATTAAATGGACTGCCACCCCAGGTATCGACTAAAAAGAGTACCCCCTGCGTCGTATCCAGTTTTGCCAGCTGCGTTTCATATTTTTCGATCAGTGTTTCTGCATTTTCACCCGGCACAAAGTCTATCCAGCCGACGTTCTCCTGCTCACCTAACAGCATTTCTGCCGTTTTAAGCAGTTGTTCCGCTGCCCAGCCGTGAGTACCAATTACAATCGCAATGGTCACGTGCTACCTCCGTTCACTAAAGAAGCTCATCTGAGTAAATAGCCCTGTCAGAATCGTTTCGGTTATTTTTAACAGGGTGCTGGCGATGACTGGCTGAGCGCCAGAAATCATCGGTTAACACCGTTAAGGCGGTTAGGTCGCGATTTATTTTAGTGATCGAAAAAATAAATTTTGTGACATTGGTCAGTTATTTACCCCACGGCAGAACGAGTGAATCGTTTTATGCATACGATCAACCTCATTGCAGATTGTAAAAATAAGAAAATTTTTTGACGCCATTTACCGACCTGATACATTAGCCTTCTGTTTATTACTCAGGAGTGTCGGGCTTCAGCCCACCTTTATGGATCGTCACCGACGTCGCTTAATCTGTTCTTTGCGCCTGCTGGCGCGTCACCTTTCGCCTGACGGCGTTTTCTCTGTTTTCCCGACGACCCGGATGTCACGCCTCGCTGCGCCGACAGACACCGGCTTACTCTTTTCCCTGTTCAGGAGTCATAAATAATGGAATTTTTATTCGACCCCTCAATCTGGGCGGGTTTACTGACGCTTGTCGTACTGGAAATCGTCCTGGGCATCGACAACCTGGTGTTTATTGCCATTCTGGCCGACAAACTGCCGCCGAAGCAGCGTGATAAAGCGCGCCTGATCGGCCTGTCGCTGGCGCTGGTGATGCGTCTGGGTCTGCTCTCGCTGATCTCCTGGATGGTTACGCTCACCACGCCGCTCTTCAGCGTCGGCGGTTTCAGCTTTGCCGGTCGTGATTTAATCCTGCTGGCCGGGGGCCTGTTCCTGCTGTTCAAAGCGACCATGGAGCTGCACGAAAGGCTGGAGAACCGTCAGCTCGAGGGCGGCGGGAACCGCGGTTATGCCAGTTTCTGGGCCGTGGTGACACAGATTGTGGTACTGGACGCGGTGTTCTCACTGGATGCCGTTATCACCGCCGTGGGTATGGTGAACCACCTGCCGGTGATGATGACCGCCGTGGTGATTGCGATGGGTGTGATGCTGCTGGCGTCCAAACCCTTAACCAACTTCGTTAACGCGCATCCGACGGTGGTGGTGCTCTGCCTGAGCTTCCTGCTGATGATCGGCCTGTCGCTGGTGGCAGAAGGCTTTGGTTTCCATATTCCGAAAGGTTACCTCTATGCGGCGATTGGCTTCTCAATCCTGATTGAGCTGTTCAACCAGATTGCACGCCGGAACTTTATCCGCCATCAGTCAAACCGGCCGATGCGTGAGCGCACCGCAGAGGCGATTCTGCGCCTGATGGGCGGTCGCAACCGCGCGCAGACGGCGAGCAGCAGCAATGCAGGCAGCAGCGAAGAGTCTGCGCTGGCCGAGGCGATGCCGCAGGAAGCCTTTAAAGATGAAGAGCGCTTCATGATTAATGGCGTACTGACGCTGGCGTCCCGCTCCATCCGCAGCATCATGACGCCGCGCGGCGAGATCTCCTGGGTCGATGCAAACCGTCCGCTGGATGAGATTCGCGATCAGCTGCTGGATACGCCTCACAGCCTCTTCCCGGTCTGCCGGGGCGAGCTGGATGAAATTATCGGTGTGGTGCGGGCGAAAGAGCTGCTGGTGGCGCTGGAGCATGGCGTGGATGTGGCGACGTTTGCAGCGAATACGCCCACCATCGTGGTGCCTGAAACGCTGGACCCGATTAACCTGCTTGGCGTGCTGCGTCGTGCACGTGGCAGCTTCGTCATCGTCACCAATGAGTTTGGCGTCGTGCAGGGGCTGATTACGCCGCTGGACGTGCTGGAAGCGATTGCGGGTGAATTTCCGGATGAAGATGAAACGCCGGAGATCGTGGCTGATGGGGATGGCTGGTTAGTGAAGGGCGGCACCGATCTGCACTCGCTGCAGCAGCTGCTCGACTTCCATGAACTGGTCGATCCGACCGAAGATCACGCCTCGCTGGCGGGTCTGCTGATTGCGCAGAAAGGGCAGTTGCCGCTTCCGGGCGACGTGATCGATATCAGTCCGCTGCACTTTCAGATTATCGAAGCGACCGACTACCGTATCGATCTGGTGCGCGTCACTAAAGATAAGCCACACGATGAGGATGAAGAGGCGTAACGTTTTTCGATGCGCGGTCTGTTACTGAGGCCGCGCTGACTCTCTCCGACAGCCGCTGCCTGACCGCCACGGCTGTTTTTTTTATCGGTGGCGGCAAAGCGCCAGGACACATCGCTTCCGACGCGTCCGGTTATGAGGGCTGCCGCACCTCCAGCCGGTGCTGCGTCAGCCAGGCCGGAAAGTCCTCCAGCGGCATCGGGCGGGCGAAATAGTAGCCCTGCAGATGATCCACACCGCGTTCGCACAGGTAGGCGGCCTGCTCAGCCGTTTCTACTCCCTCGGCCACCAGGCTGATGTTCAGGCGCTGCGCCAGGGAAATCACCATATCCGTTACCGTCGCGTTGATCGCGTCCGTGCCGATGGCCGCCGTGAATATCTTGTCGATCTTCAGCACGTCAGGCTGCAAATCCTTCAGATAGGAGAGCGAGCTGTGACCGGTGCCAAAGTCATCAATTGCCAGTCGCACGCCGATCTCGTGCAGTTGCGCAATCACCGACTGATCGACCACCGGCAGGGCATCCCGCTCGGTCAGCTCGACCACCAGCTTCGGCACCGGATTGGCAGGCCACCAGAGATTCTGAAGATCCTGCAGGATGGCACGGTCCCGGAAATGGCTGGCAGCGACGTTGATAGCGATATGAAAGTCTTGGTCATCCGGTAACTGGGGTAACTGCCTGACCACCTCATTCAGCACAAAGCGGGTCAGCGGCTTAATCAGGTTCTGACGTTCGGCCAGCGGGATGAACACATCCGGTGCAATCCAGCCCTGGCGGGGGTTATGCCAGCGCAGCAGCAGCTCGATGCCGTCGCACTCGCCGCTGCTGCTGTTGATCAGCGGCTGACAGTAGACCATAAACTCATTAGCCGTGATGCCATAACTGATTTGCCAGCTCAGGCTCATCCGGTTTGCTGTCGCCAGCCAGACAATGTAGCCCATCAGCAGACTGAGCAGCAGCGCCAGCGGCAGTTGTGAGGGCAGGGTTGCCAGCGCCAGTCGGGTCGGTGAGGGACCATAGAGCGTCAGAGTAAAGGGGTAACGCAGCGAGCCCTGCTCATAGCTCACCTCCTCTTCCGAGGGTACGGTCGGCTCAATAAGGGGATTACCATACTCCAGACTCTGGCCGTTGACGTTGAACACGGCACGTTCCACCCAGGGCAGCTGCGGTTCGAGCACATAGTTGCTCATCATCTCGATGTTAATTACCTGCAGAATCCCGGCGCGGTTATCGAGGCTTCTGGGGGTCCACAGCAGCAGAACCGGCGAGCCTTTCAGCAGGTATTGGTCGGTGGACAGGGTCATGCGCTGGTTATTAAAAGCTAAATCGGGGTAGGTCTGGCTGAAGGGGATGGCGCGAGGCCCGTAAATACTGGAGCAGTAGATGCTGTCGTTATCCACCAGCAGAATCGCCCGGACGGTCTGCAGGGAAGAGATTTTTTCAATCAGCGGAAAGCGAACGTCCTGACAGGGGACGCCGACCAGACCCAGCGTGTTATTGGCGGATACCTCCAGCGGCGAGAACATCCGGTCAAAGCGCATAATCGCTTTGTCGGCAAAATCCATTGCCTGCTGCTCAATACGTGACTTCTCTTCGATATAGCGAAAGGCCAGCGTGAGTATCAGCACTACGGTGGCGATTGACAGTGCAATAAGCAAACGCTTTCGTCTGAATTGTCCAACAAATTGCTGGGCCATATACATCAGTATCCACCTTCCCTAAAGCCAGAAAAAAGCAAAAAATATCGGGGTTAATATCGGCACGGCCCCATTAAAATTGAGGCCGGAATGCAGAAAAGCGGGTCTGGATAGCTGCGCAGGCCGGACGGCTGCGCGGAAAATACTCTACCGTGTAAACCTGCGCTGAGATAGCGCAGGATGCGGATTTGATTACGTTTGCACGTTATTTGAACGTTTAAACGTTTCGCTTAATCACACTGTACTTTAATGGCCAGACCGCCGCGGGAGGTTTCACGATACTTGGCATTCATGTCTTTGCCGGTTTCATACATCGTCTCGATAACCTTATCCAGAGAGACGCGCGGCTCACTGGTGCGGCGCAGGGCCATACGCGCGGCGTTAATCGCTTTGACAGAGGCGATAGCATTACGCTCAATGCAGGGCACCTGCACCTGTCCGGCGACCGGGTCACAGGTCAGACCCAGGTTATGCTCCATGCCGATCTCAGCCGCCACGCAGACCTGCTCCGGGCTGCCGCCCAGCAGCTCAGCCAGCCCGGCCGCCGCCATGGAGCAGGCAACGCCGACTTCACCCTGGCAGCCCACTTCTGCGCCCGAGATGGAGGCGTTCATCTTATAGAGCACGCCAATCGCCCCCGAGGCGAGGAAGTAACGCAGGAAGATATCGGGCGCTACGGGTTCGATAAAGTGATCGTAGTAGGCGAGCACCGCAGGCACGATACCGCAGGCACCGTTCGTCGGGGCGGTCACCACCCGGCCGCCCGCCGCGTTCTCTTCATTGACGGCCAGCGCAAACATATTGATCCAGTCGATCACAATCATCGGGTCGCTGGAGTGTTTGGTTGAGGAGGTGAGCAGGCGACGCAGCGACGCGGCGCGGCGTGGCACACGCAGAGGACCGGGCAGGACGCCCTCGGTATTCAGACCGCGATCGATACAGGCCTGCATTGTCTGCCAGATCGTGGCGAAGTAGGCATGGATCTCGTCGCGGCTGTGCAGCGCCAGCTCATTCTTCATCACCAGGCCGGAGAGTGACAGGCCGGTTTCACGGCAGTGCGCCAGCAGATCTTTGGCAGAGTGGAACGGCCACGGAACCGAGACCTCATCCAGCGCCGACTGGCCGAAATGCTCTTCATCAACAATGAACCCGCCACCCACGGAATAGTAGGTTTTTGACAGGATCAGCAGGTCGCCGGCAAAGGCCAGCAGGCGCAGGCCATTTTCATGCAGCGAGAGATTCTCACTGCGAAACACCATGCCGCCTTCGCGCGGGAAGTCGACTTCGTGTGCACCTTTCGCCACCAGCAGTCGCTCACGCTGCTCAACGTCTTTGATAAAGGCGGGGATCGCATCAATATCGACGGTGTCCGGCGATTCGCCCGCCAGACCCATAATGATGGCGATGTCGGTGTGGTGACCCTTGCCGGTCAGCGACAGGGAACCGTAGACATCCACAGCGATCCGGGTGACCTCCTGCAGCTTTCCCTGTTCGCACAGCAAGTCCACAAACTGTTTACCCGCTTTCATCGGGCCGACAGTATGCGAACTCGAGGGGCCGATGCCCACTTTGAACATGTCGAAAACACTAATCACAGGTGACACTCCTCACAATTATTCTCACTCTGCCGGGGCAGTTTATGGCGCTAATAGTAATGGTCATGCACCGGAAAAGAGCAGCTTTTCGCATGAAATAAACTTATCAAAACCGATAGAAAATATTATAGCGGGGCCCGGCAGGGAGTTGACGGGCTTCCGGGAGGCTCATGCGGGAAAAGGGGTCAGAAAGCGATCTGCGTGCTCAGTGCGCGGATAATTCCGGCGGTCATCCCCCACACCAGATAATCCTGATAGCGTGACAGCCAGACCGGGTGCCGGACACCGGCCCGGTGAACCTCCAGCGAACTGTAGCGGCTGAGCTGTAACGCCTCAGCCAGCGGCATCTCAAAGGCGCTGTGCACCTCATCCGGGTTGAGGGTTAAACGCAGACTGGCCGGAATGATCCCCAGCACCGGCGTCACCTGAAAACCGGTACTGCTGGTCACCGCAGGCAGCGAACCCAGTATCTCGACCTGCTGCGGTTCGATGCCCACTTCTTCATGGGCCTCGCGGAGTGCTGTGGCGATCAGCGAAGCGTCGTCGTCATCCTGCATTCCGCCGGGAAAGGCGACCTGTCCGGCATGTTTGCGCAGGGCGTGCGAGCGCTGCGTCAGCAACAGGCCCGGCTCAGGCCGCGCCACGATGGGCACGAGGACTGCCGCGTGCCGGCCAGAGAGGCGCTGCGTCGTGCGCGCCGGCTGCTGCAACAGAAAGCGGCAGCGAAAAGTCTCAAGCGTCAGAGCCAACTGAACCTCCCGATTGTTCCAGTGCCGGTAAGATCCGGCTCACTTTGTCCAGCGTCTCCTGATATTCCGCGTGCGGATCGCTGTCTGCCACCAGACCGCCACCGGCTGCACAGTAGAGCTGCTGGCCCTCGGCAATCAGGGTGCGAATGGTGATGCTGCTATCCATCCGCCCACAGAGGCTGAGATAGCCAATGCTGCCGCACCAGGCATTGCGCCGCTGGGGCTCCAGCTCATCGATGATCTCCATGGCCCGGATCTTGGGCGCGCCGGTAATCGAGCCTCCCGGAAAACAGGCCCGCAGCAGGTCGGTGGCCTGCAGAGGGTCGGGCAGTCGCGCACGAACCGTACTCACCAGATGATGCACGGCGGGGAAGGGTTCCACCTCAAACAGTGCCGGCACGGTAACGGAGCCGGGCTGCGCCACGCGGCCAATGTCATTACGCAGTAAGTCGACGATCATCAGGTTCTCGGCCCGATCTTTCTCCGCATGGCGCAGCGCCTCCGCCTGCTGGGCATCCGCTATCGGGTCCGCGCAGCGTGGCCGGGTTCCCTTAATCGGGCGGGTTTCGATCTGCCGGTTATTCAGCGAGAGGAAACGCTCCGGCGACAGGCTGAGGATGGCACTCTCCGGCAGGCGAAGAAAAGCGCTGAACGGCGCACGGTTAGCATCATTCAGCTGACAGAACGCCTGCCACTCATCTCCCTGATAAGCCGCCTGAAAACGCTGCGCCAGATTAACCTGGTAGCAGTCACCGGCCTGGATATAGTCCTGAACCGCCGCGAAGCGGGCGGCATAGTCGGCGTAGCTCAGATTAGAACGCCAGCCGCTGGTCAGTGAAAAGGGCAGCGCCTCACGCGCGGGCCACTGTGTCAGCCAGGCGAGCCGCGCCTGCGCCGTCTCCAGCGCCACCAGGGTCAGGGTCTGCTGATGGTGATCGGCAATCAGCGCCCAGTCATAGATCCCTACGGCCATATCGGGCGTGATGAGGTCGGCCTCGGCTCTGGCGGGCAGCGTTTCAAACCGGCGGCCCAGGTCGTAGCCAAACAGACCCAGCGCGCCGCCCTGGAACGGCAGCGTCTCACTGGCGGCAGGCGTCACGCCCAGCGCATCGCACTGCTGCTGCACCAGCAGCAGAGGGTCGGCGGCCGATTCACGGGTGCCGCTGCGATCGCTGATCGAGGTGATCGCCCCGCGGGTCACCAGGGTGGCGCGGGGATTGGCCGTCAGAATATCAAAGCGGTTATCGCTGTGGCTGGCCTGGGCGGAGGAGAGCAGCATCGCCCAGGGCAGATGGGCAATGGGGGCAAAACGCCGGGTCAGCGCATCCGGGGTATAATCAAGCGTGAGGGTTTCAACAATCATCGGGCAGAAAAATCAGCAAGCAAAGAGGCGGTCAGACTGACATATTTTTTCCTGACTGGCACCTGTTAGTTCCGCGTGGGATACTGTCTGACCCAACACAGGAGCAGAACATGTTTACAGGATTACCGGCGCTCTCTCATGAGCAGCAGCAGCAGGCCGTCGAGCGTATTCAGGAATTGATGGCAGGGGGGTTATCGAGTGGTCAGGCCATCGCCCAGGTGGCGCAGGAGATCCGGCAGACTCACTCGGGCGAACAGATCCGGGCGCTCTTCGACGACGAAGATGACGAAAACGAAGAAGAATAACGCCCGCTCTGCTTAACGTGCAGCGATAATTTTTATCTCAATTTTGTACTTTGGATTTAACAGCCCGGCCTGAACCGTACAGCGCACCGGTGCATTACCGGGAGAGACCCAGGCGTCCCAGGCGCGGTTCATGGCAGGGAAATCAGCCTTATCCACCAGAAACAGCGTGGCATCAAGAATTTTGCTCTTGTCACTGCCGAGACGCGTCAGCATCGCATCAATCACTGCCAGCGCATTGGCCGTCTGCGCTTCGGCGTCGGCGTCCAGGTTTTCCGGCACGCTGGTGTAGTAGATCGTGTCATTGTGGATCACGGCTTCGGACATACGGTGTTCCGGGTCAATACGGGTAATACTCATCGGCTTCTCCCTGAATAAAGTGGGAGGTAGCCTGCCATATTCCCCGCATCGCTGTCACCCCTCACAGGCAGCGCTTAACAATCGCCTGCCTGTCTGCCATCACCTGAGGTGCCATCCGGAAGGTGGTAAAATATTTGACCTCTGCCCCTCGCCCGTGAGGCGAGACATCCGCAAAGATAGAATCCTCCCAGGTAAAGACGCTGATCGCACTGCCGCTGGGCCGGGTATGGGTGTGTCATCGCGGGCAACCACGCTGGTCGTAGACCAGCCGCGATAAATGCAGTCGCTGAGTTGAGGAACGGTGCGGGTGCTCTGGCCCTGAAAGAGGGGTTCCTGCAGACGCGCCTGATCGGGGGTGGGGGCCTGACAGCTGCAGAGCAGCAGCACGCCAGTCAGAGAGCCGATGCGGAAAGTATTCATAGCAATCCTCCGCCTGAGTCAGGCAGTCGGGTTAAGGCCATCTGCTTAACGCAGCCTGAAGACATCGTTAAGCCAGTCTCAGCACGTCAGCTTACGGTTGCCACATCCCAACGGTGGGCCGATTTAATCATTATAATCCGGGTGGTTATTTCCTGCTGTTATCCTCTGTATTTGCTGACTGCGTCACAGGCTTTAGCGGACAGGCGGGGACGGAATGCGGCAGCGGCCGGCTGGCGAGGCGCGGGAATGCAGGACAGGCCAGGCGTAAAAATGGTATAAATCAGCGAAATATCGCGCCACAGGATGAGGATGAGCACATGGCGAATACGCAGTATCTGTTTTGGGTGATGGCGGGCGCACTGACGCTGCTGTTTATTGTGATATCGGCCTTTGTCGGTCTCTCTAAAGGCAGTAAGCAGGGTTTTATTACCTTTGCCCTGCTGTTTATTGCCATGCTGGCGGGCGCGTTTTATATCCGGCACTAGCACAGCGCGGCGTCACCTCGCGATCGTTTTCAATCTGTTACAACGATCTTACGCCTGGCTCACAGTTCACAAGGAAACTCAGCGGCCTCCGGCGCCGGTTAACTATGATCAGATCAAATAGCAGTGCTGCTATTTATCACCGGAGGTAATTATGTCTGAACGTCCAGATTACGATGAGCCATTGCCAGATGATGCTGAGATCTACCCGGAAGATGAAGAAGAGGATGAGGAAGACGATCCGACCGTAAGAGATGTCTGACACCGGTCGCCCCTCTGCTAACACCGCAAAACCGCCTGTGCGCCGTTTTGCGGTTCTTTATTTCCGCAGCAGATTCATGTGCGATGAAAATAGCGTTCAATCCCGGCTTAAATAATCCTGCGCACGCACAACGTTAATGAAACCCGTCTCTCTTTCGTCGCACTGGGTTATTTCCTCTCCGTTTCTTCCCCGTATTCACGGACACCGCGAATTAAACGTTCACTGGATGTGACTTTATGCCGCAGGGGAAGCGTTAACAGCACGTTCAGGAGAACACGCACGCTGTCGGAGAACTGACCATTCCTGCATAACTTATTGATAAGCCTCCGTTTTGCTTTGTCTGTGCAATACTGACATAATTACAGTGTTTTTGCCGTTCTTAGTGAGGGTATGTGGCAGACGATTTTGCAGTGGATGGCGCGCTGGCGCTGGGTATCCCGGGTTTTAAGCCGCGGGAAGCACAACGCGAGATGGCACAGGCGGTCTCTGAAGCCGTAAAAGAGCAGGGTGAACTGGTCGTCGAAGCCGGTACCGGTACCGGTAAAACTTACGCTTACCTGGCACCCGCCTTACGGGCCAATAAAAAAGTGATTGTCTCGACCGGATCCAAAGCGCTGCAGGATCAGCTCTATGGGCGCGATCTGCCCACCATGGTCAGGGCGCTGAAGTTTAAAGGCAAAACCGCGCTGCTGAAAGGCCGCTCTAACTACCTCTGTCTGGAACGCATGGAACAGCAGTCGATGGCGGGTGGCGATCTCACCGCGCAGGCGCTCACCGATCTGGTGACGCTGCGCAGCTGGTCATCACAGACCGAAGATGGCGACATCAGCAGCTGCGCGGGCGTGACCGAAGACAGCCCGGTCTGGCCACTGGTCACCAGCACCAACGATAACTGCCTGGGCACCGACTGCCCGCGTTACAAAGAGTGCTTTGTGGTGAAGGCGCGAAAGCGCGCCATGGACGCGGATGTGGTGGTGGTGAACCACCATCTTTTCCTCGCCGACCTGGTGGTTAAAGAGGGCGGTTTTGGGGAACTGATCCCTGAAGCGGATGTGATGATCTTTGACGAAGCCCATCAGCTGCCCGACATCGCCAGCCAGTACTTTGGCCAGCAGCTCTCCAGCCGTCAGTTGCTCGACCTCGCCAAAGATATCATCATCGCCTACCGCACCGAGGTGCGCGATGCCCAGCAGCTGCAGAAATCCGCTGACCGTCTGGCGCAGTGCGCGCAGGACTTTCGCCTGTCACTGGGCGATCCCGGCTATCGCGGGAATCTGCGTGAGCTGCTGAGCGACAACGCCATTCTGCGGATGTTTACGCTGCTGGATGATGCGCTCGAACTCTGTTACGACGTCATCAAGCTCTCTCTGGGACGTTCAGCCCTGCTGGATGCCGCTTTTGAGCGCGCCGCGCTCTATCGTACCCGGCTGAAACGGCTGCGGGCCATCAACGAGCCGGGCTACAGCTACTGGTATGAATGTACCTCACGTCACTTTATCCTGGCGCTGACGCCGCTCTCCGTCGCGGAGCGTTTTCGTGAAGTGATGGATAACCGTAAAGCCGCGTGGATCTTTACCTCAGCCACCCTGGCAGTGGATGAGAAGATGGCGCACTTCTCGGAACGGCTGGGTGTCAATGCGGCAAAAAGCCTGATCCTCAACAGCCCGTTCGACTTTGCGAAGCAGGCGCTGCTCTGCGTGCCGCGCAATCTGCCTGAGCCTAACCGTCCGGGGGGCGCCCGCCAGCTGGCCACGATGATGAAGCCGCTGATTGACGCCAACAAAGGTCGCTGCTTCTTCCTCTGTACTTCACACCTGATGATGCGTGAGCTGGCGGCCGAATTTCGCGCCTCGATGACGCTGCCGGTGCTGGTGCAGGGTGAAACCAGCAAAGGCCAGTTGCTGCAGCAGTTTATTGAGAAGGGGAATGCGCTGCTGGTCGCGACCAGCAGTTTCTGGGAAGGGGTGGATGTGCGCGGGGATGCTCTGTCGCTGGTGATCATCGACAAGCTGCCTTTTACCTCACCGGAAGATCCGCTGCTGAAAGCCCGGATGGAAGATTGCCGGATTCGCGGCGGCGATCCCTTTGCGGATGTGCAGTTGCCGGATGCGGTGATCACCCTGAAGCAGGGGGTGGGACGGTTAATCCGTGACACCGACGATCGCGGCGTGCTGGTGATTTGCGATCAACGGCTGGTGTCACGCCCTTACGGCGCGCTGTTCCTGAACAGTCTGCCGCCGACGCCGCGCACCCGCGACATCCGTCGCGCCATCGCCTTTATCCGCCAGCAACCCGAACCAGACGCATAATTCTGTGCTAAGATGCGCGCCGTTTTCTTTCTTCTGAGGTAGTCATGTCAGCCCGAATTTTAGCGCTGGATACGGCGACAGAAGCCTGTTCAGCCGCGTTGCTGAATCAGCAACAGATCGATGCCCGATTCGAAATCGCCCCGCGCGATCATACCCAGCGTATTTTGCCGCTGGTCGAAGAGCTCCTGCTCGCCGGTCAGCTGGAACTGACCGATCTGGACGCGCTGGCCTTTGGGCGCGGCCCCGGCAGCTTTACCGGCGTCCGTATCGGCATTGGTATTGCGCAGGGCCTGGCACTGGGCGCAGCCCTGCCGATGATTGCGGTCTCGACGCTGGCGACGATGGCAGAAGGGGCGTGGCGTCTGCACGGCGCCCGTCGCGTACTGACCGCCATTGATGCGCGAATGGGTGAAGTTTACTGGGCAGAGTATCAGCGGGATGAGCAGGGGCGCTGGCAGGGTGAAGCCAGCGAAAGCGTGCTGACGCCCGAGGCGGCGGTGGCCAGAATGCAGGCGCTTACCGGTGAGTGGATGACCGCCGGCACCGGCTGGGAAGCCTTCCCGGCATTGCAGCAGGGGCACGCACTGACGCTGACCGCCAGTGAGGTGACCCTGCCTGCCGCACAGGATATGCTGCCGCTGGCGACGCTGGCGCTGGCGGACGGGGATACCCTGCTGCCGGAAACGGCGGAGCCGACCTACCTGCGCAATGAAGTTGCCTGGAAAAAGTTACCTGGCCGCTAAGTCGCACGCAACTTATTGTTATGCGTCCAGTCTAAGACTTTACCTAACGGGAGAGCGTCTATGTCGTCAATGTGTGGTAAAGGGCTTTCAGGTCTGCTGCTGACCTGTGTGCTGGTGTTAACGGGTTGTGTCTCTATTCCTGACACGCTGCAGGGCAGTTCCCCTCAGCCTCAGCAGGATCTGCTGCGGGTGATGAATGACCCTGCTATCTATGTCGGCCAGGAGTCGCGCTTTGGCGGTAAGGTGGTGAACGTCACCAACCTGAACGGCAAAACCCGTCTGGAGATTGCGGCACAGCCGCTGGATGAGAGCGCCAGACCTCGTCTGGGCGCGGCGTCAGTCGGCCGGATCTATGCTGACATCCACGGTTTTGTTGATCCGGTGGATGTCAGAAATCAGTACGTCACGGTGCTGGGCACGCTGAAAGGCACGGAGCAGGGCAAAATTGGCGAGGCAGATTACAAATTTGCCGTCATCGATGTGCGCGGTTATCAGCGCTGGCGTCTCGCCCAGCAGGTAACCGCACCGCCACAGCCCATGGATCCCTGGATCTGGTACGGTCCGACCCGCCATCGCGGGGGATACTGGGGACCCAATCCCTACTGGGGCATGGTTAACAGTGGCCCGACCGAGGTGCAGACCATACTGACCGAGTAACATTAAGACCTGCTATTCAGCCCGGTCGCGGTGCTCGCTGCCGGGCTTTTTATTTGTCTGTTTTCACAGCACGAAATTTAGTGATGGACTTCGCAACCTCAACATGCCGAAACAGGCAAACTGGTACAATCAGTTAAAATATTGTTAACAAACCAGATTGGCTGAGGCGGCGATGGAAATACAACATAATTATCGGGGTGGATCCTTGAATAAGGTTTGGCTGAAACGCTACCCGGCAGATGTGCCTGCCGAAATAAGTGCAGATCGTTATACCTCTCTGGTGGATCTGTTTGAGCAGGCCGCAAAACGCTACGCTGATCAACCCGCGTTCCTGAACATGGGTCAGAAAATGAGTTATCGCCAGCTGGAGGAGAAGAGCCGCGCCTTTGCCGCCTATCTCCAGCATGAACTGGGCCTGAAAGCGGGTGACCGGGTGGCGTTAATGATGCCTAACCTGCTCCAGTATCCGGTGGCCCTGTTTGGCGTGCTGCGCGCGGGAATGGTGGTGGTCAATGTCAATCCGCTCTACACGCCGCGAGAGCTGAAGCATCAGCTTAACGACAGCGGCGCCAGCGCCATTGTCATCGTCTCCAACTTCGCGCATACGCTGGAAAAGGTGGTGGCAAAAACCGCGGTCCGTCATGTCATCCTGACCCGGATGGGTGACCAGCTCGCCCCCATTAAAGCGACGCTGGTGAATTTCGTCGTCAAGTATGTCAAAAAGCTGGTGCCGAAATACCATCTGCCGGGCGCTATCTCATTCCGTCAGGTTCTGGACGTGGGGGCGACGCTGAATTATCGCCGTCCGACCGTGTCGAATGACGATCTCGCCTTCCTGCAATATACCGGCGGCACCACCGGGGTGGCTAAAGGGGCGATGCTGACGCATCGCAACATGCAGGCGAATCTTGAGCAGACGAAAGCGACCTACGGCAAACTGCTGCGTGACGGCAAAGAGTGCGTCGTCACCGCGCTGCCGCTCTATCACATCTTTGCATTAACGGTGAACGGGCTGCTTTTCCTTGAGCTGGGCGGCCAGAACCTGCTGATCACCAATCCGCGCGATATTCCTGGCTTCGTTAAAGAGCTGAGCAGGTTTCCGTTTACCGCCATCACCGGGGTCAACACGCTGTTTAATGCATTGCTGAACGATGAGCAGTTTACGAAACTCGATTTCTCCACGCTGCGGCTTTCCGCGGGCGGCGGGATGGCGGTGCAAAAAGTCGTGGCTGAACGCTGGGAAAAGCTGACCGGGCACTATCTGCTGGAGGGCTACGGCCTGACGGAGTGTTCGCCGCTGGTTTCGGTCAATCCCTACGACATTAGCTGTCATACCGGCAGCATCGGCCTGCCGGTGCCCTCGACCGATGTCCTGATCCTGGATGAAGCGGGAAATGAAGTGGCACCGGGCGAGCCGGGCGAGCTCTGCATCAGCGGCCCGCAGGTGATGCTGGGTTACTGGCAGCATCCGGAAGCGACGGCGGAAGTCCTGAAAAATGGCTGGCTCCACAGCGGTGATATTGTTACCGTTGATCAGGAAGGCTTTATTCGCATCGTCGACCGTAAAAAAGATATGATTCTGGTGTCAGGCTTTAATGTCTATCCGAATGAAATCGAAGATGTGCTGATGCAGCACCCGAAAGTGCGTGAAGCCGCGGCCATCGGGGTTCCCAGCGATCTCTCCGGTGAGGCGGTCAAAGTCTGCATCGTGAAAAAAGAGGCGTCGCTGACGAAGGAGGAGGTGCTCGATCACTGTCGCCGTCAGCTGACCGGCTACAAGGTGCCCAAAATCATTGAGTTTCGTGATGAGCTCCCCAAGACCAACGTTGGCAAGATCCTGCGGCGTGAGCTGCGCGATGAGGTGAAATCCGGCACCCGCTGAATCCGGATAAGAATTGAGGTTGAACGCCGGCATGTCCGGCGTTTTTATTGTTTTTAACATGGAGCGCCGCGCGGAGTCTGCTGCGGTGGAAATCAGACGTGAACTATTCCCTTATCGACCAGGATGATCAACTGGCAGACGTGTGCCAGAAAGCGCGCCAGCACGCGGCGGTGGCACTGGATACCGAGTTTGTGCGTACCCGCACTTATTACCCTCAGCTTGGCCTGATCCAGCTGTATGACGACGAACAACTGGTGCTGATAGACCCGCTCAACATCCGCGACTGGTCACCCTTTGTGGCGCTGCTGACCGACACCGCCGTGACCAAATTCCTGCATGCGGGCGGCGAAGATCTGGAGGTGTTCCTGCACCGTTTTGGCGTGCTGCCGACACCGATGATCGACACCCAGATTCTGGCGGCCTTCTCCGGCCAGCCACTCTCCTGGGGCTTCGCCGCGATGGTGGCGCACTTCACCCAGGTTGAACTCGATAAAAGCGAATCACGCACCGACTGGTTAGCCCGTCCCCTGACGGAACGCCAGTGTGTCTATGCGGCAGCCGACGTTCACTACCTGCTGCCGATTGCCCGTCAGCTGATGGTCAATACGGAAGAGGCGGGCAACATGGCCGCCGCACTCAGCGAGTGCGATAACCTCTGTCAGCGCCGTCTGGACAGTCTGGCCCCGGAAGAGGCCTGGCGCGATATCACCAACGCCTGGCAACTGCGTCCGCGTCAGCTGGCGGCGCTGCAGCGCCTGGCGGCCTGGCGTCTGACGCTGGCGCGTGAAAAGGATATGGCGGTTAACTTTGTGGTGCGCGAAGAAAACCTGTGGAAGGTGGCGCGCTTTATGCCGGGCTCGCTGGGTGAACTCGATCATCTGGGGCTGTCAGGACACGAAATTCGTTTTCACGGCAAAACGCTGGTCGCGCTGGTGGCGGAAGCGGCGGCACTGGAGGAGAGTGAATTACCGGCTCCGCTGGGAAATCTGATCGACCATCCGAATTACAAATCGGTCTTCAAAGCGATGAAGGCGCTGGTGCAGCAGGTCAGTGAGCAGAGTGGCTTCAGTCAGGAGTTGCTGGCGTCACGCCGTCAGATTAATCAGGTGCTGAGTCAGCACTGGGGCATTAAGCCGCAGGGGCGTCCACCGGAGTTACTGACCGGATGGCGGGGCGAACTGCTGAAACCCGGCATTGATGAGATCCTGGCGGGTTGCTGACCGGATAAATTTCCCCTGCCACTGCGCAGGGGAAATTCAGGCGGCGGTCAGAATCATTTAGTCGCGTCTTCCGTCTCCGGAAGCGTCACGTTCAGCTCCAGAATCGAGATATCATCACCTTTCTGATCGAGCTGTACCGTGACCATCTCTGGATCGATCTTCACATATTTGCAAATCACTTCCAGAATGTCACGCTTAAGTTGCGGAAGATAGTGGGGCTCACTGTCGCCCCTTCTCCGTTCTGCCACGATAATCTGCAGCCTTTCCTTGGCTATGTTGGCAGTGTTCTTCTTCCGGGATAAAAAGAAATCAAGTAATGCCATGGTTTTATCCCCCGAACAGTCGTTTCAGGAAACCCTTCTTCTCTTCTTCAATAAAGCGGAAGGGGCGTACTTCACCGAGCAACCGTTCAACGGTATCGGCATAGGCTTTGCCAGCATCAGATTCACCGTCCAGGATCACCGGTTCGCCCTGGTTGGAGGCACGTAATACCGACTGATCTTCCGGGATGACGCCGACCAGAGGAATGCGCAGGATTTCCAGCACATCTTCCATGCTCAGCATATCGCCACGGCTGACGCGACCCGGGTTGTAGCGGGTCAGCAGCAGGTGCTCTTTTACCGGCTCCTGACTGTTTTCTGCGCGACGGGATTTAGAGGAGATGATGCCGAGAATACGGTCGGAGTCACGGACTGAAGAGACTTCCGGGTTGGTGGTGATGATGGCTTCATCGGCAAAGTAGAGCGCCATCAGGGCGCCGGTTTCAATCCCTGCCGGTGAATCGCAGACGATGAAATCGAACTCCATCGCGGCCAGATCGTTCAGGACTTTTTCAACGCCTTCACGGGTCAGCGCATCTTTGTCGCGGGTCTGTGACGCAGGCAGAATGTAGAGCTGCTCGGTGCGTTTGTCGCGGATCAGCGCCTGGTTCAGGGTGGCATCGCCCTGGATGACGTTGACGAAATCGTAGACCACACGGCGCTCACAGCCCATGATCAAATCCAGATTACGCAGACCGATATCGAAGTCGATCACGACCGTTTTCTTGCCTTTCTGCGCTAAACCGGTGGCGATGGCCGCGCTTGACGTGGTCTTACCAACGCCCCCTTTACCGGATGTAACTACAATAATGCGTGCCATAAATGTTGATTTCCTTAACAAAAGAAAAGGGGCCTAATTAAGTGTCTGGATAGTCAGCGCGCCATCCTGCAGGCACAGGCGCGCAGCTTTACCAAAAAATTCTTGCGGGATCTGATCCATGATCCAGTACTCCCCGGCAATCGAAACCAGCTCAGCGGCCAGGTTAGTACAGAATATCTGGCAGTTGCGGTCACCGCTGGCACCCGCCAGGGCGCGACCGCGCATCATGCCGTAAATGTGAATATTGCCATCAGCAACCAGTTCGGCACCGGCGCTGACGCTGCTGGTGATGATCAAATCGGCATCACGTGCATAAATCTGCTGGCCTGAGCGCACCGGGGTGTTCACGATGCGGGTTTTCGCGGCCACCGCTTCCGCTGCCACCGGCTGCGGTTCAGGCACAGCGGCAGGGGCAGGGGCTTGCACCTGCGGCCTGGCCTCTTTACCCTCTGCCAGTACCGGCAAACCGGCACGGGCGATCATGCGTTTCAGCGCCTCATCCTTGCAGCCGCTTACGCCAACAATGCGTAAGCCGGTGGCAAGAATCGCCTGCTGCAACTGCTTCCAGTTAACATCGGCACTCAGGGTGGCAACGTTAAGCACCACCGGGGCGTTTTTCAGGAAGTCCGGAGCCTGGTCAATCTTGTCCTGAAGTGCCTTGCGAATCACCGCCGGGTCATGGTGATGCAAATGGACGACAGACAGGGTGAAACTGCTACCTTTGAATTCGATTGGCGTTTGCGACATCTGTCCCGACTCAGTCCTGTTTTCACTACCGTCAGCCAGGCGATGATAAAATCGTCACTGAAGCGCTAACGGTGAATATTCGAAGTTCTGCAAGCATGTTATAGTTACAGCTATATTCAGACAAGCCTCAACCCCGGTTAATTCGAGTAAAAAATATGTTTTGTGTGATCTACAGAAGCCCGTTACGTGACCAGACTTATCTCTATGTTGAAAAAAAGGACGATTTCTCCCGCGTGCCGGAGGAATTGCTGAAAGGGTTTGGCAAGCCGCAGCTGGCGATGGTGCTAAAGCTGGCGGGGCGCGACAGGCTGGCAAATGCGGATATCAATAAAGTTAAGCAGGGATTGAGCGAGCAGGGCTATTATTTGCAGATTCCACCGCCGATCGAAAGTCTGCTGAAAATTCATTTAGAGGCCGATAAAAAAGTTTAACTCGGATTCTTCTGTAAATATAAATCCTGCCGTCGCGATTTTGTCAGGATAATATTGCTCTGAGGCTGCGCAGAATTAACGGCGCAGCTTATCTGTTTTCACTCTCATTAAATTTCCTGCCCGGCTTTTTGCCCTTATTTGTACGATTATTCAGCACTTCGGCGGCGCTGTTTACGCTTTTTGACAAATTCCGCACCCCGGACCGTTAAAAGGATCTTATTATCTCGCCATGAGGCTGGCAGATTGACCAGCGCAAAAGCAAACATCAACCCGCCAGCAGTGCTGGCATCACACCTAACCTGAACAGGGGATGAGCATGTATCAGCATCGTAACTGGCAAGGCGCTCTGTTAGATTTTCCGGTCAGCAAAGTGGTTTGCGTCGGCAGTAACTACGCAAAACACATCAAAGAGATGGGGAGCGCCACCCCAACAGAACCGGTGATCTTCATCAAGCCGGAAACGGCGCTCTGTGATCTGCGTCAGCCGCTCTCTATCCCGGATGCGTTTGGCGAAGTGCATCATGAAGTTGAACTGGCCGTGCTGATTGGCGCAACCCTGAAACAAGCAACCGAAGAGCATGTGGCGAAGGCCATTGCAGGCTATGGTGTGGCGCTGGATCTGACGCTGCGTGACCTGCAGGCCGGGCTGAAAAAAGCGGGCCAGCCGTGGGAAAAATCGAAAGGCTTCGACAATGCCTGCCCCATCTCCGGTTTTATCCCGGTCGCGGAGTTCAGCGACGATCCGCAGAATGTGGAGCTTAAGCTGCTGGTGAATGGTGAAGTGCGTCAGCAGGGCAGCACGGCAGATATGATTCATAAAATTCTGCCGCTGATTGCCCACATGAGTCGCTACTTCACGCTGCGCGCCGGCGATGTGATTCTGACCGGTACGCCGGAAGGGGTGGGTCCGATGCGCGCCGGCGACCAGATCGAAGTCTCTCTGGCGGGGCATGGGATCAGCACGCGCGTGCTCTAAAGACTTGCATCACCACCGCATAGGCTTTATAAGGTGCGGTTTAGGCACACTGCGGACAATCATCATGACTGACACCCCTTTCTGGCAACATAAACGCCTGGCACAAATGAGCGATGAGGAATGGGAATCCTTATGTGATGGATGCGGCCAGTGCTGCCTGAACAAGTTGCAGGACGCCGACACGGATGAGATCTATTTCACTAACGTCGCCTGCAACCAGCTCAATATCAAAACCTGCCAGTGCCGCAACTATGAGCGCCGCTTTGAGTTAGAAGAGGATTGCATCAAGCTGACCCGTGAAAACCTGACCACCTTCAACTGGCTGCCGCGTACCTGCGCCTACCGGTTGCTGGGCGAGGGCAAGGGCTTACCGGCCTGGCATCCGCTGCGCGCCGGTTCGAAAGCGCAGATGCACGCACAGCGTATTTCGGTGCGCTACATTGCGGTTCGCGAGAGTGAAGTGCGGGACTGGGAAGATCACATCATCGATCGGCCCGATCGCAACGGCTGAGTGCCGCTGTCCGGGACAGGATGAAAAAAAGGCTGCCACGGGCAGCCTTTTTTCTGTTCAGCGACCAAACAGGTCGCGCCGTTTTGCTTTAAAAGGCTGGGCAATCAGCACCAGCACCGCCACCAGCAGATAAGCGGCAAATACCCCAATCATCCATTGCGGCATACTGAGCGTCAGAAAGGTCCAGCTGCGCTCGGCGCAGTCACCGCTGGCGAGAAACACCGACGGCAGCCACTTATCCAGCGGCAGACCGCTGGGGAAGCGGGCGGCAAAATCACAGGTGGTAAAGGGGTTAGGGTGCAGCTGAATCATGGTGTGTTCCCAGGAGAGACGCAGACCTTCCCAGGCACTGTAGATCCATAACGCCAGCGCCGCCAGACGCAACGGCGATTTTGGCGCAATCGCGCCGACCAGACCCGCGCCCATCACACCAAACAGCGCGTTGCGCTCGTAGATACACATGACGCAGGGCTTCAGGCCCATCACATGCTGAAACCATAATGCCGTGAGCTCCAGCGCCAGTGCAGTCAGTGCCAGTAATAACCAGGCTCCGCGGCCCCGGGAACAGTGATTCAGATATCGCAACATATTGCATTCCCTGTAAACGTTAATGCCACGCAGTGTAAACCAAAAGCGGGGGCAAACCAGCCCGGGCCAGCGAAAAATCGTATCCGGACATGACCTCAGACTGATCCAGAACAGGTTATGTGAAAATAAGCCGCGTGTTTTGCGATTATGGGGCGTCTGGCATTTTGCTGCGCAATCAGCTTTACTCCGTTAGCCCCCAGGAGCACCGGAGAGGCAACCTGAAATATGCGCTGCGCCCGGTTTTAATGGTTGCGCAGGCTATATCCGCTATAGGGCGTCTGGTATGATGAGTGCCCATCACGATTAGAAAAGCAACGAGAACACATTGCTATGGTTATAAAGGCGCAGAGTCCAGCGGGATTTGCTGAAGAGTACATTATTGAAAGCATCTGGAACAGCCGCTTTCCCCCGGGGTCGATTCTTCCTGCTGAGCGTGAGCTTTCTGAATTGATCGGGGTGACACGTACGACCCTGCGTGAAGTGCTGCAGCGCCTGGCGCGTGATGGCTGGCTGACGATTCAGCACGGTAAACCGACCCGGGTGAATGATTTCTGGGAGACCTCTGGCCTGAATATCCTCGAAACCCTGGCGCGCCTCGACCACGACAGCGTGCCGGTGCTGATCGACAACCTGCTGTCAGTGCGCAGCAATATCTCTTCCATCTTTATCAGCCGAGCACTGCGTCATCATCCTGACAAGGCGCGTGAGGTGCTGGAGACGGTCGATGCGACGGCCGACCAGGCGGATGCCTATACCGAACTCGACTACCGCGTCTTCCGCGGTCTGGCGTTTGCTTCCGGCAACCCGATTTATGGTCTGATCCTTAACGGCCTGAAAGGGCTCTACACTCGTGTGGGACGTCACTACTTCTCAAATCCCGAAGCCCGTCAGGTGGCACGTGATTTTTATCTGACGCTGCTGGCGCTGTGTGACACATCGCCGGGACAGGATGAGATTGTGGAGGTGGTGCGCAACTACGGTCGCCGCAGCGGTGAAATCTGGCACAGCATGCAGAAGAATCTGCCTGACGATCTCGGCAATAAACGATAAAAAAAACCGGACATCGCGTCCGGTTTTTTATGCGGTCAGAGTGAGGTATTTCGCGGCGGGTTGCGGTCCAGCAGCTCAACGCTGCCATCCTCATTCTGTTGCTCCAGAATCACATCAAATCCCCACAGCCGATGCACGTGCTTCAGCACTTCGCGGCGGCTCTTGTCCAGCGGCGTGCGGCTCTGCGGTACATAGCGCAGGGTCAGCGAACGGTCACCGCGCAGATCGACATTATAAACCTGAATATTGGGTTCGAGATTACTCAGGTTGTATTGGGCAGAGAGCTGCTGGCGGATCGCCCGATAGCCAGCCTCATCGTGAATGGCGGCGATTTCGAGATAGTTGTTGCGGTCATCATCCAGCACGGTAAACAGCCGGAAGTCGCGCATCACCTTCGGCGACAGGAACTGGCTGATGAAGCTCTCATCCTTAAACTCACGCATCGCAAAATGGAGCGTATCCAGCCAGTCAGAACCCGCAATATCCGGGAACCAGTAGCGATCCTCTTCGGTAGGGGACTGACAGATACGCTTGATATCCTGCATCATCGCGAAGCCCAGAGCATAGGGGTTAATGCCGTTATACCACTGGCTGTTATAGGGCGGCTGATAGACCACATTGGTATGGCTGTGCAGAAACTCCATCATGAAGCGTTCCGACACTTTACCTTCGTCATAGAGGTGATTAAGGATGGTGTAGTGCCAGAAGGTTGCCCAGCCCTCATTCATCACCTGAGTCTGCTTCTGCGGATAGAAATACTGGCTCACCTTGCGCACAATGCGCAGGATCTCACGCTGCCACGGCTCCAGCAGCGGCGCATTCTTCTCCATGAAATAGAGCAGGTTCTCCTGCGGCTCAGAAGGATAGCGTGCGGCTTCGAACGTGACCGCCTCTTTTTCACGCCGCGGCAGCGTGCGCCAGAGCGTGTTCACCTGACTCTGCAGATACTCCTCCCGGCTTTTCTGGCGGGCTTTCTCCTCCTGCAGAGAGATCTTCTGCGGGCGTTTATAGCGATCCACGCCATAATTCATTAAGGCGTGGCAGGAGTCGAGCAGCCGCTCCACCTCTTCAACGCCATAACGCTCTTCGCAGTCACTGATATAGTTTTTGGCAAACAGCAGGTAATCGACAATCGATCCGGCATCCGTCCAGCTACGGAACAGGTAGTTATTTTTGAAGAAAGAGTTATGACCATAGCAGGCATGTGCCATCACCAGCGCCTGCATGGTCATGGTGTTCTCTTCCATCAGGTAGGCGATGCAGGGATTGGAGTTGATGACAATCTCATAGGCCAGGCCCTGCTGACCGTGCTTATAGCGCTGCTCGGTTTCGATAAACTTTTTGCCGAATGACCAGTGTGAATAGTTGATTGGCATGCCGACGCTGGAATAGGCATCCATCATCTGTTCAGAGGTAATCACTTCGATTTGGTGCGGGTAGGTATCCAGACGGTAGAGCTTCGCGACGCGGTCGATCTCCGCTAAGTAGACATCAAGCAGTTCGAATGTCCAGTCTGGTCCGTCATTGAGTCGTTTGCTGTCTCTGATGGCTTCGTCAAAGATTGTCGTCATAGCGCACCTCTTTGTGGCAAACCGGCTGACCCGAAAGACAACCCGTTCTGGTTATTTAAGGCTTCATCCTGAAAAAGGGAACCCGAAAAAAACTGAGCGAACACAACAATGATAGCCCACTGTCGCCTATCCGAAATGCGAACTCAAATGAAATCTTTGGCACAAAATCATTAAGTGTGAGGCAACAGGGAATTTAACCGTTTTTAATTCGACCCATACGCCCGATTGCGGAATAAAATCCTGTTTATAAGTGGAATGTATGAGGTTGAATGATTCTCCTGCCATGCGCAGATTTAACTGCCTTTGTTGTCATTTATTTCTGCTTTTAAGGAATAAGGCGCATAAAGCGCTGAAATTCATCGTGCAGCAAGATTTTAGTTACCTGAAAAGTGAAAAAGATGTGAAATGGATGCTGTGATTTCGGGGTGGTGTCCGCTGCGGTGATCCGCTGACTATCATCTTCTGAACAGTGAATTATGCTTTTAGACGTTGGATGGGGAAACTATGCACGTAGTGATTCTTGGAAGTGGGGTTGTCGGCGTAGCCAGTGCCTGGTATCTGGCGCGAGCCGGACATCAGGTCACCGTCATCGATCGTCAGCCTGCCGCGGCGATGGAAACCAGCGCGGGCAATGCCGGTCAGATCTCGCCAGGTTATGCCGCCCCCTGGGCCGCGCCAGGCGTGCCGCTGAAAGCGGTCAAGTGGATGTTCCAGCGCCACGCGCCGCTGGCTATCCGGCTGGATGGCAGCAGCTTTCAGCTGGAGTGGATGTGGCACATGCTGCGCAACTGCGACATCAACCACTATCAGCAGAATAAAAGCCGCATGGTGCGGATTGCCGAATACAGCCGGGACTGCCTGAAAGCGCTGCGGAGTGAAACCGGCATCGCCTATGAAGGCCGGCAGGGCGGAACGCTGCAGCTGTTCCGCACCCAGCAACAGTTCGACAGCGCCAGCAAGGATATTGCGGTGCTGCGTGACGCGGGGGTGCCTTATGAACTGCTGCAGGCCGATGAGCTGTCACGTGTGGAACCTGCACTGGCGGCAACCCGGCATAAACTCACCGGTGGATTACGTCTCCCCAACGATGAAACCGGCGACTGTCAGCTCTTTACCCAGCGGCTGGCAAAGATGGCCGAAGAGGCGGGCGTGGTATTCCGCTTCAACACCCCGGTCGATCATCTGCTGCGCGACGGAAATCGCATTTATGGCGTGAAGTGCGGTGATGAGATCATCAAAGCAGACAGCTATGTGGTGGCCTTTGGCTCTTACTCCACGGCGCTGCTGAAGAACGTTCTGAGCATCCCGGTTTATCCGCTCAAGGGTTATTCACTCACCATTCCGATCAAAAATCCCGACGCCGCACCGGTTTCCACCATCCTCGATGAAACCTACAAAGTGGCGGTGACCCGGTTTGACGATCGTATCCGCGTTGGCGGGATGGCAGAGATTGTTGGTTTTAACACCAAACTGACCGAAGCGCGGCGGGAAACGCTGGAGATGGTGGTCAGTGATCTCTATCCTGAAGGCGGTCATCTTGCACAGGCGAGTTTCTGGACCGGTTTACGTCCTATGACGCCAGACGGTACGCCAATTGTCGGCGCCACCCCCATCTCTAATCTCTGGCTCAACACCGGTCACGGAACGCTGGGCTGGACGATGGCGTGTGGTTCAGGGCAGTTACTGGCCGATCTGATCTCCGGTAAAACGCCGGCGATTGCGGCGGATGACTTAGCGGTATTCCGCTACTTACCTGGTTTCGCGGCGACCTCATCGCCGCTGCGTAACGCCAGCGCAACTCGTTAAGTATTCAGGGAGAGAGAGGATGTCACGTCCGATTGTCGCGACCATCAACCCGGAGGCGTTACGTCATAACCTGGCTATCGTGCGCCAGGCCGCCCCCGCATCCCGCGTCTGGTCAGTGGTTAAAGCCAATGCTTACGGCCACGGTATTGATCGGGTACGCGAGCCGCTGTCTGACACCGATGGCTTCGCGCTGCTCAATATGGAAGAGGCGATCCTGCTGCGCGAGCGCGGCTGGAACAAACCGATTCTGCTGCTGGAAGGCTTTTTCAGGCCGGAAGATTTGCAACTGATCGACCGCTATCGCCTGACCACCAGCGTTCACAGTAACTGGCAGATTAAAGCGCTGGCGAACGCCAGACTCTCAGCGCCGGTGGATATCTATCTTAAGGTCAACAGCGGGATGAACCGGCTCGGTTTTCGGCCGGAACAGGTCAGCGGGGCCTGGCAGAGCCTGCGTGCGCTGAGCAACACAGGCGAGATGACGCTGATGGCGCATTTTGCTGACGCCGAAAACCCCGAGGGACTGATTGCGCCCATGCAGCGCATTGAGCAGGCGGCAGAAGGACTCAACTGTCCGCGATCGCTCTCCAACTCCGCCTGTACGCTGTGGCATCCCGAAGCGCATTTCGACTGGGTTCGCCCGGGTATCGTGCTCTATGGTGCGTCACCCAGCGGCGACTGGCAGGATATCGCGGGCAGCGGCCTGAAACCGGTGATGACGTTAAGCAGTGAGATCATCGCCGTGCAGCAGCTGCAGGCGGGCGACGGGGTCGGCTACGGCTACCGCTATCATGCCAGCGCCGCGCAGCGGATTGGCGTGGTCGCCTGTGGTTATGCCGACGGCTATCCACGGCATGCCCCGACCGGCACCCCCGTCTGCGTTGACGGCGTGATGACCCAGGTCGTCGGCGCGGTGTCGATGGATATGATCACGGTGGATCTGACCCCCTGTCCCCAGGCGGGAATCGGCTCAGCGGTTGAGCTGTGGGGCGAGCAGGTGAAAATCGATCAGGTGGCGAAAGCAGCCGGAACGGTAGGGTACGAGCTGATGTGCGCGCTGGCACCCCGCGTTCCGGTCACTCTCAGCTAAGCGCGGTCAGACTGCCGCGCATTTTTCTGCTGCAGCGCCAGGCGATAAAGGCCAGCGCTGCACCCATCAGCATCATCAGACTCAGTGACAGCTTCTCCGCCACCGGCAGTGTGACAATAATCAGGCTGCCTGCGGCACCGCCCGCCATCTGAATAAATCCCTGTAACGCCGACGCCACACCGGCCTGCTGCTGGTAAGGCTCCAGCGCATAGCTGGTGGCCGGGCCAACGGTGAAGGCCAGACCGGCAACAGAAACCGCCACCGGGAACATGTAGAGCGCCCAGTGCGTCTGCATCGCCGCCGGGAAGATCTGCATCCCGGCAACCAGCAGCACCGCGCCCAGCAGCATGGTGAAGAATCCCATCGCCAGGCAGAAAGGCCGGCCCGCCTTGCGAATCGCTTTATTGACGAACATGCTGACAAACATGATCCAGAAACCATTTGCGCCAAAAGCAAAGGAGAACTGGATCGGCGTCAGCCCGCCTTCGGTCATCAGCACCTGAGGTGCCAGCGATACGTAGGTCAGCACCATGCCCAGTGCACCGGCATTGGCGAACGCAAACGCCAGAAAGCGTGGCTGACGCAGGATGGCGGCGTACTGCTTCACCGGTAAGCCTTTTACCCGCAGGGTATCTGCCGGACGCGTCTCGGGCAGGCCGATCAGCACCAGCAGCGTAATCACCACACCATAGGCGCAGAGGAACCAGAAGGGCGCGCGCCAGCCGAAGGCGCTGGCCAGCAGGCCGCCCAGCAGCGGGGCCAGCGCCGGGACAATGTTCAGTGCGCCATTCAGAAAGCCGTAAGCGCGGGCAGCGGCATCGCCACTGAGGCGGTCACGCACGCCGCTGAAGGCGACGACCGCGCTGCAGCAGACGCCGCAGCCCTGCACCAGACGGGCAATCACGAACAGCGGGAAGGAGGTGGCGGTGGCGGCAATCACGCTGCCGGCGATGTAGAGCGCCAGCCCCAGCAGAGCGATGGGCTTACGGCCATAATTGTCCACCAGCGGCCCGGTCACCAGCTGTCCCAGCCCCATCACCAGCAGAAAGAGAGGAATGGTGGTCTGCACCAGACTGACCGGGGTATTCAGCCCTTCAGCAATCTGCGGCAGCGTGGGCAAATAGAGGTCAATGCCTAAGGGTGCCAGCAGCACCAGGCTCAATAACAATAAAGTAAATTTTTGCATAACAACCAGAGGGTAAACGTTCTGTTAAAAAACGAGCCGAAGAGGGTAATGATTCAGAGGGGAAAAAGAAAGCGTAAGCTGTGCGGAAAGTGCGATGCCTGCTTTTTACAGGCATCGCGGCTTTAACTCAGTAAGCGCCGTCGCGACGTAACACGACGCCTGCGGTTTTGAACAGAATGGCAATATCGGTCCAGAGTGCCCAGTTTTTCACATACCAGGAGTCAAAGTAGACGCGGGTATCGTAGTCGATATCGTTGCGTCCGCTGACCTGCCACAGGCCGGTCATGCCGGGCTTGGCCATCAGATAGTAATCCACATCGCCGGCGTAACGCTCCAGCTCCGCCTCAATTACCGGGCGCGGGCCGACCAGGCTCATCTCACCGCGGATCACGTTCCACAGCTGCGGTAACTCGTCGAGGCTGGTTTTACGCAGGAAGCCACCGATACGGGTAATGCGCGGGTCATTCTTCAGTTTGAAATCTTTGTCCCACTCCATTCGGGCTTCTTCACTGGTCGCCAGCAGCTTCTCCAGCACCTCTTTAGAATTGGTCACCATGGAACGGAATTTCAGACATTTGAATTTTTTGCCATCCTGACCCACACGCTCATGCCCATAAATCGCATTGCCGCCATCGCGCTTCACCATAAAGCAGAGCAGGGCGAAGATCGGGCCGAGGAACAGCAGCAGCATGGAGGCGACGACAATATCAAAGGTCCGCTTCAGGAAGCGCGAAGAGTGCTTCGCCAGGTTGTTGCTGACACGCAGGATCATCACTTCATGACTGAAGATAAAGGACATGTCGGTGCCGTAGAGCGGCACGCCGCGCAGCGTCGGGATCACGGAAACCGAACGGCAGTTCATCTTCGACAGGAATTTCAGCCAGCGGTCACGCATCGGCTGCTGCTCATACTCCATGGCCACAATAAACTGCACGTTGTCGCGGTCAATGGTCTGCCAGTTAATGTCTTTCCAGGTGATTACTGGCACGCCATTGACGCTCTGCTGAGAGGGCTCATCGTCGACAGAGATAAAGGCCTGCACGTTGTAGCCCAGGATCTCCTCACTCTGCAGGGCAGCATAAGCTTCGGTAGCGTTGCGGCCGGAGCCGATGATGATGGTCTCTTTCTGCCACTGGCCCGCCCGGTTAATGGCGCGTTTGACCAGCGTTCGCATCAGCGGCAGCAGCAGCAGGGCATATGTCCAGCTGAAAACCCACACCATGCGGGAGAAGTCCCATTTCGAAAACGCGATCAGCGCGAGGTCGAGCAGTGAGAAAACAAACAGCGTTTTTACAATCTCTTTCAGCTCGAACCAGAAGGGTTTGCGATAGGTGTAGTGACGCAGACGAACCCAGAACCAGCCGGTGCACATCACGGACATAATAAACTGCGCCACAAAACGGTATTCGATCTGATGCGGGGGAATAAACGTATCCAGCTCGCCCCAAATACCCTGAATGGTTGCGGCGGATAAAAATAATGCGAGGTTGAGTGCAATCAGATCGGAAAAGCTCAGGGCGAATTTCACGATGATATTTTTACGCGTGCCGCTCCATGAGCGGCTCGGGCTATTCATTATCAATGTACTTGCCATAAAACCTGCTCTCTTTCTTAAGTAAAAGATGGCCTGACCAGAATCAGGGACGCGCTCAGGAGTGAGCCACCGAAAAATTAAAAATAATTTTCAGTCTGTTGCAGTCAGTAAAGCCAGTACAGCTGCAAAAAAGATGAAGATTAAAGCGTGATGGTACTCACGAAATGTTGCAGCATTGAGAATGAGTATGCAGGAGATATTTGACGGCGTTAATACGGAAAAAATCTGAAAACAACAAAAGTGATTAAAGTTTTAAACGGCTAACGCCATGTAATATATGGATAAAATAAGCAGGGGTGCAGTTATAACTAAACTGTTTAAGACGCTTTTTAGGAATTACCGCCAAATCTCGCGACTGGCGGTAGTGATAAGACATCAGGCGGGTCTTTTTAAAATCCAGCGGTCCTGCTCTTTATCATAATGACCAATCTGCAGATCCACCGGTTTTCCATCAATCCACGCCGGTACGCTGGTATCGCGATCCCAGCCGTCGAGTTGGGTAATTAAGCCGGGATTGGTGTGACAGGGAATGCTGACGGTGTCAGGGTGCTCACCGTCAAGATCGGCATCAACAATCTCATAACGACCAATTTTAACCACGTGTCCCATTCATTTCTCCCGTTTTTTCTGGCACAGAGCTGTAAGCTTAGCGTATCAACAGAAAATAACGTGGCTGAATGATTAGGATTATTCCTTCTCTTCTGCCGGCCGGACACCAATTTTCACGATACGATTATCCTCTTTTTCCGCCACGGTCCAGGTCAGCTCATTCCATTCAACCTGATCCCCCACCACCGGCGCGCCACCCAGCATGCCCAGCATCAGCTGTCCCAGCGACTGCTGATCGTTGGTGCTCTCATCCAGTTCCAGCCCGTAGATCTGCGCGACGTCGCGCAGGCGTGCTTCTGCATCCAGAATAAAGTCACCAAAGAACCGCTGGTCGAGCGAAACCGGCGGCGACTGACTGAACATTTTGCCCAAGGCTGGCAGGTCGCGCTCACGGCCAATCACGCAGATCACATCGTTCTCTTTGAGGCGTGTCCCGCCGTTGGGATGCATCAGCACATTGTCACGAAACAGGGCGGCGATGCGGGTCTCGCGCGGCATCTTCAGATCGCGCAGCGCAGCTCCAATACACCACTTGTCGGCGCTGAGCTGATAAACAAACTGCTCCCACGGATTCTCCGGATGGATATCCAGACCGATACGGCTGATGGGGGAGGCCGTCGGCGGCACCACCACCTTGGCTTTTTTTGCCGCAAAGCCCAGCGAGGTTCCCTGCAACATCAGCGAGACCAGCACCACAAAGAAGGCGATGTTGAAATAGAGCGAGGCGTTTTCTAATCCGGCCATCATCGGGAACACCGCCAGGATAATCGGCACCGCTCCGCGTAACCCGACCCAGCTGATAAAGAAGCGTTCACGGGTGGTAAAACTGCGGAACGGCAGCAGGCCAACAAACACCGATAGGGGGCGCGCCACCAGAATCAGCCACAGTGAGAGGATCATCGCCGGCACGGCGATGTGCCACAAGTCGGAAGGGGTGACCAGCAGCCCCAGCACAATGAACATGCCAATCTGGCTCAGCCACGCCATACCATCAAAGGTCTGCAGAATACCGTGGCGGTTGCGAATCGGACTGTTGCCGAGTAAAAAGCCGCAGAGATAGACCGCCAGGATGCCGCTGCCCTCCAGCACGGTGGTTAGCGCGAACACCAGAATGCCGCCACTCAGCGCCAGCAGCGGATAGAGGCCACCCGCCAGGCTGATGCGGTTAATCAGCTGCTGCAGCGCCCAGCCGCCGCCCAGGCCCAGCACGATCCCCAGGCCGAACTGCTGCACCAGGTGCACCAGAAACATCCAGTCAAGCCCGCTGCGGCCCTGTTCGATCATCTCAATCAGGGTGATGGTCAGAAACACCGCCATCGGGTCGTTGCTGCCTGACTCGATTTCCAGTGTCGAGCTGACGCGCTCGTTCAGGCCCTTATCACCCAGCAGGGAGAAGACCGCGGCGGCATCCGTGGAGCCGATAATCGCGCCAATCAGGAATCCCTGCATCATATCCAGCTTAAACAACCAGGCGGCAACCACACCGGTTAAGCCGGCGGTGATCATGACGCCGATGGTAGCCAGCGACAGCGCGGGTCCCAGCGCGACCTTAAACGAACTGGCTTTGGTGCGCATGCCACCATCCAGCAGGATGATTGCCAGCGCCAGGTTGGAAATCAGATAGGCCGCCGGATAGTTATCAAAGGCGATGCCTCCGATACCATCGACCCCGGTCAGCATACCCAGCGCAAGGAAGATGACCAGAATAGGAATGCCCAGCCTGGATGAGAAAGAGCTGAGCAGAATGCTCGATGCGACCAGCACGGAACCGATGATAAACAGACTGTAGACGATAGTGTGGTTCAAACCCGGTCTCCTGAGATATGACGGTGCGATGCCCAAGCGGTGATAAATATCCATGCTATCTCTGAAAGATAATGGTTTATCAAGGAGTTGTCATTGTGAAAATGCACATTATACGAATTGCTTAAACGTATACGGAATCAGATTAATGTGAAGAATGAGGGGGTTGGCAGGCAAGGGGAGGAAAACAGGTTGTTTTAACAGGTTATTCAGCTGATAAAAAAAGCCGGTGGTTAACCGGCTTCGTGTAAAAAAGAGCGTCACTCTGCAATGTCTGCGAATCAGGCTTCCGTGGCCTGTTTGTGAAACAGTGAACGAAACACCGGGTAGATATCTTCCGGTTCACGGATGTGCTCAATCGCAAAGTTGTCGAACATCGCCTGCAGATGCTCATATTCGCGCCACAGCGTCTGATGGGCACGGCGGGTGATTTCGATATAACTGTAATAGCGCACCACCGGCAGAATGTGCTTCGCCAGAATCTCATGACAGAGGGGCGAATCGTCGGCCCAGTTATCGCCATCGGACGCCTGCGCCGCATAGATGTTCCACTGCGCCGGGTCATAGCGATCCTTCACCACCTCATCCATCAGTTTCAGCGCACTGGAGACGATAGTTCCGCCCGTCTCCTGCGAGTAGAAGAACTCCTGCTCATCCACCTCTTTCGCCTGGGTGTGGTGACGGATGTAGACCACATCGACGTTCTTGTAGGTGCGGCTCAGGAACAGATAGAGCAGGATATAGAAGCGTTTCGCCATATCCTTGGTCGCCTGATCCATGGAACCGGAGACATCCATCAGACAGAACATCACCGCCTGGCTGGAGGGCTCCGGGCGCTTCTCAAAGTTTTTATAGCGCAGGTCGAAGGTGTCGATAAAGGGCACCCGCTCAATGCGGGCCCGCAATTCGGCAATCTCTTTGCGCAGCCGCTCCTCCTCCAGCAGCTGTGCCGGTTCGGTGTTCTCCACCTGCAGAAGCGTCTCTTCCAGTTCGTGCAGCATCCGGCGTTTGCCCGCCGTCATCGCTGTACGCCGCGCCAGCGAGTTCTGCAGCGAGCGCACCACGCTGATATTGGCGGGTACGCCGTTAGAGGTAAAACCCGCCCGGTGGGTCTTGTATTCGTTCAACTGACGATGCTGGTTGCGGCGCAGGTTAGGCAGGGCGAGATCTTCAAACAGCAGGTCAAGATACTCATCTTTCGAGATCTGAAAGACAAACTCATCCTGACCTTCACCATCCTGACTGGCATTGCCCTGACCACTGCCGCCACCGCCTCCACCACCCTGAGGCCGTTCGATGCGGTCATTCTGCACAAAATGGTCGTTACCCGGATGGACCCGATGGCGATTTCCGCCCCGTCCCTGATGGAAGATCGGCTCATTGATGTCGTCAATCGGGATTGAGACAGACTCACCGCTGCTGACGTCGGTCACCGAGCGTTTATTGATGGCCTCGGAGATCGACTGCTTGATTTGTGACTTGTAACGGCGCAAGAAGCGCTGGCGGTTGACCGCGCTCTTGTTTTTGCCGTTCAGCCGGCGATCGATGAAATAGGCCATGGTATTCCCCCAAACTGCATTGTAAGCAGGCCGGGCGAACCCGACCTGTGGTGCCGGTCTGACAACCCGGCATGCTTACAGACTCTTATCAGGACGACTTGCGCACTCGCAGATACCACTCACAGAGCAGGCGAACCTGTTTGCGGGTATAGCCTTTTTCCATCATGCGATCGACAAAATCATCATGCTTTTTCTGCTCATCGGTAGAGGTCTTGGTGTTGAACGAGATGACCGGCAGTAACTCTTCCGTGTTCGAGAACATCTTTTTCTCGATGACGGTGCGTAATTTCTCGTAACTGGTCCAGTTCGGATTACGACCGTTATTGTGTGCCCTGGCACGCAGCACGAAGTTCACGATCTCGTTACGGAAATCTTTCGGGTTACTAATCCCGGCGGGCTTCTCAATCTTCTCAAGCTCCGCGTTGAGCGATTCACGATCGAACAGCTGTCCGGTATCGGGATCGCGGTACTCCTGATCCTGAATCCAGAAGTCGGCGTAAGTAACGTAACGGTCAAAGATGTTCTGACCATATTCAGAGTAGGATTCCAGATAGGCGGTCTGAATCTCCTTGCCGATGAACTCAGCATACTTAGGAATCAGATAGCCTTTAAGGTGCTCAAGGTACTTCTCAGCCTGCTCCTGCGGGAACTGCTCTCGTTCAATCTGCTGCTCCAGCACATAGAAGAGATGGACCGGGTTAGCCGCCACTTCTGTGTGGTCAAAGTTAAACACCCGCGACAGAATCTTAAAGGCAAAGCGGGTCGACAGGCCGTTCATTCCCTCATCCACACCGGCGTAGTCGTGATACTCCTGCCACGACTTCGCTTTCGGGTCGGTATCTTTCAGGCTTTCACCATCGTAGACCCGCATTTTGGAGTAGATGCTGGAGTTCTCCGGATCTTTCAGACGCGACAGGATGGAGAAGCGGGCCAGCGTTTCCAGCGTTCCGGGCGCACAGGGCGAGGTGGCCAGCTCACTGTGGTTCAGCAGCTTGTCATAAATCTTGATCTCTTCAGAGACGCGCAGGCAGTAAGGCACCTTAACGATGTAGACACGGTCAAGGAACGCCTCGTTGTTTTTGTTGTTGCGGAAGGTGACCCATTCGGATTCGTTGGAGTGCGCCAGGATGATGCCGTTGAAGGGCAGCGCCGAAATTCCCTCGGTGCCGTTGTAGTTCCCCTCCTGGGTGGCGGTCAGTAACGGATGCAGCACCTTGATCGGCGCTTTAAACATCTCCACGAACTCCATAATCCCCTGGTTGGCGCGGCAGAGGGCACCGGAGTAACCATAAGCATCCGGATCGTTCTGCGCGTGGTTCTCCAGTTTACGGATGTCCACTTTACCCACCAGCGCGGAGATATCCTGGTTGTTCTCATCACCCGGTTCGGTTTTCGCGATGGCCAGCTGTTCCAGGATGGATGGCCAGACTTTTACCACCTTAAAGCGGGAGATATCGCCACCGAAATCGTGCAGCCGTTTAGCGGCCCACGGCGACATGATAGTGCCCAGGTAACGACGCGGAACGCCATACTCTTTCTCAAGGATGTGCGCATCTTCCTGCGGGTTAAACAGGCAGAGAGGGTGATCGTTCACCGGACTGCGCTCGCCGTCGGCGCTCAGCACATAGATGGGCACCCGCTGCATCAGCGACTTGAGTCGTTCCGCCAGTGACGATTTACCGCCACCGACCGGGCCGAGCAGATAGAGAATCTGTTTCTTCTCTTCCAGTCCCTGGGCGGCATGTTTCAGGTAGGAGACAATCTGTTCAATTGCCTCCTCCATACCGTAGAACTCCTCAAACGCCGGATAGCGTCCCATCACACGATTGGAGAATATTCTGGAAAGGCGTGGCTCCTGAGCAGTGTCGACCATTACCGGCTCTCCGATAGCCATTAACAGTCGTTCTGCAGCGTTGGCGTATGCACTGCGATCCTGCTTACAGATGGCAAGAAATTCCTGCAGTGTGAACTCTTCGTCCTTGGCAGCTTCATAACGCTGACGATAGTGATCGAATATATTCATAGCGATGCCCGTCCTTTCGTTTTTAGCACAGGTAAGGAGCGTAATTAGAGGCTTGTAGCAGCTCCCGGAAGATATTCTCTGTTGAGTACAGCAACCCTTATGCCAACCTGATCTTTTTTATCGGGATACACAACGTTTGTGGTTACTCTGCTCGTCCAAACTCTTTGCTGTTACTTCTAACTGTAGATGGCTTCTAAGAAATTTCCTCCGTGGGTTTGCGTGAATGCGGGGAAGATCAACGGCAATTTTGATTTGTTGTGAGATGGGTTCAACTGACTGAAGCATTAACTTAACGTACTTTTAACCTTTAATGCCACCTGCATCGGTAACTGACTTAAAGGATTTTGATATAAGTTAATCCAGCGGTAAAAAACCGTTAGACTTAGGGTTTGATTGTTATATTTATGGAATGAATAAATTGTGAACCAATTCAAATTTAAGACGCTTGTTGCCCTTCTGCCCTGTTATTTACTTACCGGGCAGGCGAGTGCCGATCCGCTTTCTCTGGGGGCATCGGTCATCTACGCAGAGTCACCGTATCGCGGCGGACAGGACCGGTATCTTCCGGTTCCGGTGATCAACTACGAAGGTGAAAACTTCTGGTTCCGCAGCCTGCAGGGCGGTTACTACCTGTGGAAAGATCCGCAGAATCAGCTGTCGCTGACCCTGCTGGGGTCACCGCAGGAGTACAAACCCAGCGACAACGATCTGGGCGACATGAAAGGACTGGATAAGCGCCGCATGACGCTGATGGGCGGTGCCACTTACCGTCATACGGCGGACTGGGGGATTGTCCGCACCGCGTTGCTGGGTGATGTGCTGAACAACAGCAACGGCGTCATCTGGGACCTGACCTATCTTTATCGCTTCCAGATGGGCGACTTCAGCCTGACGCCAGGCATCGGTGCCATGTGGAACAGTGCCAATCAGAACCGTTATTACTACGGTGTCTCCGGTCATGAGAGCGCCCGGACCGGCATCAGTCGTTATAATCCGGATGACAGCTGGTCACCTTATGTTGAGCTGAGCGCCAGCTATCAGATTGACACGCAGTGGAACGTCGGAGTAGTAGGGCGTTACACCCGCTTTGACAGCGAAATCAAAGACAGCCCGATGATTGATAAAAGCGGGCAGGCGACGGTCTGGACCGGCGTCAGCTACAGCTTCTGAGTATGCACTAAAAGAGGGCGTTTACCGCCCTCTGTTCTTTTACAGGGCCCCGTAATGGAGTAAGGGAAGAGAATGCGCAACAGAATCACGTTTGCCGGCCATGCGTCGCTGCCGGTTATCGGTCAGGGCAGCTGGTTTATGGGTGAAAATCCGTCGCAGCGTGCCCGTGAAGTCGCTGCCCTGCAGGCCGGACTCGACTGCGGGTTACGGCTGATTGATACGGCCGAAATGTATGCGGATGGCGGCGCGGAAGAGGTCGTCGGTGAGGCGCTGCGCGGCCGCCGCGATCAGGCCCTGCTGGTCTCCAAAGTCTATCCCTGGAATGCAGGTCATTCGGATGCGATTGAAGCCTGCGAGCGCAGTCTGCGCCGGTTACAGACCGATTACCTCGACCTCTACCTGCTGCACTGGCGCGGAAATATTCCACTGGAAGAGACACTGCGCGCGATGGAAACGCTGCAGCAGCAGGGCAAAATTCGTTTCTGGGGCGTGTCAAACTTCGATACAGATGACATGGCCGAACTGTGGGATGAACCCAATGGGGAACACTGTGCGACCAATCAGGTTCTCTACCATCTGGCGTCACGCGGTATTGAGTTTGATCTGTTGCCAGCCTGTCAGCAGCGTGGCGTGCCGGTGATGGCCTACTGTCCCCTGGCGCAGGCGGGTCGGCTGCGGGATACGCTCTTTACCGATCCTCTGCTGACTCAGATTGCACAGCAGAAGGGCATCCGCGTGGCGCAGCTTCTGCTGGCGTGGGTGATTCGTAAGCCTGGCGTGATCGCTATCCCTAAAGCCAGCTCTGTGGCCCACGTGCAGGAGAATGCTGCGGCGCTGGAGGTGGTGCTGACCGACGAAGAGCTTCAGCTTATCGATCGCGCCTGGCCTGCACCGCAGCATAAATTACCGCTGGATATCGTTTAGCCGATAGCCTTGTCGCTGGCGGCGGCTTTCTTTTTCAGACGGAACGTCGTGGCCAGCCGTGCCGGTTTCTCGCCCGCACTGCGTAGCGGTTTACTGATGCGCGCGGTTTCCACGCAGACCATCGTTTTATAACCCTCATTCGCCATATCGGCCATGCTACAGGAGAGTTCTACGCCGGGGTTCCAGGTGACAACGTCACTATGATGGTGATGATAAACCTCGACCTGACGCTGACCCGCTGTGTCATGAATCACCGAGCAATCTTCCGGCGCGGTGAAGATGCGGTCGATGCGGCCTGGATAACGCTGTCTGCCGTCGCTGCTGCCGGTCTCGCCGTTGTTCACTTTATCGATATAGCTGTTGCCGAGACCGGAGACCTCTACACCGCTGATATCGCTCACGCTGAAGTAGCTGTGCAGCGCCGCCGTGGCCTCATAATCACCATAGGCTTCCAGCTCAATCTCGCAATGCTCACCCAGACGGAAGCGGGCAATCAGGGTGAACTCATGTGGCCAGAGTTTCAGCGTCTGGGGATTGCTCTCCAGCACCAGCGTCAGCATCACCCCCTCGTCATTTTCGTCATGCGCGGTCAGCTTCCACGGCTGAACCCGGGCAAAACCGTGTGCCGGTTCACCAGCGGGGCCAAACCAGGGCCAGCAGATCGGCACGCCGCCGCGAATGGCTTTACCCGGTGAGAAGAGGCTCTTATCACTCAGCCAGAGCACCGGCTTTTCACCGCTGGGTTGCCAGGCGATCAGGTGTGCGCCCTGCAGCGTAATCGCCGCCCGGACTTTAGGATGGCTGACGACAATGGTCGGTAATTCACCCACCTGGCGCTGCGAGAGGTAAGGGGAGATCTGCGTGACTACCGGCAGAGAAAACAGTTTGTCTTGCATGTTCGATTCCTTCCTGTGCGGATCAAAAAAAGGGCGACCGAAGTCGCCCTTATTCTCAATGATGTCTGGCTGCCTTATTTAGCAGAAACCAGTGCAATCAGGTCGAGAACTTTGTTTGAGTAGCCAGTTTCGTTGTCATACCAGGAAACCAGTTTCACAAAGTTGTCGTTCAGCGCGATACCCGCTTTAGCGTCAAACACGGAAGTCAGGACTTCGCCGTTGAAGTCGGTAGAAACCACGTCATCTTCAACGTAGCCCAGAACGTCTTTCATCTCGCCTTCTGCAGCAGCTTTAATTGCAGCACAGATTTCTTTGTAAGATGCCGCTTTTTCCAGACGCACGGTCAGGTCAACAACGGAAACGTTAGGGGTTGGAACGCGGAACGCCATACCGGTCAGTTTGCCGTTCAGCTCTGGCAGAACTTTGCCAACGGCTTTCGCTGCGCCGGTTGATGAAGGGATGATGTTCTGCGATGCGCCGCGGCCGCCGCGCCAGTCTTTGTGAGACGGGCCATCAACGGTTTTCTGCGTAGCAGTGGTCGCGTGAACGGTGGTCATCAGGCCTTCAACGATACCAAACTTGTCGTTGATGACTTTTGCCAGCGGTGCCAGGCAGTTAGTGGTGCAGGATGCGTTAGAAACGATATCCTGGCCTTCATATTTGTCGAAGTTTGCACCACGAACAAACATTGGGGTGTCATCTTTAGATGGACCGGTCAGAACGACTTTCTTAGCACCTGCGGTGATGTGTTTGCGTGCGGTTTCGTCGGTCAGGAAGATACCGGTTGCTTCTGCAACAACGTCAACGCCTGCTTCATCCCACTTCAGGTTAGCCGGGTCACGCTCAGCAGTAACACGGATTTTTTTACCGTTTACGATCAGTGCGCCATCCTGAACCTCTACGGTGCCGTCGAAACGACCGTGAGTAGAGTCATACTTCAGCATGTACGCCATGTAATCCGCGTCCAGCAGGTCATTGATAGCAACGATTTCGATGTCAGAACGCTTCTGTGCAGCACGGAAAACGATGCGACCGATACGGCCGAAACCGTTGATACCTACTTTGATAGTCATATATTCCACCAGCTATTTGTTAGTGAATAAAAGGTTGCCTGTAAAATTACAAAAACCTTACCAGGCGTCAAGCGGAATCGTGTCAATTGTTGCGACAAATCAATTCGCCTGAGAGGAATTATTCGGTGCGCAACCGCTTGCGCGCCGCCAATGATATCGCGCTTCATTGAATCAATCGCCGAATATATAGGGATGCTCCGGATAAAAGGTGATCGAAGTCACAAATCCGCTTTGCAATGGGCAGAGTGAAAGGGTGAGCACAAAAAAAGACCCGGGTTATGTTGATCATTTGTTAGAATAATAGACGAAATTTTCAGAATGGCACTGCCCGGAATCCTAAAATGGCTAAAGAGACCGCACCCGAAGCAAAAATTGCGCAGCTGACTGAAATGCAGCGCTACGTTACTCAGCATCGCGGAACGGAACCGCCTTACAGCGGCGCCCTGTTGCACAACAAGCAGGAGGGCATCTATCACTGTCTGGTGTGTGAAGCGCCCCTTTTTCTGTCAGAAACCAAATATGACTCAGGCTGTGGCTGGCCCAGTTTCTATCAGCCGGTCAGTGATGAGGCGATTCGCTATATCGAAGACAACTCTCACGGTATGCAGCGTGTGGAGATCCGCTGCGGCAGCTGTGATGCGCATCTCGGGCATGTTTTCCCGGATGGTCCGCAGCCCACCGGCGAACGTTACTGTGTAAACTCCGCCTCGCTGAATTTCACCGATGAGCAGGGCGAACAGACCAGAGGGTAAGGGCGATGAAGGAACAACTGGAAGCCATGCTGGCGTCAATGACGCCGGAAGTCTATCAGCGTCTGGCAACGGCGGTGGAGATCGGTAAGTGGCCCGACGGCGTGGCCCTGACCCAGGAGCAGCGTGACAACTGCCTGCAGCTGGTCATGATGTGGCAGGCGAGACACAACGATGCGCCGCAGCACATGACCATCGGCAAAGGGGGGGAGATGGTGATGAAGTCAAAAAAAGAGCTGAAGGAAGAGTTCGGCATTGAATCGGATGTGACCCGTATTCATCTGCACTAAAAAAAAAGCTGGCGTCCTGCCAGCTCTGTTTTAAATCAGAACCGCGCCCTGCGCGGTCATCTGCGCAAAGGCGATCTCGCTGTCTTCAGGATTCAGATTCACGCCGCGGCAGCCCTCTTTGACGACCTCAACGTGATAACCCAGCTCCAGTGCATCCAGCACGCTGTATTTAACGCAGTAGTCGGTCGCCAGCCCCAGCATCACCAGATGAGTGATGCCACGCTCGCGCAGCCAGCTGTCCAGCTCGGTTTTACGGCGATGACCATTGTCAAAAAAGGCGCTGTAACTGTCGACATCCTGGTCCTGACCCTTGTGGAAGGTTGCATCGAACAGCGAACGATCCAGGCCGGGGTGAAAGTCTGCGCCGGCCGAGCCCTGTATGCCGTGATCCGGCCACCAGATCTGTGCCAGACCGTTCAGCTCACCCAGGGTATAGACCGGCTCACCGGAGACCGAGGCGAAACTCCCATGGTCGGCCGGATGCCAGTCCTGCAGGGCCAGCACGCATTCCCCGTTCTCGCGAAAGGCTCGCGCATAGCGATTTGCCACGTCGACCGTCTGGTCTCCCTCATGGACTGCCATCGGGCCGCCGGGGCAAAAATCGTTCTGTATATCAATAATGATGAGTGCCCGCTTCATTCTGATTCGCTCCGTAGTCAGTCTTCGGTCAGTTCGCCGCGCAGATTCTGCTGCATCCGGGCGCGGATTTGATCGGCAGAGAAATCCTGGCTGAGTAAAAAGTGTAGTTTGGTCAGTGCCGCTTCCACGGTCAGATCCGATCCGCTGATCACGCCCGCATGCTCCAGCGCATTGCCGGTGGCGTAGCCGCCCATATTGACCTTGCCTGAAATACACTGGGTGAGGTTCACCACGACGATGCCACGTTCGCTGGCCTGTTGCAGTTCAGCCAGAAACTCTTTGTTCTGTGGCGCATTACCTACGCCATAGGAGCGGAGGATCAGCGCTTTTACCGGCTGACGCAGGAAGTTACGCACCACATCCGCAGAGATACCCGGATAGATAGTGACCACGCCAATCGGCTGCGGGGTAATGGTGTGCACTTTCAGCTCACCCTGACCGGCAGGGGCCGGCGGCGTATTAAGGCGGCGGATATGAATACCCGCTTCCAGCAGCGCCGGAAGGTTAGGCGAGGCAAAGGCGTTAAAGCCATCGGCATGCGCCTTGGTGGTCCGGTTACCGCGATAGAGCGTGTTGTTGAAAAACAGCGACACTTCGCTAATCGGATAGTTGGCCGCCACATAAAGGGAGTTCAGCAGATTCTGCTGACCGTCCGAGCGTAATTCCGCTAACGGAATCTGCGAGCCGGTGACGATAACCGGCTTGGCCAGATTTTCCAGCATAAATGAGAGCGCGGAGGCGGTGAAGGCCATGGTGTCTGTGCCATGCAGGATCACAAAGCCGTCATAGCGATCGTAGTTCTGGCGGATATCTTCAGCGATAGACTGCCAGTCCTCCGGCGTCATGTCAGAGGAGTCGATCAGCGGCTGATATTCGTGAATCGTGAAATCAGGCATTTCAGGGCGGTGGAACTCCGGCATGTCTGCCAGCTGTTGTTGCAGGTGGCCGGAAACCGGAATATAGCCCTGCGCCGAACGCTGCATACCGATTGTCCCGCCCGTGTAGGCTACATAGATATTTTTCTTTTGCATGAAAACACTCAGACTTGCCGTAAAACGCGCAGTATAAGGGGAATAGCGGGGAAAAGCAGCCCGACCAGCGGCCGGGCTGCGAGGTTTATCGCACTTCGCCGCAGTTGAGGCAGAATGCGTAACGGTTCTGCGGATCGTTGAGATGGTCCAGCAGACCCGGCTGGGCTTTCATCGCACTCATCACATCCAGCATGGGGGCGGGCAGCCAGGCCTTAAGCGTGGCAGGCAGCACGGCCTGCACTGAGGCATTCATCTGACCCAGGATCAGATCCAGGAAGCCCGGCTCATCCTGATACCAGCTTAGCTGCGGCTTGCTGACTTTGGCCAGCTCACCCGCCTTCTTCACCGCATCGTCAAAGTCACCCAGCGCATCCACCAGACCATTGGCTTTCGCATCGCTGCCGGTCCAGACGTGGCCCTGGGCTATCGCATCGATCTGTTCCGGCGTTTTATGGCGGGACTTCGCCACCAGGCCAACGAAGTTGCGGTAGCCATTTTCGATGGTCAGCTGCATCAGCTGCTGCACTTCAGCAGGCAGCGCCTTGGTGGTGGAAATATCCGCCAGCGGCGAGGTTGCGACACCATCGGTGTGAACCCCGATGCTATCCAGGCTGTTTTCCAGGGTATTGATGACCCCGAAGATGCCAATCGAGCCGGTGAGCGTGCTGGGGTTCGCCACGATATAACTGGCAGGCGTTGAGATCCAGTAGCCGCCGGATGCGGCCATACCGCCCATCGAAACCACAATCGGTTTGCCCGCTGCCTGCGCCGCCGCCAGCTCTTCGCGAATCGCTTCAGAGGCGGTGACGCTGCCACCCGGGCTGTTCACCCGCAGAATAATCGCTTTGATTTTGGGATCGAGACGCGCATCACGGATCTGCGCCGCCGTGGTGTCGCCACCGACGTTGCCCGGCGTCTCTTCACCATCCATGATGGCACCGCTGGCCAGCACCACGGCGATGTTGCCATCCTGCTGTGCTGAGGCGGACTTCACGCTGTAGTCATAGATGCTGACGCTGCGGTAATCGTTAGTCTGCTTATCCAGACCAAAGGTTTTTACCAGCTCCTGATCGGCCGCCGCGCGCGAGTCCAGAACATCGACCAGCTTGTTATCCAGCGCATATTGCGCGGTGTCACCTTTGACTGCATTCAACCCGGCAATAATCGCCGCCGCACCCGGGAACAGCTGTTCCGGCGTAATCTGACGATTCGCCGACACGGTGTTCAGGTAGTTCTGCCACAGCTGACCAATCCAGCGGCTGTCTGCGTCACGGGCGGCAGGGGACATATCATCCCGCAGGAAAGGTTCGACCGCCGATTTGTAGGTGCCGACGCGGAAAACGTGCGAGGTCACTTTCAGCTTCTCCAGCAGGGTTTTGTAATAAAGCCCGTTGGTGGCGAAACCGTGCAGATCTACGGTGCCCTGCGGTGAGAGATAGATTCTGGTGGCATAGCTGGCAAGGTAGTACTGCGCCTGGCTGTAGCTGTCGCCCAGGGCATAAATCGGCTTGCCGCTGTCACGAAATTCCCGCAGCGCTTTACCCACATATTGCAGTGACGGCTGATCGCCGCCCGCAAACTCACGTAAATCGAGCACCATCCCTTTGATGTTGCTGTCATCTTTCGCCTGGCGAATGGCATCGACCACATCAAACAGTGAGTTTTCCTGCAAACGGTCGCTGCTGGCACCCAGTAACTGACGGCCAATTTTGCTGAGGCGGTTGCTCACTGAGGGTTTATCGACCAGCACACCGCTGAGATCGACTTTCAGTGCGCCCTGCTGAATGGGGGCTGAACTGCTGCCTGAGCCACTGACCTGCAGCCAGATCCCTACACCCACCACAATCAACAAAATCAGGAAAATATTCAGAATGAATTCCCTGATAAAATTTAATACCCGCCAGCTCCAGCGGAACAGACCTGCGATTATTCGCCACAATGTGCGCATCAGACTCTCCATAAATATGTAGCAGGAAGTGGCCGCCGCGCGGCCCCGGCTTCCCCGACGAGCTCATCCTAAAGAGCGCCGTGTTAAAAGTCAGCAGGAAATCACCGCGCACTGTTACAAAAAATCTGGCTGTGCCAGGATGAAGGCAACAATACAGAGATCGGGAGAGAAACATGGACGCCCTTGAATTACTGGTAAATCGTCGTTCGGCCTCACGCCTGAGTGAACCTGCCCCGGCGGGTGAGATCCTTGAAAATATCCTGCGGGCGGGCATGCGCGCACCGGATCATGGCACCCTGCAACCCTGGCGCTTCGTCATTGTGGAAAAAGAGGGGCGCGACCGGATGAGCCAGCTGCTGGAACGGGCGGCACGGGAAAAACAGCTGGATGAAAAGGCGATTAACAAAGCAAGTCAGTCGCCGTTTCGTGCTCCGATGATCATCACGGTGGTGGCCCACTGCGAGGAGCATCATAAAGTGCCGCGCTGGGAGCAGATTGCCTCAGCCAGCTGTGCGGTCATGGCAATGCAGATGGCCGCCGTCGCGCAGGGTTACAACGGCATCTGGCGCAGCGGTCCCTGGACCGATGACGAGCAGGTGCGGCAGGCATTTGGCTGCCGGGAGCAGGATGCCATTGTCGGCTTCCTCTATCTGGGCACGCCACAACTGAAATCAAGCACCACGGTTCTCCCGCCTGACACCACGCCTTTCGTGCGTTATTTCTGATCCGCTTTATCCGCTGGCAGCAGGGCGTTCTCAGCCCTGCCTTTTGCACGGTTCCTGTGCGAACGATCGCTAACGCTGCGCGTCATGCTTACGCCAGCAGGCCTGCCAGGCTAACATAGCCCTGAATTTACACCGACAGCCGAGCCGGTTACTCTCCGTTTCCCTGATGTTAAGGACTAGCTGATTCAATGCGTTTGTTTATTGCGGAAAAACCGAGCCTGGGACGTGCGATTGCCGATGTACTGCCGAAACCGCATCGACGGGGTGATGGATTTATTGCCTGCGGCAACGATCAGATTGTCACCTGGTGCGTAGGGCACCTGCTGGAGCAGGCGCAGCCCGACACTTATGACAGCCGCTATGCACGCTGGTCGCTGGCGGATCTACCGATTATTCCCGAAAAATGGCAGCTGCAACCGCGCCCGTCGGTCGCGAAACAGCTGAAGGTGGTCGAGGGACTGCTGGCACAGGCGACAGAAGTGGTGCATGCCGGTGACCCGGATCGCGTACTGTTACGATGTTCTCATTGAATTAGATTGTTACGTAGATAATCTATGAACTTGTGAAACCATCCGGCGGGTAGTCTTATGGGGATCGTGCTTTGGGAACTTCCTGACTTTGTTGTTGATCACGAAATCAGAAGGGAAATTGATGCTGACACTGGCGAATTTTCGATAGACTTTAAAGGTACAGGTCAGCACTTAGGCAAGCTGCCGCTGTTATTTACGGAAGACGGCAGCAGTATCAGGGTCGTCAATAATTGGTTGATTCATTTAAAAGCTAATTTGCGTAAAAAAGAGGTCAATACGCAGGCTCAGGCTTTACTGCATTATTTTACCTTTCTACATGATATTGGTATGTCATGGAATGAGATGCCAATATCTATCAGGCTACGTCCCACCTATGCATTCCGTAAGCATTTGCGAGAAATGTTCAAACAGGGTGAATTGGCACGTAGTACCGCTAACAGCTATATGGGATCAGTGATTAATTTTTATAAATTCTATCTGGCTCGCGATCACTTTTTTGCTTATCCTCCCTTTAAATATGAAGTGGTGCGGTTAAATAGAAATTCATCTCATGAATATATGAGAAGTCATTTTATTCATGTTGATACCACGGATTTAAGATTGAAACTACCTAGTGATACTCGCCATTTTGGGTTGTCACGGAAACTTATTCCATTAAGCAGTAAAGAATGGCAGATCGTCGAGTCAATATACAAAATTCGTGGTATGGGCATTTCAAATAGTGCAGGCAAGGGGAATGAGGTTCCCCTGTCTGAGGAATGCAAACTTGCCATCGAACTGGGTCGATATTCTGGCCTGAGAAGGTCTGAAATTATAACGCTCAGAGCTAAAGAGATTTACAAACCAGATGCTGAACAGCTCAAGAAAAAATATCTTATCAATGCTGAGGGATTACTGCTTGATCCTCGGCAAGGTATTGAAACCAAAAATGGGACAATACGTACTGCTGAGATCCACGCTGAATTAATGCAGACTCTGTATGATTATATTAA
>NZ_VHIZ01000013.1 GCF_006494375.1 Pantoea anthophila
ACTTTGTGATTCATGACTGGGGTGAAGTCGTAACAAGGTAACCGTAGGGGAACCTGCGGTTGGATCACCTCCTTACCTGAAGATACCTTCCCGCGCAGTGCTCACACAGATTGTCTGATAAAAAAGTAATGAGCAAAGCGTCTTGCGAAGACAGACTTAAATGTCCCCTTCGTCTAGAGGCCCAGGACACCGCCCTTTCACGGCGGTAACAGGGGTTCGAATCCCCTAGGGGACGCCATGCTCGGTGACAGGTGAAAGATGTTGCCCACATATCTTAAAGATGACTTACGAGTCATGTTTAAGATATTGCTCTTTAACAATCCGGAACAAGCTGAAAATTGAAACGACATGACGCGTTCATTCTCCGTAATAAGAATGAAATGGCGACATGTTCGAGTCTCTCAAATGCTTACAGTCTGCAGCGTGAAAACGCCTGTGGGTTGTGAGGTTAAGCGACTAAGCGTACACGGTGGATG
>NZ_VHIZ01000014.1 GCF_006494375.1 Pantoea anthophila
AGAGAGTAGAGAATCCAGATATTACCTATCCAAGAGCTTTAAAGAAAAACTTGCATCAACAGTTCCCACTTTAAGAACATCTCGGGTTGTAGAATCAATCGATGAGCCAGGGAAAATTTACATATTCCTATTCTTTCCAAATGTAGGATTCGAAAGCTACAATCATTACAGAACGGAAAGGGTATCATTGATGCAAATCTACATGCAGGTTGCATTTATCAAATACAAACATGCAAGAAAAGTAATAATAATTGCTACCGAACCAAAAGGAAGCTCTGGTAGATCTGAGGATTTAATATTTTCACCCGTTAAAGAGTCAATACCAAAAGAAGAAAGAAAGAATTTAATCAAAATATCTAGAGAACACAAAATACTAACACACACACTTCCTAACACAGCTCCTTCACAACCCAAAGCCATAATACCAAGAAAAGAATCAGCAAAAGTAGGACGAAATGACCCATGCCCTTGCGGCTCTGGTCTAAAATATAAAAAGTGTCACATGTGATGTCTTGACTAATAATTTTAACATACAAACGTTTTTTATAGCTAAATTTTTAAAATGAGAAAAAGAGTTTAATACTGAATACCTAACTACGTAATGCCACTCTAGAAGCCTGCTATCGTGACGGAGATCCGCTATGCGACTCAGGCTTTTACACTCACTCATTCTGTTCATACCGTTTCAGCTGCTGGCCGGCACAGTAGTGTATACCGATGCTGAAAATCCTCCTCAAAATCTTACCAGTAACGCCAAAGTTGTCTGGCTTGATGGCCCCGACCGCCTTCAGGAAGCCGTTTTTGGCAAGCTGGCTGCCGATCCCCGCTTGGCAGCCCAGCAAGCTCGCGAAGTTTTTGAATCACCACAGTGGGCTAGGCAACAGGAGCAGATCGCCCAGTCGTACCGGCAGGTAGTGCATGCCTGGGAAATGGGCTTGCACAAATATCCAGCCGTTGTTTTCGATGATCGGGATGTGGTTTATGGCACAGCTGACGTTGCCCGCGCAGCCATGCTTCGTGATCGTGGGAGACAATAATGCGTTCAGCCCTCAAAACACATATCAGCGCTGCGGGCATTGCCTCAGTGCTCGCTGTTGCGGCGGCGCCGGCAACAGTTTCAGCTATCAATACTGCCGGCATCATTGCCAGCGCCATCACACAGGATTGCATTAGCTGGCGCGTGAGCGGCATCTGTTACTGGCTAATGTGCACACCATTTGGCTGTTCCGTGAAAACGTCAGTAAAAGTGACGCATTTTATTCCGGAAGTGGTGGTATCAACTTATACAGGACCAGGCGGGAACCCATGGAACGAAATGGCCTTTATGAGCGGTGCGTCCGGTTCGGTAGACAACGTACTGACCAGTGGTGCGCCCGCCGGGGGCGGTAACGCCGGTGACATCAAAGTTCCCGGCCAGCGTAAATCTAACATTAAATTTAAGTACGCTGACGCGATCGGCCATCCCGCGACGTCAATCATAGGTGGCAGCATATCCGGCTACTCTTGTAGTTCCGCCGCTACCCCCTTCAACCCCTACTTCCTAAGCACGCTTGATTCTCTCGTCTGGCGATCGGGGCTGCCTGAATCTCTGTATCCAGAGGCGCTGGTTCCCGGACAGCGCGAACTGGGTAGCCAGGCCAGCGCAAATATGTGGGGGAATCTTTATCCCCGTTCCGGATTCGTCAGTCAGGCTGACGATGATAAAGCCTCTGCAGTGGTCGCACAGCGCGTGGCTGACATTATCACCCGGTCGGGACAGCCACACGTTTATCAGGTACTGAAAGGTTCGCGCAAAGCCGGCTACTGGCCGCCCGGAGAGGTTAAAGAAAACACGGGCACAGCCAATCACAAATGGCAGCGCTTAGCCCCCACTCTGTCAGCTTCCTGCGCTGTATTTCCGGATGGCGCCCATCCAATAGCTCAGGACGGCAACGAAGCGTATGCCTTGTGGCAGCCCTACAGCTGCTGCAAGCGTCGCGGTCAGACCTTCCTCTATTCAACCAACTTCTGAGAGGCACAATGTTATCCGTTAAATTCAAATCAGCCGTGCTTGCCCTGTGTATCTCGGCAGCAGTGTCATCCGCGCAGGCGGCAGATGATGATCAGTCGGGTGCTTTCGGCATTTCCCTTCCCTCAGTCAATAACAGTGCAATAGGTTACGGTAAGGATGTCAGCGGCGCGGTCTCTGACAAACTCTATTACACGCTTGGGGGCGGCTCCGTGATTTCACAGCCAGCAACCCGCAGCACCATGCGCAAGCTGGGCATGAATGTGGGATGGAGCAGTGATCTTATGTGCGGAAATTTTGACCTTAAAACGACCGTAGGGAATCAGCTTAATGGTGTAACAAACGGCTTTAAAAACCTGATGGGAGATGTGGTTCAGAATGCAACCGGCGCCGTAGCCAGTCTGCCAGCAATGATTATTCAGCGCGCTAATCCCGGACTGTACGACATGCTCACAAACGGCGTGCTGCAGGCCAACGTCTCGTTTGATAAGGCGCAGCTGAACTGCCAGAACATGTCTAAGCGTATGATGGATTTTGCCGGCAACAACAAATGGACACAGAGCGCGGTGATGGATGAATATCGCTCGCTTGTCAACAGCGGAGACGCCGATGCTGTCAGGGTAAACAATTCAGCTGACAAGTTACAGGGCAATTCAGGCCAGAACTGGATTGGCGGGCAAAAACGGGGTGGACAAGGGCAACAGGCCATCAGGCCAACACATGATCTGACGGCTGCAGGGTTCAACATGATGAACAGCCTTCCGGTACTCAGCACAGATACGGTCGGCACCAACAGCTGTAATGGTGGTGCCTGTGCTAAATATTCAAGCGCCGAAGAAGCTGCAAAAGCGGTAGTCCAAGTCGTAGGGGACAGCTCACTGCGGACCTGCAGCGATGCCTCACAGTGCACCAGTGGTGATGCCGATCAGCAGCCGGGCGCCACGCAGGCCGGCACAGGCTTTGCTCCTATCCTGGAAGAAACCACAAAAGAAAATACCGAGCAACTGGTCAAGCTGGTGAACGGCGCCGAGCAACCAAATGCAGCAAATCTGGCAAAACTCAAAACAGGTAGCCTTCCGATTACCGCCGGCGTGATCAGAGCATTACAAAGAGACCCGGACAATGCAGCCCTGACAGCCCGTCTCGCCGGAGAGCTGGCAATGGCTGATACCGTTGAAACCGCGCTCATTATGCGCCGCATGATTGTTACCGGCATGTCTGAGCCTAATGCTGCAGCGCAGAATGCGGCTATTGAAGAAGGCGATCGCCGCGTTGCGGCTATCGATCGCGAGATCACCGCATTACGCAATGAGATGGAGCTTAAGCGCGAGCTGTCACGTAATTCCGTGCTGACCATTATCGATCGCGAAAACGGGCGCGTTAACAGCAACCCGCAGACGCAGAGCGATGACAGCACTGACAGCCGCATTAACCGCCTGGCCGTTCCTGAAACGGAAAGCAACTGATGGGGGCGCAGCTGATGAAATCTGAACACGAAACGCAACGCGCCTCATTTTTCCGCCGCCATCCTGCTTTGTTTCGCGTGTTTTGTACCGCCGGCGCACTACTTGTGTTTCTTCTGGCCGGGCTATTTATCGCAGATAAAGCCATTAAAAATCCGACCCAGGCCGCTGCATTCCGTGACTGGATGGACCATGCCCGCTATGGCTGGCTGATATGGCGCCTGGCTGTTTATGGTGCGCTTACCTGGGGATTTGTAAAAATTTTCCGCGCGCCGGGCTTTGGCCCGCAACATCGTCAGCCGCTGATCCGCATTGCAGCGGTCAGCGCAATTTTTGCGATTGTCTGTGAACTGGTGCTGCTGAGCGGCACGGGAGCTTCCTGATGCTGACAAACAGCTATCTTGAATATTTTCTGACCCTGCTTGGATGGGTCGTTAATAATGGTCTGTGGAATATCCTGCTTTCAACTGGACTCTTTGCCGCACCGGTGGCGTTCCGTCTTATCGGAATCTGGCTAAAGGTCAGGGAAGAAGGTGAGGACGAAGGTAACAAAGGCGCTCTTTCAATTCCGCGCATGGAACACGCGGTATACACCTCATTTCTTGTCATCATTGCCTGTTGCATGCCGCTGATGAACGTTGACATGAGTACTATCAAATATGACTCTTCGCGTGCCAGGACTTGCGGAACATGGACGCCAAAAGCACCGGACGATACCGGCTATTCGCCTGTAATCTCCAGTATTAACGATCAAACAGCGGCCGCGCCGGTATGGTGGTACTTGGTTCATAAAATGGCTAAGGGAATTACGCAGGCTTCCGTTGCCACAATCCCGTGCCGGCCGGATATGCGTCAGCTCCGTTTTGAGGTGCAGCACACACGCATTAACAATAAAGCGCTCGCGGAAGAGCTGCAGGACTTCACAAATGACTGCTACTCACTCGCGCTGTATATGTGGAAGCGTCAGGATCAGGGGCAAACTAAAGACAAGACCACACTGCGCGATATCGAGTGGATAGGCAGCAAGACGTTCCTGAGCAATTATTACGGCAGTCTGCAGTCCAAAACCCCCCGCGCAGATTTTCCATGGAGCGAAAGCCGTGACAGTGGGCGGCCTGACACGGGCCGGGGCGGCTACCCGACCTGCAGTGAATGGTGGAATAAAGCTGAAACAGGCTTACAGGCCCGTGTTGTCGATCAGGCTGACCCAGGATTATGGACACGTTTATCCGCCGCAATGTCCATGATCGGCGGTAATTCTGCCGACTATAAGGAGGCCATCATTCGCCGCCTGGTCAGCCCGGAGAGTCTGTCTGTATCGCAAGGGGGGCACGTTTACGCCGGCTACGGGGGAAACGCAGATTTTACGCTCGATAATTCTGTTTCCAGGGTTGCCGCTATTAGCGGCACCGCATTAGGCAGCCTGGCAGCGTTTCCGGCATTTGATGCGATGCGCCAGGCATTACCAATGGTTCAGGCTGTACTGCTGATGGCTATAGTGGTGATCTTGCCGCTTATCCTGGCATTCTCCGCATATGAGATTAAGACGGTAATTACGCTCACCTTTGTGCTGTTTGCGCTGAACTTCCTGACATTCTGGTGGGAACTGGCGCGCTGGCTGGACAGCTGGCTGCTAACCGCGCTTTACAGCTCGGATACTCACAGCAATTTTAACATGGCTGGCTTTCAGAACAGTTCTGATGACCTGATCATGAACTTTGTCATGGCCACGATGTTTTTGGTACTACCTGCGGTATGGATGGGAGCGTTGTCATGGGCCGGGGTCAGAATTGGTGGTGCGCTCGATGGGGCTTTCAGAAATGGCACAGCGAAAGTCGAACAAAGTGGGGGAGAGGCCGTTAATAAAATGAAGGGTGCCATGAAGTTATAATTATTTAAGAAGCCTGGGATTAAACCCAGGCCTAATCTTCTTCATGGTATGACTTAGGTGATGTGAAAATTGAATCATCGGCACCGTGATAGTAACCATATCCATCGCGGCCATTTCTATACTCAGGCCCATGCTCTGAAGTCGAGTCGTCTGAGTCACCAGGGGCTAAGTTATTTATTTGGATGTAGCGAACCATATACGCAAACCCAGCGATAGCGAGAATAATGGCTCCAAGGAAAAACCCTGCAACTAAGGCTAACGCCAGAAGCACAAGAACAGAAAAAGGAACAAAAGACCTTCCTATTGCACCAGGAACCCCTTTGCTCTCGCCCCAAGCAGCAAAGCGAGAATCTGCATCGATATAGACGTATGTTAAGCGCTTCAATGCAGAAGCAGTTTTGATGCCGCGCTCATAAGCGGATGGATTCATATGCACCTCATTAATTAAGTACTAACGCAACGATACTAAATGTTCAGTATAAATGCACATCGGCTCAATTGTAGTTACATCATTCATCTATGCTTTCATTTAACCCCAATCCGAGCCGAACCTGAACCCCCGCGCCCCTCTCCGGCAAAACCCGGGCGCCGGACCTGAAGCCCGGTTGCCCCCACTGAGCAGCCGCCCCCGCCCGGCCCGGAGGGCCGGATCAGTGGTGGCTGATAAATGGGTGTTGTAACTATAAATTTGGAGTAGCGGTGAGTGGTGCTGCGATTTCTTTCTTTCGTCTACGACCGTCTGACGTCTGTGCGCCTGACAAGCCGCTGCTTCTACGGCGTCTGGCAGGGCGTAGTGGGGTCTATGCGCTATGGGGGGCAGGGAGCGGCTGCGCCGCGCTACCGGCGCCGTTCAGCTATCGGGTGATATGTAGCACCAGTTGGCGCCTTCATGCCGCTGTGCGGCAAAAAAGCGATTGTTACGTATTGCATGGCAGGTGGAGCTCTGCCCCACTTAAGCGATCCGGTGAGCAGATATCTACATAATAGAAGTATGGCATGTCTGGGTATCGCAGTTTCCCGATTCATACTTTCTGCAACATGCCAAAACTGACTGTCCGCAGATGACCATGCGATCCTGACTGGTTTCATCAAAACGCACGTAAGCACATCAGTTAACGAAACATATGAGGCATGATTATCTTGCGCATTAGTTTCGTCATCTTTGTCGTCTGTGGAGTCAGTCTTAAGGACCAGTTGCAATGATGAGACTATCCCGTCCAGAAAAGGGTCTACGAATGCGTCAGGAAATTCATGTAGCGATAATTTCGCTAATGCTTCCCGTCCTGCGTCGTACAATTCCTCTTGTGACATAGCTTCATACTGCAAATGATGCACTTAGAAATCCTTTTATTGCACTACCCTACCTTTACGAAGGCGCTGCTCCGACTTCATAAACGTTTTCCGGAGGAAATGGCGGTTCCTCCAGAATGAAAGAGGTGTTAAATCAATACAGACTTAACGTTAATACTCTGAAAATTTGTCATATTTGCTCCTAAAATTAAGAGTCCTTTTGATCAGATACTTAGTTGAAAATTTTTGCTATCTCGTTTATGACCTCCTTAAATCCATCAGAAAGGCTGATGCCACTCAACCACCCTGCATGCTCAGATAACTCTTTCTTCAGTTTGAGAGAATAATACGCAAGCCGTACAATATTCACACAATGATTGATAAGTCCGTTCTCAGCTTTTAATGGCGTGAGATGTTCTTTTTCTGAGCTCGATGAATCTTTAGTTTGTTTTTTTTGCGTGGTTTTAAGCTTCTTATTCATATCCTAATTTCCTAAGTGGATATGAAGGAAGCCGCCTTTACACCATCAATCAGACCGGGGTAGTGGTTCGATCGGATAGAGATGTTGAGTCAATGTAATAGTTTTCAACCTCATCAAAGCTAAAAAAACAGGTTTAACCTGGAATTAAGTTATGTGCGTTTTTGTAGCCAACCAGTATCAATATGCTACGCAGACTGCTTCCTCAAAAATTAGACTAAAAAGTAATCGGGGAGAGGAATTTGTGCTTTGAAAGCGATTGTTGGCTGAAATCTGGCATCAAAGAAGGTTGCTTCTCAAATCCAGCCTAACCATTTTGGCCTGTTTCCCGTCATAGACGGGAGGAGGCTGACAAGCATCAGAGTATGCGGTTAAATACACAGCATACTAATGGCCGTTAAGGCTATCTATTAAGCAGATCAGGCTGGATAACACAGGAAAAAAATAAACAGTCCTTTTAAACATAATGAAAAGGCATATTTAACATAAATTACATTATGCGACCCGGGTTTATGGAGGCAAAGCTAACCTGGCTGTTCTGAGCTAAGCTTACCTGGCCGCTTCGGGCTACCTGCTGGGGATCCTGATATAACGGCTTCAGGTGCGGAGTTTTCACACTGAACGAAGTTAACCAGCTTAAAATTATTCAGGACGTCGTCGACCGGCGGCTGACAACCCATCTCGCAGCTGAGCGTCTCGGTATTTCCGACCGGCACTGTCGCCGCCTGCTTCAGCGCTATTGTACAGACGGTCCGCTGGGCATGGCTGATCGCCGGCGCAGCAACCCAAGTAACTATCAGCTGCCTGCAGGCCTTGCTGAACGTGCGGTTCAGATCATCCGCGAGCGCTACTCAGACTTTGGTCCGACGCTCGCCTGCGAGAAGCTGGCCGAGCTGCACGGCGTGACGCTGTCTAAAGAGACCGGACGGAAGCTGATGATGCAGTCAGGCCTCTGGATCCCGCGCAGACATCGCGCGCCAAAAATCCAGCAACCTCGCTACCGCCGTGCGTGCGTCGGCGAGCTGATACAGATCGACGGCTGCGATCACCGCTGGTTCGAGGAACGCGGTCCGGCCTGCACGCTGCTGGTTTACGTGGATGACGCGACCAGCCGCCTGATGCAGCTTCATTTCGTCCTCTCCGAGTTCACGTTCACCTACTCTTAAGTCACGCGCGGCTACCTGGAGCAGCACGGCAAGCAGCTGGCCTTTTACTGCGACAAGGCCAGCGTGTTCCGCATCAACAATAAAAATGCGGCTGGCGGCGATAGTCAGACGCAGTTCGGTCGCGCGAAAAACAAGCTGAACATCACCGGCATATGCGCCAACACCTACTCTGCCAAGGGCCGCGTGGAGCGTGCTCATCTCACGTTGCAGGACCGGCTGGTTAAGGAACTCAGGCTGCATGATATCAGTACGCCCGATGCTGCTAACGCCTTTGCCGCTGATTTTATGGCGGATTACAACCGGCGTTTCGCGAAGGCACCGAGGCATGATTTTGACGTGCACCGCCCGCTCGATGCAGACGACAACCTGAACCAGATATTTACCTGGCGCGAACCGCGCAAGGTTTCGAAAGCGCTGAAGGTCCGCTACGATAAAATGCTGTTGCTGCCTGAGGATAACGATGACAGCCGCCGTACGATGGGTAAATATCTGGATGCCTGGCAGTACCCGGATGGCCGCGATGAACTCAGGAGTCACGGTACGGTGCTTCCCTACTCTGCCTACGAGCGGCTGTCTGAAGTTGACCAGGGTGCGATCGTTGACAACAAGCGGCTTGGACATGCGCTGGCCATGGCTAAACTGATCCAGGACAAGCGTGCTAATACGCGGTCTCAGGGCCTTCCGGCCGGAACCGGGCCACGTCGGAGAAGTGCGAAGAAAGATCCAGCTAAAAAGCGGCAACGTGCGGTGAATGAGGATGATTTACTGGAAGCGTTATTTGACTTACAGAGCCGCAGCGAGGAAATTTTTGGGCGGAAAGATACTTAAATCAGGCTTGTTCAGTAGTTTTATTCCCAACCCAGTTCGGAATAAGTTTTACAATTCTGTTCAGGAAAAGACGTTATATATTGGCCCCGATCCATATTTTTTATAATAAAGGTTCATTGCTTCATAATGGCTGGCCGCATCTACTACTCATATAAGTTTTGCACCAAGATCCAATAATGATCTTGCTGCATTTTCCTGGACACCTTTCAGACAAAAGATCTGGTATCCATCAGGCTCGACCCATAATTCATGCCTCAAAGTTGGCTTCCCTGATAATCAAATTTATCTGCCAGTAATTTCACATCATACAGTGATTTGAAAGGCTGCAATTCATCTCATCCGGACAACTGAGGTTTGCCCGAGTGCGGTCATCTCTTCTTAGCTTTAACAGGTGTGAGAGCCCAATTTGATAATGTCACTTTTGGAGATGCGGATATTTAAAACAGTCTCAACAAAAAATATAACAACTAAATGCAGAAGCTTGGCCTAGAACAGGCTCACTGAGAGCAATGCATTTATGCCCAGCGCTACAAAAAGACTTTGGAAACAGCCTGTCAACGGAATTTCACCCAGATGTAATACCACACGCAATATTTAAATCGTGAATTACTTATTAAAGTCAACCCACAAATTTCAGAGCCATAATGACTCAACCCAAGACACAACTGGGATTTCATTAAATATATAAAGATAGTAGTCAAACATTAAAGAGGAGCGAGCGCGCTCGTAATTAAGCAACGCTCAGCCTCACATGAGGCTTAACATAAACTATTTGCATTCAAGTTTTTTACGATTGATTTTCCGGAATTTCCCCGGCGGAACTTCAAAATATCTATGGAAAGCACGGGTGAATGACTGCTGTGATTCAAAACCATATTTAACTGATATCTGAATTACAGTTTCATTTGTCATAAGTAAATCTTGTGCCGCCAGCGTCACTCGCTTTACACGTATATACTGGCCAAGCGTTGTGCCTGTATACTGACTAAACAACCGTTGTAAGTGCCACTTCGAGTAGCCTGATTTTTTAGCGACGTCATCTATTTTCAGGTTGTGATTCGCGTTTGTGTCAATCCACTCAATTAATGCGTTTACGAATTTACTTTTAGTCAAAGAATAACCCTCCTCACAACTGGATTAATTTAATTGGTCTGATCAGCAACAAGGTCTATTTAAGGTATAATAATCCCCCTATGATTTTATCTGCGTACTTTAAACAGAAAT
>NZ_VHIZ01000015.1 GCF_006494375.1 Pantoea anthophila
AAGATGAAGAATCATTAGGCCCGCACATTGCATTAACTTTTGATTTCCAGGGTGGTGCAGCGTCAGGATATAACACACCGCTGTTATTCAAATCTGAAAAACCAGAAAAAAAAGAACAGGTAATCAATAAGCTTAAAGAAATAGGCGTTGATATACTTGGCATTGAAAAAAAAGAATCAAAACCCGCTGCTAAGAAATCTCTGTTGGAAGTTTACCAACAAATAAACCGTATGGCTGATGAGATTGCTAAGGCACATAAAACCGCACCAGTAAAAGAAACCTCTCTTACTGATCGATTAATTCAAATTATAAAAAAATAAGGAGTGTCTTAGATGGCATTTTTAACTATTACAGATGTTGTAAGTCACGAGCACAGCGACTTTTCACGCCGCGTGATTAATGTACCTCTTAAACAGGATGTGTCTCCAGGAGACTGCGTTGATTCTACTGGTGCGCTTGTTTCAAGTTCAAGCACAAACGCTTTTGTAATGCTGGAATATGCTAAAGCATCTTCTACTGCCGTCCCTGTACTGGTTCACGGAACACAGCTTTACCTGAAACGCTTCGCACTGAAATGTGATGACGTTGAAAAAGCAATTCAACTTATTACACAAGATCCCGCCGTGCGTTTAACTGGCGAAGCTTCACAAATTCCAACAACCTAACAGGGAGATAATTTTAAATGGCAAATTTTAATTATGGTGATTACGGAATGATTAACCTCATTCCAGCGTTTGAAATGCTACCAAGCAATAACTTTCTATTGCAAAACCTGAACATCTTTGACAAGCAAGGCAGCGCAGATATTACTGTAGCCTATGATCGTATTGCTAATGCAAACCGTGTTTTGCTGAATACGCCAAAAAAACGCTTTAGTTTTGAGCATGATTCTATTCAACGTGGGGATTCAAAACTATATAACATCGAGATCCCATACTTCCACAACGAGAACACAGCCTCAAGCGCAGATATTCAGAGAGGAATCCGCCAGACTGGAACTAATCAAGCGGAAACGATGGATCAGATTGTTTTTGGTTATATGCGTGATCAGTCTATTGCTCACAAGCACGCCGTAGAGGAAGCTTATGCACGCTGTTTATTCAAAGGCGAAGTAGACAGCCCATACACCCCGCAAGGGCCAATCATCAAATATACAGATATGTTTGATGCGCCTATGATGACAGACACTGTTGATCTAACAACTGGAGGAACATTAGACGTTATCCAGCAGTTCAATGAATGGCTTGATCGAATCAGTGAAGCGACTCAGGGACTTTATAGCCGAATTCGTCGCGTAGTAGTTTTTGCAGGCGTGACTGCTTTTTCACAATTACAATATCATCAGTCACTTCGTGATGCGTTTAAATATGTGAATCCTAACGATCCGCGTAATATCGTGACTCAGCGAACAGAGATTCTCGGAAATGTTGTTACCTTCACACTTCCCGGCCTGGCTATTGATGTTATTAAAGTTGCTGATCCGTCACTGACTAAATATCTTGAAAAAACAGAAATGGTTATGGTTCCAGTGTTTGAACAGGGAACTAACGGATTTGTACACGTGTTCGGGCCTGCTTCAGCAGATACTAACCTTGCTGTATCCGGCGATGTGCAAGAGGTTTATAGCTATCTCTATGAGAAACCACGCGGCGAACGTGAAATTGTAAGCGAGGCGGGAATCCTGCCAATTAACAATTGCACAGGCATGACGCTGAAGATTACCACTATCTAATAATGCTCCGTGTTTTATTCCTACTGATCTTATTATTGATTGAGATTGGTATTTATTATGGTGCTGCGACTTTTATACCGCTGCACCTAATACCCTTGCTGTTTGGAGTATGAAAATGAAAATTACATTTGAACAAGATAGCGGGAATGTTGTTGTTTGGGATGTATCGGAAGAAAAGCTTTCACAGCTTCTTAACGTTCGTGGATGCGCAATGAATTTTGGCATTAATGAACATACAGCCTCTGCACGTGTTCGCCGTGGTTGGCCTGTGCTATTAGCTTTGGCAACAGACGACGAAGAAAAACAATAAAGCAACCGCTATTAGCCCTGTCCCTTAACGGGGATGGGGCTTTTTTATGGAGTAAATAAATATGGCAACAAAAATTCAGGCCGCAACGTTAATCAATACGGTGCGCTACCAGACAGATCGCAACAGCCTTAACAAGGTGCGTAAGCAGATGCGCCAGCTACGCCAGCAGATGGAAAACGATTCTGTTAAATCTGCGAAGGCAGAAGCGAAGAGAATTAAGGAACAGGCAGACGCGGAGATCCGCGAGACGAAACGCGCCGCACGTGAGAAGGCCAAAGCAGAGAACCAGGGCAGCGGCAAGCGTGGCGGGAAAACGCAGGCAGAACGCGATGCAGCACGCCAGCGTAAAGAACAGGAGAAAGCTTTAGCCCAACAGCGTAAAGCTGAGGAACGCGCTGTTATGCAGACGGCCAACCGTCAGGCCAAAGCGGATCACCTGATGAAAAGCCGTAGCTTTGACATTAACCGTCTCCAGGGGCTGAACCAGGAACAGCGATATAACGCTATCCGTGAAGCCCATAGGATCACAGAAGAGTACCGCAATCAGGCGATCACTCTACAGCAGGCGAACGAGGCGCTACGCCAACAGAAGGCTATCTTAGGTAGCATTGCCCGCCAGAATCGCACACAGAACCGCCGTGCGGGAGTCCCAACGCCAGCAGGACACAGCCGCCTTGCTTCAAGTCTTGCCCTTGCCGGTGTTGCCGGTGGTGTTGGATATGGTGCAGAGCGTGCAGTAGACACAGCCAGGGAAACCCTTGCGGGGAGTATCGAGCGCAACGCTGGACGCCAGGAACTGAACACGCAAGGTATTAGCACGTTAGAAGCTGATGCACTGATTAACCAGGTTCGAGCGCGTACAGGCCGAACGTTGACCTATGAACAGCTTGCAGATCAGTCTAAAGACTATCGCGAGAAAACAGGGGAACTCTCTTTAGGTAAGTGGTCACAGGCGAAGGATGGCTCCTGGTCATTGGGATCGGCGGGTGAGATGGCGGATCTTGTGAATGCCGTTACTCAACGCGGCGGGAAAGCAGCGGGCCAACAGGTGCAGCAGAACCTGCAAGGGATGAACTACACAGAATATCTTGTTTATCTACGCGATCTGCAAAAAGCCTTCAAGTTCACTGATCAGCAAATGACGTTCTTTGCAGAAACGGTTAACGATGGTTCGTTAGCGTTAGGTGGCATCGATCAGGGAGGCAAGAATTTGACAGACACTATGATGTCAATTGCTCGCAGTGGTCAGAGCCTTACCGAAGAACAAAGCAGGAACTTAACTTACCTGGCTAACCTCGGATCAGTCGCACAGTCTGCATCTGAAAACCTGGGCGATTCATTCAGCGCGGCCTTTGCCGGACGTATGGAAGAGTTAGGAATCAACGCAGATGCTACAAGGGAAAGTTTCAGTGAGCTAAAGCCAGTCATGCAAGAGCTGGGCCGCGAGATCGGCAGCGTAACAGCGTGGATTTCTAAACATCTCGGAATGATTCCAGGCACAACCAGCTACAACCGTGACACCTACACAAAAAGCTATCAAACAGCGTTAGAGCACAAGGATGATACAGGTTTGAAAGGGTGGTGGTTCCGTCATTTCAACAGTACATCTACAGCAGGCGATGCAGGTTATCAGGATGCTTTAGCCGGTCGAGCGATGGATCAGAAGTATGTAAACCCATATGGCACGTCTGAATCAAACGTCACAACACAAAATCCTTTAGATCTGCGTTATGCAAACTTGGCTATGGGTAATCCGCTCGACTTCCAGACGCCTAAGTTTGAATTTGAGATTCACAACGAAACCAACGTGAACACCAATGATGATCGCTTGATGGGTGTCTTTACTGCACACACGCAGCAAGAGATTCTGAACAGTTGGGATGATATGACGTTCCAGGTTAACAGCATGACGTTCAATAACTGATGCAACCACAAGATGTAGTGTCATAGGGTTAATCGTAATCTACATGATGTGTTTTGTGGTTGACTCCGTTGCGCTATGAAGGTAAGGTTTATCTGAAGTTGATGCATTTGTGATCAGCGCTTATTTAGGCTGAGTTCTATGACTTACCTCTGTTTTGGGAGATTTGTTATGAGCGGTAAAGATTACAATGTTTTCAAAGGCGCTGATGGTGTGTGGCGTGGACAGCGACAAGATGCCACCCGTGCAAGCGTTACAGGCTCTACACAGCAAGAAGTTTTTGAACAAACAAGAGCGTTAGCTCAAAAAGCACGTTCAGAGGTTTCAGTTCACCGTGGCGATAATGGACAGATCCGTGATAAGTTCAGCTACGGGAATGACCCAAGAAGTACAAAAGGTTAAGTAATAAAATTCTAAAGCGCCCTTAGTGGCGCTTTTTGTCTATCTCTGGAGACTAAATACATGGCTAATAACTTATTTGTAACTTACGATTTGATTAAAGATAAAGATTATAAGGCAGTACATGAAGCTATTCAGAGTTTAGGTAACTGGGCAAAGGTTACAGAATCAAATTGGTATGTTAATTCACATCACTCAGCTTCAGATGCTGCAAGCATAGTTAAAGCGGCAATGGATAAAGATGATAAGCTCATTGTTATTAATGCCAGCAA
>NZ_VHIZ01000016.1 GCF_006494375.1 Pantoea anthophila
CATGTAGTCTGTTAATCCCAGGCGTGTGTAGTTGCAGGAATCCATAATAATAGTTGGCATAATAGCGACCCTCACCAATTTGTTATCCGTTTAAATCAACGATGAATACGCGTTGCGATACGAGAGAGATTTCTTAGGTACTTTTTTATTCTGCTCGTGCAGTGTGGTAACAGGCAATCGCCCGTAAAAGTCTTCATCCCTGACCCGTTCTGCAAAAAATTTGTGCTGCCCTGACGTCACACATTCTCCGACTGTGGCGGGGAGTGCCAGTGAAATGCCGGAGGTTAAGTATTACTCAATTTTTGGGAGCCTTGTCACTATCCCTGAAAACCCGGAGTTTTCTGATAGGACAATTCTCAAAAACATTTGTTTTACGAAAGTGTGATGTCTCAGCGTGCGTTGACAATGCCGGAAAAAACATTTTTTAACAAGAAAAATTCGTTAAAGTTTTTTTCTTCGCAATTTCAATGGTTTGACCGATTTGCCTGCACATTCACAGTCTGAGAGCTTCTGTGAACCACCCAACTAAAATACGCGAAGCCCGGTTTAATAAGAATTATTTTCAGACTCTCAGCACATTTATCAGAATATCCTTAGTTGCATTCTGGAAAACATGGTTCGGAAAATGCACGGATGGTTTTGCGATACTTAAGTGTGGTGATGGAAAGATAGTTAGAAAGTTAATGTTCAGGTTCGGGATAGTTCTGTCAGGAACAGGGCGAGTAAATCAAATACTTCACCGAACAAATGCTCACAGAACGGGGCGAGAAGGGGCATCAGCAGGCTGATGGTTAAAATTCCGACTGATAAGGTAATCGGGAAGCCGATTGCGAAGATCGATAACTGTGGTGAAACGCGGTTTAACAAACCCAGTACCAGATTTAGCATGAGTAACAAAACGATTAAGGGCAGCGCTAACATCATGCCATTAAGGAAAATTAATCCGCCCGATTTCACCAGCGCCATAAAAGCATTGGCATTCAGCGGGTGACCGCCAATCGGCAGGGTATGAAAACTGTCCGCCAGTAACGACATCAGCCACAGGTGCCCGTTAAAGGTCAGGAACAGTAACATCGCCAGCATGTCGAGAAAGCGGGCCAGCACCGGCATGTTCAGACGGCTGCCGGGGTCGAAAAAGGTGGCGAACGACAGACCCATCTGCAGGCCAATCACTTCCCCGGCGCAGCGCACGGCTGCGAAGGCAAACTGCATGGTGAAGCCCAGTGCGATGCCAATCAGCATCTGCTGGATCAGCAGCCAGAATCCGGCAGGGGAAAAGAGCGTGACATTAACAGCAGGCAGCAGCGGCATCAGCAGCCAGGTGATCATTACCGCCAGTCCGATTTTGACACGCTTACTGACGGAACGTTCACTGAGGATCGGTGCGGTGGCGAACAACGCCATGATACGCACCAGTGGCCAGAAGAACTGGCTGACCCACTGAACCAGCTGGCTGCTGTCGAGAGTAATCATCAGCCGATGATGTAAGGCAGGTTAGTAAAGACGGTGCGGATATAGTCCAGCAGCAGATTCAGCATCCACGGGCCGGCAATAATCCCGGTGGTCGCCACCGCCAGGATCTTGGGAATAAAGGATAAGGTCTGTTCGTTGACCTGGGTTGCCGCCTGGATCAGGCTGATCAGCAGGCCGCTGACCAGCGCAGCCAGCAGCAGCGGGGCGGCCAGCATCAGGGCGACGCGCATCGCTTCCTGTCCCATTACCATTACTGATTCGGGTGTCATGTGTTGCTCCGGGAAGAAAAGGGGATCAGGAGTAGAAGCTTTGCGCCAGTGAACCGACCAGCAGCTGCCAGCCATCGACCAGAACAAACAGCATCAGTTTAAACGGCAGTGAGATGGTCGCGGGCGGCACCATCATCATCCCCAGCGCCATCAGCACGCTGGCGACGACCAGGTCAATGATCAGAAACGGGATAAAGACGGTAAAGCCAATCTGGAACGCGGTCTTCAGCTCGCTGGTCACGTAAGCCGGCAGCAGAATGCGCATCGGCACGGCTTCCGGACCGGCAATCGGTGCCACGTTTGCCAGCCGGGCAAACAGGGCTAAGTCTGCTTCACGCGTCTGGCGCAGCATAAAATCACGCAGCGGCTGGGCGCCTTTCTCAATCGCCACATCCATGCTGATCTTGTCCTGGCTGAAGGGCAGATAGGCATCCTGATAAATCCGGTCAAAGGTCGGCGCCATGATAAAGAAGGTCAGGAACAGCGACAGGCCAAGCAGCACCTGATTCGGCGGGGCAGAGGGCGTGCCCAGCGCGTTACGCAGCAGACCAAACACAATGATGATACGGGTGAAGCTGGTCATCATCAGCAGCACCGCCGGAATAAAGGTCAGCGCCGTGATAAAGACCAGCGTCTGCACCGGCAGCGACCAGCTCTGACCGCCGTTAGGCAGCGAATGACTCACCAGGCCCGGCAGCTGGGCATGGGCAACCGGTGCCAGTAACAGGAGTGGCAGTAAAGGAAGCAGTCGACGCATCATGGGTTTTTTCCGGGACGTTTAACCAGGTTCTGTAACAGCTGACGAAAATCCTGTGGTGCACTGTTGACCGGCGTCACTGACGCCGGTTCACCCAGCGGCAGGGTGTGCAGGTGAGTAATCTGCTGTGCGGTGATGCCCAGCACCAGACGGGCATCGGCGGTATCCACAATCACCACCCGCTCACGCTGGCCCACGGAGACACTGGCTGTGAGCTTCAGCTCCTGGCTGCTGACCTTTTTCGGCGCGAAGCCGACACGGCGTGCCAGCCAGGCGCAGGCCAGAATCAGTAAAATAATTAACGCTAATACGCTGCTGACCTGAGCCAGCATCGAGCCGGTGGAGATCGCCTGGGCCTGAGGTGCAGCCGGTTGCAGCGTTTGATTCTGGCTGGTCATATTCAGCGACTCAGACGACGCATACGTTCAGACGGGGTGATGATATCCGTGATGCGAACGCCATATTTGTCGTTCACGACCACGACTTCACCCTGAGCGATCAGGTAGCCATTAATCAGGATATCAAGCGGTTCACCCGCCAGGCCATCCAGTGACACCACGGAACCCTGCGTCAGACGCAGCAGCTCTTTGATGGTCATCTTGGTGCGGCCCAGTTCCACGGTGAGCTTCACCGGGATATCCATAATCAGATCGATGTCCTGCAGTGAGCCTGCCACATTCGGGCTATCGAATGACTTAAAGACGTCATCGGTTTGCGGCGCGCTGCTGCTGCTGCCGACCTGCTCATTCATCGCTTCAGCCCACAGATCGTCCGCAGAGATATCGTCAGACGGTTTATTACTGTCAGTCATGGGGCTGTTCCTCGTTCAGCGAATTCAAAATCGGGTTAATCAGGTGTTCGACACGGAGCGCATACTGGCCGTTCATCGTGCCATATTGGCTGGTTAAAACCGGGACGCTATCGACATGGGCGATAATGCGTTCCGGCTTCTCAATCGGCAGCACATCGCCGGGTTTCAGCTGCAGGATCCGTGACAGACGCAGCGAGGTTTCGGCAAAGTGAGCGATCAGTTCCAGCTCAGAGTGCTGCACCTGTTTGACCAGGTTGTCACGCCAGTGGTTATCTTCCTGGCGGGAGTTTTCGAGCGGTGGGTTCACCAGCAGCTCGCGCAGCGGTTCAATCATTGAAAACGGGATGCAGATATTAAACTCACCCACCAGGTTACCAATCTCCACCTGGAACGGCGTGTTAACCACGATATCGTTCGGTGAGGTGGTAATGTTGGTGAACTTTACCTGCATCTCTGAACGTACGTATTCGACGTCCAGAGGATAAATCGCCTTCCAGGCGTCGCTGTAACCATCCAGCGCCAGCTTCAGCATGCGGCGAATCACCCGCTGCTCGGTATGGGTGAACTCACGGCCCTCGACCTTGGTCGGGAACCGTCCGTCGCCACCAAACAGGTTATCAACGGCGATAAAGACCAGGCTGGGTGAGAACACCACCAGCGCGGTGCCGCGCAGCGGTTTCAGGTGGATCAGGTTCAGGTTGGTTGGCACCGGCAGATTGCGGGCAAACTCATGATACGGCTGAATCTTGATCGCCCCGACGCTGACATCCGGGCTACGGCGCAGCAGGTTAAACAGCGCCATACGGAAACTACGGGCAAAACGCTCGTTAATGATCTCCAGCGCCTGTAAACGCTCGCGCACCACGCGGCGCTGGGTGTTCGGGTCGTAAGGACGAATATCGCCTTCCGGCCCGCTTTGTTTCTTTTCTTCTTCCGCGCTGCCACTGTCGCCGTTTAAAAGGGCGTCAATTTCAGCCTGGGAGAGAATGCTATCGCCCATTGATTCACCTCAAAATGAAGGCGGTAAACAGCACGTCGTTTACAGCCTGCGGAGGTTGACCTTTCACCAGCGGAGGTGTCAGCGCCTGTTTAATTTGTTCAACAAGCGCCTGTTTTCCCTGCTCTGTCGCCAGGGCCGAAGCACTCTGACGCGAGAGCAGCAGCAGCAGACGGCTGCGCACCTCAGGCAGATAGTCATTCATCCGACGACGGGTATCCTCATCGGCCAGACGCAGGGTAAAGCCTACGTAAAGCACGCGGTCAGGATCGTTGTCGGGATTGACCAGGTTAACCGTAAATGTATCAAGTGCAAAAAAGACCGGAGCGGGAGGCGGTTCAACTTTCGCCACCTCAGGCTTATCGCCCTCGTGTTTGTTCATCATTCGCCAGACTGCATAGCCTGCCACGCTGCAAGCGGCCAGCGTCACAATGAGCAACACCGGTATTAAGAGTTTACGTTTGCGGCCTTTAGCTTTCGCGTTATCAGACATGGTTGCAGTTACTTCCTGTGAATTATGGGCAAGCCTCTCGGCTCACGGGACAGATTATCCCGCGTCTTAAGTCAAACCAATGGGCAGAATAGACGCGGGTTTTACGCTTACCTTCAGCGTTTATCGCTGTCAGGCAAAAGTGTCGACGGCGCTGTTACCGCTGACGCGAGCCTGAAGGGCGGCGGGGACGGCAATCGGCGTAATGTCGGTGTCACTGTCCTGGGGGAGGGAGAAGCGGCCATGCTGTCCGTCGCGGCGCGCCTCCTGTTGATTCTGGAAGCTCTGGCTCTGCGCGGAACTGTCACTGCTCACCTGACTCTCGCCCAGGTTGATACCGCTCTCTGCCAGCGCGCTGCGCAGCTGCGGTATCGCGGCTTCCAGCGCCGATCTGACGTGGCTGTGGCTGGAAACCAGACTAATCTGTGCCTGGTCGTTATCCAGTTTCAGGCTGATCTGGATAGCGCCGAGGTCTTCCGGATGTAAACGCAACTCCGCGTTCTGCTGGCCGTTGCGACTGAACATCACAATCTGCTGACTCAGCGCCTGCTGCCACTCGTCGCTGCCCAGCTGCGCATTCAGCATCGGCGTTGAGGGGGTGCTGCTGGTCGCTGACGCGGTCACCGGCGCGGGCAGGGTGCTGGCGCTCGTAATCGGGCCGCTGATGTTCAGACCACTGTCGCTGGCGCTGCTGTGCGTCGCGGCCTGATCATCCTGCTTCATCATCGCACTCAGTGCCTGCTGGAAATGGCTGTCTGAGGCCAGGTTCAGGCTGCTGTTGCTGCTCTGCGCGGTGCTGCTGCTCTGGCTCGCCGCGTTGCTCGCCGCAGGCGCGTTCAGCGCCGCACCTTTTATCTCGTGCTTCTCATCTTTACCCGGTGCAGTGCTCTGCGATGAGCTGTTCTCCGGTGTCGTGTTCAGCATCTGCGTCAGCGCGGTCAGCGTTTTACGGCCGCCGTCGCTCTGGCTGATTACCTCACCCGATTCACTGCTGACGGGCGGTGGCGCGCTGGCTGTCGCCGTAGCCGCACCCGGCAACATGGCGAACAGCGCCTGCACATTCTGCAGCTCGCTGGCGCTTAAGGATGCCGCGTCCAGGCTCTCTTTATCATCGGCTGATTTTGACCCAGCTTTAATATTTTCCGGTTTCAGCAGGGCAGCCAGGGCAGCAGGATTATCCCGTGTTGCCAGCAGCGCGCTGAGCGGAGAAGCCGGTCGACGCTCATCGGCCATTTCTGCTTTGGCGTCAGCGGATTGCGCCGCTTTTCCCTGCTGTTTTGCCAGGCCAAGCAGCTGGTTTCCCAGCGCGGTCAGAAAGTCCTGTGGCAGGGCATCTGACCCTGCCGCAGCGTCGGTTGCGACTGATGGTTCTGCGTCGGTTTTAGCCGTCGCTTTCATGGCAATGTTTGGCAGCGTAATCATTCGCCTCTCCTCAATGCGGCCCGTTGGGCAAATTCGTCCATCCGTTTCTGGTCGAGACGGTTTTCCTGTCGTAATGCATTTTCCGCTGCCCGCGTGATCAGGGTCTGATAGGCGTTCAGTCGCTGCTGTTTGTCACGCCAGTTGATCAGCGCCTGCTCCAGGCGCTGATTCCAGTTATTAAGCTGATTACGGTGCTGCTCAATTGCTTTTTCCAGCGTCTGAATAAACTGGTGATAGTTAGTCCAGCGGGTGCTGGCAATGCCGCTCGACATGTCATCATTAAGTTTGTTGCGATATTCATCCTGATAGTCGAGCAGCATCGTCAGCTGCTCGTTGGCGGCATGCTGGCCGCGGCGCATATCGCCCAGATAGATGGCGGCCCGTTCGAGATCCTGCTCCGCTAAGTCGCGCAGCGTATCGATAGCATTTGCCGTTTTCATAGCCATTACCTCGCGTTAATCAGGTTGAGGCGCCAAACAGCGCATGGAGATGCAGGCTGGCGTCGTCATAATCGCTGCGCTCAAAGATGCCCTGCTGCAGGAAAGCTTCCATCTGCGGATAGAGCCGGATGGCTTTATCCAGCATCGGGTCGCTGCCGGCGGCATAGGCCCCTACGCTGACCAGATCGCGGTTACGCTGGAAGCTGGAGAGCAACTGCTTGAACTGGCGCACCTGAGCATAGTGGTTCTCATCGATCAGCGAGGTCATCGCACGACTGATCGACGCTTCAATATCAATGGCCGGATAGTGACCCGCTTCACCGAGCCGGCGCGACAGCACGATATGGCCGTCGAGAATCGCACGCGCGGAGTCGGCAATCGGGTCCTGCTGATCGTCACCTTCGGTCAGAACGGTATAGAACGCGGTGATGGAACCGCCGCCGTCGATACCGTTACCGGCACGCTCAACCAGCGCAGGCAGTTTGGCGAACACGGAAGGCGGATAGCCTTTGGTTGCCGGTGGTTCGCCGATCGCCAGGGCAATTTCACGCTGCGCCATGGCGTAGCGGGTCAGGGAGTCCATGATCAGCAGCACATGCTTGCCGCGGTCGCGAAAATCTTCCGCGATACGGGTCGCGTAGGCAGCACCCTGCATACGCAGCAGCGGTGAAACGTCTGCCGGGGCGGCGATGACCACCGAACGGGCGCGACCTTCAGCCCCGAGAATGTTCTCGATAAAATCTTTGACTTCGCGACCACGTTCGCCAATCAGGCCAACCACGATCACGTCCGCTTTGGTGTAGCGCGCCATCATGCCAAGCAGCACGCTTTTACCCACGCCTGAACCGGCAAACAGGCCCATACGCTGCCCGCGACCCACCGTCAGCAGGGCGTTAATGGCACGCACGCCGGTATCCAGTACGTCGGTAATCGGCGTACGCTGCAGCGGGTTGAAAGGCGGCGTGATCAGCGGGGCGCGATAGCCGGTATCCGGTGATGGCAGACCATCCAGCGGTCGGCCACTGCCGTCGAGTACGCGGCCCAGCAGTTCGGGGCCCAGCATCAGCTGTTTGCCCGCCTGCGGATTGTCGCCGCTCTGGCGCGCATAGACCCGCGCGCCGGGTAAAATGCCGTCCACCTCTTCCAGTGGCATCATCAGCAGCTTCTGACCGTTGAATCCCACCACTTCGCTTTCGATTTCGCTGATGTTTTTGCCATCGTTGCGTTCAATGATGCAGGTTGCGCCCAGCGGCAGCTGTAAGCCTGTGGCTTCCAGCACCAGGCCGGTGGCGCGGGTCAGACGGCCATAACGGCGTACCGGCTGCACCTGGGAAATGCGTTTTTCAAAGGCGTCCAGCGAGCCCAGCCAGCGGTTCAGACGGGTCGTCATCAGATTTCTCCCGGTGCGGCGAGGCGGCAGAGTTCCTGCCAGCGTGTCGCCACGCTGGCATCCAGATCGCCATCTTCCGCGCTGAGTTTGCAGCCGCCAGGGTGCAGGGTGCTGTCAGCGATCAGCCGCCAGCCGTGCAGATCCAGCGTCGGACCCAGGGTCTGTTCAATGCGCTGCAGATCGTCAGGGTGCACGCGCAGCTGAGGTTTGCCGCTGAACATCGGTTCCTGTTGCAGTAAACCCTGAATCTGACGCAGCAGGGCGGTGCCATCCACCGTGGTGGCCTGGCCAATCACCGAGCGCGCGGCTTCCAGCGCCAGCTGCATCAGGCGGGCAGCGATGACGCTGTCCAGTGATTCCAGCGTGTTCTGAAACTCGGTCACTAGCTGGGACATCCGCGCCTGCAGAGGAGCCTGCTGCTGCTGAGCATCGGCCAGACCCTGCTGAAAACCGGCATCGTAGCCCGCTTTCTGGCCTTCGGTGACGCCCTGCTGAAAGCCTTCGTTGTAACCCTGACCCTGCGCCTCTTTGCGCATCTGCTGCTGCAGACGTTCAAGCTGCTGCTGCTGCTCATCAACGCCGTCGTCAGATTCAGCGATCTCCGGCAGTGCCTCCGGTTCAGGCTCATCAAAACGACCCAGATCGGTAGGCTGCCACAGCTGCCATGGGCGGGCAGAAAATGCATCAGACATAAGTTTCCTCGCCACCACCAATCACCATCTCGCCAGATTCGGCCAGGCGGCGAACAATCAGCAGGATTGCTTTCTGTTCGTTCTCTACAGCAGACATCCGCACCGGACCGCGGTTGGCCAGATCGTCGCGCAGAATGTCGGCCGCACGGGCTGACATGTTTTTGAGGAACTTCTCGCGCAGCGGCTGTTCGGCCCCTTTCAGTGCGACCAGCAGCTGCTCGGACTCCACTTCCTGCAACAGGCGCTGGATGCTGCGGTCGTCCACTTCCACCAGGTTTTCGAACAGGAACATCTCGTCGATAATTTTCTGCGCCAGCTCGCCATCGAAGTCGCGAACGGCTTCGATAACCGCCTCTTCCTGCTGGGTTTTCATCAGGTTGATGATCTCGGCTGCGGTTCTCACGCCGCCCATCTTCGCGCGCTTGAGGTTGGTGCCATCCAGCAGGCCGTTCAGCACTTCGGTCAGCTCGGCCAGCGCGGCAGGCTGCACCCCACCAAAGGTCGCGATACGCAGCATCACATCGTGGCGCAGACGCTCGTCGAACAGCGCCAGAATATCGGCCGCCTGACCCCGTTTGAGGTGAACCAGGATGGTGGCGATGATCTGAGGATGCTCGTCGCGAATAAGGTCGGCAGCGGCCTGCGGCTCCATAAAGTTGAGCGTTTCCATTCCGCTGGTGGTTTCCCGCGTTTCGAGAATATCTTCCAGCAGACTGGCGGCACGCTCCTCGCCCAGCGCACGGGTCAGCACCGAGCGCAGGTATTCGTTGGAGTTCAGGCTCAGCGCCGCAAACTGCTCGGCGTCGGTTTCGAACTCACGCAGTATCTCGGTCAGCTGCTTGTGTGACACCTGACGCATGCTGGCCATCGCGGCGCTGAGGTGCTGCACTTCGCGCTGGTTCAGGTGTTTAAACACTTCCGCGGCGCGCTCTTCGCCAATGGTCATCATCAGGATGGCGCTTTTTTCAGTTCCGGTCAGACTCATAGCTCTTTACTCATCCATTCGCGAATCACCAGCGCAACAACGCGCGGATCGTTTTCTGACATGTCGCGGATGCGTTGACTCATCACTTCTGCGCTCATGCGGTTGTTAGACTTACGTTCCTGCTCCAGCTCATCTTTGCTGAGCTGCACACTAAAGGCTTCCTCTTCTTCCTGCTGCGTGGCGCGGGCGGCAACGGCTTCGGCGGCGGCTTTCTCGGCAGCCTGCTTACGCACCAGATGCGGACGCACCATCTTGCGGTAGAGAATGAAGGCCACCAGTGCAATCAACAGCCATTTACCCGCACTCATCAGCTGATCAAAGAAGGACTGCTGCTGCCAGAAGGGCAGGTCGGTGCTCACCGGCTCAGTCGAGTTGAACTGCGAGTTCACCACGTTGATGCTGTCGCCACGCGTCTGGGAGTAACCCATCGCTTCACGGGTCAGATCTTCAATCTGCTTCAGCTGCGCTTCATTCAGCGCGACCGTTTTGCCTTTGTCGTCGGTACGGAAGTTCACCACCACCGCAACGGAAAGCCGCTGTACGTCACCCACGTTGAGTTTGGTATGACGAATGGTGCGGTCCAGCTCGTAGTTCACGGTGTCATCACGACGTGAGTTGGTCGGCGTCGCGCTGGCTGTGGCGGTGCTGGTGGTCTGGCCGGCGTTGTTCTGTCCGTTAGCATTCTGACCATTGGCGTTCTGGCCATTGGCCGCATTGTTATTTGGCGTTGTGACCGGCGCTGAGTTAGCTGGCGCAGGCTGGTTAGAGAGTGCGCCCGGCACGCCACCCGGATACGGGCTGCCCGACTGATCGCTGGTGCTGGTCTGACGCGAACGGATCGCCGTATTCGACGGATTCGCGTTAGGCTGATATTTCTCGTCAGTCTGCTCGCTGGTATCGAAGTTGATCTGCGCGGTGACCTGCGCATGCACGTTGCCCTGGCCCACGATAGGGTTCAGAATCGCTTCAATACGTTGCTGATAACGCGCTTCCACTTCAGAGGCATATTTCAGCTGTGCATCATTCAGATCGCGCCCGACTGAGTCGGAGCGGGTCAGCAGGCGACCAGTCTGATCAACGACCGTCACGTTGCCCGGCGGTAAACCGGCGACGCTGCTGGAGACCATATGGACGATGGCCTGAATCTGGCCTTCATCGAGCGCACGGCCAGGCTGCAGCGTTAAGGTGACAGAGGCAGACGGGGCTTTCTGCTCACGCACGAACAGGGTCGGTTTTGGCATCGCCAGATGGACACGGGCGCTTTTGACCGGGCCGAGTAATTCGATCGTGCGGGCCAGCTCGCCTTCCAGCGCGCGCTGATAGTTAACCTGCTCGCTGAACTGGCTGATGCCGAACTTCTCTTTATCGAGCAGTTCAAACCCCACCGAGCCGCCTTTCGGCAGACCCTGCTGAGCCAGACGCAGACGCAGCTCGTGCACGTTAGCCTCAGGCACCATCAGTGCGCCGCCGTTTTCAGCGAAGCGATAGGGGATGTTCATCTGCGTCAGCTGCGTGACGATAGCCCCGCCATCTTCATCAGAGAGGTTGTTGTAAAGCACGCTGTAGCTGGGCTGTTTTGCCCACAGCACCATCGCGATGACGATCGCGATAACGGCGGCGGCGGCGACGATAAGAGGAATACGCGGATTGGCGCGCAGGCGAGCGAGCAGGTCACCGATGCCTTTCTTTTCTTGATCTGGTGTGGCGGCTGTACTCGCATTCATGACCGATTCCTGCCTGACGTAATTGACCGGGTAAGTTGAGATGGCAAAACAGACTCCCTGACCTGCGTAGATAAAATTTCCACTTCAATGCCAGGCATTATTAGGTGATAAGCAAAATTCGATGCGTGGATAAGGTAGGTTTTTTGCTGTCATTTAGCGCCTTTGTCTCATTGACAACGTGTTAACTTTTGCCCACAGAAAAAATCCCACCCTCTTTTATAAGGTATCGTTCATGTCTATTCAGGCTATTGACGGCGTACTCCAGCAGCTTCAGGTCACCTCACTGCAGGCCAGCAACCGCAGCAGTGAAGCCACAAATCAGATCGACTTTGGTGCAACCATGAAGGCCGCACTGGATAAGATCAGCGAAACGCAGACGACCGCACGCACCCAGGCGCAGGATTTTGAGATGGGGAAACCCGGCGTGGCGCTGAATGATGTGATGGTCGATCTCCAGAAATCCTCTATCTCCATGCAGATGGGGATTCAGGTCAGGAACAAGCTGGTCTCGGCGTACAGCGAGATTATGAATATGCAGGTGTAGCAAAGCTGAACCGGCTGGACGGGTAAAAACAGCGTGTGAAGGTTGAGGTCGCATAACGGATCGCCCTCCCAAGTCTGCACAGAAGGGTGGGGCTGAGAACGGTGGCATCAGCAATCGCGCCATCCTTCGCTATACTCCTTCACATCCCGGGCGGCGAGGGAGGAAACGCGCTTTCTCCTGTATCGCTGCTCTGTTTCCCTTCGCTCCAGCAGGACGCCAGCATTATGAATAAAAGAGTTACCCTGATAGCCTATCTGTTCGCCTTGTCAGCCCCCGCCTTCTCTGCCACGCAGTGCGGGCCGTTCTATCTGAAAGCGGATAAGAATCACTGGTTCTCCGTCAATGGCGAACGTGCGAAAACGCAGAGAGTGACGTTCAGTAAGGAGAAGGGGGATTACGAAAACGCAACGGTAAAGCTGCGGGCTAAAAACGCCCGGGCGCCGGGCATGGTTGATTTAGAGCAGACAACGCGCGCGGGGAAAGCAGAGCTCAGGGCTGAAATCGTCCGAACCAGCCAGAATCAGATTCGGATACGCGGATCTTACGATTGTGTACAGGCGGAGTAAGCCGGGCTGCCACAACCGCCTCTGTTAGCATGTCGCCGCTTCCGGTGGTCAGCATCGGACAAAGAGCGGCACATGATGCCTGCGTGCAAACGCCATGATCAAGGCCAGGCTATCAGACTATCGTGATGTCCGGCACGCTGTGACCATATCTGAAATCGCGGCCTGAACGTCAGATGCCTTCGGGTCAGCGTAGAAGGTGGCACTGGTCTGGTTGCGGCTAAACCTGTCAATCTCGACCCACGCGACCGTTTCGCCATCCTGTTCAAGGTTAAATCTTTTTGTTCCTCCCGGCAGCGGATCATCCTGAGCCAGGTAAAGCTGCCGATTCTGTGCCGCCTCACTCAGGCAGGACTCAAGCTGCCAGGGATGCCCGTCAAAATACGCCATTTTTACCTGAGGATGCAGTCCGACGCGTCCCATGTCCACGCATCCGCTCAGCAGAATCAGGCTCAGGGCAATAACGCTTTTTTTCATTCCATATACTCTCATCGTTGCTGACGCTCTGCGTCGTGACAAAGAAATCAGTTCCCTGTCATTCCGGACAGATAATAGCGAATTACACAATGATAATCCGGCTGCATCACGATATTCGTGTGCTGTTAAGGCGTCGTAAAGAGAAGGGGGAAAGCGGGCAGCGCATCAGACGCGTTAATCTTCAGCGGTCAATTACAGTGGGGAGGGCGACAGAGAGCGTGACAGACCAGCGCGCCCGGAGGACGCGCCTCACAGGAGTTACTGCGCTTTGAAAGGATCTTTTTTATCATCCTGGCTGTCATCATTTTTTCGCGGCACTTCCCCGTGATCTTTTGGGGCATCCGTCGCAGGGTGATCATCTTCCTCATAAGCGTTGCCCGCGTGCGGCGCTGCTTCCGGCAGACTCTTGCTCACCTCACCTTCATGCTTACGTTCTTCGTTCGTTTTGTGCTTAAACATCATTCGCTCCTTTTGGTTCCCAGTGCTGTAAGTCTAGACCAGCGCTGAGATCTCGCCTCCGGCCCTGTCAGAGACATCGACGTGAAAGGAGCTCTCTTCACTGCGGGCAACTCCAGCACCAGGCTGTCAGTAACTTCGATTAAAAAATTCGATTGAACTGATTAACAAAAGGCATATAGTGAGCTGCGTTACCAGGAGATAGAGATTATGTTACGAGATCATTTAAAAATTGAAGCGGAAGACCAGTTAATCGAGCAGCGGTCGCTGAGCCTGCGAAATCGGGGTCAGGAAGAGGTCACCGAGTGGATTATTGTTAACCGCGAAGGGGTTAAAAAGGGCGACGTCACGCTGTTCGATAAACTCACAACCCGCCGCTCATGGCCGGTCAGCTACCGGATTATGCAGACCGACCTGCAGGGTAATGTGGTTGTCGATCGGCTGACCGACGCACTCTGATTTCCCGACATATTGCCACCACGGTTAAATGCAGAACCGATAACCCGCACCCGGCGGGTTTTTTTATGGCTGACGAAAGCGGCGCAGTTCGACCAGTGTACCAATCAGCTTCAGGTTATCGCGCCGGGAGTGCAGCTCAGGAAAATTGATATTGACCGGCGCGAGTTCAAACTGCGTGACACCCTCTTCACTGCCTCGCTGACGCCAGGTTCGCAGCAGAGCGACCTGTTGCTGTAGCGCCAGCACGCTGTCGCCCGGCTGCGGTGACAGGCTGGGATCGATAATCACCACATCATCGCGCAGAATCGCCGGTGCCATCGACTGATCCTCTACCCGAAGGGCAAAACTCTGCTGAGACAGCGCCATATCGTTATGCATCAGACGATCCTGCCGGACAGAACCGACATCACTCAGCCATTGCGCCACATCGCGCTGCGCCAGCAAAGGAATCTGGTGCAGCCCGGCCCAGGCACTTTCGCTGAAAACAGGACCATCACCCTCTATCAGAAAGGCCGGTGCGCAGCCCAGTGCTTCAGAGAGCCGAAGCAGGTTTTCGCCACGCGGCAGAGTCTCCTCTTTTTCCCATTGTGAAACGGCCACATGGGACACGTTTACCTGCTGCGCCAGCTGCTTCTGCGTTAACTGCAGTGACTTGCGTCGGAGTCGGATGCGATCACCCAGGGTTTCGTTTTTCATCTGCTTGACTTTTTGGTTAAGAGTGACTTAAGTATACTTAAACCTGTTATTTAAGCAATCTTAAATTCGTGGGGGAAAAGGTGGCTGTTAAGCATGCCGTGAGTTCCAGAGACCTTACCGGAAAAAGGGGTGTGGCATGGAAAGTAGTCTGATTACCAGTATGGGTGCGTTAGTTCTGGGTGGGGGCGCCGCAGCACTTTTCTGGAAACCGTTGTTGGCGGGTATCGCCTCAATCGTGACCAGTAATCGGGCAGGCGGCGAAATTATTACCAGTTACAAAGAGCAGGTAGTGTTGCTGAAAGAGAGCAATGCGCTGATACGGGAGGAGAATGATGAGTTACGCGAACGGCACGACAGAAATCTGCGGCGTATTGCCACGCTTGAAACCGATCTCCGGTTAATCAAAAACGCAGTGGGTATTTTACTGGCTATGACCGAAACCGATCAGAACGATAAGTTTCGTAATGAAATTGATCGGCTTATCTCAACTCTGGAGGATCGCAGCGATGACACCGATAAATAGTCCTTTGACCGTTCTGACATACCGGCGAAAAGTGATTCTCGGCGGAATTCTGCTGAGCTGTTCGATGATCTGCATCCTGATGACCATCATTTTTCTCTATGTCAGCAACACCGCAAATAAACGGGTGGAGGAGATCCGGGCGGATTACCGGGTGATCGCCGCCCGCCGTGAGGACAAAGTCGATCTGCTCACGGATCAGGTTGCGGCGTTGCAGCATAAGCTTGATGCGCTGCCCGATCGCACAGCAGATAAAACGGTCAACAAAGTCAAAGAGGTGGTAAAAGAGGGCGATTTACCTTCGGCCGAAACGGGGCAATAGCCGTAACTTCCGATTATTCCTAGGGCGGCTTCGCTATTATCGACTACGTTTAAATCTCCGGGCGACATTTTCTATCTTGAATGCAGGCCCGCTGATTGGCTGGTTGATGAACCGCAAAGCCTAATCACTTTGGAAAACTGACCAGAAGGAAAATTAGCATGAGCGATTCAACCGAAACCAAGACCAAAAACGATTATCTGCGTGACGTAACGTCGCAGCTGAAAGAGATGCGCCACTATGCGCAGACCAACACTGAAACCCTCTCCAGCCACTGGTTAGCCTTTGATGCCGGTGAATATAAAGACAAGACCAACGCTGACCGAATCGATGCGTTGCTCAACAAACAGGGTAAACTGCTGGACGACCTGGATGCCGCCATTCAGGATATTGAGATTGAAATTAATCACAGTGAGCAGGAGAGCTGATTTCTCTCCCGCTAACTGATGCGGTGGCCGATCAGGGATTAATCGGCCACCAGCCACATTTCCGCTTCGTCGAACATCTCTTCCACGATACGCGCAACCGTCGCTTTATCGTTCTTACTCAAATCTGTGTCAATCGCATTACGCTCCATCGGCTTAACCTTAACTTCAATGTCAGGAAAGACCCGATGCACCCGCTTTTCCAGCTCCTCAAGAATCATCTCGCGAGCACCCGGTAAACCGGCAACGTTGCGCTTGTCATAAATCAATTCAACAAACATGATGGCAATCCATTCAGGGCAAAATCGCTGATCTATAATACTGTAAATAAAAACAGTAGCAAGGTTGCGCGCCGGTTTTGACGCAAATTTTTATGCCGTCCGGGCCGCCATCTTCAGCTGGAAAAATGCGCGCGCATCGCGACATAATGGCGGCTTACTCTTCAGGAGGCCTGCGCGATGCGACAACTGGTAATCGATATTCTGCTTAAGCTGGCGAAAATGGATGTGGATGCTAAAGAGCTGACCGCTCAGATTGAAGCCCAGTCGCTGCTGGTTGCGGCGCTGCTGGTACAGGCAAAACAGGATAACTCCCTGACCATTACCGAAACCGTACAGGATGCGATTGTCACCGCCTCCCGCTCTTCAGCCGAATTTATGCAGTCCGATGTTGATCTGCTGCTGACCCACATTAATCGTCTGCTGGCCGTGGCCAGTTATGTTGAGGTGAAGGGCAGGACCCCCTGAGCGCGCGGGCAGGGTGAAACTGACCTCTGAAGAAGATTAACCGGCACGCGTCTTCAGAGGTCGCCTTAATCAGAGCTCGTTTTTAATGCAGAACTCTTCCCAGCTCATCCCCAGTGACGCAGCATGCGATTTGAGATAAGCCTCGATAGCTTCAGCCGCCACCGCTTTATCCGGCTCAGCGAGCTGGATAGAAAAAATCATGCCATCCAGATTCTTCTGACGCAGGAAGGCCGCATAGATGCGTTCAGCATGCCATTCGCGCAGCTCTCGCAGCGAGAGATTGGCCGCGCGGGCATCGCTCTCAGTCAGTTCATCAAGGGCAGCCTGAAAGTCCGGGTGGGCGGTAAAAAACATCTCGCGTGCCTGCGCGTAGTAGGCTTCTGGGGTTTTCATCATTCTGTTCCTGAAAGTCTGTTGCAGCGCGCCAGTGTAACGGGTTGTCTTACGGTTGTCAGGCACCGTCGCGCCGGAATGTCGCGGCGGTGGCCGCCCGCAGACAGCCGCGCCGGGAACGCCAGGTAACGGATAAGGTGAGAAATAGGGTGCAATCCGGGGGAAGCAGCAGCCCGAACCGTCAGATATCTTGCGCAGCGCGGGGAAAAAATTATAACGTAGCCGCCATTAACGCGATTTTAGGGATTAAACATGAAAAAGTGGATGCTGATTGCGGCGCTGGCACTGGGTGGCTGTGCGCAAATCAACGATTATGAAAATGCGGTGCAGACCCCGGCACCCGCCGATTTGCAGGGCAACTGGCAAACCGTCGGACCGCAGAGCGGTCTGATTAGCGGCCAGGCGACAGGCAGCATCATTATTAATGCGGATGGCAGCACGCTGGATTGCCGTCAGTGGCAGCGGGTGATCGCCAAGCCCGGCAAGCTGACCCGACTGAATGGCGACTACGTTAACGTGACGCGTCAGCTGCGTGTGATGCCGCTGGATGTCGACAGTGGCGAGCTTAACTACGACGGCCTGACGCTGCGGAAAGTGGCCCGTCCGACGGTTGAGTGTCAGCAGGCGCTGAAGGAGATGGCAAAGCAACCTAAAGCCACGGTGATCCAGAATATCGAACCCCAGTTACTGCGTACATCGATTACCGAGCACAACGCTCAGTCATAACGCCAGCTGTAAAAGAGCCCCGGCAGGGCAGAGCCATCCTGATGCTCTGACTGCCGGGGCTTCATACTGAGGTCAGCAAAAAATCAGTCCGCCACTACCCAGACGCTGACGCTGCCGCCGTTGCAGGCAAACACTGCGGTGCCGTGCTCATCGGCGGTGATTGTCTCTTCACGGTTACCCAGATAGTCGCGCCACATCTTACCGGCAAAGCCTTCACCCATGGGCACGCTTTTCTCACCCGCATCACCGTTTGACATAATCACCACGCAACCCGGCTGGGTTTCCGTGCCGCTGCGGCTGAAGGCGACACAGTTGGGATGATCAAAGTAGTCGGTCTGAACACCCCAGCCATACTGCTGCCGCGCCCGGATCAGGCCTTCGAGTTCCGGGATCACCGGCATCTCAATCTTGTGCGTTTCACCGTCGCCCCCCTCATCTTCGTACGTCGCGCCGAACAGGTCAGGATAGAAAACGGTTGGCACGCCCTGTTCACGCAGCAGGATCAGGGCATAGGCCAGCGGTTTGAACCAGGCTTCAACCGGCGCCTCAAGTGACTGCAGCGGCTGAGTATCGTGGTTCGCCACGATAGTCACGGCGTGCCACGGGTCAGCGACCACCAGAGAATTGGCAAAAATCTGGCTCATATCGTAGGCACTGCCTGCGGTTGACGCCTGATGGAAGTTCATATGCAGCGGGGCATCAAACAGCATGGTCTTGCCTTCCACCTGATGCACATACTCCTGCAGCTTCTCCGTTTCAAACGACCAGTATTCAGCGACGATAAACATCGGCTCTTCAGCCACCTCCTGAATATGGTCGATCCACTCCTTGTAGAACCACGCCGGGATATGTTTTACCGCATCCAGGCGGAAACCGGTGCAGGGAACCTGTTCCATCACCCAGCGCGCCCAGTATTTCAGCTCCTCTCTGACCGCATTGTTGCGGAAATCGATGTTGGCTCCCATCAGATAATCGAAATTACCCAGCTCGTTATCCACCTGGTCGTTCCAGCCTTCCGCGGTGTAATCGTTGATGATTTTGAACACACCGTTTTCGTCCGGATTTTCGATGTGGTCTACGCCGCTGAAACATTTGTGATCCCAGATGAATTTCGAATACTCCCCGGCGCGCGCCGGAAAGGTGAATTTCGTCCAGGCTTCACACTCGACGACCTCATCGTCAATTTCATCGCGGTTGTCCGGATTGACGCGGTTAACGCTGATCGCCTCTTTCTCGTCCGCGCCCATTTTGTGGTTCACCACCACATCGAGCAGCACCCCGATGTTATGGCTGCGCAGCGCCTCTGTGGCGGCCAGTAACTGCTGTTTGTCGCCATATTTGGTGGCAACCCCGCCTTTCTGATCGAATTCCCCCAGGTCAAAAAGATCATAGCTGTCGTAACCGACAGAATAACCACCCGAACCCCCTTTGTAACACGGTGGTAACCACGCCATCGTAATGCCAGTTTCGCTGAGCCACGCCGCGCGATCGGCGACTTCAGGCCACAGTTTGCTGCCATCCGGGTAATACCAATGGAAAAACTGTAATAACGTTGGGTTTTGCATGTACCGCTCTCCAGGGGGGATGATGAAAATCAAGTATGGAGTAAGCGGCAGAAAAGAGACGCCGCGCAGAAAAATAAATCTGGCGGCGTGGCAGAGCAGGGGATCAGGAGAGGGTTTCGCGGGGCACCATCACCACACCGCCCTGGTTACCATAGGCGGACATGACAGATTTCTGGCGGCTGCTCTGACCCACCAGCGCGGCCAGCTCATCCATCCGCGCCTGCAGCAGACGTTTCACTTCACTTTCGTTATCCAGGATATGCCGCAACACCGGGCGCAGCTGCTCCTGCGTCTGCGCCGACGGCGAGGCCTTATCTGTCGACTGGGCTAAATTCTGCACCGCGCTGACATACTCCATCTCCCTGCTGATCAATTCATCCCATTCGCCCTGTGCTGCGTGACGCAGCATGCCCTGGCTGAGATCGAGTAACTGTTGGTAAACGGCAATCAGATGCGGTGCAGTAGTCATTAAACGGCGTCCTGAATCAGGTTAGATTGAACCACTTCTTTCCACGCGTCCGCGATGTTGCGCAGCAGGCCTTCGACCTCCCCGACCGCTTCAACATCGTTGTGCAGGTTGGCCTGCAGCAGGCGACGCGTCATGTAGTTGTAAAGATCCAGCAGGTTATCTGCCAGTTCGTCACCACTGTTTTCAGCAAGCCCTTCTTTCAGACCAGCTTCGATAATATTGATAGCTTTAGAAATTGAGGTGCCTTTACCTTCAATATTGCCATCCTGCATAAACAGACGGGCGCGGATCAGCGCGCTCAGTGCGCCGTCGAACAGCATCACGACCAGCTGCTGCTGGCTGGCGCTCATCACGGCACTTTCGACGCCAATTTTTGCATAGGCTTTGGTGCCTGTAGCGGTGTACATGGTCACTCCTATGATTTTTCAGAAGAACTTGACGTATCGAACTGCTGCGTCAGATAGGTACTGGTTGAGTTCAGTTTACTGATCGCCAGATCCAGCTGGGTAAACTGCGTTTTATAGCGCGCGATATCTGCGTCGATGCGGTCGCTGGTGGTGTTATAAAGGGCGGTTAAGTTGTTCAGTGTTTTACTTACGCCATCGGTCGCGGCCTGAACAATCCCTTTAGAGGCCAGCCATTCAGTCAGTTTGTTGTCTATCTTCGCGCTGATGCCGGTCTTACCATCACCGACGATCATCTCTTTGACGCCAGCGGCATCTTTATCCAGGGCTGCACTCAGCTTGGTGGAGTCCAGCTTCAGTGAGCCAGTCGTAGGGTCCGTGGTGACACCAATCTGACCCAGTGACTTGTAGGCGGATGAGCTCTGCGCATTGGTCAGCATGCTCTTCAGCTGGGTTTCAATGGTGCGTAAGGTACTGTCACCCAGCAGGGCGCCATTGCTGGAGTCCTGCGCATCGCTGTTGGTGTCGACTTTGGTATATTTGGTCAGCGTGTTGAACTGATCCAGCAACGTATTGTAAGCGTCGACCCAGGTGCTGATGGCGCTTGAGGCTTTTGACGTGTCTTTCGTAATGGTTAGCGTCTGGTCGCCTACCGTCTGCGCGGTAAGATTCAGGGTAATTCCTTCCAGCGCATCGCTGATCTGATTGCTGCTGTTCTCAATCGCGATGTTGTTTACCGTCAGTTTAGCGTTCTGCGCGGTAACGCTTTGCGTCATCGCATTGCTGCTGGCGGAGGCGTCGTAGCCAACGATCCCCTGCAGCGTGTCATCTCCGGTCACGGCAATCGTTGATACCGCATTATCGCTGCCGGTTTTATTCGCACTGACAGAGAGGCGGAAGCTGCCATCCGAAACTTTGATGATACTGGCAGTGACGCCAGCGCTGGCACCGTTAATGGCGTCACGCATACCGGTCAGGGAGGTCTGTTCGTTGGTCAGCGTCACGCTTTTGCTGGTGCCATCTTTCAAGGTAATGGCAATGCTGCGGCTGGACGCGGAGCTGTCACCCAGCGCGGCGGTGTTGCTGCTCTGCACCGCTGAGGTCAGGACCTGTGCCTGTGCCAGCTGAGTAACACTGATAGAGTATTTACCCGCCACGGTGCTGCCAGAAGTGGTGGCGCTGAATGCGCTGGAGCTGCTGGTCGCCGTCGTTGCAGTAAAGAGATCGGCGCTGTTGAGCTTACTGTTCGCCGTCTGGAACGTCGTCAGTGAGCTTTTCAGCGTCGCGTAGGCGCTGAGCTTAGCGGTATACGCTGACTGTTGGGTAGAAATCGGTTTCAGCGCGGCTTTTTCAGCGGTCTGCAGACTGTCAAGCATGGTACTGAGTGGCAGGCCGGAACCCACACCAAGGTTGGAAATACTAGCCATGTTAATTCCTTTATAAGGTCGACAGGGAAAATGAATACCTGGGTTATCGGCCTTGAATGCGGAAAGTTTAAAGGTATTTGCCTTAGTGTAATGAGTTAAACAGGCACTATAGAGAAGGGTAATTCAGCGGTTAGAAAATTAATGAATCAGGTCTAAAGAAGTCGGAAAGGGTGGCGATAACCTCAAACGTGACAGGCAGAAGCAAAAAATTTCGCCTGGTACTAAAAAAATTCTAAAGGTTGTTTGACGGCAGACGATAACAACTTTGACGGCGCTGAAGCCGGCGGGTTGAAGCCCACACCTTAACCGAAAGACTTGATTAACAGGAAAATTTATCATGGCCCAAGTCATTAACACCAACAGCCTCTCGCTGATCACTCAGAACAACATCAACAAGAACCAGTCAGCTCTGTCTACTTCAATGGAGCGTCTGTCTTCTGGTTTACGTATCAACAGCGCGAAAGATGACGCTGCTGGTCAGGCGATTGCCAACCGTTTCACCTCTAACATCAAAGGTCTGACTCAGGCTGCCCGTAACGCCAACGACGGTATCTCTGCTGCGCAGACTACTGAAGGCGCGCTGTCAGAAATCAACAACAACTTACAGCGTATCCGTGAACTGACTGTTCAGGCTGCAAGTGGTACTAACTCAGATTCTGACAAATCTTCAATCCAGGACGAAATCAAATCACGTCTGGACGAGATTGACCGCGTTTCTGGTCAGACTCAGTTCAACGGCGTGAACGTGCTGGCTAAAGACGGCAAAATGAACATCCAGGTTGGCGCTAACGATGGCGAAACCATCACTATCGACCTGAAAAAAATCGACTCCAAGACCCTGGGTCTGGACAGCTTCAACGTCAACGGTCCTGCTGGCACCCCGACTGCAGCTGGCGCAACTGAGTTCAAAGCTGCTTACGGTTCTACCACTAACGTAACTGGCGCAACTGTTGTTGAATCAACTGCTAATGAGCTGTCTACCCGTCTGGGTGTGGCTGCTTCAGGTGTGGCTGTAGACTCTGGTACCGTCTACAAAGATGACAACGGCAAAATGTTTGCTAAAGTCACCGTAACTTCAGCAAGCGATGCTGAAACCAACAACCTGAAAGCAAATGGCTTTGACATCGCGAGCGGCGCTGCAAATGCTAAAACTTTCTATGTTGCTGTAGATCCACAGTCAGCTGATACCTCAACCACTACTGGCACCGCAGCGTTCAAACTGGACACGACTAACATGAGCCTGTCCAGCCTGACTTCAGGTGCATCAGCTAACCCACTGGCTAAGCTGGATGATGCGATTGCAAGCGTGGATAAGTTCCGTTCTTCACTGGGTGCGATTCAGAACCGTCTGAACTCAGCCGTGACTAACCTGAGCAACACCACCACTAACCTGTCAGCTGCACAGTCTCGTATTCAGGATGCTGACTACGCAACTGAAGTTTCAAACATGTCTAAAGCGCAGATCGTACAGCAGGCAGGTAACTCCGTGCTGGCGAAAGCGAACCAGGTTCCACAGCAGGTTCTGTCTCTGCTGCAGGGCTAATCATTCCCCTGAGGAATGGATGCAAAAACCCCGCTTCGGCGGGGTTTTTTTATGGGCGTAAAACAGAAGCGCCTGGCTGTTCTGACAGAATGGGCCCTTTTTGCTCTTTTACTTCACCGATTGAACCCAGGCACAAAGCCTATGCTAAAGCAAAATATGCGCTGCTCTTAGCCGGCTGTGACTAAGAGGAGTCAGTGAGAGAGAGCAAAATGCATCAACAAGACCTTGTCAGCATCATCATTACCGCAGACGTTGCCACCTGGTTTACTGAGGCGCTGGAGAGCGCGCTCAATCAGGATTATCAGCCGATCGAAATCATTGTGGCTGATTACAGTGACGCGCAATTCATTCATCAGACGCTGCAACGGTATCTTCCCCGGCACGGCGATGTTATCCGCTATTTAAAAACAGAAGGTACGGTCGTTCAGCTTCTGGAGGCAGCGGTTAGTGCTGCCCGTGGAAAATATATCAAGTTTCTCTCTGATGCCGATCTCCTTAAGCCTGACAATATCTCAACATGCGTTGCTGGACTGAAAGCCTTTCCTGACTGCCGGGTCGCGTTGACACGGCGTGAGCGGGTGGGGCCACAGGGTGAACGGCTTGACGGGCTTCTCTCCACTTCCGCCCTGAGCCAGGAAAATCTCATTATCAATGGCAGAGATTTTCTGCGTAATCAGACGCTGAAAGCATACAGTCTGCCGGGAGAACTGACGGCAGCGTTGTTTTACCGCGACGACATCAGCGCCAGCCTTATCGACCAGGCGCTGCTTACTCAGGGTAATCCGGCACTGCAGGCCATTCCGGCACTGGCCTTCTGCTACAGCCTTCTGAGTCATACTCATCTCCTCTGGTTTTCTGCGCCTTTGTGCTGCGTGCGTGCTTCAGATGTTGAGCGCCAGCCTCATCAACGCGAAAGTGATGAGCTTTTTACAAGCGGTCGTGAATATTTATATGAGCAAATCCGTCAGGAGAGCTGGTTCGGGGAGGCTGACCATGCGCCCCATCTGGCGCAGGTGGCCTGTTTAGATCAGCCCGATCACTTTAGTCTGAGAAATCTGGCGGAGGAGCAACAAAAGAATTTTACGCTGGATGTGCTGGCAGCCTGGCGACGTTCGCGCACGCTGGATGCCATGCAGCAAAACAGGTTAACGGATATGGCCGCCGCTAACGCCCATGATGTGAGCGTGTTGGTGATCATCACCGTGACGGAAGAGAATGTCGCCGATCTGGAAACGCTGCTTAACTCAATCAGACAAGGTGAGAGAACCGGAGTCCGGTTCGAACCCGTCATCGTGACGCTGGATCTGGACTGTGCCGCTGACGCGGAATGCTATGCTGCGACGCAGCAGACTCGAATAAGCGTGATCAATCAGATTATCGACGCACGTCACGATGACTGGGTGATGTTTCTGGATGCCTCCTGCACGATGCATGATTCAGGAATGACCGCCCTCAGCGCCAGGCTGATCCCACAAAACAGTTATCTGGCGCTTTACGCGGATGAGTTTTTCTATATTGATAATGCGCCCGTGGGGGCCGCTTTCCGGCCTGATTTGAATCTCGATCTCTTACTCAGTTCACCGAAAACAATGGCGCAACACTGGCTGTTCCGGCGCGAATTACTTTTAGCGGCGGGGGGCTTGGATGCTGACTATCCGTCATCAGCTGAGTTTGATCTTATTGTTAAACTGATTGAGTCTCAGGGTTTCGAGGCCATCGGTCACGTGGCTGAGCCGCTGCTGACAGGGCAGCTTAAAAGCCGATCTATCCTGGAAGATGTGGCCATTCTTGAACGCCATCTGCAGAACCGTGGCTATCCCGATGGGCGGGCGGCGTTAGATAAATTTTTCAATTACCGCTTACGGTATAACCATCCTGATAAGCCGGTCGTCTCGATCATTATCCTGGCGAACTGGCACCTTGCCTCACTGATTAGCTGTGTCACCACGCTGCTCGAGAAAACCACCTATCACCGCTATGAACTGATCATTATCTGCGATAACCAGGGAACGCCTGAGCGGGATAGATGGCTGTCCGATATTGGCAGCGTCGATCCTCAACGGATAAAAACGGTGATGTTCGACGGCGGATTCAGTCACGGTGCCATGGCGAATCGTGCCGCTGAACTGGCCGTGGGTGACTATCTGCTGTTTATGCATTGTGAAATGGCGGTTACTGATGGCGAGTGGCTCGACAATCTTCTTAATCATGGGCAGAGGCCGGAAGTGTTTGCCACAGGCGCAAAACATCTTTCGTCTGACAATAAAATTCGTCATGCGGGCTATGTTCTCGGTGTTAACGGAGCGGTCGGTGAGGTTTTCCGTGGCAACGATGATAATGAACCCAATTATCTGGGACGCATGCATCTCGATCAGAATTACAGCGCGGTGTCTGGCGATCTGGTGCTGATGCGTAAATCTGTCTTTGACGAGCTGGGAGGATTTGACGACAACAAACGTCTTTATGGCGATGTTGATCTCTGCCTGAAGGCGCGCGAGCAAGGGTATCTGACAGTCTGGACCCCCTATGCCCGACTGCATCGGCCGGCTGCCCGCAAAAGTCCTTTCCCGGATGAAACGGTACACGCCTCCACGAAATTAAAGCAACTGGAAGAAGATAAGGTCTACGCGCAATGGATGCCGGTCATCGCCAGCGATCCTGCCTATAACCCGAATCTCTCCCTGAGAAGCCGGCATTTTGAATTAAGAAATGATGAGTTCAGCTGGCAGCCACTCAGGGCAGAAAATCTGCCTTCATTCCTGGCGCACAATGCCGATATCTACGGCTGCGGTCACTACCGTATTACCCAACCGCTTAAAGCGATGATAGCGGAGGGCGTCGCTCAGGGTAGTAGCGGCATGACGCTGCTGACGTTAAGTGAAATGGGGCAGTTCAGACCGGACAGTCTGATTATTCAGCGTCGCTATTCACCGGCTTTTCACACCTGGATGGAACGGGTCGGTAAACTACACAACGTCTTTAAAGTGTTCGAGCTGGATGACTACATTATTAACCTCCCTATGAAGCATCATGGTCGTCAGGCGTACAAGCAGGAGACGGCAAAATTAATACGCAAGAGCCTGAGCTTCTTTGACCGCTTTGTGGTGTCGACAGCCCCACTGGCGGAAGCGATGAGGGATATGCATCCGGATATCGTTGTCGTAAAAAACCGCCTGCCGTCAGAAGCCTGGGGCACACTGCAATCCCTGCGCAATCAGGGCAGGAAACCGCGTGTGGGCTGGGCCGGAGGGATCAGCCATCGGGGCGACCTTGAGATGATTTTTGACATCGTGCGGGAATTCTCGGGAGAGGTTGAATGGGTGTTTATGGGCATGTGCCCGGATAAACTTCGACCCTATGTGCACGAAATTCACAGTGGCGTCGATCTGCCTCTTTACCCGGCCGCACTGGCGGCACTGAATCTGGACCTGGCGCTGGCACCTGTCGAAGACAACATATTCAACGCCTGTAAAAGTAATCTGCGGTTACTGGAATATGGTGCATGCGGCGTGCCGGTTATCTGCAGCAACGTGGCCTGCTACCAGCAGGATGATCTGCCGGTCACGCGGGTCAATAACAAATTTATCGACTGGCGCGAAGCTATCCGCATGCATCTGGCCGATCCCGACGCCAGCGCAAAAATGGGCAGAGAATTGCAGGCCATCGTCCGGCGAGACTGGATGCTGACAGGCGAAAATCTGCGTTTATGGGCACAGGCGTGGCGGCCCTAATCAGTTTCAGCAAAAGATAATGTCGGGCTATCACGTCAGATAGCCTGATGTAATGTCATGGTGACGCGGTCTGGAGATGCCATTAACGTGGCAGGCGGGAATGGTCATGTCTGAATTAAAACATCCGTATTATATTGTTTCACCTGACTATCGGGAGTCATCCGGTGGGATTCAGGCTTTGCACAAGCTCTGCCATCAGATAAACCTGCAGGGCGGTAACGCCTGGATGGTCGACTGCAATGTGATTAATCCCGCCTGGAAGACGCCAAGACTGGATGCGGAAACCTGGCGCCAGCATAAAAAAGCTCAGCTTACCCCCATCGCGGTCTACCCGGAGATCTATTCGGGCAATCCGCTTAACGCTGACGTCTGCGTGCGCTACATGTTAAATCATGAAGGGTTACTCAATGGAAACCGTTTAAACGAATCCGAAGAGGATCTCTTTTTCTGGTATAGCTCCCAACTGATTATCAATGAACCTGACGTTGATTTTCTGACGATGGTGGGGCCGGATTTAGAGCTGTTTTATGACGATGGCAGAGCAAAAACGACGACGCTTCTTTATCTGAATCGCGTGCCGGTAGAGAAGGTGGATTTTACAACCTTACCGGACAACATCGTCATCATATCGGTGAAGAATCCTCGTCCTCTGGCGGAACTGGCTGAGATGCTGAAATCGGCCAGCGTGATGTATACCTTTGAATGGTCCGGGACCTGTAATCTTGCTGCGCTTTGTGGAACGCCTGTCGTCTCAATGGTTGCACAGGGGTATGAGAAACTCGCGATCTCAGAGGCGTCGATTCGCGATATGGGAGGGGCCGGGGTCTGCTTCAGTGATGATACCGCTGAATTAGAGCGCGAGCGTGCCCGGCTCTGGAAAGTTCGCGACAACATGAGAAAATTTGAAGCGGATTTCTCACAGCAGCTTCGTCACTTTTTTATTAAAACGCAGACGGCTGCCGGTATTAAAAATGAAGAGAAGGTTGTCTCAACGCAAAAGTGGCTTGCCGACTACCCGGTAAAAAATTACGCGCACAGCAGCGCAGAAACGGCTCTCTCTGTTCGCGTTATCATTCTGGACGACAATCCCGCCGTTGCGTGCGACAGCATACTTTCATCACTCAGGTATGTGGGGCTGGAGGCTGAAATTTATGCTGTCGATGCCTCCGCTGAACAGGAGCAGGGCAAAGGCCACTTTAGCGGCTGGTTACATCAACTGCTTATCGAAGACCCGTGTGAATGGGTATTATTTCTGCGATCCGGTGACCTCATTTATCCGGAGCTGTTTTCCGGCCTTTGGCTTTTCAAAGAGCAAACCGCGGCGTCACTGGCATTTTATTCTGACCGGGTCGTCCGGCAGGCTGACGGCCTGTGTGAGATGTTTTTACCCGATTTTGATCGGGATTATTTTCTGGCGCTGCCCGAGCGATTTGCCCGTGGAGCCTTCTTCAGACGCGAATTGTGTCTGGAGATTGTCCGCGCGCGAAACATTTCTCCTCACACTGTCGAAACAGCGTTTTTATTACAGCTGGTCAGTGCTGGCCTTGCTGCCGATATCCGGCACGTTCCGGTTCCGCTGATTAAGCTTTTATCAAAAGAGCGTGAGCATACCTCTTTAAAGGAATCTCTGCTGGCTGAATATCTCGCGGGCAGCGAGTACAGCCAGGCGTCGGTTGAAAGAGAGGGCTCTGTTTTTACTGTCCGATACGACGCCAGCGGAATCAGTAAGTTAACCGTTATTCTTGTCGTGGAAGATGACATTAACCGCACTAAGCGAGCAGTAGCGACCTTTGTCGATACCGTTGTGGATGTCGACTATGAAATCATTTTTATTGATAACGGCTCAACGGACCCGGCGGTCAGAGAGTGGCTCTCCTCTCTGGCAACGATGAATAACGCTATCTTCAGGGTCTTTTTTGTAGACGAAAAAATTAATACTGTCAGCGCCATGAATTATGGCATTTCAGTGGCGCGAGGCGAATTTACACTCTGCCTCTCTGCGGGTATTTATTTTAATCATACGCGCTGGCTGGAAGCCTTACTGGATCACTGTGGCCGCGCTGAACTCCTCGCCTGTGCGCCTTTTCTGGTCGACAACCGTGAAGATCTTTACTCTTCCGGACGAATTGATGGCGGCTTTCGCCGGAAATATGGTCAGGCTGAAACCGCATCGTCAACAGACTCGCCAGGCCAGGCTGACCGGGTTGCTCCGCAGCAACATCTGCTGCTGACGACTGAATGTATTATGATCCGTACCTCATCCTGTCAGCAGGCAGGAGGGCTGGATGAGCAGTTTGCGACTCTTCCTGAGGCCATCAGCGATCTGCTATTGCGGGCTTCAGTGCCAGGCGTGGTTAAAATAGCGGTTCCGCTCTCCAGAGTCAGTTATGACGACGTACTGACGGATGTGTCGTTAGTTTCCGGAAATAGCCTTTTTACAGAGAAATGGCTTCGATATATAGCCCACGACCCCGCCTCGAATCCCAATATCAGCCGGAAGGAGGGGGAGGTTGTCAGGGAAAATAATCATCCGCTGCTGGCCGCCAGATTAGGCTTTCCACTCAGCGCCTTATGGGTATTTAATGCCGGCGACCATGACGAAACTCAGCGTGTGAAAGAACTTTCCCGGCTGACTACAGCGTCGGACAGCCTGATTGCCGCACTGGACTGTCAACGCTCAACGCCTGTTGAACTTTATCGGCTGAACCCGGCGCATATTGTGTTCAGCGATAGCGTGGCGAGCCGCGATGCGCAGTTGATTAAAAACAAAGCAGCGCTTCCGGAGACCCGTTTCGTCGTTGAAGTCACCAGAGAGTCGTTTCGCAACGGGCAGTTGGCTGATGAAGGCCTGCAGAATGCTGATACATTACTGGTCAGAAACAGTGCGGCGCTGACACTTTTTCGTGATAAACACGCGGTGCTGCAGGCTGACAAACTCAGTACAGCATGGCAGCGGCTCGCTCCTCCTGAGGATCGTCCCTCTGAACATTCAGGCAAGCCCAGAGTGGGGGTGGTTCTGACAGATTTAATGACAGAAGACTGGATGCTGATTGACACCCTTATCAGAGAAATGAGTGAACGTGTTGACTGGATTATATACGGGGCCTGTCCTGATGTCTGGAAGCATACGGTCCACGAATATTATCGTAAAGTTCCGCACAGCAGGCTCCCGGCGATGTTTCAGTCACTGAAACTGGACCTGGCGCTGGCACCCCTTGCAGAGACACTTCCTAACCAGGCAGAAGGCCATCGGGTCATTGCGCAGTTAGGTGCCTGCGGTTATCCGGTGCTTGCCAGCGATCATGAGGCCTACAAAGCGATTGGCAGTGTTAAGCGCATTAAAAATAAAACGTCTCAGTGGCGATTTATGATTAATAAACTGATTAACAATCCCCCTATGATGCGAAGCTTGGGTGAGGCTCTGTATGAGGAAGTCAATACATGCTGGATTCATCTTCCGGGTGAACGCCCCGCATGGCTGAAGACGCAATCCTCATAAATTCCGTCTGAGCGGCATGTAGCAAAGCCGCTCAGACGACATCGGTTTTTTGCAGAACCAGCCTCGGTCAGGCTGCCTGTACCTGCATCACAACTACCCCCGCCCGTTACAGTTCCCGCCACGCTTGCCGATAACTCTTCACAGAACACTATAACTTTCGATGTTAACTTTTGTGGAGTGTCTATGCGCTTCAACTATGACCTGCTGCCGGGTGAGCGGCTGACGTTTGAAGAGATCGCCCGGCGTTATGCCCAGCAATACCCTGATGAAAAAGAGCTGACGGCACGTGCACTGCTGAGTCCCTCAACCGGGTTGCGAACCCTGAAGATACGCGCGGTCTTCGCCCAGGAAGAGAGCAACAGCCCGCTGGAGGATCTGCTGTTTATCTCCAGTGATAACGAGCGCAAGAATTACCTGCGCCGCTTTGAGCACTATCTGAAGCAGAATCTCTCTTTCCTCTATTTCCGCCGCAGCGAGAACGAAAAGCGCGACAACCTGTGGAAAGTGATGGGCAGCAGTCAGGTTTTTGCCATGATCGATCCGCAATCTGCCACGGCGCAGAATCTGCTGCAGAGTCGCGGCTATAAACTGGTGATGATGCATCAGGATGAGGATGAGGCCTACTGGCAGCTCTTTAACCCGCAGGCGAACCCCTGTTTTCCGCAGTCGCAGACTATCCAGTTTATCGTGGTGCTGAGTACGCCAGAGCACAAGGTGCCTGCAGCGGTGATGCCGGGGACGGAAGTCGGACGACGCGTCAAGGCGCGGGTGCTGCAGCGGGCAAGCCAGGCGGAGTTTATCGCCGGTGTAAAAGCCCGCTACGGTGCCTGTGTCATGACCGGCACAGAGCTGACCGAACGGCATAGCTGGCCCTGGGTCGAAGCCTGCCATATCGACACCCAGGAGAGCGATGACGGGCTGGTGGCGGACAACAGCATCGATAACGGCCTGTTTTTACGCAGTGATTTGCAGCGGTTGTTTATTAACCGATTGATTAGCATTGATGGTGAGTCGGGACAGATCACCGTGCATCCCGGCGAGGATGCACAACAACATATTTCGCCCTGGTATCAGGAACTGGATGGCCGGATTTGCAGCCTGTGGGCTGCGGTGCCACCCGCCACGCGGCAACGGCTGCGCGCCCGTCGATAATCCCCGCTGAAGAGTGCAGAAGGATCTGCATTCTGAAGTAACAAAAGTGAAATAGCCTCGTTTTACCCCGCCTATTCCTCCAATCGAAAACGCTACAGAATTGGATAATCATGCCGATAACATCATTAACGCAGGGTAGTCAACGTGAACGATTTCTATACCGCCGAAGGCGTGATGGACAAGCATTCGCTCTGGCAGCGCTACGTGCCGCTGGTGCGCCATGAAGCGCTGCGTCTGCAGGTTCGCCTGCCGGCCAGCGTTGAACTTGACGATTTGCTGCAGGCCGGGGGGATAGGGCTGTTGAATGCCGTAGAGCGTTATGACGCGCTACAGGGAACAGCCTTTACCACCTACGCCGTACAGCGTATTCGTGGCGCAATGCTCGACGAGCTTCGCAGTCGGGACTGGGCACCGCGCAGCGTGCGCCGCAACGCGCGTGAGGTGGCCGGAGCGATGCACAAGGTAGAACAGTCGCTGGGGCGTTCCGCCTCCGAGCAGGAAGTGGCGCAGCAGCTGAACGTTTCCATGGAGGAGTACCGGCAGATCCTGCTGGACACCAACAACAGTCAACTTTTCTCCTACGACGAGTATCGGGAAGAGCACGGCGACAGTGCGGAGCTGGTGACGGACGGCCATGAGGAGGCTAATCCGCTTCATCAGTTGCTTGAAGGGAGTCTGCGTGAGCGCGTCATTGAAGCGATCGAAGCGTTACCCGATCGTGAAAAGATGGTGCTGACACTGTACTACCAGGAAGAACTGAACCTGAAAGAGATTGGCGCGGTGCTTGATGTGGGTGAATCCCGCGTCAGTCAGCTGCACAGTCAGGCGATTAAACGCCTGCGGGCCCGGCTTACGGGAGCGCGCTAGCAGTATCAGTTCCTGGCGATTCAAAAATATAAGAAACCGGGGACTCAGTAATGGGAGCCAAGACCAAGGCCAGACCGTTAAGTCGTTATCTTAAAGACTATAAACACAGCCAGAGCAACTGTTCACATTGTGGCAAGGTATTAGATCGAATGGCGCTCGTTTTTCGTGGTCAGATCATCAATAAAGAGGCCATCGCTCGGATGGACCAGATGATTGATGAACAACTGTGGCTGAAACTTCAGCCAGAGCTGACCGCGCTCTGTCGCTTCTGCAGCGATATTTTTTGCAATACTCATCCGAATTATTTCGACATTATGGCGTTTAAACAGTACCTGTTTGAACAGACAGAAATGAGCCCCAGCACGATTCGCGAATATGTGGTGCGGCTGCGTCGGCTGGATGAGATGCTCAAAGCCAAAAATTTCCCCGCCGACAGGCTTAAGGGAGAGAGCTGGCATCAGTGTCTGGAAAGCGATCTGCCGGATGCCGGAAATAATAATTACCGCATCGCGCTGCGCAAGTACGATCAATTCTTAGGCTGGCAGCAGGGGTAACCCTGGTCTGCACCGAGGACTCCCCCCGCGTGCCTGCGGCACGTTACTCTGTTATCCGCCTGCCGGGTAACGGAGAAGGGGGGAGCACGGCGCCGCTTCCTCACCGCATCGACGGTCACCTGAATCAGAGTGATCCTTTGCGCATCTTCTGCAACACTGTAAGGATAATTTGAATGCCCGAACGGAGGCAGCATTGTCTTTACATCTGTTACACCAATTCCCGCGTCTTGAACTGCTGGGCGCCCCGACACCGTTAGAACACCTGCCACGCCTCTCCGACTATCTGGGTCGCGATATTTTCATCAAACGTGATGACTTCACGCCAGTGGCGATGGGCGGCAACAAGCTGCGAAAACTCGAATTCCTGGCGGCCGATGCGCTGCGCGAAGGGGCGGATGTGCTGCTGACGGCGGGCGCGATCCAGTCCAACCATGTGCGCCAGACAGCGGCCGTGGCAGCCCGCCTCGGCCTGAAGTGCGTGGCACTGCTGGAAAACCCGATTGGTACCCACTCTGAAAACTACCTGAGCAACGGCAACCGCCTGCTGCTGGATCTGATGGATGCGGAGGTGATCGCCGTGGATGCGCTGCATAATCCCGCCGAACAGCTGGCTGAAGAGGCTACACGTCTGGAAGCGCAGGGATTCCGTCCTTATATCGTTCCGGTCGGCGGCTCAAATGCGCTGGGTGCGCTAGGCTATGTGGAGTGCGCCCAGGAGATTGCACATCAGAGCGAAGGCGTGGTGGATTTTGCCGCCGTCGTGGTGGCATCAGGCAGCGCGGGCACCCATGCGGGGCTGGCGGTTGGCCTGGAGCAGCTGCTGCCGGAAACCGAGCTGGTGGGCGTCACTGTTTCACGTCAGACCGACGCGCAGTTACCTCTGGTTGAGCGGCTGCGTCAGTCGCTGGCAGCCTCACTGGAGGTGCAGGCCACGGCCCCGATCACGCTGTGGGATGAGTACTTTGCGCCCCGCTATGGTGAGCCCAATGAGGAGGGCATGGAGGCGGTGAAACTGCTGGCAAGGCTGGAAGGCATTTTGCTGGACCCGGTCTATACCGGTAAGGCGATGGCCGGCCTGATTGATGGCATCAGTCAGAACCGCTTCCGTCGCGAAGGCCCGTTGCTGTTTATTCATACTGGCGGCGCGCCCGCGTTATTTGCTTATCATCCTTCGATCTGAGACAAGCGAATAAAACAGTTTATACTCCGGGCGTTATCATTCTGGACTGGCAGCGACTCGCCGTGCTGCCCTTAAAAAAACACACACAATACTGTCAAAAATGGGGTAAATATGTCCTTTTCTCGTGCAGGTCGTCAGATGGTGATGGGCGTTATGGCCGTGGCGCTGATTGCGGGCGTCAACGTTAAAACCTTTGCAGCGGAAAATCTGCTGAACAAGATTAAAGAGCGCGGCACGCTGCTGGTGGGTCTGGAAGGCACCTATCCGCCGTTCAGCTTCCAGGATGAGCAGGGCAAGCTGACCGGTTTTGAAGTGGAATTTGCGCAGCAGCTGGCACAGCACATGGGCGTTAAAGCGAGTCTGAAACCGACCAAATGGGATGGCATGCTGGCTTCCCTCGACGCGAAGCGCATCGATGTGGTGATTAACCAGGTGACCATTTCCGATGAGCGCAAGAAGAAGTATGACTTCTCTACGCCTTACACCATCTCCGGTATTCAGGCGCTGACCATGAAGGCCAACGCCAGCACCATCAGCAAACCGGCTGATCTGGCGGGTAAAAAGGTTGGCGTGGGTCTCGGCACTAACTACGAGCAGTGGCTGCGTGAGAACGTGAAGGGCGTGGACGTGCGTACCTATGATGATGACCCGACCAAATATCAGGATCTGCGCTCAGGTCGTCTGAATGCCATTCTGGTTGACCGTCTGGCGGCGCTGGATCTGGTGAAGAAAACCGGCGATACCATGGCGGTAGCGGGTGACGCTTTCTCCCGTCAGGAAGCGGGCGTTGCCGTGCGTAAAGGCAACGACGATCTGCTGAAAGCGATCGACCAGGCCATTGCTGATATGCAGAAAGATGGCTCGCTGAGCAAGCTGTCTCAGAAATGGTTTGGCGCGGACGTGACGAAATAATGCAGGAAAGCCTTCAACTGGTGCTGGATTCAGCACCTTTTTTATTAAAGGGCGCGCTGTTCACGCTGCAGCTCAGCATCGGCGGGATGTTCTTCGGCCTGCTGCTGGGCTTTCTGCTGGCGCTGATGCGGCTGTCTCACTTCTGGCCGTTTCGCGTGCTGTCGCGGATCTATGTCTCGATTTTTCGCGGCACCCCGCTGATCGCGCAGCTGTTTATGATCTACTACGGCCTGCCGCAGTTTGGCATTGAGCTGGACCCCATCCCCTCGGCGATGATTGGTCTCTCGCTCAACACCGCGGCTTACGCCTCGGAGTCCCTGCGTGGCGCCATCGCTGCGATTGAGCGCGGACAGTGGGAGGCGGCGGCGAGTATCGGCATGACGCGCTGGCAAACCCTGCGCCGGGTTATCCTGCCGCAGGCGGCGCGCACCGCACTGCCACCGCTGGGCAACAGCTTTATCAGCCTGGTAAAAGATACCTCGCTGGCCGCGACCATCCAGGTGCCGGAGCTGTTCCGTCAGGCGCAGCTGATCACCTCGCGTACACTGGAAGTCTTTACCATGTACCTGGCGGCTTCGCTGATCTACTGGGTGATGGCCACGGTGTTGTCTGCGTTGCAGAGTCGTCTGGAACAGCATGTTAACCGTCAGGATTCGGAGTCGAAATGAGTGCCATCGAAGTCAGAAAGCTGGTGAAATCATTTAATGGCCAGACGGTGCTGCACGACATCGATCTTGATGTGGCCGCCGGTGAAGTGGTGGCGATTATCGGCCCCAGCGGCTCAGGTAAAACCACGCTGCTGCGCAGTATTAACCTGCTGGAAGTGCCGGATAGCGGCACTATCCGGGTCGGCGAGATTACGGTGGATGCCGCGCTGGCGCAGAGCAAACAGAAAGAGCAGGTGCGTCGTCTGCGTCAGCAGGTCGGTTTTGTCTTCCAGAACTTCAATCTGTTTCCCCACCGTTCGGTGCTGGAGAACATTATTGAAGGACCGGTGATCGTAAAAGGCGAAGCGAAGGCGGAGGCCGTCGCACGCGCCCGCACGCTGCTGGAGAAGGTCGGCCTGCACGGCAAAGAGGGAAGCTATCCGCGCCGTCTGTCGGGTGGACAGCAGCAGCGTGTGGCCATTGCGCGTGCGCTGGCGATGCGACCGGAGGTGATCCTGTTCGATGAACCCACCTCGGCGCTGGATCCGGAGCTGGTGGGGGAGGTGCTCAGCACCATCCGCGCACTGGCCGAAGAGAAACGCACCATGGTGATCGTCACGCATGAGATGAGCTTTGCCCGCGACGTGGCAGATCGCGCCATCTTTATGGATCAGGGGCGCATTGTGGAGCAGGGCGACGCGAAAGCGTTGTTCAGTAACCCGCAGCAGCCGCGTACCCGCCAGTTCCTTGACAAGTTCCTCAATCAGTAATTCAGTGGCCTTCTCCGGAAGGCCGCATTGCTTTTTACTCCTCTCTGTTTAATCCGGAATAGCGCGCTGTCATGCTATTTTGGGTCGCCGTACCATAATGCGCTGATAAGCGGTTAAACCTTTTGCCACATCTGACAAATCTTTTCTTTTCATCAACGTCTGACTGGTTTTTATTTCTTCCGCTTTCTCTTATTTATGTCTTCAGCATTATCAAAGATTATTTTCCTTTAATTCATCGCTGCGGATGATATCGGGCGCAGAGCAGGGAGAATCAATAAGTGTAAGGAAACGTTCTGCTAAGTAAATAACGGTAACGTCAGGGCCAGATAATGGGTTTTAGGAGTTTCGCTACATTCAATGCGGCATCAATGGCGAATAATCGCTGGATAATCATAAAAGCCACAGAGATTTCCTCGCTTTCCTTTTCCGCATTCTGACCTACGCAGCAGGAGTCAATTAATGAGCCAGACGAAATCAGACCAGATATTGTGGGTAGACACCCTGAAGGGGGCCTGCATATTGCTGGTGGTCCTGTACCACACCGTGTTACCCGGTTTTGAAGGGACAATAAAATATCTCTCCGCCGGATGGGTCCCGGCCGAAATATGGATACAGTTTAATACGGTTCTGTCACCCTTACGGATGCCAGCCTTTTTCTTTGTTTCGGGACTGCTGGCCGCCAACGGTATTCTCAACCGGCCCTGGAAACAGGTATTTACCAGTCGTATTACCAATCTTTTTTATCTCTATATTCTGTGGGGCTTTATTCAGTGGTGGTCCATTATTGGTATCTCCACGGAAATTACCGGGCAGCGTATTTCACAGAACCTGAATGCTGCGTATGCCGGTTCGCTGTTTGAGTTTCTCAAGCTGACCTTTATGGCGATGAGTACCTCCTGGTATCTCTATGGCTTAGGACTCTATTTCCTCTGCGCTAAAATTTTCCGTGAATATAAGCTGGCCCTGGTGGCGGTGGCTATCCTGCTTAATTATCTGGCGGTCGAGAAAGTGATCCCGTTCTGGGGACCACAGAGCCTGGCCCAGTATTTCCTGTTCTTCCTGTTAGGCGCGTTCTGGAGCCAGACCATGCTGCGTCTGAGTGAATGGCGTCGTGAGAACGTCATGCCCTGGGCGATACTGGCCGCCGTGGCGGGTATCCATGTGATCTTCGGTCTGGATAAGAGTCTGTTCCTGTGTGTGCTGGCGGTGTTGTTCAGTATTGCGGCCTGTCGCTGGCTGAATCAGCATTTCAGCATGCGTTATCTCAACTGGGTGGGCCGCAATACCCTGCAGATTTATGTGATTCACCGCATCTTTATCGAGTTCTTTGGTATGTCTGCGATCCTCTTCGCGCAGCGGCATCACCTGTTTGAACAGGCGTGGTTTTCATTTTTCTGGGCCTGCTTCTATCCGGTGGTGATCGTGGCGCTCTGCTCGCTCTGTTCCGTGGCGATCTGGTCGCTGACCAACCGCGGGGTGGGGCAGTCGCTGTTTCTGTTTCCGACGCTGCTTAAGCGGCAGCGGAATGCAGTTTCGCAGTAAAAGGGGAGCGCCTGGCGGCGGGGAGTGATTACCTGGCGGCGGGCTGGCTCTGAGAGGGTTTCGCCCGCCAGGCGTGAGGGAGTTTCAGTTCGCCCGTGCAGGCGGACGCGTCAAGGGGCGGACGCCCGCCCCTTAACAATCCCGGCGTCCGGCAGCCTTTGCGCCCCG
>NZ_VHIZ01000002.1 GCF_006494375.1 Pantoea anthophila
TTAATGCAATGTGCGGGCCTAATGATTCTTCATCTTCTGGAAAATCAAACGTTACATCGTATAAATATGATTCTGGTTTCACTATTGCCACCATACAATAAAAAAATAGCCCCAAGCATGAGAGAGAGGGGCTTCAAACACCAAAGGTGATTTTGTTGTAAAAATAGATTGTAATCGCCGCCGGACGGCCACGATTTGAAATAAATAGGGAATCAAGTTCCCTGAATTAAACTTTTTAAGAGATACACAATGGAATTTAAATATTGCCTTTGGGCGCGACTCCTTTCCTTAATACAGGGCAAGGCTTGTCCCTGTTGAGATAAAAGCTCACGCTTTTAAATTTGGTGCAGTTTGAGGAATGATCTCTTCCGAAAACATCAGGCGAATGCGGCTACCTGCACGGAGGTGAAATTCTATTAACTCCTCCTTAATACTATTATACATCATAACGAATAGCAATGCAAGTATTTACGTGCATTTTCATATAAAAAACCGGTTTTATCGCATAACTATTCGGTTTTAGTGGATCGCTGTACCTGCCTGCGGTCGCGTCACGTGCTCAAGCGTTGCAGATATTGCGGCAATAGCCGTGCTGCACTGCAATAGTTCTACAAAGTCGGGAAGATGGTTTTCAGCAAGCCAGGTTCTATCCTCTGGCGATAGCGTATCATTGAACTTGAAATAACGCTCTTTGACAAAAGCAAAGTTAGATAAGAATGTATCTGTGGAAGGGTAATCACTATGAATCAGGGATATTACAATATCGCTCACACCATCCCAAAACTGATCAAACTCCTGTTTAATATCTCTCATTCGGATTCTCCTCTTATAATTTTGAATCGGTCTCTGCCGTCTCTTAGCAATCCGTTTACGCTGTACGGGTTACTGTTAACTTTATCTATCTCGCGGCGGTCAACTCCGCCAATGATTACACTCTTACCTTTCGGGCTACGTATTCCAGGGAAGCTGAGATCGCCGGATAGATACCCGTCTAAGATGCGTTTCCACTTAGAAACATATTCGCCTGTCGTCTCTGTTGTAACCTGCACTTGTCCCACTTGTTCAGTGCGGCTATTCCCGCCTGTGCCGCCTCCTGCTGCGTAAACAGGATCGGTATAGACCAGATACCTTAGACAATCTAAAAGAGCCTTGTACAGGGTTTGCGGTGTGTCTCCGTGGACGTCTGCCCACATATCTATTTTGCTGGCTATAACTAAATCCGGTAATTGTGCCTGGCTCGGAAAGTAGGCATAAGCGCGTACCTTTTCGATCTGTTCTGTTGTCGCCATCAGATAACACCTGCTTGCACTTCTGGTTTATCAGAAGTTAGCATTTGCAATTGATAAACCGCATCAATTAGTTCTCTGCTTTGGGTAATAATATCCAGCAATTCAAACACTGCACTTTCAATATCAGATTTTTCTTCGGTGTTAAGCAACGGAGATGCTAAAGCTTCTCTTGTAATTTTTTCTAAATCGAAAATAAGGTTTCGTGTTTCCTTAACAATATCCTGGTAGCAAAAGCAAATGCGCTTCCTTATGATTCGCCCTAACTTGATTCTTACCGTATTCAACTGGTTTTGATAAAATCCCATTTGTTCATTCATTGTTGTAATTCTCCTTTAAAATGTCGATAATGCCGCACACAAGCGCGGCTTCTTCTGGCGGTAACATAAACTTTCGTGCGATGATGAAAGAACAGCCACAGCGTTCATATTCATCAACGATCTGCCGGTACTGGCGATGTTTACGCAAGCGGGTTAATAGGTTTGTATTGTTATCCATTATAAAAACCCCTCACCGCTTGAAGTCATATTTAAAATGTCAACGTTGTAACCGTCATAAATTGGATTTTCAAGGCGGTTGTAGATGCACCAGAATTTAAACTCTATTTCTGATGCGTGTATCATCTGCCAGCGTTCCGGCGCGTGAATGATAGTTTTCATTACAGGGCGCGGCGTATGGTAAACACCAGGACAGGAAGAGACGATTTCCGAAATAGTTTGTTCTTCTCTCTCGGAAAGTTTCTCAGGTTCCGAATAGACTTTTAAGATCTGTAGCTCATTAGATTTGGATATTCCTTCAGGAAGTTCACTTTCTGGCTTTCGTTTTGCTGCCCTGCCTCGCGGCTTCTTCTCTGGTTTAAGGTTTGCTGCTTTGTTTAGATTGGCTGTTGATACGTATGAAATAAAACCCCCATTGTTGTTAATTGTTAGCGATGCGCTGTAAAATCTTTATTGCTGCTTCGGACAAGCCGAAACGCTTTGCGAGCACCGATACAGATAAGGTTTTGCAGCGGCGCAGTTCATTGATTATAAAATCACGTTGTTCAGGACTGATGATAATCCCCCTCAAATTCTCTATCATATTCTTCATCCCAATCTTTTTTGAATAGATAC
>NZ_VHIZ01000017.1 GCF_006494375.1 Pantoea anthophila
AAACGTATGTGTTAATAGTCCTGCAAAAAGCACAATTGCAAATTCGTAGCGAGATTCGTCCCCCCCAACATTCCACTTTGCTTTAAATACAACTGAAAACAAAAAGGTATAAATTACCAGCATTACCATTGGAGTGATTACGGACCACATCAATCCCAGTGATGAACCCTTATAACGGCTAAGTATTTCTCGCCTCGCCATTTGAAATATCAGACTGCGGTTAATCCATATTGATTTAACCATATTTTTGGGCGATACATTTGCTTTTGAATTAGAGGCCAGTACCTGAGTGTTTTTCATTGAACCTTCTCATTAAATTTACAGAAGCGATTCGTACCAAACGAATTTTAAAATTCTTATTCGTTTTATTTCAATAGTCCAAAAAATCAAATCGCTCATGTCAGAAGCCTTTAGCTTTCTATATTTTTTTTAGTAAAACTGCTATATAGAATGCAATCGTTCCATAGCGAGTCTGCCGATAGAGTTTCAACTCTCTAAAAAGACAAATGCGTTTCACTAATGGAGCTTTTCTGGCTTCAATAAACTTATTCAATAACTGGGCATTCTCCTCTGGAAGATCGATCTCCATGGACTGTAATGCTTTAATGTTTTTTCCAATCCAGTCGCGGAACTTACCGTCCATCAAACCAGAAATACGTTTTATTCTGGCAAACCACCCTGTGTTTGATCCAACAATATTATTCGTATGCTGTCGGTAGTCGATAGTCGGTGTCATATCGTAGTGAACTATCCCGTTATAACTTGAAAGTAAGATGTAAATCCACCAATCATGCGATACGATTTCTGTCCAGCGTGGCGTCATTATAACTAACTCACGCGCCTTATGGTTCAACGTCATTGTATTGCCGCCTGCAATACTTTGAATGAGTGCGTTTCTTAACGATGGCGTTCTTACGAAAAGTGGAGAATAACCAATTGTCGCATCCTGCTCATCAATCAGTTCTGTACGCCCACAATGCACTGTGGGCTTTTGCGCGTCTTGTTGAGAAAGCCAATTGACGCTTGTCTCAAGCTTTTTAGGTTTCCATATGTCATCTTGGTCGCAAAAAGCGTATGCAAAAAACTTATCTCCTGCTGACTCAAGTAGATTAAGAAAGTTCCATGAAAAACCTTTTCCAGGTCCCCTCAGTATGTGAAACTTATCATCGCCAATTTTACTCTGATATTCCTTGAGAATATTTACCGTCTCGTCAGTAGAGCCATCGTCAGAAACAAAAATCACCCAGGATTGATGAGTTTGATTCAATATCGAATCAACTTGTTTTCTTAGATATTTACTTCCGTTATAGGTACAGATTAATACGGCGACCGTCAAATTCGGACTACTCATTAGCGAAAAAGCTCAGCTGAGTTTAAATTTGAACCCTTCAGATCTTTGTCTGACAATTTTATCTGCTTTACGCTCGGCCATTCGATACCAATTTCTTTATCATCCCACAAAATGCAACGCTCGGATGCAGGTGCATAATAGTTAGTTGTTTTATAAAGAAACTGTGCGCTTTCACTGATTGTCAGAAAACCATGCGCAAACCCTGCAGGGATCCACAACTGTTTTTTGTTCTCAGCACTAAGCATTACCCCAACCCATTGACCGAAAGTAGGAGAATTGCAACGAATGTCTACAGCGACGTCAAAAACTTCACCCTCGACACAACGCACCAATTTACCTTGCGCATCGTTTCCCACTTGATAATGTAGTCCACGTAAAACACCATGTTCAGATTGCGAATGATTGTCCTGAACGAAAACCTGAGGTGATACCTGCTCGTCAAATTTTTTCTGCTGCCAGGTTTCCATAAAAAACCCGCGCTCATCGCCAAACACTGCTGGTTCAATAATTTTTACGTCTGCAATTTTAGTATTAATAATCTTCATTAAAGCTTGCCTTCATACAGAGCCAGGAGATATTGACCATATTTGTTTTTCAACATGGGTGTAGCTAAATTTTTTAGCTGTTCTCTGTCAATAAAGCCCATGCGATATGCTATCTCTTCAGGGCAGGCGATTTTTAACCCCTGACGTGTTTCAATAGTCTGAATAAAGTTGTTGGCTTCTATCAGACTTTCATGCGTACCGGTGTCAAGCCATGCATGCCCTCGACCCATTATCGATACGGAAAGCTTACCCTGCTCCATGTAGATACGGTTAATATCCGTAATTTCCAGTTCTCCACGCGGCGATGGCTTAAGATTTTTCGCCATTTCCACAACTTTATTATCGTAAAAATAGAGTCCAGTCACCGCATAGTTGCTGCGGGGATGCTCAGGTTTTTCTACCAGTGAAATCGCTTTACCTTCGCTGTCAAACTCGACAACACCATAGCGCTCAGGATCGGTAACATGATACGCAAAAACAGTAGCTCCATTTTCTTTAATAGATGCGGCTTCAAGTTGCTTGTAGAGATCGTGACCATAGAAAATATTGTCGCCAAGGATTAGCGCGACTGAGTCGTCACCAATGAACTCTTCACCAATGATAAATGCCTGAGCTAGTCCATCCGGGCTTGGTTGTACTTTATACTGAATTGAAATGCCCCATTGGGAACCATCACCTAACAGACTTTCAAAGCGTGGTGTGTCCTGCGGCGTACTGATAATCAGAATGTCGTTGATCCCTGCCAGCATCAGCGTGCTGAGTGGGTAGTAAATCATCGGCTTATCATAGACCGGGAGCAATTGCTTGCTGACTGCCATCGTTACCGGATAGAGGCGTGTTCCTGAGCCACCAGCGAGAATAATACCTTTATTCTTTTTCACAATATCACCTTAAATGGACAGGCCACTTATGCGGCCTGCTGCTATTAAATAAGAGTTTCAAGCAACATACGTTCGACGCCCACAGACCAGTCCGGCAGTGTCAGACCAAAAGCCTGCTGGAACTTCTCTGTATTCAGTCTTGAGTTAGCCGGGCGTTTAGCCGGTGTCGGGAATGCACTGGTGGGTACCGCATTAATTGTCTGAACCTGAAGCTCAACACCCTGTGCTTTCGCAAACTCAATCACTTTAGTGGCATAGGCATGCCAGGTGGTCTCACCTGCTGCAATAAGATGGTAAATGCCAGCAACGCTGCTGTTACCCAGCGCCACTCTGATTGCGTGAGCAGTGCTATCCGCGATGAGTTCTGCTCCAGTTGGCGCGCCATACTGATCGTTAATCACAGACAATGCATCACGATCTTTTGCCAGTTTAAGCATAGTCTTAGCGAAGTTATTTCCCTTTGCGGCATAGACCCAGCTGGTACGGAAGATGAGGTATTTCGTCATGTTACTGACGATGGCCTGCTCCCCTTCCAGCTTGGTCTGCCCATAGACATTCAGTGGCGCTGTTGCATCGTCTTCACGCCAGGGTTGAGAACCCGATCCATCAAACACATAGTCGGTTGAGTAATGAATCAACCACGCGCCCGTTTCTTCGGCCGCTCTGGCCAGCGCATCAATTGAGGTAGCATTGACCAGACGGGCTTTGTCCTCTTCTGACTCAGCCTTATCCACTGCGGTATAGGCAGTAGCATTGACGATAACGGCTGGCCTGATTCTGCGAACTGTCTCTGCAATCCCCTCAGGATTTTCAAAATCGCCACAGAAGTCAGTAGAGTGACGATCTACGACAATCAGATTACCCAGCGGTGCCAGTGCACGCTGTAACTCCCAGCCAACCTGACCGTTCTTACCAAAAAGCAGAATATCCATTAGCTACGTTTCTCGTAGTTTTGTTCGATCCAGTTCTGATAGGCACCACTCTTTACATGCTCAACCCATTGTGAATTGTTCAGGTACCATTCGACAGTTTTCTTCAGACCTGTTTCAAAGGTCTCTTCCGGTTTCCAGCCCAAATCTTTTTCAATTTTAGCAGCATCGATCGCGTAACGGCGATCGTGTCCCGGGCGATCCTGAACGTAGGTAATCTGATCGCTATACGGGGTTGCTTTTGGACGCAACTCATCCAGCAATTCGCAGACCTTCAGCACTACATCGATGTTTTTCTTTTCGTTATGGCCACCGATGTTGTAAGTAGTCCCGGTTTTTGCATTTTTCACCACGGTATAGAGTGCGCGCGCGTGGTCTTCAACATAGAGCCAGTCACGGATCTGATCGCCTTTACCGTAGATTGGCAGTGGTTTGCCTTCAAGCGCATTGCTGATGATCAGCGGGATCAATTTTTCCGGGAAGTGATAAGGACCATAGTTGTTTGAGCAGTTAGTGACAATCACCGGCAACTTGTAGGTGCGGCCCCATGCGCGAACCAGATGATCGCTGGCAGCTTTAGTCGAGGAGTAAGGGCTGCTCGGCGCATAAGGTGTCTCTTCGGTAAACAATGGCAGCTCGCCATCCATTTCATCCGGATGCGGCAGATCACCATAAACTTCATCCGTCGAGATATGGTGAAAACGGAAGGCATTTTTTCGTGCTTCAGGTAAGGCACTCCAGTAATGACGTGCCGCCTCTAACAGAGCATAGGTGCCTACCACGTTCGTCTGAACAAACTCTGCCGGACCAGTAATTGAACGGTCAACATGGCTTTCAGCGGCCAGGTGCATGATGGCATCAGGCTGAAATTCATTCAGTACGTCAGTGACAGCCTGTCCATCACAGATATCAACCTGTCTGAACGTGTAGCGGGAGCTGTCGCTGACGTCTTTTAATGACTCCAGGTTGCCTGCATAAGTCAGTTTATCAACGTTTATAACTTCATCATTCGTATTGTTAATAACATGACGGACAACTGCCGAACCGATAAAACCTGCACCACCAGTGATAAGTATCTTCATAACGTGTTTATTCCTGACAAGCTATCTGAGGCATGGGTGCCTGTATAAAATGCAGACAATCATATGCGTCCAGAGCACGCTACCGCCCCTGGGTTACAGCTCCCACAATGCTGATTGTCTTCAGACGAATGACTATGCTGATACCGAGCACTCGCTTCACGATCAGCATTTCATTGATTGATATCACTTTATTAATGAAATTGTTTAAGTGGGTTTATCATTCAACAATCGCAAATTCTATCACTCAGGTATGGCTATTACGAATAAAATGCGTTTGTTTAACAGGTGTTAGTTCAACTTATGAGCGCTTGACTGACGCAGGGGATGGTTACTGATGTGCCAGGACGAGACAATCAGAATAGTGAGAAAGGGTCGATAAGATATTTCAATGTAAACATTAAAAAAGGCGAACCTCCGTTCGCCTTTTTTCAACTACCGAAACCCATCCGGGTTCTTACTCTGCCAGTTCCACGTATCACGCATCATCTCATCGATGCCGCGCGTCACGCGCCAGTCGAGCTCACGGTTCGCCAGGGACGCATCCGCCCAGAAGGCAGGCAGGTCGCCGTCACGACGGGGTTTGATCTCAAACGGAATCGCTTTGCCGGAGGCCTGCTCAAACGCCTTGATCATTTCCAGAACCGAGAAGCCTTTACCGCCGCCGAGGTTAAAGGCGGTGTAGCCCTCAACTTTGCTCAGATGGTCCAGCGCTTTCAGGTGTCCTTCAGCCAGGTCAACCACATGGATGTAGTCACGCAGGCAGGTGCCGTCTGGCGTATCGTAGTCACCGCCAAACACACCCAGCTTCTCCAGACGACCAATCGCGACCTGTGCGATGTAAGGCAGCAGGTTATTAGGGATGCCGGTCGGGTCTTCGCCGATTTCGCCTGACTCATGCGCGCCAACCGGGTTGAAGTAGCGCAGCGCAATCGCCTTAAACTTCGGCTCTGCCTTAGCAAAGTCGCGCATGACGAACTCGATCATCAGCTTAGAAGTGCCGTAAGGACTTGTGGTGCCGCCAATCGGGGTCGTTTCCACATAGGGAACCGGTGCATCCGCGCCATAAACGGTGGCAGACGAACTGAAGATGAAGTTCCAGACGCCCGCGTTACGCATCTCTTCCAGCAGCACTACCGTACCCGCGACGTTGTTCTCGTAGTACTCCAGAGGCATACGCGTCGACTCACCGACCGCTTTCAGCGCGGCGAAGTGAATGACGGCGGAAATGCTGTTTGAGGCAAACAGGTCGCGCAGGCAGGCGCGGTCACGGATGTCGCCTTCGACGAAGGTCGCTTTCTTCCCCGCCAGCTTTTCAACGCGGTTGATCGCTTCGCGTGAGGCATTGCAAAGGTTATCCAGCACCACTACATCATCACCGCGCTGCAGCAGCGCCAGTACGGTATGGGAACCGATATAGCCTGCCCCGCCCGTTACCAAAATAGCCATGTGCACTCCTTGTAAGCTGCCGCGCAGTGCGCGGCAAAATAATTACTGTTGTTTTGCCAGGATGTTCTGAATCGCTTCGCGGAAATCGCGGCCCTGGGCGTTGTTACGCAGTCCGTAAGAGACGAACGCCTGCATGTAACCCAGTTTACGACCGCAGTCGAAGCTGTGGCCGGTCAGCAGTGAAACATCAACAGGTTTGTTTTTGCTCAGGCTGGCGATCGCATCGGTCAGCTGGATACGGCCCCAGGCACCCGGTTCAGTGCGCTCCAGTTCAGCCCAGATGTCCGCAGAGAGCACATAGCGTCCTACCGCAGCCAGGTCAGAGTTCAGCTCAGCCGGATGCTCCGGCTTCTCAACAAAGTTGGTGATACGGCTGATATCGCCTGGGTTGTTGATCGGCTCTTCGGTGGTGATCACGGAGTACTCAGAGAGGTCGGAGGCAGGCATATGCTGTGCCAGAACCTGACTGTGGCCGGTCTCTTCAAAACGGGCAACCATCGCCGCGAGATTATAACGCAGGTGGTCAGCAGTGGAATCATCCAGCAGCACATCCGGCAGCACCACGACAAACGGATTATCACCGATCATCGGACGGGCGCAGAGAATCGAGTGGCCCAGACCCAGCGGCTGTGCCTGACGCACGTTCATGATGGTCACGCCCGGCGGGCAGATAGACTGCACTTCGCTCAGCAGCTGACGCTTCACACGCGCTTCCAGCAGCGCTTCCAGTTCATAAGTGGTATCGAAGTGGTTCTCTACCGCATTTTTCGATGCATGCGTGACCAGCACGATCTCTTTAATACCTGCGGCAACACATTCGTCAACGATGTACTGGATCATCGGTTTGTCGACGACAGGCAGCATCTCTTTCGGAATGGCTTTAGTCGCAGGGAGCATATGCATACCGAGGCCCGCAACCGGGATTACTGCTTTAAGCTTGGTCATATTTATTCCGTTTAATAAAATGAAGATGTGGGTCGATTATGCAGGATCGGCCGGAAGAGCAAGTATAATCTTTATCTGAAAAGCGGACAGTAACTCTCTGTCATAACTTAGAAATTCGGCATTTTGCCCATTGCCAGCGATACCATAAACTGAGTAAAGACAATCAGTAATCGCAGATTGCTATTGTGATCTGCAGCACTGTTCGTTGCATGGCTGAGACCAGCCATAAATGAAAACGGGCCACCCTGAGGTCGCCCGTTGATATCGCTGTGTGATGATTACAGCCAGCCTTCAAACCACTCCGGCATGATGAAGAGATTGAAGTGGTTCACCAGCACCATCAGGCCGACAAAGACCACCGACACCGCCACCCACTGCCGGGCATAGGGCATAAAGCGAATGCCAATCACCGGCTTGATAAAGAACGGGTGTGCCAGTGCCGAGATCAGGATCTGCGAGATGGAGAGCGTCAGCGCCACATAGAGTACGTTAGGCCAGATAAAGGTGGTCGCCAGCACGCCCAGCACCACGATACTCGCCACGATGTTCCAGTAGAACTCGACGTTGGTGCGTCCGTTAGCCTGCGAAATGGCACCGGTCAGTCCCCCCATCGGCCGCAGCATACCGAACAGCAGCATCAGCGGGATCAGGTGGTAAACCTGCTCGTGAGATGCGCCATAAAGTATACGGACGATCACCGGCGAGAAGATGCCAATGACCAGATACATGGCACTGCTGAACAGCATGATCCCCAGCGTTCCCTTGAGGAACAGCTTTTTCAGCTGCTCGGCATCGTGCTGTTTCTCAGCAAAGCGCGGCAGCGCCAGACGGTTGATGACCGGCGTCACCAGTTTCAGCGGTTGCAGCACCAGCTCTTTCGCCAGCGAGTAGACACCCAGCATCTCTGCGCCCATCACCTTACCGACCACCAGCGCATCCGCCTGGGTGCGCAGTTGATTAATGGTCTGGGAGCCAAGCTGGTAGCTGCCGTAGCGAATCGCCCCGAAGAAGGTCGCTTTGTCGAACTCCCAGGTAGGGCGCCATGACTTCTCACCCAATGCAATCATACAGAGGATACGGGTAAAGGCATTGATGAACAGGCCGAGAATCGCTGCCGCTACGGTCAGTGAGGTGAACTCCAGCATTGCCACCACACAGAGGAAGGCAAACAGCTTGGTGCCCATCTCAATCTTCGCCAGCGACACCATCCGCTTGGTCTTGATGTAGTGCGCCTGGTACTGCGACAGATGTCCCAGCACGAGGAAGTTGAGACTGGTCAGCATGATCAGCCCCGTCAGCTCTGGCAGGTGATAGAACCAGGCCACCGGGAAAGCGATCAACAGCATGATCAGGCCGGTGCAGAGACTGAGTGATACGTTAACCCAGTAGATGGTGCTCTGCTCACGGCGGGTGATGTTCTGGCGATGCACCAGATAACTGCTCATCCCCATATCCTGCAGGACACCCGCCACCGCCAGAATGGCGTTGATGATGGCCAGCAGTCCCAGCTCGTGGGTTTCCAGTTTGCGGGCGAGAAAGCTCAGCTGTGCAACCTGCAGCACCGCAGAAAAGCAGGTGCTGCCAAACAGCCAAATCGCCTGTGACTTAAATCCACTCACACCAGTCGCTCCAGAATCTGTGCCAGTTCGCCGTAGGCGATATGCTGATTGAACTCCGTCTCAACTTTATGCCGCGCAGCAGCGACCACCGGGGCCACATCCACTTCGCCCTCAGAGAGCTTAAGCAGCGTCTCTGCCAGCGCCTCGGGATCGTCCTCTTCCACCAGCCAGCCGGAGACGTTGTTCTCAATCAGTTCGGGAATACCGCTGTGGAAGGTGGAGACCACCGGCAGGCCGACCGCCATCGCCTCCATCAGCGCAACCGGAATCCCTTCCATGTCACCATCGGCGGCAGTTTTGGAGGGCAGCAGGAAGATGTCCGCTTCGCTCAGCGCGCGACGGATCTCCTCCTGCGGTTTGAAGCCCGGCATACTGACGCAATCTTCCATCCCCTCGCGGGCGATGAAATCACGCATCATCTCATCCTGATCGCCATTGCCGATGATGGTGTACTGGAACTGACCGCCCCGCTGCTTCAGGATGGCGCTGGCTTTCACCGCCACATCCAGCCCTTTCTTCTCGGTGAGGCGCGCCACCGAGACGATACGCAGCGGCTTGTGAAATGCCTGACGCGGCTGGAAGTTAAACTTCTCTGGCTCAATCCCCATGCGTGTCACATGAATTTTTTCCGGCGGGCAGCCCATCTCAATCAGCTTGTTTTCCCACAGGTGGCTGATTGGCAGCATCAGTTCGCTCTGGCGGAACAGGTTGACGTAGTCGAGCTTGTGCTCTTCCAGAATGTGACGACGGGAAATATCGGCGCCGTGAAACACGGTCGCCTGCTTGCCCTTCAGTACGCCCAGCTCACGCAGCTTGTTCGCCAGCGCACCGGCATAGCCGAAATGCACCAGGAAAACATCCGCGGTGAAGGTCTGCTTCGCGTTGGCCACGATCGACGGCAGCAGCAGCTTGCTGGACTGCGCGCCGTAACGACGCATGTTCAGCGAACGCAGCAGCGACGGTTTGGTCACGTTCGGCAGCACCAGCCTGATGCGCTGGTTGAGCTTATCGACAATCGAGATCTTCTCTTCCGGCAGCAGATAATGCGTCTTCGCCGCCAGACCATATTCATCAAACGCGGCGTGCCGGTTCACTAAATCGCCGGGAAAGACTGAAATAATCTCCACCTCGTAACCGGCATCAATAAAATGGGTTACCTGATTCAGAACGAATGTCTCAGAGGCAACCGGGAAACGCATGGTGAAAAAAGTCAGTTTCATCACATTACCCTAATACTTTGAGAATCTCTTCAGTGATCCGGTTGCCAATTTCCCTTTCATTCGCAACGGCCGTATTGACCTTCAGCTTAATGTTGTCGTAGTCGGCAAGCACACTTTTCACCTTGTCGATCAGCGAGCCATCCATCAGGCTTTTCACATCGGTTGCCATCTGCGGCAGACCCAGCTGGTTCATCACACCCATCGACTTGTGCTCATAGTTGATCGCCACGGCCGGGGTGCCAAAGTTCATGGAGATAATCGCCGAGTGCAGGCGGGTACCAATGGTCAGATGGCAGTGGCTCAGCAGGATGCCCAGCTCCAGGTCATTAAACTCATCCATGATGACATGGTAATGCTCAGGCTGCTCCACGTGATCGCGCAGGGTCAGTGCCACCATGCGGTCATCTTTGGCATAGCTGTCGATGCCGGTACAGGTGGAGAACGCCACGACCTGGTAGCCTTCTGCGATCATCGCATTGATCACCCGACCAAAGGCTGCTTCATACTCTTTCTGTGTGACGCCCAGACGTTTATCAAACGGCGCCAGTTCGCGCACGGTGATGGCGATGGTTTTACGGCTGCTGATAATCCCCTGCCAGTGAAGCAGGTTATGGCTCGGATTTTCCACTTCCCGCGCGCGCACCAGGAAAGCGGTGTCGACGCCGGCCGCGACTTTCGAGCTGGTCACGCCATCACGTTTCATCAGATCGAGGCTGACCGACTCACGCAGAACCAGGCTGTTAACGCGGTCAAAAACAAAGTTCGCCAGCGCATTGACGCGCGGGTTCTGGAACGGACCCACCGAGTGACCAATCAGGTAAATAGGCTTTTTCGCCATCAGCGCACAAAGCGCGTGGTCAAACTGGGTGACGCCATAGAGATCGACGAAGAATGACCCGCCAACCTGAATAATGGCGTCATATTTCGCCAGGCTTTCGGTAAAGGCTTTGAGGTGCGGTGGCACGGCAAACGACTTAAAGACGCCGCCCTTGCCCAGGTGCGCCATCATGATGTCGGGCATCAGACGGTTCGCGACTTTACGCTTAAACGAACCGACCAGACCTTTGCCTGACTTGCTGTTGTGCAGAAACAGCGCATCCTGCTGAATATCCTGCTGGAGCAGATAACCGGAGCTGGTTGGATAACGGCTAATCACATCAATGTCTAAATCACTGCGTGCAGACTTCATAGAATCAATCAGTCCACGAAGAATCGCGCCATCCCCACGATTCCCACACGTATGGTTACCCACCAATAAAATTTTCATAACAACTCCGAATAAATTTTTTTAATTCTGTAAGCCGCCCGGATCCGTCATGGGCAAAATGAGCTCTGTTCAAAATAATGCTTACGGGATAACGCACCCAAAGGTACCGCTCCTGTTAAAACCGGCCGCCTCCGTTGTGGCGGCCGTCATGCAAGGGTTAGGACTTAATGGCAAAGTAAGGCAGGGCAACCTGTTTCCCGTTGATGACCACGGAAACAAAGCCTTCCGGCTTGCTGGTATCGACCTGGTCGGCAGAAAGCGGACGCGACGCCATCAGCAGGTCGCCCTGCTCGTTGGCCCCGACACCCGCTTTGCCGTTGTGCAGACTGAAGCGCTGCGGCGCGCGTTTGGTCTTATCGCCCGCCGGCGGATTGCCTGGCTCCATCCGCGCGTTAACGCGCGCACAGCGACCGGTAACAAAGCGATCCTTGCCGGTGGTTTTCACCAGCACGGCGGCCGATGGCGTCCAGCCCGCCAGTTTGACGAAGAGGCGAACGTCGGTGTCATGTTCAGCGACATAGCGCACATCGAGGACCGGGCTGCTGCCTTCGGCTGACCAGCTCGCTTCAGAGAGGTCTTTCTTGCGCTGCACGTGGATCACGGCGCGGCCACCGGTGGTTTTGTCGCTGATCAGGTTCATCAGGGGCTTGTCGCCGCTGCCGTTGCTGAACTGCGCCTGACCAAAGATTTCGATCTCCCAGGAGTCGCCCACCGTGGGTGAGTAGAGGCTGCCGAGATCAAACCAGGTCTCCTGGTTGGTGTTGTTCTCCAGACGCCAGCGCGAGGTGATGTAGTTGTATTTCAGGCTGCCATCCAGCGCGACGCCGTAAGATTCAACGCGGGTCGACCCCATCTCCCAGATGCTGAGCAGACGATCGCCCTGCATCGAGTTATCGATCCAGCTGCCCGACTGCAGGCTGGTCTGGCGCATATTCAGACGCGTGTTGTGGGCAATCAGCGGGTTCTTACAATCCTCCAGGCTCAGCGCATCAACGATCCACTGACCGTTGGAGAGATCGCCCGGGTTGTCACAGTGCTCAATCCAGCCGTTGTGGATAATCGACTGACCGCAGCGCGGCAGGTTGAGGACTTTGCCCCCACGGCAGTATTGCGCGTTGAAGTTCGACAGCTCGATAGCGGTGCTGTGGTCCCATTTGCCCTGCTTCTGTCCTGACCACCCCGACTTGATGACGTCGCCGCTGCAGCGGGAGGCGTACCACTGGTCGATTTTACAATCGAGGGTATCCTGCAGGCTGATCGCGGTACCGCCGACGGCGTTAAAGCGCAGGCAGGCACCCCGGAAATATTGTCCGCCCGGACAGATGTTATGGAAAAAGCCCTGCTGGTTCGGACTCTTATCGCTGTTGCCGTTGAAGATCAGGTTGGAAAGCTCAACCCGGCGGGCATTCATCTGGAAGACGAACTCTGACTTACCATCGGAAACGAGGGTGGTCGCCGGGAAGTAACCAAAGTTGACCATCGCACCGGACATGCGGAAGAAGTTGAGATACTTGTCGCCCAGGTTGCAGGCGGAGACCATAAAGGTCCCGGCCGGGAACTGAACGCAGATCTGCTGGTTCGCCTGCTGCGACCACTGGAACATCGCCATAATGGCGGGTGCCGTATCAGTTTTCCCATCGGCGATGGCACCGAAATCAAACAGCGTCAGGCGGTTGAAATCGTCTACCACACGACGCCAGTGAAAGCCGTCACCGGCAAAGTTGACGCCGCCATCATTCTGCGCGGGCTGGAAGCTGCCGACGAACTCGCCGCCGCCCACTTCCCGTCCTTCGTGCCAGCTTTTGAGTTTGATCTTAGCCCCTTCAAACAGCGGACGGGTCTTGCGTAACTCCGCCACGGACGGGATCTCGCCAATCAGCTGATAACCCGCCGGCTGAGACAGGCGCTGACTGAAATCAGCGGCGCCCGGGCGACTGACATCCGGGATGTTAAACAGAGTCTGCCCGTTATTATCTTCTACCGTCATCGAATGCGAAGGATCGGCAATCAGCGCAGCATTATCCTGGATAAACTGCGCAAAGTTGCCCTTGTTCAACGCGATAGGCTGAGCAATCTCGGAGACCTTACCGCTGGCGTCACGCAGGAAGACCGGAATCTGGTTGCCAGGCTTGCTGGCATCCACACCGGCTTTACCAATCCAGAGCTTACCCTCAAAGCTCTGCCAGAACTGCGGTGGCATCGCGTAAACATTTTCCGGCGTCAGGATCGGCACGTCTCCTTTCGGCACGGCGGTGGCATCAACCGGTTTCAGGGCAATGCCGTTACTTTTAGCAGCGTAGCTGGAAAAGGTGCTCACGGAGAGAGCCCCCACCAGAGCGGAGGCGGCGGTCTGTAACACTTCTCTTCTTTTCATGCATCAATTCCCGTAGTCAATAAGGCCATTGGCCATGGCGGTGTCCCTGAGGCACGTCGCAAGTGAGCGTTTCCAGCTCCGGTTAAACCAATGACAGCCAGCTTTTTTTGATCTGATTACCGTCGAATTTCAGCGCGGTCTGTTTCGTTTTTTCGCTCATGGCATAGAGCAGCGCATCATCTGTCGCCAGCTGCTCCATTCGCGCCAGAAACGTGGCTTTGTCATTCATGGGCACCAGGAAACCATCTTCGCCGTGGTTGATGATCTCCTGAGGCCCGGTCGGGCAGTCGTAGGCGACGACCGGCAGTGACCAGGATTTGGCTTCCAGCAGCACCAGCGGTAATCCTTCATAGCGGGAGGTCATCAGCGCCATGTCGCTGTCGCGATAGTAGTCATTGATGTTGCTGACCTTGCCGACAAACTTCACGCTGTCCGTGATCCCCAGCACTGCCGCCTGATCGTGCAGCTGCTGACGCAGTTCACCGTCACCGGCAATCACCAGCGTCCAGTCCGGGTGTTTTCTGGCAAAGTCGCGCCAGATATCCAGCATCAGGTCAAACCCCTTCTGGTTATCCAGACGTCCGACGGCCAGCGCCTGACGGGAGCGGGTCTGGCGCTGATAGCCTTTGTAAACCACCGGATTGGGGATTTGCATGCTGGGAATGCGCCAGCGGCTGAACACCTGATGATCTTTGTCGGTCAGAACAATCACGCGGTCGTAGTAGCGCAGCAGCAGGAACTTGAGGAACTTAATCGGTTTGCTGAAGGAGTTAATGGCGATGTGTTCGCAGGCGTAGGCTTTGCCACGCTTCTTCTTCATCAGCAGCAGATTCCAGAAGGCGAACATCACGCTCAGGCGGCCCATGCTGATCAGGAAGACGGTGTCGAAACCCTCTTCATGGATTCGGGCAACCGCGCTTTTGATGGGGTTGCTCTGCCCTTCAAAGCTGACAATCTCTTTGACATGCTCAAACGGGTAGAAGGTTTTTCCGCTGCCTTCCAGCGAGTAGATGGTGACGTCATGCGTTTCGCCAAGACATTCTGACATAAAGTTACAGATGTTCTCGGTGCCCGCATAGGAGTAAGCATCTTTGATCACCAGGACAATTTTTTTCATGAAACGCTATCCACCTCAAATTTTAAAGACAATCCTGCCGACGGGCTTAACGATGCTTAAGGGTAAACAGCACACCATTCACCATATACCAGGCGTAATAGTAATAGATTTTTAAAGGATTGTTTTTATAGATAATTCTTAATAATTCGAGGTGCCACTGGGCCGCTTTATTCTTATTACGTGAAAGGGAATCCCCTAACTCGTAATAGTTGACCAGAATCGTCTGAATTACGCGTGCCTGCTTGTAGCGGGTGAACAACTCATAGAGAAACAGGAAATCTTCGTGCCCTTTGCGCTGGAAGAAGAGTCCCTGAGGCGGGCGGCGGAAGCAGACGGAAGAGAAGCAGACGCGATACTGCTTTTTCACGAAATTTTCCTGCTGCAGATAAGGTTTGCCGTAGGTGATGTCGTGCTCAGCCTTGCGGGTTTTGTAGTGATACTCGGTAATGACAAAATCATCACCGGCCTCAATGGCGGCCACCTGCTGAGTCAGCTTATCCGCATGCCATTCATCATCACTGTCGAGGAAGGCGATGATCTCTTCCGTGGCCGCACGCAGCCCGACGTTGCGGGTCTCTGCTGCGCCCATGTTGACCGCGTTGTCCAGAATGGTGATGCGCGGGTCCTGGCAGTGCTCGCGCACAAACGCCAGCGAGTCGTCAGTGGATTTATCGTTGACCAGATAGAGGTGCCAGTCGGTATAGTGCTGGTTGATCACCGATTGCACGGCGCGTAATACCGTCTGACGGGCATTATACATAGGCATCACAATGCCAACGGTTCCAACAGAAGTCTTCATCTTCAACCCTGAATTAAATGAAAAGAGAGTGGCTCCTGATATCAGGAGCAGAGCGGGACGCGCCGCGCGTCAGGAGATCGCTTTCTCACCACCGAAACGTGCTCTGACTTTGTCTTTGACCCGGTTCATGAAATAGGCACGGTTATCTTTGTTGGTGAGGAAGAAGTAGCGGGCAAAGCTCAGGCTCGCCATCAGCGACTTGCCATCCATCTTGTAGCGCAGCGGCAGCTTAAAGGCTTTGTAGGTGTGGATATCACGCGGGGTCAGATGCGGCTTCATGGTATCAAGCCAGAACATCGAATATTTCACCGATTCGCCTTTGTGCTTGGAGCCAAATTTGGTGACCAGATGATAGTTCGCCAGCGGCGCGGCAATCATCACGAAGTCATAGCCCATGCGGTCGGCACGAATGCAGAAATCATAATCCTGATGGCGGATATAGCGGGTATCGAACTGAATTTTTGCCGCGTCTTCCCGCTTCAGCACGATGGTGCTGGTCTGGATGAAACCGTAGCAGCCGAACAGATACTCAGCGACGGTTTCGTTTTTGCCTGGTGGCTGCATCGGCATCACTTTCAGGAACGATCCATCCTGATAGATATTGACCTGACTGAAGATGACAAATTTCTGTCTGCCCTGCCCCTCCAGCTGCGCGATTTTCTCGCTCACCTGCTGCAGTTTGTCAGCGGCCCACTCGTCATCGGCGTCCAGGAAGCTGACATAGTCGCCGGTGGCCAGCTCAATGCCTTTGTTGCGCGCACCGGCGCCGTTAAGTTTCACCTCAGAGAGCACCAGATTGATATCCAGCTCCTGATAGCGTTCGCTGCGAACAACGTCCGCCAGCGCTGCGGCATCCGCCGACTTATCATCAACGATGATGACCTCAAAATTGCGATACGTTTGAGCTTTAACGCAATCCAGCGTCGTGACAATCGATTCTGACGCGTTATAAGCCGGAATTACGATAGAGAAACGAATGTCCTTCATGGCCAGCACCTCATCAAAATAATTCAAAAAATAAACAGTTCAGTCGACAACCGTCGAAGAAAAACCGGGGATCTGACAGGCGGCTGCCTCTCTGGAGAGTCCAGCCGCCCGGTAATCAGTGAATCAACCAAAACTCCCGCGCCACTTCATAGCCGGTCACCGCCTGCTTGGTTGAAATGGTGTTGTAGTAGAGGTAATAGAGCAGGAAGAACACCAGCATGCCAAACAGCGCGGGTTTCCATGACCGTCTGGCCTGATAAATCAGCGAGGTCAGGATGATCGGTTCAACCTGCTGCAGATAGTTAGACAGACGCGAACCGGATGGGAAGTTGTACAGGAAGATCCTGATCGCGCCGCCGATGGCAAAACTTAAAATCAGCAGATAGTTAAGACGATACTGGGCGTAATTTTCGCGCTTCAGTTCATCGGTCAGCATGAAATAGAAAAACACAAACACCAGCATGATGTTTTTCAGGTTCGACACCGCCAGGATACTGCCACCCATCGCATAAGAGGGGTCATTGTTATAGCCCGACGCCCTCTCACCCAGCGATCCCAGATGTCCGGCAATCAGGGCAATAAAGCTGGAACCGCCCACGACGGAGAGCGGCAGGCTGGCCACGATGATGATCACCGGCCACCAGCGCCAGTCACGAATAAACAGGAACGGCACCAGCGTCACGACCATGATTCCGGTGTTGTGACTGGTGAATGACAGCACGAAGAAGGCAAACGCCCACCAGTAGCGCTTGAGATAGATCGACCACAGGACGCCAAGGAACAGCGCCGAGCTCAGGCCAAAACGAATCTGGTTGATGTCTTTGTTGATAAAGATGTGCGCCGAATAGAGCATCAGCGCCAGCACCGGATAGGGTGACATCTTCCGGAAAAAGTAAGTGTTAATGAAAACGGCAATGGCGCAGAAGACAAACAGAAAGATGCTGGCATTGTGCGAAAACAGGCTGGTCAGCCAGGCGATCGCAAAAATCAGCGGTTCATAACGGAAAAATGCGACGGTTTTAAAGAAGCCGTTAATCTCGATACGTCTGACAAAGTCTTCAAAGAAACTCCGATACTGGAAATCATCCATGCCGGTGCCGAGACCGCGAATCCCCCCGAAAACAATCAACAGTATGGCGGCCACGCAGAGCAGCCAGGTCAGAATATGATTTGTGCGTTCGTCTTTTTTTAGCGCGATTTCAAACAGCGCAAGCAGCAGTAAAAAGCCTGATACATACCAATAGGGAGCCATGGTGTGATTCCTTAATTCCACAAGTTCTCATGCCAGCAATCATCCTGCTTCGCCTTCCCGGCCGGCTTTTCCGCGAGCCAGAGAGCACGATCACAAATGACGTGCGGGCGATGCCCTGCTGGAGATGAAGTCTGTTGAGTGACGCTCGCCATGCGATTTATCGTTTTATCGCTTTTCCGGGTCCGGACAGAATAACCTGTGTCAATTGATGCGTGTCGTCATTCAAAGGGACGATAAAAAGGGGCGGTCAGACCGCCCCCTGTTGCTTACTCAATGATCAGCTTTTGTTGGTCTTGCCGTAGTCGTAGGCGTAGTAGTCGTAACCATAGCCATACGCGTTGGCCGCTTTACGCACCACGGCGTTGAGGATCACACCTTTAATCTCAATACCGTTCTGGGCAAAGCGTTTGAAGCTGACGTCCACTTCTTTCGTGGTGTTGGCTTCGAAACGCGCCACCATCAGCGAGGTGCCTGCCAGCTTACCGATAATTGACGCATCGGTAACGGCCAGGATAGGTGGCGTATCGATTAATACCAGGTCGTAGTTCTTGCTCGCCCAGTCCAGCAGCTCACCCATGCGACGATGCATCAGCAGCTCAGACGGGTTCGGCGGCACCTGACCACGAGGCAGGAAGTCGAAACCGTATACCCCCTGCTGAATCAGCGCCGGGCTGAACTCGGTTTTACCGGACAGGACGTTGGACAGGCCTGATTTGTTATCCGCGCCCAGCAGCTCGTGGGTGTAGCCACGACGCATGTCGCCATCGATGAACAGGACACGCTGACCCGCTTTCGCGACCAGGGTCGCCAGGTTGGCACAGATAAAGGTTTTACCAATACCCGGGCTGGCACCGGTGATCATCAGGATGTTGTTTTTCGCTTCCATCATGGCGAAGTGCAGGCTGGTACGCAGACTACGAATCGCTTCGATAGAGAGGTCAGTCGGGTTACCCAGCGCCAGCAGCGTTTCGTGCGGATCGGTTTTCACCTTGCTGCCGCGACGCGCCAGGGCTTCAGTATCCTTCTTACGCTGCCAGTCTGACAGAGGCACGCTGGCATAGACATTCATGCCCAGCTCTTCCAGCTGATCCGGGTTCTCGATGCCGTGATGCAGCAGCGCTTTCAGCAGAACCAGACCGACCGATACGAACAGACCCAGAATCAGGCTTGCGGCGATGATCAGCATCTTCTTCGGTGCGACCGGCGCGTTTGCTGTCTGCGCGCTGTCGATGATGCGGACATCACCCACGGTGCTCGCTTTACTGATGCCCAGCTCCTGCTGACGGTTCAGCAGCTGCATGTAGATCTCCTGACCAGACTGAACGTCACGGGTCAGACGCAGGATTTCCTGCTGAGTCTGAGGCATGCCAGAGATTTTCTTGTTCAGCTGAGCCTGCTCATTCTCCAGCGTTTTACGTTTTTCCAGCAGCGCACGGTAGGTTGGGTGATCTTTGGTGAACAGCTGAGAGACTTCCGCTTCACGGAAGGTCAGTTCGTTCAGCTGGCTCTGCACGCTGACAGAAGAGTCCAGGGCAGATTTCGCTTCCAGTGACAGGTCAACCGATTCGTTCTGACGACGGAAGGCGTTCAGTTTGTTTTCCGCATCATCCAGCTTGCTGCGAACGGCAGGCAGCTGAGTGCGCAGGAACTCCAGACTTTTCTCGGCCTGCTCAGACTTGCGCTCAACGTTCTGCAGCAGATAGTTGTTCACGATCTGATTCAGGACTTTGCTGATCTGCTCCGGATCTTCACCCAGGTACTCCAGACCCAGCACGCCGGTATCTTTACCTTTGTCAGCCACGGTCAGGTTGGAGAGAACAGAACGGATCGCCTGCAGGTCGTTCAGCTTGGTGACGGTGAAGCTGGTGCCTTCGTCAGCGTGGATCTCGCTGACCAGCATGGTGACGTCGCCGTGCGACTCCAGCTGACCGACTTTACCTTTGAACAGCTCATCACCATCTTTAGAAACGGTGTAGCTCTGCGGGCCGGTCACTTCCAGTTCCACGTTACGCTTGTCGATGGTGCGTGGGATTTCCAGGCGGGAAATCGCGATGCTGGCAGGTTTATTCCCCATCAGGCGCGACAGACCCTTACCGATAACCGGGAAGTAGTTCTGCTCAACCACGGTATCCAGACCCAGATCGTCAACCGTTTTGCCGATGACCATACGGGATTCGAGGATCTCGATTTCCGTATCAGACGCCGGGGTCGGTGGCAGAATGCTGTCAATTTCGTTCAGAACGGTGCTGGCGTTCTTCTGCTCAACCTGAACCAGCGCATCTGCGCTGTAAATCGGTGTCGCAAACAGTGTGTAGAGTGTTCCCGCCAGCATGAAAAAAGCGGTAACGGCAACAATGATCCAGCGATGATCAATTAGCTGTCCCACAAGATGCGCCAGATCCCATCCATTCGACTCCTCTCCCGGCGCGGTTCTGACCTTATTTTTTATATTCATGGATAATCCCAACTATCGGCTTAATACGTTGACCCACTTCTGGGTAGCGTTTTCCAGTAACCCGTAAATCTCTTCAAAGGCCTCACGGCTTTTTCGATACGGATCCGCAATTTCTTTCTGATTGAGCCAGTGCCCAAGCAGCATGGTTTTGCCACGCGCAGCGGGGTCGATGCGATTCACCTGTTCAATCTGTCGCTTTTCCATCACCAGAATCAGATCGGCCTGACGGCACATCTCGGCCGTCAGCTGCTGCGCCTGGTGACCGTCCAGCGACAGACCCTGCGCAGCGGCGACGTCAGAGGCTGTCTGGTCAGCCGGGTGGCCTACCAGCGCCCCCAGGCCAGCAGAGCGAACATCCAAATCGGGCAGCGCGCGTTTAAACAGGCGCTCTCCGGTGGGAGAGCGGCAGATATTGCCGACGCAAACGACTAACACGGACGTAATCATGGTCAGACCTTAGTTCGACCAGTTGCGGATACGCAGCGCGCTCTCGCTCACATCGTTGATACCCGCAATGGTTGGCAGTAATTGCGAGATCACACGGTTCCAGCGCGTCAGCGGTGTAGAGGTGACATAAACGATGTCGTAAGGCTGAAGCTGGAAATCGGTGCCCATCACCATGGATGCCGCATCTTTGGTGTTCAACTGATAGATGTTGGCAATCTTGCTGCGATCGGTACCGTGCAGTGGACGGATAACGAAGACACCGGTGGCGTCAGAGGTGGTCTGATCCATCCCGGCCGCATTACCCAGCGCTTCCGCCAGCGTCATGCCGCTGCGGTCCATTTTCAGGGTCGCCTGCTGCTTCACTTCGCCCATGACGAAGATTTTCAGATCGTCATTACGCGGAACGTAGAGGATATCGCCCGGATAGAGGAGATGGTTCTGGCTCAGGTCGCCATTCTGCATCAGCGCCTGCAGAGAGACACGCTGCTCACGACCGTTGTGCGTCAGCACGACGTTACGCCAGTCTGCATCGGCAGCCAGGCCGCCCGCGGCGTTAATCGCATCCAGAATCGTCAGCGGCACGTTGGTAATCGGCTGCTGGCCTGAGGTGGTGACAGAACCGGTCACGTAGGCTTTCTGTGATTTGAACGAGGCGATGCTGACATCAACCTGAGGACTTTCGATGTACTGTGCCAGGCGACGGGCGACTTCGTTACGAACGTCGCCGACGGTACGGCCCGCGACACGCACACGACCGATGTAAGGATAGAAGATGGTGCCGTCTGAGTGTACCCAGTTGCCGGTGTCGCTGGCGCTACGATACTGACCGGCTGGGGTGGTCAGCTCCGGGTGATCCCAGACTGTGATGGTCAGGACATCGCCCACACCGATACGGTATTCGTAGTTCTGAATTTCGTTCTGGAGAGTCGGGTTCGCCTGGGCCACCAGTGGCTTAGGACGCATCTTCTCAACCAGTGAAGGGGTTAACGGAAAGACGTTGACGTATTTGTCGATGTCAAAGTTGCTATCCTGCTGCTCAATGACATCTTTTCCCGACGTAGAAAGGCGCTGACCTGGTTCGATCGTACACCCGCTGAGGAATGTGGCGGATACCAGCAAGGGTATCAATTTCATTTTGATTGTAATCATTTAGATCTTCGCTATCAGTTATTTATTGATAGAGGCGAAACCGCCGCTGTGTAAGCGTCCAACAAAAAAAGTAAATCCTGCCTGACTTAAGCTCTGAACCTGTCGTTCATTATCCTTGCTCCACTTGTTATACGTTGTCGCCATCTGTCAGGGCGAATCTGCGTGCCGTGCATCATAGTAGACTAATAATGCACGACGATATCCCTGACGATGGCGCCAACAACGACACGCCTGACAACGGCACAACACCTCTGAGTGCGCGTTAACGCACTCCTTTCGACTCACACTTAATACGCACCGTCACGTTTCAGGACGACACCCACTGTTTTGAACAGAATGGCGATGTCATTCCACAGTGACCAGTTTTTTACGTACCACGAGTCGAAATAGACGCGGGTTTCATAGTCAACATCATTACGACCGCTGACCTGCCACAATCCCGTCATGCCTGGCTTAGCCATCAGGTAATAATCAACATCACCAGCATAACGGCAGAGTTCATCTTCAATGACCGGACGAGGACCGACCAGGCTCATATCACCGCGCACCACATTCCAGAGTTGAGGTAACTCATCCAGACTGGTTTTACGAATGAAGTGGCCCACTTTAGTAATACGTGGATCATTTTTAAGTTTGAAATCTTTATCCCATTCCGCACGTGCAATCGGGTCAGTACGAAGGACCTCTTCCAGCACTTCTTTGGAATTAATCACCATCGAGCGGAACTTCAGGCATTTAAATTTACGGCCATTCATTCCTACACGTTCGTGACCATAAATCGGCGGTCCACCATCACGGCCAACCAGGAAGCCGAGCACCAGCAGCGCAGGCATCAGCATCAGAATAATCGACAGCGCACCGACAATATCGAATGTCCGCTTCAGGAAGCGCGACGTGCGTTTCGCCAGGTTGTTCTGAACACGCAGAATCATCACTTCATGGCTGAAGATGTAGGCCATGTCGGTCCCGTAGAGCGGCACACCGCGCAGGGTCGGGATAACGGAGACGGAACGGCAGTTGTGCATCGCCAGCGACTTCAGCCACATATCGCGGTACTGACTCTGCTCAAACTCCACCGCCACGATGAACTGGGTTTCACTGCTGGCCAGATGCCAGAGTTCCTGCTCGTCACGCAGCACCGGCACGCCGTTCATGATCTCCTGCGGGCAGGTTCCATCAACGTCATAGAAGGCCACCACGTCAAAGCCCATCACCTCTTCGCTTTGCAGCGCCTGCCAGGCTTCGTGGGCATTTTTGCTGCTGCCAATAATAATGGTCTGTTTTTTCCACAAGCCATTTTTATTAAGCAGACGTTTTGCCAGGGCGCGACAGGTTGGAATGAAAATCAGCGCCAGTACCCAGGTCAGCAGCCAGACGAAACGCGACATCTGCCACTGCGACAGCGCGGTAATCGACAGGTCAATAACAGAAAATATAAGAATGGTACGAAAAACTTCTTTTAATTCGAACCAGAAAGGTTTGCGGTAAGTGTAGTGACGAAGTCTTACCCAGAACCAGCCGATGCAAATAATTGACAGACAAATGTGCGTGGCAATTTGTAGATTCATTTCTTTTTCAGAAATATCTGCCAGCGGCGAATCTGACTGAACATTAATTAGCATCATCGCTATAAATAAAGCTGCGTTGAAACAAATTAAATCTGAACAGGCCAGCGTTAATTTGGTAATAAGACTTTTAAACGTAAATTGTGTATCGCGCATATTTAACTCTTTATTTTATTTCCTTTAACCCGCAACGGCTATCGCCTGTTTAATCGCTGAACGATGAAGCCTCTTCAGACTGAGCCGTTTCTAAGGGGAGCTCCTGCGGCGTTTACGCCCATGATCTTAACCATAAATCCAATAATATTGTGATGAATACCAACAGATTACTCTGACTTTAATCACCGCCAGCGCTGCTCATTTTATCAACGAAAAACACGATTCAGGCACGCTACCGCCCTTGGCTGTCGCTGCCAATATCGCTGTCATCATTCATATTGCTCCCCATAATGCGTCAGCGTTACCGGAACGCATCATACAGACGTTCGCGCTCAAATTACGCAATCCGGACATTGCGATTAATGTCGAATTGGTACGCAAATTACGACTCTGGGGAAGAGTTTGCTAACTTGTTGCTATACTAGTTATTACTGGCTTGTTTACAAGCAGGTCCCGCTATCCCTGGACTATTTTAGGAAAAAGACTACCAGCGATTAGTATTGAAGCCAGACAGGCAGTGCAATCCTTTCGTAATAATTCGGATTAATGCCATACTCCCGCTGCGATAAATCGCATAAGCCCCGCAGGTGAATATCGTTTTCACGGTGCAGAATGAGTAAGAATTATCTCCCCTCCCCTCTGCAGAGTTAATCAAACCGTCACACCGTTATGCTCATCTTTTGCACGATAAATCCGGGCTATCCGGCTGCAACGCCCCTGCCCTGCCATTTGTACCGGGCTTCCCACTCCACTATCATCAGAGAAAACGCAATTTAAAATATTCAGGTGAACACGAGATGCTGGACGTAATGGCGGATCCCTCGCTCTGGGCAGGATTAGTAACGCTAATCGTTCTGGAACTGGTTTTAGGTATCGACAATCTGATCTTCATCGCCATTCTGGTTGAAAAGCTTCCCGGACCGCTTCGTGACCGGGCACGCGTGATCGGACTGCTGCTGGCGCTGCTGTGCCGGCTGCTGCTGCTGGCTTCGCTTTCGTGGCTGGTCACGCTGAAGGAACCCTGGGTTACGCTGGCGGGCCATCCCTTCAGTGCGCGCGATTTGCTGCTGCTGTCAGGCGGGATTTTCCTGCTATTTAAGTCCACAACAGAGTTGAATGCGCGGCTGGAAGGCCATGATGAAGAGAGCGGTCAACAAAAAGGCGGCGCTAAATTCTGGCCGGTGGTGGCGCAGATTGTGGTGCTGGACGCCATCTTTTCACTGGATGCCGTGATTACAGCCGTCGGGATGGTCAATGACCTGCCGGTCATGATGATTGCGGTCACCATTGCCATTCTGCTGATGCTGCTGGCCAGTAAGCCCTTAACCCGCTTTGTGAACAGCCATCCGACGATTGTCATCCTCTGCTTAAGCTTTTTACTGATGATTGGCTTCAGTCTGGTGGCGGAGGGCTTTGGCTTTGTGATCCCGAAAGGGTATCTCTACGCCGCCATTGGCTTCTCGGTAATTATTGAGGCGCTGAACCAGCTGGCTCACTTCAACCGCAGGCGGGTCCTCTCGGCGGGCCGCCCGCTGCGTCAGCGAACGGCGGAGGCGGTGCTGCGACTGCTGCGTGGCGCGGCGGAACCGGCGGAGCTGGACGCAAAGACCTCGTCACTGATTGCAGACAGCGATGACAGCATGCTGTTTAACCGGCAGGAGCGGGTGATGATTGCCCGGGTGCTGGGCCTGGGTCAGCGCCACGTCAACAGCATCATGACCTCGCGCCATGACGTCGAACATATCGATCTCAGTGACGACCCGGCAGAGATCATGTCACGCCTCGACCGCAATCAGCACACGCGAATCCTGATTACCGACCACTCCAGCGAACCGCTGGGTGTGGTTCACGTCATCGATCTGCTGCATCAGTCACTGCACAATGTGTCGCTCGACCTGCGCGCCCTGATCCGCCAGCCGCTGGTGTTTCCTGAACGCCTGACGCTGCTGCAGGCGCTGGAGCAGTTTCGCCAGGCGCACACGCACTTCGCCTTTGTGGTGGATGAGTTTGGTTCGGTGGAGGGCGTCGTCACCCTGAGTGATGTGATGGAAACTATCGCCGGCAATCTGCCGAACGAAGCCGGTGAAATCGACGCCCGTTACGATATTCAGATTCTGGCTGAAGGCCACTGGGTGGCTAACGGCCACATGCCACTGGAAGATCTGGCGCTCTATGTGAAGCTGCCGCTGGATGAACAGCGCGACTATCATACGCTGGCAGGATTACTGATGGATAAGCTGCAACACATCCCGCAGGCCGGCGATGCGCTGCAGCTGGGCGACTATCTGCTGAAAACCCTGCAGGTTGAAAACCACCGGGTTCAGAAGGTGGAGATCCTCTTCCAGCCCCCTGTTGTTGAGGAGGTGTAAGATCCTGCGCCCGTTACGGGCGCAGGATTTTCTTCAGGTTCTGTTTGTTCTCGTCATTTTTCTGACGATCGATCCACTGATTGAGCCGGGATTTCGCTTCACTCTGCAACCGGTCACGCAACACGGCATCCACCGGCAGTGAATATTGCAGACTGTCCCAGTCGCCATACATACGCAGCGGAATCGGCTGAGCAGACAGCGTCTTCACCAGCGCGTCGTCGCCCTGCCAGCCGCTGATTTTCAGACCCAGCGTGACGTCCAGCTGACGCTGCGCCAGATCCACCCTGCCCGCGCCCTGTAAGCCGAGATCCTGACCATTGCCTTCGATGTCGCTGAAGCTGAGCACACCTTTATTCAGGGCGACCTGCGCACTGATCGACTCAATGCCTTCATCGGCCTTCTCAGTATTGCTGACTTTGTCGCTCACCCGCGCCACGGCGCGCTGCACCATCTGCTGAAGGTTAATCTGAGCCAGCTTCAGGTTACTGGCGCTGATCGTCGCCCTGCCCTGCCAGCGACGTTTGGCCGCCTCGACATTCAGCGTGTCGCCGGCCAGTTCGCCATCAAGACTCAGATTGCCCTGCAGACTCTCCGGCAGCGCAAATGCCTTCAGCAGCGGCTGAATGGCAATCAGCCGGAGCTGGGGCTTCAGGGCCACCTGCGTCTCCGGCTGACGGATATCAATGCTGCCAGGGATCGAGAAACTGCCATTGCCCAGTTTGCCGCGCAGGGTGTTCAGGGTCATCAGCCCCTGCTGGTTGATGGCATCGACGGTGAGGCCGGTGAGCGACAGTCCGCGCCAGACCGCACTGTCCGCCTGTAATTTCAGGGCCAGATCCATCTCGTTCAGCGGGGAATCGGCATTGCGGGTTTCACGCGGCGCAGCAATCACCGGCGACCGTGCGACGGTCGCGCGCTGCACGCCGGGCGTCTCGGCAACGGGGGCACCGTTCAGCAGATTATCGAGGTTCAGCGTGGTCGCTTTCAGATCCAGCGCCAGCCGCTGCGGCGGCGCAATATGACCCTCACCCTGACCGGTCAGCGTGGTGTCATTAGCCGTGAGTTGCAGGTTGCTGAAGGCAAACTGCTGGCGGTCGCCATTCCATTCACCCTGCAGGGTCAGCGAACCTTTAATGCCCTGAGGCGGGATATCGGCACCGGAAAGGGTGTAATCAAACTGCTGGAGCTGGCCGGTGAGACGATGAGGATACTGGGCGGCATCCAGCTGACCTTTGAGGGTGACAGTGGCGTTGCGCTGGTTGCGCATCAGCGTGGTGCTCAGCGCCAGCGTCGCCTGCTTGTTCGCGTCCTGCTCCATGTTCATGTTGAGGTCGCGGAAATTGTATTCGTCGCCGCCTGGCTGCTGCCAGATCAGCAGGCTGTCTGCCACCTGCAGTTTAGCGATGTCAAACGACCAGCCGCCGGAGGGAGCAACCGGATCGGCATCACGGGGTCCCTGGGGAGCATTTTTGCTCAGCCGGGCAGCGCTGTCTGGCGTGACGCGCACCACCGCATTTTTCAGCAACACCTGGCTGACGCTCAGCTGATGGGATAACAGCGGCCAGAGATCCACATCCAGCCGCATATTGTCGGCCGAGACCAGCGGCTGGCTGGCACCCGGCGCGGTCAGACTCATCCGGCCGGAGAGAATGCTGAGCTGCGGCCAGACGTGCCAGCGCAGATCGCTGCTGACCTGAAGCTGATAACCACTGCGTTGTTCGACCTGCTGCACCATATAGGCACGGAAGTCGTTGGGATTGACCAGCAGCACCAGCGCGCTCATTCCCGTTACGACCACCACTAACAGGATGGCCAGCGTGGTTATCACTCTTTTCATCAAACCCTCAGATCAGTCTTTGTCGATACGACTGGCGTCAGCGCCCTGCTGACCCCGATATTTGGCATCTTCACGACGGTTATAAGGGCGCGCAGCCGGGCCAGAAAGCGGCTCGAAACTCAGCGCGCCGATAAGCATACCGGGACGCAGCGCCAGCGGCAGTTTACCGGAATTGTAGAACTCCAGCACGATCCGGCCCTGCCAGCCGGGATCGATGCGGTGCGCCGTGACATGCACCATCAGTCCGAGCCGGGCCAGCGAAGAGCGACCATCCAGCCAGCCCACCAGATCGTCCGGCAGCGTCACCGACTCCAGCGTCACCGCCAGGGCCAGCTCACCCGGATGCAGGAAAAAGGCTTCGCCATCCGCCAGCACGATCTCATCGCTCATCACGCGATCCAGTGCCGCGCTCACTTCCTGTTTCGGGCCGCTCAGATCGATAAAGGCTGCGGTATGACCGCTGAAGGTACGGAACTGATTGCCCAGGCGCACATCGACCGTGGCGCCGTTGATGCGCTCGACCGGCGGACGCGGCTCAATCGCCAGCTTGCCACTGTCCAGCCAGGCTTCGATATCGCGATCGCATAATCTCATTGCGGTAACTCCATGACATGAGTGTAGCAAACCGGCAGGCGTGCCTGCCGCCGGTCTGCCTCACGTCCTCAGGGACGTGAACTATTCAAAAAACTGATTGATTTTCGCCTTGAGGATATCGATGGCGATACGGTTCTTGCCGCCGCGCGGCACGATGATATCCGCGTACTGCTTAGACGGTTCGATAAACTGCAGGAACATCGGACGCACGGTCTTCTGATACTGGCTCATCACCGAATCCATGGAGCGGCCACGCTCATTGACGTCACGCTTCATACGGCGCATCAGACAGATGTCGAGCGGCGTGTCTACGAAGATGGAGAAGTTGAGCTCCTGGCGCAGGCGCGCGTCGGTCAGCAGCAGGATCCCCTCAAGGATAATCACCTTCTTCGCCTTGAGGATCTGCGTTTCCTGGGTGCGGGTGTGCTCGACATAGCTATACACCGGCAGCTCAATATCCTGCCCGGCTTTGACGGCCTGCAGATGCTGCAGCAGTAAATCATGATCCATCGCGCTCGGATGGTCATAATTGGTTTTAACCCTCTCTTCCATGGTGAGGTGACTTTGATCTTTGTAATACGCATCTTCCGGGATAACCCCGATATGCTCGCCACCAACCTGATCACGGATTTCACGATAGAGCGTGCTGGCAATTAAACTTTTACCGGATGCGGAAGCGCCGGCAATGCCTACAATCACGCACTGATGGGACTTGTCAGTCATACTTTTTTAAGACCTGATAACTGGAGCCTGCCACTGGTCACACATTACGCGGGCAGCTGACGGGCCGAAATGGAGAGGGTGTGTTCGCGCTAAGTATAGGGATTTCGGCCTTTTGATGCCAGAGAAATGGCGTCTGCGACTTTTCAGACTTTCTCCTTTGGACGCCACTCATTTCACCGATAAACTAGTGTCACCCCCTACTCAGAAAAAAATGGCCTGCGCAGCGGGCCGTTCAGATAACCCGTGTCGCGAACGTGACGACCGAATGATGCATCAGGAGTTGTATGCACTGGAAGACTTTGACCTATTTTGGCGACAGCATGCTGTTGATTCCGACAGCGGTGATTATTGCGCTGATTCTGCCGTGGAAGAGTGATAACCGTCTTACGGTGTTTTACTGGATTGTGGCATTTGGCCTGGCCGGTCTGACCGTCAGCCTCTCTAAAATTCTGTTTCTGGGCTTTGGCATCGGCAGCGCCCGCTTCAACTTTACCGGCTTCAGCGGTCACAGCGCCATGTCTGCCACCCTGTGGCCAGTGATGCTGTGGCTAATCTCCGGGCGCTGGCCTGCGCTGCTGCGCGTGGCGGCGATTGGCGTTGGCTATCTGATCCCGCTGATGGTCGGTTTCTCCCGTCTGGTTATCCACGCACACTCGAAAAGTGAGGTGGCGACCGGTCTGCTGCTGGGCTTCACGCTGAGCACCGCGTTTCTGATCTCCCAGCGCCGCACCGCGCTAAAGGGCTTCAGCTGGCCGCAAATCGGGGCCGCGCTGCTCGTGCCGTTTGTCCTGATGAGTCACGGTCGCGTTGCCACTACCCAGCAGTTTCTGGAGCGCTTCTCCGCCAGCCTGGCGGGTCTGGAAAAACCCTACACCCGGGCCGATCTTTTTCGCCAGTAATCAACAGGCTGCCTATCGATATTTCCCTGCCCGTCAATTCGCTGAATAACGGGCAAACTCGATTTCCTCCCTTTTTTCTTTGCCGAATGTGCTAGCATGCAGTCAGAGAATGACCGGTGCCTGATTCGCCATTGCGGAGCCCTGCACCCTGCCGGAAGTCTGCATGACGATTGAGATCTTTGCCCCGCAAAATAGCACACCTGGCCGCTGGCTCTCGGCCCTGCTCCTGGGCTGTGCGGTATTTGTCCTGACGCTGTTCTGTCTTGAACTGATCGTGGTGAGCGTGAAAATTTCACCGCTCTGGTTCCCGACCACCTTCATGACCATTGTGGTGTTTCGCTGCCCGTTACGTCAGCTGCCGCTGCTGCTGACGGCCTGCGTGCTTGGCACCGCAGCCGCTAATGCCATCGTCATCGGCCCTGCCCTCTCTAACATTAAATTCGCCCTGCTCAACCTGGTGCAGGCAGGCGTGGGCGGGATGCTGCTGCGCGCCCTGCTCGATCGGCGTGCGCCGCTGAATTCGCTGCACGACTGGGCACGGCTGGTGCTGTCGGTGGGCATTGTGACCCCGCTGCTCGGCGGGCTGATGGCGCTGTGGATGCTCAGGGTCAGCGGGCATGCGTCGTTTCCCTTCTTCTATACCTGGGTGATCTCTGAAATCATCGGCATGCTGGTGTTAGGCCCGATGTTACTGCTGATGCCATGGCCGCTGCGTCGCGCGCACTTCAGCGATCTGCGTCCGGCGGAGTGCGTGCTGACGCTGCTTATCACTTTAGGCGCCAGCTACCTGGCACTGCGTTTTATGCCGTGGCCCTTTACCTTTATCGTGGTGATCCTCTTCTGGTGCGCCGTTCGCCTGCCTAAGCTGCAGGCGTTTGTGCTGTTCTTCCTCAATGCCAGCTTTATCGCATTATTGCTGGCCTGTAACCTGGTCAGCGTGGTGAATAACAACACCGCGCTGGGCCCGGTCTCCAGCTGGTTACCCTTCCTGCTGGTCCTGATCCCCAGCCATATTATGTCGCTGGTGATGGATGCGTTCCGGCGCGAAAAGCTGCATATCACCGACAGTGAAACCCGTTTCCGTCATGCGATGGAGTACTCCGCGATCGGTATGGCGCTGGTCGCGCCGCAGGGTAACTGGCTGCAGGTGAACCGTTCGCTTTGCCAGATCCTGGGCTACCCGGCGGAGGAGCTGAAGCGGCTGACGTTTCAGCAGATTACCCATCCCGACGATCTGGCCCTCGACCTGCAGCATGTAAACCAGCTGCTGGAAGGTGAGATTGATACCTACACCTTTGAAAAACGCTATTTCCGTAAGGATGGGGAGATCGTCTGGGCGCGGCTGACGGTTTCGCTGGTGCGTGACGGCGACACAGCACCGCTCTATTTTATTGCGCAGATCATCGACATCTCCGAGCTGAAAAAGAGCGAGCAGGTAAACCGACGCCTGATGGAGCGCATCACGCTGGCGAATGAGGCGGGCGGCATCGGCGTCTGGGAGTGGAACCTGCTGACCGGCGAGATGCTGTGGGACAAGCGCATGTACGCCCTGTTTGGTCTGGCTCCGCACGAGTCGCCCAGTTATGACCTCTGGCTCCATCTGCTGCATACCGCCGATCGCGAATATGCCGCATTGACGGTGCAGCAGGCGATAGAGCTGCGCAGTGCGTTCCATATGGAGTACCGCATCGTGGACGCGCAGGGTCAGCGCTGGATCCGCACGCAGGCGAACCGGCAGCTGAGTAAAGAGGGCCGTATCGAGCGTATGCTCGGCATCTGTCAGGACATTACGCCGCTGCGTAATCTTAATGAAGCGCTGTTTCAGGAGAAAGAGCGCATGGCGATCACCCTGGACTCGATCGGCGAGGCGGTGATCAGTACCGATGAAGCGATGCGCGTAGCCTTTATGAATCCGGTGGCGGAGAAGATGAGCGGCTGGTCTCAGGAGCAGGCCGCCGGCAAGCCGCTGAGCGAGCTGCTGCACATCACCCAGGGACAGACCGGCCCTGAGGTGGAGAATCTGCTACTGTGCCAGTTACCGCCGGAAAAAATCACCCCCGACCTGGATGAAGATCTGGTGCTGCACACCCCGGATGGCGGCCATATCGATATTCACTACAGCATTACGCCACTGCGCTCCGAGGCGGGTCTTGAACAGGGCGCGGTGATGGTTATTCAGGATGTGAGCGAGTCGCGAAAACTGATGAAGCGCCTGAGCTACAGCGCGCTGCATGACACCCTGACACGTCTGCCTAACCGGGCCAGCTTTGAGCTGCAGCTTAAGCGACTGCTGTTTGACGCGGCTGAACATCATCATCAGCACGTGCTGGTGTTCATCGACCTGGATAAGTTTAAAGCGGTCAATGACAGCGCCGGCCATGCTGCGGGCGATGCGTTACTGCGGGAACTTTCAGAGCTGATGCAGCACCATCTGCGCAGCAGTGATTTCCTGGCCCGACTGGGCGGCGATGAGTTTGCCCTGCTGATGGCCGACTGTCAGGTCGACCAGGCGCGTGACGTGGTGCAGCGGATTGTGGCCGCCGTAAACGACTATCGTTTCCAGTGGCAGGAACGCCGCTATCAGGTGGGGGCGAGCGCGGGCGTCACACAGATTTCCGCCGACAACTGCGTCAGCGGTGATGTGCTGTCGCAGGCAGACATCGCCTGCTACAACGCCAAACGCAGCGGGCGCGGACGGTTGGTCGTCTTTGAACAGCACCGCCTGCCGCTGCCGGGCAACCCTCAGGGAGTAGATGCTGCGATGATTGATGCGCTGCAAATTGAGCTGCCCGCCTGGGCTGTCGCCCCACCCAAAACGCCTCAGTCAGCCTTTATCTGGCTGCTGGAGGTCCAGCTATTGACTGCGGAGGGGATACTGGTGGATGAAACCCTGCTGCGTCATAACCTGCCGGATGAAACGCTGCGTCGCCGGCTCGATAGCAATATCATCGAGGCCTTTTTCCGCCAGGACGTCGGGACGCTGAATAAAAAAGGGATCCCGGTCATCCTGCCGCTGAGTGAAGAGCTGCTCGGTGACGCCGCTTTTGTGCAGCAACTCTGTCAGCGCTTTGTCGCCGCAGGTCTCGCCAGCAGCCGCTGTGGTTTTGCTTTTCCGGCCGCCAGCGTACTGAGTAAAAGCGATCGGTTCTATACCGCGCTGCTGCAGCTGCGTGAGTGTGGCTGTCGCATCGCGCTGCACCATTTTGGCCGCAATCTGGACGCCTTTAATCTGCTGAGTGACGAAGTGGTCGATTACCTGGTGCTGGCACCGGAACTGGTTGCTAACGCCCACACCAGCCTGATGGATGAGATGCTGCTGACCATCATTCAGGGCCAGGCAACGCAGCGCCATATTTCGGTGCTGGCGGGTCCGGTTTCCGTTCCGGCGGTGCTTAGCACGCTGGCTGATCTTGACGTCGATGGCGTCTGGGGCAGCGCGATAACCGAGCGTCAGCCGCTCCGTTCCCTGGCGGAAGATCGCCTCTTTGCTATCCGCTGATTCCCGCGCTGGCCGCTTGCCACCCTGCTGAAGCTGCGCTAAAGTCGCCCCCTTTTTTCCGGCATGGGGGCGAAAATGTTCATAGGATTCGATTACGGCACGGCTAACTGCTCCATTGCAGTGAGCGAAAATGGCTCGCCGCGTCTGTTAACGCTGGAAAAGGGTCAGCGTCTGCTGCCGTCAATGATCTGTGCACCGACCCGCGAGTCGGTCAGCGAATGGCTCTATCGCCATCATCAGGTGGCAACCCCTGACAGTGAAACCACCGCGCTGCTGCAGCGCGCGCTGCGTTACAACCGCGAAGAGGATATTGAGGTTCAGCCCGGCAGCGTGCAATTTGGTCTGACCGCCCTGCAGCACTACATGGTCGATCCCGAAGATGTCTGGTTCGTTAAATCCCCCAAATCCTTTCTGGGTGCCAGTGGCCTGAAGCCACAGCAGATCGCCCTGTTTGAAGATCTGGTCTGCGCCATGATGCTGCACATCCGCCAGCAGGGTGAAAGCCAGCTCGGGCAGACCCTCGATCAGGCGGTGATCGGTCGCCCTGTCAACTTCCAGGGGCTGGGCAGCGATGAGTCGAACCAGCAGGCAGAGGGTATCCTGCTGCGTGCCGCCCACCGCGCCGGATTCCGTGACGTTGAGTTTCAGTTTGAACCCGTCGCCGCCGGACTCGATTTCGAAGCGACCCTGCAGCAGGAGACGCGGGTGCTGGTGGTGGATATCGGCGGCGGCACCACCGACTGCTCGATGTTGCTGATGGGCCCGCAATGGCGAAACAGAGCCGACCGTCGTGAAAGCCTGCTGGGCCACAGTGGCTGTCGCGTCGGCGGTAACGATCTCGATATCATGCTGGCCTTTAAGACGCTGATGCCGCTGCTGGGTCTGGGCGGCAACACTCAGAAGGGCACCGCCCTGCCCGCGCTGCCGTGGTGGAACGCGATTGCCATCAACGATGTGCCGGCGCAGAGCGACTTTTACAGCGCCGCCTGCGGGAAATGGCTGCGGGATTTAGTGCGTGACGCAGAACAGGGTGACATCGTGGCGCGTCTGCTGAAAGTGTGGCAGCAGAAGCTGAGTTACCGTTTAGTGCGCGCGGCGGAAGAGAGCAAGATTGCGCTGTCAGACGCCCCGGTGCATACCGCCTCACTCGACTTCGTGGCCGCCGCGCTGCAGACAGACGTGAGCGTGGGTCAGCTGCAGGAGGCGATCAGTCAGCCGCTGGAGAAAATCCTGGAGCAGGTGCAGCTCGCCTTAGCCACCAGCCAGATTAAGCCTGATGTCATTTACCTGACCGGCGGCAGTGCGCGTTCGCCTCTGCTGCGCGCGGCGCTGCAGCAGACGCTGCCCGACACGCCGATTGCCGGTGGCGATGATTTCGCCTCGGTCACGGCCGGTCTGGCACGCTGGGCAGAGGTGTTGTTCCGCTAGGCTGGCACTGTAATACTAAAAACGGCACCTGAGGGTGCCGTTTTTGTTTGCGGATAACTGAGAGCAGACTCCCATCGCTTTACGTCTGAGAGTCCTCTGTTCAGGTGTTATTGAGGATCAGAAGGCAATATTGGCGCTGATACCGCCGATAAAGGCATCTTTGACTTCACTCACCGCACCCGGTGCTACGACATACTGCAGGTTAGGCCGCAGTGACATCCAGTTCGTCACTTTGGCGTTGTAGTAAACCTCATAGTTGTACTCTGACCCTTCCTGAATCGGCAGATAGGTCGGGCTGTCAAAGCGGCTCTCACCGTTAGCCTGATTCTGCTGACGCAGTGAGCGGGTATAGTCGCTGTTCACATGAATGCGTGATGCGCCTACGCCAATCTCATCCTGCGGACGGGCATCAAACGGACCGGTCCAGGTAAAGGCGACAGACTGGTAGTTGTCGGTTTTCGAGGTCTTGTGATCGTTCATCACAGCCTGTACCCGCACGCCCAGACCACGATTCACATCGCCATCCTGCGCGGTCAGCTGCTGTTGTAACAGCAGATAGCCGCCATAGGCGTGAGCCTGATCCTGATAGCCGCCGTTGCGCCAGCTGCCATAAACATCGCCATCCACTGACGAGTAGTAGTAGCCGATGCGGTAGTTACCCGGTAATTTCTCCGGCCCGAACGTCGGTTTCCAGCCCAGTTCGACCGGCACCAGATTGCCTTCAGAGTTGCTGGTATCCAGCCGGAAGCCATCGCCGCGATCGTAGTTGGCGCGGTTCTGGTTGTAGAAACCCACCTGGAAGAACAGCTCAGGCGTCATATTGATTTTTACCCGACCGCCCCACTGCGAGACCGGCCAGTTGAACCAGCGGTCGCCACGCCAGTTACCCGCCTGGCCGCTGCCCAGCGCCAGGTTCTGGAACAGGTTGCCGTCGAAGTTATCGAAGTCCTCGCCCACGGTGACCCGCCCGGCTTTCAGATCAACTACATCGTTGAACAGCCCTTTGCGCAACCAGAACTGCGTCAGCCGCCAGGTCTGACCGCGACCGTACACCTCCTGAACCGATGAGAGCATACCGGTGCGTTTATCCGCCACCTGCTCAGAGAGATTCTGTCCGTCGCGGTTAGTGACGGTCATCTGAAACTCTGCATCCTGCCAGTTCAGCAGTTTTTCCAGGTCGAAGTTGGTGCCAAACGTCCACTGATCGCTGTAGCGCATGGTGGTGTTGGTATCTGCGCCGCCACCCAGATTGGCGGCACTTTCCATGGTGTAGTTAACGTCAAACTTAATCCCTTCGTCCTGCAGCTGCGTTCGGTAACCGTCCCAGTCACCAAACATCCATTCGGAATCCGGGCTCAGAGCGTCAGCCGCCATAGCGGGCGCGGAGAGAATAGCCAGGATCAGGGTGCCGGTTGCCACACGGCGCAGCGGAAAAGCGTGCTCTGCTTGTCTGTTTTTCATGGTGCGTTTTCTTATGTGAGTGACAGGAAGTGACGCGCAGAGGATAGTGCTGGATAAACTTCAGTTTTTGTAAATACGTGCGCATAATTTCCTGAAACATCAGTTTATTAACGCATTTGTGATCGGGATCGCTGAATGGATACTCTGCGGGCAGAATGCGCATTTTTTGACAGGCGTAATCGATAAAGGGGCGCTAGCGCCCCCTGAATCAGCGGCTGGCCTCGTCCAGCTGTGCAATCTGCTCTGGGGTCAGGGTCAGCTGTGTCGCCCCCACCAGGTCATCGATCTGCTGAAGCGAGGTGGCGCTGACGATCGGCGCGGTAATCCCGGGACGGGCGATCTGCCAGGCGAGTGCGACCTGCGTCGACGTCACCTGATGCGCCTCGCTGATGGCATCCAGCGCGTCGAGAATCCGCAATCCGCGCGGATTGAGGTATTTCTCTACCACGCCCTGCCCCCGTGCGCTTTTTCCGGCATCAGCCGCATCGCGGTATTTACCACTGAGAAAACCACTCGCCAGCGAGTAGTAGTTGATGACGCCCAGACCGTGCGCCATGACCACCGGCTCAAGCTCCGATTCATAGGGCTGACGGTCGTAGAGGTTATATTCAGGTTGTAAGGTCTCATAGCGCGCCAGCCCCTGGCTCTCACTTACCTGCAGTGCCTCCTCAAGCCGCGCCGCACTGTAGTTAGAGGCTCCGATGGCGCGCACTTTCCCTTCCCGGATCAGGCTGTCGAAGGCACTCAGGGTGTCGGCCAGGGGCGTATCCTGGTCGTCGCGATGCGCCTGATAGAGATCGATATAGTCAGTCTGTAACCGGCGCAGTGAATCTTCGACCGCCTGGCGAATATATTGCGGCTTCAGCCCGGTTTTCTCGGGTGACAGCTCCATGCCGACCTTGGTCGCCAGTACGATCTGGTCACGTTTACCGCTTTTTTTCAGCCACTCACCAATAATGGTTTCCGATTCTCCCCCTTTGTTGCCCGGTGCCCAGCGGGAATAGACGTCGGCGGTGTCGATAAACCAGAGTCCTTTCTCCACCAGCGCATCCAGCAGCGAAAAGGAGGTCGGCTGATCCACCGTCCAGCCAAATACATTGCCGCCAAACGTCAGTAACGGCACCGCGATACCACTGTCACCTAACTGCCGGGTTTGATTCTGACTCATCCTCTGCTCCTTATTTGCCTGATAAAGGGTCTTTATCTCAGCATAGCAAAGGGATTTTCATGGCTTAATGACGATTGTGCTGCGATTAATGAAAGAACAGGCATAATTACGCCGTCCTGACAGATATCCTTAATTCCTTCAATTTCTGCCTGTCAGAGGCGACTACACTCTGTCGTTTGCAGGCTCCCCCTTTGATGCCTGCGCCTGGGACTACGTCACTGCTGGAGAGCATCAACAATCATGAGCACCCGACATCCTGTTATGAAAAAAACCCTGATCGTGCTGGCCCTGATCGCCGTGGCCGCTGGCGGCTATTACGTCTGGCAGCGCCCCGCTGAGCCGCAGAGCAGCCAGAGTGGCTCGCCAGCCCCACGCGGTAAGGGTGGCGATGACGGCGCACGCCGTTCGCTGGCACCGGTTCAGGCCGCTACAGCGACCCGCCAGAGCGTGCCGCAATATCTGAGCGGTCTCGGCACCGTCACCGCCGCCAATACCGCCACGGTGCGCAGCCGGGTGAATGGCGATCTGCTGGCGATCCATTTTACCGAAGGTCAGCAGGTCAAAGCGGGCGAGTTGCTGGCGGAAGTCGATCCGCGGCCTTATCAGGTAGCCCTCACCCAGGCACAGGGCCAGCTGGCGAAAGATCAGGCGACGCTGGCTAACGCCCGCCGGGACTTGGCACGCTATGAAAAGCTGGCGAAAACGTCGCTGGTGTCGCAACAGGATCTGGATACCCAGCGCTCACTAGTCAGCGAAACGCTCGGCACGCTGAAAGCCGATGAGGGCAGTGTCGCCAGTGCGCAGCTTAACCTCACCTACAGTCGGATCACCGCACCCATTGCCGGCCGGGTTGGTCTGAAACAGGTGGATGTCGGCAACTACGTGACCAGCGGCGACACCAACGGCATTGTGATCATCACCCAGACGCAGCCGATCGATGTGGTCTTTACCCTGGCAGAAAACAGCATCACGCCGATTCTGAAAGCGCAGAAAAGCGGTGAGCCACTGCTGGTGGAAGCCTGGGATCGCAGTAACCAGAATCTGATTGCCAGCGGTAAGCTGCTGAGCCTGGACAACCAGATTGATGTCACCACCGGCACCATCAAAATCAAAGCGCGTTTTGACAATCAGGATGACACGCTCTTTCCCAACCAGTTCGTCAATGTGCGCCTCAAGGTCAACACCCTGCAGGATGCGATTGTGATCCCGCCTGCCGCGCTGCAGATGGGCAACGAGGGCCACTTTGTCTGGGTGGTTAACAGCGACAACAAGGTCAGTAAGAAAAGCGTGATGGCCGGGCTGCAGGACAGCCAGAAGGTGGTGGTCAGCGCCGGTCTGGAAGCGGGTGAGCGTGTCGTCACCGACGGTCTGGATCGCCTGACTGAAGGTGCGAAAGTCGAGGTCGTGACCGCCCAGAGCAGTGCACCGGGCAGCAGCCGGGCCACCCTGCCGTCAAAAGGAGAGCGTGAGTAATGCAGGTCATGCCTCCCGATCACAGTGGCGGGCCGTCCCGGCAGTTTATTCTGCGTCCGGTTGCCACTACGCTGTTGATGATTGCGATTTTACTGGCCGGGGTGCTGGGTTATCGCTTCCTGCCGGTGTCGGCCCTGCCAGAAGTGGACTATCCGACCATCCAGGTGGTCACGCTCTATCCGGGCGCCAGCCCGGATGTGGTCACCTCTTCCATTACCGCCCCGCTGGAGCGCCAGTTTGGCCAGATGTCCGGCCTGAAACAGATGGCGTCGCAAAGCGCAGGGGGCGCCTCGGTTGTGACCCTGCAGTTCCAGCTGTCGCTGCCGCTGGATGTGGCGGAGCAGGAGGTGCAGGCCGCCATTAACTCCGCCACCAACCTGCTGCCCAACGATCTGCCTAATCCACCGGTCTACAGCAAAGTGAACCCGGCCGATCCGCCGATTATGACGCTGGCGGTCACCACCAGCAGCATGCCGCTGACGCAGGTTCAGGACATGGTGGAAACGCGGGTGGCGCAGAAGATTTCTCAGGTCAGCGGCGTCGGTCTCGTCACCCTGTCGGGCGGTCAGCGTCCGGCCGTGCGGGTAAAAATGAATGCCCAGGCGCTGGCGGCGCTGGGTCTGACCAGCGAAAGCGTGCGTACCGCGATCAGCAATGCCAACGTCAACTCCGCCAAAGGGAGCCTGGATGGCCCGACCCGCTCAGTCACCCTGTCAGCCAATGACCAGATGAAATCTGCTGAGGATTACCGCCAGCTGATTATCAGCTACAAAAATGGCGCACCGGTGCGGCTTGGCGACGTGGCGACCATCGAACAGGGCGCGGAAAACAGCTGGCTGGGTGCGTGGGCCAACCGCGATGCGGCGATTGTGCTCAACGTTCAGCGTCAGCCCGGAGCCAATATCATCGCCACCGCCGACAGCATTCGCGCCATGCTGCCTGCGCTGACGGCGACGCTGCCAAAATCGGTGGAGGTGAAACTGCTCACCGACCGCACCACCAATATCCGCGCGTCGGTCAGTGACACACAGCATGAGCTGATGCTGGCGATGGCGCTGGTGGTGATGATTATCTACCTCTTTCTGCGCAATGTGCCGGCCACCCTGATCCCGGCAGTCGCCGTGCCGCTGTCGCTGATCGGCACCTTTGCCGCGATGTATTTCCTCGGTTTTTCGATCAACAACCTCACGCTGATGGCGCTGACCATCGCCACCGGCTTTGTGGTCGACGATGCCATCGTGGTGATTGAGAACATCTCACGCTATATCGAGAAAGGAGAAAAGCCGCTCACCGCTGCGCTGAAAGGGGCTGGCGAGATCGGTTTCACCATCATCTCCCTCACCTTCTCGCTGATTGCGGTGCTTATCCCGCTGCTGTTTATGGGGGATGTGATTGGCCGCCTGTTCCGCGAATTTGCCGTGACGCTGGCAGTGGCGATTCTGATTTCTGCCGTGGTCTCGCTGACGCTGACGCCGATGATGTGCGCCAGAATGCTGAGCGCAGAGTCGCTGCGCAAACAGAACCGTTTCTCCCGGGCCAGTGAAGCGATGTTTGACCGCATCGTGGCCGTTTACGGTCGCGGCCTGAGCCGGGTGCTGAATCACCCCTGGCTGACGCTGTCGGTGGCGCTGGGCACGCTGGTTCTGACCCTGGTGCTCTGGATGATCATCCCCAAAGGCTTCTTCCCGCAGCAGGACAACAGCATTATTCAGGGCACGCTGCAGGCTCCCCAGTCCGTTTCCTACGCCAGCATGGCGCAGCGCACCCGCGACGTCGCCTCGGTCATCATGAAAGATCCGGCGGTGCAGAGCCTGACCTCCTTTGTCGGCGTGGATGGCACCAACGCCTCGCTGAACAGCGCGCGGCTGCAGATCAACCTGAAACCGCTGGATGAGCGCGATGACCGTATTCCTGAAATCGAGCAGCGCCTGCAACAGCAGGTCAGTCAGCTGCCGGGCGTCCAGCTGTGGCTGCAGGCGGTGCAGGATCTCACTATTGATACGCAGGCGAGCCGCACCCCCTATCAGTTCACGCTGCAGTCGGGTTCCCTGTCGTCGCTCAGCACCTGGGTGCCCGCCCTGCTGAACCGGCTCAGAACCCTGCCGCAGCTGCGCGATGTCAGCAGCGACTGGCAGGATCAGGGGCTGGAAGCCTACGTCAATGTCGATCGCGACAGCGCCAGCCGCCTCGGCATCAGCATGGCGGATGTCGATAATGCGCTCTATAACGCCTTCGGCCAGCGGCTGATCTCTACCATCTACACCCAGGCCAATCAGTATCGCGTGGTGCTGGAGCAGGACAATCACGCCACGCCGGGCCTGCAGAGCCTGGACGCGATTCGCCTGAACAGCACCGACGGCGGCAGCGTGCCGCTGAGCGCCATTGCCCGCATCGAACAGCGCCATGCGCCCCTCAGCATCAGCCATCTCGACCAGTTTCCTTCGGCGACCTTCTCTTTTAATGTCGCTGACGGCTACTCGCTGGAAGATGCGGTGAAAGCGGTGTCGCAGGCTGAAGCAGAGCTGGGGATGCCGGCGGAGATGATGACCCAGTTCCAGGGCAGCACCCTGGCGTTCGAAGCGGCGCTGAGCAGCACCGTCTGGCTGATTGTGGCGGCGATTGTCGCGATGTATATCGTGCTGGGTGTGCTCTATGAGAGCTTCATCCACCCCATCACCATCCTCTCCACCTTGCCCACGGCCGGTGTCGGCGCGCTGCTGGCACTGATGCTCAGCGGTAACGAGCTGGATATTGTGGCGATCATCGGCATCATCCTGCTGATCGGTATTGTGAAAAAGAATGCCATCATGATGATCGACTTTGCGCTGGCGGCCGAACGTGAACAGGGAATGAAACCCTATGACGCCATCTATCAGGCCTCACTGCTGCGCTTCCGTCCGATTCTGATGACCACGCTGGCGGCCCTGCTGGGTGCACTGCCGCTGATGCTCAGCACCGGCGTCGGCGCGGAACTGCGTCATCCGCTGGGGATTGCGATGGTCGGCGGCCTGATTCTGAGTCAGGTGCTGACGCTGTTCACCACGCCGGTGATCTACCTGCTGTTTGATCGCCTGGCGCACGCCACCCGCCGCCGCTTCGGCCGCACGGAGGCCGCAGAGTGAAGTTCTTTGCCCTGTTTATTCACCGGCCCGTCGCCACCACCCTGCTGACGCTGGCCATTGCGCTGGCCGGAATTCTGGGGTTCCGGCTGCTGCCGGTTGCCCCGCTGCCGCAGGTCGATTTTCCGGTGATCGTCATCTCCGGCTCGCTGCCGGGGGCCTCACCCGAGATCATGGCGTCGTCGGTCGCCACGCCGCTGGAGCGGTCGCTGGGACGTATCGCGGGCGTCAGTGAAATGACCTCGATGAGCTCGCTGGGCAGTACCCGTATCATTCTGGTGTTCGATTTCGACCGCGACATCAACGGTGCCGCGCGCGACGTGCAGGCTGCGCTGAACGCGGCGCAAAGCCTGCTGCCGACCGGCATGCCCTCACGTCCGACTTACCGCAAAGTGAACCCCTCTGATGCGCCGATTATGATCATGACGCTGACCTCAGATACCTACAATCCGGGCCAGCTCTACGATTATGCCTCGACGCAGCTGGCGCAGAAGCTGTCGCAGATTCAGGGGGTTGGCGACGTTACCGTGGGGGGCAGTTCGCTGCCCGCCGTGCGCGTGGCGCTGAATCCGCAGGCGCTGTTTAATCAGGGTGTCTCGCTGGATGCGGTGCGCACCGCCATTTCCGACGCCAACCAGCGCCGCCCGCAGGGCGCAGTGGATGATTCACAGCAGCGCTGGCAGTTGCGCACCAATGACGCGCTGCAGACCGCCCGCGAGTATCAGCCGCTGATCGTGCATTATAAAAACGGCGCGGCGGTGAAGCTGTCTGATGTGGCGACCGTGGAAGATTCGGTTCAGGACGTACGCAACGCCGGGATGTCACGCGGTAAACCGGCCGTGCTGCTGCTGATCCGCAAAACCCCTGACGCGAACGTCATTGAGACGGTTGACCGCATCCGTGCCGAGATGCCGCTGCTGCATGAGGTGATCCCGGCCGCCATCGACCTGCAGATTGCCCAGGATCGCTCCCCTACCATCCGCGCCTCGCTGCATGAAGTGGAGCAGTCGCTGTTAATCGCCGTCGGGCTGGTGATTCTGGTGGTGTTCGTGTTCCTGCGCTCCGGGCGCGCCACGCTGATCCCCGCCATCGCCGTGCCGGTCTCGCTGATTGGCACCTTCGCGGCCATGTACCTGTGCGGCTTCAGCCTCAACAACCTGTCGCTGATGGCGCTGACCATTGCCACCGGCTTTGTGGTGGACGATGCGATCGTGGTGCTGGAGAACATCGCCCGCCATGTGGAAGCGGGTATGAAACCGCTGGCCGCCGCGCTGAAGGGCGTGCGCGAAGTGGGCTTTACCGTGCTGTCGATGAGCCTGTCGCTGATTGCGGTTTTCCTGCCGCTGCTGATGATCGGCGGGCTGATTGGCCGTTTCTTCTCTGAATTTGCCATTACCCTGTCGGTGGCGATCGCCATCTCGCTGGTTATTTCGATCACCCTGACGCCGATGATGTGCGCGTATCTGCTGAAGCCTCACGCGCCACGCAGCCAGCCGCGCCGGCGCGGTGCAGGTCGGCTGCTGATGGCGATCCAGCAGGGCTATGGCCGATCGCTAAGCGTGGTGCTGAACCATGCGCGCTGGGTGCTGCTGCTCTTTTTCGCCACGATTGCCCTGACCGGCTGGCTGTTTGTCTCTATCCCGAAAACCTTTATGCCGGAACAGGATACCGGGCGACTCGCCGGGTTTATCTCCGCCGACCAGAGTATCTCGTTTCAGGCGATGCGCAGTAAGCTGCAGGATTTCATGGAGATCGTCGGAGCCGACCCGGCGGTGGACAGCGTGGTGGGCTTTACCGGCGGCATGCGCACCAACAGCGGCTCCATGTTTATCTCCCTGAAACCGCTCACTGAGCGGAAAGAGAACGCGCAGGCGGTTATCGCCCGGCTGCGCGACAAGCTGGCGAAAGAGCCGGGTGCCAGCCTCTATCTGAATGCGGTGCAGGATCTGCGCGTCGGCGGCCGGGAGTCGAACGCCGGATACCAGTATTCGCTGCTGTCGGACGATCTCAACGCGCTGCGCACCTGGGAGCCAAAAATCCGTCAGGCGTTCTCTGCCCTGCCGCAGCTGGCGGATGTGAACTCCGATCAGCAGGATAAAGGCAGCGAGATGGCGCTGACCTACGATCGTGAAAGCATGGCCCGTCTGGGCATCGATGTCTCCGAAGCCAATGCGCTGTTAAATAACGCCTTTGGTCAGCGGCAGATCTCCACCATCTACCAGCCGCTTAACCAGTACAAAGTGGTGATGGAGGTGGATCCGCGCTATACCCAGGATATCAGCGCCCTGTCACAGATGTTTGTGATAAACAGCGAAGGCAAAGCGATTCCGCTGTCGTGGTTCGCTCACTGGCAGCCCGCCAATGCCCCGCTGTCGGTGAACCATGAAGGGCTGTCGGCCGCCTCGACCATCTCGTTCAATCTGCCGGAAGGGGTTTCGCTGTCACAGGCCTCTGACGCGATTGAGCGCACCATGACCGCGCTGGGCGTGCCTTCCAGCGTACGCGGCAGCTTTGCCGGCACGGCGCAGGTGTTTCAGCAGTCGCAAAGCAGCCAGCTGTGGCTGATGCTGGCGGCGATTGCCGCGGTCTATATCGTGCTGGGGATCCTCTATGAGAGCTATGTGCATCCGCTGACGATCCTTTCCACACTGCCTTCGGCGGGCGTGGGCGCGCTGCTGGCGCTGGAACTGTTTGATACGCCCTTCAGCCTGATTGCCCTGATTGGTATTCTGCTGCTGATCGGTATCGTGAAAAAGAACGCCATCATGATGGTCGATTTTGCGCTGGAAGCTGAGCGCAACGGCCAGCTCAGCGCACGGGATGCCATTTTCCAGGCGTGTCTGCTGCGCTTCCGGCCGATCATGATGACCACACTGGCGGCGCTGTTTGGCGCGCTGCCGCTGGTGTTATCCAGTGGCGACGGGGCGGAACTGCGTCAGCCGCTGGGGATTACCATTGCAGGGGGTCTGGTGATGAGTCAGTTACTGACGCTCTACACCACGCCGGTGATCTACCTGATGATGGATAAGCTGCGGCGCAGAAAGCGGTCGCGGTCAGCCGCACCGCAGACGTAACGCCTGAGGCTGCGGCAGGCCACCGGGCAGATCGGCTGAATCGGGGGAAGGGATGAGTACGCAAAGCACCAACGTCCGCTGGCAGTTGTGGATTGTCGCCATCGGCTTTTTTATGCAGACGCTGGACACCACCATCGTGAATACGGCTATTCCGGCGATGGCGCACGATCTGGGCGTCAGCCCGCTGCACATGCATGCGGTGATGGTCTATTACGTCCTCACCGTGGCGGTGATGCTGCCGGTCAGCGGCTGGCTGGCGGATCGCTTTGGCGTGCGCAACATCTTCTTCAGCGCGATCCTGCTGTTCAGTCTGGGATCGCTGCTGTGTGCCCTCTCCGGCACGCTGGATCAGCTGGTGCTGGCGCGGGTGGTTCAGGGGATTGGTGGTGCCATGATGGTGCCGGTGGGGCGACTGACGGTGATGAAAATCGTTCCACGTGAGCAGTATATGTCCGCCATGACCTTTGTCACCCTGCCCGGCCAGATTGGCCCGCTGCTGGGCCCGGCGCTGGGCGGGGTGCTGGTCGAATACGCCAGCTGGCACTGGATCTTCCTGATCAATATCCCGGTCGGCATCGCCGGCGCGATTGCCACCCTGATGCTGATGCCCAACTACAGCATGCAGACCCGCCGCTTCGATTTTGCCGGTTTTTTTCTGCTGGCCGCCGGTATGGCGACCCTGACGCTGGCGCTGGACGGTCAGCGCAGCAGCGGCGGCTCCGCCCTGCTGCTGGGTGCGATGATCCTCGCGGGCCTGTTCTCGCTGCTGTTCTACCTGATGCACGCGCGCGGCAATGATAACGCGCTGTTCAGCCTGAAGCTGTTTGATAACCGCCTCTACGCTATCGGCCTGCTGGGCAGTTTTACCGGCCGTATCGGCAGCGGCATGCTGCCCTTTATGACGCCCATCTTCCTGCAGCTCGGCATGGGCTACAGCCCGTTCCACGCCGGTCTGATGATGATCCCGATGGTGCTGGGCAACATGGGGATGAAGCGTATTGTGGTGCGCATCGTTAATCGCTATGGCTACCGCAACGTGCTGGTGATGTCGACCGTGGCGCTGGCGCTGGTGGTGCTGCTGTTTCCGCTGGTGGCGATCCTGGGCTGGGTCTGGCTGCTACCGCTGGTGCTGTTTCTGCAGGGCATGGTCAACGCCATTCGCTTCTCCTCGATGAACACGCTGACGCTGAAAGAGCTGCCGGACACGCTGGCGTCGAGCGGAAACAGCCTGCTGTCGATGATTATGCAGCTGTCGATGAGTATTGGCGTCACCGTTGCCGGGCTGCTGCTGGGCGCCTTTGCTCAGGAGGGCGCAGCCAACAGCGCAGCAGAACATCAGATGTTTATTTACACCTACCTGTGCATGTCACTGATTATTATCCTGCCCGCGCTGATCTTCTGGCGCGTTCCACGGCAGGTGAGCAGCAACGTCGATTTGCGACGCCGGAGAAAACAATGAGAGTTAACCTGCGCCTGGGTATCGGGGCCAAACTGTTTATGGCGATTTTCGCCACCTGCATGCTGGTACTGATTACCATGCACTGGGGAGTCCGCCTCAGCTTTGAGCATGGCTTCGTCGACTATATCAAGCGCGGCAATCAGCAGCGCCTGAGCCTGCTCGGCGATGCGCTGGCCGATCAGTATGAGCAGCACGGCAACTGGGATTTCCTGCGCCACAACGACCGCCTGGTGTTCACCATGCTGCGTTCGCTGGAGCAGAATCCGGGCAACAGTCAGCTGCCGCCGCATGGCTGGCGCACCCAGTTCTGGATCCTCGACCAGCAGTATAGGGTGCTGGTCGGGCCGCCCACGCCGGTGCCGCCCGAGGGCACGCGACGCAACATCACCACCAGCAACGGTAAGGTGGTCGGCTGGGTTATCGGCTCACCGCCGGAGCGGCTGACGCGCAGCACCGACATTAACTTCGATCAGCAGCAGCGCCGCACCAGCTGGATTATCGTTGGCCTCTCGACGCTGCTGGCGGCGCTGGCCACCTGGCTGATGGCGCGCGGGCTGCTGGCCCCGGTCAAACGGCTGGTCGACGGCACCCATCATCTGGCCGCGGGCAACTTTGCCACCCGCGTCGAAGTCAGCAGCCGGGACGAACTGGGCCAGCTGGCCGGTGACTTTAACCTTCTCGCCAGCTCGCTGGAGAAAAACGAAAGCATGCGCCGCGCCTTTATGGCGGATATCTCCCATGAGTTACGCACGCCGCTGGCCATTCTGCGCGGTGAACTGGAAGCGATGCAGGATGGCGTGCGCAAACTGACGCCGGAAGCGATCGCTTCGCTGCAGAGTGAAGTGGTGGTGCTGACCAAGCTGGTGGATGACCTGCATCAGCTGTCGCTGTCGGATGAGGGCGCCCTGGCCTACCGCAAACAGGCGACCGACCTGGTACAACTGCTGGAAGTCACGGCGGGCAGCTTTGCCGAACGCTACCGCGCGCATGGCCTGACGTTAAAGCTGAACCTGCCCGATGATGCTCCCTTCTTCGGCGATCCCGATCGCCTGATGCAGCTCTTCACTAACCTGCTGGAGAACAGCCTGCGCTACACCGACAGCGGAGGCCGGGTTGAGGTGACGCTGAAGTATCAGGCTCCGCACTGGCGGGTAGAGTTTGATGACAGCGCGCCGGGCGTGGATCGGGAACATCAGGCGCAGATTTTTGAACGTTTCTTCCGCACCGAAGGCTCCCGTAATCGGGCCAGCGGCGGATCGGGACTCGGTCTCGCCATCTGTAAGAACATTGCCGACGCGCATGGCGGCGATATCTCTGCGTCGCACTCTGATTTAGGTGGACTGAAAATCGCGCTACACTTGCGCTATGTTCCCCTTGCGTAGACGCTTATGAGCCTGGAAAACCACGACCCGCTGATTCTGGTGGTCGAAGATGAGCCCAAACTGGCGCAGCTGATGATCGACTATCTGCACGCCTCCAATTACCGCACCCATCACATCGCCGACGGCAACGGCGTGCTGGATTATGTGCGCCAGACCCCACCCGACCTGATGCTGCTGGACCTGATGCTGCCGGGCACCGATGGTTTAACGCTGTGCCGGGAAATCCGCCGTCATTCGGAACTGCCGATTATTATGGTCACCGCCCGCACCGAGGAGATCGATCGGCTGCTGGGGCTGGAGCTGGGTGCCGATGACTATATCTGCAAACCCTTCAGCCCGCGGGAAGTTGTCGCGCGGGTTAAGACCATTCTGCGCCGGGTAAAACGTTCGGCGGAAGAGCCGCAGAGCAGTTCGCTGCTCAGAGTCGATGAGAGCCGCTTTTCGGCCAGCTGGCGTGATAAGCCGCTCGATTTAACCCCGGCCGAGTTTCGTCTGCTGAAAACCCTGTCGCTGGAACCGGGCAAGGTCTTTTCGCGCGAGCAACTGCTCAACCATCTCTATGATGATTACCGCGTAGTAACCGATCGGACCATCGACAGCCATATCAAGAATCTGCGGCGCAAGCTGGAGAATCTCGACAGCGAGCAACCCTTTATCCGTGCCGTCTACGGCATGGGCTATCGCTGGGAAGCGGATGCCTGTCATTTGATCTAGTTTGATCCCGATCAATTTACTTCCCTTTTCTCACTGCCTACAATTCCGCACCTTTTGCAGGGCTTCACGGCCCTGCCTCTGCCGCCTCTGGCGGCATACTGACCTGACATCAGTGAGAACCCCATGAAACCTGAACTGCTCTCCCCCGCCGGGACGCTGAAAAACATGCGTTACGCCTTCGCCTATGGTGCCGATGCCGTCTATGCCGGTCAGCCGCGCTACAGCCTGCGGGTGCGTAATAATGAATTTACCCACGAAAATCTCGCGCTGGGCATCAACGAAGCGCACGCGCTGGGCAAAAAATTCTACGTGGTGGTCAACATCGCGCCGCACAACGCCAAGCTGAAAACCTTTATTCGTGACTTAACGCCGGTGGTGGCGATGCAGCCTGATGCGCTGATTATGTCCGATCCGGGTCTGATTATGCTGGTGCGTGAGGCCTTCCCGGCGATGCCGATCCACCTCTCAGTGCAGGCCAATGCGGTCAACTGGGCCACGGTGAAGTTCTGGCAGCAGATGGGGCTGAGCCGGGTAATTCTGTCGCGCGAGCTGTCGCTGGAGGAGATCGCCGAAATCCGTCAGCAGGTGCCGGAGATGGAGCTGGAAGTCTTTGTTCATGGTGCGCTCTGTATGGCCTATTCCGGCCGCTGCCTGCTCTCCGGCTATATGAACAAACGCGATCCGAACCAGGGCACCTGCACCAACGCCTGCCGCTGGGAATACAAAGTGGCGGAAGGCCAGCAGGATGAGGTGGGCAACATTGTCGGCATCCACCAGCCGGTGAAGGTGCAGGAGGTGACGCCAGCGCTGGGCATCGGTCAGCCGACCGACAAGGTGTTCCTGCTGGAAGAGAAGATGAAACCTGGCGAAGTGATGAGCGCGTTCGAAGATGAGCACGGCACCTATATCATGAACTCGCGGGATCTGCGTGCGGTGGCACATGTGGAGCGGCTCAGCGAGATGGGCGTCCATTCGCTGAAGATTGAGGGGCGCACCAAGTCCTACTACTACTGCGCGCGCACCGCCCAGGTGTATCGCCGCGCGATTGACGATGCCGCCGCGGGAAAACCCTTTGATGCGTCACTGCTGCTCACCCTTGAGGGTCTGGCACATCGCGGCTATACCGAAGGCTTTCTGCGTCGTCACACTCATGACAGCTACCAGAACTATGAGCAGGGCTTTTCCGTCTCCGATCGTCAGCAGTTTGTGGGCGAGTTTACCGGCGAACGCCGGGGAGAATGGGCCGAAGTGGCGGTAAAAAATAAGTTCATGCTGCACGACAGCGTGGAGATCATGACGCCCGACGGCAACCTGCAGTGCCAGCTCGATGCGCTGCAGGACAGCCGTGGCGAACCGGCCGACGTGGCACCGGGCGACGGTCACCGCGTCTGGCTGCGGGTGCCTGAGGCGGTGGATCTGCGCTTTGCGCTGCTGCTGCGTAACTTCGATCACGGCGAAGATACCCGGGCCCCTCATAATCGTTTACCAACGGAAACAAATTGATGAAATCAGAACAGGATCACAGACCCCTGCGCCGGGCTGCTTTATAGTCCCGCCTGCTGCTAACGAGTAACAACAAACGGCAGATTTACCAGGAACCACCTCATTTACCCGCCCGGCTCCCCCGTGCGGGTTTTCTTTTTTCATGCTTTCGCCAATAATCTGGTGCTGGAAGCTGTGTTATACCTTCCCCCTCCTACTCTGTAGATCATCAAGGAACGCACAATGGACAATAAACCGCTTACGCTGCTCATCCTGAATGGGAAAGGCGCCGGTAATGACGATCTGCGCGATGCTATCACGACCCTGCGGGAAGAAGGCTTTGAGATTGCGGTGCGCGTCACCTTTGAGAAAGGCGACGGCGATCGCTATGTCAAAGAGGCGATTACGCTGCGGGCTGCTACCGTCGTTGCCGGTGGCGGCGATGGCACCATCAACGAAGTTGCGACGGCGCTGGCGGCTTCGGAAGCGGAACATCGCCCGGTGCTGGGCATTCTGCCGCTGGGCACCGCCAACGACTTTGCCACCAGCGTCGGCATCCCGGAAGAGATGGAGCCGGCACTGCGGCTGGCGATTCAGGGCAAAGCGAGTGCCATCGATCTGGCCCGGGTCAACCAGAGTCACTACTTCATTAATATGGCGACTGGCGGCTTCGGCACCCGGATCACCACAGAAACCCCGGAAAAGCTGAAATCGGCGCTGGGGGGTGTCTCCTACTTTATTCACGGCCTGATGCGCATGGACACGCTGAAACCCGACACCTGTGAGATCAGCGGTCCCGATTTTGCCTGGCAGGGTGATGCGCTGGTGATCGGCATCGGAAACGGGCGTCAGGCAGGCGGCGGACAGCGACTGTGTCCCTCTGCCCTGATTGACGACGGGCGGCTTGATGTCAGCATCGTCACCGCGCAGGAGCTGCTGCCGACCCTGTTCCATTCCCTGACCGGCGATGATGACAATCCCGGCATCGTCACCACGCAGCTGGAATCACTGACGATACGATCGCCTCATGAGATGACCTTTAACCTGGATGGTGAACCGCTCTCCGGACGCGAATTTGTGATTGAGGTAATGGCAGGCGCGCTGAGCTGCCGTCTGCCTCCGCAGTGTGCCTTACTCTCCTGATGCTGAGGGGGCAGCGCCCCCTTTTTGTTTCTCCCTCCCCTCCTGATGTTACCTTTATTAACATACACCCCTGTTTTCTCACGCTTTTTCTGGCGGTAAAAACAGCATGTGACTGGCTTCACAACTCTGTCCTTTTAACTTGTATGGTAGTATTAATGCGCGTACGTTTTCATCATCGAAGGCTGACTCAAGGCAAACAGGATGAAGATTGTAAAGGCAGAAGTATTTGTAACCTGCGCAGGCAGAAACTTTGTCACCGTCAAAATCACCACCGATCAGGGTCTGACCGGCATTGGTGATGCAACCCTCAATGGCCGGGAACTGCCGGTCGCCTCCTACCTGAAAGATCACGTCTGCCCGCAGCTGATCGGCCGCGATGCGCATCAGATCGAAGACATCTGGCAATACTTCTACAAAGGGGCCTACTGGCGTCGTGGCCCGGTCACCATGTCTGCGATCTCGGCGGTCGATATGGCGCTGTGGGATATCAAAGGCAAAGCGGCCAACATGCCGGTTTATCAGCTGCTGGGCGGCGCCTCCCGCACGGGCGTGATGGTCTATTGCCACACCACCGGTCACTCCATTGATGAAGTGATGGATGACTACGCGAAGCACAAAGAGCTGGGCTTTAAGGCGATTCGCGCCCAGTGCGGCGTGCCGGGCATGAAGACCACCTACGGCATGGCGAAAGGGAAAGGACTGGCCTATGAACCGGCGACCAAAGGCAACTGGCCGGAAGAGCAGCTCTGGTCAACGGAAAAATACCTCGATTTCACCCCGAAACTGTTCGCCGCGATCCGCGATAAGTTCGGTTTCGATGAGCATCTGCTGCATGACATGCATCATCGTCTGACGCCGATTGAAGCGGCGCGCTTTGGCAAAAGCGTGGAAGATTATCGTCTGTTCTGGATGGAGGATCCGACGCCGGCTGAGAATCAGGAATGCTTCCGCCTGATTCGCCAGCACACCGTCACACCGATTGCGGTGGGCGAAGTGTTCAACAGCATCTGGGATTGTAAGCAGCTGATTGAAGAGCAGCTGATCGACTATATCCGCACGACCATTACCCACGCGGGCGGCATTACCGGCATGCGACGCATCGCTGATTTTGCGTCGCTCTATCAGGTGCGCACCGGCTCACACGGCCCCTCTGACCTCTCCCCAATCTGCATGGCCGCGGCGCTGCACTTCGACCTCTGGGTGCCCAATTTCGGCGTGCAGGAGTATATGGGCTTCTCTGAGCAGATGATGGAGCTGTTTGACGCCAGCTGGACTTTTGACCAGGGCTATATGCATCCTGGCGACAAGCCGGGCCTCGGCATCGACTTCAACGAAAAACTGGCGGCGAAATATCCCTATGAACCCGCCTATCTGCCGGTCGCCCGTCTTGAAGATGGCACCCTCTGGAACTGGTAAGGAGACCGTTATGAAAAGCGTTGTAATTGAAGAGCCGGGCAGGCTGGTCGTCGCTGAACGTCCCCTGCCGCAGCCTGCGCCAGGGGAAGTCCGGGTGAAGGTGGCCTATGCCAGCATCTGCGGCTCAGATGTGCATATCTGGCACGGCCATAATCCCTTTGCGAAATATCCACGGGTGATTGGTCATGAATTTTTCGGCGTGATCGATGCGGTCGGTGACGGTGTTGATACTGGCCGACTGGGTGAACGCGTTGCCGTCGATCCGGTGGTGAGCTGCGGCAGCTGCTATCCCTGCTCGGTGGGCCGCCCCAACGTCTGCACCACGCTGCAGGTGACGGGCGTGCATCGTGACGGCGGTTTCAGTGAGTATGCGCTGACACCGGCAAACAATGCCTGGCGCCTGCCGGACACCATTCCCGACCAGCTCGCCAGTCTGGTCGAGCCGTTTACCATCGCGGCCAATATCACGGCCTTTCTCAGGCCGCAGCCGGACGACGTGGCACTGATTTATGGTGCTGGCCCGATGGGACTGACCGCGATTCAGGTGCTGAAAGGCGTCTATAAGGTGAAAAAGGTGATGGTGGTGGATCGGCTGCCGGAACGTCTGGCGCTGGCTGAACAGAGTGGTGCCGACCAGCTGTTCGACAACAGCGCGATCCCGCTGGCAGCGCAGCTGGAGGGCGTGCAGCCCACGCTGATTATTGATGCGGCCTGCCATCCCGCCATTCTGGCGGAAGCCGTCGCCCTCGCCTCACCGGCGGCGCGTATCGGCCTGCTCGGCTTCTCCGGTGAACCCTGCAGCCTGACCCAGCAGAGCCTGACCAGTAAAGAGCTGTCGCTGTTTACCTCACGTCTGAACAGCAACCGCTTTCCGCAGGTGATCGACTGGATAGAAAAAGGGTTAATCCAGCCAGAAAAACTGGTCACACACACTTTCCCCCTGCAGGAGATTGAGCGCGCGATGACCCTGTTCGAAAAAGATCCGCGCACCTGCTGCAAAGTGATCCTGCAGATGGGGTAATGCGTTGCTGAACACCAGGTGTCCTGAGCCAGCGTTCGCGCTGGCACACTTAAAAAGAGAAAACAGATCACGGAGTTTTTATGTTCAAGAATCTGCGCTGGACCCTCGTTTTACTGCTGTTTCTGGTTTACATGATCAATTACCTCGATCGTGTCGCGCTCTCCCTGACGGTTCCGCTGGTTGAAAAAGATCTGGCGATCAATGCAGAGCAGTTCGGCATGATTTTCGGCAGCTTTTTCTTTGGCTATGCCCTGTTCAACTTTGTCGGCGGCCTCGCCACCGACCGCTTTGGCCCTAAGATCGTGCTGGCCGTAGCGGTGGCCGCGTGGTCCATCTTCTGCGGTATGACCGCGCTCGCCACCGGCTTCTGGTCGCTGCTGATCCTGCGCGTGCTGTTCGGCATGGCAGAAGGCCCCATCTGCTCCTCGGCTAACAAAGCGATTAACGGCTGGTTCCCGAAAAAACAGGCCGCGACAGCCATGGGCTTACTGAGTGCCGGGTCGCCGCTGGGCGGTGCCGTCGCCGGTCCGATTATTGGCTATCTGGCCCTGGCTTACGGCTGGCGTCCGGCGTTTGTGATTGTCTGCTGCATCGGGCTGGTCTGGATGACATTCTGGCTCTTCTTCGCGGCGGACAATCCGGCGAAGAGCAAACGCGTCACTGAAGAAGAGCGGCTGCTGATCGAACGCCTCAAGGCGACCAGCCCGAACGATGAGGTTGACCTGTCAGAAACGGCCCATCCGTTTGGTTACTACCTGCGCCAGCCGATTATCCTGGTCACGGCATTTGCCTTCTTCTGCTACAACTACATCCTGTTCTTCTTCCTGAGCTGGTTCCCGGCCTATCTGGTGCAGGCACACGGCCTGGATATTAAATCGATGAGTATCACCACCATGATCCCGTGGATCGTCGGTTTCGTCGGCCTGGCACTGGGCGGCTGGATCTCCGATAAAATCTTTAACATCACCGGCAAGCTGTTGTTGTCACGCAAAATTGTGCTGGTGGTCTCACTGCTGGCCGCGGCAATTTGCGTGGCGCTGGCGGGTACGATAAAAGAGGTCGTGCCTGCCGTGATTATGATGTCGGTATCGATTTTCTTTCTCTACATCACCGGCGCGATCTACTGGGCCATCATTCAGGATGTGGTACATAAGAGTCGCATCGGCAGCATCAGCGGCTTCATCCATCTGACAGGCAGCCTCTCCGGCATCATCGGGCCGATTGTCACCGGCTTTATTGTTCAGCACACCGGCAAATTCGACAGCGCCTTCGTGCTGGCCGGTTGTGTCGCCGCGCTGGGCGCCTTCCTGGTCTTGTTTGTGATTCGCAGTCCGAAAACCCAGGACAAACCGGTTTCGGTCTGAGTGTTGTTCCGCTAACAGAACGCTGACTGGGGCGCTGAGCGCCCCGCTTTTCAAAAGGACGGATTATGTTACAGATTGATCGCCTGCCTGCTGAGGTTAAACGCCCCTCCTACGACCGCAGCAAACTGAAGACCCGCATGGTACACATCGGTTTTGGTGCCTTTCACCGCGCACATCAGGCGATGTGCAGCGACAGGCTGGCCGAAGAACAGGGCAGCGACTGGGGCTACTGTGAGGTCAATCTCATGAACAGCACCGGACTGATTACGGCGCTGCGCCAGCAGGACCTGCTCTACACCCTCACTGAGCTGGCGGATGGTTCTCAGCAGACCCGGGTGATCGGCGTCATCACCAGCGCCCTGAAGGGCGACAAAGACGGTATTGAAGCTGTGATCAACGCCATGAGCCAGCCGGATATCGCCATCGTCTCCATGACCGTGACCGAAAAGGGTTACTGCCATCTGCCCGCCAGCGGCAATTTAAACAGCGATCATCCTGATATCGTCCATGACCTGCAGAATCCGCAAGCCCCCCGCACGGTGCCCGGTGTCATTCTGGCGGCGATCCGCCGTCGCCGCGAGCTGGGATTACCGCCCTTCACCGTGATGTCCTGTGACAACATGCCGGAGAATGGGCATGTAACCCGCAATGTAGTGACTCAGCTGGCGGAACGGCAGGATCCTGCGCTGGCAGAGTACATTCAGCAGCACATCACCTTCCCCTCCACCATGGTGGACCGCATCGTTCCGGCCATGACCGACACCGCACTGGCCGCGCTGCACAAGCGTCTGGGATGTGAAGATCCGGTCGCGATTGAAGCAGAACCCTTCTTTCAGTGGGTGATAGAAGATAACTTCGTTAATGGTCGCCCGGCGTGGGAGAAAGCGGGTGCGGAACTGGTCAGTGATGTACTGCCCTATGAAGAGATGAAACTGCGCATGCTGAATGGCAGTCACTCTTTCCTGGCCTACCTCGGCTTTCTGGCGGGGTATGAGTACATCAGCGACTGTGTGGCCGATCCCCATTTCCGCGCCGCCGCCCGTTCACTGATGATTGATGAACAGGCCCCGACGCTGCGCACCCAGGGCGTGGATCTGAATGCCTATGCCGATTCGCTGATCGCCCGCTATGAAAACCGTGCGATTAAACATCGCACAGGGCAGATCGCCACTGACGGCACACAAAAACTGCCGCAGCGCCTGCTCGACAGTCTGCGCTGGCACCTGCAGCGTGGCAGCCGCTGCGACCTGCTGCTGCTCGGCGTCGCGGGCTGGATGCGCTATGTGGGCGGCGTTGATGAACAGGGCCAGCCGATTGAGATCCGTGACCCGATGCAGAAAAAACTGGCGGAGTGTGTTGCCGCCAGCGAAGAGGGTGAAGCGCGCGTGCGGGCGCTGCTCGCCCTCCGCGAAGTGTTTGGCGATGATTTGCTGCAGAACGACGACGTGGTCGCCCGACTGACGGCCTGGTATCAGCAACTGACCAGCCAGGGCGCGCGTGCCACAGTGCATCAGTGCCTGAATCGCGGCTGAAGGCGGGACAATAAAGCGCTGGCGCAGACGCAGCGTGCTGATTAGACTGACACTTTGCCAACGCGCTGGCCTCTGCCAGCCGTAATAGGGATATTGCTGCATGTCGAGCGCCTATACCATAACCACCAGCGAACCGGTCAATCAGCAGATTTACCGTTATCTGCGCAAAGATATTGTCACCTGCGCGATTCAGCCAGGTTCGCTGCTCTCTGAAAAAGAGGTCTCCGCACGCTTCAGCGTTTCACGTCAGCCGGTGCGCGAAGCGTTTATCAAGCTGGCGGAAGCCGGACTGGTACAGGTATTGCCGCAGCGCGGCACGTTTGTGCGTAAAATCTCCGCTAAGCGGGTCGCGGATGGCCGCTTTATCCGTGAGGCGGTGGAAGTGTCGGTGGTTCGTCGTGCCGCGCTGGAGATTGATGATTCGGCACTGATGACGCTGGAGCACAATCTGCAACTGCAGCGGATGGCGGCGGAGCGGCATGACAGCCAGGCGTTCCTCACGCTTGACGATGAGTTTCATCGTCTGATCGCGGAAAGCATTGACTGCAAGCTGGCCTGGGAAACGGTCGAGAATATCAAAGCGACGATGGATCGGGTGCGCTTCCTGACGCTGAGTGAAGTCTCACCGCCGGAAAAGGTCATTGAGCAGCATGAAGAAATTTATGCCGCGCTGAAACAGCACGATGCCGATGCCGCCGAAGCGGCCATGCGTCATCACCTGCAGGAGATGATCTTCTCCATCACCCCGATTGCTGAGCGCAACAGCGCCTGGTTTGAAGCCCCCTGAACCCCTCCCGCGGGGTGCCCGCCTCGCCTGATTATCCGGGCGAGAGGGGCAGTCTCTCTTACCACCATTGATGAAAATGGTGAACCGGCCCGATGCCCTTCCCGACCTCCAGCGAATCCGCCTGCATCAGCGCCTGCTGCAGCCAGTTTTTCGCTTCCTCAATCGTCGTCGCCCATCCGTCATGACGCGGACGCAATGCGGCCAGTGCCGCCGACAGCGTGCAGCCGGTGCCATGCGTATGACGGGTCTTCACGCGCGGTGTACTGAACCGCTGCTCTGCCGATGGTGTAATCAGCCAGTCGGGACTCTCCGCTGCCGTAAGATGCCCTCCTTTCATCAGCACGGCCTGACAGCCCAGCGCCAGCAACGCCCGCCCCTGTTCGCGCATCTCCGTCTCATCGGTGGCAATGGCGCAACCCAGCAGGGCCGCCGCCTCTGGCAGGTTCGGAGTGATCAGCGAAACCTGCGGCAGCAACCGCTCACGAACGCTGGCGACGGCGTCCGGTGAGAGCAGCGCATCACCACTTTTCGCCACCATCACGGTATCCAGCACCACAAAAGGGATCGCCGCCTGCTTCAGCCGCGCCGCCACCTGCTCCACGATAGCCGTTTCTGACAGCATGCCGATTTTCGCGCTGTCGATACGCACGTCATTCAGCACAGAATCGAGCTGGGCGGCGACAAAGTCCGGTTCGATGCGATAAACAGCCTGCACGCCCTGCGTATTTTGTGCCACCAGCGCGGTAATGACGCTGGTGCCATAAGCGCCCAGCGCCGAGAACGTTTTCAGATCGGCCTGGATCCCTGCGCCACCGCTGGGATCGGTGCCGGCAATGGTCAGGGCATTAATGCGTTTCATGATCGCCCTCCAGGGTCCAGAGTGCATCCAGAAACGCCGTGGCAAAGCTGCCCGGCCCAGTCGCCTGCCCCGCGGCCTTTTCACCGGCTGTCGCCATCACCTGACAGGCCGCGGCAATATTCAGCAGGCCATCGCCGGGCAGCGCGCTGAACCCGGCCACCACCGCCGAGAGCGCACACCCGGTTCCCACAACCCGCGTCAGCATGGGAGAGCCGCCACGAATGGCAAAAGTGCGCTGACCATCGGTTGCGTAGTCCACTTCACCGGTGACGATGACCCGCGTGTTCCACTCTTTCGCCAGCTGCCGCGCCGCGTCGAGCGCCGCAACTGCCGGGTGAAGCGTATCCACGCCGCGTCCGCCACTGGCCTGCTGCGCCAGCGCCAGAATCTCTGACGCATTGCCGCGTATCACCGCCGGTTGCTGACTTAATAATTGCTGGCAGAAGTCGCTGCGCAGCGTCAGGGCACCGACAGCGACCGGATCGAGCGTCCAGGGCGTGCCCGCCTCCCGCGCCGCGCTAACCGCTGCCTGCATCGCCCGCTGACGCTCACGCGTCAGCGTCCCGACATTAATCAGCAGGGCATCCGCAAAGCCGCTGAACTGTGCCGCTTCGTCAGCATCGATCACCATCGCGGGTGACGCATTGAGTGCCAGCAGGACGTTGGCGGTAAAGTTCTGCACCACGTCATTCGTCATGCAGTGCACCAGCGGTGACTGACGGCGAAAGGTGTGCAGAAGGGGCGCGAACTGCGCGGCAGAAAGGTGTTGAGATGGCTGTATCATCGTAGCTCCCAACCGGCGGACAAGAAGGCGAATGCGGTCAGGCATCAGACTTCCCTACGCTGGCATTATCCAGATCAGGTAATACGGGTATTTCTCAGCCTTCACAAAGAAGGGCACCCCGAGTCATGAAGAGTGAATCTCTATACTTTTTGCAAGATTAGGGGAAGTTACTCGCAGACGCAAGCGCGCCCTTCCGGTTACCACTTCTTCGCACGGTACCCCAGCTTTACCCCACCACCGAAAAGAAAAAAGAGCCGTTAAGCTCCTTTGTGATATACCCCACGCCCACCGGAATTCATTTTTGTGTTCTGCTTATACCTGCGCTGAAGTGAAGAAAAGGGAGGCGGTTTATCCCCCTATTCGTACAACCATCTTCCTGCTTTAGCTGACTGGATAAACATATTAATGGTGAAGTCTGGTACATCAACAGGCTCAGGCTTTTTAAACGGGTTCCATGAGAAATTCACCTCGGGGTAGTAGAGTTCGAGATGGAAATCCGACATATCAACGTTAAACTCTTTCGAATACTCTTCCACCAACTCTTCAACATCATCCAGATCAAGCTGCACATCAAAATGAATATTCGATTCTGGCGTGTAAGTATCGTATTTCTTTTTTCTGAACAGGTAAGTACCACTACGGATAGTGAACATCCCGATCACACGTTTCTCGATATCATCTACCATAACTTATCATCACCTCGGGCAATGGTGTTGTATTCAGTGATCGAGTAGTAGATGATCTGCGACATATCAGCTACAAGAATCACCTCACCTAAGAGAGGAATTGTTCGCCCTACCCACGTTCCAATCTTCCTCACCATCCTTCGCTTTACAGTCCATGGAGTATAACCGCCAATCCACGTAGGCATCTCCAAACCAAACGGGAACATTCTGTTTCCAAATACCCGCCGTACACCTTTCGATAGTCTGGAGGTGCCAGGGATTGCCGTTCCTGGTTTAGTCCGTGTAGTCTGGTCATTCATACCAGCATAGAGCGCATAGACAGCAGCGATATCCTTGATACCGAACTGATCAGCAGTATTGAAAACAAACACCATAAAAAAGAGTTCGGTGGCGGTGAGGTTTGAACGCCCCGCATAAAAGTATGTTCCATTCACTTCCTCAACCGTGTCCATGTCTCAATCCTTATGACCCTGCAATTGCAATCACAACGGCTGATTTATATACCGCTGAATGAATCGTTACTGCGCCTTTTTTAAGGTGTGCAGAAGTGATTTTACCTCATGAACAAACCCTTTATGTACCGTAAGTGCATTACGTATGGACAATAAGAGAGTCAATCTCATAATAAGCAGGCTGAACACAGATGCCTACGCTGGCATTATCCAGATCAGGTAATACGGGTATTTCTCAGCCTTCACAAAGAAGGGCACCCCGAGTCGAATTACGGTTTGCAGCATAGGCAAGCCGTCCTCTGAAAGCAGGCAACAGCCGCCAGCGAAATGACCGGAACGGAACCTTACGCATGATCCCGATCAACGTTCCATGGTGCAAAAAAAGGCTTAATGCTGCGGGCCTCAGGGATACCTCTTAAGAGGTACTCCTGCTATCAGGCCTGATGGGTCCTGGCCATCGCTCAGACTCTGACCATTTCATAATAATTAACCTGCGCGAAACACCGTTGTAAAAAAACACTTTATTTCATGGAGTTATCGACTCCTGAAGCGGAACTTCATACTACTCAGGATGTATGATGCGATTGTCAGCGCTTATTCCTCACCGCCATCGATGGCAGGATATTCAAATCGAACGCCAGGGCGCCATCGCCCCTAATGGCCGACATTACCTTTCCACCTATATTTCGGCCCGTTGTGCGGGCTGCGGCGAAACTATCCATCGTGTTTATTACCGGGACATCAGTGACCAGCAGGCGCGTCGCTGGTTAGGCTGACAGCCCGCCCGACGGCCGATTCCAAAGCAGGGATGAGTTAACAGTTAGTTTGCGATTTGTTAGTCTGGTAACTATCCATGATTTACCCAGACGCCTCTTATGCCACTGCTGTTTGAAAGCCTGAGCCATCAGATTTACCTGTCAGCCCCGCTGTTTATCCTGATCCTGCTCGGATATGGGCTGACACGCTTCGGGAAATGGCCTGCCAGCATCAGCGAAGGCATGAACCGCTTTGTGTTTAACGTTGCGCTGCCCTGCATGCTGTTTCGGGTGATGAGTACCTTCTCGCAAAGCCCGCCGGTGGATGCGCGCCTGCTGCTGGCCTTCTTTGGCAGTTGCCTGCTGGTGTTTATCGTGGGACGCCTGCTGGCGACACGGCTGTTTCAGCTTGACGGCGTGGCCGCCTCGGTCTTTGCGCTGGGGGGTATCTTCTCCAACAACGTGATGCTGGGGATCCCGGTGGCTACCGTCCTGCTCGGGCCAGAAGCGCTGCCACCGGTGGCGCTGGTGCTGGTGTTTAACAGCCTCATCCTCTGGACCCTGCTGACCGTTTCGGTCGAGTGGGCAAAACAGGGCAGCTTTTCCCTGACAGGTCTCTGGCGCACCCTGATCGGCGTGCTGAAAAATCCGCTGATCGTCGGCATTCTCAGCGGCACGGCCTGGAGCTTTCTGCAGCACCCCTTGCCGCAGATCGCCGCTGAACCGCTTCGGATGCTGGCCTCGCTGGCGGCCCCCCTGTCGCTGGTCACGCTGGGCATGAGCCTGGCACATTATCGGGTGCGGGAGGGTTTAAAAGAGAGTTATACGATCTGCCTGCTGAAGCTGGTTCTGCAACCGATGACGGTATGGGCTATCGCGTGGCTGACCGGTCTACCCCCGCTGGAGAGTAAAGTGGTGGTGCTGCTGGGGTCGATGGCGGTCGGGGTTAACGTCTATCTGATGTCGCAGAAATTCAATGTCATTACCGGCCCGGCGGCGGCCAGTATGCTTTTCTCTACGGTGTTTGCGGCCGTAACGACGCCGGTATGGATGATGCTGATGACGCTGGCGGGCTATTAACAGGCGCATAAAAAAAGCCCCTCAGCACAGGGGCTGAAGGGCTTATTGCCTGGCTGATGAAACTTACTCAGCCGTTTTGGTACGGATCAGATAGTCAAAGGCACTCAGTGACGCTTTCGCACCTTCGCCGCTGGCGATGATGATCTGCTTGTACGGCACGGTGGTGCAGTCGCCTGCTGCGAAGACGCCTTTCAGGCTGGTTTCGCATTTCGCATCAATGATGATTTCGCCCATTTTGTTGCGCTCAACCGCGCCTTCCAGCCATGGGGTGTTCGGCAACAGACCAATCTGGACAAAGATACCGGAGAGCGGCAGCTCATGGGTGGTCTGCGTCGTACGGTCAATGTAGTGCAGGCCGGTCACTTTGCTGCCGTCGCCTTTCACTTCCGTGGTCTGCGCGTTCAGGATCACATCAACGTTCTTCAGGCTGCGCAGTTTATCCTGCAGCACGCGGTCAGCACGCATCTCACCAGCAAACTCCAGCAGCGTCACGTGTTCCACGATACCGGCCAGATCAATTGCCGCTTCCACGCCAGAGTTACCGCCGCCGATGACCGCGGTGCGCTTGCCTTTAAACAGCGGGCCATCACAGTGCGGGCAGTAGGTAACACCTTTGGTGCGATACTCTTCTTCACCCGGCACGCCCATGTTACGCCAGCGTGCGCCGGTCGCCAGGATGATGCTGCGTGATTTCAGTACGGCACCGGAGGCGGTTTCGATGGCGTGCAGTCCGCCCTCTTTCGCCGCCGGGATCAGTTTAATGGCGCTCTGGCTGTCGATGACATCCACATTGTAATCATCAACGTGTGCACGCAGTGAACCTGCCAGTTTTGCACCTTCGGTTTTAGGTACAGAGATATAGTTTTCGATATCGACCGTATCCAGCACCTGCCCGCCGAAACGCTCGCCCATCAGGCCGGTACGAATACCTTTACGCGCGGAGTAGATGGCTGCTGCTGCGCCTGCCGGGCCGCTGCCGATAATCAGAACTTCATACGCGTCACGCTTGTTCAGCTCTTCCGCTGCGCGTTTGTCCGCGTTGGTATCCACTTTGCTGACGATTTCCGCCAGGCTCATGCGACCCTGACCAAACTCTTTACCGTTAAGGTAAACCGCCGGCACGCCCATCACGTTGCGTTCCTGAATCTCATTCTGGAACAGGCCACCGTCGATTGCGGTGTGGCTGATGCGCGGGTTAATCACCGCCATCAGGTTCAGCGCCTGCACCACATCAGGACAGTTGTGGCAGGAAAGTGAATAGTAGGTCTCGAAATGGAGATCGCTGTCCAGCTCAGCAACCTGATCCAGCAGGCTCTGTGCTTCTTTAGACGGATGCCCACCGGTCTGTAACAGTGCCAGCACCAGTGAGGTAAATTCGTGACCCAGAGGTGAACCGGCAAAACGCGGGCCGCTGTTCGAACCTGGGTTAGTGATCAGAAACGAGGGCTTACGCACCTGACGATCGTTCTCTTCGCGGAAGCTGACTTTGTCAGACAAACCAGCGATATCAACCAACAGTTCACGGATCTCGGTTGATTTTGCACCCTCATCCAGGGTGGCGATCAACTCAACAGGTTTGGTTAATTTCTCAAGGTAAGCCTTGAGCTGCGTTTTCAAATTTGTGTCGAGCATAGTGATATCCTGGTCAAAAAATCGGGTGCCGTGGCACCCGATTGGAGAATGGTCGAAAGGCCGAAGCGGGATTAGATTTTGCCAACCAGGTCCAGAGATGGAGCCAGCGTTGCATCACCTTCTTTCCATTTCGCCGGGCAGACTTCACCTGGGTGAGAAGCAACGTACTGAGCCGCTTTCACTTTGCGCAGCAGGTCAGAGGCGTCACGGCCAATGCCTTCAGCGGTGATTTCGATAGCCTGGATAACGCCTTCCGGGTCAACGATGAAAGTACCACGGTCAGCCAGACCTTCTGCTTCACGCATGATTTCGAAGTTGCGGGTCAGCGCGCCAGTCGGGTCGCCGATCATCGCATACTGGATCTTCGCGATGGTGTCAGAAGAACCGTGCCAGGCTTTGTGGGTAAAGTGGGTGTCGGTAGAAACGGAGTAGATATCTACGCCCAGTTTCTGGAACTCTTCGTAGTGATCAGCCACGTCACCCAGCTCGGTCGGGCAGACGAAGGTGAAGTCAGCAGGATAGAAGAAGAACACACTCCATTTACCTTCAACGTCTTTCTCGGTTACGTCGATGAATTCGCCGTTTTTGAATGCTGCGTTTTTGAACGGCTTGATTTTGGTATTGATAATAGACATCTGTGGCCTCCGTTAAAATATGTGATGCAGGTTACATAATTTTCGGGCCAACATCTAATATGCAGACGTTATCAATCTGATTAACGAAAGCTATCAAACGCTGAGAGCCTGATGCTCTCTGGCCCGCCGGGCAGTGTACAGCGATTTTCGTGACATTAAACCCGCTTTGTCTTTCCCCCTCTCTTCCCGAATCGCTGCTAGTTTTGTAAGACCGGATAAAAAGGGAGCAGAGCTGTGGAGATACGTCCGTTTACTGAAGCCGATCGTCCTTTCCTGCGAACGCTGTTTCTGGCGGCGCGTCGGCATAACTGGCGCTGGCTGGATGGCAGCGAGTGGCAGCTGGAAGATTTTGATGGGGTGATCCTGGGGGAGACGGTGCTGGTCGCCGAGGCTGAGGGGCAGCGCGTCGGATTTGCCGGACTGCTGGAGAACGACAACTTTCTGCACAGTCTCTATGTCGATCCCGACTGGCAGGGGCGCGGCGTGGGCAGTGCCCTGCTGGAGAACGTCCAGGCGCGCTTCACCTCAACCGGGGCGCTGAAGTGTCTGCAGATGAACAAAGCCGCCCAGGCGTTTTACCTGAAACATGGCTGGAAGATGATTTCGGCAGGCGAAGGGGAGCATGGCGGCTACGTGCTGATGCACTACCCGCTGGCGTCGGCCTATGCCAGCGGGTCGGGTCGGGCTTAGAGTGCGCGGAAGGCGATCTCGCCAGGGATCACCTCACCCTGCCAGTAAAGCTGGGCGGCGACGCGTCCGGCCAGCTGGCGATAGAGCGCCGTAAAATCGCTGTCTGGCCGGCGGATCACCGTCGGTTCGCCTTCATCGAGATCCTCGCGCAGGTCGATGTGCAGCGGCAGCTGGGCCAGCAGCTGCGTCTGGTAAGTCTCAACCAGTTTCTGCGCCCCGCCGGTGCCGAAAATCGGCTCGTGATAGCCGCACTGACTGCAGATATGCAGACTCATATTTTCCACCACGCCCAGCACCGGAACATTGACCTTCTCAAACATCACCAGCCCTTTGCGGGCATCAATCAGGGCAATATCCTGCGGCGTGGTGACCACCAGCGCCCCGGTGACCGGCACGTTCTGCGCCAGCGTGAGCTGAATGTCGCCGGTACCCGGAGGCATATCCAGCACCAGATAATCCAGTTCCGGCCACAGCGTCTCGTTCAGCAGCTGCATCAGCGCTTTACTGGCCATCGGGCCGCGCCACACCATCGCGTTATCATCGGTGACCAGATAGCCAATTGAGTTCGTTGCCAGCCCGTGCGCCATAATCGGGGCCATATGGGTGCCATCCGGCGAAGTCGGCCGCTGGTCCTGCGTGCCGAGCATGTTCGGCACTGACGGGCCATAGATGTCGGCGTCGAGGATCCCGACGCGCGCGCCTTCGGCGGCCAGCGCCAGCGCCATATTCACGGCAGTGCTCGATTTGCCGACGCCCCCTTTGCCGGAGCTGACCGCGATGATATTTTTCACACCGTTCACGCCCGGCTGATTTTTCACCCGCTTCAGGGTGGCAATATCATGACTGAGCCGCCAGTCGATCGCACGCGCGCCGGTCTGGCGCAGCAGTTCGGCGCTGACCTGCTCTTTCAGGGCGTCGAACCCGCTGGCCCAGGCAAAAGGCATCATCATTTCAATGTGCAGCGTACCGTCAAGCTGCGCCACATGATGCAGCGCCTTCAGCGCGGTCAGGTTCTGGTGCAGGGTCGGATGCTCAAAGCGTTTCAGTACGCCAGCCACAATGGCGCGCAGCCCTTCTGGCGTATGCGGTTCCCGGGATTGTGCTGTCATCCCTCACTCCTTATTTCTGCTCTGCTTACGCTGTTTTCAGCGAGGTAACCTCAATGATATCAGAAGCACATGGATTCGCGGCGACTGGCGGGATGAATCCCTTGTGTTTACGCAGGAGAAGCCTTCAGTTACCATCTAAGCCCGTTTTTTCAATCAACAGAAAGCTACGCAAACTATGACTCAAGTCGCTAAAAAAATTCTGGTAACGTGCGCCCTGCCCTACGCGAACGGATCAATCCATCTCGGCCACATGCTCGAGCATATCCAGGCAGACATTTGGGTGCGTTATCAGCGAATGCGTGGCAATCAGGTTTATTTCATCTGCGCCGACGATGCGCACGGTACCCCTATCATGCTGAAAGCGCAGCAGCTGGGGATTGCACCGGAGCAGATGATTGCAGAAATGAAACAGGAGCATGAAACGGACTTTGCCGGTTTCAATATCAGCTATGACAACTATCACTCAACGCATGGCGACGAAAACCGTGAGCTGGCCGGGCTGATCTACGGTCGCCTGAAAGAGAACGGTTTCATCAAGAACCGCACGATTTCGCAGCTGTATGACCCGGAAAAAGGGATGTTCCTGCCGGACCGCTTTGTGAAAGGCACCTGCCCGAAATGTAAGTCACCTGACCAGTATGGCGACAACTGCGAAGTCTGCAGCGCGACCTACAGCCCGACAGAGCTGATCGATCCGAAATCCGTGGTGTCCGGTGCGACGCCGGTGCTGCGTGATTCCGAACACTTCTTCTTTGATCTGCCCTCCTTCAGCGAGATGCTGCGTGCCTGGACCCGTTCTGGCGCACTGCAGGATCAGGTTGCGAACAAAATGCAGGAGTGGTTTGAGTCGGGCCTGCAGCAGTGGGATATCTCCCGCGACGCGCCTTACTTCGGCTTTGAAATTCCGGGTGCGCCGGGCAAATATTTCTACGTCTGGCTGGATGCGCCTATCGGCTATATGGGCTCGTTCAAAAACCTGTGCGACAAGCGCGGCGACATCGACTTCGACGAGTTCTGGCGTAAAGACTCCACCACCGAGCTGTACCACTTCATCGGTAAAGATATCGTCTATTTCCACAGCCTGTTCTGGCCCGCGATGCTGGAAGGCAGCAACTTCCGCAAGCCAAACAACCTGTTTGTGCACGGCTATGTCACCGTCAACGGTGCAAAAATGTCGAAGTCGCGTGGCACCTTTATTAAGGCCAGCACCTGGCTGCAGCATCTGGATGCCGACAGCCTGCGCTATTACTATGCGGCGAAACTCTCTTCACGCATCGACGATATCGACCTGAACATGGAAGATTTTGTTCAGCGCGTTAACGCCGACATCGTCAATAAAGTGGTTAACCTGGCGTCACGTAACGCGGGCTTTATCACCAAACGCTTTGACGGGAAACTGGCGGCTGAGCTGGCCGATCCGGCCCTTTATCAGACCTTCGTGGATGCCTCAGAGAAGATTGGTGAAGCCTGGGCCAGCCGTGAGTTCAGCCGTGCGATTCGTGAGATCATGGCGCTGGCCGATCTGGCTAACCGCTATGTCGATGAGCAGGCACCGTGGGTGGTGGCGAAGCAGGAAGGCCGCGATGCCGACCTGCAGGCTATCTGCTCAATGGGGATCAACCTGTTCCGCATCCTGATGACCTGGCTGAAGCCGGTGCTGCCTTCCCTGAGCGCACGCGCCGAAGATTTCCTGAAGTGTGAGCTGAGCTGGGATGCTATCGCCCAGCCGCTGCTGGATCACCAGGTCGCGCCGTTTAAAGCGCTCTACAGCCGCATTGAAATGGCGAAGGTTGAGGGACTGATTGCGGCTTCAAAAGAGGATGCCGCTGCCGCAGCTGCACCGGCCGCAAGCGGTCCGCTGGCAGAGTCACCTGTCGGTGAGCCCATCACCATCGACGATTTTGCCAAAGTGGATATGCGCGTGGCGCTGATTGAGCAGGCGGAACTGGTTGAGGGCTCAGACAAGCTGCTGCGTCTGCAGCTTGACCTGGGCGGGGAAAAGCGTCAGATCTTCTCCGGCATCCGCGCCGCTTATCCTGATCCGTCAGTGCTGGTCGGTAAAATGACCATCATCGTCGCCAACCTCGCACCACGTAAGATGCGCTTCGGCATCTCTGAAGGCATGGTGCTGTCAGCAGGACCGGGCGGCAAAGATCTCTTCGTGCTCTCCGTGGATAGCGGTGCGGTACCGGGTATGCCGGTTAAGTAACCCGCGGCTGACGAAATCCGTTCCGGACTGAAACCCTTTGCGCCTCTGCAGGTGCGAAGGGTTTTTTTATATCGGTCAAGCACGCTCTCTTTCTGCACAGGTGAACGCGGCCTCCTCTCCTGCCGCTTTCCGGCGCATAAATGTGATCGCTAGCACGCTAAGCGGTTAATGCGTATGATGAAGCTCAGTAAAAACAGGAGCCTGCCATGCTCACCGTGCTGTCTGTCTGCGGGCGCTATCTGCGCGCCTTTATCATCATTTATCTCTGCCTGTATGCCGGAATCGGCATCGCCTCGCTGCTGCCCATTACCCTGCCCGGCAGCATTATCGGCATGTTAATTCTGTTTGCCCTGCTCGCGTCGCAAATCCTGCCGGTAAGCTGGGTGAAACCGGGCTGTCATCTGCTGATTCGCTATATGGCCCTGCTGTTTGTGCCGATCAGCGTCGGGGTGATGAACTACACCGATGTGCTGACCGCGCAGTTTGGCCCTATCGTGATCTCCTGTGTCGTCAGCACCCTGCTGGTGCTCTCGATTGTCGGCGTGAGCGCCCACAAGCTGCACAGCCGGAAGCCGGCCGGGGAGTCGGGCGATGAGTGAAATCTGGTGGTCACTGCCGCTGACGCTGGCGGCCTTTTTCCTGGCGCGTAAACTGGCAATACGGCTGAAGCTCCCGCTGCTCAATCCGCTGCTGGTCGCGATGGCGATAATTATTCCGATACTGCTACTGTTGCAGCTGCCCTACTCGCGCTATTTCGCCGGCAGCCAGATTCTCAATCAGCTGCTGCAACCGGCGGTGGTGGCGCTGGCACTGCCGCTCTATGAACAGATCCATCAGATCCGCGCCCGCTGGAAATCCATTATCGGCGTCTGCTTTATCGGCAGCCTGACCGCCATGACCTCGGGCACGGCCATTGCGCTCTGGCTGGGGGCGACGCCCCAAATTGCGGCCACTATCGTGCCGAAATCGGTGACCACACCGATTGCCATGGCCGTCTCCGGTTCATTGCACGGTATTCCGGCCATCAGCGCCATCTGTGTGCTGATCGCCGGGGTGCTGGGTGCGGTCTTCGGTCATATGGTGCTGAACCTGCTCGGCGTGAAGTCTAAAGCCGCACGCGGTCTGGCGATTGGCAATGCGTCACATGCACTCGGCACGGCGCGTGCAGCCGAACTCGATTTTCAGGAGGGCGCCTTCAGTTCGCTGGCCCTGGTGATCTGCGGCATCATCACCTCACTGCTGGCCCCCTTTGTTTTTCCGCTGCTGCTGCATTGGTTTGGCTAAAACTTTGCGAGAGATCTCGCAAAGTTGAAACATGCAACACAGGTTACATTGTCAGAGCGACCTGGATCACATATAAACCGGTGACCGGCACGTCGCCCTGCTGAATTTAATGAGGCTCTCATGCAATCCCGTTTCCTCTCCGCTTTTGAGGCATTGCCATCAACGCTGCAAACGGCGCTGGCTCCCCTGCTGGACGATCCTGACTTTGAGGCGCGACTGAGCGCCAGCCAGGTCGCTGCACTGCAGCAACAGACGCAGATGGATGCCGATACGCTGGCGCTGGCGCTGCTGCCCCTGGCAGCGGCCTGCGCTGTCGCCACCGTCTCCCACTTCAACGTCGGCGCGATTGCCCGTGGCGTCAGCGGTGCCTGGTACTTCGGGGCGAACATGGAGTTTGTCGGCGCCCCCCTGCAGCAGACGGTTCACGCCGAGCAGAGCGCGATCACCCACGCCTGGCTGTGTGGCGAGCCGCAGCTGGAGAGCATCACCGTCAACTATACGCCGTGCGGTCACTGCCGCCAGTTTATGAACGAGCTGAACAGCGGCACCGCTATTCGTATCAGCCTGCCGCAGCGCGCAGTGAGTACCCTGGCTGACTATCTGCCGGATGCATTTGGCCCGCGCGACCTCGACATCAGCACTTTCCTGATGGACCACGTTGACCACGGCTACGTCGCTGCGGGTGACGAACTGGTGCAGGCTGCCGTTGCCGCCGCCAATGCCAGTCACGCCCCCTACAGCCAGTCGCACGCCGGGGTTGCGCTGCTGACCGTGAGCGGTTCGATTGTCACCGGCCGCTATGCGGAAAACGCCGCGTTTAATCCCAGCTTCCCGCCCCTTCAGGCGGCGCTGGTGCGGCTGAACATGCAGGGCGGCGATGTCCGTCAGATAAAAAGAGCGGTATTAGCGGAAGCAGAAAATGCCACGCTGAGCCAGTTTGCCGCCACGCAAGCCACGCTGCAGACATTTGGCTGCAGTGAGCTGCTGCATGTGACGCTGAACAAAGCATAACCGGCTGTCAGAAAGGCCACAGTTTTGTGAGCTTTTATGAACAAACGCTGTACTTCTGCGGGAAATTTCATAGGATCTGGCGCCAGAATTCACGTCATGACAAATTACTCTGAATAATTCAGGTTGCAGGATGGCAGCACGGTCGTGAATTTTCCCGCAGCGGTGACCCTGCCGCTACAGGCCTGCAGTCTGAGCTATAACGGGTAAGAAAACTGGCGCTACCTTTCCGGCGTGACGCCAGACAACACTGCAACCGGAGCATCACCGCATGGAACTCGACTACGAAAGTAAACGCCCGCTTTATATCCCATATGCTGGCCCGATTTTGCTTGAATTTCCCCTGCTGAACAAAGGCAGCGCCTTTACCCTCGAAGAACGTAACGAATTTAACCTCAATGGTCTGCTGCCTGAAGCGGTGGAGTCGATTGAAGAGCAGGCAAAGCGCGCCTGGCGTCAGTTCCAGGACTTCAAAAACAATAACGATAAGCACGTCTACCTGCGAAACATCCAGGACACGAACGAAACGCTGTTCTACCGCCTGCTGGATAACCATCTCGAAGAGATGATGCCCATCATCTACACCCCGACCGTCGGCGCAGCCTGCGAACACTTCTCTGAAATCTACCGTCGTGCGCGTGGCGTTTTCATCTCCTACCCGAACCGCGATCGCATCGAAGATATGCTGCAGAACGCCACCAAACAGAATGTGAAGGTGATTGTGGTGACCGATGGCGAGCGTATCCTGGGTCTGGGCGACCAGGGCATCGGTGGAATGGGGATTCCGATTGGTAAGCTTTCACTCTATACAGCCTGCGGCGGCATCAGCCCGGCTTACACCCTGCCGGTCGTGCTGGATGTCGGCACCAATAACCAGCAGCTGCTGAACGACCCGCTCTATATGGGCTGGCGTCATCCGCGTATCACCGGCGAAGAGTATGACGCCTTCGTCAATGAGTTCATTCAGGCCGTTAAGCGCCGCTGGCCGAAAGTGCTGTTGCAGTTCGAAGATTTCGCCCAGAAGAACGCGATGCCGCTGCTGAACCGCTATCGCGAAGAGGTCTGCTGCTTTAATGATGATATCCAGGGCACTGCTGCCGTCACCGTCGGCACGCTGATCGCCGCCAGCCGCGCAGCCGGCAGCCGTCTGTGCGAGCAGAAAGTGGTCTTCCTGGGAGCCGGTTCCGCGGGTTGTGGTATCGCTGAGCAGATCATCGCGCAGATGAAATCTGAAGGTCTGAGCGACGACGAAGCCCGTAGCCGGGTGATGATGGTGGATCGCTTTGGTCTGCTCACTGACAAACTGCCTAACCTGCTCGATTTCCAGAGCAAGCTGGTGCAGAAGAGCGAAAACCTGCAGAACTGGGATGTCGCCAGTGATTCAATCTCGCTGCTGGACGTGGTGCGCAATGCCCAGCCCGATATCCTGATTGGTGTTTCCGGTCAGCCGGGTCTGTTCACTGAAGAGATCATCCGTGAGATGCACAAGCACTGTAAGCGCCCTATCGTGATGCCACTGTCGAACCCGACATCACGCGTGGAAGCGACGCCAGCCGATATCATCGCCTGGACTGACGGTGCAGCACTGGTCGCCACCGGCAGCCCGTTCTCGCCAGTAAGCTGGAACGGTAAAACCTATCCGATCGCGCAGTGCAACAACTCCTACATCTTCCCGGGAATTGGTCTGGGTGTGATTGCCTCAGGCGCCAGCCGCGTCACCGACAGCATGCTGATGACCGCCAGCCGCGCACTGGCTGACTGCTCTCCGCTGGTCAACGAAGGCGAAGGCCCGGTACTGCCCGAGATCAAAGATATTCAGGGCGTGTCGAAGATCATTGCGATGGAAGTGGGCAAAGCCGCTCAGCTGGCGGGCGTTGCCGTGGTGACCTCAGAAGATGTGTTGTCACAGGCTATTGCCAACAACTTCTGGCTGCCGCAGTACCGTCACTATCGCCGTACCTCGATTTAATCCTCAGCCTGCCGGACCTGATAGGGTCCGGCAGTGTTCAAAAAGCGCACAGCCAGCCGGCAGTAACTTGCTTCGCTGCGACGCCTCAAGTAGCCTTGTGCCATCTCAACATTCTGACACCGAGTCTCCAGGCGCATGCTGAAACGCGTTTTCATTGGTCTGCTTTTCATCATCTTAGTGATGGTGGCAACTGCGCTCGGCCTTGATCGCTGGATCAGCTGGAAAACGGCGCCTTTCATCTACGAAAATGTCTCTTCTCTGCCGCATCGTCAGGTGGGCGTGGTACTGGGAACGGCAAAATATTACCGCACCGGCGTGATCAATCAGTATTACCTCTATCGGATGCAGGGTGCGCTGAACGCCTATAACAGCGGTAAAGTCAATTATCTGCTGCTGAGCGGGGATAACGCGCTGCAGAGTTATAACGAGCCGATGACAATGCGCCGTGATTTAATCAAAGCGGGCGTCGATCCGGCCGATATCGTGCTCGACTACGCCGGATTCCGCACGCTGGATTCGATCGTACGTACCCGTAAGGTCTTTGATACTAACGACTTCATTATTATCACGCAGCGTTTTCATTGTGAGCGCGCGCTCTTCATCGCCCTGCAGCTGGGCATTCAGGCGCAGTGTTATGCCGTGCCCTCGCCGAAGAACATGCTTAGCGTGCGCTTCCGTGAAGTGGGGGCCCGGCTGGGTGCGCTGGCAGACCTCTTCCTGCTCAAGCGTGAACCCCGTTTTCTCGGCCCGCTGGTGCCCATTCCCGCCGTGCGAACCGTTCCGGATGATGCGCAGAGTTATCCTGCTGTAACGCCGGAACAGCTGCTGGAGCTGGAACAGAAGCTGCGGAAATAAATCTTCGATTAAGAGGGGGCTGGTGCAGCGCCAGACAGGCATGCGCTAGCTCAGGGAGCATACGCCTTCCGCAAAGATGCAAAGGGAATTCTGACAGCAGCGAATAAGCCCAACGCGCAGGGAATTGGGTCAGAAGAGGAAAGCGTCCCGCGCCAGGGACGGCGCGGGCCGAGCGTGTCATGGATGACGGCTTTTGCGTCTTTCCGATCTGACCCTGTTCCCTGCGCAGACTCCGTCTCAAAGCAATGACCTCAGCCTTTAAGCAGGCCGAGCGTGTCATGGATGACGGCCTTTGCGACTTTCCGATCTGACCCTGTTTCCTGCGCAGACTCCGTCTCAAAGCAATGACCTACAGTCCTCTTCCATAAACAAAGCAGGCCGGGTGTGTCATGGACAACAGCCTTTGCAACTTTCCGATCTGACCCTGTTCCCTTCGCAGACTCGATCTCACAGCAACGACCCCGGCACTACCCATAAAAAAAGCGACCCGAAGGTCGCTTTTTTCGCAGCAGAGAACGTTACTTCTTACGCGAATACTTCAGTGAATCCAGCGCCACGGCGAAGATGATGATGCCGCCTTTAATAATGTACTGCCAGTAAGGGTTAACGCCGATATAGGTCAGACCGTAGTTAATAACGGTGAAGATCAACACACCGGTAACCACGCCCGCCACGCTGCCCACCCCCCCGGCGAACGAGACGCCGCCAACCACACAGGCTGCAATCGCATCCAGCTCATACATAAAGCCGAGGTTGTTAGTCGCCGAACCGATACGACCCGCTTCCAGCATCCCGCCAAAGGCGTAGAACACACCAGACAGCGCATAAATCAGGATCAGGTTCAGCGGCACGTTCACGCCTGACACTTTCGCCGCTTCCGGGTTACCCCCGATAGCGAAAATGTTTTTGCCGAAACGGGTTTTGTTCCACAGCACCCAGACGAACACAATCGCAATCACCGCGTAGAACGTGATGAACGACAGTTTAAAATCACCAAACCGCAAAAAGCCCTGAGCGAATTTCGAGAAGCCTGCATCAAAACCGGCAATCGGTGACGCACCCACATAGTCGTAATAGAGTGAGTTAATACCGTAAACGATAATCATGGTACCCAGCGTGGTGATAAAAGGCGTCACCTTCAGATAGGCAATGATCACACCGTTCACCAGACCAATTACTCCCCCGATCACACACACGGTCAGGATAACCAGCGGAATTGGCACCGTATCCAGCGTCGGGAACACTTTGTTCGCGTTGTCCATCGACTGCAGCAGCGTCGCTGCCACAACCGCCGCCAGCCCAACCTGACGTCCGGCTGACAGGTCAGTCCCCTGGGTCACAATCAGGCCCGCCACGCCCAGTGCAATAATAATGCGCACTGAAGACTGGGTCAGGATATTACTCAGGTTCATTAAACTTAAAAATGTCGGGTCCTGGAAAATAATAATAGCCAGCAATACCAGCAGCACGACATAAATGCCGCCCTCTTTTAACCAGGTTAGCGCATTCTTTTTTGTAGTCGCTTTCATGTTAACAGCCCTTGCTTCATTAAAGGTGTAATGACGCTAAACGCAATATTTCGTTCTGCGTGGTCGTTTTGGTATCAACTATGCCTGCTACCAGACCATTACTCATTACCAGAATACGATCGGTAATGCCTAACAGCTCCGGCATTTCGGATGAGATAATAATGATGCCCTTGTCTCTTTTCGCCAGCTCAGCAATCAGCTGGTAAATTTCGAATTTTGCACCAACATCAATACCGCGTGTTGGTTCATCAAGCATCAGGATTTCAGGCTGGGTCAATAACCAGCGGCCAATAATCACCTTTTGCTGATTACCGCCCGAAAGCGAACCAATCTGCGTATGGTGGCCCGGCGTTTTTACCCGCATGGAATCGATCACCCACTGGGTGTCACTTTTCATGCGTTTATTATCCAGCAGCCCCATACTGCTTTTATATTTTTTAATATTCGAGATAAGGGAGTTAAATCCGATATCCAGATAAGCATAAATACCGGTTGAGCGACGCTCTTCCGTCACCAGTGCGAAACCGTGATTAATCGCTTCATTCGCACTGTGGTTATTAATCGGTTTACCATGCAGTTTGATGGTGCCGCCCGATTTTTCGCGAATGCCAAACAGCGTTTCGACGATATCGGTACGTTTGGCGCCCACCAGCCCGGCGATGCCGAGGATCTCCCCTTTACGCAGATCAAATGAGATGTCACGAATCGAAGGCTGACGCAGAGAGGTCAGATTCCGCACCTCAAGAATGGTTTCCCCCGGCACGTTGGTACGGTCAGGAAAACGCTGGTTCAGTGAACGGCCGACCATCATCGCGATGATCTTATCCATATCCAGCCCTTCCAGCGGCTGAGTCGCAATCCACTGTCCGTCACGCAGAATGGTAATCTCATCACACAGCTGGAAAATCTCTTCCATTTTATGAGAGATATAGACGATGCCGCAGCCACGATCTTTCAGCTTGCGAATAATCGTGAACAGGTGATTAACCTCTTTCTCCGTTAACGAGGAGGTTGGCTCATCCATAATCACAATTTTTGCGTCATAAGAGAACGCTTTGGCAATTTCAATCATCTGCATCTGCGATACAGACAAATTCGCCACTTTGTCGCGCGGATCGATATCGATATCCAGCTCGTCAAAAATAGCTTTGGTATCCTGATACATCTTATCCTGATCGACAAAGAAGCCTTTGCGCGGATAACGCCCCAGCCACATGTTGTCCATCACGGTGCGCTGCAGGACCAGGTTTAATTCCTGATGTACCATCGACACGCCATTTTCCAGCGCCTCTTTGGAGCTTTTATAGTCGATCTCTTTACCCTGAAACAGGATACTGCCGGAATCTTTTTTATAAATACCAAACAGGCATTTTAATAAGGTGGATTTACCGGCACCGTTCTCGCCCATTAACGCATGAACAGAGTGAGGCCGCACTTTTAAATTCACATTATCTAACGCTTTAACGCCGGGAAATGATTTTGAGACATCCTTCATCTCCAGCAGATATTCTCGCTGCGCGGTCGTATTATCACTGGCCATATTTTACCTGGCTAAAAAACGGTGGTGACATAAAAAAGGCGCGACAGGGGTCGCGCCCGGAATCGAACTTACTTCTGGAACTGAGCCAGATTCTCTTTATCAACCGGAACGTAAGGTACGCGGACGATCTTATCCACCATCTTGAAGTTCGTACCTTCGGTCGCGGCTTTGCCGTTAGCCAGGTTGTTGGCGATATCCAGCGTGGCTTTCGCCTGGTTTTCCGCATCGTTCAGCACGGTACCGGCCAGCGCACCCGATTTCACCAGCGCCATCGCTTCCGGCAGGGCATCGACGCCGAAGACCGGGATAGAGGTCATGTTGTGCGCTTTCAGCGCTTCAACGGCACCCATCGCCATCGCATCGTTGTTGGCAATCACCACTTCGATTTTCTTCGCGTTCGGGCCTGACAGCCACGCATCCATCTTATCTTTAGCCTGTGCGGTATCCCACATCGCCGTATCCATCGCTAACTGCTGGGTTTTCAGACCATCTTTGTTCAGCGTATCGATCACATATTTGGTACGGGCTTCCGCATCAGGATGGCCTGGCTCACCTTTCAGCAGCACAAACTGGATGGTGCCATCTTTGTTCAGATCCCAGGCCGGGGTCGCTTTCCAGTGTTTCTCAATCAGCTGACCCTGAATGATGCCGGACTCTTTAGAGTCGGTCCCGACATAGTAGGCTTTGTCATAACCGGCCAGCACTTTCGCGTTAGGCTCTTTGTTGAAGAAGACCACCGGCACGTCATTCGCGCGCGCTTTGTCGACCACCACGGCCGCGGCAGCCGGGTCAACCAGGTTAATGGCCAGCGCTTTCACGCCTTTTGCCATCAGTACGTCAACCTGATCGTTCTGTTTGGACTGGTCGTTCTGCGAGTCATTCATCAGCAGCTGAATGCCGCCAAGGGTTTTCGCTTCTTTCTCAATGTCTTTGCGCACCATTGACATGAAGTTGTCATCATATTTGTAAATGGTCACGCCGATACGGGTGTCAGCTGCGTGAGCGGTTGCACCAAACATCATGCTGGCAACCAGTGCGGTAAGCGTGAAAACCTTCTTATTCATGGTATCTCCGGTTTTATTATGCAGGGTCTTTTTAGCGCTGCCGCGCGACGTGGCGCGAAAGCAATCGGTAAAACAGATCGGCGGGGCAGTCTGCGCAATTTGCCGCTTACCGCTGACGCCGTCTAAAACCTGACTTCCCTGTGCCTGAACACGTCCGTGAAGAGGGGATGAACCCGTTAACCGGCTACTGAGACCACAACTGATGCCGTTACACTGGCGTTACATAATGTTTCAGTCCGGTAAGACGCTGCCATCATAGTGAGAGCAATGTTAATTAACTGTGAATGTAATCACAGATTGAAAGCGGTTACATGGCTGAATCGCCTGAATTAGTGACGGACTCCACATTTTGCCGCTGCGCGACTGAATGACGCCGCACCAGCGTCGGCATAAAGATGTGCGTGGCGGTGTCATCCAGCAGGCCTGCCGCCCCCTGCAGCGCCAGCTCTGTCGCAATTTTTGCCATAGAAACAATAGGATAACGTACAGTGGTAAGCTGAGGGTCGGTGTAACGCGAGATGGGGATGTCATCAAAGCCAATGACAGAAAAATGCTGTGGCACCTGAATGCCGTTGTCTTTCAGCGCCGTGAGTGCGCCCGCTGCCATACCGTCGTTGTAAGCAAACACCGCGCTGAGATTGAGATTGCGCCCCAGCAGCTCCACCATCGCCGCTTCGCCGCCCTGCATGTCGGGCTCTGCGCTGGCAATCCAGCTCTCATGCGGCCGGATACCCTGCTCTGCCATCGCCTGCATCCACCCTTCGCGGCGCTGGGCGACATCTTCGATAGGATGACTGGAACAGAGATAGCCGATGCGGCTATGCCCCTGTTGTATCAGGGTCCGGGAGGCCATCAGCGCACCGGCGACGTTATCCAGACTGACGCTGCGCTGCTCAAATCCCGGTATGACGCGGTTGATGACAACCATGCCCGGCACATGCTGCATAAAGTCAGCCAGCTCCGCGTCTGAAAGCGTTTTCGCGTGCACCACCAGGGCGCTGCAACGCTGGCGGATCAGCACTTCAATGGCATGACGCTCTTTCTCTTCCTGATGCCAGGAGTTGCTGATGAGGACATGCTTATGGACGCGCTGCGCCACGGTATCCACCGCTTTAACCAGTGCGCCAAAAAAGGGATCGGAAACATCCATCACCACCACCCCGATGGTGTCGCTGACCTGAGTCGCCAGCGCCTGTGCGTTGGCGTTAGGACGATACCCCAGCGCCTCAACCGCCTGTAACACAGCGTCGCGGGTATCAGAGGTGACGGCGCTGCTCTGATTGAGGACGCGCGATACGGTCGCCACTGAGACGCCAGCCTGACGGGCAACATCACGAATTGTTATCATGCAGCAGTTCCAGAAAGGAAAAAGAGGGCATCACGCCGGGTTGAACACCGGCGCTATTTTGTCAGGGGCGGACGATATGCAGCGTGAATTGCGTCACATCAATGAAAGCGGTTACATACAATTCTGTAACCTTTGTGATGGCGGTCATTATCTGGCGTGGTCGGACAGGCGTGGTTTTCCGGCTGAGAGCTGGGTAAGCCTCCGCCACAGCCACTCCAGCGGGCCCTGTGCGAAGAAATGTAACCAGATGAGTGAAAAGAGGATATTGATAAGCCAGACCGCAGGCACCATCAGCACCAGCTCCAGCCGTGTAAAGTGCATATAGAAGCCAAAGCGGTAGAACAGCGTGGTACAGATCAGCGACTGCATCAGGTAGTTGGTCAGCGCCATGCGCCCGACACACTGAATGGCATAACTGAACCGCCAGCGTGAAATCTGCGGCCACCAGGCCAGACAGAGCGCCGCGTAGCCCAGGCTGATCAGCGGGCTGGCAAGGTCGCGCGGGGTCTGCAGATAAAAGCCGCTCCAGCGGAACTCCCAGTGTAACAGCCACTGCGCAGCGACACCGGCCACCGCTATCGAAAATCCCGCCGTCAGCAGCACGACGGCGGCCTGACGGTAGTGCCGCAGGGGAAACTGGCCCGTCAGCCAGCCACAGCGCAGCAGCGCGCCACCGATCATCATCAGGCCTGCCAGCTGCCAGCCATACTGCGCCGCCAGCGCCATCAGTCCCGATGAGAGATGATCAAGCCGGTTCTGAATCGCTTCCCAGCCGCCGGCCAGTTTCCAGTAGCGCTCATATTGCAGATCGGCCGCGCCGGGCAGCCAGGAGCGGGTCGGCTCAGGATCGGAGATCGAGCCGAATACCAGCAGCACACCGCAGCCCACCAGGTAAAGCAGAATACCGGTGTTCATCAGGCTGCGGGTGGAAGGAACATCGCGTACGACCCGCAACACCACCAGCCCGATGATGCCGTAATCGAGCAGGATGTCCCCCTCCCAGAGAAACACCCCGTGCAGAAAACCGATCAGCACCAGCAGTGACAGCCGGGCAGTCAGCCAGCGACTGCCGCGCGGCAGTTGCATCTGCAGACCGGCACCAAACAGCAGCGCAAACAGCGTCAGGAATTTGAGCTGGGCAAAGGTATCGGAGAGGGCCCATGTCCAGGCGTCAGCGAGGGTGACACTCCCCTGCCAGGCCGGATTCAGGTAGGCCGCAGAGGGCAGACCAAAGCCGACGATATTGAGCAGCAGAATGCCGAGAATGGCACAGCCTCGAATAAAATCCAGCGCGTGATAGCGTTGCATGCGGCACCCTGCCCCATTGAGGCGGGCAGCATTATGCGCCCGCTGTTAACTCAACTATGACGTACCGCGCGCAAAAATTCCTGGCGGGTATTCTGACTGGACTTGAACAGGCCGCCCAGTGAGGTGGTGGTGGTCGCGCTGGTGGCATCCTTCACGCCGCGCGCTTTCACGCAGTAATGCACCGCATCAATGGAAACGGCCACGTTGTTGGTGCCGAGCAGGGTCTGCAGGGCAACCAGTACCTGCTGTGTCAGACGCTCCTGCACCTGCGGGCGCTGTGCAAAGAACTGCACGATGCGGTTGATTTTCGACAGGCCAATCACCTTATCTTTGGGAATATAGGCGACGGTCGCTTTACCATCGATAATCACAAAGTGGTGTTCACAGGTGCTGGTCAGGGTGATGTCACGCACGGTCACCATCTCATCCACCTTCATCTTGTTTTCAATGACGGTGATTTTCGGGAAGTTGGCGTAATCGAGACCGGAAAAGACCTCATCCACATACATCTTCGCGATGCGATGCGGGGTTTCCATCAGGCTGTCATCTTCAAGATCCAGATTCAGCAGCTGCATGATTTCGGTCATGTGCCCGGCAATCAGGCTCTTGCGCGTGTTGTCATCAATGTCGCGTGTTGGTGCGCGTAATGGCGTTTCCAGGCCACGCGCCAGCAGCGCTTCATGAACCAGGGCAGCTTCCTGACTTAGGGTGCTCATCGTACTCTTCTCCGGCTGGGTGTTGCGCCCGTCGGCTGTTGCGGCGGGCCCTGTAATCAGGCGCGTATTGTGAAACTTTCTTTGCGGGGAATCCAGCAATCAATCAGATTGGTGAAGAAAGCGTTTATCGGCTCCGCCGCCAGACCAGCAGGCCCGCCCAGATGAGGCTCGCGCCGGCCACCCACAGGGCGGGTTCCAGCCGGTGTAAAAAGGCGGTGGAGAGAAACGAGAGTAGCGGGCCCACCAGTTGTCCCACGGCATAGCCGGTGGTCAGCAGGCCAGCCATATAGCGCAGATGATTGGGGGCCAGCTCACGCGCGCAGAGCAGCGACAGCTGCACCACGCTGAGGAAGCCGCCGCCGACCAGCAATGCGCTCACCAGCAGGCCGCTGAAGCCCGGCAGCAGCGCCGCCGCAAAGACCCCCAGCGCCTGCGCCCAGAGCACCAGCGCCAGACGGACGTGGCTGCGCCCCAGGTGGCGCGTGAGGATGCCCAGCAGGATCCCCACCATCGCTGCGCCACCAAAAATCGGCCAGACAAACTGGGCGAATGCGCCATCCGGAAAACGCGCAGCAGCCATCTGCGACAGGAAGGTCGCAGGCAGGATGTAGCCAAAGCCCGCCAGACTGTAGCTCAGCACCAGCCGTTTAAGGTTGCGGTCCAGCACCAGCGGCTCCGGGGCCTGATCGGGGCGATGCAGCTCGCCACGCCGGGGCAGGTTACGGGCAATCAGCGCCACCAGCAGCAGCGCCAGTGCGCCATAGGCGGCCCAGGCCAGCCCCGCGGAGACCTGCAGCGTGTGCAGCGCCACCCCCAGCAGGCCGCTGACAAAGATGCCGCAGCCTGGCCCGGCAAACACGGCCGCCGACAGCCCCGCCCGGCCATGACGATGCAGCTGTTCATTGCTCCAGGCGGCCACCAGCACCATCGCCCAGCCGCTGGCCCAGCCGATCAGGAAACGAATGGCCCCGTGCAGCCACGGCCCGCTGGCCCAGGCCGAGAGCAGCGTCAGGATCACCGCGCCCCATATGCCCGCCGTCAGGCGCAGCTCCACCCGCTTGTGCGCCCGCATGGCATCGAACGAGCCACAGAGATAGCCAAGATAGTTGAGTGCGGCCACCAGGCTGGCGCTGGTGAGGGTCAGCTGGTGCGCCTGAATCATCAGTGGCACCTGGGGCGTAAAGGCAAACCGGCCAATACCCATCGCGACAAACAAAGTTAAGAACGCGCTGAGCGCGACGCGTAACGCCATGGCTGAACTCCTGTGGTTTCGGGCTGGGATCTTTTCTGACTTGCTAACAGCTTGCAGGATGTTTACACTCACGAAAAGTGAATAATCATGACCAACTTGTTTACAGGAAGAGAAGATATGGATTTAGTACAACTACGTATGTTCTGTTCCGTCGCCGAAACGGGTTCCCTGGCACGCGCCGCCGAACAGCTGCACCGCGTCCCCTCTAATCTCACCACGCGGCTGCGTCAGCTGGAAGAAGAATTGGGTGTGGACCTCTTTATTCGTGAGAAGCAGCGCATTCGCCTGTCACCGATGGGCCATAACTTCCTCAATTATGCGCAGCGCATTCTGGCCCTGAGTGAAGAAGCGCTGAGCATGACCCGCACCGGTGAACCGGCGGGTAACTTTGCGCTCGGCTCGATGGAGAGCACCGCCGCCACCCGCCTGCCTGGTTTACTGGCTGCCTATCACCAGCGCTTTCCCGGTGTTGCCCTCTCGCTGATTACCGGCACCTCGGGCGAAATTATCGATCGGGTGCGTGAAGGCACCCTGGCGGCTGCGCTGGTGGATGGCCCGGTGGCGCATGATGACCTGAACGGCTGCATCGCGTTTCGCGAGGAGATGGTGCTGATTACCGGGCTGGATCATGCCCCTATCACCACCGCCCGCGACGTGCAGGACGATACCCTGTTTGCTTTCCGCAGCAGCTGCTCTTATCGGGTGAAGCTGGAGAGCTGGTATCGCGACAGCCAGACCGCGCCGGACAATGTGATGGAGATTCAGTCCTATCACGCCATGCTGGCCTGCGTGGCGGGCGGTGCGGGCGTCGCCATGATCCCGGCCTCGGTGCTGAAACAGATGCCGGACCGTTCACGGGTGCAGGCGCACACCCTCCCCCCTGCTTATCGCAATACGGCCACCTGGCTGATGTGGCGACGGGACGCCTTTACTCCCAACGTGGAGGCGCTGAAGTACCTGATTATCGAAAAATTTGACGATCGGCCGCTCAATGATGAGCTGATCTACCCCCTACAGGCGGCGGAATAAGCGTTCCGCGCTATGTTTAAGAGCCTGGCTCTGATTACTCACGACCACCTGGCGCCACCGTGCGTCACAATCTGACTGGAAGAGGGATTGCATGAAAATGATCAAAACCCGTGCCGCCGTTGCCTGGGCTGCTGGCGAACCGCTGAAAATTGAAGAAGTGGATTTGATGCCACCGCAGAAAGGCGAAGTCCTGGTGCGCATCGTCGCGACCGGCGTCTGCCATACCGACGCCTACACCCTCTCCGGCACCGATCCGGAAGGCGTCTTCCCGGCGATCCTGGGCCATGAAGGCGGCGGCATCGTGGAAGCCGTAGGCGAAGGCGTGACCAGCGTGGAAGTGGGTGACCATGTCATCCCGCTTTACACTCCGGAGTGCGGCAAGTGTAAGTACTGTCTGTCGGGTAAAACCAACCTCTGTCAGGCGATCCGTGCAACCCAGGGTAAAGGTCTGATGCCGGATGGCACCACCCGCTTCTTTAAAGATGGCAAACCGATTTTCCACTATATGGGCACCTCGACCTTCTCGGAGTACACCGTCGTTCCGGAGATCTCACTGGCTAAAATCAGTAAAGAAGCGCCGCTGGAAGAAGTGTGCCTGCTGGGTTGTGGCGTCACCACCGGCATGGGCGCGGTCATGAACACCGCCAAAGTGAAAGAAGGCGACACCGTGGCGATTTTCGGCCTCGGCGGCATTGGCCTGTCGGCCGTTATCGGTGCCAAAATGGCGAAAGCCGGCCGCATCATCGCCATCGACATCAATACCAGCAAATTCGACCTGGCGCGCAAGCTGGGCGCCACTGACCTGATCAACCCGAAAGATTACGATAAGCCGATTCAGGAGGTGATTGTTGAGCTGACCGATGGCGGCGTGGATTTCTCCTTTGAATGTATCGGCAACGTCAACGTCATGCGTTCCGCGCTGGAGTGCTGCCACAAAGGCTGGGGCGAGTCCGTGATTATCGGTGTGGCCGGTGCCGGTGAAGAGATCTCTACCCGTCCGTTCCAGCTGGTGACCGGGCGCGTCTGGCGTGGCTCCGCCTTCGGTGGCGTGAAAGGCCGCTCACAGCTGCCGGGCATCGTGCAGGATTACCTCGACGGTAAATTTGCCCTGAACGACTTCATCACCCACACCATGCCGCTGGAAGAGATCAACGACGCCTTTGATTTAATGCACGAAGGAAAATCGATCCGCTCGGTTGTGCATTTCAACAGGTAATCAGGAGGCGTTATGGCATCCACTCTGGAGCTACTGGAAGAACACCGTATTTTTGGTGGCTGGCAACAGCGCTGGCGTCATGCGTCGGCCGTGCTGAACTGCCCGATGACCTTCAGCATCTATCTGCCTGAACCGCAGGGCGATGCGCCGCCACCGGTGGTCTGGTTTCTGGCCGGGCTGACCTGCAACGACGAGAACTTCACCACCAAAGCGGGCGCGCAGCGGGTGGCGGCGGAACTGGGGCTGGTGCTGATTATGCCGGATACCAGCCCGCGCGGCGATGAGGTGGCCAACGATGAGGGCTACGATCTGGGTCAGGGAGCGGGATTCTATCTCAATGCCACCCAGCAACCCTGGGCCGCGCATTTCCGCATGTTCGACTACCTGAGCAGCGAGTTACCTGCGCTGATTGCGGATAACTTTAAGGTCAGCGACCGTCAGTCGATCATGGGTCACTCCATGGGCGGACACGGTGCGCTGATGCTGGCGCTGCGTCTGGGCAACCGCTTTGCTTCGGCGTCGGCTTTCGCACCGATTGTAAACCCGATGCAGGTGCCGTGGGGTCAGAAAGCGTTTCAGGCCTATCTGGGCGATGACCCGGCGGCCTGGCGGGAATATGACAGCTGTCAGCTGATGGCGGAGGTGGCGCATCGTCTGCCGATCCTGATCGACCAGGGCGATAGCGATCAGTTCCTGGCCGACCAGCTGCAACCCGAGCGGCTGGAAAGTGTGGCCAGTGAGGTGGGATTCCCGCTGACGCTGCGCATTCAGCCGGGCTATGACCATAGCTACTTCTTTATCGCCAGTTTTGTGGAAGATCATCTGCGCTTCCACGCGCAGCATCTTCTGGCGTAAAAAATCAGGGCCGCAACTGCGGCCCTGAACTTTTTTGCACGATGCCGGGTCGGTAACGACCCGCCGTTGTGTCAGACCAGCGCCGGACCGGTCAGGCCATCAATCATCACCTGCGGAATGCCGCGCGAACAGTGCTCGATTCGTCCATCGACGCCATAGACTTTCGCCAGGGTCGCGGGCGTAATCACCTTATCCGGCTGCCCCTGTGCCACCAGTGCCCCCTGTTTCAGCATCAGCGCATGCTGCGCATGGCGCAGCGCAATATTGATATCATGCACCACCACCACCGTGACGATGTTGCGCAGGGCGGTTTCGCGCCGCACCAGATCCATCACATGAAACTGATAGTTGAGATCCAGCGCGCTCAGCGGTTCATCCAGCAGCAGCAGCTCAGGGCGACGGATCAGCGACTGTGCCAGCCCGACTAACTGCTTCTGTCCGCCGGAGAGCTGATCGAGATAGCGCATCGCCAGATGGGCAATGCCCAGCTGCTCCAGCAGGTGCATGATTTCGGCTTCACTGCTGGCGCTGTGGAGGCCGCCGGAGGCGCGCTGTGCCACAATGATCGACTCCAGCACATGCAGATGCACGCCCGCAGGCAGGGACTGCGGCAGATAGACCACGTTCTTCGCCCGGCGGGCAAACGGCTGAGTCATGAGATCCTCGCCGTTGAGCCACATTTCGCCCTGCCCTTTGTTCAGTCCGGCCAGGGCCCGCAGCAGCGTCGATTTGCCGCAGCCGTTGGGCCCCAGCAGCACGGTGATCTCCCCACGCGGCAGCGGCGCCACGTTGAGATTCTCAATCACCTTATGTTTTGGGTAACCGGCACTGAAGCCGCGTAACGTCAGACCCTGTTCCATCAGACTGTCCCCCGGTGACGCAGAATAATACTCAGGAAGAACGGCACGCCAATCAGTGAGGTGACGATGCCGACCGGGATGATCACGCCTGGAAGCAGGTTTTTCGACGCGACCGAGGCCAGCGACAGCACCAGCGCTCCGACCAGCGCGCTGGCTGGCAGATAGAAGCGGTGATCTTCACCAAACATCATGCGGGCAATATGGGGAGCGACCAGGCCGATAAAGCCAATCGGGCCGACAAAGGCCACGGCCAGCGCCGAGAGAATACTGATGCGCAGCAGCGTCGCCAGACGCAGACGACGCACGTCAATGCCAAAGCTGACCGCCCGATCCTCACCCAGCCGCAGCGCCGTCAGCTTCCAGCTGCTCATCATGGAGAACGGCACCAGGATCGCCAGCGCCACGGTCAGGACGCCCAGCTTCTCCCAGGAGGCGCGCGCCAGGCTGCCCATGGTCCAGAAAACCAGCCCCTGCAGGGTATCTTCGCTGGCGATGAACTGCATCATGGAGACCAGCGCATTGAAGGTAAAGACCAGTGCAATGCCGAAGAGCACCACGCCCGCCGAGGAGACCTGGGTCCAGCGGGTGATGCCGTCCAGCATCAGGGCGGCAAACAGCGCAAAAACGAAGGCGTTGGCGGAGATCAACCACTGGTCAGGAATGCCGGGGATGCCGATGCCGAGGATGATGGCCAGCGCGGCACCAAATGCCGCCGCCGAGGAGACACCGAGGGTAAAGGGGCTGGCCAGCGGGTTATTCAGAATGGTCTGCATTTCTGCGCCCGCGAGGCCGAGCGACAGGCCCACCACAATCGCCATCAGGGCATAGGGCAGACGGATGTCCCAGACGATGACGCGGGTTCCGGCGTCGACACTGTCGGGACTGAGCAGCGTATTCCACAGCGTCTCCAGCGAGAGTCCGGCCGGACCCAGCGTGAAGTCGAGGACCAGCGAGGCGATGATGGCCAGCAGCAGCACGCCGATCCAGATGACGCGGCGACGCAGCACCAGTTGGTAGCTATGCATGCTGTGCTGACGCGTCTCTTCTCCCGCCAGCAGCGAAGTTTCGGTAGTCATGTTTTAACCCTGTGTGGCTATCCTGTCAGAAAACGCAGCCACAATAGTGCAGGTGATAATAATTATCAATTCGTGAAGATAAGCGAGACGTGAAAAATCGTAAAAAACGGTGTTGCAGGCGGGAGAATGGCTCAGGGAGCCTGTGCCTTTCGCAAAGACGCAAAACCCGCCATCCCTGGCGGGCTCAGCGCGGACCATCCCTGGCCCGCTATGCTTTGCTACAGGCACAGGCTCCCATCGCTTCACGATTCCTGCGGCCTGCCAGAACTGCGGCAGGCACCGTGCGCAGGAGTCAGCGCACAGAACTAATCTTTATGAACCGGGAAATCCATCTCGCTGTACTTCACGAAACGGCTGCCGCGCGTCAGCTTGTAGCCGAACCAGATGATCAGGAACAGCGGAAGGCCGATGTAGGTGGCCGCTACGCTGTACCAGTCGATGGTGTCGTTGAGAAACGCCTGATAGTTCTGACCCAGCGTGATGATCAGGCAGAGCACAAAGGCGAAAATCGGACCCAGCGGGAAAAAGCCGGAGCGGTAAGGCAGCGCGTTCAGGTCACGTCCCTGAGCGACATAGCCGCGACGGAAGCGGTAGTGACTGATCGCGATACCGAGCCAGGCGATAAAACCGGTCATGCCTGAGGTGTTCAGCAGCCAGAGGTAAACCTCCTGATTGCCAAATTTCGAGGTCAGGAAGCAGAGTCCCGCCACCACCGTCGTCGCCCAGAGTGCATTACGCGGCACGCCGCCTTTAGAGAGTCTGGCGAAAATCCGCGGCGCTTTGCCTTCACAGGCCAGGTTGTAAAGCATACGGGTTGAGGCGTACATGCCGGAGTTACCCGCTGACAGCACGGCCGTCAGGATCACCGCATTCATCACCGCCGCCGCTGACAGCAGACCGGCATTCTGGAACACCAGGGTGAACGGGCTGACGCTGATATCGTTGATGTCATTGTGCAGCAGCTTAGGATCGGTGTACGGCAGGATCAGGCTGATAATCAGAATCGCGAAGACGTAAAACAGCAGGATACGCCAGAAGATCTGCCGCACCGCACGCGGGATATTTTTTGCCGGATCTTCAGATTCGCCCGCCGCGATACCGATCAGCTCGGTGCCCTGGAAGGAGAATCCCACAATCATCGCCACGCCGATCATCGCCGCAAAACCGCCTGCAAACGGCGCTTCGCCCACCTGCCAGTTATGCCAGCCCGCGTGTTCTGCACCGCGCATAATGCCGGTGATCATCAGCACGCCAACCACGATAAAAATCACCACGGTGGCCACTTTGATCAGCGAGAACCAGTATTCCGCTTCACCAAAGCCTTTGACGGAGATGTAGTTGAGCAGGAACATCAGGCCCAGGAACAGCGCGCTCCAGATCCAGCCTGGCGTGTCGGGGAACCAGTAATTCATCACCAGCTGTGATGCCACCAGATCAACCGCGATGGTTACCGCCCAGTTGTACCAGTAGTTCCAGCCGAGTGCGAAACCAAAGCCCTCTTCGACATATTTTGCGCCGTAGGTGGCAAACGACCCGGACACGGGCATAAAGGCCGCCAGTTCACCCAGGCTGGTCATCAGGAAATAGACCATCAGACCGATGAGCATATAGGAGAGAAGTGCTCCGCCGGGTCCGGCCTGAGCAATAGTGGCACCCGATGCGACAAACAGGCCGGTTCCGATGGAGCCGCCGATGGCGATCATGGTGAGATGGCGTGCTTTTAGTGCACGCTGTAACGCAGGTTGTTGTGTTGTTTTTGAGTCATTATGCATGTGTAAACGCTACGAAGGGTAAAAATGAGGCGAGATTGTAGCAGCCAGCTCGCCTCTGTATAGCGAAGCCACGCTGTTATTAGTTAAGTTCATGATCGCGCCCGAATTATTAGCGGTCACTCACGGCAGTAGGATAAAAAGCGCGTCAGCGCTTTGGAAATATGCTTCTGTCGGTGATGGATGCGATACAGCGTCCGGGTCAGGCGCGGCAGCGGAATCGCCAGTTCGATCAGCGTTCCCGCCTCCAGCAGATCGGCGATCACCCGGCGCGACAGGCAGCTGATCCCCATGCCGTGGCGCACCGCATGTTTAATCGCTTCAGAGTTGCCAAGCTCCATCCCCAGCTGAAAGCTCGGCAGGTGAGACAGCAGCAGATAATCGACGATTTCACGGGTGCCGGAGCCGCGTTCGCGCAGGATCCAGGGGGCGTCCGCCAGCGTTTTCAGGGTGACCGGCTGCTGCAGAACAGGCGCATCCGGCGCGGCAAACACCACCAGCTCATCCTCCAGCCAGGGTTCACTGACCAGTTCGGTCATATGGCACGGCCCCTCAATCAGGCCGACATCGACGCGGAAGTCGGAGACCGCCTGAATCGCATCCTGACTGTTGCCCACGCTCAGCTCCAGCGGCAGGCCGGGAAAATCGCGTCGCCAGGCCGCCATCATGCCCGGCAGCAGATAGTTACCGATGGTGCTGCTGGCGAAGATGCGGATGGCCCCGTTGTCCTCTTTGAACAGCTGCTCAATCTCCCCCGCCTGCTCCAGCAGACCCACGGCGCGGGGATAAAGCAGGCGGCCATGTTCGTTCAGCACCAGCCGTTTACCGACCCGATCAAAGAGCTGAACCCCAAGCTGACTCTCCAGATCGGCCAGCGCCGCGCTGACCGCCGACTGCGACAGCGCCAGCAGCTGCGATGCCTGGGTCGTCGAGCCACTCTTGAGCACTTCGGTAAAGACTTCGATTTGCCGCAGGGTAATGTGCATCGTCGATCCTTAAGTCTGTTAATGTCTGACGAGATAGATGATCAGCGCCAGCCAGATCAGCCCCACCACCATCAGCCAGCCTGCGATTTTTTTGCCGCGGGAACGCCGGGTTGCGGCCCTTTCGCTGCTGCTGATGCGCACCTCACGTGGCAGCAGGCGCAGCAGCAGCATAACACCGGTCGGGATGATGACCGCGTCATCCAGCAGTCCCACAAACGGAATCACATCCGGGATGAAATCGATCGGACTGACGCCATAGGCGACCAGGCCCAGCATGCCCAGCTTGTTCCACCAGGGCGTGCGCGGGTCGCGAAAGGCGAACCAGAGTACCAGCACATCCCTCTTGATCAGCGTTGCCCAGCGGCGCAGACGCAAAACGCTCATAATGTCGGCCTTATCGTTTATTCCGGTTGATTATAAATATATTATCAATTTCACTTTTAAGCCAGTGCGCGCCATGATCGACACTCACTGAAGAGGAGTGACCCTTATGGCCGAACTGAGCATCGTTAAAACGCACTATCCCGTTGTGCGCCTGTTTCCCGGTCTGCTGCTGACCGCCGCGCTCGCCGCTGCGGCGAACTGGCTGGCGCAACAGCCGTTAATCGCGGGGCTGGGACTGGGTTCACTGACGCTGGCGATCATGCTGGGCATCGTGGTCGGTAATAGCGTCTGTTCCCCTCTCTCGTCACACTGCGACAGCGGCGTCGCGCTGGCGAAGCAGAAGCTGCTGCGGCTCGGGATCATCATGTTTGGCTTTCGTATTACTTTACAGCAGATTGCCGATGTCGGCGTCAGCGGCATCCTGATCGATGCGCTGACCCTGAGCAGCACCTTCTTTATCACCTGTCTGCTGGGTATCCGGTTACTGAAGCTGGATCGCGAAACCGTCTGGCTGATTGGCGCAGGCAGCAGTATCTGCGGTGCGGCAGCGGTTCTGGCGACCGAGCCGGTGGTCAAAGCCGCGCCGTCGAAAGTCGCGGTGGCCATCGCGACCGTGGTGCTGTTCGGCACGCTGGCGATCTTCATCTATCCCCTGCTCTGGCCGCTGGCGCATCATCTGTTTCCGGCTCTGAGTGCTGCACAGTTTGGCGTTTTCACCGGGTCCACGATTCATGAAGTGGCGCAGGTGGTGGCAGCCGGACACAGTATCAGCCCGGAAGCCGAAAACAGCGCGGTCATTGCCAAGATGCTGCGGGTGATGATGCTGGCCCCGTTCCTGCTCTGCCTGGGGACGATGCTGCGCGGCGGACGTCAGGGCGGCGCCCGTCAGCCGGTGACCTTTCCCTGGTTTGCCTTACTGTTTATTGCGGTCGCGCTGTTTAATTCGCTGCAGCTGCTGCCTGCTGCGCTGGTGGCCTCACTGAATCAGCTGGCTGGCCTGCTGCTGGCGATGGCGATGGCCGCGCTGGGCTTAACCACCCGTTTCAGCGCGCTGCGTGAAGCGGGCGTTAAACCCCTGCTGCTGGGTGCGCTGGTCTTTGGCTGGTTAATCGCAGGCGGTGGCACGATCAATCTGCTGGTGCAACATTTCATGGGCTAACCGCATCGGGTATCATGCCGTTTCATCCGTGCATAGCCCCAGGAGAAAGGCATGAAATATATTGGCGCACACGTCAGTGCGGCAGGGGGAGTAGATCAGGCCGTGATCCGCGCCCATGAATTAGAAGCCACCGCCTTCGCCCTCTTTACTAAAAATCAGCGTCAGTGGAAGGCCGCCCCGCTGACCACTGAGGTCATTGATGCTTTTCGCGCCGCCTGCGAGACTTATCACTTCACGTCACAGCAGATCCTGCCGCACGACAGTTTTCTGATTAATCTGGGCCATCCGGTTGAGGAGGCGCTGGAGAAATCCCGCGCGGCCTTCATTGATGAACTGCGGCGTGCTGACCAGCTGGGGCTGACGCTGCTGAACTTCCACCCCGGCAGCCATCTGCATCAGATTGACGAGGAGAGCTGCCTGAAGCGCATCGCCGAGTCGATCAATGTCGCGCTCGACCAGACGCAGAACGTTACCGCCGTCATTGAAAATACGGCCGGTCAGGGCAGTAATCTGGGCTTCCGCTTCGAGCATCTCGCCACCATTATTGAGCATGTCGAAGACAAATCGCGTGTCGGGGTCTGCATTGATACCTGCCATGCGTTTGCCGGCGGGTATGATCTGCGTACCGAGGCAGACTGCGAAGCAACCTTTGCCAGCTTTGAGCGCATCGTCGGTTTTCAGTATCTGCGTGGCATGCACCTGAACGACGCCAAAAGCGCCTTCGACAGCCGCGTTGACCGCCATCACAGTCTGGGAGAAGGAAACATCGGCAGGACGGTGTTCAGCTGGCTGATGAAAGATCCCCGCTTCGATGGCATCCCGCTGATTCTGGAAACCATCAATCCCGATATCTGGAAAGATGAGATTGCGTGGCTGAAAGCCGAGCAGCAGGCATAGGAAAAGGAGCCTGAAGACTTTCCAGACGGTGATGACATCAATGCGAGGGAAGCAGGTACCTTATCAAAGCAAACAGGGAGCCATCTGGCTCCCTGTTTATTTCACTTCCGCGTATCAGGCTTTCGCCAGCTGCTCTTCCGGACGTTTCAGTACCGCGTAGCTCAGACCCGCAATCGCGGTGCCGATGACGATCGCCATCAGATAACCGAGTACCGGGGTAATCGCGCCAGGGATCAGCAGAACGAACAGTCCACCGTGCGGCGCCATCAGTTTCGCGCCAATCGCCATGGAGATGGCACCGGTCACCGCGCCACCCACGATGCAGCAAGGCAGAACACGCATCGGGTCGCGGGCCGCGAACGGAATCGCACCTTCAGAGATAAAGCAGAGACCCAGAACCAGCGCCGCTTTGCCCCCTTCCTGCTGACCTTTGTTGAACTTACGACGCGCAACCAGCGTAGCCACACCCATCGCCAGCGGTGGCACCATGCCGGCGGCCATGATGGCGGCCATCGGTGCATACGTCTGCGAGCTCAGTAAGCCAACGCCAAACGCGTAAGCCACCTTGTTCACCGGACCACCCATGTCAGTACACATCATGCCGCCCAGAATCGCGCCCAGCAGAACCGCGTTCGCGGTGCCCATGTTCGCCAGCCAGTGGGTCAGACCGTTCATGATGCCCGCAACCGGTTTGCCTACCACGTAGATCATCAGCAGGCCGGTAATCAGACTGGCAAACAGCGGAATAATCAGTATCGGTTTCAGCGCTTCCATACTCTGCGGCAGTTTAACTTTGCCGCTGATCAGCTTCGCCGCATAACCGGCAATGAAGCCCGCGATAATACCGCCTAAGAAGCCGGCGTTGATGCTGGTGGCGATCATACCGCCAATCAGACCCGGGGTCAGACCCGGACGGTCAGCGATGGAGAAGGCGATAAAGCCCGCCAGTACCGGCACCATCAGGGCAAAGGCGCTACCACCACCGATTTGCATCAGGGCAGCCGCCAGCGTGCCCGGCTCTTTAAATGCGGTGATACCAAAGGCAAATGAGAGTGCGATGCTCAGACCGCCTGCGACCACCATCGGCAGCATATAGGAGACGCCGGTCAGCAGATGACGATACGCCCCTGCGCCGCCCTGCTTTTTCTCCTCTTCTGCGCTGGCGTTGCTCTGTCCGCTGGCAGCCGCTTTATAAGGCTTCGCTTCGGCTACCGCTTTATCCAGTTCCTGGGCGGTTTTCTTCAGCGCCAGTCCGGTTGAGGTGCGGTACATCGGCTTACCGGCAAATTTCGCCAGGTCGACTTCGATATCGGCGGCCACGATCACCAGATCGGCTGCCGCCACTTCTTCCGGGGTAATGGCGTTACCGGCCCCGACTGAACCGCGGGTTTCAACTTTCACCCACCAGCCGCGACGGGTTGCTTCGGCCTGAATCGCCTCTGCCGCCATAAAGGTGTGCGCCACGCCGGTCGGACAGGCGGTAACGGCAACCACACGTTTCTGCGCGCCAGCCTGAGCCGGAGCCGCAGCAGATGCGCCCGCCGGTGTCGCCACCGCAGCCTGCGACTGCCAGGTCTTGGCTTCTGCTTTCGCGCGGTTCAGAAAGGTTTCCGGCTCACGGACGGCCAGCTGGACATCGCCCTGCCAGAGCGCTTTGCCGTTCAGCGCCGCGTCGTCCGGCACGTTTTTACCCAGCACAATCACCAGTTCAGCATCGGCAGGGTTTTCAGTCAGGGTCAGGCCCGCAGCAGCTGCCGCAGCAGCCAGGCGCTGTTGCGCCATGTAAGCGGAAGCCAGTCCCAGTGTAGGGTCTTTTATCAGCAGCGTTTTCATTATCGCTCTCCTGCTGTCAGTTAACGGGTTGTAAGTCGACACGCGCCATCATGGCGGCCAACTGAGTTCGATCGGATACACCAACATTACTCTGGCTGACGGCCATCGCCGCCACGGCAGTGGCAAGACGCAGCGTATGCTCGCTGGACTCGCGCATCAGCAGACCATAAATCAGGCCGCCCACCATTGAGTCGCCGGCACCCACGGTGCTGACCACATCGCAGACCGGGGGTTTGGCAATCCATTCGCCGGAGGCGTTGACCCACAGCGCCCCTTCTGCGCCCAGTGAAATCACCACATGGGCGATGCCCTGCTCGCGCAGTTCGTGCGCGGCACCAATCACATCCTGCAGCGTCGGCAGTTTGCGACCGGCCCAGATTTCCAGCTCACGGCGGTTAGGCTTCACCAGCCACGGGGCGGCTTTCAGTCCTGCCACCAGCGCCTCACGGCTGCTGTCAAAGATGATGCACGGGCAGTGGGTGCGCAGTTCGGTCATCCAGCGGGTAAAGGCGTCGTGATCGACTCCTTCCGGCAGGCTGCCGCTGACGCAGACCATATCGAACTGGCCCAGCCAGGTCAGGGAGTCGGTGGTGAAGCGATCCCAGTCCTGACCCGTCACCTGAAAACCGGAGAAATTCAGATCGGTCACATCGCCGGTCTGTTCGGTGAGTTTTACGTTGATGCGGGTGCGGCCTGGCACCACCTGAAAACGGTTAGCAATACCCAGCTCGCTGAACAGCTGCTGGAAGCCATCCTGATTCTCTTTGCCCAGGAAGCCGCCGACGGTCACGTCAATGCCCAGATCTTTCAGGACTTTGGCGACGTTAATGCCCTTGCCCGCCGCATGCAGTCCGGTGGTTTTCACCAGATTGACTTCGCCGCGTTCAATTTCAGGGGTATAGCCCACCAGGTCATACGCCGGATTCAGCGTAATGGTGGCGACACGTCTGCTCATGCTGCCCCCTCGCCCAGACCACTGCTGATCGCCTCTTCAATGGCGTTCAGCGCCTGCTGAGCATCATCGCCGCTGGCGGTAAAGCGCAGGCGATGCCCTTTCTTCACGCCCAGCGCCACCACTTTCATCAGGCTACGACCATTGGCAGGTTTACCGCTGCCGTCGAGATTGGTCACGGTGATCTCGCTGTTGAACTGCTTGATGACGCTGACCAGCGCCGTGCCCGGACGGGCATGCAGGCCATGTTCGTTGCGGATGGTGAATTCAGCGGTCAGGACGTCAGCCTGCTCATCCACTTCGCTGGTCAGCAGCGCATACACGCCTGCGGCATCCGCTTTCAGCAGACGATCGGCTTTCCCCTGTTGCAGTAAGGCGCTCAGGTAACCCAGCACCTCCAGCGGACGTTCATCGGTTGCCGACACGCTGATCAGCATCGCAGCCGATTCGCCCTGATGGTCGAAGGGATGCGCAGCACGGCTGATCGCCACGCCACTGCGCAGGTTGCCCAGGCTGCTGTCGCTGAGCCAGATGCCCTGCCCCAGATTCAGCGGGGAGGCTGAAACCACATCCGCCACATAGCTGGCATCCACAACGCCAGCGGATTGCAGACGACCGGCGTTCATCGCCTGTAGGGTGATCAGGTCGCTGGCCGCGACGTCAAGGGTAATTAATGCGGTGTCGAAGCTGAATTCGGCGGCTTGTTTCTCGCCCATCAGCAACGCACGAAGATCTTCAGCAGAGGCGGTTTTCAGCTGTTCGGCAACGGAGTCATCGCTCAGAACGTGGGTCAGCTGACGCAGCAGCGCCAGATGCTCATCAGACTTCGCGGCAATGCCGATGGCGACATAGGCGGTCTGATCGTCACCCCAGGCAATGCCCTGCGGGAACTGAAACACCTGAACGCCGGTTTTTAGCACCAGATCGCGGGTGTCTGTGGTGCCATGAGGGATAGCGATGCCGTTACCGAGAAAGGTGGAGGTTTGCTGTTCGCGCGCCAGCATGCCGTTGACATACCCTTCAGTCACATTGCCCGCCGCGGTTAACGCGGCAGCGACCTGACGAATGGCCTCTTCTTTATTCTGGGCGCTGGCTCCGGTATGGATAGCCTGCAATTCGAGCTGGAACATAATTCTCCTCGCTTGCTGAGATTGAATCGTTTCAGCCGGTGGGGAGATTTTTGCGTCGCACTGTCAGGGACAGGTTGCCGGACCACCGCTGAAACGTTTCAGGGATTGTGGTACAGCGCGATTCTGCAGGCAAGAAAATGCGCAAACGGCGTAGCAGATTTTTGATGTTACGCACATTTCATGACGGTTGTGAGGCAGAAAGGCCGATCCGGCTGAAGCTGTTGCTGTAAGGCAACCGCGCCGTCAGAAAAACGTCAGCTGCGTCAGCGCCTCAGGGGGCCGTATCCGCTTCCAGCTGCAGCAACCAGGTCATCGCCTGCTCGCGCGAGTCGCCGCACATGCTCGCTTGCGGCTGCAGCCCGGAACAGACGGCGGGACGCAGGGGCGAACCAAAGAGTTTGCAGCGCAGCAGCGCATCAAGCTGAATGCAGGGGGTATTGGCGGGCTTGCCGTCGGGCATACCGGGGATGGGAGATGAGATTGAGGGTGCCGTGCAACAGGCACCGCACTGGCTACGGCATTGCATGCTGAGCTCCGGCAAAGAAAGTCGCGGCGACAATAGCAGTCCGGCGCGACAATTACCATGAATGCGGCGGCCTGACGCAAAATTTCGCACCCGCGATATTGCCAGTTTTCACCGGCGCGAGTAACGTTGCGCGCACTTCACTCTCAAGATAGCGAGAACAGCAATGCCAAAAGCCAACGAAATCAAAAAAGGGATGGCCGTCACGCACAACGGTAAACTGCTGCTGGTTAAGGACATTGATGTCCAGAGCCCCAGCGCACGCGGTGCCGCCACCCTCTATAAGATGCGCTTTACCGATGTCCGCACCGGTTTAAAAGTTGAAGAGCGCTTTAAGGGCGACGAGATTATTGATGCGATTTCGCTCAGCCGTCGCAGCGTGACCTTCTCTTATATAGATGGTGACGAATATATCTTTATGGATGACGAAGACTACACCCCCTACACCTTCAAACGCGATCAGATTGAAGAAGAGCTGCTGTTTATTCCGGAAGGAGGCATTCCAGGTATCCATGTGCTGACGATGGAAGGCCAGGTGCTGGCACTGGAACTGCCCCAGACAGTCGATATGGAGATCGTTGAAACCTCGCCGGGTATCAAAGGTGCTTCTGCCAGCGCCCGCACCAAACCCGCCGGAATGAGCACCGGCCTCTCGATTCAGGTGCCGGAATATCTGAGCAACGGTGACCGCATCCGCATCCATATTGCCGAACGTCGCTATATGGGGCGCGCCGAGTAAGCGAGGGCGGGAAACCGAACGTGATAATGTTATAGTATTACATTATCACGCTATCCCGGCAGGAGCCTTTCCCATGACGCGCGTTAATCTCATCACCGGTTTTTTAGGCAGCGGAAAAACCACCCTGCTCTGCCATCTGCTGGCCGCCAGGCCCGCAGGCGAACAGTGGGCCGTGCTGGTCAATGAATTTGGTGAAATCGGCATCGATGGCGCGCTGCTGGCGGATCGCGGCGCGACGCTGAAAGAGATCCCTGGCGGCTGTCTCTGCTGCGTCAATGGCCTGCCCATGCAGGTCGGGCTGAATATGCTGCTGAAGAGCAGGCCTGACCGGTTGCTGATAGAGCCGACCGGCCTGGGGCATCCGCGCCAGGTGGTGGAGATGCTCAGCGCACCGGTCTATCAGTCGTGGCTGCAACTCAATGCCACCCTGACGCTACTCGATGCGCGCCAGCTTGCCGACCCGCGCGTGGTCGCCGATGAGAACTTCCGCGACCAGCTGGCCGCCGCCGACATCATTATCGCCAACAAGCGCGACTGCTGGGAGGACGAAGATCGTCAGCGTCTGACTGACTGGCAGCAGCAGATGCAGCCGCCACGTCCGGTGATAGCGACCGAGTTTGGCCGGATTCCCTCCGGCCTGCTTGATACGCCGCGCCAGCCACGTGACCTTCCCCTGCCACACCATCATCACCCTCACACGACGAAACCGGCGAGCGGTCTGGCCGCCTTACAGCTGGAGGGAGCGGCGCGCTGGCGGCGGGCGCTGAACCACGGACAGGGCTATAGCGCCTGCGGCTGGCTGTTTGATGGTGACACATTGTTTGACGCCGCTGCGCTGCTGGAGTGGGTCCGGCAGGCGCCGGTGGATCGGATCAAAGGCGTGATGCGCATCCGCGAAGGCACAATGCGTATTAACCGTCAGGCAAAAGAGTTGCAGAGTGAGACACTCGCCGCCACGCCATCCGACAGCCGCATCGAGATTATTCATTCTGAGCAGGCTGACTGGAATCGGCTACAATCGGCGTTGTTGAAGTGCCGTTTACGCTAACAGAGGTATTGTCGGCGGTTATTTTTTTAATTGAGCTTACTTATGCGCGCAATTCGTCTTATTACTATCCTGCTGCTGAATGCCCTGGGCGTCGTGCTCTTTCTTTCGTGGTATCTGCCGCCTCAGCATGGCTTCTGGTTCGGCATCGATAAATCGATTTTTTATGGCTTCAATAATCAGATGGTGACCCATCCGCTGTTTGCGCTGATCGTCGCCATAACCAACTTCCGTGGCTTTGATGTGGTGTCACTGCTGGCGATGGGCCTGCTGTATCTGTCGATCTGGCGACATGAAGCGCCTCAGGCACGCCGCCGGATGCTGGCTATCGGTATCACCATGCTGCTGACTGCCGTGGTGCTGAATCAGCTGGGGCATCTGCTGCCGGTGAAACACTCCAGCCCGACCCTCTTCTTCGAAAACGTGCATCGCGTCAGTGAGCTGACCGGCATTCCCGCCAAAGATGCGTCGAAAGACAGCTTCCCTGGCGACCACGGCATGATGCTGATTATTTTCGCCTGCTTTATCTGGCGTTATTTTGGTTTCAGCCGTTTTTTAATCGCGCTGGCAATTGTGGTGCTATTTTCTCTGCCGCGCGTCATGGCCGGGGCGCACTGGTTTACCGATATTGCCGTGGGATCGCTGTCCGTGGTTCTGGTGGGTCTGAGCTGGTGGCTTTTAACCCCTGCCAGTGACGCGCTGGTTAACTGGTTTTATCGCAAATTACCGGGAAAATATAAGCCCGTGATGTAAATGTTAAGCGCGGTCGGTTTATTTGACAGGATGTTAACTGCCCGCGCTAATAAAAAACAGCTCATCATTATTAGTCTGCTAATTAAAATAGCGAGAGGAAAAGGTTATGACCCCGCCAGGTGGTTAAATAGTCGTCACCCGCCGCTGTCAATAAAGAAAATTCCAGAATCCGTTTCTATGCGCCGAATTGGCGCCCCTTTTACCGCTTGTTATCGCCATCATTTCCCCATAATTGTTGCTAAATTAGTCAGCGTGTTACGGTTTGATTTCACATCAAAAAAACCTATATAAAATTGATTAAAAGCACTCGCCACGGCGTGTGTAATCAGTTAACCTCAGTCCCTGTGAGGCATTAGCGGCAGAAAATTCGGATTTTTACCGTGAAAAAATGTGTCCATTAACACATTTTAGTCATTAAGGATTTGTCTTAGTCTGTCTCGCTTATTAATCTCCCTGTTTTGTTATCTGGCTGGCGACAATTCTGTCGTAAGGACATCGAAGGAAAACCCGAATAATGGTCAAGTCTCAACCAATACTGAGATATATTTTGCGGATTGTGCCCGCACTGGCGCTGGCAACCCTCCTCTCAGCTTGTAGCAGTACCCATAGCAGTCAGAACGCGAATAACGAGAATCATGAAGTTAACAACCAGAATGGTTTTTTACTTCAGGCGTCTCAGGATGAGTTTGAAGAAATGGTGCGTAATGTCGACGTTAAGTCGCGCATCATGGAACAATACGCCGTCTGGAAAGGTGTGCGCTATCGTCTCGGTGGCGATACCAAACGCGGAATCGACTGTTCCGCCTTTGTACAACGCACCTTCCGCGATCAGTTTGGCTTAGAATTACCCCGCTCCACCTCTGAGCAGCAGGACACCGGCAGAGAGATTACCCGCAGTAAACTGCGTCCGGGCGATCTGGTGATGTTCCGCGCAGGTTCAACCGGTCGTCATGTCGGGATCTATCTGGGCAACGATAACTTCGTTCATGCCTCAACCAGCAGTGGCGTCATGATCTCCAGTCTGAATGATGACTACTGGAAAAAGCGTTACCGTGAAGGGCGCCGGGTACTGAGTCGTAACCCGTCCTGATCCTCAGATTCGATTTTCTCTCAGCCAGAGAACATGAAACGCTGCTTACGCAGCGTTTTTTTTCGTCTTTTGTTTTATCCGCCTTCGCCATAGCAGATAAAAGCATTGTATTTCAGATTAATAACGAGACATCCCCGGCATTCTCGTTATATTCTCGGTCGCTTAAACCGAAGCAGTCGTGTGCATTAACATAATAATAATTTGATCAGGGGAAGCTCCTCATGCCACTGTCGGGGGCGCTACAGCGCCATGCCACCTATCCTCACCGAATCGCATGGCGTAGCGCGATGGTCGGCGGCCTATTCTTTCTCCTGTTCACGCTGCTGGCGATTCATCACACCTGGCATAAGCGCGAGCGGCAACATCAGCGCCTGCTGGAGCACAGCCGGTCGGCACTACAGCAAACGCTCGCCAGCCTGTATAACAGCACCCTCAGTCCCCTGCTCCCGTTTACCCATAATGCCTGCCACACCATCAATCGTGAACTGACCTCACGCGCCGCCTTTGCCGGAAATCTTCGTGCCATCCTGCTGGTGAATAATGGCAATGCCTTTTGCTCCTCGGCCACCGGCAGTTTCAGTCTGCCAATCAACGTGATTTCGCCCCAGAGTGATATCTCGCGCGATACCGATTTGCAGCTGATGCCGGGCACGCCGTTGCAGCCGGATAAACCGGCCCTGGCCCTGTGGGTGAAGAATCCCGGCAATCTGCAGACCGGGGTTTTCGCGACACTCAACATCAGCCTGGCCCCCTATCAGCTGATGGCCTCCTGGCATCCGGAGATTACCGGTATGGCTCTGGTGGCACAGCACAGTGCCCTGACCAGTTGGCAGCATGGCATAACGGAGAATGAGAACCTGCCGACACCGCTGGTTCAGCAGTCGCTGGAGGGCTATCCGCTGCAGTTTGTTCTCTACGGTTCCACTCTCGCCTTCAGCGATTATCAGAACATTGTGCTGAGTGGTCTGCTGCTGTCACTGCTGGTTGCCGGTGGCTGCTGGCTGCTGCTCGCCCACTATCAGCGTCCGGGCAGAGAGCTGATTCGGGGCATGAAGCGGGGCGAGTTTCACGTGGAGTATCAGCCGCTGGTTACTTCTCACGATAGTCAGCCTTATGGCATGGAGGCACTGCTGCGCTGGACGCACCCGACGGAAGGTCCGATCCCGCCCGATGTCTTTATTCAGTATGCCGAGTCGCAAAACCTGATTGTTCCACTGACCCGCCATCTGTTTCAGCTGGTTTCCCGCGATGCGCACCTGCTCTGTCACACCGTTCCCCGTTATGCCAGCCTCAGCCTCAACATTTCGCCCCTGCACCTGGCCGACCGCAGCTTCCGTCAGGATGTCCTGAACTGGCTTGAGAGCATGCCGGCCGGCCACTTTAATTATGTGTTCGAGATTACCGAACGCGTCATGGTGCGCGACGAAAATGTCGGCGAGCTGTTTGACTGGCTGCATCAGCAGCAGATCCGCATCGCCATTGATGACTTTGGCACCGGGCACAGCGCACTGATCTATCTGGAGCGCTACGCCTTTGATTACCTGAAAATCGATCGCGGCTTTGTGCAGAGTATCGGCACCGAGACGCTGACCTCGCCGGTGCTGGATACCGTGCTGCAGCTGGCAAAAAAGCTGAACCTGAAAAGCGTGGCCGAGGGCGTGGAAACGGGCGAACAGGCGGCCTGGCTGATCAATCGCGGCGTGACTCACCTGCAGGGTTATATCTTTAGTCGCCCGCTGCGGCCGGAAACGCTGATAGACTATTTTCAGCGTCATCGCGCCTGACCGGTCTGGCCCGGGCGGAGCCGAACACTTACTGGAGAGGGCATTCGCTATGCTGCTTCGCGCTGGACTTCTGCTGACAGGTGCCCTACTCAGCGCCCCGCTGCTGGCCGCCTCCGTTCTGCAAAGTTACGCTTTTACTCAGGCCGGGGAAGCGAAATATCCGCCTGGCTTCAGCCACTATGAGTATGCCGATCCCGATGCGCCCAAAGGCGGCAGCATCACCCTGGCGGTCATTGGCACCTACGACAACTTCAACCGCTACGCCTCGCGCGGCAATCCGGGTATCAATACCGGTGCGCTTTATGATGGGCTCTACACCAGTTCAGACGACGAGCCGGGTAGCTACTACCCGCTGATCGCCCTGTCGGCGCGCTACGCCAGCGATTTTTCGTGGACGGAGATTCACCTGAATCCCCGCGCCCGCTTTCACGATGGCTCACCGATTACGGCCCGCGATGTGGCTTTCAGCTTTCAGAAGTTTATGACCGAAGGCGTGCCTCAGTTCCGTGTGGCCTATCGCGGCGTGACGGTGACCGCGCTGAACGATCTTACGGTGCGCATCGACGCCACCAAACCGGACAGAGATCTGTTGATGGGCTTGCTGACGCTGCCGGTCATTCCGGCGTCATTCTGGAAAGATAAGCAGTTTAATGAGCCGCTGAGCGCCCCGCCGCTCTCCAGCGGGCCCTATCGCATCAGCCGCTGGAAGCTGGGTCAGTTTATTGAGTTCAGCCGGGTCAAAGATTACTGGGCCGCCGATCTGCCGGTGAATCGCGGGCGCTTCAATTTTGATCGGATGCGCTACGACTACTATCTGGATGACAACGTGGCGTTCGAAGCCTTTAAAGCGGGGGCTTACGACTGGCGTGAGGAGGTCTCAGCGAAGAAATGGGCCACCCAGTATCGCGGCCGCGCCTTCGACGAGGGCGATATAGTGAAGCAGACCACGCCCAACGAGGCCGCTACTGATACCCGCTGGCTGGCGTTTAACAATGAGAAACCGCTGTTCCATGACCGTCGCGTGCGCCAGGCTTTTTCACTGATGTTCGATTTTAACTGGATGAATAAGGCGCTCTATTACGGCGCCTGGCAGCGCGCCAGCAGCTACTTCCAGAACACAGAGTATGCTGCTCAGGGTGCGCCGGATGCGGAACAGCGGGCCCTGCTGGCACCGTGGCGCGCGCAGTTGCCCGCCGGACTGTTCACTCAGCCTTACCAGCCTCCGGTGAGCGATGGCAGTGGCTACGACCGCGCCAGCCTGTTAAAAGCATATGCGCTGCTGAAAGAGGCCGGCTGGCAGATTAAGGATCAGCGTCTGGTCAATGACAAAACCGGTCAGCCGTTCACCGTTGAGCTGCTGCTGCGCGGCGGCACCAGCACGGAGTGGGCACTGCCGTTCCAGCACGCGCTCTCGCGGCTCGGCATCACCCTGAACCTGCGGCAGGTCGACAGCTCGCAATATCTGCGGCGCTGGCGTGAAGGCGACTATGACATGATCGCCACCCTCTATCAGGCGATGCCGATCCCCACCTCCAGCCTGCAGATCCTGTGGCAGTCGGACTACATCAGCTCCTCCTGGAATACCGCGCAGGTGAAAGATCCTGTCGTTGACCACTTCGTGCAGCAGATCGTGGCGCACCAGGGCGATCCCGCTGCGCTGCGGCCGCTGGCGCAGTCACTGGATCGGGTACTGCTGTGGAATGCGTATATGATCCCGATGTGGTACAACGCAGAGCAGCGGCTGGCTTACTGGGATAAGTTTTCCCATCCCGCCCGCAAGCCTGCCTACAGTACCGGTCTGGATAGCTGGTGGTACGACGCACACAAAGCCGGACGCCTGCCGGCCAGTAAACGCTAAGGAGGCACCGTTGGCCGCTTACTTTCTGCGCAGACTCCTGCTGATCGTTCCGACGCTGTGGGCGATCATCACGCTGAACTTCTTTATCGTGCAAATCGCTCCCGGCGGACCGGTCGATCAGGCGCTGGCAACTATTGAGTTTGGTCAGACAACCGGCCTGCCCGGCAGCGGCGCCGACAGCGCCGGTTCACATGCCACGCGCAGTCATCTCAATCCCGCCGACAATCAGTACCGGGGCGCACGCGGGCTGGACCCGGAGGTAATTGCAGAGATCAAACAGCGCTACGGATTCGATAAACCCCTGTGGCAACGCTACGGCGAGATGCTGTGGAACTATCTGCGCTTCGATTTTGGCGACAGCCTGTTTCGCAGCGCCTCAGTGGTGGGGCTGATCAAAGAGAGCCTGCCGGTTTCCATCAGTCTGGGGTTATGGAGCACCCTGATTATCTATCTGGTGTCGATCCCGCTGGGTATCCGCAAGGCCGTGCGCAACGGCTCTGCGTTTGATATCTGGAGCAGCGCCCTGATTATTGTGGGCTACTCCGTTCCGGCTTTCCTGTTCGGTATCATGCTGATCGTGCTGTTTGCCGGGGGCAGCTATCTGGACTGGTTTCCGCTGCGCGGGCTCACCTCTGCGCAGCACGACACGCTGCCCTGGTATGCTCAGGTGCTGGATTACTTCTGGCACATCGCACTGCCGGTGCTGGCGACGGTGATCGGCGGCTTCGCCACGCTGACGATGCTGACGAAAAACGCGTTTCTGGATGAGATCCGCAAACTCTATGTGGTGACCGCGCGCGCCAAAGGGGTGCCGGAGCGGCGTATTCTCTATCATCATGTGTTTCGCAATGCGATGCTGCTGGTCATCGCCAGCTTTCCTGCCACCTTTATCAGCATGTTCTTTACCAGTTCCGTGCTGATCGAGGTAATGTTCTCCCTGAACGGGCTGGGGCTGCTCGGCTATGACGCCACCCTGCAACGCGACTATCCGGTCATGTTTGGCACGCTCTATATTTTTACCCTGATCGGGTTACTGATGAACATTCTCAGCGATCTGACCTATACGCTGGTCGATCCGCGCATCGATTTCAGGAGCCATTGATGCCGCTTTCTCCCCTCACTCAGCAGCGCTGGCAGCGCTTTCGCCATAACCGGCGCGGCTACTGGTCGCTGTGGATCTTTCTGGTCCTTTTTCTGCTGTCGCTGGGTGCCGAGCTGATTGCCAATGAAAAGCCGCTGCTGGTGCATTACCAGCAGCGCTGGATGCTGCCACTGCTGTTTAACTACAGCGAAACGGACTATGGCGGCGTGCTGCCGACCGCCGCCGATTATCAGGACCCGTGGCTGCAGCAGCGCATTGCCCGGCAGGGCTGGGCCCTGTGGGCGCCGATTCGCTTCAGCGACAGCACCCTCAATTTTGCGACCCAGGAGCCCTTCCCCTCTCCGCCGTCGGCACAGAACTGGCTTGGCACCGACGCCAACGGGGGCGACGTGCTGGCACGGCTGCTTTATGGCACGCGCATCTCGCTGCTGTTCGGTCTGCTGCTGACGCTCTTCTCCAGCGTAATTGGCATTGTGGTCGGCGCGGTGCAGGGCTATTTCGGCGGCAGAATCGATCTGATCGGGCAGCGGCTGGTTGAAGTCTGGTCCGGCATGCCCGCGCTGTTTCTGCTGATTTTACTCTCCAGCGTGATCCAGCCCGGCTTCTGGTGGCTGCTGCTGGTCACCGTCGCCTTCGGCTGGATGAGTCTGGTCAGCGTGGTGCGGGCCGAGTTTCTGCGCACCCGTAACTTCGATTACATTCGCGCGGCGCAGGCCCTTGGCGTCAGCGACGGCCGGATTATGCTGCGCCATATGCTGCCTAACGCCATGGTGGCGACCCTGACCTTTCTGCCGTTTATTTTGTGTGGGTCGATCACCACCCTCACCTCACTCGACTTTCTCGGCTTTGGTCTGCCGCTGGGCTCGCCCTCGCTGGGGGAGCTGCTGCTGCAGGGCAAAAATAACCTGCAGGCGCCATGGTTAGGCCTGGCAGGCTTTTTCACACTCGCGATCCTGCTTTCGCTGCTGATTTTTATTGGCGAAGCGGTGCGCGATGCCTTCGATCCGGGCAAAGGAGCCTGAATGACGACACCCTTACTGGCCATCAACGATCTTTCGATTGCCTTTCGTCAGGGCGATGCGCTTCGCCCGGTGGTGGAGGATCTCTCCCTGCGCATCAATGCAGGCGAAACCCTGGCGCTGGTGGGCGAGTCAGGCTCCGGCAAGAGCGTAACGGCGCTGTCGGTGATGCGACTGCTGCATGAGGCGTCGGTGGTTTATCCCCGGGGCGAGATCCTGTTTCAGGGTGAAGATCTGCTGCGCGTCCCGGAGGCGCGGCTGCGTGCCCTTCGCGGCAATCAGATGGCGATGATTTTTCAGGAGCCGATGGTGTCGCTCAACCCGCTGCACACCGTGGAAAAGCAGCTGTATGAAGTGCTCTCGCTGCATCGCGGACTGCGTCGTCCGGCGGCACGCGGAGAGATACTCAGCGTGCTCGATCGGGTCGGCATCCGGCAGGCTGCCGACCGGCTCAACGATTTTCCGCACCAGCTCTCCGGCGGCGAACGCCAGCGCGTGATGATCGCCATGGCCCTGCTGACCGAACCCCAGCTGCTGATCGCCGATGAGCCGACCACCGCGCTGGATGTGACGGTGCAGGCGCAGATCCTGAAGCTGCTCCGCGAACTGCAGCGGGAGATGAACATGGGCATGCTGTTTATCACCCATAACCTGAATATTGTGCGCCAGCTGGCGGATAGCGTCAGCGTGATGCGTCAGGGTCGCATCGTGGAACAGAACCGCGGTCAGGTTCTGCTGGACCAGCCGCAGCATCCCTACAGCCAGCAGTTACTGGCCGCCGAACCGGAAGGAACCGCGCTGCCGCTGCCTGCGGACGCCCCGGTGATACTTCGGGTCGAACAGCTTCAGGTCAGTTTTCCGCTACGGCGCGGCCTGTTCCGGCGGCAGGCGGCCGAAAAGATCATACTCGCCGGGCTGAGTTTTACCCTGCGGCGCGGCGAAAGCCTGGGCCTGGTTGGCGAGTCCGGTTCGGGCAAAAGCACCACCGGGCTGGCGCTGCTGCGGCTGATTCGCTCGCGCGGGGAAGTCTGGTTTGATGGTCAGCCGCTGCATCAGCTGACGCGCTGGCAACTGCTGCCGCTGCGCCAGCGCATTCAGGTGGTGTTTCAGGACCCCAACTCCTCCCTGAATCCGCGGATGACGGTGCAGCAGATTATTGCCGAAGGCATGGCGGTACATCTGCCCGCTATCGGTCGGGCAGAACAGGAGCAGCGCGTCATCGCGGTGATGCAAGAGGTGGGACTCGAACCGGAAAGCCGCCACCGCTATCCGGCCGAATTTTCGGGGGGTCAGCGACAGCGAATCGCCATCGCGCGGGCGCTGATTCTGGAACCGGAGCTGCTGGTGCTGGACGAACCGACCTCCTCGCTGGACCGCACGGTGCAGAAACAGATCCTGACGCTGCTACGTCGTCTGCAGCAGCAGCGCCAGCTCAGCTATCTGTTTATCAGTCACGATCTCGATGTGGTTCGATCCCTGTGTCACCAGCTTATCGTGCTGCGTCAGGGGAAAGTGGCAGAACAGGGAGAGTGTGAAAAGTTGTTTGCTTCACCTGAGAACGACTACACCCGCGAGCTGCTGCAGTCGTCCCGGCTCAGCCTGCGTTAAAGGTTTCGGCAATCGCCACGCCCTGATTTTTCAGGCAGCAGTTAGTGGCACTCTCGTCACGGCGCTGAATGAACAGGCAGGGCTGCCCTTCACATTCGGCCACTTTACAGTCGACCTGAATCTCTGCCAGCACCTCTTTTAACTGCTGCAGGATTTCCCACGCCGGAATGCCATCGTGGCTGATCAGACGCAGCGCCACGAACTCCTGGTCATCCAGGGCTTCATCAGGCTCAATAGCACTGTGGCGATCGCTGGCCCAGCGGAAACGCTGCGGCAGGCGATGCACAATTGAAAGTTGCAGCATCGTTTACTCTCCCCGAATGAGTTTATGTCGCAACACACAGCAACCGACGCTGAAAGCTGACCGACAACCGCTGAGTCCGGACGAGTGTTAATCGTCTGCCCGCGCGCATTTTTTGCGACTCGCATCGCACTTCTGGCTATATGTACCGCGTTCACACGCCGTTAACAATCATTTTAGACGCAATATGATTACTTTTTTAGCTAAAGATTTTCACAATAAAGAAACATAACCAGAAAGGCCGCTAACAGAGCCAGCGGTAACGGGGGAAAACTCCTGCGCCCGGCTAGCGGGACGCAGGATGGGGACGTGACGCGTAGAAAAAGAGCAGCAGGGAAATCGTCGCGCACAGCGCGATGGTGCCCACCATCGGCCAGGCGCTGTTGAAACTCATCAGCGACAGTAGCGCCCCCACAAAAGCCCCGACGCCAAAACGCAGGGTGCCCGCCAGAGAGGAGGCCGTGCCCGCCATATGCGGGAACGCATCGAGGATCACCGCCATCGCATTGGATGAGACGATCGACACACAGCCGATAAACAGTGCGACACCCAGCACCAGCGGCAAAAAGCCCAGGTCAAAGGCGCTGACCAGCAGCAGCCAGATCCCCATAGAGAACTGGATCAGCAACCCCAGCCGGAACATCGCGACCGGGCCAAAGCGACGCACTGCCCTGCTGTTAATCAGGGTCAGCACGAAGAGAAACACCACGTTAAGGCCAAAGTAGTAGCCGAAGTTTTGCGGCGAAACGTAATTCAGTTCGATATAAACAAAGGGACCGGCGTTAAGAAAGGTGAAGAGTCCGGCAAAGGAGAAGCCGCTCGCCAGCATATAACTGAAGGCCCGTTTGTGACGAAACAGCGTGACGAAATTACCCAGCGTGGTGCGCAGATGGAACCGCTGACGCTGCTCCGGCTTCAGGGTTTCACGAATCTGCGTGGTCACCAGCAGTGTGGTGACTAATGCCGCGCCCGACAGCGCCCAGAAGATGGCGTGCCAGCTCCAGAGCACCAGCAGCCAGCCGCCGATAATCGGCGCCAGCAGCGGCGCAATGGTGGTGATCAGCATCACGAAGGACATCATGCGCGAAAAGTCCTCTTTCGAATAACTGTCGCGCATCAGGGCGTTGATCACCACGCTGGCGGCCGCAGCCGACAGCCCATGCAGAAAGCGCATGGTAATCAGCTGATCAATGCTTTGTGACAACGCACAGGCAGCGGCGGCGCAGGCAAAGATCAGCGTGCCAAGCGCAATCACCGGCTTGCGGCCGTAGCTGTCCGCCAGCGGCCCATAGATGAGCTGCCCGATCGCGAACCCCAGAATGTAGAGATTCAGTGACATCTGCACGCTACCCGCCGACACGTCAAACTCACGCGCAATCTGCGGCATGGCAGGCAGATACATGTCAATCGACAACGGCATCAGCATGGCTAACAGACCGAGAATGACGACCAGACCTGTTGGCGAATTCTTTTCCTTACGCACACCTTCTCCTGCCCTGTGGGACTGGCACGGGCTGCTGGCAGCCCGTCCGCTTATTTAGCCTGTAACTCTTTTGGCAGACCAATACTGGCGATCTCTTCTGCCGTCAGCGGCCGGTATTCGCCCGGTTCCAGATCGGCATCCAGCACGATGTCGCCAATGCGCTCACGATGCAGCTCAACCACCCGATTGCCGACTGCCGCAAACATCCGTTTCACTTGGTGATAACGCCCTTCGCTCAGGGTCAGCAGCACTTCGGTCGGCGTGATCACCTCCAGCTGTGCCGGTTTGGTCAGGCTCTTCTCATTGTGCAGCTGTACGCCCGCCGTAAACTGCGCGGCCGTATCGTCACTGACCGGCGATTCCAGTGTGACGCGATAGGTTTTCTCGCAGTGATGACGCGGCGAGGTAATCCGGTGTGACCACTGACCATCATCTGTCATCAGCACCAGTCCGGTCGTGTCGATATCGAGACGCCCTGCTGCGTGCAGTTTGAAAGACATCGGCTCTTCGAGGAAATAGAGGATGGTGGGATGATCGGGATCGTCGGTTGAGCAGACGTAACCCTGTGGTTTGTTCAGCATAAAGTAGCGTGGACCGGTGAGCATCTGCAGCACGTTGCCGTCATAGGCGACTTCGTGGTCGGGCAGCAGTTTAAACGCGGTATCGCGCACGATCTCCCCGTTCACGGTGACACGCTGGCCGCGGATTTCGCGATGAGCGATGGCGCGGCTGATTTCCAGTTGCTGAGAGATGAATTTGTCGAGTCGCATGAATTCGTTTTGCCTGTTACTGCGGAGGGAATCTGAAACGGCCTGGTTAACCGTTGAAAATGTGCGGGAAGTATAACGTGATCTGCGTCCGCCTGACAGCGCGTTTACCGGACTTTCATGGCATAATTGCCGCCAGTTTTGCAAAAGTGAGCGCCATGTCTTTTACCTTACGCCCCTATCAGCAGGATGCGGTTAATGCCACCGTTGCGCATTTCCGTCGTCATCAGGAACCTGCAGTGATCGTACTGCCCACCGGTGCCGGTAAGAGCCTGGTGATCGCCGAGCTGGCACGGCTGGCACGTGGCCGGGTGCTGGTGCTGGCGCACGTCAAAGAGCTGGTGGCACAGAACCACAGCAAATATGAAGCGTACGGGCTGGAGGCGGACATCTTTGCAGCCGGACTGCAGCGCAAAGAGAGCCAGCGCAAAGTGGTATTTGGCAGCGTGCAGTCCATCGCGCGTAACCTCGAACAGTTCGACAGCGCCTTTTCACTGGTGATTGTCGACGAGTGCCATCGCATCGGCGATGACAAAGAGAGCCAGTATCAGCAGATCTTCAGTCATCTGCGCCAGCACAATCCTCAGCTCCGTTTACTTGGCCTGACCGCCACGCCGTTCCGGCTGGGCAAAGGCTGGATCTATCAGTTCCACTATCACGGCATGGTGCGGGGCGACGAGAAATCGCTGTTCCGCGACTGCATCTATGAACTGCCGCTGCGTTACATGATCAAGCATCAGTTCCTGGTGCCGCCGGAGCGGCTGGATATGCCGGTGGTGCAGTATGACTTCAGTCGTCTCACGGCGCAGTCGAACGGCCTGTTCAGCGAAGCCGATCTGAATCGCGAACTGAAACAGCAGCAGCGCGTGACGCCCCATATCATCCGTCAGATTGTGGAGTTCGCTGAGGATCGGCTGGGGGTGATGATCTTCGCTTCCACTGTGGATCATGCGCGTGAAATCCTGCAGCTGCTGCCCGAAAACAGCGCGCTGGTCTCCGCCGAAACGCCCGCCCGCGAGCGTGATGCCCTGATCCTGGCATTTAAAGCACAGCAGCTGAAATTCCTGGTGAACGTAGCGGTACTGACCACCGGCTTTGATGCGCCGCACGTAGACCTGATTGCGATACTGCGCCCGACCGAGTCGGTCAGCCTCTATCAGCAAATCGTCGGCCGCGGCCTGCGGCTCTCGCCCGGTAAGCGCGACTGCCTGATCCTGGATTATGCCGGTAATCCCCACGACCTTTTTACGCCGGAAGTCGGCGCGCCAAAAGGGGCCAGCGACAATCAGCCGGTGCAGGTTTTCTGCCCCGCCTGCGGCTTTGCCAACACCTTCTGGGGCAAGGCGACCGAAGATGGCATGGTCATCGAACACTTTGGCCGGCGCTGCCAGGGGGTGCTGGAAGATGATGAGGGAGAACGCGAACAGTGCGACTATCGCTTCCGCTTTAAGAGCTGTCCCGACTGCGGCGCGGAAAATGATATCGCCGCCCGGCGCTGTCACCAGTGCGATAAAGTGCTGGTCGATCCCGACGATATGCTCAAAGCGGCACTGAAACTCAAGGATGCACTGGTGCTGCGCTGTGCCGGCATGACGCTGGAACAGGGATCGGATGCCAAAGGTGAGTGGCTCAAAGCGACCTACCATGACGAGGATGGCACCAGCGTCAGCGAACGTTTCCGGCTGCAGACGCCCGCGCAGCGGAAAGCGTTTGAGCAGCTCTTTATGCGTCCGCATCAGCGCGCACCCGGCGTACCGCTTGGCTGGCAGACCGCCGCCGACGTGCTGGCGCTGCAGCCGCTGTTGCGTCATCCCGATTTTGTGGTGGCCAGGGCTAAAGGCCAGTTCTGGCAGATCCGTGAAAAGATGTTTGATTATCAGGGCCGCTACCGCCGCGCGAATGAGCTGCGCTGACGCGGATGCGCCGCTGGCAGGCGGCTATATCGTTTGCTCCCGGCAGGGATAACCGCTATACTGCCGCCCGCTTTTGCATGTGCATCAGCGGAATTGAATAACCTGCCTGTTACTGGGTCGCCTGTAGCAGGAATTAAATAAAGAGACGTATTAATGTTCACTATCAATGCAGTAGAACGTAAAGAGCAGGGTAAGGGTGCGAGCCGCCGCCTGCGTACAGCAAACCGTTTCCCGGCCATCATCTACGGTGGTTCTGAAGCGGCTGTTGCCATCGACCTGGATCACGACTCCGTAATGAACCTGCAGGCAAAACCAGGTTTCTACGAAGAAGTGCTGACCCTGGTTGTTGACGGTAAAGAAACCAAAGTGAAAGTTCAGGCTGTTCAGCGTCACCCGTTCAAGCCAAAACTGTTTCACATCGACTTCGTTCGCGCGTAATCGCGAGCCTTGTTGAACGTAGAAGGGCCGGTTGCGAAACCGGCCCTTTTATTTTGTCTGTCGCTGCCAAAGGTTATCACCGCGCAGCGTCAAAAAAGCCGGGCTGAGCCCGGCTTTTTTATTTGCTGCTGGTGCGGCGCTGTAGCTGGTCACGCAGATTGGGGGGCGTGCCTTTGATTGTCAGGGTGTCCGTTGCCGGGTCCCAGAAAATACGCTCGCCCAGTAACATGGCGTCGAAGTTCAGGGTCAGTCCCCCGCCGCTGCCGGCAAACTTCGTCAGCTGGCGCAGCGTGCTGCGATCCGCCGGGAAGCTCTCCTCAAGTTCGTAGCCCTGCTCCTGGGTAAAGGCCTGAAAGGTTTTTTCACCCACCGGTGGCAGTTCGCCTGACAGATCTTCCAGCGCAATCTCTTCGCCCGCCTGCAGCTGCTCGTTGCAGTAGCTGTAGACCTGCTGGCGATAATTCTGCCGCTCCTGCTTATCCAGCCCGGATTCGTTGCAGTAGTCATCCACCGCCTGCAACAGTCCCCGGTTCTGCGCCTTGGTGTCTAATCCCACTTCGGCACCGAGGAAGTCCATGAAGAAGTCAGCCACTTTACGTCCGACGCGGCCGCGCAGGAAGGTCAGATAGCGGGTCGATTCCGGGTTGGTTTCCCACTCGGTTAAATCGATGCGCGCGACGATGTCCGCATGATTGATGTCGAGATAGTGGGTGCTGCTGATATCCATCTGCTCGTTGACGCGCATGCTGGACTGGCTGTTCAGCACGGCGATCAGCAGATAGTCTACGGCCAGATAGCGGTAGTGAATAAACAGCACCACGCCGCTTTCGGCGAACGGATATTTCGCCAGTTCGTCACGCAGACGGCCGGTGGCGGCACGGCTAAAGGCGAGAAAATCATCGTTGCCCTTACGACAATTACGCAGCGCTTCTGCCAGTTCACTCTCTGCATTAAACAGGCCGTAGGCTTTGCTTTTTGCGCTGTAAACCCGGTGTAACTCCTCCACCATCGCGTTGACCGTGTTGGTGGCAGGCAGCAGCGAATCGCGCAGCGCCAGCTCAAGCTGGTTTTCATCGCGTTTGATTAACTGGTGCAGGGCAATCTGGTCGATATCCAGACTCATGGTAGACTCTCCTTTTAGCTCAGGCGCGTATTCAAACACCGCCGGCATCGGCTTTCAACTCCATACGTAAAGCGGACGCGGTACTTTCGATAAAATTGCGGAAAAAAATACGCTGTTCCGGTACTATATCGCCTTTTGAAATGAGCTCAGACGACCCTATGCCACAATCATCCCGTTACAGCGACGAACGCGTGGAACAACTCCTCGCGGAAATGGCCCAAATCCTGCAGAAGGATAAGGCCCCCACCGACCTCTCCCTGATGGTCCTGGGCAATATGGTGACTAACCTGATTAACAGCGATGTTGCCCCGGCGCAGCGTCGCTCTCTGGCCCGATCTTTCGCCGATGCCCTGCAGGCGTCAGTGCGTGACGACAACGCTCACTAATTGGCTGATTTGATTTTATAATATGGTAACCAACCGGCAGCGCTACCGCGAAAAAGTCTCCCAGATGATTAGCTGGGGGCACTGGTTTGCTCTGTTTAATATCTTATTCGCGCTGATTTTAGGCAGTCGCTACCTGTTGGTCGCCGACTGGCCTTCTTCACTGGCGGGGCGTATCTACGCCTATACCAGCTGGGTTGGCCACTTCAGTTTTATCGTTTTTGCCGCCTATCTGCTGATCATCTTCCCGCTGACGTTTGTGGTGATGTCGCAACGGCTGATGCGGGTAGTGTCCGCGGTGGTCGCCACCGCAGGTCTGACGCTGGTCATGGTCGACAGCGCGGTGTTCAGCCGCTTCCACCTTCACCTGAACCCGGTGGTGTGGGAGCTGGTAATTAACCCCGATCAGAGCGAGATGGCGCGCGACTGGCAGCTGATGTTTATCAGCGTGCCGCTGATTTTCCTGGTCGAGATGCTCTTTGCGACCTGGAGCTGGCAGAAACTGCGCAGCCTGAATCGCCGTTCATTTGGTAAGCCGCTCGCGGCCCTGTTTATCAGCGCCTTCTTTGCCAGCCACCTGATGTATATCTGGGCTGATGCCAACTTCTATCGCCCGATAACCATGCAGCGCGCTAACCTGCCGCTCTCCTATCCGATGACCGCCCGCCGTTTCCTGGAGCGTCACGGTCTGCTGGATGCGCAGGAGTATCAGCGTCGCCTGGTTCAGCAGGGCGACCCGGAAGCGCTGGCGGTGGAATATCCGCTGAGCGACATTACCTTCCGCGATGGCGGTACACGCAATAACCTGCTGGTGCTGACCGTGGATGGCCTGAATAACGCCACGATGGCCAGTGCGCTGCCGCAACTCAACCAGTTTGCCAGCGAAAACGTGCGTTTCACGCAGCACTACAGCGCCGGAGATACCCCGGAGAAAGGGTTGTTTGGCCTCTTCTACGGCATCTCCTCCAGCTACATGAACGGCATTCTGGCATCCCGTACGCCGTCTGCCCTGCTGGGCGCGCTGAGCACGCAGGGTTATCAGTTTGGCCTGTTCTCCTCTGAGGGCTTTAATCCGCCGCTCTACCGACAGGCGCTGCTGACCGACTATTCACTGCCGGCGATGACCAGCCAGCCGAACGCCAGCACCGTCGCGCAATGGCAGAACTGGCTGGAGAAGCAGACAGGTTCCCAGGCGCCCTGGTTCTCCTGGATCGCGCTGAACGGCCCTGACGTCACCGGCGACAGCGCCAAAGCCCGTCAGCGCAGTTATCTGCGTCAGGCACCCGCCGTCGATCAGCAGATTCATGCCGTTCTGAGCAGCCTGCAGGCGCGTGATTTGCTGAAGAACACAGTGGTGGTGATCACCGCGCAGCGCGGTCTGGCGCTGGAGGGTAACCCTGACAGCGCAGGCAATCGCCAGACATTGCAGGTGCCATTAGTGATTCACTGGCCTGATACGCCCGCGCAGACCGTTGATCGTCTCTCCGATCATCAGGATGTGATGACGACGCTGATGCAGCGCCTGCTGCATGTGCGAACCAATCCGGTGAACTATTCGCAGGGTGAAGATCTGTTTGCTGCACGTCGTCGCCATGACTGGGTCGCCAGCAGCGAAGAGAACAAGCTGGTGATCACCACGCCGCAGGTGACGCTGGTGCTCAACAACAACGGCAGCTATCGCGCTTATGATGCCGCGGGCAATGCGCTGAAAGATCACAAGCCGGAACTGACGTTGCTGTTGCAGGTATTAACTGAGGAGAAGCGATTTATCGCTAACTGATTAATTATCAGGCAAATAGTCAGCTGGTATCTTGCATTCATGCCGATAACCAGTAGACTAATCCTCCAGTGTTCGGCACGTAGCGCAGCCTGGTAGCGCACGGTCATGGGGTGTCCGGGGTCGGAGGTTCAAATCCTCTCGTGCCGACCAAATTACTCTAAAAGCAGCCTCATCGGCTGCTTTTTTCGTTTCTGCTGTCAAATCCCCCTTTCCTCGCGTCCCCGCCAATCCGATCTATACTTAACAGCCTGTGGGTAACAAGAGGAGAGTTTATGACCTTTATTGAAAAAGACGATCCAACAGAAGCACCTGAGTCAGGCGATAAGCAACCTTCCCCGCCAGACCAGAAGTAACCCACCAGGGCCGCGCGTGACGCGGCCTTTTTCTTACAGCGTAGTCCCTGTTCGTATATTCAGATTAATCCTGCCAGCCGTTAACATTATCTCTGCAATCAGCCAGTTATGGCTTGCAGCAGAGGTGGATCCGCCTCACAGAAATTACCTCCCGCTACGCTTTTTCATCAAACTGAAACAAAAATGTCACAGAAACGCCTTACCCTGAATTCCCCTGAAACTGACGGATAATGTGTATGGCGATTAAAGCAAAGAGCCTGAAAGATGCAGAAACGTTATTGCACTCAGGCATCAGCAAAGTGGAACTGGCGTATGACATCGGCAGCGACGATTTCTTTCGCCTGGCAAGCCACTGGTGCGACCGCGGCGCGCGTATCAGCAAAGGTCATCACCATTTTGTTGTTTCTCTGAAGAGTTTTGCCATCCCGCCCAACGACTGATCCCGGCAGGCTGCTTGCCCTGTTTGCATGCACCTGATTTAATGCCGTTTTGGCATCCATTATGGTTCCGCATGCGCTATCCCGACCTGCCGCTGCCGCCTGTTGCAGGCGGCTTTATTCTCTCTTCGCACCTGAGCCACAGCGATCCACTGCTGGCGGTGAGTCACTTTAATCCGCACGCTTACGATGAGGCACTGGCTGCTGCCTGGGGCATCACGCTGCCTGCCCGCCTGCAACAGGCTGTCAGCAAACGTCGTGCCGAATACCTGGCCAGCCGGATGCTGGTAAGGTCGGTCATGGCAGAACTGGGCATCCCTGATTTTATCCTGAACAATGCCCCCGATCGCTCTCCCTGCTGGCCAGCGGGTATCCAGGCGTCGCTGTCACACAGCGCGGGTGTTGTGGTCGTCGCGGCAACGCGTCAGTCCTGCGCTGTCGGGGTCGATGTTGAACAGATCATGCCGGAGATGACGGCGAACGACATGGCCGGGCTGCTGATGAATGCGCAGGAGCAGCAACTGCTGCGGTCGCTGCCGGTCAGCTTCAGTGCCGCCGCGACCCTGCTGTTCTCTCTGAAAGAGAGTGTTTACAAGGCACTCTGGCCCCAACTGCATCAGCCGATGGACTTTCTTCAGGCGGCGCTGGTGTCGGTGGATTGTGCCCGACAGCGCGCCACGCTGCGGCTGACTCAGCACTTCAGTGAGCGATTTCCGGCGGGCACATTATTACAGGCGACATTTTTGTGGCGGGAGAATCTGGTGATAACGCAGGTGGTGCATCCGGTTTAAAAAACCGGCTAAACAACGCAGCTTAGCCGGGGGTAAACACAGACGAAAGAAGAAGTTTCAGGATCGCAGAAACCGCTGTTTCTGCTGTCCGCTACAGTAACCGCTTTCAGGCGCGGCCTGCCAATACGCTTTTTTGCTAAGTTTTGCCATCTGCCGCTAAAGGCCAGTGTCGGTGCGTTTTACCGAGTCGAGCGTGGCGAGGTCGCGCTCATTACCGGTCAGCTCGGTTAACTGCCCTTCGCGCATCTCCAGCAGCCGGTCAGCGTGAATGAAATAGTGATCGTCATGGCTGATGGCAAATACCGTTTTGCCCGCCTCCTGCAGCCACGGCAGCAGCTCACGATAGAAGATGCGACGGAAATGGGGGTCCTGATCGGCCGCCCACTCATCCAGCAGCAGCACATCCCGCTCTTCTGCCACCGCCAGCAGCAGTGCCAGGCGCTTGCTCTGTCCTTTGGACAGCCGGAGGTTCAGCACCTTATTACCGGCAAGTTTCAGCTTATCCTGCATCTTCAGCCTCTCCAGCCACTGCTGAACCAGCGCCGGATTGGCCGGACCCCCTTCCCGCCCGATGAGCCGATCAAACAGGTGCAGATCGGTAAAGACCGCCGAGAACTGACTGCGCCAGCGATCGAGTTCATCTGCCGTGATCGGCTGGCCATCCAGCAGCAGCGTGCCGGACTGTGGCTGATAAAGCCCGGTCAGCAGCATCGCCAGCGTCGATTTCCCGCTGCCGTTACCGCCAATCAGAAAGACCAGCTCTCCCCGGCGCAGCGTCAGGTTGATCGGCCCGACCTTAAAGCCGTTGTCGCCGTAGTGGAAGGAGACATCACGTAACTCCAGCGTCTGCCACGCCGCGGTGGCGGCTGGCGCGTGGAAGCCGGGCTGATAAGGAGCGAGATCGAAGGCGTTAAGCTTACGGAACGCCACCTGCGCGCTGAGCAGCGTAGGCAGCGCGCCGACCGCCGAGAGCAGCGGCGTGCGCAGAAACAGCAGCGTCAGGGAGAAGGTCGCGGCGACGGCGGTGTCAGCCCAGCCCAGGCTGTTGGCCATAAAAAAGACGATGCCGATAGCGCCTAAGGTCATGATGTTCGACCAGTTAACCGCACTGAGATGATAGGTGTCGGCCCGCACAATATGATGACGCCAGGCGCGGGCATCTTCCTGATAAACCGTGTCGTAGACCTGCTGAGCGCGCGACCGGTTAAGCTGCAGCTCTTTACGCCCTTCTATCACCGTCTGGTAATCGCGATAGAGGCTATCTTCGATGTCCCGCAGCTTCGCCATATGCTGATAGACCCGCGAGACCAGCAGCCAGCCGCCTACCAGCGTGACAGCCATCCAGAGACTGGTCACCAGTAACATCTCCGGCGAGAGCCAGGCGAGATAGATCGCCGAACCGAGGGTAATGATGACGCCCTGAAATAGCTCCGGCAGCCGCACAAAGGCCAGCGTAATGGCACGCACATCGCTGGTCAGCCCGGCCAGCAGCTGGGCACTGCCGAGTTGCTCAATGCGCTCGACCCGGGTGTCGAGAATACGTTTGATAAATTCACCGCGCAGCCGCCAGACAAACTGATGGCCGAGCGTTGTCAGCGCCAGCTGCGAGGCGAGCGTGACCGCCATCAGCACCACCAGCTGCAACAGGAACTGCGGCAGCACCGCAAAAGAGGTGTTAATGGCGACAATCATTTCGCGGTTGATGAAGGCGATCATCCCGATGCCCAGCACTGCGCTTAACAGCGTCAGGGCAATCACCCCAATGAAAGGCCAGCGGAACTGGCGAAAAACAACGTGTAGCAACGTCATGCAGGCAATCCAGCAGTCAAAAAACAGCCTGCAGTGTAATGGGATGCGGAATGATAGCAATAGTTATTCTCACCACGCCGTCCCGCGCCCAGGGCTCAGAAGGCGCGGCGGAACGTGAGGTTATAACGCCAGGCGCCCACCAGCGGATGCACGCCGGGCTTGAGCGGCAGGATACCGTGATAACGCAGGCGTGACGGCCCGCCCCACACCACAATGTCGCCATGTTCCAGCAGCACCCGCTGGGTAGCGTCGCCACGCTCAAAGCCGCCAAACTGAAACACGGCCGGTAGCCCCAGCGACACGGAGACAATGGGCTGGCGCATATCTTTTTCATCTTTGTCCTGATGCAGCGTCAGCTTTGCGCCCGGTTCATAGCGATTAAGTAAACAGGCATCCGGATTAAAGCCGGGAAAGCCCGCTTCAAGGGCGGCCTGTTGCGCCAGGGTGCGAAACAGGGGCGGCATCGGGGGCCAGCGGCGGCCATTAAGATTGTCCTGCTGCTCATACTGATAGCCGCGCGAATCCACCGACCAGCCAAAGTCGCCGCAGTTGGTCATCGCGACCGACATGCGGTGCCCGCCGGGCGTAATGCGATGGGCAAACGGATTCTGTTCTGCAATCGCCATCACCTGCTGATACAGCGTTTCTGCATCCTCACGCGCGCGGCGGCGCAGGATCACGGCGCCTTCTGCCAGCGGCTCCTGCCAGGGTTGCTCTTCACTAAAGAGATCTAACATCAGGGTTCTCCGGTCGTTTCAGCGGGGATCAGGAAAGCAGCAAACTGCGGCGACATCCAGCTGACAAATTTATCGCCCTGTTTGCTGATCAGATAGACCGCCAGATGCTGTTCGAGTGCCAGCGCTTTGGCTTTCTCCGTGCCGAGTACCATCAGGCCCGTATCCCAGCCATCCGCTTCCAGCGCCGTGGTGGCAATCACCGTGGCGGAAACCAGCTTATGCTCAATAGGCCGTCCGGTAACGGGATCGATGACATGAGAAATCCGTTTGCCGTCCAGTTCATAATAGTTGCGATAGCTGCCGGAGGTGCTGATGCCGTGCCCCTGCAGATCAACGCGCGCCTGAACGGCATTCTCGCGGTCAGTAGGTTTCTGGATCGCCACCCGCCAGGGCTGCTGCTGCGCATTCAGCCCGCGGCTCAGCACCGCGCCGCCCACCGACACCAGATAGTTGTTGATGCCGAGCTGCTCCATCAGTCGCGCCAGATGATCGGTCGCAAAGCCCTCGCCGACGGTTGAGAGGTCAACATAGAGCCCCGGCAGATCTTTCTGCAGCCACTGCCCCCCGGCACCCTGCACCACCCGCAGATGCTGCAGACCGGTCTCCGCCCGGGCGGCCGCGATCTGTGCAGCATCGGGCGTGTGGACGGGCTGTTTCGTCGGGCCGAAGCCCCACAGATTGACCAGCGGGCCGACGGTGATATCCATCGCGCCACCGGTTTTACGGCCAATCCGCAGTGCGGTGGTGACAATGTCTGCCATGTTTTCACTCACCAGCTGCGGTGTGAGATCGCGGCTTTGGTTAAAGCGTGACAGCGCGGAGTCCGGCTTCCACGTCGAGAGTTCCGCATCGTCAGCATCCAGCCGCTGCTGAATACGCTGCTGCAGTTCCGCCTTGCGCGCCTGATCGACACCCGCCAGGCTCACCCGCCAGACGGTTCCCATCGTTTTCCCTTCCAGCACCAGCGCCGGTTCAGCCGCAGGTTTATCGCAGGCCACTAATGACAGTGCCAGCACTGCTGTAAGCAGCAGATTAGTCTGATAACGCATCCTTCCTCACTTGTAACACTTTATTCCGACCTGCTACAAAGCATAAACTTCGGGTAAAGACGCTTAAAGAGAGTTGAATCTCTCTGTTAAGCCCCTCAAACTTGACCCGTCATCTATCCTCTGCCCGCCTTTAATCAGGCGATCGACATTCATTTAATAAAGGAGCAGCAGATGATCTATCTGATTCTCGCCATTGCCCTGGGGCTGTTTGTTTTCAGCACCTATAAAGTTCTGCATCAGCGTCGTCATCGTCACATGCTCCCTTCCCGGCCGCGCCATTAACAGGCTGCACTGCACCGGCGTGGGGCAATCTGCTCCCGTCGGGCGCAGCAAGTGTATCAAAGCAGGCGTAAAGTCTGTGGCTGTGAGAGCGGTTAAGCTGGCATGAATTCTGCACTGTTGAAACAGTGTTTATCTCTGATGAGAGGTGCAGAATGAAAAATTCCGGATGGCAGGCAGCCTGGCAGCACTGGCTGAGCTTTTCAGCTTTCACCCTGGCAGGTGTAGCCTTTGAAGGTGCGCGATTTGGCAGCGTGGTATCGCCAGAAACCACGGTGGCGGAACCGGCAAAATGGCGCAAGGCTGACGCGGTCAGCCCACAGGGTCACGCAGGAGCACAGCGGTAACTGCGCTCCCTGTTGACTCAGAACTGGTAAACCAGACCCAGTGCCACCACGTCGTCGGTATTGATACCGGCTGCGTCGGTGAAGTCGTTGTCGTCCAGCAGGTTGATCTGGTAATCAACATAGGTGGACATGTTTTTGTTGAAGTAGTACGTCGCACCGACATCAACATATTTTTTCAGGTTCTGTTTGCCCCAGTTCTGCACGTCGGTGCCGCGTGAGGTCACGTAGGCCAGAGAAGGACGCAGGCCAAAGTCGAACTGATACTGGGCAACCAGTTCCCAGTTGTCCGCTTTATCGGCATAACCGTAGGCTGAAGAGCTGTCACTGCTGTCGCCGAAGCGGGTGGCGTTGTAAGAGCGTGAGTACATGGCCGCCAGGTAGACGTTGTTGGCATCATATTTCAGACCACCGGTGTAAACTTCCGCCTTATCACCCCGTCCCAGGATACCCTCTGATCCGCCATTCTGGCGGTTCGTGCGATCGGACTGGAATGCGGCTGCACCGATACCGAAACCTGAGCCCAGATCATAGGTGGTGCTCAGACCCCAGCCGTCACCATTCTCACCCAGCACGTCGCGGCCACCAGCCGACTCGGTGTTGTTATCATTTTTGCCCTGATACTGAACCGCAAAGTTCCAGCCATCCACCAGACCAAAGAAGTTATTGTTACGGTAGGTCGCCATGCCGTTGCCGCGCTGGAACATGAAGTTATCAGCGCCATAGGTATCCCCGCCGAACTCTGGCAGCACGTCGGTCCATGCGCCGATATCGTAGGCGACACCGTAGTTACGGCCGTAGTCGAATGAACCGGCATCACCGAACTTCAGTCCGGCAAAGCCCACGCGGGTATAGCTGTCGGCGGTGCCTTCATCCTCGGAGTTGTTCAGCGCAGCCTGATATTCCCACTGACCATAACCGGTCAGCTCGTTGCTGATCTCCGTTTCACCTTTGAAGCCAAAACGAACGTATGACTTGTCACCGTCAGAGCCGTCGTTGTCAGAGAAGTAGTGCAGACCGTCAACCTTACCGAACAGATCCAGTTTGTTGCCGTCTTTGTTATAAATTTCAGCTGCGTTTGCTGATCCTGCTGCTGCCAGCAATGCAGGGATCACCAGGGAGAGAACGCGACGTTTCATTTTATTACCCTCTGTTATGTGCCTTTATAATTTGCCACTGCTAACTGAATGTTTAAAATTCAGCCGGCAGGCCATTGTTCTTTTATAACGGGTAATAATCCACCTGGAAAATGCTACTAAATTTCCAAAAGTGTTACACGAGTCGAAACAGTTATTTCATAATGTAAATTTCGGGGAACTAATAACCAGCACAGATCGATAAAAATTGCCGCACGAATCGCTAAACCCATTCAGATTCTTTGGTTATCAATGAGTTATTTCAGATCATTCCGAAGCACTGAATGATAAAACTTATGACGCATCTGAGAATAGAATAGTCCCCGCTATCATCATTTATTCCATTATTACCTTCATTCTCCCCGAATGAGATGTACAACTTATTATTTCCCGCCGGACAGTTTGTCCGGCTTTTTTTTTGCTGCGATTTACCGTTTCGCTATATCTGCGTAAACTTTCTTAAGTGGGTTAAATTAACATCCGGTGGTTACCGCACAGAGTGGTAAATTTCGCCCCCTTTTCCCGCCTGAATGCTGAAATAACCGCCATGTTAATTTATCACCGTAATTAAGCAGGCGGTTAGAGTGGCTTCAGAAAAGTCTCAGCGCTCCCGCAGCGATTCTTTGACTTTATTCAGGGGCTTAATCAGATAATCCATCACCGATTTCTGACCGGTTTTGATCTCCACGTTGGCCACCATACCGGGCACAATCGGGAATTTTCGCCCGGCCCGGTTGGTCAGCTCCGCTTTCCGGGTGCGCACGTAGACCCGGTAGTAATATTGATCGCGTTTTACCTCATCCTGCAGGGTGTCCGGCGAGACCGTCTCGACTTCACCCGGCAGGTCGCCATAGATAGAGGAGTCGTAGGCCGTCACCTTGACAATGGCTGCCAGGCCAGGCCGGATCCAGGCGATATCGCGCGGGTTGATGCGCGTTTCAATCAGCAGTTGATCCTCCAGCGGAACGATCTCCATCAGTTTGCCACCCGGCTCCAGCACACCCCCCACCGTCGTAACCTGAATATCTTTGACGATGCCGCGCACCGGCGAGTAGAGCGTGGCGCGGGTCAGCTGATCCTCTTTGCCCGCGGCCACCTGCAGTTGCGCATCCAGTTCCGCATTGTTTTTCACCTGCTCTTCGTGCGCACGAACCAGATAGTCATTGCGCGCCTCATCGATTTTGCCGCGCAGATCGCTGACCTGACGGCGCAGACGAATCACCTCCACCTGCCCGGCCGCGCCTTTGGCCACCAGCGGCTCCGTCAGCCGCAGCTCATCCTGCACCAGCCGCAGCGACTGCTGCAGATTGCTGATCGTTTCGGTGAGGTTGCGACGTCGCGACTCATAGAGCTGGCGTTCCCGCGTCACCAGCTGCGGCTCTTTAAGGGTCTCTGCGCTGAAGGTCAGCGGCGTGCCGGAGAGCTCCGCCTCCAGCCGCTCGGCAGAGGCGCGCAGCGTGCGCACCTTCGCCTGCGCCTCGCCGAAGTTCGACTGAAAGCGCGTAGGATCGAGCGTTGCCAGCACCTGCCCTTTCTCAACGATGTCACCCTCATGAACGTTAAGCTGCTTGACGATGCCCCCATCCAGGCTGTCGATCACCTGTGCGCGGCTGGAGGGGGTGACTTTGCCGGTGCCGACCGTGACCTCATCCAGAATGGCGAAGTGCGCCCAGATGAGAAAAAGGGCCAGCGCGGCGGTGCAGAGCCAGATAATCGCCGAAGTGCGGCGCTCATGGCGGGCAAGATCTTTATCAACAATCACCAGGCTCATGCGGCACCTCCTTTACCGGGCGCCGTTGGCGTCGCGCGGCGCAGAATGTCGTCGCGCGGGCCATCGGCCACAATCCGTCCGTTATCCATGACGACAATACGATCGACCATTTTCAGCAGCGCCGGACGGTGAGTCACCAGCACCAGCGTTCGCCCGCTGATCCAGCCCTGCAGCTGCCGGATCACCTGCTCCTCCAGCTGTTCATCCATCGCCGCGGTGGGCTCATCCAGCAACACCACCTGCGGCTGACGCAGGATCATCCGGCTCAGCATCACCATCTGTCTCTGTCCGCCCGACAGTCCGCGTCCCCCCTCATTGATAATGCGATCCAGGCTGGCGGCATCCTGCTGCACCAGCGACAGCGCGCCGCTGATGCGCAGCGCCTGCAGCATCTCCTGCTCACTGGCGTGGGGATTGCCCAGCATCAGGTTCTGCCGCAGCGTGCCAAAGAAGAGGCGGGAGTCGTGTGACAGCCAGCCGAGCTGACGGCGCAGGTCGACGGGATCGATGCGTTCGATGTCGACGCCATCCACAATCACCTTGCCCTGGGTCGCCAGTGCCTGACCCGCCAGGATCTTCAGCAGCGTCGACTTTCCGGCCCCCACCTTGCCGAGGATCGCCACCTTCTCGCCCGGCTTGATCTGCAGCTGCTGCACGCTGAGCACCGTTTTTTCATTCTCTTCGTCATAGCTGTAGTGCACGTTGCGCAGATCGTAATGGCCGGTCAGCGTCGGACAGTGCGCCAGCGTGCTGGCTTCCGGTTGATCCAGCGGCTTCTTCAGCAGCTCATCCAGCCCTTTCATCGCCATTTTGGCGTGCTGCCAGCGTGAGAAGACCATCGTCAGCTGCATCAGCGGGGCGATGGTCCGTGAGGAGAGCAGACTACAGGCGACCAGGGTCCCGGTGGTAATTTGCGAATCGAGCACCAGGTAGACGCCAAAGACCAGCATGCCCGCGTAGGTGAGCTGCTGCACGGTCGCCGCCCAGCCGGTCAGACGCGCGCCCCAGAGGCGCTGCTGATTGCTGATTGAAGCGCTGACTTCATGCGTCTGTTCCCACTGGCGCTGAAAATAGGGCTCGGCCTGCAGAGCCTTGATATCCTCAATGCCTTCGATGGTCTCCACCAGCACCGCGTTGCGCAGCGCCCCCTCACGCAGCCCCTCTTTCGCCAGCCGCGCCATCGGGATCTGCACCAGCAGACCGGGGATCACGATCAGCGGAATGGCCGCCAGCGGAATCAGAACCAGCCAGCCGCCGACAAACGACATGATAAACAGGAAGAGAATAACAAAGGGGAGATCGGCAGCCGCCCCCACGGTGGTGGAGGTCAGCAGCTCGCGCACCTGGTCAATCTCGCGCAGTTGCGAGATAAACGAACCGGTCGATTTTGGCCGCGCCTCATTGCGGATGCTCATCGCCCGGGCAAACAGCATGGCGGAGACTTTCAGGTCGATCCGTTTGCCCATCAGGTCCGACACCTGGGTGCGCATCAGCCGGATCAGATACTCGATAGCCGCCGCAATCAGCACGCCGACAAACAGCACCCAGAGCGTCGACTGCGACTGCGCCGGGATCACCCGATCGTAGACCTGCATCGAAAAGAGGATGCCGGCCAGCGCCAGAACATTGCTGACCACCGAGGCCAGTGAAATCTCCGTGATGCGGCGTCCCATGCCACGAAAATTTTTCCAGAACCAGTGCGGCTCATAGGGCTGGATAAACTCATCAATGCGCGCATCCCGGCCCCGCGCCGCGACGCCCGTGACCCCCACATCCCCCTGGGCACGCGCCAGCAGTTCAGATAACGGACTTTCCCGCACCACGTCGCCGCCTTCACTCAGCCAGTAGCGCGCGCTGCCCTCTTTATCGATGCTCTCCAGCACCGCCACGCTGGCATTTTCCAGCACCAGCACTACAGGGGTGATCTCCTGACGCCAGCGCAGTTTATTCTGGGGCACCATTGTCAGATGCAGTCCCAGCAGACCGGAGAGGCGCTCCAGCTGCTGGGACACCGGCAGATGTTCAAACCAGCGCATCTGCTGTCGCAGGGTTTTGCCATCGGCCGGTTTACCGAATCGCGCGGCCACGCGCAGCATGGCGGCAATCCAGTTTTCAGTGTTCAGGGTGGCTGTACTCATTATTATTGCCTTATCGCTATTGCAGCGAAGGAAGAAGATCGCCGCTGCTCTGCTGGCGATCGATACCCATAATATCCAGCAGATTGTCGACTGCGGCGGCGTAGCGAACGGTGGCATCCCAGCCATCATAAAGCGCGGTGATCCGCGAACTGTCGGCCTGGAACACATCCTGCTCCACACTCAGGAGATCGTTCAGGCTGCGCTTGCTGAGGCGATATTCGTCGGCGTAGACGGCGCGGGTATGATCGGCACTGGCCAGCTGTACTTCTCCGGCAGCCTGCCGCTGCTGCGCGCCGATCATATCCGCATAGGCCGTTGAGGCGTTCTGATTGATGGCGAGTTTGGCCTGCTGCACGGCCGCCTGCGCCGCCTCACGATCGCCCTCGGCTGAGGCCGTTTTCGCATTCACCATGCCCCCCTGGTAGAGGGGAGCTTCCACCTGAAGCTGCACTTCGTCATCCCAGTAGGACTGGCGATCGTTTTCATAACGGGTCCGGCCCGCCTGCACTTTGATCGTCGGCCAGTGACCCGACTGCGCCTGACGCACCCGTTCGCGGGCCGCTTCCTGCTTAGACTGGGCGCTGCGAACCGCAGCGCTGCTTTCATAGGCGATTTTGTCGAGGGTAATCTGCTGTTTCAGCAGCGCCTGCGGCAGTTCCGGCAGCGTGGCGGGCACCACGCCGGTCAGCACGGTCAGCTGGGCCGTGGCAGAGCGCAGCTGGGCGCGATACTGCTCCAGCGTGGCCTGCATGGCGGCGATGCGGGTTTCCGCCTGCAGCACATCGGATCGGGAGTTGAGTCCGGCGTCGGCGCGCAGTCCGGCAATATCCCGCACCCGCTGCAGTGAGGCAATATTGGTGTGCGCCGTTTCAGCCAGCGCCTGATAGCGTTTGACTTCGAGGTAGGCCTGCAGCGTATCTTCCGCCACGGTGGTCATTGCGTCGAACAGGCCGTAACGATAGGCATCCGACAGGGCATGCTGCTCGTCGATGGCACTGCCGGTGCGACCAAAGTCGTAGAGCAGCTGACTGAGCGTGATGCCGCCGGAGCCATTATTGTTCAGGCTGCCTGCGGAGTCGGTCTGATGCGAACGCCCCGCCGCGCCCTGCAGTGAGATTTGCGGATACCAGGCACTGCGGGCGGCGTCGAGATCGCCCTCACCGACATGGATTTGTGCCGCGGCTTCCGAGATTTTTGGATTACGGGCGAAGGCCCGGAGGATAGCGTCGCGCAGCGTTAAGCTGGCAATCTGCTCTTCGCTGGGCGCGGCGCGCCAGTTAAACTCCGCCTTCGGTAACGGTGCGGCCCAGGCCGCCGGGAGTGCCACGCCACTCAGGGCGCATATCAGAAAAGTTAATCGTGCTTTGTTCATTATCCATACCAACAGGCGTTCTTATGATCATGGTTTTTTTCCTGGTGAACAAAGCAGGCAGAAAAGGCGTTACGGTGCCCTTAAAGGTTTTATTGCGTTATTTTATTTATGTTTTACAAGCCGGAGCCTGAATAACCCTTAACATTATTAGATCATATTCTGCACCGAGTCCTGTTAAAAACTGATGAAATCTTTCATCTTTCTGCCGATTGCATAAAAAAACGCCATCTTAACAGCCTGAGCCACTCCAGACAGACTGAACAGACCTGTCCGGAAGGCCCTGCCTTTCTTAATGTTTCCGCATCAGGCCAGGGGATGCGCTGCCGGATGCTGTAACAGGTGATCGGCCAGGGTGTAGGGCATGCCAGAGACGATCACCCCTTCGGACGCAGAGGACGCCTGCGCCTCCGGCGCGTGCTCCGCCGTCACGCTGAAACTGTCGAGCAGCCGATCCACCGTCTGCGCAGGCAATGTGCCGGCGCTTTCCATATGGGAGGCCACCCGCACGCTCTGACTGGCCGTGGCCAGATTCCCGGCGCTGTCCTGGCCGCTGACCGTCATCGTGTAGTCACCCTCCTCCAGCGGAGCCAGCTGTCCGGCCAGAATGGTCAGCGCCCAGCCGCCATCGGCCTTCACACTGGCGCTGTAGTGCTGGTCACCAAGCGTCAGCTGCACCAGGCTGCCCGGCTGCAGATGGCTGGAACTGCCCTGAATCAGATGCCAGCTGTTCACATCGGCGGCATCAATGACGTTATCGCCAAAGGCGGTCTCCAGCGTCAGCGTCGGCCGCTGATGCACAGCGACGGTAAAGAGCGCATCCTGGGTCTGGCTGTCGCTGTTGCCATATTGATCCCAGCGATGAAACGTGGCGGCAACCGGGCCATCCGCCAGCGCCATCAGCTCGGCGGAAGTCAGCGTCACCATTCCCCCGCTATCGGGCTGGTAAGTTATGCCGTTGATCTCAACGGTGTTGCATCCCTCAACGTAGAAGCTCAGATCGTGCTGCGCCTCCTGATAGTTAAGCGTCATGTCACCGCCGATATTCATCTCGGTGTAAACCGGGATAAACCCGGTGTGGATATTCAGTACATGCGTGACGTCGGTGTAGTTGCTGGCCCCGTCGATCGACCAGGCGCGGATCTCACCCACGTTGATGAAAGCGTTCACCTCTGCAGCCGGGATCACCACCTGCCAGTGCCCGCTTTCGTCCAGTGTGGCAGCGTAATCTTTCTGATTCGCACCGGTGATCACCAGCCGATGACCCGGCATAACCGTTGAGAGAGTCCCACTAAGCAGCAGGTCCTGCTGGGTTTCCGCCAGATTGATCACATCATCCGGCGTCACGTTGTCGAACGTAATGAGTGGCAGGCTGCTCAGGTGCGTGATCAGCGTCAGATCGTGATAGTCGGTTGCGGTTTTCCCGTTGGGATCGGTCGCGGTCACTTTCAGGCTGTAGACGCCATCCTGCAGCGCCTGCATATCGCTTTCAGAAAATGTGCCAGACCACCTGCCATCCCTTCCCATGGTGGCGGTGGTCGTTTGCGTGCCCAGGGTTAATTTGAGCACGGACCCCACCGGCAGGTGGGTTGCGCTGCCGCTGATCTCAACGCCGTAGATGCTTTCAGCGATATTCACCGCATTGTCACCGCTGACCGTGTCGATGGTCAGGGTCGGACTGAGAGTGCGGTCAGTATAGAGACCAAAACCCACCTCAGTCGTGGTGCTGTGGCCTGCTTTATTGGTCAGGGTCAGCGTCAGCGTGTGATTGCCATCCGGCACCCCTTTCAGCGCCTCCGCCGGCATGGAGGCGTTCCAGTAGCCCCACTTGTTGACGGTGCTGTACCAGCTCTGGTCGTTGAAGGTGAGTGTGACGGTCGAACCCGCTTCGCCTTCAGCCCGGCCGCGCAGATGCACCCGCTTTTGCGCTTCCCAGCCAGCGATCACGCCATCGGCAGCGACAGGTTCGTAGGGCCGCAGGGCTGCGGGTGGCGCACTCTCAGCCGCACTGACGGTGCGGGCGCTGTCAGCGGTCGCCAGGGTATGGGGGGTTTCGGCGGGCAGCGGGTTTATGGGCAGGTTCAGGCGCGGCGTGGCCTCAGGCGGCACAGCGGGCACGGCGCTGTCGGCGACGGCAAAGTCGCTGACTGCCGCCTGGAAAATGGCGTCGAGCCGGGTGGTACGAAACGTATCGCGTGTTGACATCGGTCACCTCAGTTCATAACAGATCAGAAACGCAGAGCAAAACCGTCGGATAGCCCGATAGCTGACTCTGACAACGTGGTAGTGAGTCAGCCGAAGCTGCCCGTTTCCGCTGGTCTGAACCGGTTACCCGCAGGTAACAGGGCGTGATGAACAGGACGCGAATAACGCGTCAAATAAGATCAGAAGCGTGATTGACGGCGTGTCGCCGTTTGCTGCGCCTACCCTAAGCTTTCATTCCGCTAATGAATAGTGGCGAAAATCTGGAAAGTGAAATTATCACGGGGCTGACGCAAAAAAAGCGGGTGCTTTCGCACCCGCGCCTCAGAACCGCCTGACAGACAACGTCGTGGCTACATCACATGGACCTGCAGGTTCTGCTGTACCAGCACATCCCCCAGGGTGTTATCACTGGTCAGCGCCGAGTTGTGGTAGATCTCAAAGACTCTGCCATCCACCGTCCGTTCGCCGGTCACTTCCCAGATACCGCCATTGCTGTTAGCCAGAGTCACCTGACTGCCGTCCGCGCCTTTGATCAGCAAATCGTCACTCTGTTTATCCGTCAGATTGAGTGCCTCATTGAGATCGAGTTTCACCGAGTTGGTGCCGGTTTTACCCAAATCGAGCACTTCAATGTGTTCGACTTTCAGGCCCAGCGCGGTGAGATCCAGAGTGAGGTTCTCACCGTTCAGCACCAGGGTATCGGTGCCTGCGCCGCCATCAATATGGGTAAAGCTGAGGTCACTGACCGTCACGGTATCCGCGCCGCTGCTGCCGGTAACCGAGGCTCCCTGCGCCGTGCTGCCATCCGCCAGCGTAATGACTACCCCGCCGATGGTGTAACCCGCCTCTTCGGCCGGGGCTGCAGCCACCGCGGTGTCACTGACCACGGCGCTCTGGCTGCTGCTGACCGGCGTCGCAACATCCGCGTCGGTCACCAGCGTAGAGGCCACGGCCACATGGGCGCTGCCGTCATCGCTGCTGGTGCTGCTGTTGTGCTGCGTCTCCGTGCTGGCCACCGTGGCGCTGTCATCCACCACCGAGAACAGGGCCACGGACTCGGTAGCGGCCAGGGTGACCGGCAGGACAGAACCCAGCAGCAGGGTGTTGGTGGTGGTGTAGCTGTTACCCGCCACGTCGGTGATCGAGACTTTTGCCAGCGTGTTGAGCGACAGCAGCAGGCCACCCACCGACAGCAGTGACGGTGAGAAGTTGACGGCATAACGCCCCAGCGCGTCGGTGGTGGTATTCAGCGTTGGGCCGTTGCTGCCGTTGGCGAGCAGCAGCGTCACGCTGACTCTTGATCCCTGCGCCGCATTGAGCGATCCGCCCTGCACCACCAGACCGGTGAGCAGCGAACCGACGAGGCTGAGCACCGGATCGACCCCCACGACCGGCTGATTGTGCGACAGCGCGGTGAAACTGCTGGTGCTGGTGGCGGTGTTACCGCCAATATCCGTCACCGTCACCGTCAGAGGACGGCTGCCATCGGGGATGCTTTTCAGCGTCGCTGACGGCACGCTGACGCTCCATGCGCCATTGGCACCAATAGTGGTCGTGAGAATGTTACCCGCCACGTTTACCGTCACCGTGCCGCCCGCCGCGTTAGTGCTGGTGCCTCTGATGGTTTCTGCCGCACTGGCTTCCGCGATATTGAGGTAGCCATCACCGCCAAAGAAGCTGCTTACGCTGACCGTTGGCGTGGTGTGGCTGACGACACCCAGCGACGCGGAGATGGTGCCGCTGCTGCCCGCGCCGTTGGTGACGCTGGCCGTCACGGTCTGCAGACCATCCGCGATGGCGGCGAGGCTGGCCGCCGGAACCGACAGGCTCCAGTTACCGTTGCTGCTCACCGTGGTGCTGTAGGTCTGGCCGCCCAGCGTGACCCGCACCACCGATCCCTCGGCGTTACTCGCGGTGCCGCTGATGGTCTGTGCCGTTTTCACATCTGCCGCGCTGAGCGCACCGTCGCCAAACAGCGAGGTAATCGCCACCACCGGCGTCGACTGGCTGATGACGTTCAGCGAGCCGCTGGCATTCGCCACGTTGCCGTAGGCATCTGTGCCGGTCACCGTCACGGTTTTGCTGCCGTCCGTCAGCGCAACCAGATCCGCTTTCGGCACGCTGATGCTCCAGTTACCGCCGCTGGCCACCTTGGTGGTGTAGGTAATGCCATTCAGCGTGGCGCTGACGGTTGACCCCGCAGAGAGGCTGGAACTGCCGCTCAGCGTCTGGTTTGAGGCCAGATCGGCCGCGCTCAGCACGCCATCGCCGAATACCGTGTTAACTGAGAGGGTCGGCTGAACCAGTCCCAGCGAAACGCCTGCACTGGTGCTGCTGACGTTGCCGACCGGATCGGTGACCGAGGCGCTGACGGTGAAGTTACCGTTCAGCAGCGTCGAGAGCACGGCCGGTGAGACGGTGGTTGAGAAGGTGCCGTCGGCGTTGACCAGCGCGGTCGCGGTGGTGTTACCAATCGCCAGCCTGACGCTGCTGCCCGCGGCCACGCCGGAGACGGTGCCGCTGATGGTCTGCGTGACCAGCGACTCGGCCAGGTTGAGCACCCCGTCACCAAACAGCGGATTGAGCGTCACTTTCGGCACGTTGTGAATGCCGACCAGTGCCCCCGCCGTGGCGCTGCTGGTGTTACCGGCGCTGTCGGTAACGCTCACGCCCACCGTGAGATTGCCGTCCGCAATGCCCTGCAGCAGCGTCGGCGTCAGCGAGACGTTAAAATTACCGTTCGCATCGGTCGCCGTCACAAACTGCTGGGCGCCTACGGAGACCACCACGCGCGAGCCCGCTTCCGCGCCGCCCACCACGCCGCCGATCACCTGGGTGACCAGCGCATCCGCCACGTTCAGCAGACCGTCACCAAACAGCGGATTGACGGTGATGGTCGGCAGCAGCGTGTCGACGCGGATGCCGGCGCTGGTGCTGGCGGTGTTACCCGCCGCATCAGTCACCGATGCCCCTACCGTCAGGTTCCCCTGCGCCAGGGTGCCCAGGATATCCGGTGTGACCGTGGCGCTGAAGGCCCCGCCCGCGCCGACGGTAGCCGTCAGCTGGCTGTTCCCCACCGAGAGTGTGACGACACTGCCCTGGGCGACGTTATTAACCACCCCGCTGATCACCTGCCCGGTCGCGATATCCGCCAGATTAAGCACCCCATCCCCGAACAGCGAAGTCAGCGAGATGGATGGCGTCTGGGTGAAGATGCCGACCGTGGCACTGCTGGAAGCGACGTTACCCGCCACATCCCGGACGCTGACGCCCAGCGTCAGGTTGCCATCCAGCAGGGAGGTGAGATCGCTGGCCGGCAGGTTAACGCTCCAGGCACCGCCCGCCTGCACGGTAGTGCTGTAACTTCTGCTGCCCAGGGTCACGGTGACCTGTGAACCCACCGCCGCATTGTCGATGACGCCACCCACCACCTGTCCGGCTGCGGCTTCCGCGATGTTCAGCTGGTTATCACCGCCAAACAGCCCGGTGAGCGCGCCGACGACCGGCACCGCATCGACAATCGCGGTGACGGTTTCACCCACGGTACGGGTGTTGCCTGCCGCATCCGTCAGCGTGACGTCAACGTCCAGCTGACCATCGCTTAACAGACCCAGCACCGACGGCGGCACCACGATAGCCCATTTACCATCCTGCCCCACGGCTGCCGAGAGCGTCGTACCGCCCAGCACCACGGAGACCGTCGCACCGACGCCCGCCGAGGTCGCCACCCCGGAGATGGTCTGCGCCACCGTGGTATCCAGCGCGCTGAGTGTGCCGTCGCCGAAGACCGAATCGACGACCAGCGTCAGCGCACTGTTGACCACTTTGTTAACCGTCAGCGTGGCATCGGTCTGGTTCCCCGCGGTGTCACTGACCCGCACGCCAAAGACCAGCGCGCCCTCAGCGAGGTTCGTCAGCACCTCCGGCGTCAGATCGATACTCCAGCGGCCGTCGGCTCCGACAATGGCGGTGGCAATCGGCGCGGCATCGCCCAGATAGAGGCCGATGGTCTGACCTTCTGCGCCCTGCGCACTGCCGGTGAGCACCTGCGTGGTCACCAGGTCCGTGGCATTGAGGACGTTATCGCCCGCCAGGGCATCCACCTGCAACACGGGCGCCCCGGTATCCACCGTGACCGTCTGTGTCGCCGTAGTCACGTTGCCCGCCACATCCGCCAGCTGCGCGGTGATCTGCAGCGAACTGCCACTGGTGAGCGCCTGCATATCGCTGGCGGGCACCGTGGCCGACCAGCTGCCATCCCCCTGCACCACCGCGTTGTAGGTTTTGTTGTTAAAGGTCACCAGCACCGTGCGACCGGCTTCGCTGACATCGGCGCTGCCGCTGATGGTCTGACTGGTGGCACTTTCACTGCCGTTGACCTGATTGTCGCCTGCAAACGCATCCACGTTCAGCGTCGGTGGCGTCAGGTCAATCACGATGTTATTGCTGACGCTGACGGTATCCGTGCCGTTCGTCGCATTTACCGTGACGGTCGCGTTGCCATCTGTTTCGCCAAACGCGCTGACCGGCAGGGTCGCCGTTGACCAGTTGCCTGACGCATCCAGCGTGGTGGGGTAGCTCGTGCCATTGATCACCACCGTCACCGTGCCCCCGGTGCCGAGGTTGGCCGAGGTGCCACTCACCACCACGCCCCCCGCGACATCCTGGGTGCTGATGATGTTATCGCCCGACACGGTGCCCAGTGTCACCAGCGGGCCTGGCGGTGGGGTCAGATCGACCGTCAGCGGAACGGAGCCGGTGGCGAGGTTGCCTGCCAGATCGGTCACCGACAAGGCCAGCGTGGTGGAAGGCCCGAAGGTGGCCATCTGCTCTGGCGTCAGCGTCAGACTCCAGTTGCCGTTGGCCGCCACTATTGCCGTGCCAAGCGGGGTATCATTCAGCGAGACGGTGACCACTGCGCCCGTCCCTGCTCCCGTTGCGGTGCCGCTGAGCGTCTGCGGCTGAATGCTCTCCGCGTAGTTCAGTACGTTGTCGCCGGTGAACGCCGAGGCTGTGAGCACGGGTGGGGTTTTGTCCAGCACAAAGGCGCTGTTAAGCGTCGTGCTGTTACCCGCCGCGTCCGTGGCCGTGATGATGACCGGATAGGTGCCATCCGTCAGCGCGGAAAGCTGCGCCGTCGTCAGCGGCACCGACCAGTTGCCGTTCTCATCCGCAGTCGCGGTATAAACTGTGCCTGCCAGCGTGAGCTGCACCGTCTCATTGACACCCGCGGTGCCGCCCAGAGTAATGCCGTCTGCCACATCAGCCGCATTAACATAGCCCCCGAAGTAGTCCGGATTGAGCGTGGGCTGAGGTGCGCTGAGATCGGCGGTGAACGGCAGCTGCGCCGAGGCGCTGTTGCCTGCCGCATCCACCACGTTCACCGTCAGCGTCTGCGCGCCATCATCCAGGGCACTCAGCGCGTTAGCAGGGATCGTGACGCGCCAGTTCCCGTTACTGTCGACGACACCCGAATAACGGCTGCCATTGAAATCCACGGTAATGCTGGCCGCCTGGTTTGCCCCGACGCTGCCGGTGGTGCCGGTCAGGGTCACGCCAGCCGCCGCTTCACTGATGTTGAGCAGGCCGTCGCCGCCAAAGGCATCCGGGCTGAAGGTCGGCACCGGCACCGCCACTTCCGTTACCACACTCAGCGCCGTCGTGTCGCTGTTACCGGCGACATCGGTGGCGGTCACGGTGATGGTGTGCGCCCCGCTGGTGAAGGTGCTTAACTGCGCAGGCGACAGCGCCAGAGACCAGCTGCCATCGTCCTGCACCGTGGCCGTCAGCGGCGCATCGCCGTTAAAGCCTGAAATCAGTACCGAGACCGTCTGCCCGGCACCGGTAATGCCGGTGGTGCCACTGAGCGTCTGTTCACTGAGCGCTTCTTCAGCATTCAGCGCACCATCCCCGAACGGCAGGTTCAGCGTGACGTCCGGCAGCGCGTTAACGGCGACCAGCAGGCTGCCACTGGTGCTGGCAATGTTGCCGACCTCATCGGTGACGGTCACCGTCACCGGCCAGCTGCCATCCGGCAGGGACTGCAACAGCGCCGGTGACAGCGCCAGCGACCAGCGCGTCCCATCCTCGCTGAGCTGGGCGGCGTAGACGGAGCCATTCACATTTACCGTCACCGACGCCGCGTTATCAATGCTGACCGCGCCGCTCAGAGCCCCCCCTGCGGCCGCCTCATCCGCATTGAGCCTTCCATCGGTAAAGGGCGTGTCCAGCGTGGGCGCCGCAATCGGCGTAATCGCCGAGACAAATGTCTGGGTCGTGACGCTGGTATTGCCTGCCCGATCGGTGGTGGTGAGGGTCAGCGTCTGTTCACCCGCCCCCAGGCTGGCGATCACCTCTGGCGTCAGGCTGGCCGTCCAGTTGCCACTGGCATCCACCGTTACGGACAGCGGGATGTTCTGATCGCCCACCGTCACGCTCAGGGTCTGGCCCGGGAGAGGGTCCGATGTCCCGGTAACAAGCTGAACGACACCCGCTTCACTGATGTTAATGATGTTGTCGCCGAACAACGTGCTGTCAAAGGTGGCGTTATCCGGCGCAGCCTGCAGGATCTCAACCCCGGCGGTCACCTGGGCCGGATTGCCTGCTGCATCGGTGGCAGTCACTACCACGTCGGTCACGCCATCGTCCAGCCCTGACAGCGCGCCCGCGGCCAGATTCAGCGTCCAGTTGCCGCTGGCATTGGTCGTGGTGCTGAAATCCAGCCCGCCAATGGTGATGCTAATCAGGCTGCCCTCCGGCAGATTGGTGCTGTCGCCGCTCAGCGTGAGCGCGCCCGCAGCGTCCGCAGCACTGACCAGCGCATCGCCAAACGGCGTATCCAGCGTCAGCGCAGGCAGCGTATTAAACGCCACGTCCAGCGAGGTGGTGGTATCCGTGGTGGTATTGCCCGCCGCGTCGGTGACGGAAACCGCGATCGCGTTAGCACCATCTGCAAGCTGCTGCAGATCGGCTGACGGGATGGTGACGGACCAGTTACCGTCGGCATCGGCCGTGGTGCTGTAGCTGACATTATTCAGCGTCACCGTCACCGGCAGGGCCCCCGTGGTGGAACCGCTGACGCTGATATCCTCCAGCGACTCCGCAAAGTTCAGGGTGTCACCCGTACTGACGGTGATCGCCGTCAGTGCTGGCGGTGTGGTGCTGAACGTCACCGTCTGGCTGGCGGTGGCCGGATTCCCGGCAATGTCGCTGGCGGTCACGGTAAGGGTCTCCGTGCTGCCCGCCGTCACGCCGGCAAAGGCGGTGGAGGGAAGAGTCACCGTCCAGTTGCCGTCAGCGTCCAGCGTCGTCTCATAGTCCGTGCCGTTAAACGACACGGTCACCGGGGTGCCCGCGGCCAGCTGGGTGCTGCTACCGCTGACCACCACATCCGCGGCGGCCTCGCTGGCATTGATCACATCATCCCCTGCCACCACGTCCAGGGTCAGCGTTGGCTGCGCCTGGGCGCTGGCCAGCACCACCAGTGAGGCGCTGCTGCTGGCCGGGTTGCCGGAGGCATCCGCAGAGACCACCACCAGCAGCTGATCGCCATCCGGCAGCGCGCCCAGATCGGCGGCCGGCACGGTCACCGTCCAGCTGCCATCCTGTGTCACCGTGCCGCTGTACTGAACGTTGTTCAGCGTCACTGTGACCAGCTGGCCCTCGGCCAGATTGGTGCTGCTGCCGCTGATGCTCAGATCCTGCAGCGACTCAGCCTGATTCAGGAAATTGTCGCCGCTGATCGGCCCGATCGTCAGGGTCGGCAGGCCGGCACTGTCTGCATCACGCGTCAGGGTGGCGGTCGCGCTGCTGCTGTTGCCTGCCGCGTCCGTCAGCGTCACGCTGACCGGGTAGCCGCCATCGGTCAGCCCCTGCATCACACTGGCCGGCAGCGTCACCTGCCAGCTGCCATCAGAGAGCACCAGGGTGGTGTAATTACTGTTCTGGAAAGTGACGGTGACCGTCTGTCCGGCATCCTCCGCTGACGCGCTGCCGCTGATGGTGACGGCTTCCAGCACTTCCAGAGCGTTAACAATATTATCGCCACTGATCGGATCCAGGCTCAGCGCAGGCGGCGTCCGATCCACCGTGACCGCACTGGTCAGCGAACCGCTGTTTCCGGCCCCATCGCTGGCATTCACCACCAGGGTATTCACCCCTTCGTCCAGCGTCTGCACCGCCTCCGGCGTCAGGGTCAGCGTCCAGTTGCCCTGTGCATCCACCGTGGCGGGATAGTCTTCGCCACCCAGGGAGACGGTGACCGTCTGCCCCTCACCGGTGACGCCGGTGCTGCCACTCAGGGTCTGACTGACGCCGGTCTCACTCTGGTTCAGATAACCGTTGCCGAACGGGGTATCAATCGTCACCGACAGCGCGCCGGTCGCCAGCGTAATGTCACGGGTTTCCGTCACCGGATTACCCGCCGCATCACTGACCGTTACCGTCAGGGTATAGGCCCCGGCCGGGATACCGGCCAGCGCACCGGCTGGCAGCGTCAGGCTCCAGTCGCCATCCTGAGTCACGGTGGTGGTATAGCGCTGGTTGTTGAGAATGATGGAGACCGTCTGTCCGGCTTCGGCACTGGTCGTCCCGCTGAGCACGATCGGTCCGGTGCTCTCTGCGATATTCACGATGTCATCATCCGCGACGGCCGCCAGCGTCAGCGTCGGTGGCGTCAGATCCACCGTGACGCTGCCCTGGGTGCTGCCTGTGTTACCGGCGGCATCCTGCACCGTGACGGTGTAGCTGAGAGTCTCTTCCGGCAGATCAGCCAGCGCCGTCGCGGGAACGGTCACCAGCCAGTTGCCATTGCCGTCGACGGTGCCGGTGTAGGTCACGCCATTCAGCAGCACGCTGACGCTCTGTCCGTCGCCCGTTACGCCGGTGGTGCCGCTCAGGCTCTGTGCCGCGGTAACGTCGCCGCTGTTGAGCGCGCCATCACCAAACGCCGAGACGATGAGCGGTTCCGGCAGGCCGGTCGCCAGTACGCTGAGCGTGGCTTCACTGCTGAGGGTTGCTCCGCCGCTGTCGGTCGCGGTGACCGTCAGCGTGTAAGGTCCATCGGCGAGCGCCGTCAGTGCCTCCGCCGGAACGATAACGCTCCAGCGCCCGCTGGCCGAAACCTGGGAGGTGTAAGCGGTGTCGTTGAACAGCAGCGTGACGGTACTGCCCGCCGGCACGTTTACCGCGGTGCCGGTGACAATCAGCGGCTGACTCAGCTCCTGCGCATTGAGGTAGTTATCTTCGCTGATGGCATCCAGCGCCAGACCAGACGCGTTGCTGTTGACGTCAAAAGCAAGGTTGCTGGTGGTGGTGTTACCCGCCACGTCGCTGACCGCCACGGTAAATGTGGCGCTGCCATCGGCAAGCGCAGCCAGCGCGCCGGCTGGCACAATCAGACTCCAGGCCCCGCTGGCCTGTACGGCGGCGCTGTAGACCGTTCCGTCAAGCGTGACGGTCACCAGCTGGCCCGCCTCGACATTGGTTGTCGTGCCGCTCAGCCGCTGGTCGGTGAGGCGTTCCGCGCCATCGACCACATTGTTGCCGGCAAAGGCATCCAGGGTCAGCGTCGGCAGCGTGCCCGCCTCCACTTTCAGCGCCAGATCGCGGCTGGTGGTGGTGGCGTTGCCGGCCGCATCGCTGGCGGTAACCGTCAGTGGATAGCTGCCGTTAACCAGCCCGCTGTAGACGGTGGCGGGCAGCGTCAGCGACCAGTTGCCGCTGGCGTCAGCGGTGGTGCTCAGGCTGGTGCCGTTGAAGCTGGCCACAATCAGTGCATTGGCTTCGCTGCTGCCGTTCAGCGTCAGCGGCTGCTGACTTTCAGCGGCGTTGATGATGCCGTCGGACGGCGTGACAACGGTCAGCACCGGCGGCAGCGTATCGACCCGCAGCGTGCCTGTCGCCTGGCTGCTGTTGCCCGCCACATCACTGACCACGACGTTGTATGCCGTGTCGCCCTGCGGCAGCGCAGCGAGTGCGCCAGCCGGAACCGTGACCTGCCAGTTACCCGCAGCATCGACCGTGCCGCTGTAGCTGACGCCATCCAGCGTAATGGTGACCGTCTGACCGTCACCCGTTACGCCGGTGTTACCGGTGATAGCCCCCCCGGTTGCGGCTTCGCCGCTATTCACAATGCCATCATCAAAGGCCACGCCCGGTGTCGCGACCGGCAGCGCGCTGGCCACGACCGTCAGGGTGGTGTCAGTAGTCGCCAGCGGCTGGCCGTTTGCATCGCTGACGGTGGCAGTCAGGGTCTGCGGCCCATCCGCCACGCCGCTGAAGGTGCCTGCCGGTAATGTCAGGCTCCAGCTGCCATCGGCGTTAAGCGTGGTGGTGAACGGCGTCCCGTTGGCGTCAACGGTGACCAGGCTTCCCGCAGGCAGACCGCTGCTGCTGCCGCTGACGACGACGGGGCCGTTCAGCTCGCCTGCATTCAGATAGTTATCGTCGCTGACGGGTGCCAGCGCAATCGCGGGCAGTGTGTTGTCCACACTGAAGTTAAGCGGCGCGCTGGCGCTGTTTCCGACGGCATTGTTCACGCTGACAATCAGCGTCTGACTACCCTCGCCCAGATCCGCCAGCGCGCCCGCGGGCAGAATGATGCTCCAGTTGCCACTCGCCTCAACCACCCCGCTGTAATCGGTGCCGTTCAGTGAAACTGTGACCTGCTGACCCGGCTCGACGTTGAGGCTGCTGCCGCGCAGGGTAATCGGCTGTAACTGCTCCGCGGCGGTGACGATACCGTCACCGGCAAAGGTGCTGCTGTCGACGCTCAGTTCCGGCTGCACCGCTGGCGAGGTGGCTACATTGAGATCCACCACCTGGCTGCTCTGATTTCCGCTGGCGTCCGTTTCGGTCACCGTGACGGGATTCGGGCCGGACGGCAGCGCTGCCAGATCGCCAGACGCGATCTCCAGCGTCCACTGACCGTTCACTCCGACGGTGGTGCTGTAAGTCTGACCATTAAGCTGAACCGTCACGAGGTCGCCGTTCTGTCCGCTGCCGCTGACCACCAGCGGCTCTGCCAGTTCGCCGACGCTCAGCGCGTTATCCTCGCTGATCGGCGCAACCACCAGCGGAGGCGGCGTCGTGTCGACGGTCAGCGAACTGTTCTGGCTGCTGCTGTTACCGGCTGCATCGGTCACCGTCACCACAACCGGATAGCTGCTGCCGCTGGCCAGACCGGCCAGTGCCGCAGGCGGCACGGCCAGAGTCCAGAGACCGTCTGCGCCGACGGTGCCGGTGTAGGTCACGCCATTCAGGGTCAGGCTGACCTGGTCGCCCTCACTGCCTGCCCCACTGAAACTGAACCCGGCCGCCTGTTCAGCAAGGTTCAGCACACCATCGCCCGCTGGCGGATTGATGCTGAAGTCCGGCACGCTGGTGTCGACGGTAACCGGCACCGGCGTGGTGGCGACGTTGCCGCCCACGGTGGTTACGGTGACGCTGAGATCGTAACGGCCATCGGCCAGCTGACTCAGATCGTCGGAGGGCAGCGTTGCACTCCAGCTGCCATCGGCGGCCACGACGGCGTTATAGGTTTCGCCGCCCAGCAGAAGGCTGACGCTGCTGCCCGGCGCAGCGGTACCGCTGACGATCAGGTCGGCGGCGGCTTCCGCCGCGTTAATGACGCCATCGGTGGCAATCGGGTTCACGGTCAGCGCCGGTGTGCCGGTATCCACCGTCAGCGGTTCACTGATGCTGGTGCTGTTACCCGCGCTATCGCTCACCGTTACGGTAATCGGGTTGCTGCCCTGAGCAAGGGCCTGCAGCGCTTCCGGCGGCAGCGTGACGCTCCAGGTGTTATCCGCCGCGACCGTTGCCGGATAGCTGACGCCGCCCAGAGTGACGCTGACGGCCTGGCCTTCCGTGACGGAACCGGTCAGGGTCTGCGGCGCAGTGACCTCGTTATTGCTGAGGATGCCGTCAGTGAAGGGGGTATCAATCTGCGGGGCTGCCAGCGGTGTGGTTGCCACCAGCAGCGTCTGGCTGCTCTGCACGTCGCCGGAAGTAACGGTCACCGTGGTGTCACCCTGCGACAGGTTCGCCAGATCGGCGGCGGGCACGGTAACCGTCCAGTTACCGTCCGGATCGATGGTGGTGCTGTAAACGGTCCCGCCCGGCACCAGCGTCACGCTGACCGGGCTGCCTTCAGGCAGGCTGGCGGAACTGCCGCTGAGGATCAGATCGCTCTGCGCTTCCAGTGCATTCAGCGCGTTATCTTCACTTATCGGCGCAATCGACAGCAGCGGCGTGTCGCTGGTGACCACGGTGATCAGCCCCTGCGCGGGCTGCGCCGGGTTGCCGGCCACATCGGTGATCGCCACGGTAAAGGGCTTGTCGCCCGCGCCTCCCAGCGATCCGGCAGGCAGCGTCACGCTCCAGCTTCCGTTTGCCTGCACCACGCCCTCATAAGACTGGTTATTGATGGTTACCACAACCGGCTGGCCTGCCGGTACGCCGGTCACACTGCCGGTAATGAGTGTATCAACACGCTGTTCCGCGCTGTCGATCTGGTTGTCGCCGGTCACAGGATCCAGGGTCAGGACCGGCGATGCGGCCGCCAGTACCGTCACGCTGGAGGCGACGCTGCTGCTGTTGCCATACGCGTCGCTGAGCACCACCTCCACCGGATAGCGGGCATCGCCCAGCTGGCTGACGACCGCCGCAGGCACCGTAACCTGCCACGCGCCGCTGGTATCCACGGTGGCAGTGTAGGTTTCACCATTGAAACTCACCGAAACCGTGTCGCCCTGCACGCCTCCGCGCCCGTCAATCGTCAGATCCTGGCTATGTTCCGCGATATTAATGTAACCATCACTGCCCGGTGTGGAGACGGTCAGCTGCGGCGGCGTGGTCGCAAAGATCGGAGCACTGTTGATGAGCGTGGTATTCCCGTCACCATCCGTTGCCACCACTGCCAGCGGCTGTGTTCCGTCAGGAACAGCGGCCAGGTCGGATGCCGGAATGGTCACACTCCAGCGGCCCCCCTCCGCCACGACGGCGGTGTAGGTCTGGTTATTCAGCGTCACGCTGATCGTATCGCCCGCGTCGCCGCTTCCGCTGACGATCAGCGGCTGTTGTGCATCGATGACGTTGATGACGCCATCGTCGCTGATCGCATCCAGCGTCAGCGCAGGCACTGCGCTGGCAACCCGCAGTGACGTGTTCTCTACGCTGCTGTTGCCCGCCGGATCGGTCACGGTGACCGTCACCGGATAGGTCTGACTGGTCAGCGTGCCCAGATCGGCCACCGGCACCTGCGCACTCCAGTTGCCATTTTCGTCAACCAGCGCGCTGTAGGTTTTGTCGTTTAACTCAACCGTGACCTGATCGCCCGGGGTGCCGGTTCCGCTGATCAGCAGCGGCTGGGTCAGTTCATTACTGGTCAGCACACCGTCACCGCCCGGCGCGTTAACTGAGACATCCGGCGACAGGGTGCTGACGGCCAGCGTCTGCGACTGGCTGACCGTATTGCCGCTGGCATCCGTCAGGGTGACCACCAGCGTATAACTGCTGCCCTCAGCCAGCGCCTGCAGATCCTCCGCGGGCAGATCCACCGTCCAGTTGCCCTGTGCATCTGCCGTGGCGCTGTAGATCAGGTTATTCAGCGTGACCGAGACGACGTCGCCCGGCGCGGCACCTGAACCACTGACCGGCACGCCCGCCGCCACTTCAGCGCCGTTAAGAATGCCATCTCCGCCTGCCACCGCCGCCACAATCAGATTCGGTGGCAGGGTATCGACGCTGAAGTCCAGCGTCTGGTCAACACGGTTACCCGCCTCATCGATCGCGGTCAGTGTCAGCGTGTTAGCGCCCTGCGGCAGTAAGGCGAGATCGGCGGCGGGCAGCGTCAGGCTCCAGCTGCCGTCCTCATTCACCGTGGTGCTGTAGGTTTTCCCGTTGAGTTCCAGGGTGACCTGCTGGCCCGGCACGGCTTTACCGGTGTTTCCGCCGATCGTCAGGTCGCTGCCCGCTTCCGCCTGATTCAGAATGCCATCGCTGATCGCACTCTCATCCAGGGTGATTTGCGGCAGCGTGTTCACCACCACATTGAGCTGTGCGGCGTCGGTCAGCAGCGCTCCGCTGGCATCGGTGGCCGTCGCGGAGATCAGTTTTGTCCCGTCGGTGATGCCGGTGAGGTCGCTGGCCGGAACGGTGACGCTCCAGAAGCCGTTGCTGTTTACCACCGCGCTGTAGGTGTTGTCGTTGAAGGCTACCAGCACCGTCTGGCCGGGGTTAACGCCCACAGCCGAGCCGCTGATGATCAGATCGCTGGCGGCCTCCTGCTGGTTAAGGAAACCGTCGAGACTGAGTGGCTCAGCGATGGTGAGCACGCCCGGTTCGCCTGCGGCAGGCGCGACGTTGATATCCCGGCTGCCGCTGGCTGAAACGCCCGCCGCCGTGGTCACGCTGGCGACCAGGGTGGTGGTGCCCGCCGCCAGTGCGCTCAGCGCAGCGGACGGGATCGGCAGACTCCAGCTGCCATCCGCCTGAACGGTGGTGCTGTAGGTCTGCCCGTCCAGCGTGAGGGTGACCGTCTGGCCCGCCTCTACGTTGCTGGTGCTGCCTGACAACGTCTGGTCCAGCGCTTTTTCGCTGTTGTCGAGCAGGTCGTCGCCGGCAAAAACAGCGATCGTCAGCGTTGGTGCGCCCGGCTCCGGTGAGGCTTCCACCACAATGACCCGATCTTCACTGGCGACCACACCCGCCTGGGTGGTTACGCTGGCGCTGAAGGTCGCGTTGCCCGCCGACAGGGCAGCCAGGGCGCTGGAGGGGATGGTCAGGCTCCAGCTGCCATCGGCCCCGACGGTGGCGCTGTAACTCTGGTCGCCCAGCGTCACCGTCACCACCTGGCCCGCCTCAACATTGCTGGTGCTGCCGCTCAGCAGCTGGTCGCTGGCTTTCTCGTCGTTGCTCAGCACATCATCACCGGCGAACTGATTGAGTGTGATGACCGGCTGGCCCGGTTCGGTCACCGGGGCTTCAACGACGATGCCCAGCGTGTCGCTGACAGTTGTACCGGCCGCATTGCTGACCGTCACCACCAGTGAGGCCGGGCCTGCTGCAAGTGCGCCCAGCGCATCGGCCGGAATCGCAATATTCCAGCTGCCGTCAGCGCTGACCGTTCCGCTGTAACTCTGTCCACCCAGCGTGACCGTCACAATCTGGCCCGCCTCGACGTTGGTGGTGCTGCCGGAGATGGCCTGCGCCTCCAGTTTCTCCTCATTGCTTAACACGTTGTCTTCCGCAAAGGCATTCAGGGTCAGCGTCGGGTTGCCTGGTGCGGTGCCCGAGGACTCCACCAGGAAGTCACGCGTTTCGCTGACCGGGTTCCCCGCCTGATCCGTTACCGTGGCGCTCAGGGTGGCGCTGCCTACCGCCAGTGCTGCCAGCGAACTGGCCGGAACCGTGAGGCTCCAGCTGCCATCCGCGCCGACCGTGGCGGTAAAGGTTTCCCCGTTCAGGGTGACGGTAACCTGCTGGCCCTCTGCGATATTGGTGGTGCTACCGGTCAGCAGCTGGTCGCTGGCTTTTTCGCTGTTGCTGAGGATGTCATCCCCGGCAAAGGCGTCAAGGGTCAGCGTGGCGGCTCCCGGCTGCGTCGCCGGGGCGTCTACCGTGATCGGCTGCGTTGCGGTCACGCTGTCGCCCGCCGCATTGCTGACGGCAACCGTCAGCGTGGTCGTGCCTGCTGCCAGCGCGGAGAGCGCCGTGGCGGGCACCGTGACGCTCCAGCTGCCATCCGGCTGCACGGTGGTGCTGTAGGTCTGGCCGCCCAGTGTGACCGTGACCACCTGCCCGGCTTCGATATTGGTGGTGGTGCCACTGACCGCCTGGTCGACCGTCTTCTCGTCGTTGCTCAGCAGGTTATCGCCGGCAAAATCATTCAGGATCAGCCCCGGCACGCCAGGTTCTGTAGCAGGCGCTTCCACCGCAATATCGCGGGTTTCACTGCTGGTTGCCCCCGCGAGGTTGCTGACCGTGACGCTAATGGCATTGCTGCCCGCAGGCAGGCTGCTCAGGGCGGCGGCCGGGATAATCACACTCCAGTTTCCGCTGCCATCCACGGTGCCGAGGTAAGTCTGTCCCCCCAGGGTAACGGTTACCGTCTGACCCGCTTCGACATTGGTGGTGCTGCCTGAGAGAGTCTGCGCCGTGCCTTTTTCGTCGTTGCTCAGGATGTCATCCCCGGCGAACTGATCGATGGTCAGGGTAACGTCGCCCGGCTGTGTCACCGGGGCCTCTACCGTAATCGGCAGGCTGCTGGTCACGGTGTTACCGGCTGCATCGCTGACTGACACCGTCAGCGTGGTTTCACCGGCCGCCAGGGCGCTCAGGGCCGCCTGGGGCAGCGTGACACTCCAGTTGCCCTGCGCATCCACGCTGCCGCTGTAGGTCTGACCGCCCAGCGTAACGGTGACAATCTGTCCGGCTTCAATATTGCTGGTGCTGCCGGTCACGGTCTGATCGCTGGTTTTTTCTGCGTTAGTCAGCTGATTGTCGCCGGTAAAATCATCCAGCGTGAGGGCGGGCGCGCCCGGGACGGCGGGCGTATCGACGCTGATCGCGCGGTTTTCGCTGGCTTCAATGCCAGCCTGGGTGGTGACTACTGCGGAGATCGTGACCGTTCCGGCGGCCAGGGCATTCAGCGCGGCAGGCGGCAGCGTAATGCTCCAGTTGCCCTGGGCATCGACCACAGCGCTGTAGGTCTGGTCGCCCAGCGTCAGCGTGACAACCTGTCCCGCTTCCACATTGGTGGTGGAACCGCTCAGCGTCTGGGCGCTGTTTTTCTCCGGATTACTGAGAATGTCATCGCCGGCAAACTGATCGATGGTAATGACCGGCGTCCCCGGCTGGGTCAGAGGGGCTGCAACACTGACGCTCAGGCTGCCGCTGGCGGAGGCACCCGCCTGATTCGCGACCGTGGCCGTCACCGTGGTGGTGCCTGATGCCAGCGCTGCGAGCGCATCAGCAGGCACGGTCACGCTCCAGCTGCCATCACCGGCAACGGTGCCGCTGTAGGTCTGACCGCCGAGCGTAACGGTAACAATCTGTCCGGCTTCGACATTGCTGGTGCTGCCGGATAAGGCCTGCGGCGTGGTTTTTTCCGTGTTATCCAGCACGTTATCGCCGGCGAAAGGATTCAGGCTGATGGCGGGCGTCGCAGGGGTGCCCGGATCGGCAGCAGCCACGGTAATGGGCAGCGACCCGCTGGCGGCGGTGCCTGCTGCGTTTGTCACGCTGACCGCGATCGTGGCAGAGCCGGCGGCCAGGGCCGCCAGCGCGGCAGCAGGCACGGTCACGCTCCAGCTACCGTCAGCGCCCACCGTCGTGTTGTAGGTCTGGCCGCCCAGGGTCACTGTGACAACCTGTCCCGCCTCGACATTGCTGGTGGAACCGCTCAGCAGCTGATCGGTGGTTTTTTCGGCATTATCCAGCACATTATCGCCGGCGAAGGTGTTGAGCGTGATGGCGGGGCTGCCTGGCGTACCTGGCGTGCCGGGGTCAGTGCCAGGGTCGGTACCGGGATCCGTGCCGGGATTCGTACCGGGATCGCTGCCGCCGTCATTTCCGCCGCCACCGCCTCCGCCGCCACCCCCCAGACCCACGGCCAGCCCGGCTAAGCCAAGTACGCCGAGACCGCCCGCGGTGATCACACCCATCGAGGCGTTGGTGTTATCGGCCAGCAGCAGTGGCTCGACGCTCTCCAGTGATTCGTAGGTTGGTGTGACGGAACCGGAGGCCAGTTCAGTGCCTTCTGCGGTCTGCGGGAACAGGGCATGTTCCGGTGGATTGACCCCATCATCGAACACCAGCTCACTGTGATTACCCTCGGCATCATCAACAAAAAATTTCTGATAGCGGACGGTGCTGCCGTCACGCATGTGCAGGACCAGGTCATTTCCCTGGCGCTCATATTGCGTGACCAGTTCGCGGGTGCCATTGATGCGCACGACGCTGGGCTCGGTGAGGTTAATGGATTGTGATGAACCGGGAGTGGCCTGCGAGATGAGCGTGCCGTTTTCGCGAGAGATGATGTCTACACGGCCTTGCGTGAGTTCTGCCATTTGTAACCTCTACTCCACCAGATTAGCTAATATACTGAATCCGTAAACATAAATTTATTTTACGTTTACGATATTCACACTTAGTTCCACCCACTGAAAAACAGCGGGCGCGTTAACCTGGTGTATGTAGTAAGGGCAAAGCCAAGCGGCGCCGCAGATCCTGGTCCGGGCAGAAAACAACGCTTTTATTGTTAGATTAAGTTGTACAGACGGACGCGAAACGTAGCGGTTCTGACAAAATAACTTTTATCCTAAACGTGCTGAAAATCAACACCAATGTACAGATTTAATTATGATTTAATCTTTATTACATAAGTCAGTCTTGCTATAAAACGTTCATGAAATAACGCTTTGCCCTTGATTTTTCATGTCAATTTGTGGCGGGATGTTTCCACAAATGTCACAAAACGGCTAAAATATCGCCATTCTGAGAACTTCAGGGCGCTGAAAAGATTTTTTTAGTTATGCGATTCAGCCAGCATTTCCCACCGAGACGACAGCTTCGTTTAAGCAGACAACCCGTTGAAAACGGCACTGAAATTTGAGTTAAGTCGACCTGCGCGGCGTCCCGTCCTGCCAGGAAAGTTCTGGAAAAAATCCGCAGCGCATTAAAAATCGGTAAACTCCCGGTTTTGTCATATTGATGAGGGTGCTGCACCCCTGCTGATAAGAGGCGCGACGGCCACAGATTGCCGGCCGGTGCTACACTTTTTCGCTTTATCACTGATGAATCTGACCTATGACCGCACTGGACGCTGCACAACAACATCAACAGCAGAGCCGCCTGAACTGGGGCACCCGCACCATCTTCCTGATCAACGGGTTAGGCATGTCAGCCTGGGCACCGCTGGTGCCGTTTGCCCGTGATCGTCTGCAGCTGAGCGGCGCCTCACTGGGTGCGTTGCTGCTCTGTCTCGGCATCGGTTCACTGGCGGCGATGCCGGTCACCGGCACGCTGGTTGCGCGCTTTGGCTGCCGTCGGGTGATGTGTTTCTCCACTCTGTTGGTGCTGGTCATGATGCCGCTGCTGGCCACGGCGGACTCGCATCTGCTGATGGCGGCCGCGCTGATGCTGTTTGGTGCCGGGCTGGGCATGCTGGATGTCGCCATGAATTATCAGGCGGTTCAGGTTGAACAGGCGGCGGGTCAGCCGATGATGTCCGGCTTTCATGGCTTCTTCAGCCTTGGCGGCATTCTGGGTGCAGGGACGGTCAGCCTGCTGCTGAGCCAGTCGTTCTCACCGCTGGCCGCCACGCTGGTGGTGATGGCCGTGATGCTGCTGCTGTTACTGTGGCGCATCCCGGTATTAATGAATGAGCGTCTCCATCAGCCCGACCAGCCCTGGCTGGTGATCCCCCGTGGCTGGGTGGCGTTTCTCGGCCTGCTCTGCTTTATTCTCTTTCTGGCAGAGGGTGCGGTGCTCGACTGGGGCGCGCTGCTGCTGCTGCAGAACCCGGCGATGTCAACGGCCTATGCCGGCCTCGGCTATGCCACCTTCTCCGTGGCAATGACGCTGGGGCGGTTCAGCGGCGATAAAATCATCCAGCGCTTTGGTCGCTATCCGGTGATGATAACCGGGGCGCTGACCGCCGCCGCGGGCATGACGCTGGCGGTGTGGCTGCCGTGGCCGGAGATCGCCCTGCTGGCTTTCCTGCTGGTCGGCTTTGGTTTATCCAATACGGTGCCGATGTTGTTCAATGCTGCCGGGAATCAACAGGATATGCCCGCGAACCTGGCGATTTCTGCCATGACAACGCTGGGATATGCGGGTATTCTCTCAGGTCCGGCTTTAATCGGATTCATTTCGCAATGGATCAGCCTCAGCGGCGCGTTTTTAGTGATCGCCCTGCTGCTGTTAGTGGTAGCCGCCAGTGCGCGAAGAGTTGCGCGATAATTCAGGTACCTGACACGCTATGTTGTATAAGTTTCCACTGACATCCGGCAATGTCACCCGCTTTTTTGTGGTTTTCAATCTGGTGCTCCTGCTGGCGCTGGGCTTTATGGTGCAGAACTCCGTGAATGCCTGGCTCACCGGAAAACGCTATGCCATGGACGATCTGGCCCGCGACGTTCAGAAGCGTATCGACGCCTATCGCTTTGCCACCTGGCAGATCTATGAAAACCTCTCCACCAGTGCGGCAGGAACGCCTCCGGGCAGCAGCCTGCAGGAGACGCGCCTGCGTCCTGACGTCTACTATCTGGAAAAAACCCGCCGCAAGACCGAAGCACTGATCTTCGGATCGCATGACAGCAGCACGCTGGATATGACCATGCGGATGTCCAACTATCTGGATACGCTCTGGGGCGCAGAAAACCCGACCTGGTCGATGTACTTTTTAAATGGTCAGGACAATAGCCTGATCATGATCTCCACGCTGCCGCTGAAGGATATGGCGACGCGCTACAAAGAGAGCGCCATCAGTTCAATGGTGGACAGCCGTCGCGCTGAAATGCTGCAGCAGGCGAACGCGCTGGACGAGCGTGAGAGCTTCTCGCCCCTGCGTCACCTCGCCTTCCAGAACGATCACTATTTCACGCTGCGCACCACCTTTAATCAGCCGGGCCACCTGGCCACTGTAGTTGCCTTTGATCTGCCGGTGAACGATTTGGTGCCGCAGAATATGCCGCTGGAGAATTTCCAGCTGCGTCAGGACAGCTCACTGCCCTCTGCCAGCAGTGAACAGCAGGAGGTGGAAAATACGCACATCTCGCTGGTTAACCCGAACGTCGAGATTGCCGCCACGCTGCCCAGCACCCCGCTGCAGCTGGTCTATCAGGTGCCGATTACCCGCCTGATCGTCGACACGCTGCACAACCTGCTCTGGCCGCTGCTGATCAACCTGCTGCTGTTCCTGCTGTCGCTGGGCGGTGTGATGCTGCTGCGTCAGCAGTCCCTGCGCCCCAGTGAGAACCAGAGCGCGGAACTCGACTCGCTTCGGGTACTGAATGAAGAGATTGTGGGCAGCCTGCCGGTGGGCCTGCTGGTCTATGACTTTGCCAGCAACCGCACCCTGCTGAGCAACAAGATTGCAGAGCATCTTCTGCCGCACCTCAATCTGCAGAAGATTATTAATATGTCCGACCAGCATCAGGGCGTTCTGCAGGCTACCATCAATAACGAAGTGTATGAGATCCGCCACGCCCGTAGCGTGCTCTCACCCCATACCCAGCTGTTTATGATGCGTGACCAGGATCGCGAACTGCTGGTGAACAAGAAGCTGCAGAAAGCGCAGCAGGTTCTGGATCGCAACCATCAGATGCGTCAGCAACTGCTGCACAATCTTGGTCATGCGCTGAATCAGCCGCTGGAGAAGATCGTGGCGCAGCTGGTGCAGCTCAGCCAGCGGGATGCCGATGAATCCGTACTCGACCTGCTTGATGAGAGCCAGGGGCTGGCGCGGCTGGTGGATGATATCGTGCTGCTGAACCGGCTGGAGGCGCACGACTGGTCACCGGATGCCACCATCTTCAACCTGCAGGAACTGCTGGATGAGATCGCACTGGAAAGCCTGCCGCTGATGCGTCGCAAAGGGTTGTCACTGGTGGTGAATAACCATCTGGCCAATGATGAGATGCGCTTTGGCGACCGTCGCGCCCTGCGTAAGGTGCTGACCACCCTGATGCACTATGCGCTGACCACCACCCGCTGGGGAAAAATCACCCTGGAAGTTAAGGTTGCGAATAAACAGGCCGATAGACTCATCATCGAACTGGTTGATACCGGCGCGGGCCTGACCGTGGATGAGCTGGCGAATGTCGATTTCCCGTTCCTGGGCGACACCAGCCAGGATCGATATGGTCAGGCGTCAGGCATGGCCTTCTTCCTCTGTAAACAGCTCTGCAAGCAGATGGGGGGCAGTCTGGATATCGTCGCGAAAGCGGATATCGGCACCCGCTATAATATGCAGCTGCCGATGGCACTGGAGCAGAAGCAGGAAGAAGAAGAGGAAAAAATTCTGGATGGGGTTACCGCCCTGGTGGAGATCACCGTGGAGGATGTCCATAAAATCATCTGCCGCCATCTGGAAAACTGGGGAGCGCGCTGTCTCACTCCGGACGAGCGTATTTCCGGACAGGATCACGACGTGCTGGTAACCGACGATCCGTCGAAGCTGAGCGGCTGGGCACTGCTGCTGGCGGAAGATGAGCTCGGTCATCATGCACTGAACGACCAGCAGTATCGGGTCAATTTCAATCTCAGTAATGCGCTGCTGGATGCATTGCTGGCCCTGATTGAGAAGCAACTGTCGCATGATGTGATGGATAATGACAGGGAAGACGACACAGCCACGCCATTGATGAGCGGCGGCTATTTCCAGCTGTTTACCGAGACAGTACCGGTTGATGTGAAGAGACTGTATACTGAGTCAGCAGAAAAGGACTACGACTCGCTTGCTCAGACAGCGCATCGCCTGAAGGGCGTGTTTGCCATGCTCAACCTGTCTCCCGGCAAACAGCTTTGTGAAGAGTTAGAACACCACATTAAAGCGTGTGACGATTCAAACATTACAAATACCACCAGTGATATTGACGCTTACGTCAATCAACTGCTGCAGCAAGGTAACCAATAAGATGAATAACTTAAATGTAATTATTGCCGATGACCATCCAATTGTCCTTTTCGGTATCCGAAAGTCTCTGGAACAAATTGAATGGGTCAACGTTGTAGGTGAGTTCGAAGACTCAACAGCACTGATCAACAATCTGTCCAAGCTGGATGCTAACGTCCTGATCACCGACCTCTCTATGCCTGGTGAGAAGTATGGCGATGGCATCACGCTGATTAAATACATCAAACGCCACTATCCGGATCTCTCCATTATTGTTCTGACGATGAACAATAACCCGGCGATCCTGAGCTCTGTGCTTGATCTCGACATCGAAGGCATCGTGCTGAAACAGGGCGCGCCAACCGACCTGCCGAAAGCGCTGGCAGCCCTGCAGAAAGGCAAGAAATATACGCCGGAAAGCGTGGCGAAACTGCTGGAGAAAATCAGCGCGGGCGGTTACGGCGACAAGCGCCTGTCACCGAAAGAGAGCGAAGTGCTGCGTCTGTTCGCAGAAGGTTTCCTGGTGACAGAAATTGCCAAGAAACTGAACCGCAGTATTAAAACCATCAGCAGCCAGAAGAAATCAGCGATGATGAAACTGGGCGTGGATAACGATATTGCCCTGCTGAACTACCTCTCCTCTGTCAGCCAGACCCAGGTCGAAAGAGACTAATCGATCGCTGAGGCGGTGCAGCCTGCACCGCCTCCCCTCTGCCCTACTTCATGCGCGTTTTACGCACCCGCTCAGCATAGATTGCCAGCGTACTTTTCAGCACATCTAACGTCACCGGTTTCGACAGGCAGTTATCCATGCCCGCGTCCATACAACGCTGCTTCTCTTCGGCCAGCGCATTTGCCGTGACGCCGATGACCGGGAAGAGATGCCCCAGCTGACGTAACCGCTGCGTCAGGCGATACCCATCCATGTTCGGCATGTTCACGTCGGTCAGTACGATGTCGATCTCATTGCGGCTCAGCACGTTAAGCGCATCGACGCCATCCTGGGCGGTTTTCACCTGATACCCCAGCGTGCCGAGCTGTTCTGAAAGCAGCATGCGGTTAATCGGATGGTCATCGACGATGAGAACCATGATGTCATCGTTGTGAATCTTCTCTTCCACCGGGCCAGCCAGCAGCAGCGCATCTGCCGCGTCGTGGCCGAGCGAGATGCGATAGATACGCGCCAGCAACGCCGGTACCTCATGCAGTGTGGCGGTCGAGTGAACCCAGCGTCCAGGCTGACGTTCACGCGGCATATCCACATGCGATCCATCAAATGTGACCAGCGCCCGCAACGGTAGATCGAGCTCCAGCTCGTAATCGGTCATCACCACATCGTCGGGGCCCGGTCTGCCGTTATAATCCGCAACCTGAATCCCCTGCTGCTGCATCTGACGCGTGATAAACGCCGCCAGGTAATCATTGCGCATCGCCAGCCAGATTTTCTTCTCCTGCAAATCCTCCAGCAGCATCAGCGACGGCTTCTGCCCTTTGTAGACGGGAATACGCACAATGAACTGACTGCCCATGCCCGGCTCTGAGTCGACCTCAATGTCGCCGTCCATCATATTGATCAGCTTTTCACAGATCGCCAGTCCCAGCCCGGTGCCCTGGAAATTACGCTGCACGCCATTCCCGACCTGGAAGAAGGGATCAAACAGGCGCGGCAGCTCTTTCGCCGGAATTCCGACCCCGGTATCGCGCACCCGGAAAGCCAGATAGCCCTGCGAGACGTAGGCGTGCAGGATAATACAGCCGGTGTGGGTGAACTTAATGGCGTTGTTCAGCAGGTTGGAGATCACCTGTTGCAGACGCAACGGATCGCCATCCAGCACCTGCGGAACGTCATGTTCGATAAAGCAGTAGAGCGTCAGTCGCTTCTTCACCACCAGCGACAGATAGTTGCCGACGATGTGGGTCACGATTTCACGCGGTGCAAACGGACGCGGCTCGATCTTCAGCTGCTCTGACTCGATTTTAGAGAAGTCGAGGATATCGCTGATGATTTTCAGCAGCAGGCTGGAGGAGTTGTTCATCGCCGTCACCAGCGAGTCGATCCCGCTGGGCAGTTGCCGGGTCTGCAGCAGATCGAGGTTACCGATAATCCCATAGAGCGGCGTGCGCAGCTCATGGCTGACGGTGGCAAGGAACATCGACTTCGACTGGCTCGCCTGCTCTGCCGCATGGGCCATCTCCTGCAGCGACTGCTCCATGCGGACACGGGCCGACACGTCCACCAGTACACAGATCGCCACGTTTTCATTGCGATAGCGCGAATGGACAAAGCTGATTTGCAGGTTGGTGTTGCTGCCGGTGAGCACATCAACAAAGTTAACCTGCTGGCCGCCGATAATCTCATTCAGCCGCAGGCGATCTTCCTGGGTCAGCAGGGTCAGGTAATTGTGCGCCAGCTCGTTACTCAGAATATTGGTGCCGTCGCTGGTGCGTAAAATACAGATCCCCACCGGCGCCGAGGCCACAATCTTACGGTTGAACTGTTCATGCTCTTCCAGCCGGTGCGCATTCTCCTCGGCGGGCAGGAACATCCGGCGCTCAAACAGCCAGGCGAGCGTAAACAGAATGATGGCGCTGAATACATTAAGCAGCAGCGCATTGATGATCATCAGCTTCAGCTGATCCATCATCACGTCAGTGGGTATCGACCACACCACGTTGAGATCGGAAGGCGGCAGCGGCTTTTTCAGCACCAGCTGACGGTAACCATTCAGATAACCGAACCAGGTTTTGTCATCGGGCAGGCTGTCGAGCGAGAAGCCCAGCCCGCCACGGCGCGAATTGAGCAGTGGACGATAATTTTCGTCGGTAATCGAGGCGATGATCGGCAGACTGCCCGGCTGAATAAACTCATCCAGGCGGATATTCTGCTCGACACCCAGCAGCGCCTGCAACTTGTTGGCCACGTAGACCGGCACCACCATGTAGAAGGTGCCGACACCCGGCTGAGCACTGCTGTTGATCCAGTACATCGGGTTGCGGCGCTCTTCTTCGTTGCTGTTACGGTAGCGCAGCACATTCTCACGCAGCGATTTCAGGCTGCGCTCCCGATCGGCGGTGCTGCTGCCAATCGTAAAGTCAGCCAGACACTGGCTTTCCCCTCCGATAAAGAACACCCGGTTCAGCTCATACGAGGAGGCGAAGTTGCTTTTCCAGTAGTTGATGTAATAACTGAGGGAGTCGAGCGAGTTGCGCCAGGTGTTGCTCATGGCGGTGCAGTCGCCATCTGAAAACAGCGGCGTAAACTGCGGCTGGGTCGTTTTACCCGGGATCATGCCGGTCAGCGCATCCATGCCGTTGCTGGCATTCGTCAGCCGGTTCTCCGTGATATATTTCAGCTCCCGCATCATGTCGGCGGAGTGCCGCACATACCACTGTATCGTGCCGTAGTTGCTGGCAAACTCCTGACGAACCTGCGTCTCTTTATTGTGCAGCACGCTGATGATGTAAAACGCGGTAAGAACAGCGCCCAGCGTCCAGATTAGCAGCGCCAGCGCTCGGAAAAGATAGCGCGAGATGCGAAGCGTAGTGCGGAAAGAGACAGGATATTTCAAAGGGAACTCGCAGTTGGCAAGGTTAGTCGCATCATCAATTTTTATTGCCCATACACTAGCTTCATCGGGCGAAAAAAGCCAGCCAGCGGAAGGCCCGGCAGGCAGTTTGGGACGCTTTTCGGACAGCTTTTACCGCCACGCCTGACGTCTCCCATCACCCGCCTGAAGCGAAACCGTTTTCCAGCCAGAAAGAGCTGAAGCGACACCACATCCCGGCCAGAAAGAGCTGAAGCAACACCCTATCCCGGCGAGAAAGGTCTGCCATGCCCGAAGAGCAAAGCGTCCACGCCAGGGATGGCGTGGCCGATCCGCAGGGATGCGGGAATCCTTTGCGATCGGGCATGGCGGGCCTTTCGTTCGCAGCGGCCTCACCGCCACACCCACAAGAATCCGCATCCTCCCGCCCGCGCACTCACCCGCCTGAAGCAACCCCCCTATCCCGGCGAGAAAGGCCTGCCATGCCCGAAGAGCAAAGCGTCCACGTCAGGGATGGCGTGGCCGATCCGCAGGGATGCGGGAATCCTTTGCGATCGGGCGTGGCGGGCCTTTCGCTCAAAGCAGCCTCACCGCCACACCCACAAGAATACGCATCCTCCCGCCCGCGCACTCACCCGCCTGAAGCGACACCGCATCCCGGCGAGAAAGGCCTGCCATGCCCGAAGAGCAAAGCGTCCACGCCAGGGATGGCGTGGCCGATCCGCAGGGATGCGGGAATCCTTTGCGATCGGGCGTGGCGGGCCTTTCGATCGCAGCGGCCTCTCCGCCACACCCAAAAGAACCCGCATCCTCCCGCCCGCGCACTCACACGCCTGAAGCGACACCACATCCCGGCGAGAAAGGCCTGCCATGCCCGAAGAGCAAAGCGTCCACGCCAGGGATGGCGTGGCCGATCCGCTGGGATGCGGGAATCCTTTGCGATCGGGCATGGCGGGTCTTTCGATCGCAGCGGCCTCATCGCCGCCACAGGCTACCTTGCACACCGCATAAAAAAACGGCAGGCCGGGTTTCCCCTGACCTGCCGTTTCTGCAACGAACCTCAGCTTATGCCAGACAACTTACTCGTCGTCTTCAGCCGCGTCGTCTTCGTCTTCCGCTTCCGGTGCAATCTCTTCATCGTCAGAATCCGCTTCAGGCGCGATATCATCCTCGCCTTCCGCCACGCTGCCGTCGATTGAATCCAGCTCTTCCTCTTCAACCGGCTCGGCGACACGCTGCAATCCGACCACATTCTCATCCTCTGCGGTGCGGATCAGAATCACACCCTGGGTATTACGACCCACGACGCTGACTTCTGAAACGCGGGTACGCACCAGCGTACCGGCATCGGTGATCATCATAATCTGATCGCTATCCACCACCTGAACAGCGCCAATCACCGGACCGTTACGATCGGTCACCTTGATTGAAATCACACCCTGCGTCGCACGCGACTTGGTCGGGTATTCGCTGTTGGCGGTACGCTTGCCGTAACCATTCTGCGTCACGGTAAGAATCGCACCCTCTTCACGCGGCACAATCAGAGAAACTACGCGATCGCCTTCGGCCAGCTTGATACCGCGAACACCTGACGCGGTACGGCCCATGGCACGCACAGCGCTCTCGGCGAAGCGCACCACTTTACCGGCGGCGGAGAACAGCATCGCTTCGTCATTACCGTTGGTCAGCGCCACACCGATCAGCTCATCGTCGTCACGCAGATTCACGGCAATAATGCCGGCGCTGCGCGGACGGCTGAACTCTTTCAGCGCGGTCTTCTTCACGGTGCCCAGCGCGGTCGCCATAAAGATATTAAAGCCTTCGGTATACTCGCGAACCGGCAGAATCGCCGTAATACGCTCGTTCGCTTCCAGCGGCAGCAGGTTGACGATTGGACGTCCACGCGCACCACGGCTCGCTTCCGGCAGCTGATAAACCTTCATCCAGTAGAGACGGCCACGGCTGGAGAAGCAGAGAATCGTATCGTGGGTATTGGCTACCAGCAGACGATCAATGAAGTCCTCTTCCTTGATGCGTGCCGCTGACTTGCCTTTACCACCACGACGCTGCGCTTCGTAGTCACTTAGCGGCTGATACTTCACATAGCCCTGATGCGACAACGTCACCACCACGTCTTCCTGATTGATCAGGTCTTCGATGTTGATGTCCGCGCTGTTCGCGGTAATCTCGGTGCGACGATCGTCACCAAACTGATCGCGCATCAGCTCCAGCTCTTCGCGGATCACTTCCATCAGACGCTCAGCGCTCGACAGAATCAGCAGCAACCCGGCGATCTGATCCAGCAGCGCTTTATACTCATCCAGCAGCTTCTCGTGCTCAAGGCCGGTCAGTTTCTGCAGACGCAGATCCAGAATCGCCTGAGCCTGCTGCTCGGTCAGGTAGTACTGACCGTCGCGGATGCCAAACTGCGGCTCCAGCCACTCCGGACGGGCGGCGTCATCACCGGCACGCTCCAGCATCGCTGACACGTTACCGAGATCCCACGCCTGCGAAATCAGACCCGCTTTTGCTTCTGCCGGCGTTGGCGCACGGCGGATCAGCTCGATGATCGGATCGATATTCGCCAGCGCAATCGCCAGACCTTCAAGGATATGCGCACGGTCACGGGCTTTACGCAGTTCAAAAATGGTACGGCGCGTCACCACTTCACGACGATGGCGAACAAAGGCTTCCAGAATTTCCTTCAGCGCCATAATCTTCGGCTGACCCTGATGCAGGGCAACCATGTTGATACCAAACGAAGTCTGCAGCTGAGTCAGTGAATAGAGATTATTCAGCACCACTTCGCCGACCGCATCACGCTTAATCTCGATCACGATGCGCATGCCGTCTTTGTCAGACTCATCGCGCAGCGCGCTGATGCCTTCGACACGCTTCTCTTTCACCAGCTCTGCAATCTTCTCGATCAGGCGGGCTTTGTTGACCTGATAAGGCAGCTCGTGAATGACGATGGTCTCGCGGCCCGTTTTGGCATCCGCTTCCACTTCGCCACGCGCACGAATATAAATCTTCCCGCGTCCGGTGCGGTACGCTTCTTCAATGCCACGGCGGCCGTTGATGATGGCGGCGGTCGGGAAGTCAGGTCCCGGAATGTGCTCCATCAGCCCTTCAATGCTGATGTTCTCATCTTCAATGTAGGCCAGGCAGCCGTTAATCACTTCGCGCAGGTTATGCGGCGGAATATTGGTTGCCATCCCCACGGCGATACCGGAGGAACCGTTAACCAGCAGGTTAGGGATTTTGGTCGGCAGAACTTCAGGGATCTGCTCTGTGCCGTCATAGTTCGGCACAAAATCGACGGTCTCTTTTTCCAGGTCAGCTAACAGATCGTGGGCGATTTTTGACATGCGGACTTCGGTATAACGCATCGCCGCGGCGGAGTCGCCATCGATGGAGCCGAAGTTGCCTTGTCCGTCCACCAGCATGTAACGCAGGGAGAAAGGCTGGGCCATACGTACAATGGTGTCGTAAACGGCGGAATCACCATGCGGGTGATATTTACCGATAACGTCACCGACGACGCGGGCAGATTTTTTATAGGGTTTGTTCCAGTCGTTACCCAGTTCGCTCATCGCAAAGAGTACGCGACGATGCACCGGCTTCAGGCCGTCACGCACATCGGGTAAAGCTCGGCCAACGATGACCGACATGGCGTAATCGAGGTAAGAAGTCTTTAATTCTTCTTCGATATTGACCGGTGTAATTTCTCTCGCAAGGTCGCTCATGGAGCCGCTATCCCTCTACTTAATCCCGGATTTTAAAGGTGCGAAAGTATATCACACTGCAATGCTCTGGTGAACGTTAACCACCGATTTCACCCGCTTTTCCTTGTGCCTGAAAGGTGTGCCATCGGCGGTTAAGCGTTTATACTGTGGGGACATTTTGTCAGGAGTTACGATTCAATGAATGCACAACCGCAGAATCATCAGCAGAACGTCGATGCACAGGAAATTGCCAAGTTTGAGGCCGTTGCCTCGCGCTGGTGGGATCTGGAGGGTGAATTTAAACCGTTGCACCGCATTAACCCGCTGCGCCTGGGCTATATCGCGGAGCACAGCAACGGTTTGTTCGGTAAAACCGTGCTCGACGTCGGCTGCGGCGGCGGCATTTTAGCCGAGAGCATGGCGCGCGAAGGTGCGGTAGTGACCGGACTGGACATGGGAGCGGAACCTCTGGCGGTCGCACGTCTGCATGCCCTTGAGAGCGGCGTCACGCTGGACTACGTGCAGCAGACCGTAGAAGCGCATGCGGAAGAGAACGCCGGAAAATATGATGTGGTGACCTGCATGGAGATGCTGGAGCACGTTCCGGACCCGCGCTCGGTGGTGCACGCCTGTGCGCAGCTGGTTAAGCCGGGCGGCGAGGTCTTCTTCTCCACGCTGAATCGCAATCCCAAAGCCTGGCTGCTGGCGGTGTTCGGCGCAGAATATGTGCTGCGCATGGTGCCACGCGGCACCCATGACGTGAAAAAGTTTATCCGTCCTTCTGAGCTGCTCGGCTGGGTCGATGAAACCACGCTGCGTGAACGCCACATCATTGGTCTGCACTACAACCCGGTGACCAACCGCTTCAAACTGGCACCCGGCACCGACGTCAATTATATGGTGCACACGCACCGCGCCCGCTAAGTCTCTGGCCCGCCTCTTTCTCCGGCGGGCCTTCTCCCCGCTCAGCCTCTCAGACCACCACACCATTCTGATATCTGCCAGTCACTTAGCTCAGGCTGGCCCTGACAGATTTCTCCTGCCCGCCCGTCTTTTCTGCCAGAGCCGCAGAGCGCTAGCGGCTTTTGCGCAATTTTCATCCCTTTTTCTGCGCAAATCTGAGGATTGAATAAGAAATACGCGTCCGATCAAATTAACAAAAAAAAGTGTGATCGGGTTGACAGGGTGTCAGGCCTTATAAGGCGTGGGCTAAGAATTTTCGCCAGAATTACAACCCCTCCCGTCATCATTTTTTGCTCTTGTTAACCCGCCGCAAAATACTAAAATATGCCCCCATGTAGTTGCAGGTTTTCCCATCACCCCCTAGATGTTGTGTTTATCCACATATTATTCACAATGAATATGCTGTGTATAAACCGGGATTTCTTTTAATTTTTGGATACTCACGCAAAGGTAAAAACGCGACATGAACCAGAGTCTGCTCGTTACTAAACGCGATGGCCGCCAGGAGCGCATTGATCTCGACAAAATTCACCGTGTGCTGGACTGGGCAGCTGAAGGGCTGAACAACGTCTCAGTGTCACAGGTGGAGCTGCGTTCCCATATTCAGTTCTATGATGGCATCAGGACCTCTGACATTCATGAGACCATCATCAAGGCCGCAGCAGACCTCATCTCTCGCGATGCCCCTGACTATCAGTACCTGGCTGCCCGCCTGGCAATCTTCCACCTGCGCAAAAAGGCGTATGGTCAGTTTGAGCCACCGAAGCTCTATGACCAGGTCGTCAAAATGGTGGACCTCGGCAAATATGACCGCCACCTGCTGGAAGATTACAGCCCGGAAGAGTTTGCACAGATGGACGAGTTCCTCGACCACTGGCGCGACATGAACTTCTCCTATGCTGCCGTGAAGCAGCTGGAAGGCAAATATCTGGTGCAGAACCGCGTCTCCGGTGAAATTTACGAGAGCGCGCAGTTTCTCTACATTCTGGTCGCCGCCTGCCTCTTCTCTGGCTATCCGCGCGACACCCGCATGGATTACATCAGACGTTTCTATGATGCGGTTTCGACCTTTAAGATCTCCCTGCCGACGCCCATCATGTCGGGCGTGCGTACCCCGACGCGTCAGTTCAGCTCCTGTGTCCTGATCGAGTGCGGCGACAGCCTGGACTCAATCAACGCCACCTCCAGCGCGATCGTGAAATATGTCTCTCAGCGTGCCGGTATCGGCATCAACGCCGGTCGCATCCGTGCGCTGGGCAGCCCGATCCGCGGCGGTGAAGCGTTCCACACCGGCTGTATCCCGTTCTACAAACATTTCCAGACTGCGGTGAAGTCCTGTTCTCAGGGCGGCGTTCGCGGCGGTGCCGCCACGCTGTTCTACCCGATGTGGCACCTGGAAATCGAAAGTCTGCTGGTACTGAAAAACAACCGTGGTGTTGAAGGCAACCGCGTGCGCCACATGGACTATGGCGTGCAGCTCAACAAACTGATGTACCAGCGCCTGCTGAAAGGGGAAGAGATTACCCTGTTCAGCCCGTCTGATGTCCCGGGGCTGTATGACGCCTTCTTCGCCGATCAGGATGAGTTTGAGCGCCTTTACACCAAATATGAGCAGGATCAGAGCATCCGCAAACAGCGTGTCAAAGCGGTCGATCTCTTCTCTCTGATGATGCAGGAACGCGCCTCAACCGGCCGTATCTACATTCAGAACGTCGATCACTGCAACACGCACAGCCCGTTTGATGCCAGCATCGCGCCGGTTCGCCAGTCTAACCTCTGCCTGGAGATCGCGCTGCCGACTAAGCCGCTGGAAGATGTGAACGACGAAAACGGTGAGATCGCCCTGTGTACGCTCTCTGCGTTCAACCTGGGTGCCATTGACAGCCTCGACGATCTGGAAGAGCTGGCAACCCTGGCGGTGCGTGCGCTTGACGCCCTGCTCGACTATCAGGATTACCCCATCCCGGCAGCGAAGCGTGGCGCGATGGGTCGTCGTACCCTGGGTATCGGCGTGATCAACTACGCTTACTACCTGGCGAAGCATGGTGTGCGCTACTCCGACGGCAGCGCCAATGGCCTGACGCACAAGACCTTTGAAGCCATTCAGTATTACCTGCTGAAAGCCTCAAACGCGCTGGCGAAAGAGCAAGGTGCGTGCCCGTGGTTCAACGAAACCACCTATGCGCAGGGCATCCTGCCTATCGACACCTACAAGAAAGATCTGGACGCGATCAGCAACGAACCGCTGCATCTCGACTGGGAAAGCCTGCGTGAAGAGATCAAAACTCACGGCCTACGCAACTCGACGCTGTCAGCGCTGATGCCGTCTGAGACATCGTCGCAGATCTCTAATGCCACCAACGGCATTGAGCCGCCACGCGGTCACATCAGCATCAAAGCGTCGAAAGATGGCATCCTGCGTCAGGTGGTGCCGGAGTATGAGCGCCTGAAAGATCAGTATGAGCTGCTGTGGGAAATGCCGAACAACGATGGCTATCTGCAGCTGGTGGGTCTGATGCAGAAATTCATCGACCAGGCGATTTCGTCTAACACCAACTACGATCCATCCCGCTTTGCCAACGGTAAAGTGCCGATGAAGCAACTGCTGAAAGATCTGCTGACGGCGTACAAGTTCGGCGTGAAAACGCTCTACTATCAGAACACCCGTGACGGTGCGGAAGATGCTCAGGATGACCTGGCACCTTCTATCCAGGATGATGGCTGCGAGAGCGGCGCCTGTAAAATCTAATGGCCAGGCGGGAGATTCTCCCGCCTCATTCATTTCACGAGGCCACTTCGCTTCCTCTTTTTTTGGACAACTTTTATGGCTTACTCCACCTTCTCACAGAACAAAAATGATCAGCTGAAAGAGCCGATGTTTTTCGGTCAGTCGGTCAACGTGGCGCGCTTCGACCAGCAGAAATATGACATCTTTGAAAAGCTGATCGAAAAGCAGCTCTCTTTCTTCTGGCGTCCCGAAGAGGTCGACGTGTCCCGCGACCGTATCGACTATCAGGCGCTGCCGGAACATGAAAAGCATATCTTCATCAGCAACCTGAAGTATCAGACGCTGCTGGATTCGATTCAGGGCCGCAGCCCGAACGTCGCGCTGCTGCCACTGATCTCGATCCCTGAGCTGGAAACCTGGATCGAAACCTGGGCCTTCTCCGAGACGATTCACTCCCGTTCTTACACCCACATTATCCGTAATATCGTGAACGATCCGGCGCTGGTGTTTGACGATATCGTCACCAACGAGCAGATTCTGGCGCGCGCTCAGGATATCTCACGCTATTACGACGACCTGATTGAGATGACCAACTACTGGCATCAGCTGGGCGAAGGCACGCATCAGGTCAACGGCAAAACGGTTGTCGTCAGCCTGCGTGCCCTGAAGAAGCAGCTTTATATCTGTCTGATGAGCGTCAATGCGCTGGAAGCCATCCGCTTCTATGTCAGCTTCGCCTGTTCATTCGCCTTCGCAGAGCGTGAACTGATGGAAGGCAACGCCAAAATCATCAAGCTGATCGCCCGCGATGAAGCGCTGCATCTGACCGGCACCCAGCATATGCTGAACCTGCTGCGCAGCGGTGAAGACGATCCGGAGATGAAAGAGATTGCGGCAGAGTGCCGTGATGAGTGCTTCGAGCTGTTTAAGAAGGCCGCCGAGCAGGAGAAAGAGTGGGCAGACTATCTGTTCAGCGGCGGCTCAATGATCGGCCTGAACAAAGATATTCTCTGCCAGTACATTGAGTACATCACCAATATCCGTATGCAGGCAGTAGGCCTTGATTTGCCGTTCCAGACGCGGTCAAACCCGATTCCGTGGATCAACTCCTGGCTGGTGTCTGACAACGTTCAGGTTGCGCCGCAGGAAGTGGAAGTGAGCTCCTATCTGGTGGGTCAGATTGACTCTGAAGTGGGCGCTAATGACTTCGACGACTTCCAGCTGTAATCATGAGCCGCGACGTTGTTATTCTGCGCAGCTCCGGCACCCGGCTGGAATGCACGGACGAGCACACGAATCTGCTGACGCTGCTGGAAGCCAACAATCTCTGCGTGGAGTTCCAGTGCCGTGAAGGTTACTGCGGTTCCTGCCGGATGCGGCTGCTGAAGGGTGAAGTGCACTACCCGCAGAAGCCGCTGGCCTTTGTGCAGCAGGATGAGATCCTGCCCTGCTGCTGCAAAGCCAAAGGCGAGATTGAGCTTGAGTTGTAACTGAGACGAAAAAAGTCTGACTTGATTTGCTTTGAGATCGCGTCAGCTCAGGGAACACGGTCAGATCGGAAAGACGCAAAAAGCGTCATCCCTGACAGCTCGGCCCGCGCCGTCCATGGCGCGGGACGCTTTCCTCCTCTGCCCGTGTTCCCTGCGCTTTAAGCCTATTTATTGCTGTCAGACTAACCCTGTATGGGTTGAATCCGTAGTCTGATCCAGACGGGCGCCTCAGGCGCCCGTTTTATTTTCCCTGTTCTCACTGTCTGATAGTTTCAAGCACATCAATCCAGCCGTGACCGGTGCTGACTTCGCTGCCGTGCAACCAGCGGCGCAGCATGTTCATCGCCATCATTGCCACCACCTTCTGCCGCGTCTCCAGGTTATGACGGCCGGTGCTGAATTTCACCCGCTGTCCGACACTGCCTTCCGGAGTATGCAGGGCAATCGCTATCTCTTCCTGATCCAGACTGCCGACAGAGAGCGCCAGCGCCGCCTGCTGCTGCGCGGCGAGCTGGCCGGTGCGGGTAACCTGCTGCTCAAGCGTCTCAGGGCGGGAAGGCAGAATGTCTGCACCGCGCAACGGCACACTGGCAGCAGCCAGTTGCCAGTAGAGCAGTCCGGCGGTGTACTGCTCACTGATCGCCAGCGCTGCACCGCGCTGCGTCAGTTCACGGGCCAGCAGGGCCGGTAAACCTTCGGTGCCTTCAAAAATGGTGCATTCCGCCAGCAGCAGCCGAACCTGCTGCCACGCCTGCTCCATCGCCACACGCTGACTTGCCGGGCCGGTGAGTTTGATCTCGATAATCGGCATGGAGGAGCGATAACCCATCACCACACCCTCGGGCAGCGGCAGCGACTCCAGTTCGGCGGCGATATCACTTTCGCCGCGACCAAAGGTTGTCAGTCGCAGACAAACCGGCGGCTCGGGCGGCGTAAACTTCGCCTTCAGGCGCGGAATGATCTGCTGCTCCACCATGACTTTAAACTCAGAGGGAACGCCGGGCGTGAAAAACATCCAGCAGCGATTGAGCTGCAGGGCAAAGCCACAGGCGGTGCCGACCGGATTATCAATCAGTTCTGCATTGGCCGGGATCTCGGCCTGCTTGCGATTACTCGCCGCCATCACCCGTCCCCGGCTGGCAAACCAGGCTTCCATCTGCTCCAGCCACCCCTGCTGCATCTCCAGTTCCACGCCACAGGCCTGAGCCGCGGCCAGCGCACTGAGATCGTCACTGGTCGGCCCCAGCCCGCCATTCACGATCAGCACATCCGCCTCGTGACTGCGCGCCTGCAGCGTCGCGATCAGCGAATCGAGAGAATCCCCGACCGTGGTGCGGCTGGTCATCGGCAGCCCGTGCTGAAATAGCACATCCGCCAGCCAGGCCGCGTTGGTATCGACGATTTGGCCATGCAGCACCTCATCCCCGGTTGACAGCATCTCTACTCTGATCACGTCGCATTCTCCTTTTTAACGTTTGCTTTACTTTAGGAACTCCATCAGAGAAACACAATGCGCATTCCCCTGTGAGAGCACAGGGCGCTTCAGGCCGGAAGGAGAAAAATGAGGGTTTACGGAGGCGGGCCGTGCGTTCAGGAAAAACAAAAACGGCGGGTGAGACCCGCCGTTTGATGACTGTCAGGCCGTCGCGATTAACGACGCGCCAGCAGCAGCCCCAGGATCAGACCGGCGGTAGCGCCGATGCCAACACCCTGCCAGGGTTTTTCGTGCACGTAATCGTCGGCACGGTAAGCGGCCTGTTTTGCACGATAGTAGTAGCTATCGGACGCCTGGCTGACACGGGATTTCACATCGTGCAGCGCCTGTTCGGCTTTGCTTTTAAGCTCGATGTACTTCTGGTCAGCCGGATCACCGGATGCCTTCAGTACTTCTTCCAGCGTTTCCGTCAGTAACGCAATATCGTCATCGAGGCCCGTTTCGAATTGATTTGTCTGGTTTACCATCGTTTCCTCCGTGTGAATTGCAAAGCAGTTCATTAACTATAGCCACAATCTGACGCTCTGCCGATTTCCTGCGCCAGGAATCACCTGATTTTTCATTTGTTAACCGGGGCAGCGTCAGGCAGCGCGCCCTTCCCTGTGCAAAGATGCGTAAGACGCAGCGGCAGAGACGCAATTTCGCTTCGCTTCTTTGATTAATCTGATAAATTTTAACGGAACTGAATTTTCCAGTTACCCTGCTGTCGTACCCCTCTGTTGCCTGTGATTATCGGGCCATGAAAGTGCATTTTGCACGACAGTCACGACACCCTCGAACAGCTAAGGAATGATCTCTGGCATGAATCGAAGAATGTTTATGAAAGCGTCAATGGCCTTCTCCGCCGTCAGCGGCATGACCGGCCTGTCAACGCTGTTTGCGCAATCCGCCTGGGCAGAAGATGGCATTGCTGACGGAACCGCAGTACGCTTCGATTTCGACGTATTGAAGAAAAAAGCGGCCGCGCTGGCGAAGCAACCCTGGGGCGGCGCGCCAGGCGCACTGCCGGAGACACTGGCAACGCTGACGCCACAGGCGTACAACGAAATTCAGTATGACGCGAACCACTCGCTCTGGAACAACCTGCCCGACCGTCAGCTGGACGTGCAGTTCTTCCACGTCGGCATGGGCTTTAAGCGCCGCATCCGCATGTTCTCGGTTGACAGTGCCAGCCGCGAGGCGCGCGAAATCCACTTCCGTCCTGAACTGTTTAACTATAACGATGCGAAGGTCGATACAAAGCAGCTGGAGGGTAAAACCGACCTGGGCTTTGCCGGTTTCCGCGCCTTTAAGAAACCGGAACTGGCTCGCCGGGATATCGTCTCCTTCCTCGGCGCAAGCTACTTCCGTGCGGTTGACGATACTTACCAGTACGGCCTCTCGGCACGTGGCGTGGCGATCAACACCTTCAGCAACGGTCAGGAAGAGTTCCCCGATTTCACGGCCTTCTGGTTTGAAACGCCAAAAGCGGAAGATACCACCTTTACCTGCTACGCCCTGCTGGATGGCGCGAGCGTCACCGGTGCCTACAAGTTCATCATCCATTGCGAAGAGAAACGCGTGGTGATGGAGGTGGAAAACCACCTGTTTGCCCGCAAAGAGATCCGCCAGATTGGCATCTCGCCCATGACCAGCATGTTCAGCTGCGGCACGAATGAACGCCGCATGTGCAACACCTACCATCCGCAAATCCATGACTCCGATCGCCTGGCGATGTGGACCGGTAAAGGGGAATGGATTGCCCGTCCGCTGAACAATCCGCAGCGACTGCAGTTCAACGCCTATGAAGATGAGAATCCGCGTGGCTTTGGCCTGCTCCAGCTTAATCACGACTTTAAAGATTATCAGGATGTGATTGGCTGGTATGACAAGCGTCCGAGCCTGTGGGTGGAGCCGGTCGGCAAATGGGGCAAAGGTGCGATTAACCTGATGGAGATCCCGACGACCGGCGAAACGCTGGATAACGTGGTCTGCTTCTGGCAACCCGCAGAACCGGTCAAAGCGGGCAGCGAGCTGAACTTCTCCTACAAGCTCTACTGGAGTGGTCTGCCGCCGGTGCGCAGCGGTCTGGCGCGCGTTGACGCCACCCGCACCGGTATCGGCGGTTTCCCGGAAGGCTGGGCGCCTGGCGAACACTTCCCGGAAACCTGGTGCCGTCGCTTCGCCATTGATTTCATCGGGGGTGATTTGCAGGCTGCCGCGCCGAAAGGCATCGAGCCGGTCATTACCGTGTCATCCGGTAGCGTGAAACAGGTCGAGATTCTGTATGTCGACCCGCTAAAGGGTTATCGCATTCTGTTTGACTGGTATCCGAACAGCGACTCGACCGCCCCGGTCGAGATGCGCCTCTTCCTGCGCACCAAAGAGGAGACGCTGAGCGAAACCTGGCTCTATCAATATTTCCCGCCTGCGCCGGATCAGCGGAAATATGTCGATGACCGCCAGATGACGGTCGGCTGATGTCAACAGGCGAGGCTCCGGCCTCGCCTTTTTTATGGCGCGACCTTCAGCATATCGACGTGGGGGATCCCATCTTCCAGATAGACCTCCCCTGTCGCCACAAAACCATGCTGCCCGTAGAAGTTCTCCAGATGCGCCTGCGCAGAGAGAAACAGGTCGCGTCCCGGCCAGTGCTGCTGACAACGGCTGACCGCCTGCTCCATCAGACGACGTCCCAGCTGCGCACCGCGCACCCGATCGGACACGATCACCCGACCGATTTTTACCGGGCCAGAGGCCTCCTCCGGAGACAGCAGGCGCGCATAGGCCACCAGCTGTTCACCGGCCATCCCCAGCAGATGGCGGTTTTCTGCCTGTAAATCTCTGCCATCCACATCCAGATAGGCGCACTGCTGCTCCACCACAAAGACCTGACTGCGCAGCGCCAGCAGCGCATAGAGTTCGGCGGGCGTGAGTTCACGATGGTGTTTATCGAGCCAGCAAATATCCATGATTTCTCCTGAGAAGGCCGGATGGGTTATAGCGACGAGGTCATAACGTCGCGGTTTACAGATGACAGGTCAATGGCAGACAAAAAAAATCAGGCCCGAAGGCCTGATTCATCAGAGCGTCATTCCGCTTACATCAGCGGCTGAGCCATCATCACCAGTCTGATCAGTGGCTGCGGGTAGACCCCTAACAGCAGCACCAGAATGGCGGAGATCAGCACGACCACACCACCGGCGGTAAACGCCCAGTTAGCTGGCGTATCACGGGTGTGCAGCTCCGGCGGGCTGAGGTAAAGACTGACCGTGACGCGCAGATAGTAGTAAAGACCAATCGCACTGCCCGCCACCACGGCGCCGGTCAGCCACCACAGGTGTGCACTGACGCCGGAAGCGATGACGTAGAATTTACCGATAAAGCCCAGCGTCATCGGGATACCCGCCAGCGACAGCATCATCACCGTCATGACCGCAGAGAGAATCGGACGATGCCAGAACAGGCCACGGTAAGAGTAGAGCGAGTCCGCATCCGGGCCACGGTACGGGCTGGACATCAGACTGACCACACCAAACGCGCCCAGGCTGCTGAACAGGTAACCGGCCAGATAAACCCCGGACGTTTCCATCGACAGCTCATGATCTTTCACCGCAATCAGCGCCACCAGCAGATAACCCAGGTGGGCGATGGAAGAGTAACCCAGCAGACGCTTAATGTTGCTCTGCGAAATCGCCATCAGGTTACCGAACAGGATCGATACGAAGGCGATCAGGCCCAGTACCGTGCGAACGGCCTCGCTGTCGGTCACCGGCGCATACATGAAGAGACGCATGATGACACCGAAGATGGCGATCTTGCTGGCGGTCGCCAGGAAGGTCGACACCGGCGCGGGCGCACCCTGATAGACATCAGGCGTCCAGAGGTGGAACGGAACCAGCGAAAGTTTGAAGCCCAGACCGATGATCATCATGCCCAGCCCAACCAGCAGCAGGGGTTCCTGAATCATGCTGTCGGTCAGACTCTGACCCAGCGCAACGAAGCTCAGGTTGCCGGAGTCGGCGTAGATCAGCGCGATACCAAACAGCAGGAACGAGGAGGCCGCCGCGGAAAGAATGGTGTATTTCAGCGCTGCTTCCAGCGAACGTTTCTGGCGGAACGCATAGCCAATCAGACCAAACAGCGGCAGCGACAGCAGTTCAATCCCGATGAACAGTGCCGCCAGATGGTTGGCACTGGCCAGCACGATGCCACCCAGGGCCGCAATCAGCACCAGCAGGTAGAACTCATCTTTGTTGTCCGGGAAACCGGCCAGCCACGGATAGGCAAAGGTGCAGGTCGCCAGACTCGCCAGCATCACCAGCGCGGTGTAGAACATCGAATAGCCATCGACACGCAGCAGCGGCGTGACATCCATTGCGCCGACCTGACCGACAAAATAGAGCGACAGCAGCGCCAGGTTCAGGCCAACGACCGTTAGCGTGGCGTTAACGAAGTGGTTGCGTCGCCAGGCAATGGACAGCATCACAACCACCACCGTCAATCCGACGATTAACAGCGGCAGCAACGCAATCAATTGGTGAGGAGTTATTGTCATGGCGAATTACGGCCTTGTAGTTGAAATTGAAGCGGTAAACCACTGCTGAATATTGCTCATGGCAGCGTGCGAAGTATCCAGAATCGGCTGTGGATAGACGCCCAGCAGCACCAGCAGGACCACCAGAACCCCGATGGTCATGAACTCACGCGGTGACATGCCTGGCAGCGGATCTTTTGATTTCGCTTCGCCGTAGTAGGCGCGCTGCATCATGACCAGCGAGTAAACGGAGGCGAACACCAGACCAAAGGTGGAGATGATGATAATCGTCGGCACCACCTGGAAACTGCCCGTCAGGATCATGAATTCGCCGACGAAGTTACCGGTACCCGGCATCCCCAGGTTGGCGACAGCAAAGAACAGCGACAGGCCCGGAATCCATTTGATGCGTGACCAGAGTCCGCCCATCTGGCGCATATCACGGGTATGCAGACGCTCATACAGCTGACCACACAGGATGAAGAGCGCGGCAGCCGAGAGACCGTGTGCAATCATCTGGATCACCGCACCCTGCAGCGCCAGCTGGCTGCCGGTGTAGATAGCAATCAGCACAAAGCCCATGTGTGAAATCGATGTATAGGCAATCAGACGCTTGATATCGGTCTGCGAAAACGCCATCCAGGCACCGTAGAAGATCCCGATGATACCCAGCCACATGGCAACAGGCGCAAATTCCGCCGAGGCGTTCGGGAACAGCGGCAGGCTGAAACGCAGTAAGCCATATGCTGCGGTTTTCAGCAGGATGCCTGCCAGGTCAACAGAACCCGCCGTCGGCGCCTGACTGTGCGCGTCCGGCAGCCAGCCGTGCAGCGGCACCACCGGCATTTTCACCGCGAAAGCGATAAAGAAGCCCAGCATCAGCAGATATTCAACACCATGTGTCATTGGCGTCTGCAGCAGCTGCTCATAGTTGAACGTCCAGACGCCGGTTGCGTTGAAGTGGACAAACACCAGTCCCAGAATCGCAATCAGCATTACCAGACCTGACGCCTGGGTATAGATGAAGAACTTGGTTGCAGCGGTAATACGGGTTTTGCCGTCGGAGGCTTTATGACCCCAGAGCGCGATGAGGAAGTACATCGGCACCAGCATCATTTCCCAGAAGAAGAAGAACAGGAACATATCGATGGAGAGGAACACACCGATGACGCCGCCCAGGATCCACATCAGGTTGAGGTGGAAGAAGCCCTGATACTTTTCAATCTCATTCCAGGAACAGAGCACCGCCATCAGACCGAGCAGGCCGGTCAGCACCACCATCAGCAGCGACAGACCGTCGATAGCTAAATGGAAGCTGATGCCGAAGCGTGGGATCCACGGAACGGAGAAACTTGACTGCCACTGCGGAATGCCCGCTGCCTGCGTCAGTGAATAGCCTCCCTGCAACCAGAGTTGCAGTGAAAGCGCCAACGTCAGCCCCATGGTGATCAGCGCGATCCAGCGTGGCACCTTCGCGCCGAGGCGCTCGGTCAGCCAGCAGATCAGACCGCCGACGAAGGGTATGATAATTAGCCAAGGTAATAACACGGCACACTTCCCTTTTCTTTGTCTTAGTTCGGGCTATCTTACTGGCCATTTTGCTTCCCGGCAGTGCTCGCAATCCTCACATACTTCAGTATGCTGCGGTTGCTGCGCGCTGGCGGAAACCAAACTGGCTGCGACGATAACGCCCTTGCTCAGGACAATTTTTGACATTCTCAATGGGCAGATTAACTAACCTGCCCCGCTCATCAATCTTTACATCACCAGCAGCAGAGCCAGCACCAGCACGGCACCCACGCTCATTGACGCAACGTACCAGCGCAGGTAGCCATTCTCACTGACGACCAGGCCTTTGTTGGCAATACGTGACAGCAGTGCAGGCAGGTTCATCAGGCCATTCAGTGGGTCGCGCTTCAGCAGCCACGCAATACCCAGGTAAGGCTTGACGAACACTTTATCGTAGAGCCAGTCGAAGCCCCAGGCGGCAAACCACCAGGTGCCGAAGAAACGGCCAGGTGCACTGTTTGCAATCCGGGTGACCAGTTCACGTTTGCCCAGCCACAGCGCGGCAGCGATCAGAATGCCGACAATCGCGACAACGCCTGAGGTGATTTCCAGTCCCACTTTGCCCGCTTCGCCGAACTCACTGGCTGGCAGGACACCCGCCAGCGGTGGCGTGATCAGCGCACCAATAAAGGTGGAGAGCAGCAGCAGCACAATCAGCGGCAGATGATGGGTAATCCCCTTACCGGCATGCGCATGAATTTTCTCTTCGCCGTGGAACACGATAAAGATCATGCGGAAGGTATAGATTGAGGTCAGGAATGCCCCGACCAGTCCGGCCACCATCAGATTGATGTGACCGTTAGCCAGTGCGCCAAACAGGATCTCATCTTTACTGTAGAAGCCCGCGGTGACCAGCGGCAGGGCCGCCAGGGCCGCGCCACCCACCAGGAAGCAGGTGTAGACCAGCGGAATACTTTTACGCAGGCCGCCCATTTTGAAGATGTTCTGCTCATGATGGCAGGCCAGAATGACCGAACCAGAAGAGAGGAACAGTAACGCTTTAAAGAAGGCGTGCGTCATCAGATGGAAAATCGCCGCATCCCACGCCTGAACACCGAGTGCCAGGAACATGTAGCCAATCTGGCTCATGGTGGAGTAAGCGAGCACGCGTTTGATATCGGTCTGTACCAGCGCAGCAAAGCCCGCCAGTACCAGGGTAATCGCCCCGACAATCCCTACCAGATGCAGCACTTCCGGCGTCAGCAGGAACAGACCGTGGCTACGGGCAATCAGGTAGACGCCCGCGGTGACCATGGTCGCGGCGTGGATCAGTGCTGAAACCGGTGTCGGACCGGCCATGGCGTCTGCCAGCCAGGTCTGCAACGGCAGCTGAGCCGATTTACCGACCGCGCCACCCAGCAGCATCAGGGTTGCCCACTGCAGCATATGGTTGTCTGCGGCAAAGTGCGCCGGTGCCAGCTCCATCATCTCACGGAAGTTCAGCGTGCCCAGCTCGTTGTAGAGGATGAACAGGCCGAATGCCAGGAAGACGTCGCCCACGCGGGTGATGATGAACGCTTTCATCGCCGCTTTGCCATTTTCCGGATTGCTGTAGTAGAAACCGATCAGCAGATAGGAGCAGAGCCCTACCCCTTCCCAGCCCAGATACATCAGCATCAGGTTATCGGCCAGCACCAGAACCACCATGCTGGCGATAAACAGGTTGGTGTAGGCGAAGAAGCGGGAGTAGCCCTCTTCACCCCGCATGTACCAGGAGGCGAACATGTGAATGAAGAAACCCACACCGGTTACCACAGACAGCATCGTCAGCGACAGGCCATCCAGCGCCAGGTTCACCTTCATGTCGAAGTTGCCGACATGCATCCAGGTCCAGAGCGACTGGGTATAAGCCTGCTGACCGTTTGCGAAGAAGTCGAAACCGATCATCGCTGTGGTCAGGGCCGCCAGGCCTACCGATCCCATACCAATCGTGGCCGACAGGTTCTCTGACCAGCGACCGCGGGAAAACGCTAACAGCAGAAAGCCGATTAGCGGAAACAAGACAGTTAAATAGAGAAGATTCATCCGCGCATCTCGCTCACAGTATCAATGTTCAGCGTCTGACGACGACGATAGAGCTGAAGCAGCAGCGCCAGACCAATACTGGCTTCCGCTGCTGCCAGGCTGATGGCCAGGATATACATAACCTGTCCGTCGGCCTGACCCCAATAGCTCCCGGCAACCACCAGGGCTAACGCGGCGGCGTTGATCATGATTTCCAGGCCAATCAGCATAAACAGCAGATTGCGGCGGATAACCAGCGACGTGAGTCCAAGGACAAACAGCACGGCAGCCAGAATCAATCCATGTTGTAACGGGATCATGCGCTCTCCTTTTTCGCCTGTGCGGCGTCAGCAGGACGGTTGCTCAGGACTTCACCCTGGCGCTCTTCACGACCGATATGGAAGGCCACGACCAGACCGGCCAGCAGCAGCATCGACGCCAGCTCTACCGCGAGGACGTATGGACCAAACAGGCTGATGCCGACCGCTTTAGCGTCGATAATCGTGCCGTCAATACCCTGGTCATTAGCGGTCAGGATGGCGTAGACCATCACCACCAGCAGCAGCAGCGACACCAGGCCCGGACCGATCCAGAGTGAGGGGCTGAGCCACTCACGCTCCTGTTTCTGCGTCTGTTTGCCCAGGTTCAGCATCATCACAACGAAGACGAAGAGCACCATAATTGCGCCGGCATAGACGATGATCTCCAGCGCACCCGCAAAATAGGCTCCCATTGAGAAGAAGACGCCGGCGATCGATAACAGCGAAACGATCAGGTACAGCAACGCATGTACCGGATTAGTGTGGGTAATGACGCGCAACGTCGTCAGCACCGCCACCAGTCCGCAAAGATAAAACGCAAATTCCATGCCTTGCTCCTTAAGGTAATAAGCCTTTGACGTCGATTGGCTTCGCTTCGTTTTCCGCTTCGCCTTTATCTTTACCGTCAATCGCCATACCTGCCATGCGGTAGAAGTTGTACTCCGGATATTTACCCGGTCCCGAAATCAGCAGATCGTCCTTTTCATACACCAGATCCTGACGCTTAAACTCGCCCAGTTCAAAATCGGGCGTCAGCTGAATCGCGGTAGTCGGACAGGCTTCTTCACACATGCCGCAGAAGATGCAGCGTGAGAAGTTGATGCGGAAGAACTCCGGATACCAGCGGCCATCTTTGGTTTCCGCTTTCTGCAGCGAAATACAGCCCACCGGACAGGCAACCGCACACAGGTTACAGGCCACGCAACGCTCTGCCCCATCCGGATCGCGCGTCAACACGATACGGCCACGATAGCGAGGTGGCAGATAAACCGGCTCTTCCGGGTACATCTGCGTTTCACGTTTGGCAAAGGCGTGCAGCCCTATCAGCCAGATACTGCGAACTGTCGTGCCAAAACCGACGACAATATCTTTCAAAGTCATTTGTTAACCCCTTACGACGCTGTGTAGAGAATCACTGCGGCAGTCGCCAGCAGGTTCAGCAGCGTCAACGGCAGACACACTTTCCAGCCGAATGACAGCACCTGGTCGTAGCGTGGACGCGGAAGCGCGGCGCGGATCAGGATGAACATCATCATAAAGAACGCCGTTTTCAGGGCGAACCAGATGAACGGCGGCAGGAAGGGTCCATGCCAGCCACCAAAGAACAGCGTAACGATCAGGGCGGAGACCGTGGTAATCGCCACATACTCGCCGACGAAGAACAGGCCGAACTTCATCCCGGCGTATTCAATGTGATAACCGTCAGCCAGTTCCTGTTCCGCTTCTGGCTGGTCAAAGGGATGACGGTGACACACCGCCACACCTGCAATACAGAAGGTCACAAAACCGAAGAACTGCGGGATGATGTTCCAGAGATGCGTCTGGCTGTTAACGATGTCGTTCATATTGAACGAGCCCGCCTGCGCCACCACGCCCATCAGCGACAGCCCCAGAAACACTTCATAGCTCAGGGTCTGCGCCGAGGCGCGCATCGCACCCAGCAGCGAGTATTTGTTGTTACTCGACCAGCCGGCAAACAGCACCGCATAGACCGCCAGACCTGCCATCATCAGGAAGAAGAGCAGACCGATGTTCAGGTCGGTCACCATCCAGGTCGGTGAAACCGGCACGATAGCAAAGGCCAGCAGCAGCGAAACAAAGGCGATAACCGGTGCCAGAGTAAAGATAAAGCGGTCGGTAAACGGCGGGACCCAGTCCTCTTTAAAGAACATTTTGATCATGTCCGCCACCAGCTGCAGTGACCCACCCCAGCCTACGCGGTTCGGTCCGTAACGGTTCTGGAACAGGCCGAGCAGACGACGCTCGGCGAAGCTCATGAACGCGCCGCAGGCCACGACCACCAGCAGAATGACGATGGCTTTAACAATGGCCAGCAGAATGTCGATAACGTCCGGTGTTAACCAGCTCATTGCGCCGCCTCCTGCAGAGTGTCGATTTTACCGTTCGCCAGGAACGGCGGAACGCCTGGCATGCCCAGCGGCAGACCAATCTGTCCCGCCTGCAGTGACGCCGAGAAACGCACCGGCAGACGCACGGTCTCACCGGCACAGCTGAACTCGACGGCTGCGCCATCGTTGACGCCCAGCTTCGCCGCATCGTCCGGGTTGATCACCAGAGCAGGCTGCGCCATACGCTGCTGGAAAACCGGGGAACGCTGCGACATCTCCTCACTACCAAACAGCTGGTAGCACGGCGCCACACGCCACTGCCCTTCACTGACAAAGGCGTGAGGGACACGGGTAAACCAGGGTAACTGACCGGCGCTGGCTTCAAACAGGCGCACGCCCGGATCGCCATGACGCAGTTTGCCGCCCACTTCGGCCTGGAATTTGTTCCACGCCTGAGGGGAGTTCCAGCCCGGTGCCCAGGCAAACGGGATCTGAGAACGCGGGGCCGACGGCTGGTTGTTCCCTTCCATCGAGAAGGCAAACATTGTGTCCTGATCCTGCGGCTGACGCGGTTCGTGGACGCTGATGTTGGCGCGTGCGGCGGTACGACCACTCGCACGGATCGGCGAACGTGACAGTTTCTGGCCCCGGATACGGAAGCTGGCGTCAGGCGCCGCCTCTTTGATGCCGGCCAGCTGCGGCAGACGGGTAACCACGGCATCGATAACGTGATCGAGCTGGGTCCAGTCCACGTGACGGCTTTCCAGGGTGCTGTGCAGCGAGTGCAGCCAGCGCCAGCTCTCCAGCATCACGACGCTGTTGTCGTAATAAGCGGGATCGTAAACCTGGAAGAAACGCTGCGCGCGGCCTTCATGGTTAACAGAGGTACCATCGCTTTCGGCGAAGCTCGCAGTCGATAAGACCAGACCCGCCTTCTCCACGGTCGCGGTGCGCTGATGATCCACCACGATCACGTTCGTGGTCTGAGCCAGCGCCGCATCCACCAGCGCTTTTGGCGCATGGCGATAGAGATCGTTTTCCAGCACCACCAGCGCGTCGGCTTCACCGCCTGACAGCTGCTCCAGCGCGTGCTCCAGTGGATTGCCGCCGATCAGGCCAAGTCCGACACTGTTGGCGTGGCCGGCCAGCAAGGTAATGCCGACATCGGCACCGCGTGCCTTCAGGGCTTTGGCGACGTTTGCGGCGGCTTCAATCATGGCGCTGCTGCCGGAATGGGTACCGGAGATGATTAAAGGCTTTTTCGCACCCGCCAGTGCCTGAACCACCACATCCATTCTGGCGCTGAGTGCGCTGTCGAAATCGGTCACCGCAGGCGCAGATTCATCCAGCGCACTGGCGATGGCGAAACCGAGACGCGCCTGATCCTCAACCGGCGCACGATAGCTCCATGCGGCGATATCATCCAGACGGGTTTCATCAACGTGGGTGACAAACAGCGGATGTTTCGCATGCTGACCGATGTTCAGGATCGCGGCGATCTGCCAGTCTGCCACCTTCTGTGCCGCGGCCATATCACGCGCTTTGCCTTTCACCGCCTGACGGACGGAGAGCGCCACACGTGCGCCGACCTGGGTCAGATCTTCACCCAGCACCAGCACCGCATCGTAGCTTTCAATCTCACGCAGCGAAGGGGTGTAAATCCCCCCCTCACGCAGCACTTTCAGCATCAGTTCAAGCCGGGCCTGCTCAGCTGCCGGTATACCGGTTGAGAAGTTCTCCGCCCCGACCAGTTCACGCAGGGCAAAGTTACTTTCAACGCTGGCGCGCGGTGAGCCGATACCGATCACTTTCTTCGCCTGGCGCAGCAAATCAGCCCCGGCGTTAACCGCCTGTTCGGCGTTCAGCGTCACCCAGTCGTTGCCACGCAGCAGCATCGGCTGACGCGGACGATCTTTACGGTTCACATAGCCATAGCCAAAGCGGCCGCGGTCACAGAGGAAGTAGTGGTTAACGGTGCCGTTGTAACGGTTTTCGATACGGCGCAACTCACCATAACGTTCACCCGGGCTGGTGTTACAGCCCACGCTGCACTGCTGGCAGATGCTCGGCGCGAACTGCATATCCCATTTACGGTTATAGCGTTCGGAGTGTGTTTTGTCGGTGAACACGCCGGTCGGGCAGATTTCGACCAGGTTACCGGAGAATTCGCTTTCCAGCGTGCCATCTTCCGGGCGACCGAAGTAGACGTTGTCATGTGCGCCGTAGACGCCCAGATCTTTGCCATCGGCATAATCTTTGTAGTAACGCACGCAGCGATAGCAGGCGATACAGCGGTTCATCTCGTGGGAGATGAAGGGGCCGAGATCCTGATTACGGTGGGTGCGCTTGGTGAAGCGATAGCGGCGGAAGCTGTGGCCGGTCATCACTGTCATATCCTGCAGGTGACAGTTACCGCCCTCTTCACACACCGGACAGTCGTGTGGGTGGTTGGTCATCAGCCACTCCACCACGCTTTCGCGGAACTCTTTCGCTTCGCCATCGTCGATGGAGATAAATGTGCCGTCAGAGGCCGGCGTCATGCAGGACATGACGAGACGACCGCGGGTATCTTCGGCATTCTGGAATTGCTTTACCGCACACTGGCGGCAGGCCCCGACGCTTCCCAGCGCCGGATGCCAGCAAAAGTAAGGAATATCAAGGCCCAGAGAGAGACACGCCTGTAGCAGGTTGTCCGCTCCGTTCACATCATACTCTTTACCGTCTACATGAATTGTAGCCATAGTGACATGCTTCCGTAAGGCTCGTCAGAGACGAGCGTTAATCATATTCTTGCCCCGACGCACGACATTGTCGGGGCGGCGGCACCAGGCCTGTTCCGTGTGCGGCGGCGAATTACCAGCGCGCTTTCAGCAGGTTTGGCTGGATCCCGCCAATGGAGCGGGTATTGCCAAAGACCTGCGGCGCCATGCCGGCTTCAAACTCTTCACGGAAATATTTAATCGCACTCTGCAGCGGCTCGACCGCACCCGGGGCATGCGCACAGAAGGTTTTACCCGGACCGAGCTGACGGCAGAGTTGCAGCAGGGTTTCGATATCCCCTGGCTGCCCCTGCTTCTGCTCGAGCGCGCGCAGAATTTTTACGCTCCACGGCAGACCGTCACGGCACGGCGTACACCAGCCGCACGACTCACGGGCAAAGAACTCTTCCAGGTTGCGAACCAGCGAGACCATATTGATTTCATGGTCGACGGCCATCGCCAGGGCGGTGCCCAGTCGGCTGCCTGCTTTACCGATGCTGGCAAATTCCATCGGCAGATCCAGATGCTGCTCTGTCAGGAAGTCGGTGCCTGCGCCACCGGGCTGCCAGGCTTTGAACTTCAGTCCATCGCGCATGCCGCCCGCGTAATCTTCGAGGATTTCACGCGCGGTAATGCCAAATGGCAGTTCCCAGACGCCAGGGTTTTTAACCCGCCCGGAGAAGCCCATCATTTTGGTACCGGCATCTTCACTTTTTGAGATGCTCTTGTACCACTCCACGCCGTTGGCCAGGATCGCCGGGACGTTAGAGAGGGTTTCCACGTTGTTCACGCAGGTCGGCTTGCCCCACGCACCGGCACTCGCCGGGAAGGGCGGTTTGGACCGCGGGTTAGCACGGCGGCCTTCCAGAGAGTTAATCAGCGCCGTCTCTTCGCCACAGATATAACGTCCTGCGCCGGTGTGGACGATCAGCTCAAAGTCGAAGCCGGTGCCAAGAATATTTTTGCCGAGAAAGCCCGCTTCGGTCGCTTCGGCAATCGCGCGGCGCAGATGCACCGCCGCTTCAATATATTCACCACGCAGGAAGATGTAGCCACGGTAAGCCTTGAGAGCGAAGGCGCTGATCAGCATCCCCTCGACCAGCTGGTGCGGCATCTGCTCCATCAGCAGGCGGTCTTTATAGGTGCCCGGCTCCATCTCATCGGCGTTACACAGCAGGTAACGGATGTTCATCGACTCATCTTTCGGCATCAGGCTCCACTTCAGCCCGGTCGAGAAGCCTGCACCGCCGCGCCCTTTCAGGCCGGAATCTTTGACTGCCGCGACGATCTCATCCTGCGACATGGTTTTCAGCGCTTTTTCCGCACCGGCATAGCCGTTTTTACTGCGGTATTCGTCCAGCCAGACCGGCTGCTTGTCGTCGCGCATCCGCCAGGTCAGCGGGTGAGTTTCAGCAGTACGAATGATCTGTTTGATTGTCATTGATACTGCTCCAGCAAAGAGGGAATGCCTTCCGGCGTCAGATGAACATGGGTATCTTCGTCCACCATCATGGTCGGCCCTTTATCGCAGTTCCCCAGGCAGCAGGTCGGCAGCAGCGTAAAGCGGCCATCAGCCGTGGTCTGGCCCGGTTTGATATTCAGCTGCTGCTCCAGTGCGGCCTGGATGCCCTGATAGCCAGTGATGTGACAGACCACGCTGTCGCAGTAACGGATCACATGACGCCCTACCGGCTGACGGAAGATCTGGCTGTAGAATGTCGCCACACCCTCAACATCACTCGCCGGAATCCCGAGGACGTCGGCGATCGCGTTGATGGCACCATCCGGTACCCAGCCACGCTGTTTCTGCACGATCTTCAGCGCTTCAATGGAGGCTGCACGCGCATCTTCATAGTGGTGTTTTTCGTGCTCAATGGCGTGATGCTCTTCCGCGCTCAGCACGAAGACCTCATCAGGGTCGATCGTTTTAATGGCAATGTGTTGATCGTGCATAATTAGCGGTCCACGTCTGACATAACAAAATCGATACTGCCCAGGTAAACAATCAGGTCGGATACCAGGCTGCCACGGATTACCGAAGGAATCTGCTGCAGATGCGGGAAGCTCGGCGTACGCACACGGGTGCGGTAGCTCATGGTGCTGCCGTCGCTGGTCAGGTAGTAGCTGTTGATCCCTTTCGTCGCTTCAATCATCTGGAAAGATTCATTGGCTGGCATCACCGGCCCCCACGACACCTGCAGGAAGTGTGTGATCAGCGTTTCGATGTGCTGCAGCGTGCGCTCTTTCGGTGGCGGCGTGGTCAGCGGGTGATCTGCTTTGAACGGTCCCTCTGGCATGTTGTTGAGGCACTGCTCAAGGATGCGCAGCGACTGCCACATCTCTTCCATCTTCAGCTGGACACGGCTGTAAGCATCGCTGACGCCGGAGCCGACCGGGATCTCAAAATCGAAGTTTTCGTAGCCAGAGTAAGGACGCCATTTGCGCACATCAAAGTCGAGACCGGTGGCACGCAGACCGGCACCGGTGGTGCCCCACGCCAGCGCCTCTTCCATGTTGTAAGCGGCCACGCCTTTGGAACGGCCAACCAGCACGCTGTTGCGCAGTGCGGCTTTGTCATACTCCTTCAGGCGTTTCGGCATCCAGTCCAGGAAGTCACGCAGCAGACGTTCCCAGCCGCGCGGCAGATCGTGGGCAACCCCGCCGATGCGGAACCAGGCCGGGTGCATACGGAAGCCGGTAATGGCTTCAACCACGTCATAAATTTTCTGGCGATCGGTAAAGGCGAAGAACACCGGTGTCATCGCACCGACGTCCTGAATAAAGGTCGAGATATAGAGAAGATGACTGTTAATGCGGAACAGCTCAGAGAGCATCACGCGGATCACGTTTACGCGATCGGGCACCACGATCCCGGCCAGTTTCTCAACGGCCAGCACATACGGCATTTCATTGACGCAGCCGCCCAGGTATTCGATACGGTCAGTGTAGGGAATGTAGCTGTGCCAGGACTGACGCTCGCCCATCTTTTCGGCACCACGATGGTGATAGCCGATGTCAGGTACGCAGTCGACAATCTCCTCGCCATCCAGCTGCAGGATGATGCGGAACGCACCGTGCGCTGACGGGTGGTTAGGCCCAAGGTTGAGGAACATAAAATCTTCGTTGGTGGTGCTGCGCTTCATGCCCCAGTCTTCAGGCTTAAAGGTCAGCGCCTCCATCTCTAAATCTTCTTTCTGCTTCGTCAGCGTGAAAGGATCGAACTCCGTGGCGCGCGCCGGATAATCTTTGCGCAGCGGATGGCCTTCCCACGTGGGGGGCATCATGATGCGCGTCAGATGCGGGTGCCCATCAAAGGTGACGCCAAACATCTCCCAGGTTTCACGCTCATACCAGTTGGCATTCGGGAAAAGCCGGGTAAGCGTCGGCAGATGCATATCGTTTTCAGATAAGGCCACCTTGAGCATGATGTCACGATTGCGTTCAATCGACAGCAGGTGGTAGAAAACGGAGAAATCCGCAGCAGGCAGGCCTGCACGGTGGGTACGTAAACGCTCATCCACACCATGCAGGTCATACAGCATGACGTAAGGCTTCGGCAATTTACGCAGGAACTCGGTAATTTCCAGTATCTGTTCACGCTTTACCCAGACAACCGGAATACCGGTACGGGTAGGCTGAACAGTGAAGGCGTCCGGCCCAAAACGGTTACGCAACTCGCCGATCACCGGATCGTCCAGGTGATCACGGGTTTGCCATAGCGGCTGAGCGAGATCTTGCGTGGTCAAATCTGTCATACGTTACTCACCATTCCGGCCTGATCTCAGGCACTCAAATGAAGGCGTCAGGATGGGGCCATGCATTAAATTGTGATGTTCTGCTGCAGGCGCGATTTTCCATCCGTACGGTTTTAGACTTCGTCCGGGCTGCGCAGGTTAGTGACGGCGATGCGCTCGCCGCGCTTTCTTTCCCGCTCGGATTGCATGTTGGCGCGATAAACGCCCTGATCGCCGACAACCCATGAGAGAGGACGGCGCTCTTTACCGATCGACTCCTGCAGCAGCAGCAGTGCCTGCATATAGGCTTCAGGACGAGGCGGGCAGCCAGGAATGTACACATCAACCGGCAGGAACTTATCTACGCCCTGCACAACAGAATAGATGTCATACATGCCGCCGGAGTTGGCGCAGGCACCCATGGAAATGACCCATTTTGGCTCCAGCATCTGATCGTACAAACGCTGAATGACCGGGGCCATTTTGGTGAAGGGGGTTCCGGCAATGACCATGAAGTCAGCCTGACGTGGCGAGGCACGCATAACCTCCGCGCCGAAACGGGCCACGTCGTGCACGGCCGTGAACGACGTTGTCATCTCTACATAACAGCAGGAGAGACCAAAGTTGTAGGGCCAGAGGGAGTTTTTACGTCCCCAGTTCACCATGTCATGCAGGGCATTTTCGAGTTTGCCCATGTAGACGCTGCGATGAACGTGCTGCTCCAGCGGATCGCTGACGATTTCCTGCTTTTGCAGAGGATAACGGTCGTTCTCACCACCGTTCGGGTCTATGCGGGTGAGCGTATAGTCCATCTTATTGCCTCTCTTTTACTGCTTGTGAGGTTTGGTGTGGCTGACCGTAGTGGTTTTCACCACTACGCGACGGCGGGCAGGCGCCCAGTCCAGCGCGCCGATGCGCACCAGATAGACCAGCCCCGCCAGGAGCACCAAAATGAAAATTGCGGCTTCCGCAAAGCCGATCCATCCGCTTTCACGGATTGAGGTCGCCCATGCGTATAAAAAGAGGGCTTCGACGTCGAAAATGACGAAAAACATCGCAACCAGATAAAATTTCGCCGAGAGGCGGATATGGGTATCACCAACGGATTCGATGCCCGATTCGAATGGCGTGTCTTTGTAGCGGGCGCGTGCTTTGCCGCCGAGCAGCCATCCTCCGGTCAGCATGAAAGCACACAGGCCAAAGGCAATAACGATAAATACGATAAACGCCCAGTGCTGAGCGATGATTTCGGTGGTAGTTGACATACTCATTGCTTACTCATCAAAAGTGGCGCTGGCATCCTGCACGCGTTTCCCGCAGCAAACTGACCACATCGATTCAAGGGAAGGGTAAAAACCTTTTAAACGTCGCTGTTATTTGTCAATAAGCAGCAATTTTATGGGGTTTTTTACTCCTTTCTATAACCTTTTGTCAACTTTGACAAAAGTATCCAAACATTATTTCACACCTGCATCATATTATTAACAAATGATGCCCCGCTTTCCAGCTAAATCGCTTCAGTCTGTAGGGTTAATTTTAGTGTAGCGGGTATTCACACGCATGGATCGTGCATTTAACAATCATATTTTGACAGGTCTCACGCTGTTTTCCTTCCCCTTACCAGGGGTATTTTCTTGATCAGGAACACAGTTTTGCCCTTTTTGCCGCAATTTTATCCACCTCAAATGAGACATCATGGAACAAAATAGCGGGTTTATGACTGGCAGGTTTCAGTAGAGAGCAGTGTGAGACCGAACAGGATGTAAATCAGCGGGACAGGACGTGTGCGGATGGGCGTCTGAAGTGCATCAGACAAAAAAAAGCCTCTCGTCCGGTTCGGAAATCGAGAGGCGATTTATAAGCGTTTATTAAGACAGTCACGCTGGCATGGAGTGCAATACGTAAGCGAAACTACTCTTCGTCATCCAGCAACAATGCACCATCGGGATTATTGCTCAGATTGTAAGGATCGTTGGTGGACTGCATGGCATTGAAGATCGCCAGTGCCAGTTCGTTATCGCTATCCGGATTGCGGCACAGCAGGTATTGCGTATCCGGCAGCACCGGCAGCCCTTCCGCCGCACCCATCACACGCAGTTCCGGACTCATCATCTCCACCGGACGGGCTGTTACACCCAGACCCGCTTTTACCGCGGCGCGTACGGCAGCCAGGGTTGAAGCGACATAGGAGATCCGCCACGGAATACCGGCTTCGTTAAGATGGTCGATGGCCATATCGCGATAAGGACTTGGCTCATCCAGCAGCACCAGTGGAATGGCTTCACCACGCTGGAAGATATAATCCGCAGCGCAGTACCATAAAGTCGGTGATGTCCGCAGCACCTGATAGGTGAAATTACCTGGGCTGGAGGTCGTCACAACCAGGTCCACTTCACCCTGGTTGAGCATTTCCATCATGAAAGGATTACGTTTAACCCGCACATCGATAGCCAGCTTCGGATACACCGAGGTCACACGGTTCAGCAGGAATGGCAGGATCGTGTCTGAGGTGTCATCAGAGGCACCGATAGTCAGTACGCCCTGAATGTTGCTGTACATCAGTGAGGTGCAGGCTTCGTCATTAAAACGCAGAATTTTTCTGGCATAGCCCAGAAGCTGAATTCCATGCTCTGTTAACAGTTTGTTACGTCCATGTCTGGCAAACAGCTCTTTACCTACCAATTGTTCCAGACGTTGCATCTGCTGACTGACTGCTGACTGGGTTCTGCAGACCGCTGCAGCGGCGGCTGCAAAGGTATTCAAATCCGCAACGGCAACGAAAGTTCTCAGCAGATCGAGGTCGAGATTCAGTATCGGACGATTTGCATTAGTCATGTTTTTTTCTTCACTTATAAGATTTTACGAACTACTACCCTGGTGTTATTACAAGCTTATCAAAGTGATAAGCAGTAATGGTGCTTAATGACAGTCCTGTGTGAAGACTGGCACAAAAAATCTCTTGTGCGGATTCCGCACGGCTCACTCACCTGATGGGTCATACGCTGTCGTGAAAAAGACCACGTCTGAACCGAAAGCGCGGGGCGCGCGAATGCAGGAAGCTGCGTCATAATCGTGATCCTGCCGAAAAGAACCGGACAGGACGAAATTCACACTTTACGGGCTGGCGGGACAAAGCGGTAAAGTGCATTAAATAATAAATTATACTTAATCATTTTTGACTTCAAAATGGAAATGATTTTGTGAAAAGCGCTGTAAATTTTGCGGCAAAGGCATTTCCAGACCCTTATGCCACATTATTGATCACTTTTTAAGCCTTCATCGCTCTGAAATTTAGTGAGAAACTGTTAACTGCTGCCCACAATAGTTCAATCTGATGCCTCTTTTACCCTCTGCTTTTGGACCTTTTCCGGCGATCACAACACCTTAAACCGGATACTCTTAAGCAGCGTTAAGGCGTAAGTATTAACGAGGCCGCAAAATCGTCCACAAAATGAGCATTCATAAAATATCCTTTAACTATTTCTCCTGGGGTATATTTCCGCGGCGGAAAAATGACCGCTTCAGATTATTTACGGTCCGCTTTGAGAAAACGCGCACCGCAGCCCCGCCCCTGCCACGCTATTTATCAGATTAAAAACCTGACCTTAACCTTATTTATGGTTTTATTGACCAGACAAAGTCGTGGTAAATAATTTTTACGCTACACGCCGGGCAAAAAGGTGTTGAACCCGCCAAAACCGGACGGCACCCTTCTTTTGTTATCCTGAGGAGAGTACATTGTGCTGGTTTGATTTCTGTGGCAGCCAAAAGGATTCTGCCCATTAAGGCGGTAACAATGACTTTTCAAATTGATAAATCCGGGAAACTCGACAATGTCTGCTACGACATCCGTGGTCCGGTACTGAAAGAGGCAAAACGCCTCGAAGAAGAAGGCAACAAAGTTCTTAAGCTGAACATCGGCAACCCGGCGCCTTTCGGCTTTGAAGCGCCGGACGAGATTCTGGTCGATGTGATTCGTAATCTTCCCAGCGCCCAGGGCTATTGCGACTCCAAGGGCCTCTACTCTGCCCGCAAAGCGATCATGCAGCACTACCAGGCGCGCGACATGCGCGACGTCACGGTAGAAGATATCTACATTGGCAACGGTGTGTCAGAACTGATCGTGCAGGCGATGCAGGCGTTACTGAACAGCGGTGACGAAATGCTGGTTCCGGCTCCCGACTATCCGTTATGGACGGCGGCCGTCTCCCTCTCCAGCGGTAAAGCGGTGCACTATCTTTGTGATGAGTCCGCAGGCTGGTTCCCCGACCTGGATGACATCCGCAGCAAGATTACGCCCCGCACCCGCGGCATCGTCATTATCAACCCGAATAACCCGACCGGCGCGGTCTACAGCAAAGAGCTGCTGCTGGAAGTGGTTGAGATTGCCCGTCAGCATAACCTGATCATTTTTGCCGACGAGATCTACGACAAAATCCTCTATGATGAGGCACAACATCACAGCATCGCCGCGCTGGCACCGGATCTGCTGACCGTGACCTTTAACGGCCTCTCTAAAACCTATCGCGTGGCCGGTTTCCGTCAGGGCTGGATGGTGCTGAACGGGCCGAAGAAACATGCTAAAGGCTACATCGAAGGGCTGGAGATGCTCGCGTCTATGCGTCTCTGTGCCAACGTGCCGGCGCAGCATGCGATTCAGACGGCACTGGGCGGTTACCAGAGCATCAGCGAATTTATCATGCCTGGCGGACGTCTCTACGAGCAGCGTCAGCGCGCCTGGGAACTGATTAACGATATTCCGGGCGTCAGCTGTGTGAAGCCACAGGGCGCGCTCTATATGTTTCCAAAAATCGATGCTAAAAAATTCAACATCTTCGACGATCAGAAGATGGTGCTGGATTTCCTGCTGCAGGAGAAAGTCCTGCTGGTTCAGGGCAGCGCATTTAACTGGCCCTCGCCCGACCACCTGCGCATCGTCACGCTGCCGCGCGTGGACGATCTGGAAATGGCCATCAATAAATTTGGCCGTTTCCTGCAAGGCTATCGTCAGTAATCCCGCCCGCGTATACTGAAGCTATTTGGGGAGAGCCTGTCTCTCCCCTGCCGGCTAACAGGAACGCGCATGACTCAAAGTCACTTCTTCGCCCATCTCTCCCGTCTCAAGCTGATCAATCGCTGGCCGCTGATGCGCAACGTGCGCACCGAAAACGTGTCTGAACACAGCCTGCAGGTTGCCATGGTGGCGCACGCCCTGGCCGTGATCAAAAACCTTAAGTTCAGCGGATCGCTGAATGCCGATCGCATCGCCATGCTGGCGCTCTATCACGATGCCAGCGAAGTGCTGACCGGCGACCTGCCCACACCGGTCAAGTATTACAACGCGCAGATCGCGCACGAATATAAAAAAATCGAGAAAATTGCGCAGCAGAAGCTGATTGAGATGCTGCCGGAAGAATTTCAGGCGATCTATCGCCCGTTAATCGATGAGCATCTGCACAGTGAAGAGGAGCAGGCCGTCGTCAAGCAGGCCGATGCGCTCTGCGCTTATGTTAAGTGTCTTGAGGAACTCTCTGCCGGGAACAATGAGTTTTTACTGGCGAAAGCGCGACTGGAGACAACGCTGGCGCAACGGCGTTCGCCTGAGATGGATTATTTCGTTGAGGTCTTTATTCCGAGCTTCAGCCTGTCGCTGGATGAAATCTCGCAGGATACGCCACTCTGAGCCCGGCGGCGTGACCGCCGGCCCCATCCTTACGCCTGCTGGCTGAAGGTAAAACTGCCGTCAGATTCCCGGGTCACGACCAGTGATGCCAGTGAGCTGAGGCGAAGCGCCACCTCATCCAGCCGGGGGGTGTCCGCCGGAGCATTGATGGCGATCACCGCGCAGCCTGCGTTCAGTCCGGATACGATGCCGGCGGGGGCATCCTCTGCCACCACACAGGCTGCGGCGTCTAAGCCCAGTTTCTCCGCCCCGAGCAGATAGGGATCGGGTTCTGGTTTACCTTTTGCCACCTGCTCCGCAGTAATAAACACCGCAGGTTTCGGCAAGCCTGCGGCTTTATGTCGGCCATGCGCAACCGGCACCGAACCGGAGGTGACAATGGCCCAGGGGATCTGCAGCGCGTTCAGCCTTTCCAGCAGCGCTCTGGCACCCGGCAGCGCCTGCACGCCATCGGTGTCCGCCGCTTCCGCCTGCTCCAGCGCCACAAACTCTGCCTGAATCGCCTCTTCCGGCTGGCCTGCCATAAAATGACGCAGAGAAGTAATGGCCTGTTTGCCATGAATAAAATCGAGGATCTCATCGGCAGCAATACCATGACGCGCACCCCACTGGCTCCAGGCGCGTTCTACGGCGGGCAGCGAATCGACCAGCGTGCCGTCCAAATCAAAAAGAAAACCTCTGTAGGTCACGCGCTTCTCCTCATCATGCATTAATAACCTGTGCAATCTCGTTGGCACTCAAATGGTACTGGCGCGGACAAGTCTGCCATAAAGCCAGCATGCGTTGATACTTTTCCCACATCGGGGTCTGCGCGTTAAAGCCGTGGGTGCCGGAATCGAAGTGGGTGTAGCGCCCTTCCGTGTTGACCATGAAGCGCACATATCCCAGCAGGCGGGCTTCTGTCGCGGCATCAAAACCGAGAAAAGCGAGACGGCGCTCATCCGTCTGACTTTTCTCTTTCAGGTTTGACCAGGAGACGTGCAGCGCGTGATGCATTTCCATAATGTCGATCACCGTCCGGCAGGTTGCTTCGCTGAGTTCGCCGAACTCTTTATCCAGCTCCCGCATCTGCAGTGCATAACCGCGTTCAATGATGGTCTGGTAACGGCGAAAACGTTCAGCATTTTCCGGCTCCAGCATCGCCATGATTTTGTACTGGTTGGTAAGAATTAAACGCTGTGCATGGGTCATTTCCATCATTCGCTCCCGGTCGGCGACCGCTCAGTTAATCGACAAGGAGGAAATGATTACATAGCGTTAGCGATACGGAAATCGCCGTATCACCTTTCTTTGATTTGGTTGCGGGTTAGCGGTAATTAAATCACCGCCCGCCTGAAGAGGGTCAGAGATCGTCGAGGAACGTGCGGTCAAGCTGTTTAAACGCGCGTTTCAGCAGGTCGGCCAGCGCCTGATAGGTCGGTTTGCCTTCTACCGGCGCGATAGCCTGTCCCGCCTCTTCCAGTCGGGCGCGGACTTCATGAAACCAGCTCAGCAGCGTCGGCGGCAGCGGCGTAACAGAACGCTTACCGAGCCACCATAACCCCTGCATCGGCAGGCTGCAGGCAAACAGCGCCGTCGCCACGGCCGGGCCAAGCTGGCCACCCATTGCGATCTGCCAGGTCAGGGTAAAAATCGCCAGGGGAGGCATAAAGCGAATGGCAAAACGCGTCACGGATGAAACACGGTTTTCCGGAAACACGGGGGCCAGGCGCTTATCAGCAGGCCAGGTCTTCATGTAGTGCTGACCGCGCTGAAACATCTGAAACCAATTGGTACTGCCAGATTCATTCGCCATGGCTCACCTCAACTAATCCTGCAAACATTAAAAAAAAGTTATAACCACACAACTTTACGTGACATCCTTCAATTTTTTTTGTCTTTAAAGATGACTCCAGCTATTCTGACGCCGTTTCAACACCTTTCCGGGCGCGGGATGCCGTTGGGAAGAGGCTTGAGCCATGTTTCGACAAGGCGATCTTCAAATTTTTGCGTAAGATTACCGAAATTTTTTGCGGAAATGCAGATTTCTGTCTACCGCATGATGTTTGTCATTAATCTACCAGCTTTCATGGGCTACGCTGTTAGTCTGATTGCGTTTTATTTAGCCACTCTCAAAAAATAGGTACTTCCATGTCGAGTAAGTTAGTTCTGGTTCTGAACTGTGGCAGCTCTTCCCTTAAGTTTGCCATCCTCAACCCTGCCAGCGGCGAAGAGTTCCTGTCGGGCCTGGCAGAATGTTTCCACCTTCCTGAAGCACGTATTAAATGGAAACTGGACGGCGAAAAACAGGAAGCGCCTCTCGGTGCCGGTGCAGCGCATAGCGAAGCGCTGAACTTCATCGTTAAATCCATTCTGGCACAAAAACCAGAGCTTTCGGCACAAATTGCTGCAATCGGTCATCGTATTGTTCATGGCGGCGAGAAGCTGACTCAGTCCGTTATCATCTCTGAAGAGGTGATTCAGGGCATCAAAGACGCCTCCTCCTTTGCCCCGCTGCATAACCCGGCTCATCTGATCGGGATTGATGAAGCGATGAAAAACTTCCCGCACCTGTCAGATAAGAATGTCGCCGTATTCGACACCGCTTTCCATCAGACAATGCCGGAAGAGTCTTACCTCTACGCACTGCCCTACAAATTGTATAAAGAGCACGGCGTGCGTCGCTACGGCGCGCATGGCACCAGCCACTTCTATGTGACACACGAAGCGGCCAGCATGCTCAATAAACCGCTTGAATCACTGAACATCATCACCTGCCATCTTGGTAACGGCGGTTCTGTCTCTGCCATCCGAAATGGCGAGTGCGTCGATACCTCCATGGGGCTGACCCCACTGGAAGGGCTGGTGATGGGCACCCGCAGTGGCGACATCGACCCGGCGATTGTTTTCTTCCTGCACGACACACTGGGCATGAGCGTTGACGCCATCAATAAACTGCTGACCAAAGAGTCTGGCCTGTTAGGTCTGACCGAAGTCACCAGCGACTGCCGCTACGTGGAAGATAACTACGCGACGAAAGAAGATGCGAAACGTGCGATGGATGTGTTCTGCCACCGCCTGGCGAAATATATCGGCAGCTACACGGCGCTGATGGACGGTCGTCTTGATGCCGTGGTCTTCACCGGCGGCATCGGTGAGAACGCGGCGATGGTGCGTGAACTTTCACTGAAAAAACTGGCGCTGCTGGGCTTTGAGGTTGATCATGATCGCAACCTTGCAGCGCGCTTCGGTAAATCTGGCTACATCAATAAAGAAGGCACCCGTCCGGCCCTGGTGATTCCGACCAACGAAGAGCTGGTCATCGCCCAGGACGCCGCGCGTCTGACTGCATAACCCCTTCTCTCCGTCAGCTCAGGCTGACGGAGTTGTTTTTGACACCCTGCCATTACTGAGAGGTTCAAACGTGTCACGTACAATTATGCTCATTCCGACCGGCACCAGCGTCGGCCTGACCAGCGTCAGCCTCGGCGTTATCCGCGCCATGGAGCGCAAAGGCGTCCGCCTCAGCGTCTTTAAGCCGATTGCGCAGCCGCGTGCCGGCGGCGATACCCCGGATCAAACCACCACTATCATTCGCAAGAACTCCTCGATTCCTGCGGCCGAACCGCTGCAGATGTCCCGTGTGGAATCACTGCTGGGATCGAACCAGCAGGATGTGCTGATGGAGGAGATCATCTCCCGCTATCACGCCAACACGCAGGATGCGGAAGTGGTGCTGGTTGAAGGTCTGGTGCCGACCCGTAAGCATCAGTTCGCCAACGCACTGAACTATGAAATTGCCAAAACGCTGAATGCCGAGATCGTCTTTGTGATGGCGCTGGGTAATGACTCACCGGCCCAGCTGAAAGAGCGCATTGAGCTGACCCAGAGCAGCTTCGGCGGTCAGAAGAATAAAAACATCACGGGCGTGATCATCAATAAACTGAACGCGCCGGTTGACGATCAGGGACGTACCCGCCCTGACCTGTCAGAGATCTTCGATGATTCGTCGAAAGCCAGCATCGCCAATATCGATCCTAAGCAGCTTTTCTCAGACAGCCCGCTGCCGGTTCTGGGCTGCGTGCCGTGGAGCTTTGATCTGATTGCGACCCGCGCGATCGACATGTGCCGCCACCTGGGTGCGCGCATCATCAACGAAGGTGAGATTCAGACCCGCCGGGTGAAATCGGTAACCTTCTGCGCCCGCAGTATCCCGCACATGCTGGAACATTTCCGTCCTGGCTCTCTGCTGGTCACCTCCGCAGACCGCCCGGATGTGCTGGTCGCCGCCTGTCTGGCCGCCATGAACGGCATCGAGATCGGCGCTATCCTGCTGACCGGAAACTACGAGATTGACGATCGCATCGCCCGTCTTTGCGATCGCGCCTTCCAGACCGGCCTGCCGGTATTTATGGTGAAAACCAACACCTGGCAGACCTCCCTGAGCCTGCAGAGCTTCAACCTTGAAGTCCCGGCTGACGACACCCAGCGCATTGAGAAAGTGCAGGAGTATGTTGCCAGCTACATCAACGCTGACTGGATTGAGTCGCTGACCGCCACGTCAGAACGCAGCCGTCGCCTGTCGCCACCGGCCTTCCGTTATCAGCTGACCGAGCTGGCGCGTAAAGCGGGCAAACGCGTCGTTCTGCCAGAGGGCGATGAGCCGCGCACCGTTAAAGCGGCCGCTATCTGTGCTGAACGCGGTATCGCCACCTGCGTGCTGTTAGGCAACCCGGATGAGATCCAGCGTGTTGCGGCGGCTCAGGGGGTTGAGCTGGGCAAAGGGGTTGAGATCGTTGACCCGGAACAGGTTCGTGAAAACTATGTGCCGCGCCTGGTTGAGCTGCGCAAGAACAAAGGTATGACCGAAGTTGTCGCGCAGGAGCAGCTGGAAGATAACGTGGTGCTGGGCACCATGATGCTGGAGAGCGGTGAAGTGGATGGTCTGGTATCCGGTGCGGTTCATACCACCGCCAACACCATTCGTCCGCCACTGCAGCTGATCAAAACCGCGCCGAACAGCTCACTGGTTTCATCGGTGTTCTTTATGCTGCTGCCTGAGCAGGTGCTGGTTTACGGTGACTGCGCGATTAACCCGGACCCTACCGCTGAGCAGCTGGCCGAAATCGCGATTCAGTCCGCCGATTCTGCCAAAGCCTTTGGTATCGACCCGCGTGTGGCGATGATCTCCTACTCCACCGGCACCTCCGGTGCAGGTAGCGACGTGGAAAAAGTGCGTGAAGCCACACGGATTGCGCAGGAAAAACGTCCTGACCTGGTGATCGATGGTCCGCTGCAGTATGACGCCGCCATCATGGAAGATGTGGCAAAATCAAAAGCGCCCAACTCACAGGTTGCGGGTCGCGCCACCGTGTTTATCTTCCCGGATCTCAACACCGGTAACACCACCTACAAAGCGGTTCAGCGTTCAGCCGATCTGATCTCGATCGGGCCGATGCTGCAGGGGATGCGTAAGCCGGTCAATGACCTGTCGCGCGGCGCGCTGGTCGACGACATCGTCTACACCATCGCACTGACCGCCATTCAGTCGCAGCAGGCTGAAGGCTAAGCGCCAGGTGAGAACAGAAAAGGCATGCCCCGGGGCATGCCTTTTTTTTAATCCGCAAACGTGCGATTCGGCGCTGCCCGTTGAGGCAAGGCGCCGGAACCGTCTCAGTCGCGGCTATCGCCGTTACGACTCATCCACAGCGACAGCGCTTTCAGCGAATCGTCAGTAAACTCATCGCAGCGGGCGGTGATCTCGTCGGGCGTCATCCAGAAAATCTCATCGACCTCGGACTCCTGCATCGCGAAAGGCCCGTGGGACACGCAACTGAACAGGCCACCCCAGACGCGGCAGTGCTGATCTTCAAAGTAGAATTTGCCATGCTCAGCAAAAGGCACGGCGGCAATGCCCAGTTCCTCTTCAGCTTCGCGACGCGCAGACTCCAGCATATCCTCACCGCTCTGCACCACGCCACCCGCCGTTGCGTCGAGTTTGCCCGGCATGAAATCTTTTGTTTCCGTGCGACGCTGAACCAGAATCTTGCCCATACCGTCATGAACCACGATATAGGTGGCGCGGTGACGCAGGCACTGAGCGCGCATCTGCGCACGTGTCGCCTGAGCAACGACTTCATTCTCTTCGCTTACAATATCGACCCACTCGATGCCGTCACCCGCAGTTTGATCCACCATCCGTAACCCTTTCCTGTTTGGCGTGCCCAGATGCACGCAGTTTGCCACTTGTTATTTTAATGTGGCGTAAGGTAATCACTTCCGTCAGCCTGAGCAAGCCCTGACAGTTATCGATTTTTACCACTTTCTGCTAACCACAGCTGGACTGAGGCTCGCTGCCATTGAAATTCAGCATAGTGCTGCAAACGTGTCGGTAAGGGATCGCCATGCAATACCAGCCGGTTGAGCATCACCGCCAGATCGGTATCCGCGATGGACCATTCGCCAAACAGGTTCTGCTGCCCTTCCGGCAGCAGGCGCTCAACGGCTGCAATCAGTTTAGTGACCGCCTGCTGTGCTGACGCCGTCAGTGGCGCAAAACGTTCACCGGCAAACAGCACTTCCGTCGGGCGCTCCTGGCGGATCCACATAAAGTCACTGCGCAGCCAGGCCTGAATCTCTCTGGCGCGGGCGCGCTTCTCGCGGTCATGGGGATAGAGCCGCTCAAATTCAGGCGCCGGAAAACGCTCTTCCAGATATTCGCTGATGGCGGAAGACTCGCTCAGCAGAAAGCTGTCAATCTGCAGCGTTGGCACACGGCAGGTCAGTGACAGCGCCCGATAGGCCTCCGCATATTGCTGATTCTGCGATAAATCGACGCGTTTCAGCTGAAAAGGCACCCCTTTTTCGGTAAGAGCAACATAGGCAGACATGGCATAAGGACTGAAAAATGATGAATCTGACCACAGGACAATGGGCGGATAATTCATCGGTTACCTCGATTGGCTGTCAGGGTTGCATCATGTTTACCGACTTTTTTTTGTGAAGGCAACGCTGAGCTGCTCCGACCTCTCACGCCGGAATAACAAAGCGCGACGCGACACACTTCAGAGTGGCTCCGCTCTTCTATGCTGAAAGGAGCAGATAACAAAAACACAAAGGGAGCCGCAACATGCACATTCTTATTACCGGTGGCACGGGACTGATTGGGCGTCATCTGATTCCACGGCTGCAACAGCTGGGGCATCAGATCAGTGTCGTGACGCGGGATATCGTCAGCGCACGCGAAAAACTGGGCGAGAGCGTGGCGCTCTGGTCAGGTCTGGCGCAGCAGACAAACCTCAATAACATTGATGCCGTGATTAACCTGGCGGGCGAACCCATTGCCGATAAACGCTGGACAGAACCGCATAAACAGCAGCTCTGCGAAAGCCGCTGGCAGATCACCGAGCAGATTGCCTCACTGATTAATGCCAGCGCAACACCACCCGCCGTCCTGATTTCCGGTTCGGCAACCGGCTTCTATGGCAATACCGGCGATCTGGTGCTGACTGAAGAGGATGAGGGCCATGATGAGTTTACCCATCAGCTCTGCGCCCGCTGGGAGCAGCTGGCGCTCAGCGCCGCGAGTGAACGTACCCGCGTCTGCCTGATACGCACCGGCGTGGTGCTGGCTCGTGAAGGCGGCGCACTCAGTAAAATGAAACTGCCGTTTAAGTTTGGCGCGGGCGGGCCGATCGGCAGTGGCAAACAGTATATGCCGTGGATCCATATCGATGACATGGTCAACGCGATTCTCTGGCTGCTGGATCATGAGGATCTGCACGGCCCGTTCAACATGGTGGCTCCTTACGCGGTGCGCAATGAGCAGTTTGCCGCCACGCTGGGGCGGGTGATGCATCGTCCGGCCTTTATGCGCACGCCTGCCAGCGCCATTAAGCTGATGATGGGGGAGTCGTCGGTGCTGGTGCTGGGCGGTCAGCATGTGCTGCCGAAGCGGCTGGAAGCCTCTGGATTCGGCTTCCGCTGGTACGATTTGCAGGAAGCCTTGCAGGATGTCGCAGGATAACCCTGCAGCGGCCCGGGGCCGCCGCAGGGGTAACTAGCTTCGCTGTCCGGCGACCCGCGACTGCATCGCCTTCTCTTCCCGCGTGTGCCCCGGTTGGGGCACGCGGATAATAAAGGTCAGCACGCCAGCGAACACATACAGCGCGGTGTAGGCCCATACCACTCCGACGATGTCGAAGAATGGCAGCATGACAGAGGCGATAGCCGGTGCCACAAAGTTACTGAGTCCCGCGGAGAGATTGTAAATTGAGACCGCTGCCCCTTTGTGATGCGGCTCCAGCGTCGGAAAGACGGCGGTCATCGGCACAAACGCGGCGACAAAGATCCCCAGCATGACCGCAGGAATTAATGCCACCCAGAAATTATGTCCTGCATACAGCGGCAGGTAATAGAAGGTCAGGCTGGAGATAGCCATTCCCAGGCAACCAAACCAGCGTACCTGACGGATCCAGCCCAGCTTCTCACCGGTGAGGCCCCAGAAGATATTCGTAAAGATGGTAACGAAGAAGAACACCGCCCAGATCTGCAGCCATTCAGAGATGGTAAAGCCGAGACGGTCGACAAACAGCAGTGGCATGATAATGGCGAAACCAAACAGCGACAGCGTGTTGATGATGCGAATCAGGCAGGCATAAAAGATATGCTGATTGGTGAACAGGATGGTCACGGCACGCGACATCTCTGTCATCTTGTCACGCATCGGCAGATTCACGCGGGAACGATCCACCGGCACGTTGCGCAGGCTGAACCAGGCAAGAATCCCGCCACAGGCTACCCAGATGATGGCCAGCCACAGCGTTCCGGTCTCCCCCAGCATCGGAATGGTCAGACTGGGCAGATAGCTGCCCACCACGCCAATGCCGATTGAATACATCGCCCAGAACCAGCCGGTCGCCGCCGCCAGTTTCTCGCGCGGTAAGACCTGCACCAGCATCATCATGAAAGAGTAGATAAACAGCGGATAAGCCAGCCCGCGAATGCCGTAAAACAGCACCATGAGGGGATAGTTATGCAGCCCAAGCCCAAGCGACATAAACAGGGCATGCATGACGATCCACAGCACAAAGCCAATCATCATCGCGCGCTGCGGCGTGATCAGCTCGGCGACCACACCCGAAGCCCAGGCTGCCAGCGCGGCTGCCAGACCATAGAAGGTGAACACGACGGCAGACTGCGCGGGCGAAAAGCCCATGTCGGTAATATGGCGCGACAGAAACGCCATTTCAAAGCCATCACCCGCCATAAAGATGGCGATAGCGAGAAAGCCCCAGAACATCTTTTTCGGTAAGCCAAACCAGTATTCGTTCGATTGCATCACAATCACCTTCTGTTTGGTTAGTCGTCAGGCAGGCAGCAGGTTACGCACCTGTTGCTGCTGGATGTAGAGTTCCCGGAACAGACGCAGCCGCTGTTGCAGCACGGCTGCACGAGCGTCGTCCGGTTGATAGCGCGCCTGGACTGGCGGCTTCAGACACACCTCATGCTCAGCACCGCCATCAGCCAGCCACGCCAGACGTGCCGCCCCCAGCGCGCCAGAGGCGCTGGCCGGGTGAGTAACAACCGGCAGTTGCAGCACATCAGCAATCAATTGCGCCCACAGCGTGCTGCGCGCGCCTCCACCGGTGAGGCTGTATTGCTGAATGGGGTGCCGGGCCTCGCCGAGCGCCTCTGCCCCATCAGCCAGTCCGAATGCCACGCCTTCAATCAGCGCATAGCCCAGCAGGGCGCGCGGCGTTTCATGGCGCAGATTGAAGAAAGAACCGGAGGCGTCAGGATCGTTGTGAGGGGTGCGCTCCCCGGAGAGATAGGGCAGAAAAATCGGGGCACTGCGCAGCTGTTCATCACTGAGCTGAGCCATCTCCTCCATCAGCTGGCTTTCACTCACTGACAGCAGATTGCACAGCCAGCGCAGACAACTGGCGGCGCTGAGCATCACACTCATCTGATGCCAGCGGCCCGGCAGCGCATGGCAAAAGGCGTGCACCCCGGATTGCGGGTCCGCCTGCAAGCGGTCATTGACGACAAAAATCACCCCGGACGTCCCCAGTGAGATAAAAGCATCCCCGGCGTTCACCGCGCCGACCCCGACGGCCGACGCGGCATTGTCCCCGCCGCCGCCTGCCACCGTGACTGAGGTGGATAAGCCCCACTCGCTCGCCAGTGTCGCCTGCAGATGTCCGCTTACTGCACTGCCTTCCACCAGTTCAGGCATGGCGGCACGCGTCAGTCCGGTGATGGCCAGCAGTTCGTCCGACCAGTCACGCCGGGATACATCGAGCCACAGCGTTCCGGCAGCATCCGAAGGCTCAGTGACAAAGCGTCCGGTCAGACACCAGCGCAGGTAATCTTTCGGCAGCAACACCTTATCGATACGGCTGAAGATCTCTGGCTCATGTTCCGCAACCCAGCAGAGCTTTGGTGCAGTGAAGCCAGGCATAATCATATTGCCGCTGATCGCTATCATCCGGGGATGCTGCTTCGCCAGCCTTTCACACTGTGGTGCGCTGCGCGTGTCGTTCCACAGAATACATGGACGCAGCACCCTGCCTCCGGCATCCAGCAGCACGGCCCCGTGCATCTGACCGGACAATCCTATCGCGCGAATCTCAGCCCAGGCCTGCGGAGACTGATGACGCAATCCCGCCAGAACCTCACAGCAGGCTTGCCACCAGCGTTCAGGCTCCTGTTCTGCCCAGTGAGGATGCGGACGCTGCACGCTGAGCGTGGCGTGCTGAGACGCCACAATCTCACCCTGCGTGTTCACGATCAGCGCTTTAAGCTCGGAGGTACCGATATCAATACCGAGATACATGATTACACCGCCGCCAGTTCAGGCTGCTTCAGCCACTGCTGCAGATTCGCCACCTGGCGCGTCACCAACTCATGAAACGCCCTGTCGGACGCCAGTTCCGCAAACAGCGCGCGATCGCTCAGGAACGCACGGAGCGGATCGGCGCTGGCGAACTGTTTACGCAGCGTTTCGGCCTGAAGCGCGCCATCCTGATAGGGATAGGGTAAGTCGTCACTGGCCCAGCGCTGCATAAACAGGAAGAAGAGTGCCGGGATCACCGCCGTTGCAGTCGGCTGCACGCCGCGCTGGTAACACGCCTGCAGGGTTGGCGTCACCATGCCGGGAATTTTGGACAAGCCATCGGCACCGACGCGCTGATTGGTGTCCTGAATATAGGGATTACTGAAGCGGGCCAGCACCACATCGCGATAATCCGCCAGATCGAGCGGGCTGGGTGAAAGTGAGGGAATGACATCCTGGGTCACGTAGTCGTGCGCCAGTTGATAGATGGCCGGATGACGGGTGCTCTCATCAATATAGTTCAGCCCAATCAGCGTGCCCGCCCAGGCAATCGCGGCATGGGTCGCATTAAGGATGCGAATTTTCGCCTCTTCCCACGGCAGCACCGATTCCACCAGCTCAACGCCCACCTTTTCCAGTGCCGGGCGTCCGGCAATAAAATCATCCTCAATGACCCACTGAATAAAAGATTCGGCCATCACTGCGGCACCCTCCTCTCTGCCGGTCGCCGCCTGCACGCGTTCGGCCACCTGCGGGGTGGGTCGCGGGGTGATGCGATCGACCATGGTATTCGGTGAGCGGGTCTGTGTACGCACCCAGTCGGCCAGCGCGGTATCGCCTTTGGCCGTCAGAAACGCCAGGAAGGCGTCACGAAAGCGCTCGCCATTGTGGCGCAGATTGTCGCAGTTCAGCAGCGTGACCGGTGCCCCGCCCACGGCAACCCGCTGTGTCAGAATGCGGCTGAGTGCGCCGTAGAGGGTGCGGATATCGCCACCCAGATCGGCCTTCACGTCCGCCTGACTGAGATCCAGCGTAAACGCTGGCGTCAGGTAGTAACCTGCTTCTGTCACGGTGAAGCTAATCACACGTGTTTCCGCACGGGCGCCCTGCTCAATCAGCGCGCTGATGTCGCTATCCCAGGGCAAAATTTTGCGCAGCGACGTGATGGTCTCATAGTCGCGCTCACCTTCGGGCGTTACGGTTTCCAGCACATATTCGCCCTGCTGCCGCGCGAGCTGATCAAGCAGCGGCGCGGCATCCTGGCGGATATTGCCCAGCGCGATGCCCCAGCTTTCGTCGCCCTGCTTACGCAGCTGATGCAGATACCACGCCTGATGTGCCCGATGAAAAGATCCTGCGCCGATATGCATCCAAACGGATTGATTGCTCATAATCGCCTCAATTAAACATTTGCCACAGTGAGGGGCATTTGCCCGATAGCCGTTAGCATAGTGTTCATTACGCGGATCCTTCTGCGAGCTCTGTCACAAATAATATTTTTGCTCTCTTGTTGGGCTTTTGCCCGGTTAGCGCTTTTTGCCCGGCTCGCGTTAAGATGTCTCTCTGAATTCGACGGAACAGCGTGATGAGCAGAGAAGAGAAAAAGCAGGAGCTGGCCGCGCGTGCCGCATGGATGTATTACGTTGCGGGCGTGACACAGCAGGAGATTGCGCAGGCACTGGGATTGTCGCGCCAGGTGGCGCAGCGTCTGGTATCCAGTGCTCGTGAAATGGGCATGGTGAGCGTAAAAATCGATCATCCCGTCACGCACTGTCTGCAGCTGGCGCGTGAGGTCCAGGAGAAGTTTGGCCTGGAACTCTGTCGCGTCGTGCCCTCGGCCAGTCTGAACGAGGATGCCATTCAGCAAATGCTGGCCGTTGAAGGGGCGACGGTAATGGCACAGTTCATCAGTGAGGAAGCGCCACAGGTCTTTGGCATTGGTTCCGGTAAAACCTTACGCTCGATTATCGACGCGTTGCCCTGGGTGGATCGCCCGCAGCATCATTGCGTTTCGATGATTGGCGCCATCGCGCGGGATGATTCCGGGACACGCTATGATGTCCCGCTGAAGATGGCCGAAAAGATGCAGGGTAAGTATTTCTTTATTCCGGCCCCCCTCTACGCCGACACGCCTGAAGATAAAGCGATGTGGGTGCAGCATAAGGTCTACCAGCGCGTCACCGAACGCGCCTTACGGGCAGACGTAGCCTTTGTCGGGATTGGCGAGGTAATGCCAGGCTGTCCGCTGAACGCCGAGGGATTTATTACCGATGCGCAGGTTGAGGCGCTGAATGCGCGTGGCGTCGCAGGCGAGATGCTCGGTCACTTTTTCAATCAGGAGGGTGAACGCGTGTGGGGGGAAACGGATGAACTCCTGACCAGCGTGCATCTGGAAAGCCAGACACAGCGCAAAATCATTGGCTTTGCCGGTAGCGAACGCAAGTATCCGGCGATCCGGGCCGCCTTACAGGGCGGCTGGGTATCGGGTCTGGTGACCGACGAGGACACGGCGCTGAAGTTACTGCAGACGTGACGCAGCGGGCAGGCAGCGTACCGGCGCAGGGCACGTCACGCCGATGCCCTGCTTCCCGCACCTGTCCGCCCCGCTATCCGTTACTTCAGCGATCCCTTGAGGAACTGCTGCAGTCGCGGGCTTTTCGGGTTACCGAACAGCTCCGCAGGCGCTCCCTGCTCTTCGATTTTGCCCTGATGCAGGAATATGACGTGGCTGGAAACGTGGCGGGCGAACTCCATCTCATGGGTAACAACGACCATGGTTTTGCCCTCCTCAGCCAGCTTCTGCATGATGCGCAGCACTTCGCCTACCAGCTCCGGATCGAGCGCCGAGGTCGGCTCATCAAACAGTAATACTTCCGGCTCCATGGCCAGCGCACGCGCAATCGAGACACGCTGCTGCTGACCACCCGAGAGATGAACCGGATACTTCGCCTGTGCCCGTGCGTCAATGCCCACTTTATCGAGATAGCGGATCGCCCGTTCACGCGCTTCCGCCTTGCTCAGTCCCAGCACCTGAATCGGCGCTTCCATCACGTTTTCCAGCACCGTCATGTGGCTCCAGAGATTGAAGTGCTGGAACACCATGGTCAGGCTGGTGCGCAATGCGCGCAGCTGCTCTTTATCAGCCACTTTCAGCTGACCATCTTTGTCACGGACTAAGTTGATCTGCTGGTTGTTGACGACGATGCTGCCTTCACTCGGTTTTTCGAGAAAGTTGATGCAGCGTAAAAAGGTACTTTTCCCTGAACCGGACGATCCTATGATACTGATCACATCGCCCGCTTTAGCAGTTAACGAGACCCCTTTCAGCACTTCATGTTCACCGTAACGTTTATGCAATTCGGTGACGCTTAATTTATTGTCAGCCATAGTTCTACTCAATGCGATGAAGAGGGTTTCACGTGGGCCAGCCAGCGGCGTTCCGCCAGGCGGAACAGGCTGATCAACACGTAAGAGATAATCAGGTATAACACCGCCGCCAGGCCGAAAGCGGTGAACGGCTGATAGGTCGCGGAGTTAATATCCCGCGCGATTTTCAGCAGATCCGGCACCGTCGCGGTGAAGGCCAGCGCCGTTGAGTGCAGCATCAGAATCACTTCGTTACTGTAGGCTGGCAGCGCCGTACGCAGCGCCGACGGCAGAATGATGCAGCGATAGAGTTTAAAGGTCGAGAAGCCATATGCCCGCGCCGCCTCAATCTCCCCGTGCGGCACCGAACGAATGGCCCCGGCAAAGATCTCCGTGGTGTAGGCGCAGGTGTTAAGCGTAAAGGCGAGTAATGTACAGTTCAGGCCACTGCGGAAAAAGGCATTCAGCAGCTCCGTGCCTTTCACAATCTCCAGCGTGTACATCCCGGAGTAAAACACCAGCAGCTGCACATAGAGCGGCGTGCCACGAAAGACGTAGGTAAAGAGCCAGACCGGAAAACTGATAAAGCGATTAGGGGAAACCCGCGCAATCGCCAGCAGAATTGCCAGGCATCCGCCAATGGCGACCGAGAGGATCAGCAGCCAGAGCGTGATTGCCACGCCGGTAAAGCGATAACCGTCTGTCCAGAGCAGCGATTTCCAGTATTCCTGAATAATATCAATCATAAGTCGCCCTCTTCACGCCTACCGTATAGCGCCGGTTCAGCCACCACAGCACGCCATTCGACAGCGTGGTGAACAGCAGGTAAATCACGCCCGCCACGATGGCGAAATAGAACGGCTGCCAGGTGCTTTTTCCGGCCAGCTGCGTCGCCTTGACGACATCTTCCAGTCCGAGCAGCGAGACCAGCGCGGTGGCTTTCAGGATCACCTGCCAGTTGTTACCGATGCCGGGCAGCGCATAGCGCATCATGGCCGGGAACAGAATGCGGCGAAACACCTGCGCGCCGGTAAAACCAAACGCGGTGGCCGCTTCAATCTGCCCCTTCGGCACCGCCATAAAGGCACCCCGGAACGTTTCAGTAAAGTAGGCACCATAGATAAAGCCGAGCGTGATGATACCGGCGACCATCGGGTCGATATCAAACTGCGCCATGCCCAGCGCATCGGTGATCTGGTTGAGGACAATCTGCAGACCGTAGAAGATCAGCAGCATTAATACGAGGTCGGGCACGCCACGGATCAGCGTGGTGTAGCCTTCAAAAATCATCGCCAGAGGCCGGCTGCGCGACAGTTTCGCGCCTGCGCCGATCAGCCCCAGCAGCACTGCCAGCACCACGGAAGTGAGCGCCAGTTCCAGCGTCACCAGTGTGCCCCTGAGAATTACATCAGAATAGCCATACAGCATCGAAAGGGTCCTGTCGTGGAGTGAAAACAAAACGCTGCCCGCCAGACATCGACGGGCAGTTTAGCTTTATCACTCTGGCGTCTCTGCCATCCGCCCGGGGCGCAGCGGCGTTAAGCCGTCCGTTCCGGCGGGCTTCAGCAGCCAGAGGATAAAGCGACAGGATGGTTAGTCGCCGTACACATTGAAATCGAAGTATTTCTTCGCAATCTTGTCGTAGGTGCCATCTTTACGCATATCAGTAAAGGCTTTGTCGATAGCGGCCTTCAGCTCGCTGTCATCTTTACGCAGCCCCATGCCTGTTCCGACACCAAAGATCTTGTCATCTTTTACCGCCGGACCGGCAAACGCGTAGTTCTTGCCCACCGGCTGCTTCAGGAAGCCTTCGCTGGCCTGAACTTCATCCTGGAAAGCGGCATCAATACGCCCTGCATTCAGATCCTGATAGACCAGATCCTGGTTCGCATAAGGCGTAATCGTCACCCCTTTTGGCCGCCAGTTCTCATTGGCATAGGTTTCCTGCGTGGTGCCCTGCAGCAGACCGATGTTTTTGCCTTTCAGCGATTCAATCGTCGGCTCGATTTTTGATCCCTTCGGTGCCACTAAACGTGCGTTGGCGGCGTAGAGTTTTTCTGAGAAGGCGATCTCTTCCTGACGTTTTGCTGTGATGGAGAGTGAGGAGATGATGGCATCAATTTTCTTCGCTTTCAGTGAAGGGATCAGCGCATCGAAATCACTTTCGACATAGGTACATTGGGTATGGATACGTTTGCAGATTTCGTTAGCGAGGTCGATATCGAAGCCCACTAACTTGCCTTGCGCGTTTTTCGACTCAAACGGTGGGTAAGTTGGATCTGTACCGATGCGGATTGACCCCGGAACCGCCGCAAAGACGCTGGCAGCACTGGATAAGCCCAGCATCAGGGAAAGAGCCAGAACACGCTTTTTCATAGATTACCCTCAAGTGAAGTGCTTTTTGTTATGTGGTTCGTGATGTGAATGCGCTAATTAATCTGCATGTTTCATGCCAGATCTGCAAGTTATCCACACAGTTAGCGTGACGCCAGTGCGGTGAAAACCGCCTGTTTATAGGGGGGAATATAGCAGTGAAGTAAAAGAGAAAAAGCGATGATGTTAACTTTTGGTGCGTCAGATGCACGAAGAGTGATCCGGGGCGCGCTTATGCACTAATTAAGTGCGCCCGCGGAACTTTATGCACCCTGCCAGCGCATAAACAGATCTTCCGGCAGGTCGATATCAAACTGATCGATAACGCGATTAACGGTCTGGTCGATGATCTGCCCGATGGTATCAGGACGGTGATAGAACGCCGGAACAGGCGGCATAATGATGGCCCCCAGTTCGGCCGCCGTGGTCATCATGCGCAGATGACCGACATGCAGCGGGGTCTCGCGCACGCACAACACCAGTTTACGCTGCTCTTTTAACACCACGTCCGCTGCCCGGGTCAGCAGGGAGTCACTGTAGCTGTGAACGATGCCTGACAGGGTTTTCATCGAGCAGGGTAAAATCGCCATGCCCAGCGTTTTAAACGACCCGGAGGAGATATTCGCGGCAATATCGCGCACGTCGTGCACCACATCGGCCAGCGCCTGTACGTCGCGAACCGAGTAGTCGCTCTCCAGTCCCAGCGTCTGTCGCGCCGCCTGACTCATGACCAGATGCGTTTCCACCTCTTCCACCTGCTGCAACACCTGCAGCATGCGCACGCCGTAGATCACCCCGCTTGCGCCAGAGATGCCAATGATGAGTCGTTTCATAGTCCAACCTTGTCTCCGCTAATGCATCATCATAACGCGGCCGGACGATTTCTGAAAACAAACAGGGCGGGATTGCTCCCGCCCTGTTCTGTGCTGTCCGCCTTCAGGGGATATCAGCCTTCGTTGTGCAGCTCGAGATTCTCGACCTCGTTCTGGCGCTGAAGCGCTTTCGCGTCATCATTACGCAGCGACTCAAGATACTCCAGATACTGCTGATCGACATCTTTGGTCACGTAGACGCCGTTGAAAACCGAACATTCAAACTGGGTAATATCCGGATTCTCTTCACGCACCGCTTCGATCAGATCGTTGAGATCCTGGAAAATCAGCGCATCCGCTTTGATCAGCTGACGGATCTCTTCCACTTCGCGGCCATGGGCAATCAGCTCCGTGGCGCTCGGCATATCGATGCCGTAGACGTTCGGGAAGCGAATTTCCGGGGCCGCTGACGCCAGGTAAACCCGTTTTGCGCCCGCTTCACGCGCCATCTCAATGATCTGCTCGGAAGTGGTGCCACGCACGATGGAGTCATCCACCAGCAGCACGTTTTTATCACGGAATTCCGCGCGGTTCGCGTTGAGCTTACGACGCACTGCGCTGCGACGTAACTGCTGGCCCGGCATGATAAAGGTGCGGCCGACGTAGCGGTTCTTCACGAAGCCCTGGCGATAGGGTTTATCGAGAATACGCGCAATCTCCAGCGCGATATCGGTTGAGGTTTCCGGGATTGGAATCACCACGTCGATATCGAGATCTTCCCACTCGCGGGCAATTTTTTCGCCCAGCTTGGTGCCCATACGGACACGGGCGCTGTAGACCGAAATCTTGTCGAGGAACGAGTCGGGACGTGCAAAATAGACATACTCGAACAGGCACGGATTGCTTTTCGGGTTTTCAGCACACTGACGGGTCGACAGCTGGCCCTCTTCAGTGACATAAACCGCTTCACCCGGCGCCACGTCACGGATGAACTCAAAGCCCAGCGTATCAAGCGCCACGCTCTCTGAGGCAACCATATATTCGGTACGGCCATCAGCGATGACGCGCTTGCCGAGGACCAGCGGACGAATGCCGTTAGGATCGCGGAAGGCGACCATGCCGTGTCCGATAATCATCGCCACGACGGCGTAAGCACCGCGCACCTGCTGATGCAGGGCTGCAACCGCAGAAAAAATGTTGTCAGCTTCCAGCGGATCGTTCTGGAAGCGATCCAGTTCCTGCGCAAAGATATTCAGCAGGATTTCGGAATCTGACGTGGTGTTAACGTGACGGCGACCCTTTTCGAACAGGTGCTTACGCAGTTCATGGGCGTTAGTCAGATTACCGTTGTGCGCCAGAGTGATGCCATAGGGCGAGTTGACGTAGAAAGGCTGCGCTTCAGAGGCACTGGAGCTTCCCGCCGTAGGATAACGCGCGTGACCAATGCCCATGTTGCCCTGCAGACGCTGCATGTGACGTGCTTCGAAAACGTCGCTGACCAGGCCGTTTGCCTTTCGCAGGCGAAAACATTTCAGCGCATCGATAGTACAAATGCCTGCGGCATCCTGCCCGCGGTGCTGGAGCACCGTTAACGCGTCATAGATCGACTGGTTGACCGGCATGAAACCGGTGATACCGACAATACCGCACATGTTGTCATTTCCTCATTAAGCCGCACTCCCGGTCACATCACCGGGGTAAAAAACTCGACGTGCTTTTCAGGTAATCAAAAAACCACCTGATGATATAACTGAACTCGGGAATGAGTTGAGACTGTTGCCAGTCCGGACTTTTGGAAAAGCCAGTGAATGTATCAAGGAAGAACAGCAAAGCGGCCACAATCAGCACACCACGCAACGCCCCGAAACAGACTCCCAACACCCGGTCGGTTCCCGACAGGCCGGTTTTTTCCACCAGCGTGCCGATAACGTAGTTCACTATGGCCCCGACTATCAGGGTTGCCACAAACAGCACACCGATGGCGATACCGTTACGAACCAGTTCGTCGTCAAAACCTGTAAACCAGACTGCAAGGTAGGCGTAGTAATGACTGGCGACAAAAAACGCGCATCCCCAGGTAACAAGAGATAAGGCTTCCCGGACAAACCCACGAATCAGGCTGACCAGAGCCGAAAAACCAACTACCGCAATAATGACGTAATCAATCCAGATCATGAACTCTTCCAGCGCCAGTGCAATTGCACCCCTGCATCCAGTTCGGGGCGCATTCTAACAGAAAAAGAAAACGTTTGCGTAGCGGTTTTCCTTTTCTGCATCCATAAAAAAGGCGATAAAAAAATTCGCTATCGCCCGGGTGATTCTCAGCCGTTCATGCCGTTGAAAATGGTCACTTTTTCCGTCACGCTGCGCTATAAATGAACGCGTCAGCCGATAAAAGACGCTGCCTGTTACTGCTATCGGCAGCGCCAATCGCCTGATTAACGGGCACTGTAGGGTTTCACCACACCGCCCAGTCCGGAGATGTTTTTCAGCTCGCCCACTGCGCTCTGCATTTTGGCTTTAGAGGCGTCCGGCCCGACATAAATTCGGGTAATCTGCCCCTGCACTGGCGTTGACGGCACGGTAAAGGCGCGATAGCCCGAGAGCCGAAGCTGTGCCACGATCTCGTTCACTTTGCTGGCATTTTTCAGCGCGCCCAGCTGCACCACGTACGCCTGCCCTGCCGGCGCGGTAGTCTCTGCCGCTTTCGGCGCTGTCTCTTCCTTCGGCTGCTCAACCGCTTTTGGCTGTTCAGCCGGCTTCGGCTTCGGCTGCTCTGCCACTTTCGGCTTCGGCTGTTCCACAGGCTTCGGCTTAGGCTGCTCGGTTACTCTGGCTTTCTGCTGCTCGGTGACCTTCGGCTTCGTGACCGTCTGCGCAGGCGCAGACTGATGAACCGGCGGCGGCGAGACCACAGCCGGATCGCTCTCCTCTTCCGGCTGGGTGCGGCCCTGTTCCGCCGTCACGTTGGTTTTACCGCTGCCGTTACTGCTGCTCACCGCATTGCCCGCCCCTTCCGGCGGCTGCGACGGCAGCGACTGCGTGACCGGCGGCACCATTTCGCTGTCCTGCTGGTCGTCCGGTTTTGGCACCAGCGGAATCGCCGCGAACTCCTCTTTATAATGCTTTTTCTGACCATCCAGCAGCCCTGGCAGGACAATCACGCCAACGGCGACCAGAATAATCGTGCCGACTAAACGGTTCTGAAACTTACTTGCCACGTCCTTTCTCCGTTTCAATCGATTCCATGACCTGCGCCACGGTGTGGAATGACCCACAAACCAGCACAACGTCCTGCGGCGCGGCCTGCTGACGCGCCTGCTGCCAGGCGAGTTCAACCGAGCTAAACGCCTCGCCCTGCGGCAGGCTGCTCAGCAGCTGCTCCGCCGTGGCACCGCGCGGGCCATCGAGTGGCGCGCAGTACCAGGCATCCACCACCGGAGCCAGCGCTGCCAGCGTTCCGGCGATATCTTTATCATGCAGCATACCCACAACCGCGTGCACTTTGCCGCGTGCCGGCAGGGCGGCCAGTCGAGAAGCCAGATAGCCCGCCGCATGCGGGTTGTGCGCCACGTCCAGAATCACACGCGGGGATTCACTGATGGTCTGAAAACGTCCTGGCAGCATCGCCAGCGGCAGGCTGGCGCGAATCTGCGCCTCGCTGACCGCCAGCCCGGACATGCGCAGTGCCACCAGTGCCGTCGCCGCGTTGGGCAGCGGCACCTGCGGCAGGGGCAAATCGTTCAGCTCACCGGCCGCATCCCGCAGCGACCAGCTTTCCGCCTGCGCATGAAAGGACCATTCACGGTCGCGCTGCATGAGCTTAGCGCCCTTTTCCTGCGCCACCATGGCGATACTCTGCGGCATTTCCGGCTCACCGACCACCGCCGGTTTGCCTGCCCGGAACACACCCGCTTTTTCCCGCCCGATGCTTTCGCGATCCGGGCCAAGCCAGTCGGTATGATCCAGAGCAATGCTGGTGACGATGGCGACATCAGCATCAACGATATTGGTGGCGTCCAGTCGTCCGCCGAGGCCCACCTCGAGGATCACCACATCCAGCTTCGCCTGGCGAAACAGGTTGAGCGCGGAGAGCGTGCCGAATTCAAAATAGGTCAGTGAAATGTCTGCCCGTCCCGCTTCAATCTCCGCAAAGCTGGCGCAGTGCTGCGCTTCGCTCAGCTCCTCTCCCTGAACCCGGACGCGCTCTGTGTAGCGCACCAGATGGGGTGAGCTGTAGACGCCAACCCGATAGCCTGCGGCCATCAGCAGGGTTTCCAGCGTGCGGCAGGTGGTGCCTTTGCCGTTGGTACCGGCGACGGTAAAAACAAAGGGGGCGGGTTTCAGCAGGTCGAGACGTTGTGCCACCTGGCGAATGCGATCCAGACCCAGTTCGATCGCCTGGGTATGCAGGTGCTCAAGATAATAAAGCCACGTGGCCAAAGGCGACGTGGCTTGAGGAAGGTGAAGATTGTCCATATGTCCCGTTTTGCTTATTGATACCCGGCAGACTGCTGCTGCGGTATACGGTGCATTGGTAAGAGGCGCGGTGGACGCGCCTCTCTATCTCCTGTCAGGCCTCGTTGCTTTCTGATTCAGTCGGCGCAGGGGCGGACTGTTCACCGTCATGCAGCGGTGCCGGCAGGTTCATCATTTTTGCCAGCAGGCTTGCCAGTTTGTAGCGCATTTCCGGACGGCGGATGATCATGTCGATCGCGCCCTTTTCAATCAGAAACTCACTGCGCTGGAAGCCTGGCGGCAGTTTTTCACGCACGGTCTGTTCGATAACGCGTGGGCCGGCAAAGCCGATCAGCGCTTTCGGTTCCGCCACGTTGAGGTCACCCAGCATGGCAAAACTGGCGGAAACGCCGCCCATGGTCGGGTCAGTCAGCACGGAAATGTAAGGCAGACCGCGCTCCTGCATTTTCGCCAGCGCCGCACTGGTCTTCGCCATCTGCATCAGCGACATCAGCGCTTCCTGCATACGCGCACCGCCACTGGCGGAGAAGCAGATCAGCGGACAGTTATCTTCTAACGCCTGCTCAACCGCACGGACAAAACGCGCGCCGACCACAGAGCCCATTGAACCGCCCATGAAGGCAAATTCAAAGGCGGCCGTAACAACCGGCATGCCGTGCAGCTGACCTTTCATCACGATCAATGCATCTTTTTCGCCGGTGTCTTTCTGGGCGGCGACCAGACGATCTTTGTACTTCTTGGAGTCGCGGAACTTGAGCAGATCTTTCGGCTCGAGTTCACTGCCAAGCTCAACCAGGGTGCCCTGGTCGAGGAAACTGCCGAGACGCTCACGGGCGTGCATACGCATGTGATGGTCACACTTCGGGCAGACCTCAAGATTACGCTCCAGCTCGGCGCGGTAGAGAACCTGGCCACAGCTGTCGCACTTGGTCCAGACCCCTTCCGGGATACTGGCTTTGCGCGCAGGCGTCGTGGTGCTTTTATTAAGAATTCGTTCAATCCAGCTCATTGATGACCTTTCTGTTTAAAACTGACCTGGTCCAGTCGTCTTGATACTGCTGAAAACCGCTTCAGCAGACGGTAAATGTCGCTCATTAAACCACAACCTGTTCAGACTGTGGATAAAAATCTGGTCTTACCCCTGAGCAAAGTCTCAGGGCAGCTTCTGCTGTTTAGCCTGACGGCGATGACGCCAGACTTCGATGACGCCCGGCAGGACGGAGACCAGGATAATGCCCACAATCAACAGCTTCAGGTTTTCCTGCACCACCGGCAGATCGCCAAACAGGTAGCCCGCATAGGAGAAGAGCAGGACCCATAACAGCGCACCGGTGACGTTGAACAGCGCGAAGTGGCGATAGGACATATGGCCCATACCGGCGACAAACGGCGCAAACGTGCGGACGATTGGCACAAAGCGCGCCAGGATGATGGTTTTTCCGCCGTGACGGGCATAAAACGCATGGGTTTTATCCAGATAGCTGCGGCGGAAAATCTTCGAGTCCGGGTTACTGAACAACCGTTTGCCAAACAGCCGGCCAATGGTGTAGTTCACCGCATCGCCCAGAATCGCGGCGGTCACTAACAGCGCCACCATCAGATGCACATTCAGATCGTTCCCCGGCAGGGCTGCCAGCGCGCCTGCGACAAACAGCAGGGAGTCGCCCGGCAGGAAGGGCGTCACCACCAGTCCGGTTTCGCAGAACAAAATCAGGAACAAAATCGCGTAAATCCAGACGCCGTACTGAGCAACCAGCTCGGCAAGGTGCACATCAATGTGCAGAATAAAATCAACCAGAAAATGGAGGAACTCCATAGCGTGCCCTTTAATGTCCTGAAAGTGAATTAATCCGCGAGGAACAGGGGTCCCATCGGCGGCTGTGGTAACGCAAAGTGGGATGGATAATCCACCGCCACCAGATACAACCCTTCTGCCCGGGCTGTAGCGGCCGCTAACGTCCGATCTTTCGCCGCCAGCAGCGTTGCCATCCATGACTCCGGCTTGTTGCCGCAGCCTATCTCCATCAGGCTGCCCACGATATTGCGCACCATGTGATGCACAAAGGCGTTGGCTTTGATATCCACAATCACGTAAGGGCCCTGACGCGTCACGTTGAGGTGAATCACGTTGCGCCACGGCGTACGCGACTGGCACTGCACCGCGCGGAATGAGGTGAAATCATTCTCGCCCAGCAGGCATTGCCCGGCGCGCTGCATCTTTTCCGCATCCAGAGGATGGTAAAAGTGCGTCACGCCCTGCGCCAGCACCGCCGGACGCAGACGCTGATTGTAGATCAGGTAGCGATAGCGGCGGGCGGTGGCGCTGAAGCGGGCATGGAAATCTTCCGGCACCGCTTTCACCCAGCGAACGGCGATGTCCGGTGGCAGATTGGCGTTGACGCCCAGCGTCCAGGCGCCGTCAGGCCGCTGCGCCGTGGTGTCGAAATGGACCACCTGTCCGGTGCCGTGCACCCCGGCATCTGTCCGGCCGGCACAAAAGATGCTGACCGGATGATCGGCGACTTTCGACAGCGCACGCTCAACCTTCTCCTGCACGCTGCGGACTTCATTCTGGCGCTGCCAGCCGTAGTAACGGCTGCCGTCATACTCTATGCCGAGCGCCAGTTTTTGCGTCTGACCTTCGGACATGGTTACAGGTACTCCTGAACCAGTTTCTCTGCGGTTTTCACCGCCATCAGCGCGCCGCCGAAACGGATGTTATCCGCCACGGACCAGAACTGCAGCAGCTCCGGGATGCCGTAGTCGTTGCGCACAGCGCCGATGCTGAGCTCGCCGTTGCCTGAGGCATCCGTAACCGGCGTCGGCACCTCATCTTCTTCGCTGAGACGAATGTCAGACGCCAGCGCCAGTTCGGCACGCGCTTCCTCAGCCGAGAGCGGACGCAGGTTTTCAATGTGCACGATCTGCGCATTTCCGTAGAAGACCGGCGCCTGAACGCTGCTGACCGCAATCGGCAGGCCTTCGTCCTGCAGCACTTTACGCACCTGTTCAACCATCCGGCGCTCACTCTCAACGCTGCCTTCCGCATCCGCCTGTTGCGGCATCAGGTTAAACGCCAGCTGACGACCAAAATGGTGATCGTCGGCCGGGATGCCATTCAGCAGGCGGGCACTTTCACCGGCCAGCGCATCGACTGCCACTTTGCCGTAGCTGGAGACCGAGATCAGATTGGTCACCTGCAGGCGGCTCAGTCCGGCCGCATCGAGCAGCGGTTTAATCGCGGTCAGCAGCTGGCTGACCAGATTATCCGCCACGCTGATGATATTGCGATTACGGTAATCTGCCAGCACGTGCGGGTTCACATCCGGTACCACCAGCGGCACATCCGGCTCCAGCGCAAACAGCTCGCTGCTGTCGATGACCAGACACCCGGCGTTGGCCGCTTCCTCCGCAAAACGGGCTGAGGCGTCACGTCCCGCGACGAAAAAGGCCAGCTGCGCCTGCGACCAGTCGAACGTCTCTGCATTTTCGACCCGCAACGTGCGGCCCTCGAAACGTTTGTTTTCGCCCGCGCTATTTTCGCTGGCCAGCAAATACAATTCACCAACCGGGAACTGGCGTTCCGCCAGCAGTTCCAGTACAGCGTTCCCTACTGCGCCTGTCGCGCCCAGTAGCGCAATATTCCAGCCGTCAGACATGTTGGTTTACTCCAGACAATGACATAAAAACAGAAGGCGGTGATATTCACCGCCCAGGGATTCAGATTTATCCCCCTCCTTAACCCGGCACGCGGCAGCGCCGCCTGCGTTCACTGCGGCATCGCGCGCCGGTTACGCCGGAGAGTGGATTGCGTTAAAGCCCAGCTGATTCAGCATCTCAGCCGTGGTGGCGTCATTACACTTCACCCGCAGCGATGACCACTCACGGCGCTCCAGATATTGCTTACGCAGGCGATCAAATTCGCCGGGCTGCGCCGCCACTTTTCGCAGGGGGGCATCATCGCGGCGCACATCATACACCAGATGCGCCAGGCGTTTCAGCGTTGGCTGATCCAGCGGACCATTCAGGGTGATTTCACTGAATTCCGGCTCCGGCAGCAGGGTGCTGAGCGGCACCTGCTGCGGCTGACCGATAAAATCACACCAGGCTTCGAACACCTGGGTCGTACCGCGAGCCTTGCCTTCCAGCGTGTAGCCTGCAATATGTGGCGTGGCGATGTCGACCCTGTCCAGCAGCGCCAGAGAGAGATCCGGCTCCGGCTCCCAGACATCCAGCACCACGCTAAGGTCGTGCCGCATTTTCAGCACCTCCAGCAGCGCGACGTTGTCGACCACCGGGCCGCGACAGGCGTTAATCAGAATAGTGTTGGGCTTCAGCGCCATCAGCAGCGCGGCATCGGCCAGGTGCCAGCTCTTATAAGGCCCCTCTTTGAACAGCGGCGTGTGGAAAGTCAGGATATCGGCCTGCGCGGTCACCGCCTCCAGCGACAGGAAATCCCCTTCGTCACCGCGATCGGCGCGCGGCGGATCGCACAGCAGGGTTTTGATGCCCCAGGCTTCCAGGCGCTTCTGCAGCCGTCCACCGACGTTGCCGACACCCACGATGCCGACCGTACGATCGCGCAGCTGGAAACCATCACGTTCCGCCAGCAGCAGCAGCGCGGAGAAAACGTACTCCACTACCGCAATGGCGTTGCAGCCGGGCGCCGCAGAGAACGCAATGCCGGCCTGCTGAAGCCAGGCCTCGTCGATATGATCGGTGCCCGCCGTGGCGGTGCCGACAAATTTCACCGGCTTGCCCGCCAGCAGCGCCTCATTCACCTGCGTCACTGAGCGCACCATTAGCCCGCTGGCATCGGCCAGTTCATCCACCGGCAGCGGACGTCCCGGCACCGCGACCACGTCGCCGGTCCGGCTGAACAACTCACGGGCATAAGGCATATTTTCATCGACCAGAATTTTCACCACGGCTTTCCTGTCTGTTGCATGAGAGGCAATTATTCTGGCACAAAGCACCGCGTTAGCCTAACCGGGCGCGGTAGCGCTCCGGCGTGGTGCCCGCCTGCTGCTGAAACATCACAATCAGCGCCGAGGCGGAACTGTATCCCAGCTCATGGGCGATACTCTGCACGCTTTCGCCCTGCTCCAGCAGCACGATGGCGCGCAGAAAGCGCAGCCGCTGCCGCCATTCACCAAACGTCATGTGAAGCTGCTGCTGGCAGCGCCGCGCCAGCGTCCGTTCGGTGGTAAAGACCCGCGCCGCCCAGCCTGCCAGGGTGGTGTTATCCCCCGGGCAGGCTTCAAGCGCATGGAGCACCGGCGCCAGAAATTTATCCTGAGAGGTGGGCAGATAACTCTCCTGCACCTCCGCCAGCAGCAGGCGATCGCGCAGTACCTCACACAGCCGCCACTGCGCTTCGGTTTCAGGCTGTTCAAGCTGTTGATCGGCAAAGGTATCCAGAATGGCGTGTGCAATCGCGTCGATTCGCATCAGGCAGGCCTGCTGCGGCAGACCAGCGCAAAGCGGGGCCGCCAGATTAAAGGTGCGGAACTGCGCCTGACGATGGTTATAACTGCTGTGCTGCTGCCCCGGGGGGATCCAGACCGGCATGTCAGCCGGGGTCAGCAGGCGTTCACCCTCTACCTGCATCTCCAGCACGTAACTTTTTACCAGAATCAGCTGGCCCCAGGCATGGGCATGCGGCAGATATTCCGTGCGGGCATTGGCCTGTTCATAGCGCATAAAGTAGCGCAGCTGTGAGACGTCGGCGGGCGGCTGGTAGGTCACTTTCAGAGTCATTCTGTCCGCTCTGTTAAAATTTTTGTCCGATATTAACTATCTGGATAAAACCGGACAAGCGTACACTGCGTCGCATTCTGATTCAGGAGAGTGCGTATGTTTTTTCTCTATCCGCTCGGTGCGGTAATGATCTGGTCGATCAACGCGATCGTCAGCAAACTGTCGGCAAGCGCGATCGATCCGGCAGCCATCTCATTTTATCGCTGGCTGCTGGCGCTGCTGGTGCTGACGCCGTTTGTGCTGCCCGGTGTGTGGCGCGCCCGTCAGGCGATTAAGCCCCATCTCTGGCGGCTGGCGATACTCGGTCTGCTTGGCATGGTGCTCTACCAGAGCCTCGCCTATTACGCGGCGCACAGTGTCAGCGCCCTCTTCATGGGGATCATCGGCGCGCTGATCCCGCTGCTTACCGTCCTGCTGAGCGTGGTGATCCTGCGTATTGCGCCGACATCCGGCATCCTGTTCGGCAGCATCCTCTCCTTTGGCGGTCTGGTGTGGCTGGTCAGTGAGGGCAACGTGATGCAGTTGCTGCATCACGGACTGGGAAAAGGGGAGCTGATGATGCTGGCGGCTTCCACCGCCTATGCCCTTTATGGCGTGCTGACTAAGCGCTGGGCGCTGCCGCTGCCCATCTGGCACAGCCTCTATGTGCAGATTCTGGCTGGTGTCCTGATGCTGCTGCCCGGCTTTCTGCTGGCACCTGATGTCTCGCTTGACCGGCATAACCTGCCGCTGGTGATGTTTGCTGGCCTGTTCGCCTCCCTTATCGCGCCATTTTTGTGGATCCACGGGGTACAGCGCCTCGGCGCGAGCACCACCAGCATCTTTATGAATCTGACGCCGCTGTTTACGGCACTTATCGCCGTGCTGTTTCTTCATGAGCAGCTGCACAGCTACCACTGGATCGGCGGGGGGCTGACGCTGGGCGGGGTGATCCTGGCGCAGCGACTGCGCACGCCCTTAACCCGGTGTAAATCGGTTAACCTGCGTGAGTTTTAAATAAGATGGTCACCCGCAGTCCGCCCAGGAGCGGACTGCGATCCAGGTGCATGGTTGCCCCATGCCAGGCACAGATATCCTGCACCAGTGCGAGACCGATACCGGCTCCCGGCTGGATACCGACATTGTCCAGCCGCTGAAATGGCTGTAACGCCTTCTGCTGCTCCGCCCCCTCAATGCCCGGCCCGCTATCCTCAATTTCAAGGCCCCCCACAATCACCCGCGCGGTGACAATGCCGTGACAGGGGGTATATTTAATCGCATTGTCCAGCAGGTTGGCGCACAGTTCGCCAATCAGCACGCCATCGCCCCTGACCAGACAGCTCTCTTCCCCTTCGAAACCCAGATCGATCTGCCGGATACGGGCCGCCATATAGCGGCTGAAACAGGCATCACGCACGACAGCCGCTAAATCAACCCGCGCCATCGGTTTATCCTCGCCATGACGCGCTTTGATACGGGCTAACTGTAACAGCCGATCGCTCAGAATAATGGTCTCATCCAGTGTATGACGCATCCCGAGCAGACTCTCCTGCCAGGCTTCAGGACGCTCACTGCTGAGCGCGACGCTGACCTGCGTTTTGAGGATGGTCAGCGGTGTGCGCAGCTGATGTGCCGCGTCAGCACTGAAACGATCCTGGCGCGCCAGCAGTCCCCGTAGTCGGGCAAGATAGCGGTTAAAGGCGATGATAAGCGGTTGCAGTTCTGACCACGGCAAGGAGGGAAGAGGCGTTAATTCGCCACCGTCGCGCTGCAACACGATGCGCGACAGCCGCCGTAGCGGGCGCAAAACCCGACGCAGCATCAGGCTGGCCAGCAGCAGTGTCATCAGAACCAGTCCGCTCTGGCTGATCAGCGCAGTTTGCATTAACTGGCGGGCAAACTCCTGACGTGAGTTGATGGTTTCAGCCACCAGCACCAGCGCCATGCCATCCACTCCCGCTTCGCTCACCGGCTGCCATAATGCCGCAACGCGAATCCGATGCTGGTGATAGCGTCCATCATAAAAATGCACCAGTGCGGGATAAGCGTTCGACATTTTGCTGGTGATGGGTATGGGCGGCAGATCGTTATAGCCCGATAACGTTTTTCCCTGCGGTGAAATCACCTGATAAAAGAGCTGATCGTTCATGTTACGTTCGAAGCTGTCGAGCACAACCCACGGCACATCAACCTCCAGATGCTGTTCCCGCACCACCAGCCGTTCTGCCACCGTTCGCGCCGACGCCAGCAGCGAACGGTCATAAGCCTGATTAGCGGCCGCCAGCCCGCTCTGATAGTGGGTATAGACTGAGAGCGCCCAGAGCAGTAAAAGTGGCAGGCCAAACCATGCCAGCAGCTCACCCCGTAGCGAATGAATCAGCCGCATGAGAGCGTTTCCAGGCTGTAACCCAGCCCGCGCAGGGTCACGATCGCCACGTTGCTGCCTGCCAGCTTTTTACGCACCCGATGTACATAGAGCTCGATACTCTCCGGGCTGGCTTCATCTGACAGGGTAAAGGTCTGCTCGTACAGTGACTGACGCGAAACCGGCCTGCCCTGCCGCTGCATGAGTGTCGTCAGGATGCTTGCTTCCCGCGGCGTCAGCGCCAGGGGTCTGTCTGCCAGCAGAAAATAGCCTTCGCCATCCAGCACCAGCTGACCCAGTGACTGGTTTTGCGATGTGTGACTCTGACTGCGTCGCAGCAGCGCCCGTAACCGCGCTTCGAGTTCATCCATTTCAAAGGGTTTCGTCAGGTAGTCATCTGCCCCCAGGTTCAGACCCCGTACACGATCGTCCAGCGCACTGCGTGCAGTCAGTAGCAATACCGGCACACTTTGTCCGCGTCGCCGCAACCGTGCCAGCACCTCCAGTCCATCCATGCGTGGCAGTGAAATATCGAGCACGACCAGTGCATAGGCTTCACATTGCAAAGCATGGTCGGCCGCCATTCCATCCGCGACCCGGTCGACGGCGAACCCTTTTTGGGTGAGAGCTTTTTCCAGCCAGCGTGCCAGGTCTTCCGTATCTTCAACCAGTAAGAGACGCATATCACATCCTGCTATTAAATCCGCGCACTGAAAGGTAAATGAAAGGTAACTGTTTTAACAATTCGGTAACGCTGATGTTTCAGCGGCAATCACACTCTGGAAGAATGAATGGAGCATAAGATGAAAAAAATCATCCATACCGCCCTTGCCACTACCCTGCTGTCGCTGATGGCAACCCCCCTCGTTGCCGCCGGGGAGCCCGGTCGCACCGAATGTATCGCGCCAGCTAAACCGGGTGGCGGGTTCGATCTCACCTGCAAGCTATTGCAGGTCTCTCTTCAGGAAACCGGACAAATTAAGACGCCGATGCGTGTCACCTACATGCCCGGCGGTGTCGGCGCGGTGGCCTACAACGCGATTATTGCCCAGCGGCCGGCTGAAGCGGGCACCGTTGTCGCCTTCTCTGGCGGCTCACTGCTGAACCTTTCACAGGGTAAGTTTGGTCGTTATACCGTGGACGACGTTAAGTGGCTGGCGGCAGTGGGTACCGATTACGGCATGGTGGCCGTTCGTGAGGATGCACCGTGGAAAACGTTAGGTGAGCTGATGACGGCGATGAAAGCCGATCCGACCAAAGTGGTGGTCGGTGCCGGTGCGTCAATAGGCAGTCAGGACTGGATGAAAACGGCGTTGCTGGCGCGCGAAGCGGGAATCGATCCACGCAAAATGCGTTATGTCGCCTTTGAAGGCGGCGGTGAGCCGGTAACCGCCCTGCTCGGAAACCATATTCAGGTGGTCTCAGGTGATATGAGTGAGATGGTGCCGCATCTGCAGGGCGGCAAAATGCGGGTGCTGGCCGTAATGTCCGATCAGCGTCTGCCGGGTCAGCTGGCCGGGGTACCCACGGCAAAAGAGCAGGGTTTCAATATCGTCTGGCCGATTATTCGTGGCTATTACCTCGGTCCAAAAGTCAGTGATGCGGATTATCAGTGGTGGGAACAGGCCTTTAAAAAAATGGCTGAGACGCCGGAGTTCAAAAAGCAGCGTGATCTGCGCGGACTGTTCGAATTTAACCTGACAGGCCAGGCACTCGACAGCTACGTGAAGAAGCTGGTGGCGGATTACCGTGAGCAGGCCAAATCCTTTGGTCTGGCCAAATAACGGGAGCAGATGATGAGCGATCGCATTTTTGCCAGCCTGTGGCTGGCGCTCTGCCTTGGCGGCATGGTGATGGCCTGGCAGATTCAGAGTGAATACAGCTACGAACCCGTGGGGCCGCGTCCTTTCCCGATGGGGATCCTTGGCCTGATGGCCATCTGCGCCCTGCTGATGCTCTTTCGAAAACCGGACACCATTCAGTGGCCCGCAGCTGGCACGCTGAAACGACTGGTAGCGCTGGCGCTGATGATGATGCTCTATGGCTGGCTGTTTGAGACGCTGGGCTTTGCCATCTGCACGACGCTGCTGACCTTTGGCATCGGCCTGCTGTTTGGGGCGCGCTGGTGGGCCGCCGCGCTGGCCGGGCTGGTGATGGGCACCTCGCTGTTTTACGCATTTGACCGTCTGCTGGAAGTCACCCTTCCGGTCGGCAGCTGGCTGAGTTAAGGAGAGCATCATGGATACCTGGTCCTTTTTAATGCAGGGCTTTGCCGTCGCCATGACGCCAGAGAATCTGCTGATCGCCCTGATCGGCTGCTTTATCGGCACCATTGTTGGCCTGCTGCCTGGCCTGGGGCCAATCAATGGCGTAGCCATTCTGATGCCGCTGGCTTTTGCGCTGCACCTGCCGGCCGAGTCGGCGCTGATTCTGCTGGCCACGGTTTATATCGGCTGTGAGTATGGCGGGCGCATCTCCTCCATTCTGCTCAACGTTCCGGGCGATGCCGGCGCAATCATGACCGCGCTGGATGGGTATCCGATGGCGCAGCAGGGCAAAGCGGGCGTCGCGCTCTCCATTTCGGCGGTCAGCTCGTTTGTTGGCTCTACGATTGCCATCGTCGGCATTATTCTCTTCGCCCCGCTGCTGGCCAGCTGGTCACTGGCGTTTGGACCGGCAGAGTACTTTGCCCTGATGGTGTTTGCCATCGCCTGCCTGGGCAGCATGATGAGCCACAATCCGCTGAAATCTTTTCTTTCGGCGCTCATTGGCCTGGGCATGGCCACGGTCGGGGTGGATGCCAATACCGGCGTCTATCGCTTCACGTTTGACAGCGTTCATCTCTCTGACGGCATTCAGTTTGTGGTCGTTGTCATTGGTCTGTTCTCGGTCAGTGAAATTTTGCTGATGCTCGAGTCGACCAGTAGCGGCCAGAAAGCGGTGCGGGCAACCGGCCGCATGATGTTCAACATGAAAGAGGCGGCGATGGCCACAGGCGCGACGCTACGCTCCTCTTTTCTGGGGTTCTTTGTCGGCGTTCTGCCTGGTGCCGGAGCGACCATTGCCAGTGCTATCGCCTACATGACGGAGAAAAAAATCAGCGGCAGTGAGCAGTTCGGGAAAGGGGATATTCGCGGTGTGGCCGCACCGGAAGCGGCAAACAATGCCTCAGCCTGTGGCTCCTTTATCCCGATGCTGACGCTGGGTATCCCCGGCTCCGGCACCACAGCGGTGATGGTCGGCGCTTTAACGCTCTATAACATCACGCCAGGTCCGGCGATGTTTGTTGAGCAGCCAGATATCGTCTGGGGTCTGATCGCGGCACTGCTGATTGGCAACGTTATGCTGCTGGTGATGAACATTCCGATGATCAATGTTTTCGCCCGGATGCTGAGCATTCCGCTCTGGTTCCTGGTGCCGGCCATTGCCGCCATCTCCGCGGTGGGCGTTTATGCCGTGCACAGCACCACCTTCGATTTGCTCCTGATGGTCGGCCTGGGAATCTTTGGTTATATTCTGCGCAAGATGGACTTTCCGATGTCGCCGCTGATTCTGGGCTTTGTGCTGGGTGAGATGCTGGAGCAGAACCTGCGTCGTGCCCTCTCAATCAGTAACGGTAACCTGGTTATTCTGTGGGAAAGTCCTATCTGCAAAGTGCTGCTGGTGCTGGCGATTTCGGTGCTGATTCTGCCACCGATCTGGAAACGCTGGCGTCGCTATCGCCTCAGACTGGCTGAAGAGTAAATCTCACGCTGAACTGTGCGTCCCCCGTGGGATTTCGCGGGGGCTTTTGCTATCATGGCCTATTCTTTTTCCGGCGCACCCGACGCTGTTCTGTTTTCCCAAGGAATCCGCCATGCAACCTCTCAGCGGCCCCGGTGTGCCGGTCGGCGATCGTTCATCTCTTAATCCGCAAACCGGCGTAACACGTCACGGTTCTGTGGCGGGTGAACAGCCCCTCTCCCCGGCTCAGCGCACGACATTAGAACGCCTGATCGTGCGGATCTTATCGCTCAGCAATCTTAAGGCACCTGAACTCTGGGCGGGCGTCCGGCATGAGGTGGGCGTGAAGAGTGAGGCGGAGCTGCAGTCGCGTCACTTTCCGGCTGCGGAGCAGTATCTGAATGGTCGTCTGACTCAGGCGCAGAATGGCCATGCCACGCGTCAGTTGATGACTCAGCTCACAGAACTGCTGCCGAAGGGCAATAACCGTCAGGCGGTGAGTGACTTTATCCGCCAGCAGTTTGGTCAGACCGTTCTGAGCTCGCTGAGCCAGGACCAGCTGCGTCAGGTACTGACGATGCTGCAGAACGGGCAGATGGCGATCCCGCAGCCGCAGCAGAGCCGCGTCAGCGATCGGACCCTGCTCCCGGCGGAGCATCAGACGCTCAATCAGCAGGTGGTCCGTCTGGCCGCCGCCACCGGAGAACCGACTGGCAAACTCTGGACGGCGGCGCTGAAACTGGTCGGACTGACCAGCGGCGATCCCATCCCCTCGCGCCACTTCCCGCTGCTCACCCAGTATCTGCAGGTACGTCAGACGCTGAGTCAGCACAGCGCACCCACCTTACAGCTGCTGGAAGCCTCGCTGAAACAGCCGCTGGATCAGCACGAGCGGCATAGCCTGGAGGAGTACAGCCAGCAGCGTTTTCAGGCCACACCGCAGACGGTGCTAACCGTGACGCAGACGCAGGATCTGCTGAACTTCCTGTTCAGCCGTCGCGCCGATCGTGCCGAGAAAGTTCACGAACAGCCGCTGGCCGCCAGTGAGATCAAACCGCAGCCGATCTGGTCGCCCTTTGTCACCTCGCTGCCGTCACCGCTGCAGCCCCTGGCGCAGCGTCCCCTGCTGGGTCTGTTTGTTGCGCTGGTGGTGATCACCCTTCTGCTCTGGCTGGTGCTTTAGGTCAGCAGCCACAGGATGCATCGGGTGCGGTGACGGGCCATTCGCCCGGCGCCTCCCCCCAGGTCAGCGGATGACCTTCCCGTTTCCAGAAATCCAGCCCGCCAGTCAGCTCCTTCACCTGAAATCCCAGTTCCGCCAGCTTCAGAGCCGCTTTCGTCGAGCCGTTACAGCCGATGCCGTCGCAATAGGTAACATAAACGCGGTCGCGGTCGAGCGGCTCGCAGCTGGAAGCATTGATCTCACGGTGGGGAAAATTAATCGCGCCGCTGATATGGCCGGCGCGATAAGCCGCCGGTGCGCGCGCATCGATCACCTGAATGCCGGGCAGATTCCGGGCCAGATCCTCCGCCAGATCCCAGGCGTCTGTATAATAAGCGAGTTTTGCCTGCAGATAGTCGAGGCTTTGCTGCGGCGTGGCGGCGGGAAAATGTAATACAGATGACATCGCGATTCTCCTGTTGAAGTGAGTGTGCAGTTTACGGCAGAGTGGACTGCCTGCTGATACCCATTTTGCGCCAGGAATAAGACCCATATGAGTTCACCGCTGTTGCAGCTTTTCCAGCATCAGGCCAGCGGCGGCGTGCGTGAGCGCCTCTGCACCACCCTGCGTCTGGCCATTAACCGGCATCATCTGCACGCCGGTCAGCAGCTGCCCTCCAGTCGCCAGCTGGCGCAGGATCTCCGGATTTCACGCGTCACGGTGGAAGCCGCCTATGGTCAGCTTGAGAGCGAAGGCTATCTGCGACGCGAGATCGGTCGCGGAACGTTTGTGGCCATCACGATTCCCGCAGGCACCGCTTCAGCGGCACGCGTTCAGCCCGCGCGTTTCTCAGCGCGGGGGCAGCAGGTGCTGGCAAGCGGAGGCTGTCAGGATCCCCCGTTTCCTCACGCCTTTGCCGCCGGTTCCCCGGAGTTACGCGCTTTTCCCCATGACAGCTGGCGACGCCTGAGCAGCAGCGTGCAGCGTTCGCTGGGCAGCGCCGCCATGGGATATGGCGATCCCTGCGGCTACCTGCCGCTGCGCAGTGCGATTGCTGATTATCTGGCGCTCTCGCGGGGTATGCAGTGCCAGCCGGAGCAGGTGATTATCCTGACCAGTTCGCAACAGGCGCTGCAGCTGCTGGCGATGATGTTCGTCGATCCCGGAGATGATGTGTGGATAGAGGAGCCAGGCTATCCCGGCGCACGAAACGCGCTGCTCGCCGCAGGCGCAAAGGTGCACGGGATAACCGTCGATGCCGAAGGCGCAGTGCCGGGTCACGGCAGTGCAAAGCTGATGTATCTGACCCCTTCACACCACTATCCGACCGGGGTAACGCTGAGCCTGCCCCGCCGTCTCGCCTGGCTCGCCTGGGCGCAGCGCAACCAAAGCTGGCTGATTGAAGATGACTACGACAGTGAGTTTCATTATGACGAGCGCCCGATTCCTGCGCTGCAGGGACTGGACCGTCATCAGCGGGTCATTACGCTCGGCACCTTTTCGAAATCGCTGTTCCCTTCACTGCGTCTGGCGTGGATGGTGGTGCCTCCCGCGCTGACTGCCCCTCTGGGCCAGGCTCGCAGCGTGCTGGATGGACACAGCGCCCTGCTGCCCCAGGCGATTACCGCGGCTTTTCTGCACCAGGGACATTTTGCCACTCATCTGCGGCTGATGCGTCAGCTCTATCATAGCCGTCGCGATCGGTTGCTGGAGCAGATTGCGCAGCGGCTCTCACCGTGGATTACGCCCATCGCCAGTGGCGGCGGACTCCAGCTGACGGTGACAGTGGAACAGGACGAAGCGCACTTAACCGCGCTCGCGGCACAACAGGGGTTGCTGTTGCCTCGTCTCAGCCCGCTCTATGCCGGCTCCGCGTCTCAGCAGGGCTGGATACTCGGCTTCGCCGCGCTGACGCCTGATGAGATTGTGGCAGGGTGCGATAAACTGCTGAGGCTGCTGCAGCGGGAGGGATAAATCTGGCCGGCGCCGGTTTACCGTAAGCCAGAAAACAAAAGGGCCGGCAAAGCCGGCCCTTCAGCGTGCTGACGTAAAAGATTACGCCTGATATTTACGCATGGTCAGCGTGGCGTTGGTGCCACCGAAACCAAAGCTGTTAGACATCACGGTCGTCAGCTCTTTTTCCATCGGCTCAGTCACGATGTTCATGCCGGTGGCAGCTGCATCCAGTGAGTTGATGTTGATGCTTGGCGCGATAAAGCCATGCTCCAGCATCAGCAGCGAGTAAATCGCTTCCTGTACGCCAGCCGCACCCAGTGAGTGACCGGTCATCGCTTTGGTTGCTGAAATGTAAGGGGTTTTCTCGCCAAACACTTCACGAATCGCACCCAGCTCTTTCACGTCGCCCACTGGCGTAGAGGTACCGTGGCTGTTCAGATAGTCGATTGGCGTGTCGACGCCGTTCATTGCCATCTTCATGCAGCGCACCGCACCTTCACCTGAAGGCGCAACCATGTCTGCACCGTCAGAGGTCGCACCATAGCCGACGATTTCGGCATAGATGTGTGCACCGCGAGCCAGCGCATGCTCCAGCTCTTCAACCACCACCATGCCACCGCCACCGGCGATAACAAAACCGTCGCGCTCGTTGTCATAGGTGCGTGACGCTTTTTCTGGTGTGTCGTTGTAACGGGTGGAGAGCGCGCCCATGGCGTCGAACTCACAGGCCATTTCCCAGCAGAGCTCTTCGCCGCCGCCGGCAAAAACGATATCCTGTTTGCCCAGCTGAATCTGCTCAACGGCGTTACCGATACAGTGCGCAGAGGTAGCACAGGCGGAGCTGATCGAGTAGTTTACGCCATGAATTTTGAATGGCGTGGCGAGACAGGCAGAGACGCCAGAAGCCATCGCCTTGGTGACCACGTAAGGGCCAACCGCTTTCAGGCCGCGTGGGCTGCGCATTGCATCAGCACCAAAGACCTGGAAGCGCGGGGAACCACCGCCTGAACCTGCAATCAGACCTACACGCGGGTTGCTCTGATACATTTCATCAGTCAGGCCGGAATCTTTAATCGCTTCTTCCATGGAGAGATAAGCATAGATGGACGCATCACTCATAAAGCGCACAACTTTGCGATCGATGAGGCCGGTGGTATCTAATTTGACGTTACCCCAGACGTGACTACGCATGCCGGAATCTTTCATCTCTTCAGAAAAGGTGATGCCAGAGCGTCCTTCACGCAGAGATGACAGCACTTCCTGCTGGTTATTACCAATACTGGAAACGATCCCTAAGCCAGTAATCACAGCACGTTTCATTCAATCTTCCTCATCCACTTCTTCGTAATTGGCATGCACTCTAGCGTACACTTGTACGCCGAACAAGTCCGATCAGCTATTTCCTTTTGTAAATTTGCGTCATGTGACCTGGGTCGTTAAAATCGCGCCACTGCCTGAAAAACGAGCCTTTCCCGTGAAATTAACCCCGGTTAAACATGCGCAGCTAAACTGGAATGAACAGGGTACACCTGTTTCCCGAGCGTTTGGCGACGTCTATTTCTCTAACGACAATGGTCTGGAAGAGACACGCTATGTGTTCCTTGGCGGCAACGGTTTCCCGCAGCGTTTTGCGGCGCATCCGCGCGATCTCCTGATCGTGGCGGAAAGCGGGTTTGGTACCGGCCTTAATTTTCTTACTCTGTGGCAGGCCTTTGACGCCTTTCAGCGTGAGCAGCCTGGTGCGACAGTAAAACGTCTGCATTTCATTAGCTTTGAGAAATTTCCGTTAACCCGCGCGGATCTGATCGCGGCGCATCAGCACTGGCCCGAACTTGCCCCCTGGGCAGAAGCGCTGCAGGCCCAGTGGCCGGCTGCCCTGCCCGGCTGCCAGCGACTGCTGTTTGACGGCGGGCGCATCACGCTGGATCTGTGGCTGGGCGATATCAACCTGCTGATGGAAAAGGTGGATGAGAGCCTGCATCGTCAGGTCGATGCCTGGTTCCTCGATGGCTTCGCGCCCGCAAAGAATCCCGATATGTGGACGCCCGCGCTGTTCAGCATGATGGCGAAGCTGGCGCGTCCACAGGGGACTTTCGCGACTTTTACTGCTGCAGGGTTTGTGCGGCGCGGTCTGCAGGAGGCGGGATTTGATGTCACCCGCCGCAAAGGATTTGGCCCGAAACGCGAAATGCTGTGCGGCAGCCTGCAGGATGCGCCTCTGCTCCCCGGCATGCAGCCCTGGTATCATCGCCATCCGGCGGCGCAGCAGGAAGTTGCCCTGATTGGTGGCGGCGTGGCCAGCGCGACCCTGGCGCTGGCGCTGCTGCGCCGTGGCTGGCGGGTGACGCTCTACTGCGCCGATGAGGCGCCCGCGCTGGGTGCCTCCGGTAACCGGCAGGGCGCACTCTATCCGCTGCTCAATCAGCACGACCCGGCCCTCGCCACCTTCTTCCCGGCGGCATTCAGCTTTGCCCGGCGACTCTACGACCAGACCGGGGCCACTTTTGAGCATGAGTGGAGTGGCGTGCTGCAACTGGGCTGGGATGAAAAGAGCCGCAAAAAGATCGAACAGATGCTGGCGATGGATCTGCCTGAAACCCTTGCCTGCGGCGTCGATGTCGCAGAGGCGGAAAACCGGGCGAAGGTAGCGCTGGGCTGCGGCGGCATTTTCTATCCGGAGGGCGGCTGGCTCTCACCGGCTGAGCTGACCACCGCGCTGCTCGCCCATGGCGAAACACAGGGCTTACGCATTCACTGGCTGCACCGGGTGAGCGGGCTTTCTCAAGAGGAAGATGGCTGGACGCTGACCTTCAGCGACCGCCCGGCGGTTCACCATTCTGCGGTGGTCCTGGCAAACGGTCACGCGATCGCCGACTTTGCGCAAAGCGCCCCGCTGCCAGCCTACCCGGTAGCGGGTCAGGTGAGCCATGTTCCCGCCACGCCGGCCCTCAGCGCGCTGCAGACCGTGCTCTGTTACGACGGCTATCTGACGCCGGTCAGCACCCAGTTTGGTACCCACTGTATCGGTGCCAGCTACCATCGTGGTGAAACCGCAACGCGTTATCGCGAGGCGGATCAGCAGGAGAATCGCAGTCGACTGCTGCACTGTCTGCCTGACAGCCGCTGGGCGGAAACGGTGGATGTCAGTGAGGGAGAAGCCAGAATGGGCGTGCGCTGCGCCACGCGCGATCACCTGCCGATGGTGGGCGGCGTGCCCGATTATGCCGCGACGCTGGCACAGTATGCCGATTTACCGGCCCGGCTTGCGGCAGGCAGTCAGATTGCTGACGCGCCCGATCTGCCGGGGCTTTATCTGTTTGGTGCGCTGGGTTCACGCGGCTTGTGCAGCGCACCGCTGGCAGCCGAGGTGCTGGCCGCCCAGCTGGCAGGTGAGCCACAGCCGCTGGATGCGACCACGCTGGCAGCACTCAATCCGAATCGCTACTGGGTCAGGAAACTGCTGAAGGGGAAAGCGGTGTAAAGCGGGTCTGCAGGGCGGCGCTTACCGCCCTGTCATATCATGCGGAGAGCTGGCGCGCCTGAACAAACAGGTTGTCCCACATGCCGACCACCAGCGCCTGATCGCGCGGTGAGAGTTCGCCTGCGGCAATGGCGTTCTGCAGGCTGCGGGTCACCTGAACCTGCAGCGCTTCTGGCGTATGCTCATCCAGCTGCTCCACTTCAGCGACCGCCAGGGTCAGGTGCCCGCGCAGATAACCGCTGGCGAACAGTTCATCGTCACTGGCATGCTCGACCATGTCGTCAATCAGGGCCAGGATACGCGCTTCAAATTCTGCGATCATCTCAATTCCTCTTTTGATAATGTCATCCTGCATCACAGATCGTCCGGCCAGGGAAACTGCGCCGCTGTTAATGAAGGCCTGCCATAAAATTCCGCCAGGGCGGTAATAAAACGCGCGGGACGCGCGGGAATACCCGCCGTCAGATAGCTCATGACCTGAGCATGTACCTTACGCTGAAACGCAATGCGATCCGGCTCACAATCTCCGTCGAGATTGTCACAACTGACGTTGAAGGGAAAGCCCGCCGCCATACAAAACATCCACTCCAGCGCCTGTGGCTTCACTTCAACGGCTTCAAACTGGCTCTGGGTCAGCGCATCGCGGCCATCCGGGCAGTACCAGTAGCCAAAATCGACCAGTTTACGGCGTGCCTCACCGGCGATGCACCAGTGAGAGATCTCATGCAGGGCGCTGGCGTAAAAGCCGTGGGCAAAAACCACCCGGTTCCACGGCGACTCTGCATCAGCAGGAAGATAGATCGGTTCATCGTCGCCTTTAATCAGGCGTGTCTGAAATTCATCGCTGAAGCAGCGATCGAACAGCGTAATCAGCTGTTCATAATGATGGGTCGGGTTCATGACGTTATCACGTAAAAAGTTACGATTGCAGTGTGGAGAGCCACGCCATCACGGCGCTGCCATGGCTGTCCCACAGGAGTTTTATGCTCATTACGGCAGAGACAATCACCACCATCGGGCGGATCAGTTTCTGCCCGCGGCTCAGCACCAGCCGGGCGCCCAGACGCGCGCCGCAGAACGCGCCGAGCATCATAATCAGGCCGGTTCCCCACACCACTTTGCCGCCGAACATAAAGAACAACAGACTGCCCACGTTAGAGGTGAAGTTGAGAACTTTGGCATGGGCTGTCGCCTTCGCCAGGTTGTAACCGCAGAGCGTGACAAAGGCCAGCGCATAGAAAGAGCCCGCGCCCGGCCCGAAAAATCCGTCATAGAAGCCCACGGCACCGCCCCCGACCAGCGCATAGGCGAGGCCGTGCAGGCGACGCGCCCGGTCTTCTTCACCGAGACGCGGCATCAGCAGAAACCATAAACCAATCGCGATCAAAAACAGCGGCAGCATCTGACGCAGAAAGTCCGCCTGCAGGCGCTGGATCAGCACCGCCCCCAGCACGGACCCCAGCAGCGTCATGGCGATATTCAGCCACTGCTCACTCAGATTAACTGCGCCGCGTCGCACAAAGTAGAGGCTGGCGGAGAACGACCCGCCGACCGATTGCAGTTTATTGGTCGCCAGCGCCTGAGCCGGTGAGAGACCCGCCGCCAGCAGCGACGGCACCGTCAGTAACCCCCCGCCACCCGCAATCGAGTCAATAAAACCGGCGAGCATGGCAATCAGAAACAGCAGCCCGACCAGCAGCGGACTGACCACGAACCACTCCATGGAATCCCTTACAGTAGATGTTTATCCAGCAGAGCCTGACAGGCAGGCGGTAACGGCGGCGGTTCACGTTTCACCGGCGCGCCCGATCCGGGCTGCTTCGGCAGGAACCAGCTCTGCAGTTCTGCGCCACAGCCATCGCCCGGAGGCGGTGGCGGCTGATCTTCACAGCCGATACTGCCGGTCGGGCAGCGCAGCCGCACATGCATGTGCGCCCGATGCGCGAACCAGGGGCGCACTTTGCGCAGCCAGTCACGATCGGCACCGGCATCCGCACAAAGCTGCTTTTTAATCGCCGGGTTGACGAAGATGCGCGTGACATCATCATCTTTCGCCGCCAGTTTAATCAGGCTGTCGATTTCCGGCTGCCAGTGGCGCGCAATCACGTTTTTATCACCCGGCCCGACCAGATCCAGCGGCTGCGGCTTCAGCAGCTGCTGCGCGGTCCAGCGGGTTTTCGGCAGTTGCAGCCAGATATCGACATCCAGCCCGGTCTGATGGCTGGCGTGACCGCTGCTGAAACGTCCGCCAGCCGCCATGCCCATATCCCCAATCAGAACATTGCCCAGCTGCAGGTTGTGCACGCGGGTCGTCAGCCGCTGAATAAACGCAATCAGATCGGGATGACCGAAATAACGACGCTGATCCTGACGCATCACCTGATAGTCGGGTGAATTGAGCGGCAGTGCCCGGGCGCCAATAATACAGCCATTCGCAAAGCCGCCGATGGACTGCGGTGTGCCGCTGATCGGCTGCTGAATACGCTGCCACGGCGTCGCCGCCAGGCTGGAGGCGCTGAACAACAGCGCGCTCAGAGTAAGCAGAAGTGCCTTCATGCCATCACCAGCGCGGCACGGTGCTGTTAACGTCACCGTTCTGCGCCCGCTGGCGCAGCAGATGATCCATCAGGACGATCGCCATCATCGCCTCGGCGATCGGCACGGCGCGGATCCCGACGCAGGGATCGTGGCGGCCTTTGGTGATCATCTCCACCTCTTCGCCGTTGCGGGTAATGGTTTTACCCGGCACGGTGATGCTGGAGGTCGGTTTCATTGCGAGGTTGGCGCTGATGGTCTGGCCGCTGCTGATGCCGCCCAGAATGCCGCCGGCGTGGTTACTCTGGAAACCATCGTGACGGATTTCATCCCGATGCTGGCTGCCGCGCTGGCTGACCACCGCGAAGCCGTCACCGATCTCCACCCCTTTTACCGCGTTGATGCTCATCAGCGCGTGCGCCAGGTCGGCATCCAGACGGTCAAAGACCGGTTCGCCCAGGCCAGGCGGCACGTTGTCAGCCATGACCGTGACTTTAGCCCCGATGGAGTCGCCCTCTTTTTTCAGGCCGCGCATCAGTTCATCCAGCGCCTCCAGCTTCTCCGCATCCGGGCAGAAGAAGGGATTCTCTTCCACGATGCTCCAGTCTTTCAGCTCACAGGCGATATCCCCGATCTGCGCCAGATAGCCGCGCACCACCACACCATGTTTCATCTGCAGATACTTCTTCGCTATCGCACCGGCGGCCACGCGCATCGCGGTTTCACGCGCCGAAGAGCGGCCACCGCCACGGTAGTCGCGCTGACCATATTTCTGCTCGTAGGTGTAATCGGCATGGCCGGGACGGAAGAGATCTTTGATCGCGCCATAATCCTGCGACCGCTGATCGGTGTTCTCAATCAGCAGGCCAATAGAGGTGCCGGTGGTCACACCCTCAAACACACCGGACAAAATTTTCACCTGATCCGGCTCGCGACGCTGCGTGGTGTAGCGCGAGGTGCCAGGACGACGACGGTCGAGGTCATGCTGGATATCCGCTTCGGTCAGGGGGATGCCCGGTGGCACCCCATCAACGATGCAGCCCAGCGCAAGACCGTGGGACTCGCCAAAGGTAGTTACTCGAAAAAATTGTCCGATGCTGTTTCCGGCCATGCTGTTTCCTTGTCAGGGTTCGGCGGGCGAGGCTTCGCCCCACTTTTAGTCTTTGTAAAAGGAGAAATGGTGTTGTGCGTCGACGATCTGCTGGCGCGTCAGCGTAAAGACCCCGTCACCGCCGTTGTCAAATTCCAGCCAGGTAAAGGGCACATCGGGATACTGCTCGATCATATGCACCATGCTGTTACCGACTTCGCAGACCAGAACGCCCTGCTCGCTGAGATAATCAGGCGCGCAGGCCAGAATGCGGCGCACCAGCTTCAGACCATCGCTGCCCGCCGCCAGACCCAGCTCCGGTTCGTGGCGATATTCATTGGGCAGATCATCCATATCTTCCGCATCCACATAAGGCGGATTGGTGACGATCAGGTCATACTTCAGCGGCGGCAGTTCGCGGAACAGGTCGGCACGAATCGGCGTAACCTGATTAATCAGGCCATGTTCTTCAATATTCTGCTCGGCCACCGCCAGCGCACCGGTCGAGATATCGACGGCGTCGACCTCCGCTTCCGGGAAGGCGTAAGCACAGGCAATCGCGATACAGCCGCTGCCGGTGCACATATCCAGAATATGCGCGGGTGGCGTGCTGATAAGACCGGCAAAGCGGTTCTCGATCAGTTCGCCAATCGGTGAACGCGGCACCAGCACGCGCTCATCAACAAAGAATTCGTGACCGCAGAACCAGGCTTTATTAGTCAGGTAGGCGACCGGAATACGCTCGTTAACGCGACGAATGACGCGCTCGACAATCAGAAGACGCTCGCTGGCGGTCAGACGCGCGTTGCGCATATCTTCCGGAATGTCCAGCGGCAGCCAGAGAGACGGCAGGACCAGTTGAACGGCTTCGTCCCAGGGATTGTCTGTGCCATGTCCGTACCAGATTCCGGCAGCGGAAAAGCGGCTTACCGCCCAGCGCAGCATGTCCTGAATGGTGTGCAGTTCGTTCACTGCCTCATCGACGAAAATTTTGTCCACGTAGCCCTCCGCAGGCCTTTTGCTAAATCGGCCGATAGTGTGCCATGAAGCCGGGGAGAATTCAGCGCAGCGAGGTGAAAAAGCTGACAATTAATGACACTTAACGGTAAGGTATCGGCTCTGCTGTGTGACAGCCTTTTCTGATAAGACTGACCTGCCATGAGTAAAAAAACACCGCTAAGCCCGGATGATGAGGCGCTGTTTCGCCAGTTAATGACGGGGACACGTCAGTTAAAACAGGACACCTATGTCCATAAAGCGCCGGTAAAAACCCGCGAGATTCCGGTAAAACGTCTGCTTTCCGAGCAGGCGGACAACAGCCATTACTTTTCGGATGAGTTTCAGCCCCTGCTCTCGACCGAAGGGGCTACCCGTTACGTGCGCGCCGATGTCAGCCATTTTGAGCTGAAAAAACTGCGCCGGGGTGACTATACCCCGGAGATTTTTCTCGACCTGCACGGCTTAACGCAGATGCAGGCCAAGCAGGAGCTGGGCGCACTGATCGCCGCCTGCCGCCGTGAACATCTGTTCTGCGCCAGCGTCATGACCGGACATGGAAAACATATTCTGAAGCAGCAGACGCCGCTGTGGCTGGCCCAGCATCCGTGGGTCATGGCGTTTCATCAGGCGCCGAAAATGTTCGGCGGTGATGCTGCGCTGCTGGTGCTGATTGAGATTGAGGAGTGGCAACCGCCTGAGTTGCCCTGACAGGGCCGGTGTCATCGGCCCCTCGTCGTCAGATGGCTTTCGCCAGCTTCTTCGGACTGACCTGCCACAGCAGTTTACCGGCACTCTCTGCCGGATCGAACTCGACGCAGGCAATGGCGGAAGTGGCAAACATCGGTGGAGTTTCCTGCGGGCAGAGTTCGGAAACCAGGTAGCCCACCAGAGGCAGATGGGAGATGACCAGCGCCGATTTCACCCCTTCGTTCGCCAGCGCCTGCAGATAGCAGCCGACCAGACCCGGATCGCCACCCGGCGTTAACTCCGGTAATACGTCCTGGCCTTCCGGCAGGGGATAGGCTTCACGCACGGTAGCGAGCGTCTGCTGCGCGCGTAAATAGGGACTGACCAGGACACGCTCGATGTCCGGCGTCTGGCTGTTAAGCCAGTGGGCCATCTGACGCGATTCATCACAGCCACATAAGGTTAAAGGCCTGACTGAATCACTTGCTGCTTCCAGAGCCGCATCGCCGTGACGCATGATAAAAACTTGCATAAAGCACCGCTGTTGTTTGTCGAGATCGCCCGACGCGACGCGTCAGACTCTTCACTCTGCGAATGAACGCTGTGTTTTACCCTAATGGCTTCAGTATAGTCAACCGGTTGTTTATTAAATAAGCACTTCTCAGATTCATGCTGCGCCGCACACGCGGGCGGCGCTTTTCTAACCCGCTGAATCGGAGCCGTTATTCCATTTCACAGAGAAATGTAAAATTTCGTCTGTTCCGCAGCCGCCTGAATCAGCGCCTCACAGGGGGCAAATCGTTCACCGTGCTGCTGCGCGAGACGGTTCAGCCGGCTGACCATTTCCGCCGCGCCCAGTTTATCCATGTAGTGGAACGGCCCGCCCAGGAAAGGCGGAAAGCCGATGCCAAACACCGCCCCCACATCGCCGTCACGGGCGCTGCGAATTACCTGCTCATCGAGACAACGGGCGGCCTCATTCAGCATCATCATCACACAGCGTTCTGCAATCTGTGCCCCACTCTGCCGGGCCTGCGGCGTGACCTTCAGCAGGCTGTAAAGCGAGGCGTCCGGTTTTTTACGCTGCCAGCGCGGCAGGTCATAACGATAGAAGCCCCGGCCATTTTTACGGCCCTTACGGCCATCCCTGATCACCGCATCAAACGCGGCGGGTGCGGCAAAGCGTTCACCATAAGCCTGATGCAGGATGGGGCTGATTTTGCTGCCGACATCAATGCCCACCTCATCGAGCAGCTGAAGCGGACCAACCGGAAAACCAGACTTCACCAGCGCCCGATCGATGTGCTCAATCGGCTCCCCCTCCAGCAGGCAACGCATCGCTTCATTTATATAGGGGGTCAGGATGCGGTTGACATAGAAACCCGGCTTGTCTGCGACGACGATCGGCGTCTTACCCTGACTGCGCGCCAGTGCCACAACGGTAACCAGCGTCGTGGCCGAAGTATTCAGATGCGGGATCACCTCCACCAGCGGCATTTTTTCCACCGGACTGAAATAGTGCAGCCCGATAACATTCTCAGGACGCTGCGCCCCGGCGGCGATATCCGCAATCGGCAGTGATGAGGTGTTGGAAGCAAACAGGGTATGCGGCTGACAGTGTGCCTCAACGTCGTGCACCATCTGCTGCTTCAGGGCAAGATCTTCGAACACCGCTTCGATCACCACGTCGCGCTGCGAGAATCCCTGATAATCGATGCCGCCTGTGATGCGCGCCATCTGCTGCTGACGCGCTGCCGGGGTCAGCTGACGACGCCGGACCTTTTTGCTGAGCAGGTCCCAGCTGGTTTTTAATGCATGGCTGACGCCTTCCAGGCTGATATCTTTGATGCGCACCGGCAACCCGGCGTTGATCGCGGTGACGCTGGCAATGCCGCCGCCCATCAGCCCGCCGCCCAGCACCGCAACACGCTTCACGGTCGCGGGTTCAGCTTCACCGCCCCGCTCTTTTTTCATCGCCGTGGTGGCAAAGAAGAGTCCGCGCAGCGCAACGGACTCCGGCGTCATCGCCAGTTCGCCAAAGGCGCGCGCCTCCGCATCATGGCCGGCGCGGCTGCCCTGCTCCAGCCCGATGCGCACCACCTCAATCAGCCGTCTGGCGGCCGGATAGTTATCCTGCGTTTTCGCCGCGGTCTGCCGTGTCGCCAGCGCAAACAACGCCTGGCGGGCGACCGGGCCATGCAGCAGCCGATCGCGCAGCGGCAGAACGCGTCCGCTGACCTTACCCTTTTTAACCCGCGCAATCGCGGTCTCCAGCAGGATCGGGCGGGGAACCGCATCATCGACGACGCCGAGCTTTCGCGCCTGCTTCGCGCGCAGACTTTTGCCGGTCAGCATCAGCGGCAGCGCCTGCTGAACGCCGATTAAACGCGGCAGCCGCTGCGTCCCGCCAGAGCCAGGCAGCAGGCCGAGCTGTATCTCCGGCAAGCCGAGGCGGGTTTTATCATCCAGCGAGCAGATGCGCGCATCGCAGGCCAGCGCCAGTTCCAGTCCACCGCCCAGGCAGGCCCCGTGAATGGCCGCCACCACCGGAAAAGGCAGCGCGTCGATCATTGCCATCACTTCCTGGCCCTGCTTCGCCAGCGCTTCAGCTTCCTGCGCACTCTGGCAGCGGTCAATCATGCTGATGTCCGCGCCCGCGATAAAATTGTCCGTTTTGCCGGAGATCAGGACCAGTCCCGCCAGCTGCGGATCGCGTCGCGCTTCCGCAATGATGGCGGCAATCTGGCCAGCAAATTCCGCTTTCAGGGTGTTCATCTTCTCGCCAGGGACATCAATCGTGATAATGCCGACGTGATCCTGTCGCATCGTCAGCTGAAAGGCATTCTGCTCCATTATTCGGCCTCCAGAACCATTGCCGCACCCAGACCACCCGCCGCGCAGGCGGTGACCAGTCCCAGCCCGCCACCACGGCGGCGCAGTTCATTAAGCGTCTGGGTAATCATACGCGCGCCCGTGGCGGCAAAAGGATGGCCATAGGCGATGGAACCGCCCAGCACGTTAAAACGCTCTTCGTTGACCTCGCCCAGCGCATGCGGCCGGTTCAGCACCTCACGGGCGAAACGCTCGTCACGAAACAGCTGCAGATTGCTCAGCGTCTGGGCCGCGAACGCCTCATGCATATCTATCAGCGTCAGATCGGCCAGGCTCACCCCGGCACGATCCAGCGCCAGCGGCGAAGCATGGGCTGGCCCCAGCAGCATGTCCTGCTGGACATCAATGGCGGTAAACGCGTAGCTGCGCAGGTAGCCCAGCGGCGTGACGCCCAGTTCCCTGGCGCGCCCTTCCCGCATCAGAATGACGGCTGCCGCGCCATCCGTCAGCGGCGTGCTGTTGGCGGCGGTAACGCTGCCGTGCTGGCGGTCAAAGGCGGGACGCAGTCGGGCGTAATCCTCTGCTTTAGCGTTCATCCGCACGTTATTGTCCTGATCGATTGCGGTTTTCCATGGCGGTACAAAGGCTGCCATGACTTCCTGTTTCAGTACCCCGGATTGCCAGGCTCTGGCGGCATGCTGATGGGAACGGAGCGCCAGCGCATCCTGAGCCTCACGGGTGATACCGTAGCTTTTCGCCATCTGCTCGGCCGTGTCCCCCATCCGCAGGCCAGTCGAGTACTCCGCCACCGCAGGCGGCACCGGCAGAAGGTCGCGCGGACGCAGCCGTTTAAGGATATGCAGTTTCTGCCCCAGGCTGCGGGCCTTGTTGAGATCCACCAGCGCGCGGGCCAGCGTTTTAGTGACCCCAATCGGCAGCACTGACGTTGAGTCTGCCCCGCCGGCAATAGCGGCAGAAACCGTACCCGCCATCAGGCTCTCTGCCACATTCGCCACCGCCTGAAAACTGGTGGCGCAGGCACGGCTGACGCTGTAGGCGTCGGTATTCACATTCAGCCCGCTGCTTAAGACAATTTCACGCGCAATGTTTGGCGCTTCCGGCATCTGTACCACCTGACCAAATACCAGCAGCTCAATCACGTCTGCCGGTAACTCACTGCGCACCATTAATTCGCTGACCACCATCCGTCCCAGCTCGATGGCGGGAATGCCATGAAAGCCGGTCGCCTGGCGTAAGAAAGGGGTTCGTAACCCGTGGGTAATTGCGATGCGTTCGCCATCACGCGTCAGCAGCGGCTGCGCTTTGCTCATTGTTCTCACCTGTAGCCGGGACTGTGGCATCATTGCCTGAAGAGGTCTGACCTGATCAGTGTTAACCACAAGCGGGTGAGCCGCCAATAGCAGAAAGGAAAAAGTGCGAAGGGAAACACGAAATTGAAAAACGCCGCGCTGAGGCGGCGTAAGAGGCGCTAACGCAGGCCGAGCTGGAAAATCAGGGTTTCAGCCTGGCAGCTGAAGGTGAAATCGATATCCAGCTGCACGCCCTGATCGACATCGCTGAACCGGACGTCAATCACACAGGGTTCCGATTCCACCTGACGGGCACGCTCAGTCAGCCGGGCGGCTTTGGCTTCCGCATCCTGTCGCTGCGGGAACCACTCTGACCAGCTGGCGGTGCAGTCGGTATTATCCATTACGGTGCCGACATCAACGCAGCAGCAGGCAGCGGTTTCGGTCGCACTGCATTTTTTAATGGCATCAGTCATCTTTATCTCCTGCCCCGGCTTCGGGTGAGTTAAGCGATTTTATGGCCGGAATTTTACCCGCTTGCGATAAGATGCGCCACGCGACTGTGGCTAAGTGACGAATATCACAATAAAAATTGATCCAGAACAAACTGGAATCGGTATGCTGTCTTCATCAGGGTGCTTTTTGTTATGCAGATCGAATTTTAAGCGATCAACTCTGAAATATTTTAAAAACAATATTGCAACTTGCACACAGGTCGGACCTATACTCTCCGCACTGGTCTGATATGTGCGTTTACCGTCAGTCCCTACAATCCGCCGTCCTTTGTTACGCGACGTTATAGCGTTAAATAATAATTCACATGAGGTTGTGGTCATGAACCATAAGAACCTGTTCGCAAAGTCAGCCGTGGCGGCTGCAGTGGCGCTTGTCTCTTCACACGTTTACGCAGCTGGGTTTCAGTTAAATGAGTTCTCTACGATTGGTTTAGGTCGCGCCTACTCAGGCGAAGGGGCAATGGGCGATACGGCGGCATCCGCCAGCCGTAACCCGGCAACGATGGCGTTAATGGATCGCCCGGAATTTTCCATCGGTGCGGTTTATATTGATCCGGATGTGGATATCACGGGCCGCAGTCCGACGGGCCGCAGCCTGGATGCCAGCAACATCGCCCCGAATCAGTGGATACCCAATATTCATTACGTTCAGCCCATCAACGATCAGTGGTGGATTGGCGCATCGGCAACCTCTAACTATGGCTTAGCAACAGAGTTTAATAATGGTTACACCGCTGGCGGCTACGGCGGTAAAACGGACCTGATGACCGGCAACTTAAACCTCAGCACCGCTTACCGGTTCAATGAGCACTTCAGCGTGGGCGTCGGTTTTGATGCGGTTTATGCCAAAGCGAAAATTGAACGCTATGCCGGTGAATCAGGCGCGAGACTGGGCGTACCGGCTGATACGCAGGTTGCCCATCTGAAAGGCGACGAGTGGGGCTACGGCTGGAATGCCGGTATCCTGTATGAAGTGGATGAAAATAACCGCTTCGGCTTCAGCTATCGTTCAGAGGTGAAGATCGACTTTGATGGCGATTACAAAAGTAATCTGCCCTCCCGTCTGAATGCGGTCAACAACCCGGAAGTGTCAGGCGTGCCTTTTGGTACCAACGGCACGACGGTTCCGGGCGCGTTAACCCTGAATCTGCCGGAGATGTGGGAAGTGTCGGGCTGGCATAAAGTGGCTCCGCAGTGGGCGGTTCACTACAGCATGGCCTACACCAGCTGGAGTCAGTTCCAGGAGCTGAAAGCCACCGGTTCTCAGGGCCAGACGCTGTTCTATAAAGATGAAAGCTTCCACGATGCCTACCGTATCGCGCTGGGCACCACCTATTTCTACGACAGCAACTGGACGTTCCGCACCGGTATCGCATTTGATGACAGCCCGGTGCCAGCCGATAAACGCTCTATCTCCATCCCGGATCAGGATCGTTTGTGGCTGAGTGCAGGTACGTCGTACGCCTTCAATGATAACGCCTCGGTCGATCTGGGCATCTCCTATATGCACGGACAGAAAGTGACGGTGAAAGAAGGTCCTTATACCTTTAACTCAGAAGGCAAGGCCTGGCTTTACGGCGCGAACTTTAACTACAAGTTCTGACCGGATAGCACAATTAAAAAGGGCGACTCAACTGAGTCGCCCTTTTTTGTCGCCCTGAATCGCATGCTGGCTCAGGGAGCCTGCGTCCTGCGTTTACTGCGCGTCGATATCCTTCAGGTCATCCTGAATCGCAGCGGCGTTTGGATTCTCTTCCGGCTTGAGTTTGCCGCCACGCGCCAGGAAGTCGTGACGCTGGAAGTAGGCGTTACGGATAAAGGCGTACGGATCGCTCTGCTGCTTCAGGATCGCATCGGAATCCAGCAGTTGCGCGCGGGTCTCAATCCCCTCCAGCGTCCACTTACCAATCGACATCGGCCAGGTCAGCCAGCCGAGGATCGGATAGAGGGTATCAACGTAGTCACCGCCATCCTGCCGTATAGTGAAGCTGCCGTAAGCCGGCAGCTCAACGTAAGGACCATAGCCGACACCATAGTGGCCCAGCGTGGTGCCGAAACGGTGCGGCTGTTCACGCGCCAGTTCCGGATTGGCTTTACCGGCGACGTCAATGAAACCACCCAGACCCAGCACACTGTTCAGGAAGAAACGGGTGAAGTGGATACCCGCATCGCGTCCGTCACCGACCAGAATAGCGTTAACCATGCTGGCGGGCTCTTCCAGGTTGCCGAGGAAATTGCTCAGGCCGGTTCGTGCAGGCACCGGCACGTAGTCGCGCCAGGCGACAGCGACCGGACGCAGCACATAGGGATCCAGCACATTGTAGTTAAAGTTAAACATCGTGCGGTTAAAGCCTTCGAACGGATCGCTGCGCTGCGCAGGATCGCTATTTGCCGGCTTTGAACTGGCACAACCTACCAGAAGGACGCTGGCCACAGCCAGGCTGGTCAGGCGATAATTCATTCCAATCTCCCTGTGCGGATGAAAAAGGGCTACCCATCGTTCAGGCACAGCCCGGCGTCGAATCGGCTTACCCGATGAGCATAGCTGACTTTATGCCAGAGGCAGCAGGCAATGGCACGCAGCGACCTGAACAGGATCGTTGATGACGTTCAGGGAAGCTGCTGATTAATCTCTACCGCGATCGGCTGATGACCATCCCAGGGCGTCACGGCGCTCTCACCCAGCCAGTCACCCGGCTGCGGGGTGGCGCTGCCGTCGCGGGAGATACGCACCCGAACCGCGACCTGATGCTGCGCCGACAGCAGGCGATCCGGCATCATGGCATTGCTGTCATCCAGCGTCAGCGACAGCGGGAAGTGGCTCAGCGGGATGCGCTTCACCGCCACCGGCACCGGTGACGTCCCGTCAGAAACCGAAATATACAACACTCCGTCCTGCGGTAACATTTTTTCTGCCTGCGGGGTCAGCCGCACGGTCAGCGCCAGCTGACGGCTCTGCTCTCCGGCATCGCTTCTCGCCTGCTCAATGCTGCGGGCGATCATCGCGCGTCGTGAGTCACCGGCAGGCAGCACGTTCAGCAGGGCCTGCCAGGCCTCAATCGCCTGATCGTACTGCTGCTGGCCATAGGCGTTAAACGCCAGCAGGCCAAGCGTGCGCGGGTTTTGCGGCTCCGCTTTCAGCAGGGCGCGCAGCAGCAGTGACGCCTGACGGTTATCCTGCGGATCGGGAGAGCGCGTCAGCACCTCCGCATAATCCTGCTTCAGCGTCATATCGTTGGGTGAGAGCTGTAACGCATGCTCAAACGCCTGACTGGCAATATCAGCCTGATTCAGCACCATGCCAAGCCGCCCCAGCATGGTCCAGTCGGCCAGATTATCCGGTTCCGTTTGCAGGGCGGTACGCAATCCGAGCTCTAAACGTGCCAGCTCCTCCATGCTGAGCGGTCTGGCGCCGGGGTCCATCAGCCGCGCACGCAGCGCAGGGTACGCCTGCTGCACCTGCATCCAGCCGGTGTACTGCGTCAGTCCACCGGTTTTCAGATAGGTTCCCAGCGACACCCCAATCAGCACGAGCAGGCCCGGCAGCAAAATCCAGCGGCTGCTGCTGTGGGAAGGGAGGCTCTGCGCCGGCGGAATATCGGCCAGCAGCGTCTGCTGTAACTCGCGCTCCATTACCGGGCGCTCAGCAACAACGCCCTGCTCTTCATCCTGTGCCAGCTCATCGATCCGCTGATGGTAAAAGCGCTGATTAAGGCGATCGCGGTCGCCCAGGCTGGCCTGACGCTGCCGCCAGCCCGCGGCCAGGAACAGCGTGCAGGCCGCCAGCAGTAACAGAAAAAGGGTAATCCAGAATGCACTCATGACGGCTTCCTGTCTGACTTCAGTAAGGCATCGAGACGCTGTTGCTCAGCGTCATCCAGCGCACTGTGGGTGTGACGCCGACGGCTGCGCAGAATAATCACCGCGCCACCCAGCAGCACAAACAGCGCCGGGCCAGCCCACAGGATCAGCGTTGACGGGGTCAGCGGTGGCGAATAAGAGACGAAGTTGCCGTAGCGCGCCACCATGTAATCAATGATCTGCTGGCGGCTCTGCCCCTGCTTCATCAGCTCATAAACTTTCAGCCGCATATCGGCGGCAATCATGGCATTCGAGTCGGCGATGCTGTTGTTCTGACATTTCGGACAGCGCAGTGATGCGGTGAGGTCACGGTATTGCGCCTCCTGAGCCGGAGAGTCAAATTGCAGTGTGTCGATGGTCGCCCACAGATTGATGCTGAACAGCAGGCCACAGATCAGTAACAGCGATCTCATGATCCCGCCTCCGCACTGTATTTCATCCACAACGGTTTCACTTCCTGCTCCCAGACGCGCGCGTTGAGATCGCCGGCGTGGCGATAGCGGATAATCCCTTTACCGTCGATCAGAAAAGTTTCCGGTGCGCCATAGACGCCGAGGTCGAGTCCCAGCATGCCGCTGCCATCGTAGAGACTCAGGGCGTAGGGATTGCCCAGCGTGTTCAGCCAGTTAACCGCCTTATGGCGATTGTCTTTATAGTTCAGGCCGACCACCCGAATGCCCTGCTCCGCCAGCGTATTCAGATAGTGATGTTCGGCGCGGCAGGTCGGACACCAGGTTGCCCAGACGTTCAGCAGTATCGGCCTGCCATCGGTCAGCACGCGCTGGTCGTAGGTTTTGCCGGGCTGGTCGAGCGCTTCCAGCCGGAACAGCGGCACCGGTTTACCGATCAGCGCCGATTCAAGACGGGTCGGATCGTCGCCATCCGCATTGCGGGTCAGCTGCCACAGCAGCGCCGCTGCCAGCAGCAGAAACAGCACCAGCGGGATAAACAGGATTTTCTTGTTCATGCGCGCTCCTCACGTGCGGCTTTTTTGCGCGAGCGATAGCGGGGATCCCACAGGCAGAACAGGCCCCCCAGCGCCATCAGTACGCCGCCAGCCCAGATCCAGCGGACAAAGGGTTTGTAGTAGATACGCACCGCCCAGCCGCCATCCTCCAGCTCCTCGCCCAGCGCTGCATAGAGATCGCGGCTGAAACCCCCATCAATCGCCGCTTCGGTCATCATGGTTCGGGCCGCGGTATAGAAGCGTTTTTCCGCCTGCAGCGTCGCTTCCGGTTTCCCGTTGCGCGTGACATCTATAATCCCCATGCCCCCGCTGTAGTTAGGCCCCTGCAGGTTCTGCACGCCACGGAAGACAAAGTGATAGTGATGGATGTCCACGCTATCCCCCGCCCGCATCCGCACGTCGCGCTCCACGCTGTACTGCGTGCTGAAGGCGATACCGATCACCGTGACCCCGACGCCAAGGTGACCCAGCACCATGCCCCAGTGACTGCGGGAGAGGTGACGCAGCCCGGTCAGAAACGGATGGCGATGCGTGGCGCGTTCGTGCAGTTCCAGCAGCGTCAGCACAATGATCCAGAGGGACATCAGTAAGCCCACCACGGTCATCGCCGCAATGCGATCCTGCAGCCACCAGGGAATAATTATCGAACAGGCCAGGGTAACGAGCAGCGCCAGCGCCAGTCGTTTGGCCAGTTTCTGCGGTTCATCGCGCCGCCAGCGTACCAGCGGCCCGATCCCCATCAGCAGCGCAAACGGCGCCATCAGCCAGTTGAACATCGTATTGAAGAACGGCTCACCCACCGAAATGCTGCCCAGTCCCAACTGCTTGTGCACCAGCGGCAACAGCGTGCCGAGCAGTACCACCAGCATGGCCGCAATCAGCAGCACATTGTTGCCCAGCAGAAAGGATTCCCGTGACCAGGTTTCGTTCTGTACCCGGCTCTGCACCTGCCCCCCTTTGATCGCATAGAGCAGCAGCGAACTGCCGATGACAATCACCAGAAACGCGAGGATAAACATGCCGCGCGCCGGATCGGAAGCGAACGAGTGGACCGACACCAGCACGCCGGAGCGCACCAGGAACGTACCGAGCAGGCTGAGCGAAAAGGCGGTGATCGCCAGCAGCACGGTCCAGGCCTTAAAGGTGCCACGCTTTTCGGTGACGGCCAGAGAGTGGATCAGCGCCGTGCCCGCCAGCCACGGCATGAACGAGGCGTTCTCTACCGGATCCCAGAACCACCAGCCGCCCCAGCCCAGTTCGTAATAGGCCCAGGCCGAGCCCAGCACAATCCCGATAGTCAGGAAGACCCAGGCCGCGGTGGTCCAGGGACGCGACCAGCGCGCCCACGCGGTATCGAGCCGTCCGGCCATCAGCGAAGCGATGGCAAACGCAAAGGCCACCGAGAATCCGACATAACCCATATAGAGCAGCGGCGGATGGAAGATCAGGCCGATATCCTGCAGCATCGGGTTCAGGTCGTGCCCGTCTACGGGGAAGTCGGGCAGCGTGCGGGCAAACGGATTCGACGTCAGCAGGATAAACAGCAGGAAACCGAGATTGATCATCCCCATGACCGCCAGTACGCGCGCCAGCGCATCCTGTGGCATACCGCGACTGAAGATCGCCACGGCTAAGGTCCAGGTACTGAGCAGCAACACCCACAGCAGCAGCGATCCCTCATGCGCGCCCCAGGTGGCGGCAATGCGGTAGTAGACCGGTAGCAGGCTGTTGGAGTTGGTGACAACATAGGCCACGGTAAAATCGTTGCAGATAAAAGCCCAGACCAGCAGCATAAAGGCCGCAGCGATGCAGACAAACAGCCCGCAGGCCAGCGGGCGCGCCATCGCCATCAGCCGCGCATCCTGACGAATTGCGCCCCAGAGCGGATAGCTGCTGAGCAGCAGCGCCAGCCCCAGCGCCAGACAAAGCAGAAAAGTCCCTGTTTCCGGCATCATGATGATTTATTTCCCGACTGATACTGTGACTGCGGGCCGTTGTGATTGCTCTTCATCGCGTCTTCTATCTCCGGCGGCGTATATTTCTCATCGTGTTTGGCCAGCACTTCTCTGGCAACGATCTGGTTACCGTCCGCCAGCACGCCCTGCGCCACGACGCCCTGCCCTTCCCGGAACAGATCCGGCAGGATGCCTTCAAAACTGACGCTGACGACGCCGCGCGCATCATAAAGTTTGAACGTTACCGCCAGGCTGTTCGGGTCCCGGTACACGCTGCCGGGCATCACCATGCCACCGACGCGCAGCCGCTGGCCCGCCTCCGGCTTCTCATGCGCCTCGCCTTTGCCATAGAGGATTTCACCCGGGGTATAAAACAGATCGATGTTTGAGCGCAGCGCATACATCACCAGCGCGGTGGCCAGGCCCAGGCCAAGCAGAATCGCAACGGCCGCACAGAGGCGATTGCGTCGACGGCTATTCACACACTCTCTCCTGCCGCTTCAGCCGCGGCTTTTCTGGATTTAGCTGCCCGGATGCGACGTTCACGCGCATCACGCTGGCGGATCTCCGCCAGCAGGCGGCGGCGCAGTAACAGGGTATGCAGCGTCAGTCCCGCCAGCGGAAGCAGCGTGCAGGCCACCGCCAGCCAGACGTAAAAGGCGTAGCCGCCCATGGCAAAAAAGGCGTGCCAGGAGGAAAAGGCCGGCGTCATTTCTGCTCTCCCCGTTTTGCGACGTCAAGAGCCCAGGGGCGATGGCGTTCCGTTAACAGAATCAGGTTGCGCAGCCGCATCAGCGTCAGCGTGATAAACAGCAGCAGATAACCGAGGATGGCCCAGCGCAGCGGCGTTCGCATCACCGGCGCAATCGCCTGCTGAAGGATGCCGGACGAGCCCTGATGCAGGGTATTCCACCACTGCACCGAGAAGTGGATGATGGGCAGGTTGACCACGCCGACCAGAATCAGGACGCCGGCGGCCCGGCCTGCGGTGCGGCGGTCATCGAACGCGTGCCAGAGTGCAATTACGCCCATATAGAGGAAAAGTAACACCAGCTCCGAGGTGAGGCGTGCATCCCAGATCCACCAGGTTCCCCACATCGGTTTGCCCCACGCGGAACCGGTGACCAGCGCAATAAAGGTAAAGACCGCGCCCACGGGTGCCATGGCGGCGGCAACCAGATCGGCCATTTTCATCTGCCACACCAGACCGGTAAACGCCGCGACGGCCATGGCGGCATAGATGCCCATCGACCACATGGCAGCGGGCACATGGATATACATGATGCGAAAACTGTCGCCCTGCTGATAGTCAGCGGGAGCAAATCCAAATCCCCAGATCCAGCCCAGCAGTAATGTCGCCACGCCTGCTATCGCAAACCAGGGCACCAGGCGCCCCGAAAGCTGATAGAGCCGTTCGGGCCGGGCCAGCTGATGTAACGCTTTCCACATATCAAATGCTCACATTAACGATAAAAAAGGCCGCGTCTTTTTATGCGCGGTTACTGCAACGTAATCCGTAACGCCGCCGCCGTGGCAAACGGCGAGAGCGTGGCGCTGCCTGCCAGCATCGCGCCAAGAATCGCCAGATAGCCACCCATCGGCAGGCCCTGACTGGCGGCTTCCATCGCGGCACTGGCGAAGATCAACACCGGAATCGCCAGCGGCAATACCAGCAGGCTGAGCAATACCCCACCCCGGCGTAATCCCACCGTCAGCCCGACGCCGATGGCACCGAGAAAACTCAGGGTGGGCGTGCCGAGCAGCAGCGTCAGGGCCATCGCCCGCCAGCCATTGAAATCCAGCGACAGCAGCAGCGCCGCCAGCGGCGACAGGATAATCAGCGGCAGACCGGTGATCAGCCAGTGCGCCACGACTTTGCCGATGACCGTCACCGGCAGCGGCGAAGGCAACAGCAGAAGCTGCTCCAGCGAACCGTCGCTGAAATCGTCGCGAAACAGGCGCTCCAGCGCCAGCAGCGACGCCAGCAGCGCCGCCACCCAGGCGACACCCGGTGCAATGCGCGCCAGCTGCTGCGGATCAGGTCCGATGCCCAGCGGAAACAGGGTAATCACAATCAGGAAAAACCACAGCGGATTGACCACATCAGCGCCGCCGCGAAAGGCGATACGCAATTCACGCTGAATCAGGCGAAACAGCATCAGCTTGCCTCCGCATCGCCAAGGCGAATTTTACGCACCCGCGCGGCCGCAGCGGGTAGATCCTGATGGGTTGTCAGGATCACGGCGCCCCCGTTATCGGCATGGGCGGCAAATCTGGCCATTAATTTTTCAACCCCCGCTTTGTCGATGGCGGTCAGCGGCTCATCCAGGATCCAGACGCGGGCCTGGCTGAGCCAGAGGCGCGCCAGCGCGACGCGACGCTGCTGACCCGCCGACAACCGGCTTACCGGCACCTCTTCGTCACCCGTGAGGTCGACACTGTCAAGCGCAGCAAAAATCTGCGCGTCACTGCAGTCAGGATGGTAGAACCGCAGATTTTCCAGCGGCGTGAGGACGCCTTTGACGCCGGGATGATGGCCCAGATAAAGCATCGCCTGATGCCAGACGTCGCGCTGCCGCAGGATCGGCTGCTGCTGCCAGCGTATCTCACCCTGCTCAGGACGGCTCAGCCCCGCCAGCAGTCGCAGTAGCGAGGTTTTACCGGCACCGTTGGGGCCTTCAATCTGCACAATGTCACCGGCAGAGACGCGAAATGAGAGCTGCTGAAACAGCGCGCGTTCATCGTATGCACAAGTGAGCGTAATGATTTCCAACATCGAGGGGGGAATCGCACCAACCAAAAGTGGCCGGGATATTACCACAATGTTGCTAAGGGCCGAAGTCTGAGCCGCTGCTCAGGCTCGCGGTCAGGGGTTTATTCGTGCGGTCTGGCGCTGAGTCTGAATAAAAATGCAGGTATGAAAAAGCTTGTTACGCTTATTCGCATCGCTCGTTACATTATTGGCAAATAAAAAACAGCTACGCTTATTACGCCACAGCACTATCACCAGGAGAAAATATGAAGCCTTCATCAGGTAATGAACAGGGTCCTAACGACGTCGATAGCGAAGAGAAGGACAAGGGCACTGACATCGAAGTCGATGAGGAGGCATTACCCTCCCGCGCCGCGGCGATCCATGAAGAGATCCGTCAGGATGGGGAGAAAGAGCTGGAGCGTGACGGGATGGCCCTGCTCTGGTCAGCCATTGCCGCAGGCCTCTCCATGAGTGCCTCACTGATGGCGAAGGGGATATTCAAGGTCCACCTTGATGGCGTGCCGGGTGCATTTCTGCTGGAAAATCTCGGCTACACCTTTGGCTTTGTCATCGTCATTATGGCGCGCCAGCAGTTATTTACCGAAAACACCGTCACGGCAGTGCTGCCGGTCATGCACAAACCGACCTGGGGTAATGGCGGTCTGCTGTTACGGTTATGGGGTATTGTCCTGCTGGGCAACCTGATCGGTACGGCACTGGGTGCGCTGGCCTTCAACGAGATGCCCATTTTTGATGAGGCGACCCGTCAGGCCTTTACCGACATCAGCATGAAAGTGATGGAGAATTCGCCCGGCTCGATGTTTGCCAACGCCGTCATTTCCGGCTGGATTATCGCCACCATGGTCTGGATGTTCCCCTCTGCGGGCGGGGCCAAACTGGTGGTCATTGTCATGATGACCTGGCTGGTTGCGCTGGGCGATCTGGCGCATATCGTGGTGGGATCGGTGGAGGTGCTCTATCTGGTCTTCAATGGCAGCATCAGCTGGCATGAGTTCCTCTGGCCGTTTGCCCTGCCTACCCTGCTCGGCAACATCACCGGCGGCACCCTGATTTTTGCGCTGATCAGTCACGCACAGATCCGTAATGACATGAGTGAAGCGGCGGTCGCCAAAGCGAAGGCGGAAAAGCGCAGGCAGGAGAAGCGTCGTGAGCGTGAAGAGCGCGGAGAAAAAGAGGAAGGTGCTGAATAACTGTCGTCAGGTAAGAAAGTGCAGCGCAGAAGGATTTGCGCTGCACGTGTTATCTGGCCCCTACATGAAAAAAGTGGTCTCAAAAGAGAGGCTGAACAGCGACATTGCTGACGTAATGAGCAAACGCGCGGCGACCTGATGAATCTCATCGCCTGTTTCGCTATACTGCGTGCCGCTGTCCCCTTAGTTAAATGGATATAACGAGCCCCTCCTAAGGGCTAGTTGCAGGTTCGATTCCTGCAGGGGACAATATCTGCCCTCCCTTTTACACCTGCCCGCATTAAAAACCTGCTTTTTACCGGCGCGATAAATCCTCACTGGTTAACCTGATCAGAGTGCTGTCCATGACGTTTCGTCACGCAACGAGTCTGACCCGGTAATACGATTTCCGGAATGTCACTCGGGCAGGCATTGAGCAAAGTCTGCAGAACATTCATCCGCGCTGACTGCATCGCGGTCGCCATGCTTATAGCGGACTTAATCACAGCGCCTTTTCGCGCCTGCGACTACTCTGCGGCATTCTGTTTTATTTCAGCATAGCTGGCTGTTAACTGTTTCAGATGCATCTCCAGCTGCGCGCGGGCTGCGGCAGGCAAAGGCGCACCAGCCGGTTGTTGAGACAGTACGCGCAGTTGTTCTTCAGCGGGTATCGATCTGTTAAATGAGTGCATTGCAGTAAAAACGATGGATTTCAGCTCACTCACCGTGATGTATTTGCCTTTCTGCTGATCCAGTCCGTTCAGCCTGTTGCTCAGGTTTTTTAGCGTTGTCATTCCCTGATCCCAGCCATTGCGCTGCTCTGGCGACAACACGGCCGCGTTAAGGTTTTGCTGCCACTGATCTGCCAGGGATTTGCCCTGCTCTGGCCACAGCGCCTGAGCCTGCTCTGTGAGTGTCCGGCTGTAGGCGATACTCCAGTCAGGAGGCAATCTGTCCAGTCGGGCCAGCTGCTGATCCGTTTGTGTAATGAGAGACTGGGGTAGCGGCGGTTGCCGACGTAACCGCTCCAGATCTTCCGGCGCAAGCGGTGAAGGTAGCGGTGCCAGCGATGCGGCAAACCGGACCTTGAGGGGTTCGGACCGGTTCAGAGAATGCCATCCCCACCCTGCCGCCATGCATATCATCAGCATGGCGCACATCCCGGCAGCAAAGAATATCCATCTGTTAACCGGGACGGGCGCAGCGGCCAGCACGTCCACGTTCGGCTGCGGTTCCGATTGCGCGACATATATCCACTTCACTGCCCTGCCCTGAGCATCATCAGACCGGCAACCGGCAGGCTCCTTTGAGGCGGCTGTCGCCTCCTTCATCACGGTGGCAGGCAATACGGTATCTGGCTGAGTGTCCGGCGCGGTGCAGGCCGTGCCATCACTATTTTCCAGCCGGACAGCACTCATGTGCATCTGAGTACGCAACGTATCAAGCTGGCTCAGATGCTTAAGCTCCAGACGCTGCAGTACCTCTCCCAGTCCGGTAAGCAGTTGCTCCGCCCGGTAGAGCTGGCTGAGGTCGCTGTAATTTAACGGGAGCGAGCGCATTCGTTGCTGCAAACGCTGACTCAGACTGCTGAGGATTTCCATACGGGCATGGACTGGCTTAGGCCACAGCGCCCCCCACTGATGTCTGACCAGGGCCTCGATTATCGTCAGCCCTTCATTGAGCCCGAATAAGCCAGCCAGTTGCGCACGCGCCAGCGTATACCAGGCTGCCGTTTGCAATTCCACGCCGTTCTGCTCAAACAGTGAAAGGCAGAGCTTTTCAACATACTGCCAGTTCACATCCGGGCGCGCCGGATGTGTCAGCTTACCGAGTTCATCGCGCAGGGCGCTGTAATCCGGCAGCGTGCGCGGATCACCGCCGGTTTTGATTTTTCGCGGGGAAGTGTCATTCATGACCAGTTGTCCATTGGGTAGTTCTGAAGGGATGAAAGATGTTCGTTTAAATGGCAGGGAGGATTTCAGGCAATTAACAGGTTTAAAAATCACGCACTCTTTTACAGCCTCAGACGCTACTGCAGGAGCGCAATAATCAGGCTAAAAAACGTGCTCTCGTTAAATCCCTCCCCTGAACGGGAGAGATCACCAGACGGAGCAAAGGTCCAGTCGTTCACCGAAACTGATCGCATGAATAGTCGTCCTAATGGCGTCACCTGCACGCCATCCCGGAAGGTCACCTCCACGCATCCTGTTACGCCCTGACCGTACAGGAATACCGGCACAAACTTTACAGACCGGTTGTCGATATGGAGGACGATACTGGCAATCTCAAACGCTCCGCCCCCGACCAGCAGGTCCGTGACGGACACAGCCTGCGTTTCAACATGCAGGCCGGTATCTGTCAGCCATATATCCATCTGCTCCTGAAGCTGTGTCATTCGCAGGCGGAATGCCGCTATATCAGCCTGCGTTTTACAGGTAAATGAGACCGGGTCACGTTGCCTGTCCTGCAGTTTTTTGAGGAACTGTGTTTTTAGAGACATGGTGCTTTCTGGCCTCAGATCCGGGTTGTGGTGTCGAGATAGTGCTGTTGCTTCAGGTGCCTCAACAGCACCCGCCCCTCGGGCATAAACTCAGTGCCGTAGCGGACAAGTCCGACGCCTTTCAGCTCTGCATCAATGGCATAGCGCAGTTCGCCGGGCACGTGCTGCTCAAGCAGAACAACGTCTATCTTTTTCAGGCGGGGCTCATATCTGAGCAGCAGCGTCGAAAGCGTGCCCATCAGTTCATGAGCAGTACCTGGCATGCCCTGCAGGATTCGGGTCATATCCGGCAGGCCGTAGTCGGGCAGATGCGCCAGCGTACCGGCACGGCAGTTGAGGATACGCTGCATATTGTCCAGTACGGACAGAATCAGCTGGTTCTCCTCGCTGACCTGATGGAGATCGAGGCCGCCGGTGAAGTTGCCCGTCAGCATTTCATACAGTGAAGGCGTATTGTTTCCCTGTGGCATCAGTCATCCCTGAGCGGTTTCAGCGTCAGATGGTTGTTACCGGCTTCAAGAATGCGCGGCTTATCCGGGTCAAGATCTTCGCGCTCAATCACCAGCTTCCAGCTGTTGTTAACCCTGTCCGGGTGGCGGAAGAGCCCAGCCACCGCGACAAACTGTGCATCGGCCTCCATCGGCATATTCAGGTCCGCATCACCGCCCGGCTTCAAAACCACATCACGGCTCGCCAGCAGGTCAGCTTTCAGAATGGTTTCCCCCTCTTTCAGCAACTGCTGGTAGACCGTTTTGTCGAAAGTTTTGCGATCTCTCAGCTGCCAGACACGAATAATCACCGGCTCGGACAGCGAATTACTCTCGCGGGAGTCGGTGTTAAGCGCCTCACGGGCAGTGAAATCCAGGTGCAGCACCTTAATCTTTTTGTAGAACACCGCGTTAAATGCTGATTTGGTGCCATCGCTAATGCCCTGCGTCACCCCGCAGCCCGCCAGACTGAATGTCAGCAGGGGTAACAGCCAGCGCGCGGTCTTAGTTAAACTTGTACGTAACACGTCGGTTTCCTTGTTGTGGTGTGGCGGGCTTCATGCCGGTGTAATAGCCCAGTTCTGTCGTAAAAGTCTGCGGGATATCGTCCGGGAGGGCTTCGTCTTCCGCGCCCAGCACGCCATTCATCCCCAGCCAGAAGGGTCCTTCGCCGAGCGGCGGCGCGGCCAGCAGTCGGGTTTGAGTGGTCAGGGTGATTTTTGCCTTAAAACGCCAGCCAAGGTAGACACGCAGCATCACCAGAAAGTCCTGATACAGCAGACCGTCCGGTTTCCAGCCCTGCGACTCCTGTTCGTTTTCGGTGGACAGGGCAATCAGCAGCTGGCTACTGGCATCCATCGCCTCGTCACCCAGCGGCGTGTTGCCATCCAGCAGAAAATCGTCGTCTCCGTAAAAACCTAATGGCTGACTGATTTCCACCGGACGCAGGCAATATGGGCTGACCCTGACGGTGGTATCCGGGGCAAGCAGCGTCACCAGCGCCTGCAATCCCTCCTGCGTTTTTCCCGGCTGGCGAAGTACACCAAGCAGCGCCAGAAAGCGCGACACCGGCGTGGCAATATGCTTCGCCGTCCCGGGAATACCCAGCCCCACCAGGCCAAGCAGCGACTGCGAAATCGCATCAGTACCGCCTGGCTCAAAGGTGGCCGGATACGAGTACTTACGCCAGATGCGATAAAATTGCGTCAGGATGCGGTGGCTGAAGATATCCAGAAAGCCCTGCAGCGCCTCATGCCCTTCCCGGCACTGGGCGATGTCATCAAGATAGGCGGTCGGCAGCGGCGAATCCACGCCGTACATGCCCATAAACGTGGTGCGAATGAGCGGTGGTTTGCTGCCATTCTCTTCGTCATACCCGACGGCTTTGAGTTCGCCAGCCGGAAAGCCCATTCCGGGATGCGGCGCAAAACGCACCGGATCGTCAGAAGGATGGCTGGTTGAGCCTATCAGCGGCCTGTCCGGGTTCTGCTTCTCCAGTAGCTGGCAGAAACGGTAAAAGTTTATCCGGTTAAGGTCAGCCTCCAGCCGTGGGGTCAGCCGGGAATACGGCGGTTGTGCTTCTCTTCCCATTCCAGACGCTCTCCGGTCGGTTGCAGGATGATAATCAGGCGGTTGAACAGATAGATATCGGTATACAGCGCGAAGAAGCGACTCAGCATCTCACCAAACAGGCAGATATCACCGCGCCCGGCAAAGCCGTGGCTGTCGAGCGTCACGTCAATCTGCACGCCGCGCACCAGGTAGCCCTGTTCGAAGCGCTCCGTTTCGCTATGCTTCACGTCGATAATCGCCTCCAGACGACGGCGGTTCATTTCACTGTCCGTCCACTCATACAGCGCGAGGGTGCCGCGCAGCACGTCGGCATTATCCATCATCGACAGGAAGCCGCTGCCAAGGTGGCTAAGCACGCGCCAGTGGAAGCGATCCTGATCCGGTGGGTAACAGGGTAATGTCGGTGCACACAGGTTGCGGACGGCAATACTGGCTGAGATGGTTTTCATCACCGTATCCAGCACGGTGCTTTGTAGCGCGCGGCGTGGTAACTGGCCGTTGGTACCGGTCAGCGTGAGAGACAGGCTTTCATTTTCCGGAACGGTATGGTTATCAAAGGCTTCGCCACCGAGGACAAGCCAAGTGTTATGCAGCCCGGACGGGCCACGTCGCACGCGGGTGTGGTAATAATATTCCGGCGCCTCATGACGCATCATGCCGCCTTTATGACGGAAGCTTGAGAACGGCACGTAGGTATGCTGGCTTGATGACATCACAGAATCCACCGCGTATATCTCGGTATGGCCATCCTGAACGCGCATCGGGCGCAGCATATATTCGGTCTGCAGGGAGTTGACCGTCAGTGGGTCAGATTCCAGCGGAAACAGGTTGATCACCGGCACACAGTTCAGGCGCAGATGCTTTTCGGTAAAGCTGAAGTCATGCTCCCAGCGCTCCGTCAGCACCACGTCGATTTCAAACCAGGGGAGCTCAGCCGGAAAGACGACAGTTTCCAGCCCACGCAGGCCCGCAAACATGAACTTCTCGCGGAAGGTGAAATACTCCAGCAGCAGCTGATAGCCGCTAAAACTGCTGCTCCCCTTCGGCCACAGGTCGTCATCATCGCCAAAGCCCAGTGCAGCGAAATAGCCGTCCAGCGGTTTTCTGTCCACATCGCCCGGCATGCGCAACCACAGATGCGCCATGTTCATGGTAAAAGCTTCATGCATGGCGCAGGCCAGCGGCGCGTCGGCATTAAAATAGAACGGGATTTGAGTGAGATCGACACGACGCCAGTCGGCAAGGTGGCTGCAGTTAAAGCGCAGGCTGATAACTGAACGTCCGTCAGAGTCAGTCGACAGGCGGGCGTGCTCAAGCGACAGTGGCTGTAGGGTAATCGCTTTGGTGGTGGTATAGCGGCAACGCGTGCCCTTCTCACCGATCGGCCTTGAGTTCACCTCAAAGCCTTTGACGATTCGCATCGGCTCTTTCATTTCGCGCCAGTCAGGGGTGAATTCCACTACTGACATCGACGGAATGGTGCGCAGGTAATGCGGCCAAAGCAGGCTGACCAGGCCTTCGGTCAGTTCAGGCAGGTCGTCATCGAGCTTCTCCCGCAGGCGGCCCATCAGGAAAGCAAAGCCTTCGAACAGGCGCTCCACAAACGGATCACGTGCAACTGGCTTGTCGAGATTGAGCATTGCTGCCTGCTCGGGATGCGCACGGGCAAACTCTTCACCGGCTTCCAGCAGGTAGCGCATTTCAGCGTCATAATAACGCAGGGTTAAATCATCCATAAAAACCTGAATAAGTGTGAATTAAAGGTATGCGAGGGATTTTTACCCGCAAAGTACTGCACTGCTGGCTGGATCGAGCGCAATCAGCCCTGCAAGAAGCTGGTCCATCTCTGGCTGTAACCGTGATTTATCGGTTTCACTGCGTGTGGCTTTCATGCGCAGAAGTCTGAGGCGGCGTGATTTCACTTCAAACAGCAGTGCCGGCGTCCACTGCGTGAGGGTAATGGACTGTGCGGCACTATCGAGCTCACCCAGCAGATGCAGGGCCAGTTCATTTTTGCCCTTCTGCTCTGCTACGCGGGCCATCAACAGACGCAGCAACCATTTGTCTTTTGTGGTGTCAGTGCCCGGGCGGGTCTGCAGCCAGTTAAGTGTGGCATCCAGACCGTCACTATCCGCTTTATCCAGCGCTTCCGGCTCAAGAGACAGAATATCGTTATCTGTCTCACCGACGGCGCTGACTGGCTCATCCCGCCAGCCGGACATATCGTCCAGTACGCTCTGGTTTATCCAGTTCAGGGTCACTTCATCGGCAAACGGCGTTCCGTCATTAAAGGCCAGGGTTTCAAGCCCGGTAAGGCGGCGCAGCAACCCTTTCAGGTCTGCGGTGATGATGTCGGCCAGTACATCCTGCCCTGATTTCATCAGGGCCTGGTGGATATACCACTGTAAATCCAGCCAGAGGTGATTGGCACCGCGCGAGAAGGTATTGTCCGCCTGTTCCAGAATCTCCAGCCAGCTCTGCTGGAGATATAGCCGTTTGAGCATGGCCCGCTGGTCAGCCCGTGGCGGTTCGATGCGCGTTTTCCCCTCAGCATCCGGGGCCGGAATAGTGTTCAGCGTGTCATGACGCAGACTCTTCATCAGCCGATGCGCCGCAAGCCAGCCACCGGGCTGTTCACGCAGATACCCTGTCAGGATGCGCGCCTGAGCCAGTAAATCCTGACCAGAGGTAATGCGGCTCAGTATCGGCGCGTCAGGCTCTGTCGCGTGTAAGGTCTGTGACTGACTCTTGTTACTGACATTCTGAGGTACCACGGCATCCACACCCCCGGCCTTCATCAGGCGGGATTCCAGCGCGCTGTACAGAGCATTCAGTGCCGGCCGTGACGCCTCCGGCTCTCTCTCCAGGCTGTCCGTAATGAGCAACAGCGCCCCGGCGGTACGCTGTGCATCCTCGCGGACGACCTCCGGATACAATGACAGACTGTCCAGAACACGGGTGCCGCCGAGCCATTCGAGCGCGGCCCTGCGGCTGCGATCCCGCTGCGGGTGAAGCTGCATGCCGAAGCGCTGCAGTAATCCCGCCAGCAGTTCAAGCCCTTCGGCAAAGCCAGCCTCGCCATCCTGGTGCAGGCGCGCCCAGCAGTAATACGTGGCCACCCGGATATCTTTCGCCCCGGTGATCAGTAACTTTTCGGCAAGCGTACATATCAGCCCGGTATCGATCCCGGTGAGCTTATTGACCTCTTCGCGGATACGCTGAAAATCATCATCATATCCCGGGTCTTCACCGGTCAGACTGCTGCCACTTACCGGCGCAAGCCAGGGCTGCCAGTTTTTTGTGCGTGCCTGTGCCTGTTGACGCAGCTGAGTTTCGTCTGCCTGACAGGCGGTAACCAGATTCTGCAGTGTGCTCATTATTCGACACCCTCCCTGTCACTGTTTCCGGTACTGGCCATCAGCGCCTGCGCGGTGGCCGCACTGTCGACACTGAATATCTGATCGGGCAGCGTGAAACCGCGAAGGTCCAGCAGTGCCAGCGGACCTTTGCCGAGTTGTGAGCGCAGCACCCACTGCAAAGTGCGACTGTCCGGGGCGGTAAAGCTCATCATCCACTGGCTGCGGTCAAGCTGCCGGCGTTTGCCCTGGTCCAGCCAGCGAATAAAGCCCCAGGTCCCGCTGTAATCCCCGAACAGGCGCGCTCCGGCGTTGACCGTAGTCCAGGTCAGCATCGTCCCCGGCCTGTAAGTCTCTCCCGGCCAGCGGAAACTCTGCCAGTCGGCCATCTGGTTGAAGTAATGCAGCTTTTGCCCATCAATGGTCAACTGCGTCTCCACCACCTGCGGTACAGGACGCGCCTGCAGCTCAAAGCTGATGCCCTGGCTGCCATCGGTAAACAGAATGTCCGACAGCTGGCTCAGCTGGTTAACCGCACGCAGGAAGGCCGGGTTGAAGCTCAGGCCCTGGCTGTTAATCTTATCCGGCACCCACTGGCTGCCCTCTTTGTGCAGCACACCGCTGAGCTCCGTCGCCAGGAAGCGCTCAATACGTCCGCTATCCTTACGCACGAATTCAGCCAGCATCGGCAGGGAGGCATCACTTTTACTCGCAGTAAACGGGAAGCGCCCGTCAAAGGCGGTGCGCCAGTTTGCGACAACGGAACGACTCCACTTATCGTTCAGGCTGGCTGCGGAGGGCTGAAGCACGGTCTCCCAGGCCTGGGTCAGCGGCTGCACAAACATCGTGTTGCCAAAACCACTCCACTCTTCACCCAGGCTGGCGGAAATCAGGCTGCCATACTGTTGGGTGTCAGTAAGATCCACGCTTTTACCCTGAAATACCGTCTGCGCCAGGGTCTGCATCATCTCCAGCGGATCAGAGGCGCTGGCCACCTGTTGCAGACGCAGACGCACGCGGGTGATACGGGTCAGCCAGGTCTGCAGGCTCAGAGAATTGTCAGCGGACATGACGTTGCTGCTTTTGTTTTTACCCAGCAGCTGAAGCAGCGGGCCAAAGGTTTCATCCAGCGGACCCTGCGGGCCTGCCGCCGACTGGTCAATCGCCGGTTTATCTTTGCCGCCCACCAGCTCTTTAGCCGACTGGATGATCGAGTCCGACAGACCTTCGCGTTGCTGACCGGTCTGTCCCTGCCAGGCGAGCGTATTCATCAGGGCAATCAGTGGCGACTGACGGACATCACTCATCAGCGTCAGCTGGTCGGTGACGTCGGCGATATTGTTTGCCGGGTTCCAGTGCAGACTGTTAAGGAAACTCAGCCAGCGACCAGCAAAGTCGGTGAAGTACCTTTGCGTCAGACGGGCTTTCAGGGCTTCCGGCGACAGATCGGCTGAAACTGCTTTATGGGAATCGCTCAGCACCCAGTCGATTTCATCCCGGCGGGAATTTGCCGCTTTTTCGATAGCGGGCTGAATGCCCCCCTCCCAGGCCTGGCGAGTGAACATGCCCGGCACCACATCTTCAGTCGTGAACAGACGACGGGCATCGGTACCGCCGGTCATGTCCTCCAGAGAGAGATCGGCGAAGTTACGCCGCACGGATTTGAGCATGTTCTGGTACAGCGTGCTTTCAGCATTACGCCGTCCAATCTGCTGCAACAGGACCTGGCGGCTCTGGCTCACCAGCTGCGCATCCGGCGTGATTTTCCACTGTGGCTGCTCTGGCAGTTCGGAGATATAGAACGCCCACAAATCCGGCGACAGGCTTTGCCACAGGCCGGCTGAAATACCTATCCGCGCCGGCTGCACGGTTTTCATAGCCTGCGCATAAAAGGCACCATCGGCTTTATCCGGACGAGCCATCATCAGCCAGGCTTTAAGCTGGTCATACCCCGGTTTAGCAAGCGCAGCGCGCTGGTCACTGTTGGGGGCTGAATTTGCCAGCGCACTGAGTTTCTGCATCAGCGCCTGATTCGCCGGGTCGCGTATCAGGCGGTTGTTTGCCACGCCGTACCAGGGCAGCATCGCGTCAAGCAGTTGCGGGTTATGGTCCAGACCAAAGCGCTGATACCAGGGTGCGCCGTCTTCAATACGGTGCTTCAGGCGGCCGGCGTCATTACGCAACGTATGCAGCGCCGTGAGCTGGTCATCCGAAACAGAAAGATGTTCTGCCAGGACATGCGCCTGCCCGGCAACAGAAACGATCTGCTGACGGTTGACCGCGAAAGACAGCAGCGTTCCCGCGCCCCAGATACCGATAAGGGCCATCAGCGCCCAGGCAATCGTCTGTTCCCATGCCATACCGACCCGGCGGCCACGAACACGGACGCAGTCATCCACGATGCCCTGCCAGGTTGCTGGCAGGGTCAAGGCGTGACCCTGTGATTCGGGGATATATTTCTCAGCGTCGGCAGATGCAACAGCTTCACCCTCAAACGTTTCAGCAGGTTTATACTCCGGCAGGCTGAACATCAGGCCACGCAGCGGAATGCGCTGCTGGGAGGCTGCCAGCCATGGCACCAGCTGCTGAGCCCAGCGGGCGATACCGCCGTCTTTCAGGTGCTGACCCAGGCGCAGCAGGAAGTCGTGGCCGTTGTTCTCAGCGACCTGACTCATTCCCTGGTTTCGCAGGGTTGGCAGCATCCGTTCAAGCTGGCGGGTAATGTCGTCAGGCTGGGCACGCAGCGGGAAAGTAGCCCCAACCGTCTGTTCATTACGTTTTGCCTGCGACCAGGTGCTGTCGCACAACTGCCATAAATAAACCGGGGCAGAATAACGCAACAGTTCGCTGATTTTTTCCAGACCGCGTAGATCGTTGTCGCTGATTTGCGGGGTAAGATTAAACGACTGCGGCATAATCCGGATAATCCCGTCCAGCGGACGTCCGCGGCGCAGTTTACGCAGCGCGGTATATTTTTCTTTGTCAGGCTCAGCAATCAGACTGCCGCCATAAATCAGCACGGTACGGTTGCCTTCAAGCCACTGCTCCTGTTGCAGGCCGGGCACCAGTTGTTCGATTGCCGCCTCATCGCCGGTGACCAGCAGCAGGCGGACTTTATGCCACCAGAGGAGCGAGTGACGTCTCCTGAGATGCATGCTTAGTGCTGCAAGATCATATTGATCCGACGCTATTTCTTCGTTGTGATTGTTTTCGCCATGAGGCGTAACAGGAGAAGGATTCTGCTGCCTGGACAACGTAAAAAATACCAGGGTGCATAATGTGGCAGTCAGAGTGATGAAACCTGCCAGTACGTACCAGAAATTATTGTCACCACTACTGGCGGGCAATTGCGTTGTTTGTGCAAAAACAAAGAGTATCATCAGCAGGACTACCATAATGAGTAGTCCAGCTCCCAGTGGCTTTGAAACCTTTTTCATACCGGTTATTCCTTTCCGGAGTGTATTGCAACCCTGATAAATTCCGGGCGCTGAAGACGGGCTGTAATTCGTCTCAGCAAAATGGCCAGCCCGGGTAATGTCACTATCAGTGACAGCAGAAGAAAAGTGATCCCAGACCAGGAAAATGCTGTTGAAGGAAAATAGTGGATCATCAGGCTGTACAGCCCGGCATTGAGCAGTAATGCCATCAGGACAGACCCTCCGGGGAAGGGTGGCTGAATAACGAAATGATCATGCACGATTGCGGGTGCGGCGTTTTCGAGCATCACAGCCCAGGCATCATTTTCACTCTCAAGAAGAAGCCACTGGCTGGCGGGGCCATAAGAAGCCATCTCAGCCGCAGCGCCAATCATTGCCCAGCCAGCAAGACCGCCATACCGGGTACATGCAGTGTCATAGTCAATGACACCGCCATTGCCAATGCTATCGTAAAGTGGAACTGACAGATCACTCAGCACCCTGCTCACTGACTGACGTGGCCCATCTGACAAGCCACTGTGCCAGACAAGGTATTTTTTACCCACCGATTGCTGTGCCATATCCTGAAACTCACCAAGTTCAGCCGAAAGTGTGCTGGCGTTCAGTGGCATTGCCCTGAATAAGCGTAATGCGTTTTTCAGCTCTCCCGGATTCAACATTGATGGCGGCATCAAAAATAACGCGCTGGCAAATTCCGGTAATGTATCGTCAGGCTGGCGGAAGTACATTGCCAGTACCAGTACCGGTTGCGTTCTTGCTCCCACAAACTGATTCCAGTCACCAAAGGACGAGTTCGTATCCTGAAAATGAACCTCTGCTTTCCAGGCGGGTAAACCCGCTGTCCAGATTCGATGGAATGACTGAGATTCACGATTTTTATCGCTACCGTTGGTCTGAACAATAATCTGGAGTGAGCCGGAAGGATATCGCCGCCGAATCGAAGGCGTTATCTGAGCTATAAGATGACAAAGTAACTGCTCAAAACGTGAAATACCGGGTGTAAGGGGATTGTCCGGCAGCAGCGTCAAAGGGGGTGTGTCCGTACTGTCCCTTTCCTGGGTATCTATATGTGCAAGACGTGACAGCAATCCCGCATCTGCTGCGATGAAAACATGACTGAGAATCACAAGATGCTGATGTGCGCGCAGGCGCCATTTCAGACGCATATTCCGGCACCACTCATTCCAGTTCCAGACACGAATCGCCAGTGTTTCCCACCAAAGACTATAAACCGCGATGGCTGCCGAAATACCCGTAAATGTCTGTGTCGTCAGTGGTAACCAGACCCCACTTCTCAATGACGGTAACCCTGTGGTCGGTGATTTCAGTACAGCAACAAGCAGCCCAGTGAAAAGCCCGAGACAAACAATCAACAGACAAATCCACGGTGACCAGGAGGGTGCCTGCTCTTTTTCAGACACCTCCGGCAGAGACCATCCCATCAGCCCACCTCCATATCCTGCATACTTGCGATGACGCTCGCCCCACACTGTGTTTTACAGTTATGCAAAACGATCCCGCGCCCGTTTTCCTCATACGCAGAAACATCGCATTCAATAATTTTGTTTGTGCCGTGCATCGGACAACTGACGGTATCATTCAAAAGTGCGACATTTTTACCGGATATATCAAAACTGGATGAGGCAGATGTGACTTTGCCTCCATGCGTAGTGGCATCTCCTAAAACAACAACGTTTCTCTCCACTTTCCATTCCCTTGTTTATAATTAACCACTTCATTTAACATTACAAAATTCTCTAAATATTAAAATCAGCATAAAATACACTCATGCCTTATTTGCATTCCTGTAAGCAGGTAGCTTACTTTACGCTTTATTAAATTCATCAGTGACTGTATCTCGGCTGATTAAATCAGGCTCAGGCGCTTTGTCGGGTATTGCACTGAAGATATAGGGATACTGAGCCTGCACCCAGTCCGCTTTTCGCCGTAAATCGGACATAAATTCTTTATCCCAGATTGCAACGCAACACCCAAGTAAATGTGCTGGTAAGTCGCAACCACCTCTGATTTGGCAATTTTTATGAGAAGGGAACGAATGCCAGTACGGATGCCCATTAGCATAACGCCTACATTCAAGCTCTCGAACAGGCCCGGTGTTATTGACCATTTTTTACAACCTCCTTTCTCCCATTCGACTCAGTTGTATAAGTAATAGTTTTAGCTTCAATGTCTTTATTACATATATATTTAGCATCAATGCTTTGCGTTGAAATTCTTGGGAATTTAAGCCTGTCACTATACACCTCATCTTCGATTCTAATGCGAATCTCGGACAATTCATTTGCAATTTCATTACTTTCATCATGTGTTTTTGGAGGCGTTGTTGACCTAGTATAATCGAATATATGAAAGTGAGGTCCATACTCGTTTGCATAAGGCATTTTCTTTCTTATCAACTCTTCCTTAACCAAGTCATACGTTTTTCTCTGCCAATCATCGTACACATTTATTAACTTATCTTCAGCGACTCTAAATTTGTTCACTGAATGAAGATCATTATAAACCCATGGACGAGAATATAAATTCTCTGCTTCTGATTCGTCTCTCAGATAAACCCCATCACTGGCCACCACCACTTTGAGTTTATTGAATCGTTCAGGGGTGTTGTACTCCTCAGCTATGATTTTATGTATAAAGGTTTTCCCATAATCTGCTGAAAAGAAGAAAAAAACTGGACAGCCTCGTTCTGAAGTACCACTTCCGCAATATTGCCTGGTAGATGCGCCTGGGAATGCCAGATAACCATTATCCGCTCCATTAATAATAGACCCTTGGTAAGCTGCTAAATTATTCCCACGCCGATATGAGAAATCACAATAATCGCCATCCCATCCCATCCCAGGAGTGTTCTTATCCCCCGCCCAGTGTCATTGTAATAAACCTGGCCGCCTTTATCGCAGGATATATAATTTTCCAGCGTCAGATATCGATTATTATCTATGCGATAAATAATTTGAGCCGGAGCATCCGTTTCAACTTTTCGTGACTCTTCTGTCTGCTGAGAGCCACTCATTCCCCCCAGGCCGACTCCAAAACTGGCCCCCATCGTTGCGCCGCCTAAAAACCGGAGTCCTTTATAAATGGCATACAGGAGTATTCCAACAATGGCTATAATTGTCAGGACTTTTCTGTCTGACTGATTCCATCTCATCTTAATTCGCCTTAACCAAGCTGATAATCATATCGTCGATAACATCAGAAGAATTGAGTGACGTTGCTCCAGAAGCATCTGTAATACCGGAGACAACGGAACCATCTGGCATAGTTATTTTGTACCGCCTTACCTGGTATAGGTTCTTTTGTCAGTGCATTTCTTATAATAAATTTTTCATCAAACGTTGACGGCTCAAACGACTTCATCACACCCTGCATACTGCCGGAGCCCGCCTTCCTGATTCCGCTGTTCTTTATAAGCAGCCTGCCCGGGCCGCCTATCTCAACGTTTCCGCCCTGAACCTGAATATCTATATCGTGTTGCGAACTGTACAGTTTTGTCCCTTCCCGACTGTACAGGCTGAGTCGTTTACCGGCCGCCAGTGTAAAGTCCTTCAGCAATAGGTGGATGGGGTTCCATTATCCGTCGAGTGGATATCAACTTTTCGAGTTAGCTCTGACAGTTCGTTAATCATTTTATAGCCCCACTGGTTCAAGCTTTCTATCACATTGCATTTTTATCTGTTGCACGTTAGATATATCATCAATAGGTAACTCCTTCTGATATTCTGGCCCCGTCACTCCGGGATAAGCAAGATTAGCAATATTTGTTGCTGGACTAAAAGTCCATTTTAATACATAACCATCGCCTACAATTCTTTCAACACCTGAAAATTCAATCAAATAAAATCCATCATTAGTTACAAGCATGTCGTAGTATTTTGTATCACCATTCGGATCTTGTGTATTTGAACCGTACGTGACTAAGCGTACTTTTTTCCCGCCATCCGTTGTCACCGCAATGATATTCAGACACCCTTTATCGGTTCCAATACATGTGGCATTGTTATTATTTCTCGTTACCGGAAAACCAGATAATCATCCCGACTCGACAACCAGAACATTCGTCCTTTGAATAAATAACCAGACGAAGGTGATATCATGACATGAATCCCTTTCGCTTTGTTGTTATAGAAGGTTTTCCCGTTTTCACAGCGGGTATATTCCTCTAGCGTAAAGTAACGGTTATCATCAATTCGATAAATAATCTGCGGCGGGCCATATGCCTCAGGTTGCTTTTTTTTCTTTTCCGGCTCATTATGCGTATCACTCATTGCAGAAACAGGATTTACAAAGGCAACACCTCCACCATTAGGCCCCGCAACACAGCCGCTCAGAAAAAACGCAACATATAAAAAGCAGAACCGCATAATCAAATTTATCACAACCCTGTTCCTTTCCTTATTTTTTCAATACGTTCTTCAGTCCATTAACCGCTTTTGACATTATTAATGATGAATTTCCTGAGCTATCTGTGACACCTGAAAAAATTTTTCCATCCGGCATGTGAATTTCATAATTCTGATTTGCCAGCGGCTTATCTGAAACAGGATGGATAATGACGAATTTCTCATCAAACATTGACGGCTCAAACGACTTCATCACTCCCTGCATACTGCCGGAGCCCGCCTTCCTGATTCCGCTGTTCTTTATAAGCAGCCTGCACGGGCCACCTATCTCAACGTTTCCGCCGCTGATTCTGATGTAGCCACCACCGCATATCAGCGTCAGCTCATCCTGTGCCGTCACGACCATCTTCCGGCCGCTCGAGATATGCGTGTCCTCTGTGGACCAGGCCATGATATTTCCGCCCTGAGCCTGAATATCTATATCATGTTGCGAACTGTACAGTTTTGCCCCTTCCCGGCTGTACAGGCTGAGTCGTTTACCGGCCGCCAGCGGGCGATAAATAAACGTCTGGGAAGGGGCAAGCCACCTTATCAGTGGGTTAACATCCGATTCCTGTTAATGACCACCCTGCCGGAGTTCCATTTTCTTCATTTCGGCCATTTCTTCCGGCCCGATTCCCCCGGCACTCTCGGCATCCACCTCGGCAGGCCTGCTGTATTGTGGGTGCCTGCCGGTGTGGAAATAGGTGTCTGAATACTGCCAGTCCGCCATCCGGCGTAGCTTCTCGAGGAAGCTTTTATCGTTTGAGCTTTCACAGATTCCCACCGGCAGGTCATAGGCCACAACACGACTCATAAATCTTGTGTTTAATGGCAGTGAACTGTGATCACTGGGCTGGGAGACAAACATCCGCAGCCGTGCATCCTTTTCCGCACGGGTTTCACGGCGGCGATTCTGCCGCTCATCTTTTGCATTCTGCGGATACCAGCCCATCGTTCCCTTGTCCGTCACCCACTGCTCCGGGTACAACGAGGCATACCAGCGGAAGGTATCGTCATGCCAGGTTTTCTGCCCCGTTTCTCCTATAGAATATTGACCCCAGCCGTAGCCTTCCTCGCCTGTATTTTTTTCATTCTCTTTCTGTAATCCCACGCGGGTGCCGTCAAATCCGACCATCTCTTTAACCGTAATCGGTTCGGGAACCTTTTCACCGTTGATATACAGCGTCTGTCCAGGCGGCGGCGCTTCATAGATACCAAACTGTCCGCCATCGTCCCAGAACGGTGATCCCGCCAGCGGCAAACGACCGAAGGGGGTATCCCGCCGTGGTGTATCCCCGCAGGGCGTTTCACGAGCCATCATCCGCTGAAATAAGTGCCCCTGGTAGGTGGTTAGTAGCTGGTTAGGCGTCCCTGCTACATCGTTGGGCAAGCCCTGCCAGCCAATACTCAGCAGTGCGCTCATTCCCATCACCCGGTCATGGGCATTACAGTAAATCCAGGTCCTGCCGTGATTATCCCGCTCAGGAATCTCGTTATTGACCATACCGGTGGGTTTCCAGCTCCGGCCATCAGCATCCACGCCAACCACCAGGCGGCTGTAGTCAGCTTCTGAGAGGTGCCCGGCCTGTTTCGCCACCTTTTCCACAATCGTGCCAAACGTCTTCTGCCGCGCTTTCGTGGAAATACACTCCGCAAAAGGATACGAAAACCGATCCATGGTTTTGTGTTCCATGGCATAGGGCGAGTTCATCACAAACAGGGCATCCGGCGCCTTATCCGCCAGCAGTGTTGCAGCCATCGCAACTATCGTGCCCTGACTGTGCGAAATCAGCGTCACCGTATCTTTCGGGTAAGTGTTGCGGATAGTATCTAGCAAATCCGCCAGTCGCCGGGCGGCATGAGCGTAATAATGGCGGGCAGGCGCATTGGCCAGCAGGCGATCCAGCTCAGAGTTAACAAACTGGACGCTGAACGGGATCGGCGTCTGTTTCAGCCATTTACTGAAGCCCTGGTCGCTCCACAGCGATACCAGCTGGTTGCAGCCGTTCTGAAACGGGCCGCCGCCCCAGTACCAGGGGCCACGGGCTGCGATTTGCGCATCAGGCAGCTTCTGGTATTTTTTCAGGTCGTGGTAATCATCACCCGCCAGGTTACGCAGCGGAATCTGGTAATGCTCTTCAGTACCTGGCTCAGCACTGTATCCCCAGTAAAAGCGAATAACCGGAGAACGACTGGCGTCAGGGTTCGCGATTTCCCGAAGTTGTATTTTACCTGTCTGATATTTATTTGGGATCAACCACATATTTTCTGGCAAAGTTAATCTTTCATTTAAGCCTAAACATAAACTCTGTTCTGCGGCATCATACCACTCACCTTCAGAGTTAACCCCATGAACAAAAATAATTAGCCCCGGAAGTTGAACTGGGTGATAACAGGCGGAGCGTACTTTAATATTTTTATGCGAACACATCCCCTGCCAGCTTGGTTTACCATTATCATCCATACTCATCGGGGCATCACGTAAGGGTTCAGATTGTGGATTATTCATGATGAGGGATCCTTGTGGCATCAGCAGCATAAACCTGTTCAGGCGTTACGCTGACCTTAGTGGGCCTGATTGACATATTGCAGGCAAAATGTATAGCTCCGGAAGGCGTATTCACTTTTGGCCAGTCTTTATCTTCAACGGCATGATAATCGCTTAAGGCTCCATTATAGGAGTTTACTGATGTTGACCGTAAGTTATACACATACCCCACGATGTGCTGTTTACGTGGACTTCCTGATGCTGACCACAAAT
>NZ_VHIZ01000018.1 GCF_006494375.1 Pantoea anthophila
TAAGCCTGACGCGCTCGGGTCTCAGGTGATATCGTATCGCGCAACTACTGATAAGGGGCGTATTTTAGACTGTGAAGCCCACGTGATTCCTGGCCTTCCGTTACAGGAACCAACCGTAAGCACGCCGACGTGTAAACCGGTTAAGACCTATAACAAATAAAATCACTACTTTATAAAGTTTTCAGTAAACGCCCGGGGCGTTCATAGTCAAGGACACGCAGTGGATTAGCCGCAAGTAAACAGCATGCTGTATGCCATTGTATTTTACCCTGTACAGGTATTCTGCACGGGTGCCCCGCGCTTTTACGATCAAATATTCTCTTCATCAGGGACCTGCCCGGAAGAACACTATGAACAGACATGAAGTTACATCTGCGCTTTTCAGAAGCGCGGGATACGACGCGACTACAGGCGTGCTGGAGCTGGAGTACCGGAACGGCGCTTGCAGGCGCTAGCTTGCCGTACCGGCAAAGGTTTACCAGGCGTTCTGTGCGGCCGCAGACAGTGACACTTTTTTCAGAATCCGTATTGATGGTCGCTACTTATCTGATGCGCGGTGATAGCAGCTTTGACGACGCCTGCCTCGTCAAACGCTCCGTGCTGGCCATCGGCTGCCGGTACTTAATTAGGTAATGTCCGCTTCTGGCACAGAGCGGACCGTTTTACACTTCAGGTTTAAGCGGTAATTTTTGAAGAGCCTGCTCAATTTTCTCTGCGTCCTGTTCAACGATGGCCCTCTCATCTGGTGTGAGCGGAACTTCTTCAAGGTAACGTCTGGCAGAAGCTTTGCTTTCCAGCACCAGTCCGCGCGCACTCTGTTTGAGCAGGTTAAAATCACAGCCGATGCAGGCCATGCGGTGCCGACAGCTGCTCCAGAAGGGATTCGTGCAGTAAGAATCACCCAAATCGTAATAGGTCGCGGGTCCGGTCAGGCTGGCGGCTGCCGGATCGTGATCAATGAGCACGCTTATCATGTGAGCGACCCTGTCTGCCCTGACAAACGAAGCTGCCAGCTGCGTTGGGCGGATGCGGAGATAATGCATGGTGGCCTGAGGCGTTGCATGTCCCGTCCACTGCATCAGTTCGTACAGAGACATGCCCTGAGGTACGCTGGCCAGTGCGGTCACTGCTGAAGCCCGTCCACGGTGGCTGGTTATCATTCCGCCGCTGTCTTCTAAAGGCACGCCCGCCCTCGCACAGAGCATCGGTATCACCGTGCGGTTAAGGATAGCGCTGCCGGCAGGCTTACCGCGGTACTGAAACAGAAGACGTACTTTCTCACCGGTTCGCTCGTCGGTAAGCATAGCCTGTTCAGAAGGACGTTCATCCAGCCAGATGTCGACATACTTTTTCACCACGGCCGCTACCGGTTTCACAAAGGCTTTAGAGGTTTTACCTGCCGGGATATTCAGCCAGCACAACGTGCCAGCAGGGATGATACTGCCATCCTCTTTTACAATATCATCCGCCTGTGCCGCGATGCACCCGGTGGTCAGCCGGAGGAGCTCGCTCTTTCTCAGCCCGGCATGGGTCCAGATAACGGCCATCGCCTGCAGCATGGCAAGCGGATAGTGTATTTCAGTGAGCAGGTCTCCCTGACTCAGATTCAGACTGGCCCATATCAATTTCAGCCAGACGGGGTCATCGATAACCCGGGGATTGACTCCACGGCGGAAAAGGGGGGTATCGGGTGTTGAAAGATGACGGGCAGGGCTGAAACGCAGACGTCCCCAGCCCCAGTTTTCGTAATCGATCATAAAACGGCGCAGTGAATAAATAAAATTCGCCCTGGAATGCGGCATCATGGGCTCGCCGGAGCGCACCGATTTGCGGGTGCCCCTTTCAGTGCCCAGCTGAAGATCATCCACGTTCATCCGGCCTACCGCCGCGATGAAGCTGGCGCAAATTTCAATGCTCCAGTCTTTGGGCTCCCGTACCTCCGGATGTGCTCCTGCCAGCCAGAGGCCGCATCGCAGAACAAAACTGTACAGGCTTTCGCGGGAGCGTGGCCTTAGCACCGACGTTTCCCGCCATCGACGGCACCAGTGCACCCAGGCCGGGTCGATCCCCTGCACCGGTTTTTCGTACCATTTGGTGTAGTTTCGCATCCTCATCGGGGCGCTGATGATGCCCAGCGCAGCGAGTCCGTGTGAAACCCGCCCGACATATCGGGAGGTGCCTGCGTCCATGCCGGACTGGACCTGCCACAACAGTTCCGGCGTAAATGCCTCAAGCCGTGGATCCCTGTTTACAATCATCAGCGTGGCCAGTATGCCTGAGATGTGATTTTTCTGGCTGGCCGGGGCATAGCCCAGCGACGTCAGCGTATTGGTCAGCCGTTGCAGTTCCTGATAATAAAAAGTCTGGCCAAAAATAGCTGAGGCATAAAGCGCGGGTTTGCGGATATCAGGCAGGCTAAGTGGATCATGCAAATCAGCCAGATGCCAGGCAAACGCGGCCATTAACGGACGGCCCTCCCTGACTTCCCGGCACAGCGTCTGCCAGCGCTCCCGCGGCCAGCACCAGCAGGGCATGCCAGCTTCATGCATTTCACGCAGCAACTTGGATATTACAAGCCCGGTGATTTTGCTGCTGCAGCCACTTCCACTGGCAATATCTATCAGCGGCCTGATAAGGTCAGGCGCAGGTTTCACCCTTAACATACCGGACCGGCTGTGGGAGCTGGCCAGTGCTGCCTGCTCGGCGGATGTCAGCGAGGTTTTAAGCCGGTATTCAGTTATGTTGAAAGGGTGCCAGTTGATTCCGGATGGTGTGACTGGGCTCATATTAATTCTCCGGGCTGAAAATGAGGTTTGCCATCCTTATATCTGCCGTTTCAATCGCGCCAGCCATCCGGGCAGCCAGGTCTCTGCCAGAAAGATGAATGTAGATCTGTGTTGTGGTCAGGTCGCGATGTCCTGCATAGGTGGCAAGTTCGTGCAGTTTCCAGCCCGCGCGGGCAAGGTGTGTGAGTCGTAGATGCCGGAAAGTATGGGTTGAGATGTCCGGCATACCGGACTCAAGCGCCCATTTCCGGACCGTTTTGCATCAGGTCCAGAATGAAAGCGGCACGCCCGGATTCCGGTCTGACGCGGAACGAAACAGGGCACCCCGGCAGATTCCGGTTCGCTTCATCTGCACAAGATGAGCCGCCAGTACGGGTGCAACGGCCGGACTGTAGCAGACTATTCGTTCACGCCGGCTCTTAGTGGTTTCTGCCCGGATGCGGATAAGACGGTGCGCGAAATCGAAGTCTTCAATACTCAGCGAGGTGACTTCAGACCGCCGCAGCGCGCCGTAGTAGGTTAATGCCAGCATCAGGCGGTCACGGAGCGGGGAAGCGGCGGCATGAATGAGAAAAGACTGCCATTGCGCATCGGCAGGAATACGCGGCAGCTGTATGACACGAGGAACCAGTCCCCGGCCGGAACTGAGCATGCCAGGCGTGCCGGATCGGAGCAGCGGATTGACCGTGCAGAGGTCCAGAAACATCAGAAAGTCATACCAGAGACGGATTGCTGACAGGCGCAGCTGGAGCGTGGCGCTGGCCGCGGGAGTAGGCATACCGGGTAACTGAGGACTGATGTAAGCAGCCAGGTCTTCGAATCGGGCCTTTTCAGGTTCAATCTGATTCTGGCGGCAGAAAGCAAAATAGTGGCGTAGTGCACCGCGGTAGGCGGCGAGAGTGGCCTGCGTCCGACCCAGATCGGATAACAGTTTCAGCCAGCGCTCTGCCAGTAACAGGACGTGTTCATCTGGTGGGATCAGCATCGCGTTTACCTCTGACGACAGTTTTGCTGCTCAAAGTTTACTTAGCTAATGTTGCATTCCACTTAACTTACTACAGCGCATAATTGCTGCTGAACACATGGATCCGGTGCCGCCTGATGTCGTCCCTGAGTTTGAAATAGGGCGCCCCCATAGGAATGGCCAGCGCTTTGGCTTCTGCGCTCCGGGCAATGACACAGCCATCATTATTACTCAGAACCAGTACTGGTTTACCACGCAGGTCGGGACGAAATACTGTCTCGCAACTGGCATAGAACGAGTTCACATCCACCAGCGCAAACATCACATAGCGCCATTTGGATTGAAGACCTGAAAAGTTCGTTCTTCACCTTCTTCTGCAGAGATGTCCCGGAAATCTGACTTGTGCGCTTCTATCCACCTGTTTGCTTCCCACAATGTGAAATGCCAGTTCAGCTGCTGAAGTTTCTCAATAAAATCAAGTGTGCTGACGGTGTATCGGCCGCGCGCGTCGCGTTTAATGGCCAGTCTGAATGCGTCATTGATTTCATAATCGCGTGGCATGATGAATCCCCTCTGATAAAAGCTGTATATATAAACAGTAATTGTAATCAGTGGCTATGAGCAAGCTGATGATATTTGAAATTTTGTAAAGCGAGAATCAAAGGTACGGTGGGGGTTATTATGAATTTTAATGTTGAGATAAAGCCAATTTAGAATTTATTCTGCTATCTGTATGTAATCATTAAACGCATATTCCATCGCAGGCAGAATGTTTTTTATCCTGAAATGTAGACAAATACCGGACTGCAGTCACAATCATGTCTGAAAAAGCCTCACTCATTCCGCATCCCGCATCCCGCATCCCGCATCCCGCATCCCGCATCCCGCCAGCAGGATAAGGCGCAATCAACCACTTCCGCTACGCAGTTAAGATATTCAATGGTCGTCCACAAACATTGTACTATTTGGCTGGCAAACGTATCGAAAAAACGGGGCCCTGAGGCCCCGTACTTTTTTCACTGAATTCTTCAGCAACCGCTATTCGGGTAAAACACAAACCACCACCTGATCGCCTACTTGATCCTTAAGGATGATATTACCAGAAAGTTTTGTAAGTCTGTTACCTCAGCCGTTTAGCTTCATCAGCATGTTCGTCCGAAATCAGGGTGCTATACCCAGAACTAATAGTCATGATACTTTCCGTAAGGACGGGGCTTTCGTGAGGAATTTTCGCAGCCATAGCGGCCTGAACTGAGTAAGCCATCCCAGCGGATGGCTTATAATGAGGATATCAATAAGGGAAACCGATAAAGTTGGTATTTGTCAGATGCCTGCTCACAGGCCAATAACGATAGCGCTTTACCCGGATATCATCAAGCGTTCGTCCGAAACACGCTGACAGCATCTCTGAGATTAGCGGCCCGGCTTGCCAGTTCATCAGCAGATGATGCAGATTCTTCAACCAGCACGGCATTCTGCTGCGTCACCTGATCCATCTGCGTCACCGCAATATTTATCTGCGATACGCCGGCGCTCTGCTCTTCAGAAGAAGATGAAATTTCCCTGACCAGCTGCGCTGTCTGTTCAATCGCATCCATACTTTCCTTAACTTTTTCACCGGCATCCCGTGTCATTGAAATGCCCTGCTCCGCATTCTCCACCGACTGTTCGATCAGCCCTTTAATTTCCTTCGCCGCACCAGCCGAGCGCTGTGCCAGCGCCCTGACTTCCGACGCAACAACGGCAAAACCTTTGCCGTGCTCACCGGCCCGCGCAGCTTCAACGGCCGCGTTTAACGCGAGAATATTCGTCTGAAACGCAATCCCGTCAATGACAGAGATAATTTCCTTGATCTGCCCTGCACTGCTGCTTATTTTTTCCATAGAACACAGCACGGATTCCATGGCCTGGCCACCACGCAGTGCCGCGCTGGTAGCGGAGCCAGCCATTTCAGCTGCATGGCGGGTATTTTCAGCATTGTTGCCGATGATTGAAGAGAGCTGTTCCATACTGGCGGCCGTTTCAGCCAGCGATGCAGCCTGCTCTTCCGTTCGCGCAGAGAGATCGCCATTACCGCGGGCAATCTCCTCAGATGAGGTGGCAATAGTGACAGCATTACTTTTAATATTCTCTACTGTCACTGTCAGCCGCTGACTCATCTGCAGTAATGCCCTGAGCAGTCCGGCTGTTTCATTTCGCCCTGTCACGGAAAAAGATGTGGTCAGATCGCCTCCTGCCACTTCAAGCGCAAGCTTTGACGCTGCCCCGATAGGCCGGGTAACAGAACGGATAATGATCAGTGCGAAAACAACAGAAAGCAGGACCATAAAGAGAAGAACGCCAAGCAAACCATACTGTGCATGCCGGTGGTCCGTTATCTGCTGATTCAGCAGATCATTCAGTTCATTACCGCCGGCAATTGCATAGGTACTGAATCTGTTTATCGAGCTGGTAAAAAGCGCAGCATAGTCCTGCGGACTCTGATTCGTCATACTGCGGCTGATAAACAACGCCCCGGCGGTTTTCAGGGCATTAGTTGCTTCCTGTACGGCCGCATCTGCATCAGTACTGAATTTTTGCTTCAGTCCGGCATCAGAGGAAAAAAGCTTTTCTGAATCCTGCTCAAACAGCCCCAGGTTATAAGCACCCGTACTGAGTAAAGATTCCATGCGGACGGAGTCCGCCTCGCTTACGGCTTCCTTTCTGGCAAGCAGTGAAGTGCCAAAAGCGCGGATTTTTCCGAGGCTTTCGGTCAGTTCAGGCAGAGAGGCAAAGTTACTCGTAATCAGGCGATAGGTACTGATATCCGAATCAAGTGAAAGACCGTAGAAATCCAGCACGTCACGGTTTACATTCAGAAGTCTGCGGATGAGCAGCGCATGTGCGTTAAGGCTGGCCGTCTGATCCAGTTTCGACGCATCAATGTCCTGCTGCAGTGCGTCCCATTGCGCGCGTACACCGTTGATTTTCTCAATGACCCCGGCACTGCCCTCAGTCTGTGCCATGTCTTTTGTAAGAGCATCAGAGACACTGACAATGTCATCCCGTACCCGCAGACGTGATGAGGTGGCAGGATTTTTCTGTGCAATGGCAAGGGCAGTCTCAGCACGATGGCGCTGTATCAGATTCAGCAGAGCCAGAATCCTGTTCTCAACAGGTACCCCTGTCACTTCCCGTTGCTTGTCATGAATATATTTATTGCCCTCTGATACAAAAAGCACAGTAGGAACTGAGAAAAGGACAAGACAGAACAAGCCGAGAATCGCAAACTTGGCCGTAAGGTTAATATTGTTAAGAATGTTATTCATTTTTAATTCCTGCTGAATTAATTAGTTTCTCTCAAAAGATGCAAAGTAAAACATCATAAAAACGTTATCGGTTGGCATTTAGCTAACTTTACAGGCCGTAAAAAATATAATGCTGTGAGCTTGAGTTTAAATAATTTATTCTTAGCATGAAGTCACAACACGCCAAGAAGGCAAACGATTGCATTCCTGTTTTAAAAATGTCTGTATCAGCTTACTAAGTATTACGCCGCTTAGCTTGCCAGTTTCATACATTAAAAACCCGGATAATAACTATTTTTGGGTATATGGAACGTGTTGCCCGTACTGATACTCATACGCTTAACATTGACCTGCCCCCAGGATTAAATACAAAACTCAGTTAGTAATGTCGAATCCTTCACTCTCAGAATTACCCTTTCTCCAGCTCGCTGCAAATTCAGACGGCGTCTGATAATTCAGCGTGGAGTGCGGGCGACATTCGTTATAATCCTGACGCCATTCGCTGATGGTTTTCCTGGCATGATTTACGTCGCTGAACCAGTGTTCATTCAGGGATTCATCGCGAAAGCGTCCGTTAAAACTCTCAATAAATCCGTTCTGTGTTGGCTTGCCGGGCTGGTTAAGCTGGAGCTCTATGCCATGCTCAAAGGCCCACTGATCGAGCACGCGGCAGGTAAACTCCGGGCCCTGATCGGTTCTTATCCTAGCCGGATAGCCGCGAAACAGCGCAATGCTCTCCAGAATACGCGTGACCTGCACGCCTTAAATCCCGAAGGCAACAGTGACCGTCAGGCATTCCTTTGTGAAGTCATCAACGCAGGTAAGGCACTTGATCCTGAGACCAGTAGCCAGCGCATCCATGACGAAATCCATCGACCAGTTCATGTTGGGTGCCGCCGGGCGGAGCTGCGGCAGACGTTCTGTTGCAAGCCCTTTACGACGACGTCTGCGTTTAACGCCCAGCCCGTTCAGATGATAAAGGCGGTACACGCGCTTGTGATTAACCAGAAGCCCTTCACGGCGCAGTAACTGCCATATGCGGTGGTAGCTAAAATGCCTGCGCTCCAGTGCCAGTTCAGTAATGCGCCCTGATAAATGGGCATCAGCCGCCGGACGCTGAGCGTCATAGCGGCAGATTGACAGGGACAAACCTGTGAGTCTGCAGGCACGACGTTGCGACAGACCGGTCGCATCACACATCAACACCACGACTTCGCGCTTCTGGTCTGTCGTCAGTACTTTCGCCCAGGAGCCATCTGAAGCGCCTCCTTCTCCAGCATGGCCTCGGCGAGCAGCTTCCTGAGTCTGGCGTTCTCTTCCTCAGGTGACTTCTGGCGTTTAACCCCGGACACCTCCATACCGCCATACTTTTGACGCCAGGTGTAGAAAGTAGCGTCAGAAATAGCATGCTTACGGCAGAGTTCCCGGGCAGAAACCCCGGATTCAGCCTCGCGAAGAATACTGATGATCTGTTCGTCGGGAAAACGCGTTTTCATGGGGATGGCCTCATGTGGCTTATGAAGACATTACTAACATCAGGGTGTATTAATCAACGGGGAGCAGGTCAACTTAATGAGTTACTGATTACTAATAAAAGTTCTCCTGCGTATAAAGCATAAAGGTGACTTTTCCGCTGTTGTATTCCTCAGGTATTTTGCCGTGTTCGAGATAACTCAGCAGGATGTCTACCGACAGCTGCGCATGGCGAGCCGTGTTCTGATCCAGCGTGAGGGTCAGAGCGTTTCTGCTAAACAGTGCTTTCGTGGTGGAATACAATTCGTGAGTAATGAGTGTGCAGGCCTGCGTCAGACGATGCCTCGCCAGAGCCTCGCTGATTTCGGTATTACCCAGGCCGGTGTTGTAAAGTCCCACCACCTCAGCCGACCGCACCAGCTCTTTTTCAAGCAGTCTGCTGATGGTTATGCGGCTTTCCTGACCCGCCAGTACCTCCCGTAATGTCACGTCAGGAAAGCGCTTTTCAAGGACATCGCGAAAGCCCTGAATACGCTGCTGATGGGCGCGGTATTCACTGCGTCCACTTACCACAATCACATCGCCCTGTTGTCTGATCAGGTTGCCCATCATCAGCCCGGCTGTGCGGCCTGCCTGCAGCTGGTCAATGCCAACATGACACAGCCTGTGTGCGCCAGCCAGATCCGTGACGAGTGTTACCACCGGCACTCCGCGTTGTCTGCAGCACTGCAGCGCCTGATAAACAGCAGGATGTTCATGCGCAAAGATAATCAGGGCGTCACGTATTTTGCTGCGTTCTTCAATGAGTACAGCCAGTCTGTCCGGACAGGACTCCGGCACAAAAGTGCGGTGAAGCACTAAGCGGCGATAACCCAGAGCGGTCGCGACAGCGGAAAAATCGCGAGCAAGCTGCCTGAAAAAGAAAGCGTCGTCGCCACTCAGCAGTACCTCTATCTGCCAGGCACGACGATGCTCTTCAGGCAGAATGCGCTTCAAACCAGCCTCACGCGCGGCTTCAAGTACTTTCAGTATAGTCCGGGGAGAGACGCCGCCCCGCTCATTCAGCACGCGGTCGACCGTAGCCAGGCTAACACCTGCCCGTTCTGCCAGCATTTCAAGAGTCAGTGTCTTCATCAGAGTTCCTGCTGAGGTAATTCCCTCAAAACATGCGTTCCTCAGGGTATGACGGCAGGCTAATTTGGCAACGTCTTTATCTCTGAAATTTGACCTTCAGACAGGAAATCATCATGACGCAGAAAAAACGTTTTGCCCTGATTGGCTGTGGCTTTATCGGACAGGTACATGCTGCAAACCTTGCGACGCACCCGGGTATTGAGCTTGCGATGCTGGCCGACCTGGACACGGCCCGCGCCGCCGCACTGGCCGGACAGATGAAGTGCGCGGCGGGCGAAGTCAGCGCCGCCATTAACAGTGACAATATAGATGCCGTGCTGATAGCCAGCGCAACGCCGTCACATGCTGAACTGCTTGAAGCGGCGGCGAAGGCGGGTAAGGCCGTTTATTGTGAAAAACCGATCGATTTATCGCTGGCAACAGCAACGCGCGTCGCTGAAAACGTGCTGCCACTGAAGACAAAAATCACGGTCGGCTTCAATCGCCGATTTGACAGCAGCCATCAGCAGTTAAAGCGTCAGCTGGAACAGGGAACTGTCGGGCGTCCTGAGTTAATCCAGATGGTCTGCCGTGCGTCGGAACTTCCACCGCTCAGCTACCTTAAGTCTTCCGGCGGCCAGATGCGTGACCAGGCGATCCATTTTTTTGACCTGCTGCGCTGGCTGACAGCCGATGATGTTATTTCAGTGGGCGCTATGGGTGCCGCACTGGCGATGCCTGCCATCAGCGAGTTTGGCGATGTGGATACATCGGTGCTGATTATGCAGATGCAGCAGGGCGCGTTTGCGCAGCTCGACAACACGCGTCGTACGGGCTATGGCTATGATGAAAGGATCAGTGTGATGGGCGAAAAAGGACTGGCAGAGTCCGGTTCCCAGAGCCCGCCGGGGATGACGCTTTACCAGGGAAAGGCCATTATCAAACAGGGCCTTTATGCGGACTGGTTCAGCCGTGTCCAGGGCACCTACTATCAGCATCTTGACGCGTTTGTCCGCTCTCTGAACGGGGAGGATGTGGCTGATTTACCCGGACTGCTGGATGGGATTCAGGCGCAGGCGATCGCGGAAGCCGCGACGAAGTCCCTGACAACCGGAATGTTCTGCCCGGTCGACAGGGTGTTGTGATAAAGGTCCGGGGCCGGTCCTGTCAGGATATGGCCCCGGAAGCTACGGATACGCAGCCCTGGCTGCTGCAGATTTTAGTGCTCTTCGTTGAATACGATCCCAAGCTGTCTCCTCACCGTATCCATCGCTTTCAGAGTACTGAGTACGGCGGACAACGGGCGAACGGGCGAGTCGTTTAATCCCTGCCCCACGCACCATGAAAAATGGCGGATTTCATGACAGAGCTGCGCGTAACGGCTGGCGGTTTCTTCCCAGCACAGCGTGTGGCCACCCTGGCTTGAGGTCAGCACAAATCCGCCGGGTGCATAAAACTGTCCCGCCAGAACCAGGGTGGCATTGCGTCCCGCAATCACCGCACTTCCGGGCGTATTGCTGAACAGGGTCGTGTTCAGCACCGAATGCATGCCACAGGTATGTTCGAACAGCATAGAAGCCTGCCCGTTAACATTCTGTTCTGCCGGTTGACCGCAGGACTGGATGCGGACCGGTTCACCTGCCACCATCACGCTCAGCGAAACCAGATAACTGCCTAAATCCAGCATCGGACCTCCGGCCAGATCGGCATTGAAGATGCGGTGGTCGTGCGTAAAAAATTCGCCGTGATCGGCAGTCAGGGTATGAAGATCACCCATCACCCCGTCGTTTAAAAGCTGACGCAACACATCGTATTTTGGCGCGAAATCACACCACATGCCTTCCATACACAGCAGCCCTTTCTGACGGGCCTTCGCCTGCAGGGTCTCTGCCTCCCTGACATTCAGCGCCAGAGGTTTCTCAATCAGCACATGTTTGCCCGCATTCAGTGCTTTCATGCCATCCGGAAAATGATGGTTATGTGGTGTGGCGATGTAGATTGCGTCCAGATCCTTCATTGCCAGCATTTCATCTGTGCTGCTGAAGGCCGCCGGAATTGCCCAGCGCTCGGCGAATGCCTGTGCTTTTACTTTGTTTCTTGCTGATACTGCAACCAGCTGCTGTCCGGTGTGCGCTTTCAGTGCGCGGGCAAAGTGTTCGGCGATCCAGCCGGGGCCGATAATTCCCCAGCGCAGTACGGGTATCGACTTTTCAGAGGGCAGTCGCGGGACGGGCAGGGATGAGGGAAACATAGTGATTCCTTTTAAGCATTGTTCTGGCGGTTGCCTGCAACTGCAACCCACTGACGGGATATAATGGACTGCTCGATGGCGGTCAGGATTTGCTGGTTCTGCAGGCCAAATGCAAAGTCCGGATAACAGTCGCTATCGCTGCAGATCCCCTGAACCAGGTCATGAACTTCGATGACTTTGACATCAAAATACCCGAGTCCGCCGCCGCCAAAATCGAATCCGAAGAAGCCAGAATAGGCCGGGATCTGGCTGCCTGCATACAGGGTCTTGAAGCCCCGATCGTGTCTGTCATCACTGAAGCGATAAACCTGCAGCTCATTGAAACGTTCGCCGTCCATATAAAGGGTGCCCTCGGTACCGGAAACCTCCCAGAACACACCGAAAATGCGACCGGCAGCCAGGCGTGAGGCTTCAATCACGCCGCTGGCCCCGCTTTCAAAGCTGACAAGACACTGCACCTGGTCGTCGTTTTCAACCTCACGCCATTCTGCCTGGTCATCAATCCGGCTGGCATAACCGGCGTCCACCTGAGGAACAGGGCGCTGCCGGAGGTAGGTCTGCGCGCTGGCCGTTACCTCGCTGATCTCACCCATGAGAAACTGCGCGACGGAAAGGGTGTGAGCCCCCAGGTCGCCCAGAGATCCGCTGCCGCCCAGGCTTCTGGAGCAGCGCCATGACCAGGGCAGCTCCGGGTCATTGTAAAAACCCTGGTCAAAGGTGCCGCGAAAGCGGATTGGCGTACCGATATCGCCGCGCTCAATAATCTGTTTTGCCAGTAACGCTGCGGGCGTTTTGATGTTGTTAAAGGCCACCATCGTTTTGACGCCGGCCTGCTCTGCTGCCTGCGTCATCTGCAGTGCCTCCTGCGAACTGACGGCCAGTGGTTTTTCACAGTACACGTGCTTGCCTGCTGCAATCGCTGCCAGCGCCATTTCAAAGTGCAGATGGTTGGGTGAGGTGATATCCACCACGTCAACCTGCGGGTCGTTAATCAGATCACGCCAGTCCCCATAGGCCTTATCAGCCCCGAAGCGCACCGCATTCTCGTCGGCTAAGGCCTGATTCTGATCGGCCAGTGCATAGAGACGAGGACGCTTCGGCAGGTCCGGATAAATCATTGCTGCGCGGCGGTAGGCATCAGCATGCGCCTGCCCCATGAATCCCGAGCCGATTAAACCAATGTTGAGGTTGTCTTTCATTGGACGGTTTCCTCTGCAGAAAGAGACGGTGAAAAAGAGTTTTTTACCCATTGAAACGCCCGGGACACGGCAGCAGACGGCTCTTCTTTTTGCGGGTCCTGCTCCGCCTCGACTATCAGCCAGCCCTGATAGTCTGCGTGCGCAATGAAGTCAGTCAGCGGAGAATAATCAATGCAGCCCTCTCCCGGCACAGTGAAGAGTCCCGCGCGTACCGCATCGTTAAAGCTCAGGTCGTTTTCCAGAACCTGATGCAGGACATCGGCACGGACGTCTTTCAGATGAATGTGCACGATACGGTGACCAAAATTTTCAGTTATCTGAGCCAGGTTAACACCAGCGGCAAAAGCGTGTCCGGAGTCCAGAACCAGTCCCACACTGTCGGAGGTTTTAATCAGAAATTCTTCCAGTTCATGATGCTGCTCAACCAGCATCATCAGATGATGATGGTAGGCTAGTTTCAGGCCGAACCTGTCCAGCAGAATATCAGCGAACCCGCTGACTTTACGGGCATATTCATCCGTATCCAGGCAGCTCAGAGGCGGAGAAAGAGAGAGAGGCTCGTCCAGCGGATGACTGCCAGGCATGCAGCCGCATTCGCCGTAAACCATGACTTCTGCCCCTAATGCCCTGAGAAGTGCGGCGTGTGATTCCACGGCTGCGATTTCATCGGCAACGCCGCGTTCGGCAAGGAAACCGCTGTGCCAGCCGGAAGCAAGCTGGAGTCCGGCCTTATGCAACAGCGGGGCTAACTCCGCATGGGTACGGGGAAATTTTCTGCCCAGTTCAATTCCCTGATAACCGGCAGATGCAGCCTGTGTCAGGCAGGTTTCAAGTGAAATACTCTCGCCCAGATCGGGCAAAACATCATTGGTCCAGCTCAGCGGGCTTACACCTAATCGAATATGTGGACTCATCAGGACATACCTCCTTACAGGTCAGTCTGAGAGCACTATATGGATGGTGTAACTGGAATTGTTACCGGTTCAATGAGGTAAAACCCTCATCCGGAGAAAATATAATGCCTGCCTGTTTCATATTGTTATTGATTGGAAGAAACTCAAATATTAACCCGCTCGTCGGGTTAATAAGTCGCCTCGCTCTGGTCCTTTTACCACTTACCGTCCTGCGGCTGGAAATCATCAGTGGTAAACAGCAGGGCACCCATGCGATGCCGGGCGAAGAAATAAGGGGCTGGAATTTATCTACCCTGTAATAATAAGGAATAACGTCTGGATGGAGCTGGGGTCTCTGTTCTTCCCTGCGTCACCATTGGCTCGGATAGTATTATCAATGCCGGTGCGGTTGTCCTCAGGGGTGTACCTGAAGGCGTACTGGAAGCAGGTAAACCCGCGACATTGTCAGGTAAATAACTGAAGAATATAAACGACGATAATTCTGAACAGCTCTGCCCATAACTTCAATAGCGGATGCGAAGACCCTTATATGTGTTTATGTCCTAATGTCCGCTTTTCGCTCAAAGCGGACGGTTTACCATCTAAAAAGTCGCCTTCTTCGACAAGAGGCTAGGTACCGCCCTTACCCACCTCTGAACCCCTCAGGTATTTCATAATTCATTTCAGATACCCGCGTGCAGTCTCGTCTTTCTCTGGATCGCTTTGAGGAAAGGTGTTTGCGCCCTTTTTCAACATAGCGTGCCAGTTTCATTTCCCACTGAACCTGGTTGTAAGCCGCCCCATCGGCCTCCCAGAAGGTGACAAAATCTGCAAGCCTGGCCGGGTCTGGAGGACCTGAAATTTCTATGCCGATTTTGCTTGCCGTTCCGCGCAGGCCCGACAACGGCTGCCAGCCCGCGAACATCACAAATTTTTCTGCAGGATGACTTGCCGTGCGTTTGCACCGTTCCCCCGCTTGGTCAGCAGGCACAGGATCCGGACGCAAATTCAGCGCGATTTGATTTTTGAGCCGTACGTTGGCGTCGTCCGGACGCGTGTTCGGGTGCCTTAATTCATCTTGAGCCGGTCCATATTCGGCCACCCAGAACCTCGCTGGCCTGCTGATGATTCAGGTTCGTTAGAACCCTACAGGACGCGATGCAGAAAACCGGCGGTCAATGGATTGGATTAATTCGTCACCCTCTGAACCCCTCAGGTATTACATAATTCATCTCAGATACCAGCGTGCAGTCTCGTCTTTCTCTGCAACGCTTTGAGGAAAAGTTTTTGCGCCCTTTTTCAATATAGCGTGCCAGTTTCATTTCCCACTGAACCTGGTAGTACGCCACGCTTTCTGCTTTCCAGTAATTCACGAAATCAGCCAGCTGCAGCCTGTCAGGTGCTGCTGAAATCTTGATACCTATACTATCGGCGGTGTCACTAAACGTTGCTGAAGGCTGCCACCCGTCAAACATAACAAACTTATTCTCTGGTAATTCGGGATTAGTGGCAGAGCGGTTAACCAAGTCTGGGGGCATTTGTTGTTGTGCGTAACGCAGCCTTACTCCAGCGGAGTTCCGTTGCACCGGGGTCGATGAGTTACGCTCCGTTACGGTGGCGTTATGCATGGGCGTAACGCTTTGCGTACCGTAACGAGTTACGCCACCATCATGGCCGAGCTGCTGACTCGGATGGATAAATACGTCTGCATCAGCGACCTGTACTGCTCTGAAACCCTGTGCCACCACGGCTTGTGGTGTATCAGAGACCGAGTTATCCACAGAACGACCAGGAAATTTACGCGCGCGATATGTGTTGTTTTTGTTTTTATGTGTTGTTTTAGATCTTAAATAATTAAAACACGCGTAACGCGCTACGCCCGGCGTTACGTCACGCGTTACGATCTGCGTTACGCTTGGCGCGTTACGCGTTATGTTGGGCGTTACGGTCTGCGTAACATTTTTTTGCGCACGTTTTCTCTGTCTGTAACGCCGCTGCCGTTCGGCGGATGAAGACTTTTTTGAACCAGCTACCACACTCTCATCGTTATCCGTCTTCAGGATGACACAGTGCTCTTCCGCATCGTAGACAGCCCACCCGACTGCGGCCAGCGCCTCCCCGAAACCGGAATACTCAGCCAGTACATCCAGGTAACTGAGATCGACATTACGGAACACGCCATCACAGGTGTGCTCACTGGCAGCGCTCCAGATAAGCAGTAATGCCGTGACAGTAACGCAACGTGTAACGTTACGCGTTAGCAGTTCGCCACGCTGCCCACCAACTGACACCTCAAACCCTGCGCTTCCTTCCGCCGGGCTTTCCAGCAGCGCAGCAATTTCATTTACCTTGGGATGCGTCTTCAGAGAAGCGCTCATTTTGATCCAGTTGCTGGCCATATAAACCCTTACTAATC
>NZ_VHIZ01000003.1 GCF_006494375.1 Pantoea anthophila
AGAACCGCCAATACGAGATAAAGGATCGCCATCATGCAAAAAGACGCGCTGAACAATGTGCACATCGCCGGTGAACAGGTTTTAATTACACCTGAAGAGCTGAAAGCGAAGTTTCCACTGACGCCGGAACAGCAGGAGCAGGTTGCGGCTTCACGCCAGACCATCTCTGACATCATTGCCGGACGCGATCCGCGTCTGCTGGTGGTATGCGGACCCTGTTCAATTCACGATACCGAAGTCGCACTGGACTATGCGCGTCGTCTGCAAACTCTTTCTGAACAGCTGAGCGATCAGCTCTATATCGTTATGCGCGTCTACTTTGAAAAACCCCGCACCACTGTCGGCTGGAAAGGGCTGATCAACGATCCTTACATGGATAACTCGTTTGATATGGAAGCGGGTCTGCACATCGCTCGTAAGCTGCTGGTGGACCTGGTTGAAATGGGCCTGCCGCTGGCGACAGAAGCGCTCGATCCAAACAGCCCGCAATATCTGGGTGATCTGTTCAGCTGGTCCGCGATTGGCGCACGCACGACCGAATCCCAGACGCACCGCGAAATGGCTTCGGGTCTCTCCATGCCGGTAGGCTTTAAAAATGGCACCGATGGCAGCCTGGGCACGGCGATCAATGCGATGCGCGCCGCGGCAATGCCGCATCGCTTCGTCGGCATCAATCAGGCGGGGCAGGTCTGCCTGCTGCAGACGCAGGGCAACCCGGATGGGCATGTGATTCTGCGTGGTGGTAAAGCGCCGAACTACGGTCCTGAAGATGTTGCACAGTGTGAAAAAGAGATGCAGAAGGCGGGACTGCGTCCTGCCTTAATGATAGATTGCAGCCATGGTAATTCGAACAAAGACTACAGCCGTCAGCCTGGCGTAGCGGAATCCGCTATCGCCCAGATCAAAGACGGGAACCGTTCAATCATTGGTCTGATGCTGGAAAGCCATATCAATGAGGGTAACCAGTCTTCTGAACTGCCACGCAGCGAAATGAAATATGGCGTTTCCGTCACCGATGCGTGCATCAGCTGGGACGTGACCGAAACGTTGCTGCGTGAGATGCATCAGGATCTGAAGGGAGTGCTGTCGGCGCGTCTGTTACAAGAGGTATAAGAGGAATGGTGGCTGAACTGACCGCGTTACGCGATCAAATTGATAGTGTTGATAAAGCGCTCCTTGATCTGCTGGCCAGACGTCTGGAGCTGGTCGCTGAGGTAGGGGAAGTTAAAAGCCGTTACGGCCTGCCTATCTATGTGCCTGAACGGGAAGCGTCAATGCTGGCTTCCCGTCGCAAAGAGGCTGAAGCGCTCGGTGTGCCGCCGGATCTGATTGAGGATGTGCTGCGTCGCGTGATGCGCGAATCCTATACCAGCGAGAATGATAAAGGCTTTAAAACCCTGTGCCCGGCACTGCGTCCGGTGGTGATCGTTGGCGGCAAGGGCCAGATGGGCCGACTCTTTGAAAAGATGCTCGGCCTGTCAGGCTATACGGTGAAAACGCTGGATAAAGAGGACTGGCCGCAAGCGGAGACCTTGCTCCGTGATGCCGGTATGGTCATCATCAGCGTGCCGATTCACCTGACTGAACAGGTGATTGCACAATTACCCCCTCTGCCAGACGACTGCATTCTGGTCGACCTGGCGTCGGTCAAAAACCGCCCTCTGCAGGCGATGCTGGCCGCCCATAACGGTCCGGTGCTGGGTCTTCATCCGATGTTCGGTCCGGACAGTGGCAGCCTGGCGAAACAGGTGGTGGTCTGGTGCGATGGCCGGCAGCCGGAGGCGTATCAGTGGTTCCTGGAGCAGATTCAGGTCTGGGGTGCGCGCCTGCATCGCATCAGTGCGGTTGAGCACGATCAGAACATGGCGTTTATCCAGGCGCTGCGTCACTTTGCCACCTTTGCTTATGGCCTGCATTTAGCCGAAGAGAACGTCAATCTTGACCAGCTGCTGGCGCTTTCATCACCGATTTACCGGCTGGAACTGGCGATGGTCGGGCGGTTATTCGCTCAGGACCCGCAGCTTTACGCCGATATCATTATGTCTTCAGAGAGTAATCTGGCGCTGATTAAACGTTACTACCAGCGGTTTGGTGAAGCGATTGCGCTGCTGGAGCAGGGTGACAAACAGGCGTTTATCGCCAGCTTTAATCGCGTAGAGCAGTGGTTTGGGGATCATGCCCGACGCTTCCTCATTGAGAGTCGCAGCCTGCTGCGATCGGCGAACGACAGCCGCCCATAAAAGAAAAAGGCATCCTTCCGGATGCCTTTTTTCTATTCGGCAGGTTCAACGGGCACGACATTCTCGCTGGGATAACAGCCCAGCACCTTCAGCGAGCGGGTCATTGTCTGTAATTCCTGCAGCGCCTGCTGCATCCGCTCTGATTGCAGATTGCCCTGCACATCAATGTAGAACATCTCTTCCCACGGATTACCGTGAATCGGGCGGGACTCCAGCTTGCTCATGATCAGGTTGTGCTGACGCAGTACCAGCAGCGCATCGACCAGCGCGCCCGCCTGCTGACCGGTTGCCATGATCAGCGTGGTTTTGGCTGGCACCTGATCTGACACATCGATCGCCTTACGCGCCAGCACGATGAAGCGGGTGTGGTTTTGCTGCTGATTGGCCAGATTCCGCTCCAGCACCTGCAACTGATAGAGTTCACCACCGGCTTCACTGCCCAGGGCCGCAACGGCAGGGGAGTTGAGCGCTGCGACCTTTTCCATTGCCGCGGCCGTACTCTCGGTATATTCGATTTTCCAGTGCGGGAAGCGGTTAATAAACTGGCTGCACTGCTGGAACGGCTGAGGATGGCTGTAAACCGTCTCTATCTGCTGCAGGTCGCTGCTACCCTTCACCAGGACGCAGTGGTCGATAGGCAGCGTCAGTTCACCCACAATGGAGAGGCTGGTCTGCTGCAGCAGGTCATAAACATCATTGATGGAGCCTGAACTGGTGTTCTCAATCGGCATGACGGCGTAATCGGCTGCGCCATTTTCGACCTGTTTGATGATGTCGTGAAACTTCAGGCAGCCACACTCCACCATATTATCGAAGTGGCGCGATGCATAGTTGCGTGCCGCCAGATGGGAGTAAGAGCCTTTAGGACCGAGGAAGGCGATACGCGCCGCATGGGCATGAGGGTGGTTGAGGTTCTTTTGCAGCAGCGCCTGCTGGGTCAGAACGGAATCTTCAATAACCAGCTGAAACAGACGGGTGATATAATGCGCATCCAGGTGATGGGCCTTACCCAGCACAATCAGATTTTCCAGCAGCGCGCGTTCGCGCTCGACATCCCGAATCGGGCGATGTGTAGCCAGCTTGGCCTGCGCAACTTCCACTGCCAGCAGACGACGCTCAGCCAGCAGCGTCAGAAGTTTTTTATCCACTGCGCTGATCTTATCGCGTAGCGCCAGCAATGGATTGTCGGGATTCATAGGGCTCACCTGTATGCTATCCAAAAAAAAAGCCTCCCGGCTGGGAGGCTTGGTTGTTCGTCTTCGCTTTCATTTTCTCACGACGAATGGCCTCCCGTTCAGGGGAAGGTAAAAAAGAAAGCGAAGAAAAACAGATCATGTTTCATGGAAATGTCCGTAAAAGGAGTAGGGGGAGAGTAACCGTACAGCTTAAAAGCTGTCAATAAAAAACGCGCCCGGAGGCGCGTTAAGAAAATCAGGACGCTTCGTCAGCAGGAATGATGTCTTTCACGCTGGCACTGGCGCGGCGTGCTTCAGACTTGTGCTGGACTTTGTTGAGCTGGCGCTCCAGCTTCGCAATCAGGTCGTTGATCGCGGTGTACATATCGTCATGTTTGGCACTGGCCACCAGAGTCCCGTTTGGGGTGTTAATAGTGGCATCGGCCACGAATTCTTTGGGCTCTTTCGACAGAACAATATGCGGATTAATCAGGTCGGTTTGCCATTTTTCGAGCTTGGCGAGACGGTCTTCAACATGGCTTCGGATGGCCGGGGTGATTTCCATTTGCTTACTGGTAATGTTCAGAATCATCGTTCTTACCTCTCTGTCATTTCCGTCTTGGTCTTCTCAGCATAGCGCGAAAAAGCGCTGAATGTGAGATTTCTATCACGGAAAAATGTCACTTTTTGTCAGTTTTGACAATCTGTGAGAAAGGCTCAGAAACGGGCGGAAATACCTTGAAGCGAACCGATAAACCCGGCATTCTTGATGGGTTAGCTCGCTGATTTCAGATCCAGTTATGACTGTTTTGTGAGCAAAAAAAGCAGCCTTTCCGGCTGCTTTTTTTATGGCTGAAACGCAGCCTGCTGTCAGCTATTGTTAGCCGCGATGATTTTCGCCACTTTATCCGCTTCAGCGTTCAGCTGCAGGTTGCGGTAGGCATTCTCCATCAGCGGCAGTGCGTCGTGTGTCGCCTGCGTATCCGGATAATCGCGCATCATCCCTTCAACCCGGTTAACAACCGCGACATAAGCCTCACGCTTAGTATAGAATTGCGCCACTGAAAGCTCATATTTGGCCAGGCGATCTTTCAGGTAGACCAGACGTTTCTGCGCGTCAGCGGCATACTGACTGTTCGGGTAACTGCGCAGCAGCTGTGAGAAGTCACGGAAAGCATCACGTGCGTGCGTCGGGTCGCGGTCAGAACGATCGATACCGAAGAAGCCCTGCAGTGCTGAATCATCCAGCGCCATGTCCGTCAGACCTTTCATATAGATGACATAGTCGATGTTCGGATGGGTCGGATTGAGACGCATAAAGCGCGCAATGGCAGCCTGTGCCAGAGGCAGATCGGCATTTTTATAGTACGCGTAGATTAAATCCAGCTGCACCTGCTGCGAGTAAGGACCGAACGGATAACGATTATCCAGCGCTTCCAGTTGCTTAATCGCAGCTTTAAAGTTACCGTCCTGCAGCTTTTGCTGCGCTGTGGCATAGATTTCAGAAGGCGGGCTGTCCGGTACCGCGTCATTTGAGCCGGAACAACCAACAAGTGCCAGGCTCAGTGTGGCAGCAGCCACCAGATGTTTCATACGCGTCATGACGAAGTGATTATCCTCAAATGTTATGGCGGAAGCTGTCCGTATAGCTCCCGGTAATGACCAGGTACGATAGCACATTATATTAAACGGCATCGCCGTGAAAACCCAACGTTAACGAAGAAGCTGTATATGGCACAACAAGTTCAACTCACCGCAACGGTATCCGAATCACAACTCGGACAACGCTTAGATCAGACTTTGGCGGAATTGTTCCCTGATTATTCACGTTCACGCATAAAAGAGTGGATCCTCGATCGTCGCGTGACGGTAAACGGCGTCATGGTCGATACCCCAAAAGAAAAAGTGTTGGGCGGCGAGCTGGTCGCGATTAACGCTGAGATTGAGGAGGCACAGCGCTGGGAACCGCAAAATCTGCCACTCGACATCGTTTACGAAGATGAAGACATCATTGTCATCAATAAACTCCGCGATTTTGTGGTGCATCCCGGTGCCGGTAATCCGGATGGCACGGTGCTGAATGCATTGCTTCATCACTATCCTGCGATCATGGATGTGCCTCGTGCGGGCATCGTGCACCGCCTGGATAAAGACACGACCGGCCTGATGGTCGTGGCGAAAACCGTACCGGCACAGACGCATCTGGTGGAATCACTGCAGCGGCGTGAAATTACCCGTGAATATGAAGCCGTTGCGATTGGTAATATGACAGCGGGCGGCACGGTCGAAGAGCCGATCAGTCGTCACTCCACCAAACGTACGCACATGGCCGTACACCCGATGGGGAAACCGGCGGTCACGCACTACCGCATCATGGAGCATTTCCGTGCGCACACGCGTCTGCGTCTGCGTCTGGAAACCGGGCGTACTCACCAGATCCGCGTTCATATGTCGCACATCAGCCATCCGCTGGTGGGCGATCCGCTCTACGGTGGTCGCCCGCGTCCGCCAAAAGGCGCCTCAGAGGCGTTTATCGCTACGCTACGGGGCTTCGACCGTCAGGCGCTGCACGCTACGATGCTGCGTCTTTACCATCCTATCAGCGGTATTGAAATGGAGTTTCATGCGGCTATCCCGCAGGACATGGTCGATCTGATTGCGGCGTTAAAAGCAGACACCGCAGAATTTAAAGATCAGATGGACTGGTGATGGATCTGATTATTCCTCAATGGCCCGCACCGGCGCGTGTCCGGGCCTGCTCAACCCGCCGCCACGGCGGAGTCAGTCACTCCCCGTGGGATGCGCTTAACCTGGGCGGGCACGTGGGGGATAATCCCGACGCGGTTGCGCGTAACCGTCAGTTGCTGGTTGATGAGGCGGGGTTACCTGCGATGCCACAGTGGCTGGATCAGGTGCACGGCACCGATGTCGTGCGTCTGGCTGAGGGCGGAGAGACGCCATTACGCGCTGATGCCTGCATCACCTCCGAGCCTGGCGTGGTCTGCGCCATTATGACGGCTGACTGTCTGCCGGTGCTGTTCTGTTCGCAGGATGGTGCTGAAGTGGCGGCCGCGCATGCCGGCTGGCGTGGCCTCTGTGCCGGCGTTCTGGAAAATACCCTGGCGCAGTTCCGATCGCCGCCCGATCAGATTCATGCCTGGCTGGGGCCGGCAATCGGCCCTGATGCGTTTGAGGTCGGTACCGAAGTGCGCGACGCCTTTGTGGCTCAGGACCCCTACGCCGGACAGGCTTTTCATCCGTCGGGAGAGCGATTCTACGCCAATATCTGGCTACTGGCGCGCAGGCGACTGCAGGCTGCAGGCGTCCGTTCCATCAGCGCCGACAGTCGCTGTACCTTTACACAGCGTGACGATTTCTTCTCTTTCCGCCGCGATGGGATCACCGGGCGTATGGCAACTTTGATCTGGCTGTTATAACCTTACGCGATAAGACGGTCCAGTTAGCGTATTTTTTACTCAAATCTCAGGTCATTAACCTTGAAAATTTGAGGGATGACCTCATTTAATCTCCAGTAGCATTTTGACCTGTAATGGGAGGAATTATGCGTCTGGATCGTCTTACCAACAAATTTCAGCTGGCTCTCGCCGACGCGCAGTCCCTGGCTCTGGGACACGACAACCAATTTATTGAACCTCTGCACCTGATGAGCGCATTGCTCAAACAGGAAGGCGGATCGGTTTCGCCTTTACTGACGTCGGCCGGTGTCGACGTGACACCTTTTCGCGCGCAGGTTGAGCAGGCCATTGACCGCCTGCCGCAGGTTGAAGGCAGTGAAGGGGATGTTCAACCCTCATCTGACCTCGTCCGGGTATTAAACCTGTGCGACAAACTGGCGCAGAAGCGCAACGACAACTTTATTTCATCTGAATTATTTGTTCTGGCTGCCCTGGAATCACGCGGCTCTCTGGCCGATCTGCTCAAAGCGGCAGGTGCCACTCGCGAAAAAATCACCAGTGCGATTGAACAAATGCGGGGAGGAGACAACGTGAACGATCAGGGGGCTGAAGATCAGCGCCAGGCACTGAAGAAATATACCATCGATCTGACCGAGCGCGCCGAGAAGGGCAAACTCGATCCGGTTATCGGCCGTGATGAAGAGATCCGTCGCACCATCCAGGTGTTGCAGCGCCGTACCAAAAATAACCCGGTGCTGATTGGTGAACCCGGCGTGGGTAAAACAGCGATTGTTGAAGGGCTGGCGCAGCGCATTATCAATGGCGAAGTGCCTGAAGGTCTGAAAGGCCGGCGGGTTCTGGCGCTGGATATGGGTGCGCTGGTGGCCGGTGCTAAATATCGGGGTGAATTCGAAGAACGCCTGAAAGGGGTGCTGAGCGATCTGTCGAAGCAGGAAGGTAACGTCATTCTGTTCATCGACGAGCTGCATACGATGGTCGGTGCCGGTAAAGCTGACGGCGCGATGGATGCCGGCAATATGCTTAAACCCGCGCTGGCGCGTGGCGAGCTGCACTGTGTCGGTGCCACTACGCTGGATGAGTACCGGCAGTATATTGAAAAAGATGCTGCACTGGAGCGCCGTTTCCAGAAAGTCTTTGTGGCGGAACCGAGTGTCGAAGATACCATCGCCATTCTGCGCGGCCTGAAAGAGCGTTATGAACTGCATCATCATGTGCAGATCACTGACCCGGCGATCGTCGCGGCTGCAACGCTCTCTCATCGTTACATTGCGGACCGGCAGCTGCCTGACAAGGCGATTGACCTGATCGACGAGGCGGCATCCAGCATTCGTATGCAGATGGACTCGAAGCCGGAGTCACTGGATCGCCTGGAGCGTCGCATCATTCAGCTGAAGCTGGAGCAGCAGGCACTGAAGAAAGAGGCTGATGATGCCAGCATCAAACGCCTTGAGATGCTGGAGAGCGAGCTGAATCAGAAAGAGCGGGAGTATGCCGAGCTTGAAGATGAGTGGAAAACCGAGAAAGCCTCATTATCCGGCACGCAGAACATCAAAGCTGAACTGGAGCAGGCGCGTCTCAATTTAGAGCAGGCCCGTCGTCAGGGCGATCTCGCTCAGATGTCAGAGCTGCAATACGGTAAAATTCCTGCTCTGGAAAAACAGTTAGCTGCAGCCACCCAGGCGGAAGGCAAAACCATGAAGTTACTGCGTAACCGGGTAACAGATGTGGAGATTGCCGATGTGCTGGCCCGCTGGACCGGTATCCCGGTAGCACGAATGATGGAAGGTGAGCGCGATAAGCTGTTGCGGATGGAGCAGGAGCTGCATGGCCGGGTTATCGGACAGGATGAAGCCGTTGAGGCGGTATCCAATGCGATTCGTCGCAGCCGTGCCGGTCTGTCGGATCCTAACCGTCCTATCGGTTCGTTCCTGTTCCTGGGGCCGACCGGTGTAGGTAAGACCGAGCTGTGTAAATCGCTGGCTAACTTCCTGTTCGACAGTGACGATGCCATGGTGCGTATCGACATGTCCGAATTTATGGAAAAACATTCGGTGTCACGGCTGGTGGGTGCCCCTCCGGGCTATGTCGGTTATGAAGAGGGCGGTTATCTGACTGAAGCGGTACGCCGTCGTCCTTACTCCGTCATCCTGCTGGATGAGGTCGAAAAGGCGCATCCTGATGTCTTTAACATTCTGCTGCAGGTGCTGGATGATGGACGCCTGACGGATGGACAGGGCAGAACGGTCGATTTCCGTAACAGCGTGGTGATCATGACCTCTAACCTTGGGTCAGATTTAATTCAGGAGCGGTTCGGCGATCTTGGCTATCCGGAAATGAAAGAGATTGTGATGGGTGTGGTTGGCCAGCACTTCCGTCCTGAATTCATCAACCGTATTGATGAGGTCGTGGTGTTCCATCCGCTGGCTGAGAAACATATTGCCTCTATTGCTCAGATTCAGCTGCAGCGGCTGTATCACCGTCTGGAGGAGCGGGGCTATCAGTTGCAGATCTCCGAGGAGGCTCTGCGGTTGCTGGCGGAGAATGGCTACGATCCGGTCTATGGTGCGCGTCCGCTGAAACGGGCGATACAGCAGCAGATCGAAAACCCGCTGGCACAGCAGATCCTTTCTGGTTCACTGGTGCCGGGCAAAACAATCCAGATGGATGTGGAAAACGATGTGATTACAGCTCATCAGTAATCCTGCGAGATAAAAACGGGCCGCTGGCCCGTTTTTTTATGCCCTTTCACCGGGGTTTTGTTTAATAAGGCAGCGAATTGAGTGTAAAGTGAACGGTTGGTAAAAAAGTTGTCATTTGCACTTGCGCTATCTGAACCGCTCCCTATAATGCGCCTCCATCGACACGGCACACCGGCAACGGGAAACGGGTTGAAGGTTCAGGAGACTGAGCCGCCGGAGAAAAACTTCTGAAAAAAGAGGTTGACTCTGAAGGAGGAAAGCG
>NZ_VHIZ01000019.1 GCF_006494375.1 Pantoea anthophila
TCTTTCTCCACCAGCTGGTCGATAATCTTATCGCCCATGCCGTCGACATCGAGCGCCCGGCGCGAGACAAAATGCTTCAGCGCCTCTTTTCGCTGCGCGCCGCAAATCAGACCGCCGGTGCAGCGCGTGACCGATTCACCTTCGACCCGTTCCACCTCAGAACCACAGACCGGGCAGTGAGCAGGAAACACCACTTCACGCGTCTCTTCAGGACGTTCAGCGGTGACCACATTCACGACCTGCGGGATCACATCGCCTGCACGGCGAATCACGACCCGGTCCCCGATGCGCAGTCCCAGCCGCGCGATTTCATCGGCGTTATGCAGCGTGGCGTTGCTGACAATCACACCCGCTACCTGCACCGGCTCCAGGCGGGCGACAGGAGTGATAGCCCCGGTCCGGCCAACCTGAAACTCGACATCCCGCACCCAGGTCAGCTGCTCCTGCGCCGGGAATTTAAAGGCTATCGCCCAGCGCGGCGCACGCGCCACAAAGCCCAGCTGTTCCTGCTGCGCCTGTGAATCGACTTTGATGACCACGCCATCGATATCAAATCCGAGACTGGGGCGCTGTTGCTCAACGTCGTGATAAAAAGCCAGCGCCTCTTCCGCATTATGCACCAGCTTAATGCGGTCGCTGACCGGCAGCCCCCAGGCTTTGAACTGCTGCAGGCGTGCCATGTGACTGTGCGGCATCTCGCCGCCTTCCAGCAGGCCGAAACCGTAGCAGAAGAAGGTCAGCGGACGTTTTGCGGTGATGCGCGGATCAAGCTGACGCAGCGAACCTGCCGCTGCGTTGCGCGGGTTAGCAAAGACTTTGCCGTCCGTGCGGCGCGCTTCCTCATTCAGCTTTTCGAAGCCGCGCTGCGTCATAAAGACTTCGCCACGCACTTCCAGCCGCGCCGGAATGTTGTCACCTTTAAGACGCAGCGGAATAGCGCGAATGGTGCGCACGTTGGCGGTAATATTCTCGCCGGTGGTGCCGTCTCCCCGCGTGGCGGCCTGAACCAGCAGCCCGTTTTCATACATCAGGCTCACCGCTAAGCCATCAAGTTTAAGCTCACAGCAGTAGGTAATCTCTTCACTGCTTTTCAGCCGATCGCGCACCCGCTTGTTGAAGGCCATAAAGGTCGCTTCATCAAAGGCGTTATCCAGCGACAGCATCGGGACTTCATGGCGAACCTGTTCAAACACCGTCAGCGGCGCAGCGCCGACGCGCTGGGTTGGTGAGTCCGGCGTAATCAGATCGGGATGATCCGCTTCCAGCTGGCGCAGTTCACGCATCAGGCGATCATATTCGGCATCCGGCACTTCCGGTGCATCCATGACGTGATAGAGGTATTCGTGATGACGCAGCGTAGTGCGCAGTTCGGTGATGTGATCCTGGACGGATTTCATAAAGCCCCATCAGATAAAAAACCCCCGACATGCGGGGGTTTGTTTTAACAGTTCAGATAGCGGTTTGCGCCGTGGTCAGACACCGACCACATCGCGAATACGCGCCTTGTAAGTTTCCAGCTTCTGCGGCGTCATCATGCGACGTTCATCATCCAGCACTACGCCGCCAACATCATCAGCGATGCGCTGTGCCGACTGCAGCATCAGCTTGAAGTTCTGATTCGCATCGCCATAGGAAGGCACCATCATAAAGATGGAGATACCCGGCGTGCTGAAATCTGTCATCAGGTCAGGGTTAAACGAGCCAGGCTTGACCATATTGGCCAGACTGAACAGGACCGGACCACTGCCTGCCGGACTGAGATGGCGATGGAAGATGTTCATCTCACCAAACTGGAAGCCCGCCTGCAGAATCCCCTGGAGGAGAGCCTCACCATTGAGTTCGCCACCCGAGTGTGCGGCAACGTGCAGAACCAGCACCGCTTCTTTCGGCTTCTCTGCCGGTGCGGCAGGTGCAGACGGCGGAACGGGAGTCGGTTCCGGCGCCTGAGTGATTTCAGGCTGCGGCTCGGGTTCAGCCTGGTACTGCGGTGCGGGCTGCACCGATTCCAGCGGGTCCAGATCCAGCAGCGGATCGGCCTGCACAGGCGGTGCGACAAAAGCAGGCGCAGGCTGTTGCTGCTGACGAGCCGGTTCCGGACGCGGCTGAGGAGCAGGCTGCGGTGCGGGGCTGAAAAGCGGATCGCTTTCCGGTTCGGCTTGCGGAGCAGGTCGTGGCGCAGGCTGACGTACAGGCTCAGCAGGCGCGGGATTACGCGGCGCAACCGGCTGGGATTCGCGAATATCATCGAAACGCGGTTCCTGATGGTTGCTGCGCTCAGCGCGAACACGAACCTCGCCGACGCCATCATCTTCGTCGTCGATCAGGTCCGGCTCATCATGTTCATCACGTTGTTTCAGACGTTTGTGCGGGCGATCGCGGAACACTGACGAACGCTCTTTACGGCTGGTCCACAGTCCGTGAAGAAGGAGCGCTATTATGGCGATCGCGCCAACAACGATTAATATCAGACGCAAATCCTGCATCATTGTATTCTCTGTTGTTCCAATACCTTGCCACCGCGGCAAACTTTATCCTCTAACTGTATTTGCCCTGCTACACAAGTGCAAGTCTGTGCACTATTTTCTAACAAATAAGATAGGCAACCCACGCTTTTTCGCTGTTTTTTTACCCAAACGGCACCTGGCCTGGGGAAAAAGCCAGGTTATAGTGGGCCCGCCCTATTACCTTCAGGAGAATTGCCTATATGGCCCTTGAGAAGTCCGTCTCAGATTTTAACGGCATACACTACTTCAGCCAGGGCTGGAAACTGATGCGTCTGCCTGGCATTCGTCGCTTTGTGGTCATGCCGCTGCTGATCAACATTCTGATGCTGGGTGGCACATTCATCTGGCTTTTCTATCGTCTGGGTGACTGGATCCCGCGGCTGATGGCCACGATTCCGGACTGGCTGCAGTGGCTCAGCTATCTGTTATGGCCACTGTCGGTGATTGCGATTGTGCTGGTCTTCAGCTACTTCTTTTCCACCCTCGCTAACCTTATCGCCGCACCGTTTTGCGGTTTGCTGGCCGAGCAGCTTGAGGGACGCCTGACCGGTAAACCGCTGCCTGACAGCGGCTGGGCGGGTCTGATCAAAGATGTGCCGCGCATCATGAAGCGCGAGCTGCAAAAGCTGGGCTACTACCTGCCACGTGCGGTGGGACTGCTGCTGCTCTACTTTATCCCGGGTTTCGGCCAGACGGTTGCGCCCGTGTTGTGGTTCCTGTTCAGCGCCTGGATGCTCGCGATCCAGTATTGCGACTACCCATTCGATAATCACAAAGTGCCTTTTCAGCAGATGCGTAACGCCCTGCGTCGGCATAAAACCGCCAATATGCAGTTTGGTGCGCTTACCAGTCTGTTTACCATGATCCCGGTGCTGAACCTGGTCATCATGCCAGTGGCCGTCTGCGGGGCCACAGCGATGTGGGTCGATCGCTACCGGCAGCAACTGGCACGGCAGGAAGTGCGCTGAATATATCAGCGCGCCTTATGCTCTTTTTAACAAGGCTTATTGCCGGGTGACATATAGATATGCGATTTCTTTCCTTCCGCCCCCAGGCAGAACAGGTATGCTCATAGGGTTCCCAATAATTCATACAGTTAAGGACAGGCTATGAGTAAGATCTATGAAGACAACTCTTTGACAATTGGTCATACGCCATTGGTTCGACTGAACCGCATCGGTAACGGCCGCATCCTTGCGAAAGTTGAATCCCGTAACCCGAGCTTCAGCGTAAAATGCCGTATCGGTGCCAATATGATTTGGGACGCAGAGAAACGCGGTATTCTGAAACCGGGTATTGAACTGGTTGAACCGACCAGCGGCAATACCGGGATTGCCCTCGCCTATGTGGCCGCCGCGCGCGGTTATAAACTGACCCTGACCATGCCTGAGACGATGTCCGTTGAGCGTCGTAAACTGCTGAAAGCGCTGGGCGCGAATCTGGTCCTGACTGAAGGTGCCAAAGGCATGAAAGGGGCTATCGGCAAAGCTGAAGAGATTGTTGCAAGCGACCCGGATAAATATGTCCTGCTGCAGCAGTTCAGCAACCCGGCTAACCCGGAGATCCATGAAAAGACCACCGGCCCGGAAATCTGGGAAGATACCGACGGCGAAGTGGATGTCTTTATTGCTGGTGTCGGCACCGGCGGTACGCTAACCGGCGTGAGCCGCTACATCAAGAACACCAAAGGTAAAAAAGATCTGATCACCGTCGCGGTGGAGCCAACCGATTCGCCGGTCATTGCTCAGGCCCTGGCAGGAGCGGAGATCAAACCTGGCCCTCACAAAATCCAGGGGATCGGCGCAGGCTTTATTCCGGGTAACCTTGAGCTGAATCTGGTTGATCGGGTTGTGGCTATCACGAATGAGGAAGCGATCAGCACTGCGCGTCTGCTGATGGAGCAGGAAGGCATTCTGGCCGGTATCTCCTCCGGTGCTGCGGTCGCCGCCGCGCTGAAGTTGCAGGAAGAGGAAACCTTCGCCAACAAGAATATCGTGGTGATTCTCCCCTCCTCAGGTGAACGCTATCTGAGTACCGCTTTGTTCGCCGATCTCTTTACAGAAAAAGAGCTGCAGTAGTCGGGGCAGAAAGTCTGAAAATGCCGCAAAAAGCACCCGCCCGGGTGCTTTTTTGTGGCGCAGATCTCACTTTCACCACCCGGCAGATTGATTTCAGTGACGCCGCTCTGGTATTTAGACTGCCAATTATTTCGATGCCTGAAATTAATCCGCGTTTGAAGTGGATCAAGCTGAATCGATTTACGGATTCAGTGAAACGGCGAATCACGGCATAATTAACCGGTGACGTGTAGAATCGGTTTTACGACGCAACGGAATGTCGATTTGACGCATGCGCGTCCTGGGTCAGCATGAAGCTATACCCGCGCACCGACACAGGCTAAAGTGAAGGCTCCAGGCTAGACTTTAGATCCATAACACTCATTCTGATAACGTTGGGGAAATAGAATGTTCCAGCAAGAAGTTACCATTACTGCACCAAACGGTCTGCATACTCGCCCAGCAGCGCAATTCGTTAAAGAAGCCAAAGCTTTCCAGTCAGAAATCACTGTGACCTCTAACGGTAAATCTGCCAGCGCCAAGAGCCTGTTCAAGCTGCAGACACTGGGTTTAACGCAGGGAACCGTTGTGACCCTGTCAGCAGAAGGCGAAGACGAACAGAAAGCAGTTGAGCATCTGGTCAAACTGATGGCTGAACTGGAGTAATCTCCGCTCAGCTCTCCAGCCAATCGACTCCTCTGCGCCATTGAGTGCAAACATCTTGATCGCGGACAATCTGTCCGCGTTATTGCTTTCGTAGAGTACGTGTCCCGCGACAATGGCACCGCAAAGAGTCCCATCAGCCATCGTGATTAAAAGGTAGCGTTATGATTTCAGGCATTTTAGCATCACCAGGTATCGCTTTCGGCAAAGCACTGCTGCTGAAAGAAGACGAGATCGTCATCAACCGTAAGAAAATTTCTGATGACCAGGTTGAGCAGGAAGTTCAGCGCTTCCTCGATGGTCGCGGTAAAGCGGCACAGCAACTGGAAGCGATTCGCGTCAAAGCGGGTGAAACCCTCGGTGAAGAGAAAGCTGCGATCTTCGAAGGCCACATTATGTTGCTGGAAGATGAAGAGCTGGAGCAGGAAATCATCGACCTGATCAAAAAAGATCACGCCTCTGCCGATGCTGCTGTTGACTCGGTTATCGATGGTCAGGCGAAAGCGCTGGAAGAGTTAGACGATGAGTACCTGAAAGAGCGTGCGGCTGACGTGCGCGACATCGGTAAGCGTCTGCTGCAAAACATCCTCGGTCTGCATATCGTTGACCTGAGCGCCATTCCGGATGAATCCATTCTGGTAGCAAAAGATTTAACGCCGTCAGAAACCGCACAGCTGAACCTGAAAAAAGTGCTGGGCTTTATTACCGATCTGGGTGGCCGTACCTCACATACCTCAATCATGGCGCGCTCGCTGGAGATCCCAGCCATTGTCGGCACCGGCAATGTCACCGTCACGGTTAAAAACGGCGACTTCCTGATTCTGGATGGTGTGAACAACGCGATTCACGTCAATCCTTCTGACGCCGTTCAGGAAGAGCTGAAAGCCGTACAGAACCAGTATCTGTCGGAAAAACACGAATTAGCCAAGCTGAAAGACCTGCCTGCGGTCACGCTGGATGGTCATCAGGTTGAAGTCTGTGCCAACATCGGCACCGTGCGCGACGTCGCCGGCGCAGAGCGCAACGGCGCAGAAGGCGTGGGTCTTTACCGCACCGAGTTCCTGTTCATGGACCGCGATGCGCTGCCGACCGAAGAAGAGCAGTTCCAGGCGTATAAAGCCGTTGCTGAAGCCATGGGTTCACAGGCCGTTATCGTCCGTACCATGGATATCGGTGGTGACAAAGATCTGCCTTACATGAACCTGCCGAAAGAGGAAAACCCTTTCCTCGGCTGGCGCGCTATCCGTATCGCCATGGACCGCAAAGAGATTCTGCATGCGCAGCTGCGTGCTATCCTGCGCGCCTCCTCATTCGGCAAACTGCGCATTATGTTCCCGATGATCATTTCCGTTGAAGAAGTGCGTTCGCTGAAAGCGGAACTGGAACTGCTGAAAGCGCAGCTGCGTGAAGAAGGCAAAGCGTTCGACGAGTCCATCGAAGTCGGTATCATGGTGGAAACCCCGGCGTCAGCGGTGATTGCACGTCATCTGGCGAAAGAAGTCGACTTCTTCAGTATTGGGACAAACGACCTGACGCAGTATACTCTGGCGGTCGATCGTGGTAACGATTTGATTTCGCACCTGTACAATCCAATGACGCCGTCTGTGCTTAACTTAATTAAGCAAGTCATTGATGCATCTCACGCTGAAGGTAAATGGACCGGCATGTGTGGTGAGCTGGCAGGTGATGAACGTGCTACACTACTGTTACTGGGAATGGGGCTGGACGAGTTCAGCATGAGTGCCATTTCTATCCCTGGCATCAAGAAAATCATTCGTAATACTAATTTTGAAGATGCGAAGGCATTGGCAGAGCAGGCACTGGCTCAACCGACAGCGGAAGATTTAATGAACCTGGTGAACAAGTTCATTAAAGAAAAAACGCTCTGCTAATCTGCATGATGCTGGCCCCAAATTACTGCTTAGGAGAAGATCATGGGTTTGTTTTCTAAACTTTTTGGCGAAAAAACGGATAGCGCTGGGACAATCGATATCGTAGCGCCTCTGTCAGGCGAAATTGTGAATATTGAAGACGTACCAGATGTGGTGTTTGCAGAAAAAATCGTGGGCGACGGTATCGCGATCAAACCGACTGGCAACAAAATGGTTGCGCCGGTGGATGGCACTATCGGTAAGATTTTTGAAACCAACCATGCTTTTTCAATCGAATCGGACAACGGCATCGAGCTGTTTGTGCATTTCGGCATCGATACGGTTGAACTGAAAGGTGAAGGTTTCAAACGCATCGCTGAAGAAGGCCAGAAGGTCAAAAAAGGCGACGTCGTTATCGAGTTCGATCTGCCATTGCTGGAAGAGAAAGCGAAATCAACCCTGACTCCGGTTGTTATCTCCAACATGGATGAAATCAAGGAACTGATTAAGCTCTCTGGCCAGGTCACCGTCGGCGAAACGCCGGTGATTCGCATCAGAAAATAAGGCTTTGTTCCTGCTCTGACGGCACCTTCGGGTGCCGTTTTCGTTTCTGCTCTCCGCGCTTTTCAGGATGGCCAGTGCGGCAGTCGCAGCGTCAGTTCCAGCCCTCCCTCCGGCCGGTTCCGTGCCTCGACTTCGCCCTGATGCGCCAGCACCACTTTGCGGACGATCGCCAGCCCAAGGCCATAGCCCTTTCCCATCAGCGGTGAGTTGACCCGCACAAACGGGTCAAAGATGCTGGAGAGTTTCTCTTCATCGACACCCGGCCCCTGATCGCGCACCTGAATTTCCAGCCACTGCTGCGCGGTGCGCAGTTCAACCTCGATCCGCTGGCCTGGCAGGGAAAAGCGCAGCGCGTTGCGTAACACATTCTCGGTGGCGCGCCGTATCAGTTCGGCATTGCCACGCACGGTGTAGTCGGCCCGATTGTCCACCTGAAACGCCACCTGCACACCGGGGAGCTGCGCTTCATAGCGGACATCGGTGATCACCGCCTCCAGCAGGCCGGTGAGGTCAAAGTACTGCTCATCCGGAATACTTTCATGCTCAGCGCGCGACAGCGTCAGCAGTTCACCGATCATCTTATCCAGCCGGCGCGCCTCTTCGTCGATACGATCGAGCGAACTGTGCACATTTTCAGGCGTCTGTCTGGCCAGCCCGGTCGCCAGCTGCAGGCGCGCCAGCGGTGAACGCAGCTCGTGTGAGATATCGTGCAGCAGCTCTTCGCGCGCACGGACCAGGGTCTCCAGCCGCTCAGCCATGGTATCGAAGGCCCGGGCGACATCAGAAATCTCATCATGCCGTCTACGCATCACCGGAAAAAGCCGTACGCTTAAATCGCCCTCTGCGACCCGGGAGAACCCTTCGCGCAGCTGACGCATGGGTCGCGTCAGATTCCAGGCAAGCAGCAGGCTGAAGAGTAATCCTACCGAACCGGCGAAGACAAACATCGGCTCAGGGATATTGAGGAATCTGCGCGGCATACTGTTCATCATGCTCTCTTTTCGCATGCCATCAATGTCATAGCGCAGCTGATACCCTTTTCCATCGGCGCCGCGCACCCAGCGCTCACTTTCGGCGGGCCGATGCGCCTCCCCATCCGGGTTAGCCTGTGCAGGCGACGGTTGCGCCTGTGGCAGGATGTGGAAAAACTGCCGGTCACGTTTGTCCCAGCCCGACAGCATCGCGTTCAGCGCCTCAGGCCCGTCCTGCGCCAGCACCGTCGCCGCCGAAGTGAGTTGCAGATCGGCCACGCGGCGGACCGCCACCAGTTCAGGCGGCTCGTGTCGTCTACCGGAGAGCGAAAAGCCGAGCCAGATAAGCTGACTGATGATGACAAAGACGATCCAGAAGCCGATAAAGATCTTCCAGAACAGGCGTCCACGGTAGTGCCTCATCGAATGCGATAACCGATACTGCGAACGGTTTCGATCGTGATGCTGTCAGCGGTTAAGGCACTGAGCTTCTGACGGATGTTGCTGATATGCACATCGACGCTGCGATCATACGCCTCGCGCGGGCGACCAAGTCCCTTCTCCGACAGCTCATCTTTTGAGACCACCCTGTCCGGAGCGCGCATCAGCAGTTCCAGCAGATTAAATTCCGAGGCGGTGAGATCGAAGGCTTTCTCCTGCCATTCACTGATACGGGTGGCGGGATTGAGGGTCAGCGCCCCCCAGCGCAGCGGCTCCTGGCTATCCGGCTGCGGAGCCTGCTCTTCGAAACGCCGCAGCACCGCCCGCAGACGTGCCACCAGCTCGCGCGGATAGCAGGGCTTGGGCATATAGTCATCGGCCCCCATCTCCAGACCGATTACGCGGTCAATGTTATCGCCTTTGGCGGTCAGCATAATCACTGGTATGCGGCTGTTCTGACGCACCTGCCGCAGAACGTCAATGCCACTCATGTCGGGCAGCATGATGTCCAGGATCATCGCGGTGAAATGGCCGGAGAGCGCGCCCTGAATCCCGGCGCTGCCGGTCAGCACCAGCTGAGCATCGAAGCCTTCCGCAATCAGGTACTGGCTTAACATCGTGCCCAGCTCTACATCATCATCAACAAGCAGAATTTTCATGGTCATTTCTCCGGAGAACGGGCGCTATTTTCACCTGTGCGGCCGATCGGCGCAGCCTGATTTACGTGATCCTTACAGATTCACACTCGCTGGCACAGTAAACCGGGCAAAAAAAAGGCCTGTGGGCAGCAGACGCTTCACAGGCCAGGTTTCGCATCCACAGCGGTTACGGGTGATAGAGACCGGTCGAGAGATAACGATCGCCGCGATCGCAGGCGATCGCCACCACCACGCTTCCCGGATTTGCCTCGGCGATGCGCAGTGCACCCGCCACCGCGCCGCCTGAACTGACGCCACAGAAGATGCCCTCACGGCGTGCCAGCGCCCGCATGGTCTCCTCCGCTTCCTTCTGCGTCATATCGATGACGTCATCCACCAGATTGGGACGGTAGATCCCCGGCAGATAGGCCAGCGGCCAGCGACGGATGCCCGGAATGCTGCTGCCCTCGCTGGGCTGTAAGCCAATGACCTGCACGCCGGTGTTGTGCTCTTTCAGGTAGCGTCCCACGCCGGTGATCGTGCCGGTGGTGCCCATACTGGAGACAAAATGGGTCATACGCTGATTCGACTGCTGCCACAGCTCCGGGCCGGTGGTCTGATAGTGGCCCAGCGGATTATCGGGATTGTTGAACTGATCCAGCACCCGGCCCTCGCCGCGTGCCGCCATCGCCTGCGCCAGATCGCGCGCCCCTTCCATTCCCTGCTCGCGCGGCACCAGTATCAGCTCTGCCCCATAAGCACGCATCGCATCCTGCCGCTCCTGACTCATGTTGTCCGGCATCAGCAGGCGCATACGGTAGCCTTTCATCGCGGCGATCATCGCCAGCGCAATGCCGGTGTTGCCACTGGTGGCTTCGATCAGCTGATCGCCGGGCGTGATATCTCCGCGCAGCTCCGCCTGATTGATCATCGACCAGGCCGCACGATCCTTGACCGAACCCGCCGGATTGTTGCCTTCCAGCTTAAGCCAGACCTCACTGCCGTTAGCGGGCGTCAGGCGCTGTAACCTGACCAGCGGGGTATTGCCGATGGTATTTTCAAGAGTCGTCACGGTAAGGTTCCTGGCTTAATGCAAACAGAAGGCAAAAAAAAGGCGGGAGTCACACTCCCGCCCGGTGTTGATCAGAAAATATCAGGCGCTCTGGGCAAAGGCAACAGCGCGCAGCGGGGTATCGCCCTTATAGAGACGCGCCTGCTGCAGGCCAACAAACAGGCGTTCGCCACGAATCGGGGCGGTCTGTTCACCTTCAAATACCAGCGAAAACGGCTCGCTCTGCCAGCCAGCGGGCTGCACCACCAGCTGCCAGAAGTGTCCACGCGGACTCACTTCCAGCACCTGCACCGGCAGCGGGGTTTCCAGGCTGCTGTGGCGGGACACATCGATTTCCCACGGACGCAGGAACAGCTCAACCGGGCCCTGATGTGCCGAAGTATACCCCAGCGGCCAGTGATGCGCGCCGACATGGAACTGCGACCCGTGGATCTCACCATCGAAGCGATTCACTTCACCCAGGAACTCCAGCACAAAGCGGGTTGCCGGATCGCGCCACACGTCATCTGGCGTGCCGACCTGCTCGATATTACCCTGGCTCATCACCACCACGCGGTCTGCCACTTCCATCGCCTCTTCCTGGTCGTGGGTCACAAACACGCTGGTAAATTTCAGCTCTTCATGCAGCTGACGCAGCCAGCGACGCAGCTCTTTACGCACCTGCGCATCAAGCGCGCCAAAAGGTTCATCCAGCAGCAGGATTTGCGGTTCTACCGCTAACGCACGCGCCAGCGCCACACGCTGTTTCTGCCCGCCCGAAAGCTGAGACGGGAAGCGGTTCGCCAGATGGGCCAGCTGCACCATCTCCAGCAGACGGGTAACACGCTGTTTGATCTCGGCCGCAGAAGGACGTTCCCGACGCGGCAGCACCGTCAGGCCAAAGGCGATGTTGTCGAACACCGTCATATGGCGGAACAGCGCATAGTGCTGGAAAACAAATCCAACCTGACGATCGCGCGCATGCAGACGGCTCACATCGTTGCCATGAAAACGGATCTGGCCGCTGTTCTGATGCTCCAGCCCGGCAATAATGCGCAGCAGCGTGGTTTTACCGGAGCCGGATGGGCCAAGCAGCGCCACCATTTCACCCGAGGCAATATCCAGAGAGATATCGTTCAGCACCGAGGTGCGACCAAAGGATTTGTTGATCTTGTTAATCTCAATGCTCATGATTTCCCTCCTGTTGCAGGTGCTTGTGCTGTTGCTCCAGACGCCACTGCACAATACTTTTCAGAAACAACGTTACAATGGCCATCAGGGTCAGCAGCGCGGCAGCGGTGAATGCGCCGACCGTATTGTAATCCTGATGCAATAATTCAACCTGAAGCGGCAGCGTATAGGTCTCACCGCGAATCGATCCCGATACCACCGAGACCGCACCAAATTCACCAATCGCACGGGCGTTGGTCAGCACGATGCCATACAGCAGCGCCCAGCGAATATTCGGCAGCGTCACCCGACGGAACATCTGCCAGCCTGAAGCGCCCAGCAGCACCGCCGCTTCATCTTCGTGACTGCCCTGGCTCAGCATCACCGGCACCAGTTCGCGCACCACAAACGGACAGGTCACAAACACGGTCGCCAGCACCATGCCCGGCCAGGCGAACATAACCTGGATGTTATGCGCATCCAGCCAGCCGCCCGCCGGACCGTTGACGCCCCAGAACAGCAGATACATCAGACCGGCCACCACCGGCGACACGGCAAACGGAATATCAAACAGGGTCAGCAGCAGCTGACGCCCCGGAAAGGTAAAGCGGGTCACCAGCCAGGCGAGCAGCGTGCCGAACACCAGGTTAACCGGAACGGTGATCAGCGCCACCATCACCGTCAGCCAGATGGCGTGCAGCATATCGGGGTCAGCCAGGTTGCTCAGGGAGACCAGCAGTCCCTGATTCAGTGCCTCCCAGAAGATGGAGACCATCGGCACCAGCAGCAGCAGAATCGAGAGCAGCGCGCCGATACCAATCAGCAGCCATTTTCCCCAGTTCACCGGCTGGCGATCCGCATGATTCAGTTGTGAGACCTCAGCCATTAGTGACCTCCCAGTCGACGGCCAAAGCGGCTCTGTAAGGTGTTAATCGCAAATAACAGGATAAGCGAGGCGGCCAGGATCACCGAGGCGATGGCGCTGGCGGCCGGATAGTCAAACTCCTGCAACCGGACAAAAATCATCAGCGAGGTCACTTCCGTTTTCCAGGCGATGTTACCGGCAATAAAGATCACCGCACCAAACTCCCCCAGGCTGCGGGTAAAGGAGAGCGCCGTGCCCGCCAGCAGCGCCGGGGCGACTTCCGGTAACACAACCCGACGGAAGCTCTGCCACGGTGTGGCACCCAGCGTTTCCGCGGCTTCTTCATACTCCGGGCCTAACTCCTCCAGCACCGGCTGTACCGTGCGCACCACAAACGGGATGCTGGTGAAGGCCATGGCGATGGCGATGCCGATCCAGGTGTAGGAGATTTTGATATCGAAATGGGCAAACCACTGTCCATACCAGCCGTTGACCGAAAAGAGTCCGGCCAGTGTCAGGCCCGCGACGGCGGTCGGCAGCGCAAACGGCAGATCCATCAGGCCATCCAGCAGCGTGCGGCCCGGGAAGCGGTAGCGGGTCAGGATCCACGCCATCAGCATGCCGAACACCGCATTAAACAGCGAGGCGACACCGGCGGAGAGCAGCGTAACCTTGTAGGCCGCAACCAGCTGCGGGTTGGTCACCACATCCCAGTACTGCTGAAGGGTCATCTGTGACAGCTGCATGATCACGGCGCTGATGGGCAGCAGCAGAATCAGGCAGGTAAAAAGCAGGCTGGTGCCCAGGCTCAGTCCAAAGCCGGGCAACACGCGTTTATGACTTGCTGCAAACATTATCCACGCCCCGCCGCTAACAATTTATCCAGCTCACCGCCGCTGGCGAAATGCGTTTTCATCACATTGTCCCAGCCGCCAAAGGCCTCTTCAACCCGGAACAGGCTGGTCTGCGGGAAGCGATCCTTCTGCTCTGCCATCAGCTGCGGATTGTTCACGCGATAGTAGTAGTGCGTAATAATCGTCTGCGCTTCCGGTGTGTAGAGGTAGTGGAGATAGGCGCTGGCCGCATCCGCGGTGTGGTTACCGGCAACGTTTTTATCTACCCACGCCACCGGGAACTCCGCCAGAATGTTGGTTTTCGGCACGATCACCTCATACTCATCTTTACCGTACTGGTTGCGGATATTGTTTACTTCCGACTCAAAGCTAATCAGCACGTCGCCCAGACCGCGCTCAGCGAAGGTCGTGGTCGCACCACGGCCCCCGGTATCGAAGACTTCAACGTTTTTCAGAAACTGGGTCATAAAGGCACGGGTTTTTGCCTGATCGTTACCGTCCGCTTTATCAGCAGCCCCCCAGGCGGCCAGATAGGTATAGCGACCATTGCCGGACGTTTTCGGGTTAGGGAAAATCAGCTTCACATCGTTACGGGTCAAATCTGACCAGTCATGAATCTGCTTTGGGTTTCCTTTGCGCACCAGAAACGCCATGGTGGAATAGAACGGTGAACTGTTATTCGGCAGACGGCTTTTCCAGTCTGCGGCAATCAGGTTGCCTTTATCATGCAGGACCTGCACATCCGTCACCTGGTTGTAAGTGACAACATCGGCGCGCAGTCCCTGCAGGATAGCCAGCGCCTGTTTAGATGAACCGGCATGGGACATTTTGATGGTCAGCGGGTCGGCAGGATGGCTGGCATCCCACTGTTTAACAAAAGGGGCATTCAGGGCAACAAACAGCTCCCGGGACACATCGTAAGAGCTGTTAAGAAGTTCAGTGGCATTGGCTGCGCCAGCAAGGCTCAGCGACAACGCGATACCGCTCACGACTTTTTTCATCGCTTGTAATGTCATTTGGCACCCTGAAAAAATTTGATGCGGATCTCACCCGCTGAAACATCAGTTTATTTATAACTCAGGGAAAACCAGTAACGGTTTTATATATCGTTTGATGATTTCAAAGTCGAAAAAAGCATAAGACAGCGGCAGAGTTTATGCAGAAATCAGCAAAAGCCGCAGAGAGGATAACCCCCGCTGAGCACCAGCCTGCGGGGGTAACCAGGCGCGTCAGCGCATGGCGTTTAGCAGGCAGTGTTAACGCTGCCAGACAATTTTGCTGAGTTTCCAGGTTTTCAGCGTGTCATCGGAAGGCATCAGCCCTTCCGGTCCATGCCAGTCGCCATGGTAGAGATAGGTGAGATGCTGACTTCCGGGCGCCCGGCATGCTACGTCTCGCGCATCCGTTCCGCTGGCCAGGGTGCAGTTGCTGAAGGCTTTGGTGAACTTATTGCTGAAAGCATCGCCCACTTTACTGCCGTCGCTGCTGGCAATCTGGCTGTCCATCACCTCAATGCGTTCAACCTGCGCCTGCCCGTAAATCACCAGCTTCACCTTGTCGTCATCCAGCGCCTGCCAGAACGCAACCACCTGACCGTTTTCGCCACGCATGCCCTGACGCAGGGTGTAATCCCCGTTCAGGCCGGCTTTGATCGCCTCCTCTTTCATGGCCGTCGAGGCGGTCAGTCCGCCTACGCCCTGCTCCGTCGCAGTGAGCGATGAACCGAACCAGTTCCACGGCAGCGCCGAGGACCAGTGATACGTCAGCGGATTCCACCAGCTGGCCTGCTGGCTGCTGTCAGTGCCGGAACCCGAACTGGCACAGCCGCTCAGTGCAACGGCGGCGATCAGTAGCGTGGAACGAACAGCTTTCATGAGAACTCCTGTAAATACGATGCCGGAAGGCGGAACTGATTGGAGTCGCAAAGCGCCAAAAAGTTTATTTAAGATGATGTTCAGGCAGAAAGCAGTCGCGGCAGCGACGGTCAGTCTGCAGCCAGATGAGAGCCAGCAGGTCAAACAGCGTCAGCAACAAGGGCAGCGGCGAACTGAGCAGATCACCCTGCACAAACTGCAGCCCCTGCCAGATGAGATTCACTAAAAACGACAGCGACAGCACGCTGCGCCAGTGCTGCCAGAGTCGCGGCAGCCGCAGCCGGTAACCGGTCAGCAGCAGACCTGCCAGCGCCGGTAACCCCAGGGCAAGACCGATCCAGAACGCCTGGCGATCCGGATAGAAGAGCGCCAGCAGATCGTTACCCTGCTGCCGTGACGCCCCGGCCATCACCAGCAGTAGCCAGGTGCGCGCCTGCAGTAACAGGATCAGCCAAAAAAGAAACGGCAGCCGCAGCTGCCCTCTGGCGTCATAGTGGTCCGGCTGATAGTCAGGGGACGGTTTAGTATTCACGATCTTCGATCAGACGTTTGCCAAACAGCAGCGCATCGACTGGCTCATAATCGAGCTTCTCGTAAAAGGCCACCACCTGATCGTTCTCTTCGCGGATCATCAGATGCAGCTTCGGACAGCCGCGAGCGATGAGCTTCTTCTCCAGACGATTCATCAGCGCATTCGCAAAACCGCGTCCCTGATAGTCAGGATGCACCGCCAGATAATAGGCCGCACCGCGATGACCATCGTAGCCCCCCATCAGAGTGCCGACGACCACGCCGCCGACTTCAGCGACCAGAAAGAGATCGGGGTCGTGATGCATTTTGCGTTCGATATCCAGCTCCGGATCGTTCCATGGCCGTAACAAATCGCAACGTTCCCATAAGGTGATCACTTCTTCAAAATCTTCCTGGCGGAAGGCGCGGATTTCCATCTTCTTCACCTGCAATTAAGCACAATTTGCTGATTATCACGCATTCTCTGCCGCACGCAACCCTCGGCTGAACGGCGGCAAATAAAAAAGCGCAAATTTTCTGTTCGCGGCCTGCAATACAAAGTAATGCCCTGAAATGGTTATGTGATCGCAGACAACAGAGCCTTAGGCTATAACACCGGCAGGATTTCTGTTACCGGACCCGCACATGCACCTGCTTAAACGTTTGATTCATCGTCGTCAGTTACTCCTTTCCGGTCTGGCTCTGGCCGTTTTATCGCCGCGCGCGGTTCAGGCCAGAGAGCCTTCAGCGCTTACAGGAACAGGCCGCCATGCACGCCCTGCTCCGCCAGCCAGTAACGGAAAGCGCATTGTGATGATTGATCCCGGCCACGGGGGCATCGACTCCGGCGCGGTCGGCGAGGAGGGTTCAGAAGAGAAGCACATCGTGCTGGAGATTGCCGGTAACGTGAAACGGCAACTGCAGAGCCATCCGCGCATCGAAGTGCGTCTGACCCGCGACAGCGACCATTTTATTCCACTCTACCAGCGGGTGGAGATTGCTCATCAGCATGGCGCGCATCTTTTCATGTCGATCCATGCCGACGGCTTTACCAGCCCTGATGCCAGCGGCGCTTCGGTATTTGCTCTCTCCAATCGCGGTGCCAGTAGTTCAATGGCGCGTTATCTCTCTCAGCGTGAGAACGATGCGGACAAACTGGGCGGCGTGAAGGCGCAGCAGCAGGATCACTATCTGCAGCAGATCCTGTTCGATCTGGTTCAGACCGACACCATCAAAAACAGCCTAACGCTGGGCAAACATGTGCTGGATCAGATTCGACCGGTTCATCATCTGCATAGCCAGCACACGGAACAGGCGGCTTTCGCGGTCCTGAAGTCGCCCTCCATCCCTTCGGTGCTGGTTGAAACCTCCTTTATTACCAATCCGCACGAAGAGCAGTTGCTCGGCACCACGGCGTTTCGTCAGAAAATTGCCGCCGCCATTGCCAGCGGTATCGTCAACTACTTTGATGAGTTTGATCGCCGTAATGCCTGATGAGTGAAGTTCCTGTATCGCGCCGCACTCATGCAAGCAGCCCGATTTTGCGTATAATCGCCCTAAATTAAAACCGACGATAAGCGAAAAGATGGCTGATATTTCCCGCGTAAAAGCATTCCTGCTCGCTCTGCAGGATGAGATTTGTAACCAGCTGGCGGCTGAAGATGGCGGCGCAGCGTTCGCAGAAGATAGCTGGCAGCGTCCTGGCGGCGGCGGCGGTCAGAGCCGCGTACTGCGAAACGGTGCGGTGTTTGAACAGGCGGGCGTAAACTTTTCGCACGTGCATGGCGATAAGATGCCGGCCTCGGCTACGGCGCACCGTCCGGAACTGGCGGGCCGCAGCTTTGAAGCGATGGGCGTGTCGCTGGTCATCCACCCGAACAATCCCTATGTGCCCACCAGCCACGCCAACGTGCGCTTTTTTATCGCGGAGAAACCCGGTGCCGATCCGGTGTGGTGGTTTGGCGGCGGGTTTGATCTCACGCCGTTCTACGGCTTCGAAGAAGATGCACTGCACTGGCATCAGACTGCCGCCGACCTCTGTCAGCCTTTTGGCGACGACGTTTATCCGCGATATAAAAAGTGGTGCGACGACTATTTCTATCTGAAACACCGCGATGAGCAGCGCGGCATTGGCGGCCTGTTTTTTGACGATCTCAACACGCCCGATTTTGAGCAGAGCTTCAGCTTTATGCAGGCGGTGGGACGCGGCTTTATTGATGCCTACCGGCCGATTGTGGCACGCCGCAAAGATCATCCGTGGGGCGATCGCGAGCGCCAGTTCCAGCTCTACCGCCGCGGGCGCTATGTGGAGTTCAATCTGGTGTGGGACCGTGGCACCCTGTTTGGCCTGCAGACCGGCGGCCGCACGGAATCGATCCTGATGTCGATGCCGCCGCTGGTGCGCTGGGAATATGATTATCAGCCTGAACCAGACTCGCCTGAAGCGGCCCTCTATCGCGATTTCCTGCCGGTGAAGAACTGGCTCAATCTGCCGTCATAATCCCCCGGACCGCAACGTGGCTCTCTGCCTGCGTTGCGGTTCATTACGCTGTCTCAACCGCCTGAAACCGTTCATCTTCCTGCCGCTCCCACCCGACCTGATAACCGATAAAAGGGTTCAGTTCCGTTTGTTTCTCATTCATTAGTGCCCTGAATTTCATTGATACACTAGGCCATATTCAGGATAAGGACACCAATGATGGCTTCATTCACAGACCCCGATAAAAACCTTGAAACACTGAGTTTTGCGGAGATAGCGGAACGGCTTAACATCGAAATATACAGTGGTTTCAAACCCGACCTTTCTCCCTGGCTGGGCAGAAATATTATCTTCGACGACATCATCGCAAAGAGAGCGGCGACTGAAGGACACTACGAAGATCAATGCTCCGGGAAATATTACTTTGATATTTTTAATACCATTAAGTCGGCACTGGGTGAAGTCAGCAGAATCGTTGAAGTGGGCGTCTTTATGGGTGGCAGCACCTCTGTTCTGGCTGGCTGTGCACACTATTTGGGTATTGAACTCGATTTGATCGACATCAGTCCGGACCATTTACAGTTCGCCAGAGAGCGCGCAAGAAGAGCCTATCCGGAAACCGTCGAAAGCCGGGTCAGGATGTACCATGGCACCCTTCCGGAGTATGTCAGGGATGTGCTGATGAAAGAAGAAGGCGGAAACGTCATCATTCATCATGATGGCGCGCACGATTTCGGACAGGTGATCCGTGACCTCGGCAGCCTCTTTTATATCAAAGATAAACTGCACAGCTTACTGATTCAGGATACCCATCTGCGTGGCGTTCCTGAATATTTTAATTTTGTCGATGCCGCCGTCTATTCTATTTTCGGTCGGGATGTCACTTATGCGCCGCTGGGTACCGTCTATAACGACGGGCCGGTTTGTGAACCGAACCGCTGGCAGGGCAACTATTTTATGCCGGGTGAACCCGAAGGGATGTATATCCCGCTGGCGCATAATAAATTTTACTACCCGCACCCCAAAATAACGCTGGCGCAATTTTTTGAGCGGCAATAGCGCAGCGCGGGATTCGGGCCGCCTGTACTCTCATCGCGGCCTGTTTTAAAACGCCTCTCCCTGGGAGGCTCAGACATCCCTCCTGTTTAGCATTCAGCCTGCCCCGCCACGTTTCACTGTGGCAGCGCTTTTCCCGTCCCCGCGTTTTTACTTGCCGATTCACCGCACCGTTTTCTGCTCCCGGCGTATGACGAGAGTGAGTGTCGTCACGCCGCTTTGATGCGGAGAGGGCACGGATTGCTACAGTGTTGCCTGCGTCATTTTCCCCGACTGCTATGCTTAAGGGTGGAATATGGCGCACCCCTCGGGTTACACCGCATGACGGCTCCTTCGCACCGCCTCGCAGCGCAACAATCAGAGAAACCGCATTTTCATCAGAAAGTGTCTGTTGCAATGTTATGGGTTCGCGTTCCCGCTAGCAGCACATGCCACAGACCGGCTGCGAGGCCTGAGGTGATCCCTGTTCGCTTTCATTTTTCTTTTCAAGGAGTTTAGAGATGAACCAGCTAGAAGCCCTAAAACAGTTCACCACCGTGGTGGCGGACAGTGGCGATATCGAATCGATTCGTCATTACCACCCGGAAGACGCCACCACCAACCCTTCACTCATTCTGAAAGCATCCGGTCTCGAAGGGTACAAGCACCTGATGGATGACGCGATCGAGTACGCTAAAAAACAGGGCGGCAGCAAAGAGACTCAGATCATCAACGCCAGCGACAAAGTGGCAATCAATCTCGGTATGGAAATCCTGAAAAGCATACCGGGCCGTGTTTCGACCGAAGTGGATGCGCGCCTCTCCTTCGATCGTGGCATGTGTGTGACTAAAGCAGAAAAACTGATTCGGATGTACGAAGAGCAGGGTATCGACCGCTCGCGCGTACTGATCAAGCTGGCTTCAACCTGGGAAGGTATCCGCGCTGCGGAAGAGCTGGAGAAGAATGGTATCCACTGCAACCTGACTCTGCTCTTCTCCTTCGCGCAGGCGCGTGCCTGCGCGGAAGCGGGCGTGTTCCTGATCTCGCCGTTCGTGGGTCGCATCTACGACTGGTATAACTCACGCAAGCCGATGGAACCCTACGTGGCAGATGAAGATCCGGGCGTGAAATCCGTGCGTCGCATCTACGACTACTACAAAAAGCACCGCTACAGCACCATCATCATGGGTGCCAGCTTCCGTAAAGTGGAGCAGATTGTGGCGCTGGCGGGCTGCGATCGCCTGACGCTCTCCCCTAACCTGCTGGAAGAGCTGCAGAACAGCGACGCGCCGCTGGAGCGCAAGCTGGAGCCGTCTACCGAAGGCTTCCATCAGCCATCACCGCTCTCTGAGGCGGAGTTCCGCTGGGAGCATAATCAGGATCCGATGGCGGTTGAGAAACTGTCTGATGGTATCCGCCAGTTCGCTGTTGACCAGCAGAAGCTGGAAGATGTACTGGCCGCACGTCTGTAGTCCTCATTTTAGTCGGGCGGGACTTTCCCGCCCTGATGCATAACAAGGGAGAACTTTATGTCCTCACGCAGAGAGTTGGCAAACGCGATTCGTGCACTGAGCATGGATGCGGTTCAGAAGGCAAATTCCGGCCACCCCGGTGCGCCCATGGGAATGGCCGATATCGCCGAAGTGTTGTGGCGCGACTTCCTTCAGCACAATCCGACCAATCCCGCCTGGCTTGATCGCGACCGCTTTATCCTCTCCAACGGCCACGGCTCAATGCTGCTCTACAGCCTGCTGCACCTGAGTGGCTACGACCTGCCGATTGAAGAGCTGAAAAACTTCCGTCAGCTGCACTCCAAGACGCCGGGCCACCCGGAAATCGGCTACACGCCTGGCGTGGAAACGACCACCGGCCCGCTGGGTCAGGGTCTGGCGAACGCCGTTGGACTGGCGATTGCAGAGCGCACGCTGGCCGCGCAGTTTAACCGTCCGGATCATGAAATTGTCGACCACCATACCTATGTCTTTATGGGCGATGGCTGTCTGATGGAAGGGATTTCGCACGAAGTCTGCTCCCTGGCGGGCACCCTGGGTCTCGGCAAACTGATCGGCTTCTATGACCATAACGGTATCTCGATCGATGGTGAAACCGAAGGCTGGTTTACCGACGACACCCATAAGCGCTTTGAGTCTTACAACTGGCACGTCATCGGCGACATCGACGGCCATGACGCGGACGCCATTCGCGAGGCGATCAAAGAGGCGCAGAGCGTTACCGATAAGCCTTCGCTGATTATCTGCCGCACCATTATCGGTTTCGGTTCCCCGAACAAAGCCGGTAAAGAGGAGTCGCACGGCGCAGCGCTGGGTGAGGAAGAAGTCGCCCTGACCCGCAAGCAACTCGGCTGGAACTATCCGGCGTTTGAGATCCCGGCTGAAATCTACCAGCAGTGGGACGCCAAAGCCGCCGGTGCGGAACGGGAAAAAGCCTGGGATGCAAAATTTGCGGCCTATAAAGAGGCACATCCTGAGCTGGCGAAAGAGTATGAACGCCGTATGAATGGCGAGATGCCGTCAACGTGGGAAAGCGAAGCCACCCGTTTCATTCAGGAGCTGCAGGCTAACCCGCAGAAAATTGCCAGCCGCAAAGCCTCACAAAACTCGCTGGAAGCCTACGGCAAATTACTGCCGGAGTTCCTCGGCGGTTCTGCAGACCTGGCGCCCAGTAACCTGACGATCTGGTCTGGCTCCAAATCGATCAAAGAAGATCCGGCCGGTAATTACATTCACTACGGCGTGCGTGAGTTCGGGATGACGGCGATTGGTAACGGTATCGCGCACCATGGCGGTTTCGTCCCCTACACGGCCACCTTCCTGATGTTTGTCGAATATGCGCGTAACGCAGCACGCATGGCGGCGCTGATGAAGGCGCGACAGATTCTGGTCTACACCCATGACTCCATCGGTCTGGGCGAAGATGGCCCGACCCACCAGCCGGTTGAGCAGATCGCCAGCCTGCGTCTGACGCCCAACATGAGCGTATGGCGTCCGTGCGATCAGGTGGAAACGGCTGTGGCGTGGAAAGCGGCTATCGAACGCCATCATGGCCCGACTGCGCTGATCCTCTCCCGTCAGAATCTGCTGCAGCCGGAACGTACCCCGGAGCAGATCGAGAACATCAAACGCGGCGGCTATGTGCTGAAAGATTGCGACGGCACCCCCGAAGTGATCCTGATTGCCACCGGTTCAGAAATTGAGATCACACTGGGTGCAGCCGATAAGCTCACTTCAGGCGGTCACAAGGTGCGGGTGGTTTCACTGCCTTCAACCGACCTGTTTGATGCGCAGGATGCCGCCTACCGCGAATCCGTTCTGCCTGTCGGCGTGAAGGCGCGCGTGGCGGTGGAAGCCGGAATCGCCGACTACTGGTTCAAGTATGTGGGTCTGGAAGGCGCGATTGTCGGTATGACCACCTTTGGTGAATCAGCGCCAGCCGGCAAGCTGTTCCCGGAGTTTGGCTTCACGGTAGAGAATATCGTCAGCCACGCTGAAGCATTACTCAAGCCGGTGTAATGCTTTTGCCCTTCCCGGCACACCGGGAAGGGCCATTTCATCACATAGCCCGAAACAGAAAAAAATCTCCTCTCCCCTCTTCACGCCCCGCACAAACTGATTACTATAGAGCCGTCATAGTTAATGCTGCCTGCGCCCTGGCTGCCCGCCTGTTCCTGCTGCTCTTCTGCCGGAACAACGCGATGTGCTGCCCGCGTCTGTCCGATGCGTGAAGGCAGATCTCCTCCGATCTCTATAGCGAAGCCATTTCCGTTGAACATGCGCACACCCTATTTACTGGCCCTGATGGTTTCACTGCTTCCATTAAAAAGCATGGCGCAGGTCGCGCCCGATCCGCTGCTCGCCTCTCAGATTGTTGACCGCTATGCGGAGCATATCTTTTATGGCAGTGGTGCAACCGGTATGGCACTGGTCGCGATTGATGGCAATCAGCGGGTCTTCGCCAGCTTTGGTGAAACCCGGCCAGGCAACAATGTGCGCCCGCAAAAAGATTCGCTGATTCGTATCGCCTCGCTGAGTAAGCTGATGACCAGTGAAGTGATGGTCAAGCTGGCGGAGCGCGGACAGATTCGCCTCGACGATCCGCTGAGTAAATATGCGCCGCCGGGCACCCGCGTGCCTGCTTATAACGGACAGCCCATTCGTCTGATCAACCTCTCCACCCACACCAGCGGACTGCCGCGTGAACAGCCTGGCGGCAAGGCGCAGCGGCCGGTGTTTGTCTGGCCGACGCGCAGTGAACGCTGGACGTGGCTGTCACGGGCGAACCTCAAAGCCGCACCGGGCAGCAGTGCCGCCTACTCCAACCTGGGTTACGATCTGCTGGGCGATGCGCTGTCGCGCGCGGCAGGCACGCCCTACCCGGCCCTGTTTCAGCAGTTGATCACCCGTCCGCTGGGTATGAAAGACACCACCTTTACGCCTTCGCCGGAGCAGTGTGGTCGCCTGATGGTAGCTGAAAAAGGGGCCAGCCCCTGCAACAACACCCTGGCGGCGATTGGCAGCGGCGGCGTTTACTCCACGCCGGATGATATGGGCCGCTGGATGCAGCAGTTCCTTAACTCGTCGGTTAACCATCGCACCCCACAGATTGATCGGCTGCAAACGCTGATCTATCGCCGCGATCAGCTGACCCGCGTGGAAGGCATGGATGTGCCAGGGAAAGCGGATGCGCTGGGGATGGGCTGGGTCTACATGGGACCAAAGAATGGTCGTCCCGGGATTATTCAGAAAACCGGCGGTGGCGGAGGGTTCATTACCTATATGGCGATGGTGCCGCAGCATAACGTGGGCGTGTTTGTCGTGGTGACGCGCTCGCCGCTGACCCGCTTTACGCCAATGAGCGACGGCGTAAACAACATGCTGGCTGAGCTGGTCGGCAACCAGACCGGCTCTCCGATGATGGTGCAGGTCATCCGCTAACGCTGCTGGACGCCACCGTCTGACTGGCTGACCCACAGGGTTGGCCAGTCATCACTGCTGTGCCAGGCATCGCAGGTCGACTCCTCCGCATATTCCGCCAGCACGAAGCGCGTGCCATCAAACTGCCAGCGTGTGGCACTGCCACAGTCACCGAGCCCCCGACCCTTGCCAAACGTATAAAGCTGGCCGCTGGCCGCATCATACTCAGCGTTAATCAGCTCAAGCTGGCGGTCACTCGCCCGCGGCGGGGTAAAGGGCAGCGTCAGCGTGATGCCCCGGGCCACGTAGGGCGGGCTGCGCGTCACTTCAAACGCCAGATCGATGACGTTATATGCCCCCATTTCACAACTGACCAGCAACAGCGCATGCTGATCGGTGAGAGGCGCAACGCTGACCTCACGCCGCAGCGGGTCGAGTGAGCAGGAGTCGGTATTGATGCGCCAGGTGCCGTAATCAATTAATCCGCTGGTCTCTTCGCGCGTCAGGGGCGCAGGCGGCCTCACGGCGGGAGGCAGCTGTGGCAATGCTGGCGGCGGCGGAACCTCCCAGCTGGCGCGGTCGCCACGTTTAATCCACGCGCTCATGCTGTTCACCCGCCCCTGCCTGTCATCCATCAGCAGCAGTGCAGCTTTCATACCGCGCAGGGAGATCGCGGCACTGGCATCGTAGGTGAGTTGCAGAGTTTTGGCTTCCATCACCAGATCAAGAAATTCATCAATGGCGATAGCATTGCTGGTGGCGAGATGGTGCGGTTCTGCCGTCCAGTGTTTGAGGTCCGGTTTCAGACGCCGCTGGTCAAGCAGCAGATTATCCTGCAGCGGGCCGCCAGGCAGCGCGCCGGTATAGGCACTGCCGTAGTCGATGCGGAGTAAGGGGCGATCGTTGACGCCCGCATGGCGCGAAATCGTCATCACCAGCCCTTTATCGCCGGGGATATTGCGGGCCACGCAGAAGGCTTCATTGTTGCAGGTGATTTGCCAGTCGTTGAATGACTTTTGCAACGGTTCCGCCTGAACACAGGTCACCCACAGAGACGTCGACAGCCACAGCGATTTCATCCAGTACGACATTAAGAAAATCGATCCCCAAAAACCCAGAGTGGAGAGGATAGCGCATCAATGGGCCAGACAGGGTTCGCATTCTGTGAACCCGTGCAAAAAGCGCAGTTAACTGCTTAAAAAGCGTGCATAACCTGGAGACAGTGTCCGCATTGCATCCCGGGCTGTCGCGCGGCGGGCCGTTCAGGGCACGATTATGGCGTCAGCCAGCCTGCGATACGGGCATGCTGCAGCAGCATAATAGTTTTACCGTCGCGAATGCGGCCATCGGCGACCATCGCCAGCGCATCCGGGAAGCGCAGCTCCAGTACATCAATCGACTCATCATCAACGCCCCCACCCGCATTGTCACGCAGCGCGTCGTGATATTCCGCCGCGAAAAAGTGGATCAGCTCGGTCACGCCGCCCGGTGACATGTAGCAGCTATAAAGTTTTTCCACCTCACCCACGGCGTAGCCGGTCTCTTCGATGGCCTCTTTGCGGATGCAATCTTCCGGCGTGTCATCATCCAGCAAACCCGCGCAGGCTTCGATCAGCATGCCGCTGTCATTACCGTTGACGTAGGTGGCGATGCGAAACTGGCGCGTCAGCACCACACTGTTTTTTTCACGGTTATAGAGCAGGATGGTCGCCCCGTTGCCGCGGTCGTAGACTTCACGCTTGTGGCGGATCACCTCACCCTGACGGTCGGTTATCTCATAGGTGTAGTTACGCAGCACAAACCAGTTTTCAGACAGGAGTTTATCTTTGATGATGTTGATCTTAAACGACATGCAGACTCCGCTACCGCATAAAGGGAGCCTTTCATCATAGGGGCAAGGAGGCGGGAAAACTATCCTAATTCGCGGCGCCGGTTTGCGCCCAAAAAAAAGCCAGCCCAAAGGCTGGCCTGATGATGGCAATGGCGATCAGCGGGAGGATTCATCCGCCAGCTGGGTCGGCTTTGCCTCCTCTTCATGATGATCATGCTCGGTTTCGGCGATAGCGTTAACGCGCTTACGCACGCCAAACCATCCCAGCACCAGCACCACGGCAATCAGTGGAATAGAGGCGATGGTATAGGTGCCGTTCGGGTAGTCGAACGCCATCAGCACCAGCACGCTGAACAGGAACAGCAGGGTCAGCCAGGACGTAAACGGCGCGCCCGGCAACTTGAAGCTCACATCATCCGCCTTGCCCTCTTTGATCGCCTTACGCAGACGCAGCTGGCAGACCACGATAAAGGCCCAGGAGGAGATAATGCCCAGTGAGGCGACGTTCAGGACGATCTCAAACACCTGTGACGGCACGTAGTAGTTAAGCACTACGCCAATGACATAAACGCCGATGGTGACCAGAATCCCGGCATAAGGCACCTGCTGACCGTTCATCTTAGACATGAACTTCGGTGCAGAACCGCCCATCGACATGGAACGCAGGATACGTCCGGTCGAATAGAGTCCGGAGTTCAGGCTGGAGAGCGCCGCGCTCAGCACCACGATGTTCATGATGCTGCCGATGTAAGGTACGCCCAGCTTTGAGAAGAAGGTCACGAACGGACTCTGACCGGCCTGATAGGCGTTCCACGGCAGCAGCAGCACCAGCAGGACCACCGAACCGACGTAGAACAGACCGATACGCCAGATCACGCTGTTAATGGCTTTCGGCAGCATGGTCTGCGGATCTTTACATTCGCCCGCCGCCGTTCCGACGAGTTCGATCGAGGCAAAGGCGAACACTACCCCCTGAATCAGCACCAGCGCAGGCAGTAAGCCGTGCGGGAAGATGCCGCCGTTGTCGGTAATCAGATGGAAGCCGGTGCTGTTGCCATCCAGCGGTTTGCCGGTGCCAAGGAACACCACGCCCACCACGAGGAAGACCACGATGGCCAGCACTTTCACCAGCGCGAACCAGAACTCCATTTCGGCAAACCACTTCACGCCGATCATGTTCATGGTGCCAACAATCGCCAGCGCACCCAGGGCGAAGACCCACTGCGGCACATCACCAAACGCGCCCCAGTAGTGCATATAGAGCGCGACGGCGGTGATATCCACGATACCGGTCATGGCCCAGTTGACGAAATACATCCAGCCCGCCACGTAGGAGGCTTTCTCGCCGAGGAACTCACGGGCGTAAGAGACAAAGCTGCCGCTGCTGGGACGGTGTAACACCAGCTCACCCAGCGCACGCAGAATAAAGAAGGAGAAAATGCCACACACCAGATAGATGATGGCTAAGGCGGGGCCCGCAGCCTGCAAACGGCCACCTGCGCCCAGGAACAAACCGGTGCCGATGGCACCACCGATTGCGATCATCTGTACGTGCCGGTTACCCATAGCCTTCTGGTAGCCCGCGTCATGAGAATTGAGCCAGCGTCGTTTCGCAGCGCGCAACTCGCCTGGGGTTTTCTTTTTAGATTTCATAGCTTTCCTGTTTGTCCTGACCATCAGTCGTCGCTTCCCCCATGCAGGTGTCATGCCCTGAGTTATGGGGTATTTTCCTCTGTGCGCTTGCCTGTGAGTGAGTGCCAGGCAAGGCGGGAATTTACGGCGATGAATCCTACCCGTTATGCAGGAACGAAGCAAAATATACCGGGCGGATGCACAGGCTGATTTGTAAGAATCCGTCATGATGCACAAAAATAAAAAAACCGGCCATTTTCAGGCCGGTAAGAGCTACAGGGATGGAAACAGGAGGGTATAGCTAGCGATAAATCTCTGCGGTGCCGCTCCACAGGCTGGAGTCGCCTGGGTTATCGACGCCGATAACACGGTAGTGGCTGGCGCCCATCTCTTCCGCTTTTTGCGACAGATGGCGGCTGGCATCATCCAGCGAGCCACGCACGCCGGAGACCGAGACGCTGCCAATGCTCTGCAGGTTCTGCGCCTGGGCCTGATCGACCGGTGCAGCAGCGAAAGTGGCAAATGAGGCGGTAGTCAGTAAGGCGCCCGCCAGAACAGCATTCAGTTTTTTCATGGGATGCTCCTTAATCTGTAATCGGGGGTAAGTCAGTGACTGGAAGAATTATTAGCGCTGCAATGAAAAGCAACATCGGGGCGGTGTAAAGCTGTTTGTTTTTTGACCACAGAACCGTCGTCGATCCTGGGAACTGTCAGTTGCGGTCATTTTTTGTTCGGTCCGACACGACGGGTGCGATAAACCGCAGCAGGATCATTTGCGTCAGGGGATTGCTCTTTTATAATCCCGCACTCACCACAGGGCCATTCATGTGATTGTTAAACGTTCCGTAACTCAAAGCATCGCGCAGGCGCTCAGTGCCATTGTCCTGCTGTCGCTGCTCACAACAGGTCTGGCCCTGGTCACGCTGCTCAGCAGTCAGCGCGACGCAGAGGCGATCAATCTGGCCGGTTCACTGCGTATGCAGAGTTACCGCATGGCCTGGGATGCCAGCCGTCAGCCGCAGAATCTGCCGCAGCATCTGGCGCTCTATCAGCAGACGCTGGACTCCCCGGTGTTGCAGAAGCTGGATCGCCCCTGGGTTCCGCGTGAAGTCAGTACTCGCTATCAACGTCTGCGCGCCGCCTGGCCCGACCTGCAACAGCAGCTGCTGCAGGGCGATACCGTCACCTGGCAGCATCAGATCCCGGTTTACGTCGCCGAGATCGATCGCTTTGTGCTGGGCTTACAGCGTTACACCGAACTGAAAATGCATCTGGTGGCGGGCAGCAGCCTGGTGGGGGTGATTGCGATTGTGGCACTGGCGCTGATGACGATTCGCTTTACCCGCCTGCAGGTGGTACGGCCCCTCAATGCGCTGGTCACCGCCAGTCGCTACGTTGAGAGCGGCAATTTTGCTTTTCCGCCGCTGCAGGTCGAACAGCAGAATGAGCTGCGGGTACTGTCACACGCCTTTAGCGGCATGGCGGCACGCCTGCACTCGCACTATAAGCTGCTGGAAAGTACGGTGCGTGAAAAGACCGAAGATTTAACCCAGGCGAACCGCACCCTCTCCCTGCTCTATGACAGCTCACAGATGCTGACGGCCAGCCCGCTGCATCCGGCCCTGTTTGAAGCCGTCTTAAGCCGCGTGCTGACGCGTGAAAAACTGACGGCTATCCGGCTCGACAGCGATCAGTTTCAGTTCTGCGCCGGTGATGAAGAGGCCGGGGGTCAGTGGCAGCGGCTGCCGGTCCGGCAGGCCGACCAGCCGATGGGCGAGCTGCGCTGGCAGACAGCCGGTGCCTCTCCCCCGGATGAGCTGATGCGCAGCCTCGCGGCGATGCTCGGACGCGCTATCTGGATCTGGCAGGCGCAGCAGCAGTATCAGCAGATGCTGCTGATCGAAGAGCGCACCACCATCGCCCGTGAACTGCATGATTCGCTGGCGCAGTCGCTCTCCTTTTTACGCATTCAGCTGACCCTGCTGCGCCGCACCGTCGATAAAGAGGATAGCGCAGCGCACACTATCATTGCCGACTTCGATCGGGCGCTGGCTGATGCCTACCGGCAGCTGCGTGAACTGCTGACCACCTTCCGCCTGACCATTGAGCAGGCAGATCTGGTCGCGGCGATGCAGGCGATGATCGCCTCGCTGCAGGAGAAGAGTGGCGCAGAGATACAGTTTCACTATCAGACCGGGCTGCTGAGTCTGGAAGCGCAGCAGCAGGTGCATGTATTGCAGATCGCCCGTGAGGCGCTGCTGAACGCGATACGTCACGCCAGCGCAGAGGTCATCCGGGTGGAGTATCAGCACAGTGAAAAAGGTGAGCACTTACTGACGATTACAGACGACGGTGTGGGCATGAACAGCACCGACGAACCCCCCGGCCACTATGGCCTGACCATTATGGCGGAACGCGCTCAGCGCCTGGGCGGCAACCTGACCATCCACGCGCAACCGCGGGGCACCCGGGTCGAACTGCGCTTTCCGCCGCAGCCTGCCCGTCCGCTGGAGTAACGGGCCGCCGCCTGGTTTACTCGCCAGAACAGACTGTCGGTTTCACTGCACCGATAAACGGAGAGACTATGCAACAACCCGCATTAACCCTGATGATTGTGGATGACCACCCGCTGATGCGCCGCGGTATTCGTCAGCTGCTGGCGCTGGAGCCGCAACTGACGGTGGTCGCCGAAGCGAATAACGGCACAGAGGCGCTGGCCGAGGCGCGCCGTCAGGAGCCCGACATCATTCTGCTCGACCTGAATATGAAAGGCATGTCCGGGCTGGACACGCTGAAGGCGCTGCGCCATGAAGGGATCAGCGCCCGCATTCTGGTGCTGACCGTTTCTGATGCCCGCAGTGACATTTTTGCGATGGTGGATGCCGGTGCCGATGGCTATCTGCTCAAGGACAGCGAACCGGAGATCCTGCTGGCGCATATTCTGCAGGCTTCGCGAGGCGAAAAAGTCTTCAGTGAAGGCGTCGCCAGCTATCTGACGAATCGCCAGCACAGCGCCGATCCGCTGCGTCAGCTCACCGATCGCGAGCGGGATGTGCTGCAGGAGGTCGCGCGCGGCCTGTCAAATAAGGAGATTGCCGCTATTCTGCACATCTCGGAAGAGACGGTTAAAGTGCATATCCGCAATCTGCTGCGCAAGCTGGATGTGCGTTCGCGCGTCGCCGCCACGGTGATGTGGCTGGAAAGCCGCAAATAGCCAACGAATTTACACTTTCTCCTCAATTTCTCCACGATTTCCCCCGCTGCCGCACGTAGAGTGAATGGCGGCGGCGAATCGTGGCAAAGCACATCCGATTTGTCTGTCAGTGCGCCCGTAGCGGGCAGGCCTGGTCGATTTTAACTGTCGTGAGGAGTGTCGGTTTAATGTCGAATTTCTTTATCGACCGCCCCATCTTTGCCTGGGTGCTGGCGATTCTGCTGTGCCTGTGCGGCACGCTGTCGATCAGGTCACTGCCCATTGAGCAGTACCCCGACCTGGCCCCGCCCAATGTCCGCATTACCGCTAACTATCCGGGCGCATCGGCCCAGACGCTGGAAAACACGGTCACCCAGGTGATCGAGCAGAACATGACCGGCATCGATAACCTGATGTACATGTCCTCCAACAGCAGCAACACCGGCCAGGCGCAAATCACCCTCACCTTTACCGCCGGAACCGATCCTGATGAAGCGCGTCAGCAGGTGCAGAACCAGTTGCAGTCTGCGCTGCGCAAATTGCCACAGGCGGTGCAGTCACAGGGCGTCACGGTGAACAAAACCGGTGACAGTAACATTCTGATGGTGGCTTTCGTCTCCACCGACGGCAGCATGGATAAGCAGGATATTGCAGACTATGTCGCCAGCAACATTCAGGACCCCCTGAGCCGCATTGATGGCGTCGGCCAGGTGGACGCCTACGGCTCGCAATATGCCATGCGCATCTGGCTCGATCCCAACAAGCTGATCGCCTATGCCCTGACCACCGGGGATGTGGTCAGCGCTATTCAGTCGCAGAACACACAGGTTGCTGTGGGTCAGGTCGGAGGCCTGCCCTCGGTGGAGAAGCAGGCGCTGAACGCCACGGTCAATGCGCAGTCGATGCTGCAGACCCCGGAGCAGTTCCGGGCCATCACCCTGAAGAACAATCCTGACGGTTCCGTGGTGACGCTGGGCGATGTCGCCAGCGTGGCGCTGGGGGCGGAGAAATATGATTATCTGAGCCGCTACAATGGTCAGCCCGCCTCGGGGCTGGGGGTAAAGCTCGCCTCCGGCGCCAACGAGATGAACACCGATAAGCTGGTGCGGGCGCGCATTGAGGAGCTGTCGCACTACTTCCCGCACGGGCTGGAAGCAAAAGTGGCCTATGAAACCTCGCCGTTCGTCAAAGCGTCAATTACCGATGTGGTGAAGACGCTGCTGGAGGCGATCGTGCTGGTGTTTGGCGTGATGTACCTGTTCATGCAGAATTTTCGCGCCACCCTCATTCCGACCATTGCGGTGCCGGTGGTGCTGTTTGGCACCTTCAGCGTGCTCTACGCCTGCGGATTCAGCATCAACACCCTGACCATGTTTGCCATGGTGCTGGCGATCGGGTTACTGGTGGATGATGCCATCGTGGTGGTGGAAAACGTGGAACGTATCATGCGCGAAGAGGGACTCTCGCCGCGGGCCGCCACCCGGAAATCGATGGGCCAGATTCAGGGCGCGCTGGTCGGTATCGCGCTGGTGCTGTCAGCCGTGTTTGTGCCGATGGCATTTTTTGGCGGAACCGTCGGCGCGATTTACCGTCAGTTCTCCATCACCATCGTGTCGGCGATGGTGCTGTCAGTGCTGGTGGCGATGATCCTGACACCGGCACTCTGCGCCACGCTGCTCAGGCCGGTGGCACAGGGCGAACAGCATGCGGCGCGCGGCTTTTTTGGCTGGTTCAATCGTCACTTCAACCGCAATGCTGACCGCTATGAGCGCGGGGTCGCGGCGATTCTGCGCCGCGGCGGTCGCTGGCTGCTGCTCTATCTCGGCCTTATCGGCCTGATGGCCTTTCTGTTTCTGCGCCTGCCCACCTCGTTTCTGCCGCTGGAAGATCGCGGCGTATTCCTGACGCAGGTGCAGCTGCCGGCGGGCTCGACGCTGGAACAGACCGCTCGCGTGGTCGCCAGGGTGGAGCACTACTATCTGACTCAGGAGAAAGCGAACGTACTGTCGGTCTTCTCCACCATCGGTGCAGGCCCGGGCGGCAACGGACAGAACGTCGCGCGTCTGTTTGTGCGGCTGAAAAACTGGGAGGAGCGGCCCGGTGACGATCGCACCTCCTTTGCGATTATTGAGCGCGCGACCAGAGCCTTTCAGCAGATCAAAGAGGGCCGGGTGATAGCCAGCAGTCCCCCCGCGATTACCGGTATGGGCAGCAGTTCCGGCTTTGACCTGCAGCTGCAGGATCACGGTGGCATCGGTCATACCCGGCTGATGGCGATGCGCGACAGGCTGCTGGAGATGGCGGGCAACGATAAGGCGCTGTCGCGGGTGCGGCACAATGGCCTGGATGACAGCCCGCAGTTGCAGATCGATGTGGATGCGCGCAAAGCGCAGGCGCTGGGCGTCTCACTGGATACCATCAACGACACCCTGACCACCGCGTGGGGCTCCAGCTATGTCAACGATTTTCTGGATCGCGGCCGGGTGAAAAAGGTCTATGTGCAGGCCGCCGCTGAGTTCCGCATGCTGCCGGACGACATTGACAAATGGTATGTCCGCAACAGCAGCGGCAAAATGGTGCCCTTCTCCGCCTTTGCCACCAGCCGCTGGGAGACCGGTTCGCCACGCCTTGAGCGTTATAACGGCTACTCATCGCTGGAGATCGTGGGCGAAGCCGCCAGCGGCGTGAGCAGCGGCGCTGCCATGGATGAGATGGAGAAGCTGGTTAACGCCCTGCCGCTGGGTGTCGGCTTCCAGTGGAGTGGCGCCTCTTATCAGGAGCGCCTCTCCGGCTCACAGGCCCCGGCGCTCTATGCCATTTCGCTGCTGGTGGTCTTTCTCTGCCTGGCCGCGCTCTATGAGAGCTGGTCGATTCCTTTCTCGGTGATGCTGGTGGTGCCGCTCGGCGTCGTCGGGGCGCTGATTGCCACCTGGCTGCGCGGGCTGGAAAATGATGTCTATTTTCAGGTGGGCCTGCTGACAGTGATCGGCCTGTCGGCGAAAAACGCCATCCTGATTGTCGAGTTTGCCAGTGAGATGAACAGTAAAGGGCGTGAGCTGGTGGAGTCTACGCTCGAGGCGTCGCGTCAGCGCCTGCGGCCCATCATCATGACGTCACTGGCCTTTATCTTTGGCGTGCTGCCTATGGCGATCAGCAGCGGAGCAGGCTCCGGCAGCCAGCATGCCGTGGGAACCGGCGTGATGGGCGGCATGATCTCCGCGACGCTGCTGGCGATCTATTTCGTGCCGCTGTTCTTTGTGCTGGTACGCCGTCGCTTCCCGCTGAAAGAGAAGGCGCATGACTGAATGCGGAGCCAATAAAAAGCGGCCCCTGAGATCAGCGGCCGCCTTATTTCTGTGTGTGGTAAGAATGTCAGCAAGCGGGAATGTCCTGCTTTAATCTCCACGTGTTACTTGTTGCGTAACATCGCTTCGATGAATTCTTTCCAGGTTCCCATTTCAGTGTCAATCATAATGCACTCTCTTATTGTGCTGGCAATATTACGCGTTTTTTTTCGCCAGGTGAATACGTTTACACCTGTTATCACTATCGGCAGCAGCGATGAAAACATGAATATTGCGGATTTTGTAAGCTGACGCACATTTCAGCAACCTCCTAACTACGCAGGAAATATTTCGCGATTAACCCAGCGGTAGACGATTTTTTCAACATGGCGAAATTCTTAATCGCGAAATGATGAGCAGGGTAATGATTGCCCGCTGAATTGATAGCGTTTACCCGGGGGGAAATGATCCTCTGCCTGAGACTCGCTTTACGCACGATCAGCCGTCAGGGCAGATGCCGCAACGGATCACACTATGCTAAACTCGCGCTTTGGCTGCTTTTTCAGCTTAACGCGCTTCATAACAATAAGGATCAGGCGATGTGCACGCAGTGGGTGATGTTCGGGATAAAAAATTGCGACACCATAAAAAAAGCCCGGCGCTTTTTAACAGATGCAGGCGTTGATTATCACTTTCACGATTACCGGGCCGATGGCCTGAGCGATGCACTGCTGCAGGAATTTATCGATGCGCTGGGCTACGAAGCCCTGCTCAATACCCGCGGCACTACCTGGCGTAAACTGCCCGAGGCTGACCGCGACGCGGTGACCGATGCCCGCAGCGCCAAAGCGCTGATGCTGGCGCATCCCGCCATGATTAAGCGTCCGCTGTTGCGCGCCCCGGATGGCAGCCTGCTCGCCGGTTTCAGCGAAGCCACCTATCAGAATGCTATTCAGGAGAAGCCATAATATGTTTTGCCCGGTCATTGAGCTGACGCAGCAGCTTATTCGTCGTCCCTCTCTCAGCCCCGATGATGCCGGATGTCAGGCTTTGCTGATCGCCCGTCTTGAAGCCATTGGCTTTCAGATTGAGACGATGAACATCGACGATACCCTGAACTTCTGGGCCACCCGTGGCGAAGGGGAAACGCTGGCGTTTGCCGGTCACACCGATGTGGTACCGCCGGGCGATGCCAGCCGCTGGATTAACCCGCCGTTTGAACCCACCATCCGCGACGGCATGCTGTTTGGTCGCGGTGCGGCCGACATGAAAGGATCGCTGGCGGCCATGGTCGTCGCGGCCGAGCGTTTTGTGGCAGCCCGTCCCCATCACAGAGGGCGACTCGCCTTTCTGATCACCTCTGACGAAGAGGCCAGCGGTGCCAACGGCACGGTGAAAGTGGTGGAACGGCTGATGGCGCGCCGGGAACGCCTCGACTACTGCCTGGTCGGTGAGCCTTCCAGCACCGAAGTGGTGGGTGACGTGGTAAAAAATGGCCGACGCGGCTCGATCACCGCCAACCTGATGGTACATGGCGTGCAGGGTCACGTTGCCTATCCGCATCTGGCTGACAACCCGGTTCACCGCGCGATGCCTGCCCTGAATGAGCTGGTGGCGACGGAGTGGGATCAGGGTAATGAGTTCTTCCCGGCCACCAGTATGCAGATTGCCAACGTCCAGGCGGGCACCGGCAGCAACAATGTGATCCCCGGCGAGCTGTTTGTGCAGTTCAACTTCCGCTTCAGCACCGAACTCACCGATGAGATGATCCGCCAGCGGGTCGCAGAACTGCTGGATCGTCACCAGCTGCGTTACACCATTGAGTGGAAACTTTCAGGTCAGCCCTTCCTGACCTCACGCGGAAAGCTGGTTGATGCCGTCGTGAAAGCGGTAGCGCACTATAATGAAATTAAGCCGCAGCTGCTGACGACGGGCGGCACCTCCGATGGCCGGTTTATCGCCCGGATGGGAGCGCAGGTGGTGGAACTGGGGCCGGTGAATGCCACCATTCATAAAATCAATGAGTGTGTGAAAGCTTCCGACCTGCAGATGCTAAGCCGGATGTACCAACGCATCATGGAACAACTGATCGCCTGATGGCGATGTTAAGGAGCAGCAAATGGAATTTATCAAAGATTACTGGTGGATCCTGGTGATCCTGCTGATGGTTGGCGTGCTGATGAATGTCTATAAAGATCTGAAACGGATCGACCATAAAAAATTCATGGATAACAAACCTGACCTGCCGCCCCACCGTGACTTTAACGATAAGTGGGATGACGAAGACGACTGGCCGAAGAAGAAGTAACGAAAATGCCCCTGCTCTGCAGGGGCATTTTTACATCATCGCAATGACATCATCGTCACCGGGCTTTGCCCCGCTTAACGCTTCATCGAAGTAGCGTTTTGGCACCGTGTAGCGCAGATGATTCAGCGCCAGCGTCATGCTGCGGTCATCAATAGCGTGCGCCAGATCGTCGACGATATCGAGCGTGACGTCGCCCCCGCTGGCGGTGAGTCGCTGCTCCGCCTGCTGCGCATGAAACACCGGAATCTGCTCATCATAATCACCGTGGATCAGGTGAACCGTGGTACGGGTGCTGGCTTTCTCTGGCAGGGTAATAAACCGGCCGTTGAACACCACCGCGCGGCCGGCCAGATCGGAATGGGCTTTCACCCCTTCCAGCACCATACTGCCGCCCTGGGAAAAACCGATTAACGCCGTTGCTTCCGGGCGCACACCGCTTTTTTTCTGCCAGTGACGCACAGATTCCACAAACTGTGGCATCGCCGCGTTAACCCGCTGCTGTAGCGTCATATCGTGCAGTTCAGCCTCGCTGAACCACTGACGGCCCGCAGCCGGCGAGCCAACAGAAACCACCAGCGCCTCAGGAAATGTCCGGGCAAACCAGCTGCCAATCTCACCCATAGAATCCGGGTTATCGCCTACGCCATGGTAGAGCAGAAACAGCTGAGCCGTGGTGGCAGGCTGTTGAACGATTACATATTTCAGTGTCATAGTGACCTCCGTTATTCACTCTACGCCAGCTGGCAAAGAATGATATGAGGATTATTTGAACCCGCTGGTCGAATTATTTCAACGACGGGTGCAGCGCATCCTGCCGAATGCCCAGACTTTCCAGGGCGGCTGCCGCCTGCTGACGCAGTACCGAAATCAGCGCCTTGCGTCCGCTTATGCCCGCCTGGTGTGCCAGCCCGCTTAACGCATCCGGTGTGCTTACCGCTGCAGCCAGCAGTGAGTCTGGGGCCGCACTGGCCGCCACCAGACGCTGCAACACCGGCAGGCTCGCTTCCAGTGGGCGCTGCGCCCAGGCAAAACCCGCGGCCAGCGGGATGTCCTGCACACGCCATCCATCATCACACCTCGCCTCAAACTGCAGATCCAGCGCGATGTGCTGGCGCAACAGCGGCCAGTCACGCGCCAGCTGGTCTGCCGCGCGACGCTGCAATGCCTCGCCGGCTGGAGAACAGGGCAGGATGGCCATCGCCGCATAACAGCCGCTGCTGGCCTCACGCTGACTGCCAATCCGTACCAGCGTAAAACCACAGGCGCGCCAGAATGACCAGAGAGATTCAGTGTAGCCGAAGCTGACCGAGAGGTAGTCGCGATCGGCGGCGGCGCGGGCGGCGGCGGCCACGAGCTGCTGCCCCATTCCCCGACGGCGGCTCTCCGCCGCCACGGCAATCCGGCTGATGCGCAGCGAGCGCAGGGTCGCCGCCTCAGCCAGACCCGCGTGTGCGGCCAGTGACTGCGCCACCAGATTGCCGCGCGGTCGCCGGGTACCTGCCCAGACCGCCTGCGCCAGGGCGGGCTCCAGCCCGCCCTCCTCCACCAGCCAGAGCGCCCCCTGCAGACCCGGCGGCTCCCCTGCCCGCCACAGCTGCATACCCGGAGCATCCAGCAGGCGGCGCAGATCGAGCGGCGAGGTGCGGTAATGCGCGCTGGTCAGCAGACGATAGGCGGCCTCCAGCATAGGGAAATCGTGACGCGGGACCGGGTGTGGCGTCACGGCAGAAGAAGGCGTGATGGCAGCAGCATCCTCAAACAGCAGCGCCGCATTCAGCCACTGCTCCAGCGGATCGTGACGCGACCAGCGCAGCGGCTCATCCAGCGTGAAGTAGCGTGCCTGCGGCAGCCCGGCACAGAATTTAAGGATAAACCCGCGCCCGCTCCCCTCGTAGCCCTGCACGGTGGTAGTCAGCAGGACGCGGGGATAGCGGCTGACCAGCGCCTGCAGCAGCGGAGCCGGGATGGCCGCCGCTTCATCCACGATCAGCCACGACGCCGCTGGTACGGGATCAGACGCCAGCAGAGCATCCGGGGCCATAAAATGGAAAGCCTCAGCAGCAAAGGTCGCCAGCACTTCCGTGGAGGCTCTGGCCGGGGCGGTCACCAGACACTGCCCGTTCTGCCGGGCCAGCATGCCCGCCAGCGCCGATTTGCCCCGTCCGCGGGCGGCCGTCAGGACCGCGACGCCGGAAGGCATCGTCGCCAGCTGATCGAGTATCGCCTGCTGCTGTTGCGGTGCCTGACAGTGCCAGTGTGGCCAGTCCGGTGGAGGCGGAAAACGGTCAGGCTGATGCTGACGCGCCAGCAGTACCTGCTTATCACCGATTATCAGCTGTTGCAGATGGCGAACAAAACCGGGCGTCGCGATCGGTTCCGCAACATCTGCCCAGCGCAGGCTATCGGCGTCAGGCTGCTGCGACCACTGCCCCCAGGGTGGCACCAGCAGTAACAGCCAGCTACCGGCGCTGAGCGTCCCCGCCAGCGCAGCGAAAGCCTCGGCATGAAAGCCCTGTCGGGCGTCAAAAATGGCGTGATGAAACTCGCGGCCAAGCAGCGTTCGCAGCGCTGCGGGCGGTTTATGCAGTTCGGGAGCGTCAGAGGGACCTGTAAACAGCGGTTCAGGACTCACCTGCAGCCAGTCGCCCGGGAGCGTTTCACGCCACTCTGCGGCCCGCATCACACACCAGGCCGGGTCGCCGCTGATCACCGCCAGACGACGGACACCGGCCTGCTGCATTAGCTGCGTCTGCTGTGGCAGAGACATCAGTTGCTGGCGAAGGTGTTGCACTGTCCCGGATCGCCACCATCAAATCCGCGCTTGAACCAGGTGTAGCGCTGCTCAGAGGTACCGTGGGTAAAGCTGTCCGGCACCACGCGCCCCTGACCTTTCTGCTGCAGGCGATCATCACCAATCGCCTCGGCAGCATTCAGCGCCTCCTGCAGGTCGCCCGCTTCCAGGATGTTTTCCTTCTGCATGTAGTGTCCCCAGACACCAGCAAAACAGTCAGCCTGCAGTTCCATTTTGACGGAGAGCTGATTGACCTGTGTCTGGCTGGCGCCCTGCTGCATTTCACGCACTTTTGGCTCAATGCCCAGCAGCTTCTGCACATGGTGACCCACTTCATGAGCGACCACGTACCCCTGAGCAAAGTCTCCGCCCGCGCCCAGTTTCGTCTTCATCTCGTCGTAGAAGGAGAGGTCAATGTAGACGGTCTGGTCAGCAGGACAGTAAAACGGTCCCATCACTGACTGGCCGGTGCCACAGCCGGTGCGGGTTGCGCCGCGATACATCACCAGCTTCGGGGCCACATACTGCTTGTTCATCTGCTGGAACAGTTTGCCCCAGGTATCCTCAGTGGTAGCCAGAATCACCTTCGTGAATTTCGCCGCCTCATCATCATTGGCGCTGACGCTGCGCTGCTGCTGACTGGTCGGTGCCACGTCGCCGCCGGTCAGCAGTCCGGTGAGGTCGTAACCGTAATAGCCTGCTACCGCCACCACAATCAGCAGCACGATGCCGCCTTTACCACGTGGCAGACGAATCTGGCGTCCGCCGCCGCCAAAACCGGATGACTGATCGCGACGGTCCTCTACATTGTCGCTCTCGCGACGCCCTTGCCAGCGCATGCTCTACTCCCTTTGATAATCTTCAGATGGCATGATTTTAGTTGTGCGACGAAGCAATCACCAGCTTTACGCCAAAATGAAAAAAGGAGAGCCGGGGCTCTCCTTTTTATGTTCTGCACGGTCGTCAGACTCAGTCGAGTTTAACGCCCAGTCGCTGTGCCACCGCCTCATAGGCTTCCACTACACCCCCCAGGCTCTGGCGGAAACGGTCTTTGTCCATTTTATCCAGCGTCTCTTTGTCCCACAGGCGCGCACCGTCCGGGGAAAACTCATCACCCAGCGTCACTTCACCGTTGAACAGACCAAACTCCAGTTTGAAGTCGACCAGAATCAGACCCGCCTCGTCGAACAGCTTGCTCAGCACCTCATTAGCTTTAAAGGTCAGCTCCTGCATCCGCGCCAGGTTCTGTTTACTGACCCAGCCAAAGGTTTCGCAGTAGGATTCGTTGACCATCGGGTCATGCTTTGCATCATCTTTCAGGAAAAGATCAAACAGCGGCGGATTAAGCACCATGCCCTCTTCCACGCCCAGACGTTTTACCAGCGATCCTGCGGCGCGGTTACGCACCACACACTCTACCGGTACCATCTCCAGCTTCTTGACCAGCGCCTCGTTATCGGACAGCAGCGCTTCCATCTGGGTCGGGATACCCGCTTCCTGCAATTTGGTCATGATGAAGTGGTTAAACTTATTGTTAACCATTCCCTTACGATCAAACTGCTCGATTCGGGCGCCATCACCTGCTGACGTATCGTTGCGGAATTCGAGTATCAGCAGATCCGGGTTATCGGTGCTGTATACGGTTTTCGCTTTACCGCGATACAACTCAGCTCGCTTTTGCATCTTGTTCACTCCAGACTTGAAATAACGGGTGTTCAGCGGCCAGCGCCGCTGCGGCGATTGCCTTGACGCAATCGTTTACTTCGCCGCGCGCTATTATGCCAAAAACAAAATAAAAAGGCCGGAGAATCTCCGGCCTGAGGCAACTTTATTTGTTCAGCGCCGCCTGGAACACGGCCACCAGCGCATCGTTCTGCGACTGGGTCAGCACATGCCCTTTCGGGTCGATGAATTGCAGACTGGTGCGGTTGTCGAGATCGCCGACCTGCACTTTGTAATCGCCGTTCGGCAATTCCGGATCTTTCGCGCCCACGGAATCCCAGTCGCTGCTGCTCAGTGACTTGTAGGTCACCTTCATGCTGCCGGTGGAGCGGGTGGTGTCAGTCACCTCCATGCCAACGCGTTTCATTGCGTCTGGCAGACGCTGCCAGGCCACATTGTAAGGCGTTCGCAGGATCAGCATAGGCAGACCGGTGTCATCGGCACCGCTCTGCACATCGATCGCGCCGTTCACCCGGCCGGATGCCGCGTTTTCACTGGCGGTATCGATCTTGTCCATGCCGGTGCTGATGTCATTCAGCATCTGCGCGGTGTAACGCTGAATCTGGGCAGGTGAAGTGATGGTTTTCCCATCCTGCTGCAGCTCCAGCAGACGCACGGTCAGCAGCTGCTGATAGCTCTGCGACTGCACGCTGATCTGATAGCGACCGCGGTACTGCTGATCTTCATCCGCACGGTTCCACTGAACCCAGTCGGTCGTCAGCTGCTGACCGGCATCATTGCGGGAGGCGATCGGGAATTTGTAGGACTGCACCACATTGACGACCTGCGACCAGACCGAGCCACGGCTGTTATCAATGATCAGCGCGCCGGTGTTGTTACTGAACTGCGCGCGGGTGCCGTTCATCAGTGCCAGCGGCTGTGCTGGCGGACGGATGTCCAGCTGCTTGCCGGTAGGGCCCTGACTGGCGGTGCGGGGCACATCATAGTCGCCACGCTGCACCGGCAGGATCATCCCGGCAGGCGCTTTCAGCTCATGCAGTTCACTGGCCTGAAGATAGGATTCGTCGCCGCTGACCTGGCGCTTATAACGCTGATCGGTTGAACAGGCCGACAACAGCATCAGGGTAGAAAGCCCCACCACTGTGGCAATTGTTGACCGCTTTACTGAGTAATTCATTCAAACTCCCTAAATTATCGCAAACCCGCTTTCACCAGCGCCTGTTCCACTTTCGGCTGGCTGGCTGCTGTCAGTGGCGTCATTGGCAGACGCAGCGTGTCGTTAGCGATTAATCCCAGCTGCTTCGCTGCCCATTTCACCGGGATAGGATTGGGTTCACAGAAAAGCGTCTGGTGCAGGTGCATCAGACGCTGATTCAGACGGCGTGCCTCGACGAAATTGCCCTGCTGTGCGAGCTGGCAGACTTCCGCCATTTCGCGCGCAGCCACGTTCGCGGTCACCGAGATGACGCCTTTGCCGCCCAGTTGCATAAAGTCCAGTGCCGTCGCGTCATCGCCACTCACCAGAATGAAATCTTCATTAACCAGCTCTTGGATCTGACTAACCCGCGATAAGTTCCCGGTTGCCTCTTTGATTCCGATAATATTTTTGATTTCGGCCAGGCGGGCAACGGTTTCCGGCAGCATGTCACAACCGGTTCGTGAGGGAACGTTATAGAGCATCTGTGGCAGGCTGGTGCTGTCAGCAATCGCTTTAAAGTGCTGGAACAGCCCTTCCTGCGTCGGGCGGTTATAGTAAGGGGTGACAGTCAGGCAACCCACCACGCCGGAATGTTCAAAACGCTTCGTCAGGGAGATGCCTTCAGCGGTGGCATTAGCCCCGGTTCCGGCAATCACCGGAATACGGCCATCGGCCAGTTCCAGGGTCAGCATCACCACATCGCCATGCTCTTCATGACTCAGGGTGGCAGACTCGCCTGTGGTGCCGACGGAAACGATCGCCGCGGTGCCGCTGGCGACGTGATAATCAATCAGTTTTTTCAGACTCGACCGGCAGACATTACCGCTGTCATCCATTGGCGTAACGAGTGCAACAATACTTCCCGTAAACATTGGCGATCCCCTCGACAAACAAGTGCTTCATGGTACGTTTTACGCTTAGGGAAAAGCAAGCAAGCCACGCTATTCCCGCGCTTGTCAGCAGTTTTTTTTATGTTTACCTTATGGTTATTAGCGAAAGCAGAGGAAAAGCCATTTTGTCGCAATCTCAGCCCCATCATCTGGTGATCACCGCCCTCGGTGTTGACCGTCCGGGTATCGTCAACACCATTACCCGACACGTCAGCAGCTGTGGTTGCAATATTGAAGACAGTCGTCTTGCCATGCTCGGGGATGAGTTCACGTTTATCATGCTGCTGTCCGGCAGCTGGAATGCGATCACGCTAATTGAATCGACGCTGCCGCTGAAAGGGGCAGAGCTGGAGCTGCTGATCGTCATGAAGCGTACCAACGCGCGGTTACGCCCGCCGATGCCTGATACCGCCTTTATCCAGGTTGAGGTCGCCGATTCACCGCACATCATCGAGCGCTTTACCGATCTCATTGATAAGCATCAGATGAACGTGGCCGAACTGGTGTCGCGCATCACCCCCGCGCAACAGGGTTTGCCGCCGACACTCTATATTCAGATGACGGCACACAGTCCGACACGCACCAGCGGCACCACCTTTGAGCAGGCGTTCAATGCGCTGTGTCAGGAGCTGAATGCCCAGGGCACGCTGCGCCTCTATAGTGTGTCAGACGCCGACAGCAGCGAATCTGTCAGCGCGGTGCGCTAAACTTTGCAAATAAACCGGAGTTATTTCTCCACATTACTGCCACTGAAACGTGACCGGCTATGTGGTGAAATACCCCCTGATGGTAACGTTCCCTCTGGTTGTTTTTCGCTGGATGGTGTATTACCCACAGCCTGAATAAAAAAATGGAGAGATGTGATGAATCCACTGAAAGCCGGTGACACCGCACCCGCATTTAGCCTGCCCGATCAGGACGGCGAACAAGTGAATCTGACCGACTTCCAGGGACAGCGCGTTCTGGTCTACTTCTACCCGAAAGCGATGACGCCAGGCTGCACCGTGCAGGCGTGCGGTCTGCGTGACAACATGGATGAGTTGAAAAAAGCGGGTGTGGAAGTGCTGGGTATCAGCACCGACAAACCGGAAAAACTGTCACGTTTTGCGGAAAAAGAGCTGCTGAACTTTACCCTGCTCTCAGATGAAAACCATGAAGTCTGCCAGGCGTTTGGCGTCTGGGGTGAAAAAACGTTTATGGGTAAAACCTATGACGGCATTCATCGCATCAGCTTCCTGGTAGATGCAGAGGGCAAGGTTGAGAAAGTGTTTGATAACTTCAAGACCTCAAATCACCACGACATGGTGCTGGATTACGTTAAGTCCGCCTGATCTTAAGGGCGCGGTAGCCTGGGTGCCGCGCCCTTCTTCTTTCTCTTTTCCCGCCCTCCCCGCTTTCCGAACCGTTAAGATCGGACAACGATAACGCAGTTGCGCCCGGCATTCTTTGCCTCATAAAGCGCGGCATCCGCCTGTTTCAGGCTCACTTCCAGCCCGGCATCCTGCGTTCCTTTCCAGGCCGCGACGCCGATAGAGAGGGTAATCCGCCCCACATCCCTGAGCCAGGCTTCTGCAATGCCCTGCCGTACCCGCTCTGCGATGACCTGCGCTTCATCCAGCGACGTTCCTGGCAGCAGCATCAGAAACTCCTCTCCGCCGTTGCGGCACACCACATCCGAGTGACGGGCGCTGGCACGCAGCGTGCTGGCCACCTGCTGAATCACCCGATCACCGACGTCATGGCCCCAGCTGTCGTTAACGTTTTTGAAATGGTCGATATCCAGCGCCAGTACCGCGAAAGGCTGGCGCAGCGTGCGGTAATACTCCAGGACCGCGTTCAGCCCGCGGCGATTCAGCAGCTGGGTGAGCGGATCGGTCTGCGCTTCTGAGCTGAGACGGCCAATTTTATCCTGCACCAGGCCGATACCGGTGAGCAGCGCGCGCTTCACCTGTGCGGCCTCAAAATACCAGGCGCTGATACCGCCAATCTCCTTAGAGACGCCCTGCGCATCCATCCGGCTGGCTTTGCGCGCCAGCTGAAACAGCGGGCGGGCGATCAGTCGCGCCAGCACCACAGCCACCAGCAGGGTCAGCAGCGCAAACGGCACCGAGTTTTTCAGCACTTTCATTAACAGCCCGGAGAGCGGATCGAGCGTGGCATTGATGGGCTTCAGGGCCACCACCGTCCAGCCGGTGGTCGGAACGACGGCATAGCCTGCCAGCTGCGTGGATTCTCCCGCACCGGTCATCATCAGCGAGCCGTTGGTCTCCTCACCGTTGGGACTGACGATGGCAGGCAGGGTTTTGCCCACCAGCTGACGATTCTGGTGATACAGCACCTCATTATTACTGTCGAGCACATAGACCGTGGTGCCATCACGATAGAACTGTTCACCCAGCAGCGCATTCAGAATACTTTTCTTTTTCAGATAGATGGTGCCGCCGACGTAGCCCAGATAGTCGCCCTGTTCGCTCCAGATCGGCCACGAGACAAACACCAGCAGATTGTTGGCCGGTGACAGCGTCGGTTTGCTGATTGCCGGCTGCCGCAGCGTCAGCGCTTCGCGCGAGGCATCACTGGTGAGATGCATGCCTTTCAGGGTCAGGGACTCAGGCGAGATCGCTTTGACCACGCCCTGCCCATCCACCACCACCACCGAGTTAAAACTGGTGGTCTGCTCACGCAGGCGGTTGACCTCACTGCTCAGCAACGCATCATTGTTAAAGTCACGGCTGAGCTGATTGGCGCTGAAGTGCAGTTGTGACTGCGCCAGCTGGAAGAAGATTTCGCTGGTAGAGGCGAGCTTGGCGGCATAGGCGCGGTTAGCTTCAAGCGTGGAATCGATCAGCACCTGACGCTGCACGCGCCAGGTGGCGTAAAGTGTGTTGGCGAGCGTAATGACAATACTGACAATGACCAGCAGGGCGATCAGATTGCGCAAATCGGCTTTAGGCCGAAACAGCTTTAGCATGGCGTTGCCGCCCCGAAGAAGGAAGTCATGTCATGAATGCCTGATTATTTTTTTAATGAAAGCCAGCTGATAATCCGGGCTTAAGTCTACACCCTGCTGGCCTTTTTGAGCAGCATTAAGACAAATTTCAGCCGACTAAATACAAATTATCCTGGCACTGATTTAATGATCAGGGCTTCCCATCTGACAGGGAAAAATCACGATAGATAGTGGTCCCGAACCCCGGTAAACATGACGTTTTACCGTGGGAGGCGCGGCAATTAAGGCCAGCCTGAAGCGACAGGGTGCATCCGGTGAGAAGAAAGGAGTAAGGCCGGTCCGCCTTACAGGAAAAGCAAAACGCAGCAGATGACAGCGGCCATGACGCCGCTGTCAGGAGGATCAGAGCATCAGGAAGGCGTAACCGCTGTTTTCCAGGGTGGCGACTGTGGTACCGCTGGAGATCGTGTGAGTGACCATCGGGTCGATCCAGTCACGCTCCAGCTGATGAAACGCCACTGACTGGTCACAGATAGTGACCTGCACACCCGCTTTTTTCAGTTCGCTGATTAATTTCAGGTTCGGGTTATCGACACCGTAGGCTTTGTTGAACTGCGCATTATTCAGGGCAGATGAAACCGCGTCGCCGTTAATGGATACCACAAATTTCAGCTGGTCGAGCGGAACACCCGCCGCATAATAGAGGTTGGTTACACGCGCGACGCGCTCCAGACCGAGATTCGGCTTACGAATATCCCCTTCACTGCGGTTGATCTGAAAGACGATTTTATTACTCAGGCCTGTCGTTGTGCCGGGTTTAAAGGCTGGCGTATCGACATAATGTATTTTGCCATACCCCTCAATTGCCGGTGTACTCCAGAAGTCGGCAGGCTCGGTTTTATTCTCCGCCAGTTTATCGCTGGCCTTACCAAATAAAGCGGGCAGCTGTAAAACATTGCCGCCAATAAATCCTGCGACGGCTGCCACCACCACTAAAGCTGCTGGACGCATCAGATATTCTCCCGATTAAATAAAACGTTAATTACATTGCCAGCCACGCATACCCCTGGTTTTGCAGCGTTGAGACCGTGGTTGGACTGGAAAGCGCATGCACAACGGATTTATCAATCCAGTTGTTGGGATAGTGGTGGAAGGCCACCGACTGATCGCACACGGAGACTTTGACGCCCGCCTGATTCAGCTCGTTAATCAGCTTCAGGTTGGGATTGTCGATGCCATAAAACTGTTTGAAATGGGCGTTATCCAGCATGGCGGGGGTCGCGTCACCGGTAACCGAAACCACAAACTTCAGCTGATCGGCCGGAACGCCAGAGGCGATATAAAGATTCACTACCCGCGCGACGCGCTCCAGTCCCAGATTGGGTGCGGTCATCGCGCCATCGCTGCGGGTGATCTGAAAAACAATTTTATTACTCAGACCCGGCACCGGCTTAAAAGCGGCATCAGGCTCATAATGAATTTTGCCGTAGCCTTCAATCGCCGGTGTACTCCAGAATCCGGCGGGTTCCTGAGGCTCTGAGGCAAAATGGCGTGTGACTTTGTCATAAATAGTGCCACTCTGTGTAACAGCCGCACCCACTACGCCACCGATAATGGCGATTAACGCGTACGAAATAGCTGAACGCATAACACTTCTCTCCGGCAAATAATCTCTGGCCGATTCAGGACTGAATCAGGTCGGCTATCTATATCACAGCGCGGACGTGATTCTCTCCTGAAGGAAAGGCGGGCAGGCACGCTGCTGATGACAGCAGAAATGATTCACCGCCTGAATTAATCGAAAAATTTCATTAGCTGCTTAAAGTCGTCTTCTTATCACTGGCCCGCGATAAGGGCCGCCTTATTTATGGCGATAGGGGAAAGATTTAAAAAATAACAGCCAGCGTTAAATAGAAAAAAACAGATATGGCCGGAATAACGATTGAATTTATCAATGTAAAAAAGGGATTAAACCCATGCGTTTCGCTGTTTTTTTCAGATTTGGCCTGGAAAAAATCATGCCATATTCAGTTTTTTTGAGTGAATTTACATAACTTTAAAAAGGAAACCAGATTAACGTCAGAGGAGCGACAGAAGATTCTGCTTTATTCATGCCGGACTCAATCAGCAGGGTAAATAAGCCGTTGTATAATTGCGCGGCGGCGCGGGCAATCCCCTGCCCCGGCTTATCCGTTTAACTACGGTTTAGGTTTCAGGAATGTTCAAATTTTTTCGTCATATTCGCTGATCTTGCACAAACTGCGCCGCCAGCTGGTCCCGAAAACAGCATTTCTTTCTTTTCGGGCACTGGTTAAGATAGGCGCAAACCGTCGTTATCTGCGGAAAAGGGAACCTACCCGCTGCGCACCTGTCTCTTTTCAGAGCCTCTCTACAGGATTAAGGCATGTTGAACCGGTTAAAAAAAACGCTGATCGCCGCGCTTCTGCCGACGCTCATTCTGTCCACGCTGTCACCGGCTTACGCTGATGTCAGTGATTCTCTTCCCGATATTGGCACCACGGCCGGTTCGACGCTGTCGATTAATCAGGAGCTGCAGATGGGCGACTTCTATGTCCGCCAGCTTCGCGCCAGCGCACCACTGATCAACGATCCGCTTCTCAATCAGTACATTAATCAGCTCGGCCAGCGCCTGGTTGCGCACGCTGACTCGGTGAAAACGCCGTTCCACTTCTTTCTGATACAGAACGATGAGCTGAACGCCTTTGCCTTTTTTGGCGGCAATGTGGTGCTGCACTCCGCGCTGTTCCGCTTTACCGAGAATGAAAGCCAGCTGGCATCGGTAATGGCGCATGAGATTTCGCACGTTACCCAGCGCCATCTGGCGCGCGCGATGGAAGATCAGAAGCGCAATGCGCCGCTGACCTGGGTCGGTGCGCTGGGCTCTATTCTGCTGGCGATGGCGAGTCCGCAGGCGGGCATGGCAGCACTGACCGGTACGCTGGCGGGCACCCAGCAGGGGATCATCAGCTTTACCCAGGGCAATGAGCAGGAGGCAGATCGCATCGGGATTCAGGTGCTGCAGCGCGCCGGATTCGATCCGCAGGCGATGCCGAACTTTTTGCAGAAGCTGGCCGATCAGAGCCGCTTCTCGTCAAAGCCACCGGAAATTCTGCTGACGCACCCCCTGCCCGACAGCCGTCTGGCGGATGCCCGAAACCGCGCCAACCAGATGCGGCCAGTAGTCGTGCAGTCGACGGAAGATTTTTATCTGGCGAAGGTCCGGGCGCTGGGCATGTACTCCACCGGGCGCAATCAGCTTACTGACGAACTGCTTAGCCAGTATGCCAGCGGCAATTCGCGTGAGCAGCTGGCCTCACAATATGGCAAAGCGATACAGTTTTTGCAGGCGAAGAGTTTTGCCGACGCGAAGCGGATTATGACCCCGCTGCTGGCGAAGCAGCCCGGTAATGTCTGGTTCCTCGACATCATGTCCGATATCGATATCGGTCTGAACCAGCCGCAGCAGGCGATTGCCCTGCTCACCGCGGCTACCGGGGCGAAAAACAGCCCGGTGGTGCAGCTCAACCTGGCGAATGCCTATGTAGAAGCGAAACAGTATGCCAGCGCCAGCCGCATTCTGAATCGCTACACCTGGGCAAACAAGGATGACCCCAACGGCTGGGATTTACTGGCGCAGGCTTCTGCTCAGCAGGGGCTGAATGATGAGGAGCTCTCGGCGCGGGCCGAGAGTCTGGCACTGAATGGTCAGCTCGATCAGGCGATTAGCGCACTGAGCAGCGCCAGCGCCCAGGTGCCGCTCGGCAGCCTGAAGCAGGCGCGCTACGATGCCCGTATCGATCAGCTGCGTCAGTTGCAGCAGCGTTTCAAACAATATCAGAAAGGCTGAGCATAACAGCCGGAAAGGGAGAGCCTGACATGGTGACGATTTACCACAACCCGCGCTGCAGCAAGAGCCGCGAAACTCTGGCCCTGCTGAACGCCCGCGGCCTTGTACCGGAAGTGGTGCTCTATCTGCAGACGCCGCCTGACCGCGAGACGCTGCAGAGTCTGCTGCAGAAGCTGGGGATGCAGAGCGCACGCCAGCTGATGCGCACGAAAGAAGCGCTCTACAGTGAACTGGCGTTGAGTGATAAAGAGGAAAGTGCGCTGCTGGACGCGCTCGCCGCCCATCCGCAACTGCTTGAAAGGCCGATTGTGATCAAGGGCGATCGGGCGCGAATCGGACGTCCGCCGGAAGCGGTGCTCGACATTCTTTAAAGGCCGAGCGTCTCTTTAACAAAGGGGATGGTGAGTTTGCGCTGGGCGCTGATCGAGGCACGATCCAGCCGATCCAGCGTTTCAAACAGGGTGCGCATTTCGCGATCCAGTCGCTTCAGCAGGAAACGTCCCACATCCTCCGGCAGCTCAAAGCCGCGTAACCCGGCGCGCAGTTGCAGCGCCTGCAGTTTATCTTCATCGGAGAGCGGCTGCAGGCGATAGATCTGCCCCCAGTCCAGGCGCGAGGCGAGATCGGGCAGCTGCAGATTCAGCTGGCGCGGTGGACGATCGCCGGTGATGAACAGCCGCGTGTTGCCGGTTTCCAGAATGCGGTTATAGAGATCGAAGATCGCCATCTCCCACTCCGGCTCACCGGCAATGCACTCAATGTTATCGATGCAGACCAGTGACAGCTGCTCCATCCCCTCCAGCACTTCCGGTACAAACCAGGTGCGTTTGTCCAGCGGCACATACCCTACCGCTTCACTGCGTGCGGACATTTCGGCGCACGCAGCGTGCAGCAGATGACTCCGCCCGCCGCCTTCGCGTGACCAGAAGTAGAGATAGCTGCCATGTTGTTGGCTGAGAGCGCCTTTCAGCGCGGCAATCAGCGACGGGTTCTCCCCCGGCCAGAAGCTGGCGAAGGTTTCATCGTCAGGTAAATAGAGTGGCAATGACAATTGTGCCGGCGTGTTCAGAAGCACCTCAGCAAGAGAACAAGCAAAAAATCGGGGGAAGTCTACCACAGTTTTCAGAAAGAGATGAATGGGGCGTCCCTGCCCCGATCCTGTCCGTTACGATGCGATCAGGGCTCGCGGGATTCTTCGGCGTCCAGCACCACTTCTTCCGGACGCAGCAGCGAGATCACCCGGAAGATCAATGAGAGTCCGACGCCCACGATCGTCGCTAACGCCATGCCCTTCAGCTCTGCCGCGCCGATGTGCACCTTCGCGCCGCTGACGCCAATGATCAGGATCACCGAGGTCAGGATCAGGTTTTGCGCTTTGTTGTAATCGACTTTCGATTCGATCAGGACGCGGATACCCGATGCGCCGATCACGCCATACAGCAGCAGCGACACGCCGCCCATAACCGGCACCGGGATCGCCTGGATCACCGCCGCCAGTTTGCCGACGCAGGAGAGCAGGATCGCCAGAATCGCCGCACCGCCAATCACCCAGGTACTGTAGACACGGGTAATCGCCATGACGCCGATGTTTTCGCCGTAGGTGGTGTTCGGGGTGGAGCCAAAGAAGCCGGAGATCACTGTCGATAAGCCGTTGGCGAACATTGAGCGATGCAGGCCAGGGTCGCGGATGAGATCTTTCTTCACGATGTTAGCCGTGACCACCAGATGCCCGATATGTTCGGCAATCACCACCAGCGCGGCGGGGAGAATCGTCAGCATCGCCACCCACTCAAAGCGCGGCGTATAGAAAGTCGGCAGGGCAAACCAGGGGGCACTGACCACGCCGCGCCAGTCCACGATGCCCATAAACGCGGAGAGCAGATAACCCGCCACCACGCCGACCAGGATAGGGATGATCGCCAGGAAGCCGCGGAACAGCACCGAACCAAATACCGTGACGGCCAGGGTCACCAGCGAAATCAGCACCGTTTTACTGTCGGGTGCACTGCCTTCTGCCGGCAGCAGGCCCGCCATATTGGCTGCTACGCCCGCCAGCTCCAGACCGATTACGGCGACAATCGCGCCCATCGCCGCTGGCGGAAACATCACGTCCAGCCAGCCGGTTCCCGCGCGTTTAACAATCAGCGCCACGAGGCAAAAGAGCACCCCGCAGAGGATAAATCCCCCCAGCGCCACCTCATAGCCCAGCGGCAGCAACAGCAGTACCGGCGAGATAAAGGCGAAACTGGAACCGAGATAGGCGGGGATTTTGCCCTTACAGATAAAGAGGTAGATCAGCGTGCCGACGCCGTTAAACAGCAGAACCGTCGCCGGGTTGATGTGAAACAGAATCGGCACCAGCACCGTGGCACCAAACATGGCGAACAGGTGTTGCAGGCTGAGTGGAATGGTTTGCAGTAACGGCGGTCGTTCAGTGACGCCAATGGCGCGACGAGTCATCATTTATCCCCTTATGTTATTTTCCCCACGGGTGCGCGCTTCAGGCACAGCCTCAGGCACGCGGGTCAGCCCTGCGGCAAACCCGCCCCGGTCGGAGAGCTTTTTTTTGCAAAAAAAAGCCGACTCTCTGGTCGGCTATGCGATTTATTTGGTTCCGAAAATCTTGTCCCCGGCATCGCCGAGTCCGGGAATGATGTAACCCTTCTCATTCAGTCCCTGATCCACGGACGCCGTGTAGAGCTCAACGTCAGGGTGTGCCTTCTCCAGTGCAGCGATCCCTTCCGGGGCGGCAACCAGTACCAGCACTTTAATGCTGGTGCAGCCCGCTTTTTTCAGCAGGTCGATGGTGGCGATCATTGAGCCCCCGGTCGCCAGCATCGGGTCTACCACCAGCGCCAGGCGCTCTTCGATGTTAGAAACCAGCTTCTGGAAATAGGGAACCGGCTCCAGCGTCTCTTCATCACGGTAAACCCCAACCACGCTGATACGGGCGCTGGGAACGTGCTCCAGAACCCCTTCCATCATGCCAAGACCGGCACGCAGAATCGGCACCACCGTGATCTTTTTGCCTTTGATCTGATCGATTTCAACCGGGCCGTTCCAGCCCTCAATGGTGACGCGCTCCGTTTCCAGATCGGCGGTCGCTTCGTAGGTCAGCAGGCTGCCCACTTCAGACGCCAGCTCACGAAAGCGCTTTGTACTGATATCATGCTCACGCATCAGGCCCAGTTTATGTTTGACCAGCGGGTGTCTGACTTCCACGATCTTCATTGGTGTTCTCCCGGAATGAGTTGAGCTAAAAAAAATCGCGGGATTATACCGCCTTTTCCGCTCTGCGCCACCTGTCCTTGCGCAAAGCCGCGAGTCTGGCCGGGATAAAACAAGGATTAATGAAAATTGTCCGATGCGCAATCCCGGACTCGCAAACGTTTGCCTGCACTGTTAGAATTGCCGCGCTTTATTTTAACCACCAACCGCAACTCGCGTGGGGACCTCGCAGTGACCGACAAAACCTCTCTCAGTTACAAAGACGCCGGTGTTGATATTGATGCTGGTAATGCCCTGGTTGACCGTATTAAAGGCGTAGTGAAAAAGACGCGTCGCCCGGAAGTGATGGGTGGACTGGGCGGTTTTGGTGCGCTTTGCGCGCTGCCGCAGAAATACCGTGAACCCGTGCTGGTCTCCGGCACCGATGGCGTTGGTACCAAGCTGCGTCTGGCGATGGATCTCAAACGTCACGACGCCATTGGTGTTGACCTGGTGGCGATGTGCGTTAACGACCTGGTGGTACAGGGTGCTGAGCCGCTCTTCTTCCTGGATTACTACGCGACCGGCAAACTGGACGTGGACACTGCCTCCGCGGTGATCACCGGCATCGCCGAAGGGTGTCTGCAGTCAGGGTGTGCGCTGGTCGGCGGTGAAACGGCCGAGATGCCAGGCATGTATCACGGCGAAGATTATGACGTGGCCGGTTTCTGCGTGGGCGTGGTGGAAAAATCAGAAATCATTGATGGCAGCAAGGTGCAGGATGGCGACGTGCTGATCGCCCTCGGCTCCAGCGGCCCGCACTCTAACGGCTATTCGCTGGTGCGCAAGATTCTGGAAGTCAGCAGCACCGATCCGCTGACCGAACAGCTGGAAGGCAAACCGCTGGCTGATCATCTGCTGGAACCGACCCGCATCTACGTGAAAAATATCCTGAGCCTGATTGAACAGGTCGATGTGCATGCTATCGCACACCTGACCGGCGGCGGCTTCTGGGAAAATATTCCTCGCGTGCTGCCCGACAACACCCAGGCGGTGATTGATGAGAAGAGCTGGCAGTGGCCGGCCGTCTTCAGCTGGCTGCAGCAGGCCGGTAACGTCAGCCGTTTCGAGATGTACCGCACCTTTAACTGCGGCGTCGGGATGGTCATCGCCCTGAGCCCGGCCGACGCGGATAAAGCGATTGCGCTGATGGAAGCGGCCGGTGAGAAAGCCTGGAAGCTCGGCGTGATCAAAGCGTCAGAGGCGGAAGAGCGAGTGGTCATCAACGGATGAAAAAGCTGGTTGTACTGATCTCCGGCAACGGAAGCAATCTTCAGTCCATCCTTGACGCCTGCGCCAGCGGGCGCATTCACGGCAGCGTGGCTGCCGTGTTCAGCAACCGCGCCGCTGCCTTTGGCTTAACGCGGGCGCGTGAGGCGGGTATCCCGGCTCACGCGCTGGCCGCCAGCGATTTCACCGACCGGGACGCCTTTGATCGCCAGCTGATCGCTGAGATTGAAGCGTACTCGCCCGACCTTGTCGTCCTGGCGGGGTATATGCGTATTCTCAGCAGTGCATTCGTGGCCCATTTTCACGATCGCCTGCTGAATATTCACCCTTCCCTGCTGCCGAAATATCCGGGCCTGCATACGCACCGTCAGGCGCTGGAGAACGGTGACAGCGAGCATGGCACCTCGGTGCATTTCGTCACTGACGAGCTGGATGGCGGGCCGGTGGTCCTGCAGGCAAAAGTGCCGATTTTTGCCGACGACACGGAGGCGGAGATCACGGAGCGGGTGCAGCATCAGGAGCACGCCATCTATCCGCTGGTCATCGACTGGTTTGTTGAGGGACGGCTGGCGATGCGTGACGGTAAGGCCTGGCTGGATGGCGAACCGCTGCCGCCGCAGGGCTATGCTAACGACTGATACACGGGAAGTCCCACAGACAGCGGATAAACCTGAAGCGAGGGGGGCCTGTGTCCGGAGTAAAGCATAGCGGGCTATGGATGGCCCGCGCTGAGCCCGCCATGGAGGGCGTCTTTTGCGTCTTTACGCAGGACACAGGCCCCCTGAGCCGGTGACAGAGCGCCCCTTTCCCGTTGCGGACTCAGCCGTAACGCCCCGTAATATAATCTTCGGTCCGGCGCTGTTTCGGCGCGGTGAAGATACGGTCGGTCTCATCAAACTCCACCAGCACCCCCTGATGCATAAACGCGGTGTAATCTGACACGCGAGAGGCCTGCTGCATGTTGTGCGTCACCAGCACCAGCGTAAAATGCTGCTTCAGCGTGGTCATCAGCTCTTCAATCACCAGCGTCGAGATAGGGTCCAGCGCAGAGGTCGGCTCATCCAGCAGCAGAACCTCCGGTTCAATCGCAATAGCGCGGGCAATCACCAGCCGCTGCTGCTGTCCGGTCGAGAGCGTCAGCGCATTCTGAGAAAGCTGATCTTTCACCTCGCCCCACAGCGCCGCCGCACGCAGCGCACGCTCACAGGCTTCGTTCAGCACCCGCCGGTCGCGTACCCCCTGCAGGCGCAGACCGTAAACCACATTCTCATAGATCGACTTGGGAAATGGATTCGGCCGCTGAAACACCATCCCGACCCGACGCCGCAGCGCGGAGAGATCCTGCTCCGGTCGCAGTATCGGCAGCGAGCCCAGCAGCACCTCTCCCTCAACCCGGCAGTGATCGATCACATCATTCATGCGGTTAAAGCAGCGCAGCAGCGTCGACTTCCCACAGCCTGAGGGACCAATCAGCGCGGTGATCCTGTTTTTCGGCACCTGCAGCGAAATATCCTGCAGCGCCTGGCGCTCGCCATACCACAGTGACAGATGGTTAACGGTAAGCGCTATATCCGTGTCGGACGTCATAGTCATAGCCTGTTATTGAGTCATAAGGCGATAGCGTTCACGCAGACGGTGACGCAGGGCCATCGCCAGCAGATTAAGCGACAGAATAATCAGCACCAGCAGCAGCGCGGTGGCAAACACCAGCGGCCGGTCAGCTTCAATATTCGGGCTCTGAAACGCCAGATCGTAAATCTGGAAGCCCAGATGCATAAACTTGCGATCCAGATGAAGATAAGGAAACACCGCGTCTACCGGCAGCTCCGGCACCATTTTTACTACCCCCACCAGCATCAGCGGTGCGGTTTCCCCGGCCGCCCGCGCCACCGCCAGGATCAGGCCGGTCAGCATCGCAGGCACCGCCATAGGCAGCACCACATTCCACAGGGTTTCCGCCTGCGTTGCGCCCAGCGCCAGCGAACCCTGTCGCAGACTGTTGGGAATACGGGACAGCCCCTCTTCGGTCGCGACAATGACCACCGGCAGCGTCAGTAACGCCAGCGTCAGTGAGGCCCACAGCAGCCCTGGCGTGCCAAACGTCGGATTGGGCAGTGCGCTGGCGAAGAAGAGCTGGTCGATCGTGCCGCCCACCAGCCAGACGAAAAAGCCCAGGCCAAAGACGCCATAGACAATCGAGGGGACGCCCGCCAGATTGACCACCGCGATCCGCACCAGCCGGGTCAGCGCATGACGTCCGGCATATTCATGCAGCCAGATTGCCGCGATCACACCCAGCGGCATCACCACCACCGACATCAGCAGCACCATCAGCACGGTGCCGAAAATGGCCGGAAACGCGCCCGATTCACTCTCGCCCTCCGCAGGGGAGTCGCTGACGAAGCGCCACAGCTGATGCAGGAAATGCAGCATTTTGCCGCCTGCCGTCATCGCATTGGGCTTCCAGCTGTCCACAATGTCGGTCAGCGGAATCGCATGTTCGGTGCCGTGCACATCCCGCAGGATCAGCAGATCGCGCTGACTCTGCTGCTGCAGAGAGGCCAGCGTCTCACTCAGCTGATTGAAACGGCGCTGCAGGGCGGCCTGATTGGCCTGAAATTCCGACTCGGTCTGCAGATCAAAGCGTCCGGCGGCCCGTCGAGCCTCCGCCTGCTCGTCTAACTGCTCCCGCTGGCTGTTGAGACGCGCCATATCGACCCGACGGATCTGGCTGGCCTGGCGCACCAGGGTCTGCACCTGCCCGAGCCGTTGATGCAGCAGCGCATCCGGGTCTCTGGCGGTTAACTCTTCATTGTCTTCACGCAGCCCGACAAACCAGCCATAGGCCTGACCGTGGCCGCGCCGCTGCAGCACCATGACATCGGCGGGCTGAGTGACCTGCGCCGCCTGACGGCTGTAAACCACGCGGAAATCGGGTGCGTCCCACTCCCGGTTACCGGTCTTAATCAGATAGCGATGAACCTTCTCCCCCTGGTTGCCCTGCTCATCGACCGGGGCGGGAAAGTGCCGCTGATGCTCCAGCGTTTCACCCAGCAGGCGCGTTTCGCCGCCGTCCGGCTGGCTGAAGCTGTAAAGGTCAACGCGCTGCGGCCAGAAGGCACGCACCCCCTGCCAGGCCAGCAAACCAATCAGCAGCGTAAAGGCGAGCAGGCAGACGGCTACCGCGCCGGCGGTTAACCACCGCCAGCGATCGTTCTGGCGCATCACCTTCATGCCTGCTCCTCCTGCTGACTGTATCGCTGACGCAGCCGCTGCCGGATCAGCTCTGCAATAGTGTTGATAACCAGCGTAAACAGCAGCAGCAGCAGAGCGCTGAGAAACAGCACCCGGTAGTGAGCACTGCCCGCCGCCGCTTCCGGCATCTCGATAGCGATATTGGCGGACAGCGCGCGCAGGCCGCTGAACAGGCCCCCTTCACTTTGCGGGGTGTTGCCGGTCGCCATCAGCAGAATCATGGTTTCTCCCACGGCGCGCCCCAGACCGACCATCAGCGCGGCAAAAATACCGGCAGAGGCACCGGGCAGCACCACGCGGGTCAGCGTCTGCCACGGCGTCGCGCCCAGCGCCAGCGAGCCCTGTCCCAGCGCCGCGGGGACGCTGAACAGCGCATCTTCCGAGAGGGTAAAGATCAGCGGCACCAGCGCAAAGCCCATCGCCAGTGCGGCCACCAGCAGATTTCGCTGCTCATAATGCGGCAGCCAGTCGCCGGCATCCGGCATAAACCGAGCGGGTAGCCACAGCGTCAGCAGCGTCACTGACAGCAGCAGCGGTAGCAGAATCAGCACCTCGCGACCGGGCTGACGCCAGCGCGGCGGTAAGCGGGCGCTGAATACCCCGCACAGCAGCAGCGCGCCCGCCAGGGTGAGCGGCAGCAGCAGCACCCCCAGCAGGGCCTGACCAATATGCGGCGCCAGCCAGAGGCCGGCAATCAGCCCGACCACCACACTCGGCAGCGCCCCCATCATCTCAATCGCCGGTTTCACCCAGCGTCGCAGGCCGGGGGCCATAAACCACGCGGTGTACATGGCGGCGGCCAGCGCCAGCGGCGTGGCAAACAGCAGCGCTAACCCGGCCGCTTTCAGCGTGCCCGTCACCATCGGCACCAGACTGAACTTTGCCTGATAGCCGTCGCCCGCGGCGGTCGACTGCCAGACCCAGTCCGGCGCGGGATAGTTCTCATACCAGATTTTCTGCCAGAAATTACGCCACGTGACGTCGGGCCACGGGTTATCGAGCCGCAGCATCTGCCAGTGTCCGGGCCGCTCAATCAGCAGGCTGTCGCCGCGGGGTGAAAACTGCGCCTGTACGATGCCGGGCGCCAGCTGACGCTCCAGTATCGGGCCGCTCTGCTTGCTGGCGAACAGCCGCAGCAGCCCCTGCCTGCTGAGTGTGGCGAACACGCGACGGTGCGGCTCCGTCACCAGAAGCGTCTCACCGTCGCTCTGCGCGAAGGTCTTTATGCGCTGGAGGCGCGGCCCCTGCTCGCCGGCCACAGCAAACCACTGTGTCACGCCGCTGCGATCCTGAATCAGCAGGCTTGCACCGCCCACCAGCAGGTGCAGGCTTTGCGGCGGCTGCGGCAGGGTGTGCGTTTCGCGTAATGAGGCCTGTGCATCACCGAGCTGCCAGACGCGCAGCAGATTGCCTTCCGTGGTGTAGAGCAGATCGCCTGTCGGTGAAAGCGCCAGCAGATCAAGCTGACGCTGAGGCAGCGAGAGAATAGCAGCCTGACGATCGGTGCCGATCGTCAGCACCTGAAGTCCGGCCTGGGTGAGCGCCGCGATACGCCATTGATCGGCATGGCGGGTTGCCAGCGCCATCTTCGTCACCGCGCCAGCGGGTAAATGAAAGGGTTTGTCGCCCAGCGGAAAGCGCCACTGCTGGTCGGCTGTGGGCTGCAGCAGCGTCAGTGCTCCCTCAATATTGAGCAGCAGCGTCTGCCCGTCGGCACTCTGCACAATCGCACCCGGTGGTGGCGTCAGCGCCAGTGCCGGTTCTGCGGGCTGCCCATCCAGCGGAATAAAGCGCGCCGCGCCGCGATCGCTGATACGCCAGCCGACCTTGCCCTGATTGCCCATCGCTAATGCAGGCGCACGATCCCAGAGTTGCTGGCTGGAGGCGATTTGCAGACCCGGCGCCGTAAACAGCGGCAGTACCACTCCAATCAGCCAGCAGAACAGCAGCAGCATTAGCAGCAGGATCGCCACGCCGCAGCAGGTGACCAGCCGCCGCGTCAGGCGGTCAATGGCACGACGCTTACGATCGCTGAATTGGACAGGAATGTGGTTTACGCTCATGCGGTTCCGGCAGCAGGCTGAAATAAGCCGCTATGTTGCCCGTAGCGGGTTGATAAGACAACTCCTGGCGTTGGACAACGCTGCCATACTCTCGCCATAATGTTCAGGGACACTGGATCTTCAGTCCTGCAACCGCTAAATGGAGTGAGAATGGGTCAGGTAAAGCTTTATATTGAAAAAGAATTGAGCTGGTTATCCTTTAATGAACGGGTTTTGCAGGAAGCGGCAGATAAAAGCAATCCACTGATTGAGCGGATGCGCTTTCTGGGTATCTACTCCAACAACCTCGATGAATTCTATAAAGTGCGTTTTGCCGACCTGAAACGCCGTATTCTGATTGGTGAAGAGCAGGGTTCCGCCAGTACGCCACGTCATCTGTTTAAGAAAATTCAGCAGCGGGTGATGAAGTCCGATCAGGAGTTCGATGCCCTCTATAACGAGCTGCTGCTGGAGATGGCGCGCAACCAGATCTTCCTGATCAACGAACGTCAGCTGTCGCCCAATCAGCAGGCGTGGCTGCGTCACTACTTTAAGCATGAGCTGCGTCAGCACATCTCGCCGATTCTGATCACCCATGAAACCGACCTGACTGAATTTCTTAAAGATGACTACACCTACCTGGCGGTCGAGATTATCCGGGGTGACGACATCCGCTATGCGCTGCTGGAGATCCCGTCCGACAAGGTGCCGCGCTTTATCAATCTTCCGGCGGAGCCACCGCGTCGCCGTAAGCCGATGATCCTGCTCGACAACATTTTACGTTACTGCCTGGATGATATTTTCAAAGGCTTTTACGACTACGACGCGCTCAACGCCTATTCCATGAAAATGACGCGTGACGCCGAGTACGATCTGGTGACGGAGATGGAGTCGAGCCTGCTGGAGCTGATGTCCTCCAGCCTGAAGCAGCGACTGACGGCAGAGCCGGTGCGATTCGTCTATCAGCGCGATATGCCGGAGGCGATGGTTGAACTGCTGTGCCACAAGCTCTCTATCTCTAACTTCGATTCGATTCTGCCCGGCGGCCGCTATCACAACTTTAAAGATTTCATCGGCTTCCCGAACGTCGGCAAAAACAACCTGATAAATCGTCCGCTGCCGCAGATCCGCCACATTGGCTTCGACGGCTACCGCAACGGCTTTGATGCGATCCGCGACCGCGACGTGCTGCTCTATTATCCTTATCACACCTTTGAGCATGTGCTGGAGCTGCTGCGTCAGGCGTCGTTTGACCCGAGCGTGCTGGCGATCAAAATCAATATTTACCGCGTCGCTAAACACTCGCGCATCATGGATGCGATGATCCACGCCGCCTATAACGGTAAGAAGGTCACCGTAGTGGTTGAGCTGCAGGCGCGCTTCGATGAAGAAGCCAACATCTACTGGGCTAAACGCCTGACCGAAGCCGGTGTGCATGTGATTTTCTCCGCCCCTGGCCTGAAAATCCACGCCAAGCTGTTCCTGATTTCACGCCGTGAAGGGGAAGAGATTGTGCGCTATGCCCACATCGGCACCGGCAACTTTAACGAGAAGACCGCCCGGCTCTACACGGACTACTCCCTGCTGACCGCCGATGCGCGTATCACCAACGAAGTGCGTCGGGTGTTCAACTTTATTGAGAACCCCTACCGGCCCGTAACGTTCGATCACCTGATGGTGTCTCCGCAGAACTCACGCCGGATGCTGTATGAACTGATCGACACCGAAATCGCCAATGCCCAGCAGCAGAAGCCCTCCGGCATTACTCTGAAAATAAACAATCTGGTGGACAAAGGGCTGGTTGATCGGCTTTATACAGCCTCCAGCGTAGGGGTAAAAGTCAATCTGCTGGTGCGTGGCATGTGCTCACTGATCCCGGATCTGCCGGGGATCAGCGAGAACATTCGCGTCATCAGTATTGTTGACCGCTATCTGGAACACGATCGCGTCTATATTTTTGAGAATGGCGGCGATAAGAAGGTGTTCCTCTCCTCCGCTGACTGGATGACGCGTAATATTGATTACCGTATCGAGGTGGCGGTGGCGATTCTCGATCCACGCATCCGGCAGCGCATACTCGACATTATTGCCATTCAGTTGAGTGATACGGTGAAAGCCCGCATCGTCGACAAAGAGCTGAGTAACCATTACGTCCAGCGAGGCAATCGCCGTAAAGTGCGCTCGCAGCTGGCCATCTATGATTACATCAAGAAACTGGAACAACCTGACTAAATCCTATGCCAATTTCTCATAAAAGTACGCCTAAACCCCAGGAGTTTGCGGCGATTGACCTGGGCTCGAACAGTTTCCATATGGTGATTGCGCGGGTCGTCGACGGTGCGATGCAGGTGCTGGGTCGCCTGAAGCAGCGCGTCCATCTGGCTGACGGGCTGGATGCTCAGCACAAACTCAGCGAAGAGGCGATGGAGCGCGGCTTAGCCTGTCTGGCGCTGTTCGCCGAGCGCCTGCAGGGGTTCAGCCCGAGCAACGTGACGATTGTCGGCACCCATACGCTGCGTGAGGCGGTAAACGCCGAAACCTTCCTGCAGCGGGCGGCTGAGGTAATCCCCTACCCGATCGAGGTGATTTCAGGTCATGAAGAAGCGCGCCTGATCTTTATGGGCGTGGAGCATACGCAGCCGGAAAAAGGCCGCAAGCTGGTGATCGACATCGGCGGCGGCTCAACCGAGCTGGTGATTGGCGAGGATTTTGAACCGCAGCTGGTTGAGAGCCGCCGCATGGGCTGCGTCAGTTTCGCCCAGCTCTATTTCCCTAAGGGGGAAATAAGCCGTGAAAACTTCCGTCGTGCCCGTTTAGCGGCCGCGCAGAAGCTGGAAACGCTGGCGTGGCAGTATCGTCTGCATGGCTGGAAATATGCGCTGGGGGCGTCCGGAACCATCAAAGCCGCCTGTGAAGTGCTGCAGGCGATGGATGAGAAAGAGAAGCTGATCACCCCTGAGCGTCTCGACAAGCTCTATGACGAGGTGATGAAGCATAAATCCTTTGCGGCACTGAGCCTGCCGGGCCTCTCTGAAGAGCGCAAAAACGTCTTCGTGCCGGGACTGGCAATTCTCTGTGGCGTCTTTGATGCGCTGGCGATCCGCGAGCTGCGCCTCTCTGACGGTGCGCTGCGTGAAGGCGTGCTCTATGAGATGGAAGGCCGCTTCCGCCATCAGGATATTCGCAGCCGCACTGCACAGAGTCTGGCGAATCACTACGCCATCGACAGCGATCAGGCGCGACGCGTACTTGACACCACCGAGCAGCTTTATGTGCAGTGGAGCGAGCAGAATCCTAAGCTGGCCAATCCGCAACTGGCTGCGCTGCTGAAGTGGGCGGCCATGCTGCATGAAGTGGGCCTGACCATTAACCATAGCGCGCTGCAGCGCCATTCCGCCTACATCCTGCAAAACACCAACCTGCCCGGTTTCAATCAGGATCAGCAGATGCTGCTGGCTGCGCTGGTCAGATTCCATCGCAAAGCGATTAAACTCGATGAGCTGCCGCGCGTCACGCTGTTCAAGAAAAAGCAGTTTATCCCGCTGATTTTCCTGCTGCGCCTGGGTACGCTGCTCAATAATCAGCGCCAGGCCACGACGCGCCCGGATGCGTTAAGCCTGAAGTGTGATGACGGCCACTGGACGCTGACCTTCCCGGCAGGCTATTTCAGTCAGAACAACCTGGTTCAGCTCGATCTCGAACGTGAGCAGGTTTACTGGAATGACGTGACGGGATGGAAACTGATCCTTAAAGAAGAAGCCTGACCTTACGGGCGCCTGGCGCCCTTTTAACTGAACTGATGACTATGACACAACCAACCACACTGCTTTCAGGCGCAAACTACTTCGTCGAAACCTATGGCCTGACTCCGCCTCACTCTGAAGTGGTTGCGGCTCTGCCCCAGCTCACCGTCGGCAAGGCGCTGGATCTTGGCTGTGGCGTGGGCCGTAACACGCTGTTTCTGAATCAGCAGGGATTTGACGTAACGGCGTGGGATCACAATCCACAAAGTCTGGCGCGCCTGCAGGAGATTGTGACGCAGGAAAACCTCAGCGGTATCCACACCGCGCAGCATGACCTGAACACGACGCGCTTCAATGGCGGCTATGACTTTGTGCTGTCGACCGTGGTGATGATGTTTCTGCAGCCGCAGACCATTCCACAGCTGATTGCGGACATGCAGGCCTGCACGGTGAAATATGGCTTTAACCTGATTGTCGCGGCGATGAACACGGACGATATGCCCTGCCCGGCTGATTTCTCTTTTGCGTTTAAATCGGGTGAACTCAGTCACTACTATCGCAACTGGCACATCGTGAAGTACAACGAGCATCCCGGCCAGCTGCACCGTAAAGATGAAAACGGCCAGCGCATCACCTGCCGCTTTGCCACGCTGCTGGCGCAGAAAGCGAGTTACTGATCATTATCTGCTGTTTTTTTCAACAGCGATTGATTTCATCGGGCGACTGTGACTAAATATTGCAATCGCCCCGATGAGGGTCACTACAGGAACCACCCCGCGTGAACAGCGCTATTTCTCCCCGAAGACGTCAGAAAACCGGCACCATGACCCGCATCGTGTTGCTGATCAGTTTTATCATTCTCTTTAGTCGCCTGATTTTCATCCTGCCTGCTGCCTTCGAACATCATCAGCAACAGAAAGCGACGCCTGGACCGGTTACAGTGACATCAGGCGATACCCGCTAACGCACAGTCCCCTTCTGAACTGAATTTAAAACGTTATCCGACCGATCGGACGCTTTTTTGCATCCCTTTTTCAGGCGAAACGCTACACTTCGTGCTGGTGCTTTCAGACTAAAGGGATCCAATGTGTCTGCCTCTCACTCTCAACATTTAAGTGAAACCCGTCATCGCATTCTGACGCTGCTGCTCAATGAACACGATCTGGTTGATGCCCTGCTGGAGAAATCCGGCGATCGCCCGCCTGAACAGCAACGTGAAAATGCGGCCCAGCGTGAAGCGCTGGAACAGGATATTCTTCAGCTGCATGCCGCTGACCTTGCCGATATTCTCGAAGCCCTGCCGGAAGAGGAGCGCCAGGCGCTGTGGCGGCTGGTGCCAAACGAGCGGCGCGGTCACGTGCTGGTTGAAGCGTCAGAAACGGTCTGGGCCAGCCTCACGGAGGAGATGAGCGACCGCGATATCCTGCGCGCCATCCAGCCGCTGGATATCGACGATCAGGTCTGGCTGGCGCGCTATCTGCCGCGTGACCTGACCGGACGCCTGCTGGCCACCGTGGAACCTGGCCTGCGCGCCCGGATGCTCAGCATGGTGCAGTTTGACCGCGACCGCGTCGCCAGGGTGATGGATTTCAACATCCTGACGGTGCGAGAAGATGTCACGCTGGCGACGGTGCAGCGTTTCCTGCGCAAGCGCAAAAGTATGCCGGGCGGCACCGATAAACTCTTCATCACGAATAAAGATAATCAGCTGCTGGGTGAACTGCTGCTGACCGATATCCTGCTGAATAAGCCCAAAACGCTGGTGAGCGAGGTGATGAACGCACGCCCTACCACCTTCCAGCTTAATGACAAGGCTGAAGACGCCGCCAGCGCCTTTGAACGTTATAACCTCATCTCTGCCGCCGTTACCGATGCAAAAGGCAAACTGATTGGCCGTGTGAGCATTGAAGATATCATCGACCTGGTCAACGCCGAAAACGAAAGCAATATCCGTAAGATGGGCGGTATCAGTCAGGAAGAGGATGTCTTTGCCCCGGTGCATAAGTCTGTCCGTAAACGCTGGGCCTGGCTGGCGATCAACCTCTGTACCGCCTTTGTTGCCTCACGCGTTATCGGGCTGTTTGAAGGGACCATTTCGCAAATCGTCGCCCTCGCGACACTGATGCCAATTGTGGCCGGGATCGGCGGCAATACCGGTAACCAGACGATCACCATGATTGTGCGCGCACTGGCGCTGCATCAGGTGGAGCCGGGTAACTTCTCGTTTCTGATTGTCCGTGAACTGGGCGTGGCACTGATCAACGGCCTCTTCTGGGGCGGCATCATGGGCGGCATCACCTGGCTGATGTATGACAATATGGCGCTGGGCGGCGTCATGATGCTGGCCATGGCGCTTAATCTGCTGCTGGCGGCGCTGATGGGCGTGCTGGTACCGCTGGTGATGACCAGACTGAAGCGCGATCCGGCCGTCGGCTCCAGCGTTCTGATTACCGCCATCACCGACACCGGCGGATTCTTTATCTTCCTGGGACTGGCGACGCTGTTTCTGACCACGCACTGACCCTCAGGCGTGCAGACCGTAGCGTTGCAGTGACCCGCTGAGATTACGCTGGCGCGTCACCTGGGCCAGTTCCCGGGTCGCCTCCGGCAGCGCATAGTTACCGCGCTGGTTCAGCCACTCCAGCACATCCGCCAGGTGCCAGATGGCGGTTTTGCCGTCATGCACCGGCAGCGGAAATGGCGGGCGGTGGCTGAGCATCAGCTTGCGCATGTTCTGGCGCGACATGCCGATCAGCTCGGCTACATCAGTCAGTCCCACAAAGTCAGGCGCCGCTTCCACCAGCGTGGCACCCGGTATCGCGCGCAGGACCGCCGCTTCTGCCTCTGCCAGTGCCTCCGTCGCGGAGCCTGACTCCCGGGTAAACTCCAGTGCGATTCGCCCTGGCATCCCCAGACCGATCAGCGCATCGTCACAGCCGGCTGCGGCCAGCACTTCCATCATCTCATCTGCCGGCGCATGCCCTTCCGGCAGGCTGAACCGTAATGTAAAACAATATTCCATATGCCTCTCCTTATGCACGTCTTCCCTATCCTCCTGTCGGATTAATAAGTTGTCAACTGACAACCATAAAAAATATTGTTGTACGGCTGAGGATGCGCAGACTTTTTCACACAGTAAAACGGTCAGGATCTAAACTGGAAAACGTTACGCAAAAAATGTCAGCGCGATGCTGGCAGCAATCACGACTCACGACGGAGAGAATATGTTTAAAGCAGAGGATTTTGTTCAGTCGAAAACCGGTGGCCCTAAAATGCAGGTATTGCGCGTTGAAGGTAACACCCTGTATTGCGCACGGGTGGATGATGCGACCAAAAAAGAGATTGAAGTGAAGGCAGAGAGCGTCAACCTCTATCACGAAGAGGGCGATTTTGGCGTGTGCTGAGGCAAACCGGCCCCGTTAGCGGGGCCAGACGATCAGGGCTTATCCTGCTGCAGGTTGTCGTTACCCAACCCGCCAATAAACGGCAACCGCAGGCGGAACGGGGTAAAGTCGAGGCCCATGTTCAGACCCAGCAGATTCACTTCGAACCCCTCTTCCGCTCCCAGCGTGACGCCCGCCACACCCAGAACCGATACCTGCAGCCCTCGCCCGGATGGCGGCAGCCCGACCGGACGCCACAGTGGCCGGTAATCTTTGCCCAGGGCATTGGCAGGCAAATCGAGTTTTAAGGCCGGGACTTCGCGACCAATGTGCGCCAGGAAAGTATTGCTGTTGGGCCCCGGCCACGCGTGATAGGTCGTCGGCCAGGGATAGGATTGAATAGCCGCTTCAATCTGCGGGATCATCGCTTCTGCCTCGGGTCCGCGATGGTTCACCAGCAGCCGCGGTTTTGCACCATACCAGTAGCCATCGGGAAGATTGGTATTGTGACGCACTTTATCGCCACTGCCCCAGCTGATCACTTCATAGCGATTGTAGTGCGTTTCACCGGCACGTTTGAAGATGATCCAGGGATGCACCGCGACCCGCCCTTTCCAGCCATAGGTGGGCGCGGCATAGACCTGTACGATAGCCAGATTAGCGAAGGCGCGCGGGTCGGGCGCAATACCGGCTGAATCGCGTCGCGCCGACCACCAGCCGCCCCGCTCTGCGCTTTCGCTGTGACGGGTCGCCTGGGCGATACTGGCTCCCAGAGAGAGCAGCAATACGACAACAAAAAACAGGCTGAACACTTTGAGTGAGAGCATGACAACATTCCTGGTGGCGTCAGAATCAGGAAACGCCTGGAGAGAAGGCAGTTTCCGTAAGCGGCGGCTTTGAGATATGGATAATCGGTAAAAGCGGCGAGTCAAAAGCGGGCGTCAGACAGGAAACCCGACGTGCTTTTGCTGACCAGCAGAATAGCGCAATTTGCGGCAAAGTGAACAGAAAATCGCCAGGTTCGGGTGCGGATGTGCTGAAAGGTTAAAACGGCGGATCGGCGTGCAGTCAGGGCAGAAAAAAGCCCGCTGAGAAGCGGGCTTGAACCTCGTCAGGGTTAACCGGCTACAGGCCGGTTATTCCCACTCAATCGTCGCCGGTGGCTTACCGCTGATGTCATACACCACGCGGGAGATCCCGTTGATTTCATTGATGATGCGGTTAGAGACGCGGCCCAGGAAATCATACGGCAGATGCGCCCAGTGAGCGGTCATAAAGTCGATGGTTTCCACCGCGCGCAGTGAAACCACCCAGTCATATTTACGGCCATCGCCCATCACACCGACCGAGCGAACCGGCAGGAAGACGGTGAACGCCTGGCTGACTTTGTTGTAGAGATCCGCTTTGTGCAGCTCTTCGATGAAGATAGCATCGGCACGACGCAGCAGATCGCAATACTCTTTCTTCACTTCGCCCAGCACGCGTACGCCCAAGCCCGGGCCAGGGAACGGATGGCGGAACAGCATGTCGTACGGCAGGCCCAGCTCCAGACCAATCTTACGCACTTCGTCTTTGAACAGCTCTTTCAGCGGCTCAACCAGGCCCATCTTCATCTCTTTCGGCAGGCCGCCAACGTTGTGGTGCGACTTGATGACGTGCGCTTTACCGGTGGCTGATGCCGCCGACTCAATCACGTCCGGATAGATAGTGCCCTGCGCCAGCCACTTAACGTCTTCCAGCTTCAGCGCTTCTTCGTCAAACACTTCCACAAAGACGCGACCAATGGTTTTACGCTTGGCTTCAGGTTCGTCAATACCCGCCAGTGCGTCCAGGAAACGCTGCTCAGCCGGGACATGGACGATGTTGAGACCAAAGTGATCGCCAAACATATCCATCACCTGCTGCGCTTCGTTCAGGCGCAGCAGACCGTTATCCACAAACACGCAGGTCAGACGGTCGCCAATGGCACGGTGCAGCAGCATCGCCGTTACCGATGAATCCACACCGCCAGACAGACCGAGGATAACTTTGTCATTTCCTACCTGCTCACGCAGACGTTCTACCGCATCTTCGATGATTTTGGCTGGCGTCCACAGGGCTTCACATTCACAAATATCGATGATGAAGCGCTCAAGCATCCGCAGGCCCTGACGGGTATGGGTCACTTCCGGGTGGAACTGCACGCCGTAGAAACGCTTCTCTTCGTTCGCCATGATGGCAAACGGACAGGTTTCAGTGCTGGCAACGGTTACGAAGTCAGCCGGGATAGCGGTGACTTTATCGCCGTGGCTCATCCAGACATCCAGCAGCGGTTTACCGGCCGCGCTGATCGCATCTTCGATGTCGCGAACCAGAGCGCTTGGCGTGGTCACTTCAACCTGCGCATAACCGAACTCGCGTTCGTTTGAACCGGCAACGGCGCCGCCCAGCTGCATCGCCATGGTCTGCATACCGTAGCAGACGCCCAGGACCGGCACGCCAGCATTAAAGACATATTCCGGCGCTCGCGGGCTGTTCAGTTCGGTGGTGCTCTCCGGGCCACCGGAAAGGATGATGCCGCTTGGGTTGAACTGGCGAATCTGCTCTTCGCTCACATCCCATGCCCAGAGTTCACAGTAAACGCCAAGCTCGCGCACGCGGCGTGCCACCAGCTGAGTATATTGCGAGCCGAAATCGAGAATCAGAATGCGATGCTTATGGATATTTTCCGTCGTCATTGAGGGGGTTCCAGAACGGTGACTTAATAAATAAAAGCGCCCGGCTTAAGCCGGGCGGGAAATCGGAATTACGAGCCCATACGGTAGTTCGGTGACTCTTTAGTGATGGTCACATCATGTACGTGACTCTCATTGATGCCAGCGCCGCTGATGCGGACAAACTCCGCTTTAGTGCGCAGGTCATCAATGGTCGGGCAACCGGTCAGGCCCATGCAAGAACGCAGTCCACCCATCTGCTGATGGACGATCTCTTTCAGACGGCCTTTATAAGCCACACGGCCTTCGATGCCTTCCGGCACCAGTTTGTCTGCGGCGTTATCGGTCTGGAAGTAACGGTCTGAAGAGCCTTTGGACATCGCGCCCAGTGACCCCATGCCGCGATAGGATTTGAATGCACGACCCTGGTAGAGTTCGATCTCGCCCGGAGACTCTTCGGTGCCCGCCAGCATTGAACCCACCATGACACAGGAGGCTCCCGCCGCGATCGCTTTTGCGATATCACCGGAGAAACGGATACCGCCATCGGCGATGACCGGAATACCGGTGCCTTCCAGTGCGGTTACAGCGTCAGAGACGGCGGTGATCTGCGGAACACCGACACCGGTGACGATACGGGTAGTACAGATAGAGCCAGGGCCGATACCGACTTTGACCGCGCTGACGCCGGCCTCAACCAGTGCCAGTGCGCCGGCACCGGTAGCGACGTTACCGCCGACAATTTCGAGGTCCGGATATTTAGCACGGGTTTCACGGATACGGGAGAGCACGCCTTCAGAGTGACCGTGAGAGGAGTCAATCAGCAGCACGTCAACGCCCGCAGCAACCAGCGCATCGATACGCTCTTCGTTGCCTGCACCGGCACCGACAGCGGCACCCACACGCAGACGGCCCTGCGCATCTTTACAGGCGTTAGGCTTACGTTCGGCTTTCTGGAAGTCTTTAACGGTGATCATGCCCAGCAGATGGAAGCTGTCATCCACGACCAGCGCTTTCTCTACGCGTTTTTCATGCATTTTGTGCAGCACGACATCACGCGCTTCACCCTCTTTCACCGTCACCAGACGATCTTTCGGGGTCATGACCGCAGAAACAGGCTGAGAGAGATCGGTCACAAAGCGCACGTCACGACCGGTGATGATCCCGACCAGCTCATTGTCGCGGTTAACTACCGGATAGCCTGCAAAGCCGTTGCGCTCGGTCAGCGCTTTGACGTCAGCCAGTGGGGTGGTCGGCAGTACGGTCTGCGGTTCAGTAACGACGCCGCTCTCATGTTTCTTCACCTTGCGCACTTCGTCCGCCTGGCGTTCAATCGACATATTTTTATGGATGAAGCCAAGGCCGCCTTCCTGTGCCAGCGCAATTGCCAGACCCGCTTCGGTCACGGTGTCCATGGCAGCGGAAAGCATAGGAATGTTTAAACGGATGTTTTTGGTCAGCTGTGTGCTGAGATCGGCCGTATTAGGCAGGACGGTGGAGTGAGCAGGAACGAGCAGAACGTCGTCAAAAGTGAGTGCTTCTTTAGCGATTCTTAACATGGCAATACTCCACCTCGGGTGATTGAGATTAGATAAAATATTGCCGCGGCATTATACAGGCCGTAATCGATTGCCTCCACTATTATTTACGAAAAACTCTTGATCCGCACTGACAGCCCTGTAGTATCGGTGAATTAACCTGCTGATTTGGAATTTGATCTTCGTCACATGTCGCTGCCATCCAACGCCAATATTTTTACCGTCAGCCGTCTCAATACGACAGTGCGTCAGCTGCTGGAGAAAGAGATGGGCCTGGTCTGGATCAGCGCCGAGATCTCCAATTTCACTCAGCCGGCTTCCGGTCACTGGTACTTCACGCTGAAGGATGATGGCGCTCAGGTGCGCTGCGCCATGTTCCGCAACAGCAATCGTCGCGTCACTTTTCGTCCGCAGCACGGCCAGCAGGTGCTGGTACGCGCCAGCATCACCCTTTACGAGCCTCGTGGCGACTATCAGCTGATTGCCGAGAGTATGCATCCGGCGGGCGAAGGGCTGTTGCAGCAGCAGTTTGAACTGCTGAAGGCAAAACTGTCGACCGAAGGATTGTTCGACCCGCAGCATAAGCAGCCGCTGCCGGAACCGGCGCGTCAGGTCGGGGTGATCACCTCGGCGACCGGCGCCGCCCTGCACGATGTGTTACGCGTGCTGCATCGCCGCGATCCCTCCCTGCCCGTGGTCATCTATCCTACTGTCGTGCAGGGTGTCGATGCGCCTGCGGCTATCGTCCGGGCGATTGAAGTCGCTAACCTGCGCAATGAATGCGACGTGTTAATTGTCGGGCGCGGCGGCGGTTCGCTGGAAGATTTGTGGAGCTTTAACGACGAACGGGTAGCGCGCGCGATTTTTGCCAGCTGCATTCCTATCGTCAGCGCAGTCGGACACGAAACCGACGTCACCATTGCCGACTTCGTCGCAGATTTACGCGCGCCCACACCGTCGGCCGCAGCAGAAATTGTCAGCCGCAATCAGCTTGAATTGCTGCGTCAGCTGCAGTCGCAGCAGCAGCGGCTGGAGATGGCGATGGATTACTATCTGGCGCGCCAGCAGCGGCTTTACAGCCGCCTGGAGCATCGCCTGCAGCAGCAGCATCCGCAGCTGCGTCTGGCCCGCCAGCAGACTGCCCTCTTTCGCCTGCAGCAGCGTCTGGGTGATGCGATGGAAACCCGCCTGCGTCACGCTGCCCGTCAGCAGGATCGCCTGCAGCACCGGCTCAGTGTCCAACAGCCGCAGCAGCGCCTGTTCGAAGCGCAGAAGCAGCTGCAAAGCTGGCACTACCGCCTGCAGCAGAGTATGACCACTCACCTGAGCAGCGGAAAACAGCAGTTTGGTCAGATGGTAGCGCAGCTGGAGGGCGTCAGTCCCCTGGCCACGCTGGCACGCGGATTCAGCGTCACGACCGACACCACCGGACAGGTGGTGAAAAAAACGGTGCAGCTGCAGAGCGGCGACCTGCTGCGCACCCGCCTGGATGATGGCTGGGTCGAAAGCCAGGTCACACAGTTACTGCCTGAGAAAAAGCGTCGCCGCAAAACCGCCTCCTGACCCGTTCCGCTCTCATCGCCCTTCCTTTCCAGTTATGGCTGGTCTCATTTACCGCGTGCATTCGCCGTGACCGGTCTATACTTTCTGGTACATCTCTGCTGCCAGAGCGTTTCAGATAGCCTGTCAACGTGGTCTGCCTGACGGGTCTGTACTCTCCGGTACATCTCTGCTGCCAGGGAGTTTCAGATGGCCTGTCAAAGTTGTCTGCCTGACGGGTCTATACTCTCCGGTACCTCTTTCTCAGCTGCCAAGGAGTTTCAGATGGCTTACTGCGTTATTCCTCCCTATATCCTTCGTAAGATCATTGCTCACGGTTCCGGTCACCAGCAGGCGCAGGCGCGTCGCACCCTCACCCACGTTCAGCACCTGATGGCAGAACACTGGCAAAAGCCCGCCGTGGCTAAAACGGCTGCGGGCGGCCATGTGGACCGGGAAATTTATGATGCCCAGGGCAGAGAAACCCTGCCCGGTAAGCTGATTCGACAGGAGGGCCAGCCCGCCAGCGATGATGTGGCGGCTGAAGAAGCCTGGGACTACCTCGGCGTGACCTATGACTTTTTCTGGCAGGCTTATCAGCGTAACTCGCTGGATAATCAGGGGCTGAAGCTGCTCGGTACCGTCCATTACGGGGAAAAATATCAGAACGCCTTCTGGAACGGTCAGCAGATGGTATTTGGTGACGGTGACGGCGAAATTTTTAATCGCTTTACCATTGCGATTGATGTGGTGGCACATGAACTCGCGCATGGCGTCACGGAAAATGAAGCCGGATTGATCTACTTTGAGCAGGCGGGCGCACTGAATGAGTCCCTGTCTGACGTCTTTGGCTCCCTGGTCAAACAGTACAGCAAGAAACAGCGCGCCGAAGAGGCGGACTGGATTATCGGTGAAGGCCTGCTGGCAAGCGGCATCAATGGGCGCGGTTTGCGTTCAATGTCTGAACCCGGCACCGCCTACGATGACCCGATGCTGGGTAAAGATCCGCAACCGGCGCACATGGATGACTATGTGAAAACCCGTGAAGATAATGGCGGAGTTCACATCAACTCCGGTATTCCTAACCGGGCATTTTATCTGGCGGCCACCGCGCTGGGCGGCTTTGCCTGGGAGCAGGCAGGCTACGCCTGGTATGACACCCTGTGTGACGACGAGCTGCCTCAGGATGCGGACTTTAAGACCTTTGCCCGCTTCACCGTTCAGCATGGTGAAAAGCGTTTTAATTCGTCGGTCGGCCGTGCCATTGAACAGGCGTGGAAGGAGGTTGGCGTGCTATGAGTGAACTGCCCGAACTCACCGATGACGCCACTGTCATCGTCGCGCGTGAAGGCGGCATGGCCTTTATTCCGGGGCTGCGCGCCGAGCGTCGCTTTATGCTGGGCGATCTGCCACCGCCTGAAAAACAGCGCGTCTGCCATGCGCTGGAACAGGCGATGCCGCTGGGTGAACCCGAGGAGAAAGCCGCGCAGGTGGGCAGTAGCGATCAGCGCTATTTTCGCATTCAGATCCAGTACGCGACCCGCCGTGAGGTCGGCACCATTGTGCTGCTGATCCCGGAACAGGTCGCCCCTCCCGAATTGCAGGCGCTGTGGCGCGACGGCAAATAAGCAAAAAAAGGGCCGACAATGTCGGCCCTGAGAGAGCTGATAATCCAATGTGAATCTGGCAGCAACGAATGAGCCTTTAGCGAAGGTAACACGGTCAGAGGAGGAAAGCGTCCCGCGTCAGGGACGGCGCGGGCCGAGCCGTCATGGATGACGGTTTTGCGACTTTCCGATCTGACCGTGTTGCCTGAGCATGCCCGCTCTTACAGCGAAACGGCCAGATCTTTTTCAAAAAAAAGGGCCGACATTGTCGGCCCTTTTCCTTTTGCGATATTACTTGCTGTCTGGCAGCGCGTAAGCAATCACGTAATCACCGCGATCCGGTGACTGACGTGCGCCACCTGCTGAGATGAGGATGTACTGCTTACCATCTTTCGGTGAGATGTAGCTCATCGGGCCACCCTGACTGCCGACCGGCAGGCGCGCTTTCCACACCTCTTTGCCAGTTGAAGAATCAAAGGCGCGCAGATAGTAATCCTGGGTACCAGCGATGAAGACCAGGCCACCCTGCGTTGCCAGCGTTCCGCCCAGCGTCGGCATACCAATTGGCATTTTCACGCCCATTTTGATACCAAACGGTCCGGTGTCCTGCACGGTACCGACCGGCACCTGCCAGACGATTTTCTGGGTTTTCATGTCGATCGCCGACAGCGTACCAAATGGCGGCTTCTGACAAGGGATGCCCAGCGGAGACATGAAGCGGTTTTTGTTTACGGCGTACGGCGTGCCTTTCAGCGGTACTGCACCCATACCGGTGTTGATCGCTTCGCCACCGTTGCTGCCACGTGAAATGCTGTTGGTGTCAGCCGGGATCATCTGCACCCACAGGCCGAGACGCATATCGTTAACGAACAGCAGATGATTGTTAGGGTCAGTCGACATGCTGCCCCAGTTCATTCCACCCAGCGAGCCCGGGAAGCTCAGCGACTTGTCGGTGTCCGGTACGGTGAACAGGCCGTTATAACGCATCGATTTAAAAGCAACACGGCAGGCCAGCTGATCAAACGGCGTCGCTCCCCACATGTCAGACTCTTTCAGCGTCTGGTTGCCAATCTGCGGCATGCCGGTCGAGTATGGCTGGGTTTTGGTGTACTGCTCGTTCGGGATATGGCCCTGCGGCATCGGCAGCTCTTCGACTTTGGTCAAAGGCTTACCGGTCATCCGGTCGAGCACAAAGATCATGCCGGTTTTACCGCCGATCACCACCGCTGGCGTGGTGCTGCCATCTTTTTGCGGGAAGTCGATCAGGCTTGGCTGCATCGGCAGGTCAAAGTCCCACAGATCGTTGTGCACGGTCTGATAGACCCACTTCTCTTTACCGGTGGTGGCATCCAGCGCCAGCACGGATGCGCCATATTTGTGATCCAGTGGGGTACGGTTCGCGCCCCAGAGGTCAACAGAGGAGCTGCCCATCGGAATGAACACGGTGTTCATGGTCGGATCGTATGACATCGGTGCCCAGGAGTTTGGCGTACTGCGGGTATACTCCTTGCCCGGCATCAGGATCGCATTCGGGTCAACGTTGCCCGGGTCAAACGCCCAGCGCATCTTGCCGGTAATAACGTCGAATCCACGCAGCACGCCGCCCGGCATATCGGTCTGTACGTTATCCGCCACGCGTCCGCCAACCACGACAGTGGTGCCTGCCAGCGTAGGGGCTGAGGTCAGCTGATACTGCGGGTCTGGCGCCTTACCGATGCCGGCTTTCAGATCGACAATGCCGTGATCGCCAAAGTCTTCACAGAACTCACCGTTGTCGGCGTTGATGGCAATCAGACGCGCGTCGATGGTGTTCATCAGAATACGACGCTGACAGGTGTCACCGGCAGGCAGGGTAACGGCCGTTACCGGAACTGACCCCGGCTTGTCCGGCTGTTGCAGCGGTTTCGTCGCGTCAAAGTAAGCCAGACCACGGCAGCGCGGCCAGACTTCAGCCTGCGCATTGATTTCGCGTTTCCAGATCTGCTTACCGCTGTTCGCTTCCACCGCAATCACATTATTGTGTGGGGTGCAGAGATAAATCGTGTTGCCAATCTGCAACGGCGTCTGCTGATCTTCTGCGCCGTTACCGGTCGGGCTGATCGGGGTGTCACCGGTGCGAAAGGTCCAGGCAACTTTCAGATCCTTCACGTTGTCGCGGGTAATCTGGTCCAGTGCCACAAAGCGGCTGCCCTGCGGCGTATTGCCGTAGTTATCCCAGTCTTTCTGCTGTTTGGTTTTATCGACCGGAATCAGCGGCAGCTCTTCACCATTACCGGCCACGGTAGGATGCGGCTGGAACATCTGCACCAGCGTGACCACCATGCCTGCGGCCAGCAGTGCGGAGAAGGTATAGGAAGGTTTTGCCAGTGAGGGCTTACCTTCATGCTTACGCAGTGAAGGCCAGATCAGGAAGGCCAGCAGTGTCAGTCCGGCTGGCACCATCAGGCGTGAGACCAGCGGCCAGAAATCCAGCCCGGCATCAAACAGCGACCAGATCAGCGTGCCGATAAAGACCAGCAGGAAAAGAACCGCTGCCGACGATTTGCGGCGGAAGAACTGAATTGCGGAAAGTACGATGACGATCCCCGCAATCAAAAAGTACCAGCTGCCGCCAAGCGCAACCAGTTTGCCGCCACCGATTGCAAAGAACAGACCGGTAGCAAGCAGCACCAGTCCGAGCAGCACGGATGCGATTCCCAACCCCCTGGCGGAGCGGGAGGATGTTTCAGCCATAAACTATCTCTCCTGAATAAACAGAACGTCCGGACAGGTACCGTCCGGACTCCGCGCCTTAAACGTTCTGCGCAGAGCCCCGTTCTGTTTCAAATCAATTATAAACAGACCCGCGTCCGTAAGAATCTGAGGGCCGGAAGCCTACAGATGTGGCTGGCCCCTCCCACGACGCGGCAGGATTGTACCACCTGGTACATAACCGAGTGAACATATACAACTCATTTGTTACGACGTAATAGCATTTTTGCTACAAAACGGCGGGCGGGTCGGGTTCACCGGTGCGTTTAATCATAGCCAAATCTTACGGTGTGGACGGCTGAAACTGCACCCGCCTGCGCGAGATCAATCCATGGCCATGTTGACAAAAATAGTCGACCGCACCGCAGGCTTTCAGTACCGTCAGTGGCTGGTGACAGTCCGGACAGACGGGCTGCGCCGGATAGTGCGCACTGCAGCGGTCACAGATAAATTCGCCGTCGCTGAGCCGCAGTGGCTGCTGACATTTTTCGCAGTGAATAGTCACTTTCTCCTCCTGAGCAGCGTGTTCAGCACAAAAAAAAGAGGGCCTCATGGCCCTCTTCTCGTTAACGCTTATTCTTTTTCATATGCGCCATCAAACGCTTACGTTTACGCTGCTGCGTCGGCGTCAGCAGGTTACGCTTGCCTTCATAAGGGTTCTCACCCTCTTTGAACTGAATACGGATTGGCGTTCCCATCACATTCAGGGATTTGCGGAAATAGTTCATCAGGTAGCGCTTGTAAGAATCTGGCAGATCTTTCACCTGATTCCCGTGGATGACCACGATGGGCGGGTTGTAACCACCGGCATGGGCATACTTAAGCTTAACGCGACGGCCGCGCACCAGGGGTGGCTGGTGATCGTCTGCCGCCATGTTCATGATGCGCGTCAGCAGCGAGGTGTTTACGCGCCGGGTCGAACAGTCATAGGCTTCAGTGATCGATTCAAACAGGTTACCCACGCCGCTGCCGTGCAGCGCAGAGATAAAGTGGATGCGGGCGAAATCGATAAAGCCCAGACGGAAGTCCAGCGTCTCTTTCACTTCGTCACGCACTTCCTGCGACAGGCCATCCCATTTGTTAACCACAATCACCAGCGAGCGGCCACTGTTGAGAATAAAGCCCAGCAGGGAGAGATCCTGATCCGAGATACCGGCGTGGGCGTCGATGACCAGCATCACCACGTTGGCATCTTCAATCGCCTGCAGCGTCTTGATCACCGAGAATTTCTCTACGGTGTCAGAAATCTTGGCGCGCTTACGCACCCCGGCGGTGTCGATCAGTACGTAATCACGTCCGTCACGCTCCATCGGAATATAGATACTGTCGCGGGTGGTGCCGGGCATATCGTAGACCACCACGCGGTCTTCACCGAGGATACGGTTAGTAAGCGTTGACTTACCTACATTAGGACGCCCCACGATGGCCAGCTTGATAGGTAAACCTGTCGGGTCGAAGTTTTCTTCTTCCCCGGCGGCTTCCTGCTCAGCGATCTCTTCGGCGTCCAGCGCCGCCCAGTAAGCCTGGTTCTCTTCTTCTTCGGTCAGTTCGACCGGCTCAACCGTCTCCATCCACGGCAGCAGCGCCGTTTCAATCAGGCTGGTGACACCGCGACCGTGCGACGCCGCAATGGCGTGGATCTCGCCCAGGCCGAGTGAGTAGAAGTCGATAACCGCCTGATCCGGATCGAGCCCGTCAGTTTTGTTCGCCACCAGGAAAGTGGCTTTCTGGCGGGAACGCAGATGTTTAGCGATTTGCTGATCGGCGGCCATCATGCCCGCACGTGCGTCAACCATAAACAGTACGACATCCGCTTCTTCAATCGCCAGCAGTGACTGCTCAGCCATCCGCGTTTCAACACCCTCTTCGGTGCCGTCGATACCACCGGTATCAATAACAATAAATTCGCGCCCTTCCACTTCGGCGCGACCATATTTGCGATCGCGAGTCAGTCCGGGAAAATCCGCTACCAGCGCATCACGAGTGCGGGTTAAGCGGTTAAATAGCGTAGATTTTCCCACATTGGGACGCCCAACCAGCGCGACCACAGGTACCATAACAAAATGCCTCAATAAAAAATGAATCGCCCGAATGGCGTGATTATAACGGCTCTGGCCGTTAAGTTCAGGCTTAAGGCGCAAAGAATACCATGCCTGACTAAAAACGAAACGGCCCCTGATTAAATCAGGAGCCGTCGGAACGGAGGATTTCACCTGCCGGACGTTTACCCGTTAACGGGTAATCGCATAAACCTCACCATCTTTCGACTGGATCAGCAGCTTGTCGCTGGCGACCACGGGCTCGGTCTGGAAACCGGAACTGTCCAGCTTCTGCTGCGCGACAAAACGACCGTCAGTGGTGTTCAGCCAGTGCAGATACCCTTCGCTGTCGCCGACCACCAGATAGCCGTTGTAGAGCACCGGTGAAGTCAGGTTGCGATGCAGCAGATCGCTCTGACGCCAGATAGCGACGCCACCGTCCGCGTTCAGGGCAATCACACGGTCATCCTGATCGACCAGATAGATGCGGCCTGCATCAACAATCAGATCTTTCACGCCGCCGATTTCGCGTTTCCACAGAATCTGGCCGGAACGCAGATCCAGCGCCGTCAGGTCACCGTTGTACGCCAGCGCGTAAACCACGCCGTTGACGATAACCGGGGTCGTATCGACATCGTTCAGACGATCGATTTCGGTTGCGCCGCTGACCTGAGAAATACGCTGCTGCCAGATCAGTTGCCCCTGGTTCATCACGACGGCACTGACGCGGCCGTTGTCACCACCGACAATGGCCCCGCCAAACGCAACAGCCGGAGCCGATTCACCGCGCAGTGATAGCGCAGGCATATCCAGGTTAACGCTCCACTTCACTGCCCCGCTGCTCTGGTCCAGCCCCTGCAACATGCCGTTGCTGGTATGGATCAGCACCAGGCCATCGCTGACCACCGGACGTGACAGCGCTTCACCGGCGACTTTCGTCTGCCAGGCCAGGCTGCCATCGCTGCTGTTCAGGGCATAAACCTGACCGCGCTCGCTGCCGACATAGATCCGATCGCCATCCGCCGTCAGGCCGCCCGATAACAGGGCTGAGCGATTTTTCGAGAAGAAGCCGGTTTTCTCAGAGAGATCGACTTTCCATTTTTCTTTACCGTCTGCGGCATCCAGCGCTTTCACGATACCAAAGCGGTCGGCTGCAAAGACCGTATTGTCCTGCCAGGCAGGATGCAGATTGGAGTAGAAATCACCCACGCCATCGCCGACCGAGGTGCTCCACACTTTCTCTGGCGTAAACTGATTTTCCACCTTCGGCAGCGGGGCCATTTTCACTACATCTTCTTCGCCGCTAAACAGCGAACAACCGCTGAGCAAAGTGACTGAAATCAGTCCCGGCAGCAGGTATTTACGTAATTCCATGCGCTCTCTCTTGACTGGCTTAGCTTAAGTTATTCATCTTCATCTGCATCATTTGCTTCAATGCCGGAGAGGCGTCAGATTCCACCCCTTTACTCCAGGCATCGCGCGCGCCCTGCTTGTCGCCTTTGGCCAGCAGCGCTTCGCCGCGAATATCGGCCACAATGGCTGTCCAGCCATCACCCTTCACACCGTCAAGGGTTTTAAGCGCCGCATCCGCTTGATTCTGTTGCAGTTGAATGCGAGCCAGACGCAGGTTAATGACCGCCTGCAGATTGGCATCTTTGGTATCTTTCAGTCCGTTTTGCAGCAGTGCTGCGGCTTTATCAAGCTGACCGGCATCCACATACTGCTTCGCCAGATCCATCGCCGCCAGCGCACCATAAGTGTTGCTGTTTTCGCTGGCAAACCGGTTGACCGCTTCCAGCGTCTCAGGTTTGCCCGCCTGCATGGCGGTGGTCAGCTGCTGATATTGGGCCGATACCGTTTTCGCAGTATCGTCCTGATGACTGCTCCAGTAACGCCAGCCACCCAGCGCAGCAATACCGATGACTACGCCAATGGCTAACGCCTTACCATTGCTGGTAAAAAAGTTGCGCAGCGCTTCGGTCTGCTCGTTCTCATTGCTATACACTTCCACGCAATCCTTCTCCTTTCTATGGTTGGTGCTGTGTTACGCCTGTAACAGCGTGCGCAATACAGCAGCAGCCTCTGCCTGATCCAGCGTTTGCTGCTCGCCACGGCGCAGATCTTTCACCACGACCTGACCGGCTTTGACTTCATCCTCGCCCAGCACCAGCGCGACGCGAGCGCCCCACTTGTCAGCGCGGGCAAACTGCTTCCTGAAGTTGCCGCCGCCAAAGTTAGTCATCAGCCTCAGCTCTGGCGCTTCATCGCGCAATTTCTCAGCCAGCTGCATCGCAGCGGACTGCACGCCCTGACCGGAAGCGATAACATAGACATCCACATTGCTCGTCGGTTCAAATTCCGGATTCACCGCCTGAACCAGCAGCACCAGACGCTCCATGCCCATCGCGAAGCCCACCGCAGGGGTGGCACGTCCACCGAGCTGCTCTACCAGGCCGTCATAGCGACCGCCGCCGCACACGGTACCCTGTGAACCCAGGCTGTCGGTGACCCACTCAATCACGGTGCGATTGTAGTAATCCAGGCCGCGCACCAGACGCTGATTGACGGTGTAGCGGATGCCCGCGTCATCCAGCAGGGCACACAGGCCGCTGAAATGGTCGCGTGATTCGTCATCAAGATAGTCGCCGAGCTGCGGCGCATCATTCAGCAGCTGCTGAATATCGGGATTTTTACTGTCGAGAACGCGCATCGGGTTGCTGTACATGCGGCGTTTGCAATCCTCATCCAGCACCTCTTTGTGCTGTTCGAGGAAGGCGACCAGTGCGTCGCGGTAGTGCGCACGCGCTTCCAGTGAGCCGATGGAGTTCAGTTCCAGGCGAACGTGGTCGGCAATGCCTAACGCTTTCCACCAGCGGGCGTTGAGCATAATCAGCTCCGCATCGATGTCCGGTCCCTGCAGACCAAACACTTCGACGCCGATCTGGTAAAACTGGCGATAACGGCCCTTCTGCGGACGCTCATAGCGGAACATCGGCCCCATGTACCACAGGCGCTGCTCCTGATTGTAGAGTAAACCGTGCTCAATACCGGCTCGCACGCAGCCTGCGGTTCCTTCCGGACGCAGCGTCAGGCTTTCGCCATTGCGGTCCTCGAAGGTGTACATCTCTTTTTCAACCACATCGGTGACTTCACCGATGGCGCGTTTAAACAGTGGGGTCTGCTCCACCAGCGGCAAGCGAATTTCGCTGTAGCCGTAGCTCGCCAGCGTCTGCTTGAGTACGCCTTCAATCCGTTGCCAGAGAGCGGTATCCGCAGGCAGGTAGTCGTTCATCCCGCGAATCGCCTGAATATTCTTCGCCACGTTAAAATCTCTTAATGCAAAAAAACCTGTCCGGCATCATACCTTATGAGGATGAAACCGCACAGGTTCAGTCAAAAAAGTCACGCACGCAGGCTGCGCACGCCATTATTTTTCCAGCTGCTGCACGTCAATCCGGCGGCTGGCATCCAGCATCGACGCTTTGGCACGAATGCGCGCTTCCAGCTGATCGATCATGTCATGGTTATCGAGACGATCGCGCTGACGCACGCCATCTTCGTAGAAACCACTCTTCTTGCTGCCACCGGTTACGCCCAGGGTCGAGAGCGTCGCTTCGCCCGGTCCGTTGACCACACAGCCGATAATGGAGACATCCATCGGCGTAATGAGATCTTCCAGACGCTGCTCCAGCGCGTTGACGGTGCCAATCACGTCAAACTCCTGACGTGAACAGGTCGGGCAGGCGATGAAGTTAATCCCGCGCGAACGGATGCGCAGTGATTTCAGAATATCGAAGCCGACTTTGACCTCTTCAACCGGATCGGCCGCCAGCGAGATACGCAGCGTGTCGCCGATCCCTTCTGACAGCAGCAGACCCAGCCCAATCGCCGATTTGACTGCGCCAGCGCGCGCCCCGCCCGCTTCGGTGATCCCGAGATGCAGAGGCTGATCGATCTGTTTTGCCAGCAGGCGATAAGATTCCACTGCCAGGAAGACGTCAGAGGCTTTTACACTGACTTTAAACTGGTCGAAGTTAAGACGGTCGAGGTGATCGACGTGACGCATGGCCGATTCCAGCAACGCCTGCGGCGTCGGCTCGCCATACTTTTCCTGCAGATCTTTTTCCAGAGAACCGGCGTTAACGCCAATCCGGATCGGAATATTGTTGTCGCGCGCGCAGTCAACCACCATACGGATACGCTCATTGTTCCCGATATTACCGGGATTGATGCGCAGGCAGTCAACGCCATATTCGGCGACTTTCAGGGCGATGCGGTAGTCAAAATGGATGTCTGCAACCAGCGGCACGTTCACCTGCTGTTTGATCAGCCTGAACGCTTCTGCGGCATCCATGGTCGGCACCGAGACACGAACGATGTCGACACCGACGCGCTCAAGGGCTTTGATCTGATTTACCGTCGCTTCCACGTCAGTGGTGCGGGTGTTGGTCATCGACTGGACGGCAATAGGTGCGCCGTCACCGACCGGCACCTTGCCGACGTAAATGCGTCTGGATTTACGACGGATAATGGGTGCTTCGTTATGCATATTTCTTCTCCACAATTGCCCGGTACGCGATACGCTGTTATTGCGCACCCAACGTCAGGCGAGCAACCTGGTTATTACGGATAAAACGACTTAAATCAACGGGCTGATTCTGATATTGCACCTGAACCGCGGACGGCGCGCCAATTTTCAGACGATACGGAGGTGTGCCCGCGAGGCTCAGTTTACCACCACTACGCTGAATGCCGCTGAACAGTTTTTTGCCGGTGGCATCGCTCACTTCCAGCCAGCAGTCGGCGGTGAAGTTCATGACCACCGCATTCGGGTCGGCCGCCGGTTCACTGACTGCGGCAGCGCCGACCGGCATCTGTGGTGTCGTGCTGGTTGCAGGATTAGTCGTGGCCGGTGCTGCCGATGTGGTGTCCTGCGGCGCCTGGCTCGGTGACACGACAGCATTGCTGCTGTCGGTCTGCGTCGTGGCTGGGGTAGTGGTCGTGCTGGCAGCCGGCGCAGAGGTGGCTGGCGTGCTGGTCGCGCTGTTGTCGCTGGCGGCCGTATTACTTTCGTCAGGCGCGGCTGGCGCCGCGCTGTCACCGCTGGTCTCACCCAGCGGAATCGACTGGCCGCTATCGCCGCTGCTGCCGTTCTGGTCGGTCATCGGCACCAGATCGTCCTGCGACGCTTTGTGATTCTGCCACCACCAGGCGCCGGTCAGGCCAATCACCACGAACACCACCAGCCAGGTAAAAATCATTAACCAGCCGTCGCGTTTCTTGCGGCGCTTGCCCAGGGAGAAACTTTGCATCGGCTCGATTTTTGCCGCCCGGACCGGCGTCTGTTTCGCCATCATCGGCAGCAGTTCCTCTTCAGGAATGTGCACCAGACGCGCATAAGAGCGGATGTAACCGCGCAGGAACGTCGAGGCTAAATCGGCAGGCGATTTGTCCTCTTCGATGTCACGCACGGTAGAGAGTTTCAGACACAGACGTTCAGCGACGTTCTGCTGTGACAGCCCCATCTGCTCACGGGCCAGACGCAGGCGATCACCTGTTGAATGTAATGCAGAGTTTTCTTGAGTGGCTTCAGTATTCATTAGCTAAATAACGCTGGTACTGTATCGATTGCGGAAAACGTCGCGCTAACTGGTCGCCATAACGTGAAACGTCTGCGGCATTTCCCTGTAGCGCGGCGAAACGTAAGTGTAACGCCAGACTGCGTGCCGTTTCGGGCAACTGTAGCTGGTAAACGTCGAGCAAAATCTGCACCCTCGCCAGATGGTTTTCAGCCATCTGCTTTTCAGCCTCCGCCAGCAGCGAATCAGCTTTTCGCCTGTCGGCTTCAATGGCCCGGCGTAACGTCCTGCGGGCGGCAACAACATCCCCCGCCTGCAGGTAACAAAAACCTGCCAGTTCAAGCGCGTCGTTGCGTGCATCAGACGACGGAGCGGTTTCTGCCCGACTAAACTGTTGATGCGCTTCGTCATACTGCCCTAAAGCGCAGAGAAACGCACCGTAATTGTTAGCAACAAAACCATTATCCGGGGCCTGCTGCTGTGCCAGTATAAACCCTGCCTGGGCTGCTGTCTGATTGCCCTGCTGTTGCGCCAGTCGTGCCAGCGCAAGCGAGACCCGGTAATCCTCTGGCGCGGCGGCCTGCGCGCGCAGAAAGTTTCGCTCAGCAGCGGCATAATCACCCGCCGCCAGATAGTGCATCCCTAACTGCAGACGCACCTCTTCAGCACCGGATGAGTGCGGCTGGCTGACACACCCGCTTACAACAAACAGCGCCAGTACACTGGCGGGTAATCCGTTACGCACGATCGTTTCCCTCTGCCTGACATTGACAGGCTGCAGCCTGCCACGCGTCTTCACGTCAGGAAACGTTCTCTGTCACGCTTCTAGAGCGCCTTCACAGAGATGGCTTCACCCGCCATTTTTTTACGCAGCGTACGCTTGGTGCGGTCGATCACCTCACCCGCTAACTGACCACAGGCGGCATCAATATCGTCGCCACGGGTTTTACGCACAATGGTGGTAAAACCGTAGTCCATCAGCACCTTGGAGAAGCGGTCGATGCGGCTGTTTGAGCTGCGGCCATAAGGTGCACCCGGGAAGGGGTTCCACGGAATCAGGTTGATTTTACACGGTGTTTCTTTCAGTAATGCGGCAAGCTCATGCGCATCGTCGGTACTGTCATTGACATGATCCAGCAGGACGTACTCAATGGTCACGCGTCCCTGGTTGGCGTTAGATTTGCCAATGTAGCGTTTCACCGCTGCCAGGAAGGTTTCGATATTGTACTTTTTGTTGATCGGAACAATATCATCACGCAGCTTGTCGTTAGGCGCGTGCAGTGAAATGGCCAGCGCCACATCAATCATATCGCCCAGTTTGTCCAGTGCAGGCACCACACCTGAAGTAGAGAGGGTCACACGACGTTTGGAGAGACCAAAGCCGAAGTCATCCAGCATGATCTCCATTGCCGGAACCACATTATTGAGGTTGAGCAACGGCTCACCCATGCCCATCATCACCACGTTGGTGATAGGACGCTGGCCGGTGATTTTTGCTGCGCCGACGATTTTCGCCGCACGCCACACCTGACCAATAATTTCTGACACCCGCAGGTTACGGTTAAAACCCTGCTGTGCGGTCGAACAGAATTTACACTCCAGCGCACACCCCACCTGCGAAGAAACACACAGCGTGGCGCGGTCGCCTTCCGGGATATAGACCGTTTCCACCAGCTGATCGCCCACGCGGATGGCCCATTTAATGGTGCCGTCAGTGGAGCGCATCTCTTCAGCCACTTCCGGTGCGCGGATCTCCGTCAGCTCCATCAGCCGGTTACGCAGCTTTTTGTTGATGTCGGTCATCTGCTCGAAATCGTCGCAGCAGTAGTGGTAAATCCACTTCATGACCTGATCGGCACGGAACGGCTTTTCGCCCAGCGACTGGAAAAACTCGCGCATCTGCTGACGGTTGAGATCCAGCAGGTTGATTTTCTGGCTTTTAGGGGAAACGACAATGGGGGATGCGGACGCGGACGTCACAATCTGTTCGGACATAATATTCTCTGGCCTCGTTGTTACACGTTATGGCGCTGTTCAGGGATAGGTGAAAAAAATTGCGCCTTCATTAAGCGAAGTCAATGAAGGCGCAATATTGTACAACATCTGCGGCCTGATAACAGGCGGGAGTGGCTCCCTCAGGCAGATTTTTGTAAAGCCGACCTGCTGTTTATCGCCAGGCGATTAACGGGTACGTGGGCAGATTTCGTTTTCGCCGAAGAAATAGGCGATTTCGCGGGCAGCGGATTCAGCAGAATCTGAACCGTGCGTGGCGTTTTCGGTGAAGCTGTCTGCGTAGTCAGCACGCAGGGTGCCAGCCAGTGCGTTTGCCGGGTTAGTCGCACCCATCAGGTCACGGTGACGCTGAACGGCATTTTCACCTTCCAGTACAGAAACGACAACCGGGCCAGAGGTCATGAATTCAACCAGACCATCAAAGAATGGCTTGCCCTGGTGCTCAGCGTAAAAACCTTCAGCCTGCTCTTTGCTCAGCTGCAGCATTTTTGCACCAACGATTTTGAAGCCAGCGCTTTCAAAACGGTTGTAGATAGCACCAATCACATTTTTAGCGACGGCGTTTGGCTTGATGATAGAAAAAGTACGTTCGATTGCCATGATGACCTCTGTCTTGACGTCCTGAAGAAACCGGCGGCGCAGCCCCCGGCCAATAAACGGCGCCGATTATAGGGGCTGAGTGCGGCATTGCCTATCAGAGATCCCTAATTTGTTGAAAATTCTTGATCTGAGTCGACGCAGAGGCGTCTTCATTATGATTTTGCCTGAAAAAGCGCCGGTGCTACTGGCCTGACGGACGATTCCTGAGCAGCACGCCAGGCTTTTTCTCCTCCCCTGCCCCATTTTATTAACGCATCGCTTGAGATGGTCTCCACATTCCCCGACACTGCTATCACAGATTGCAGAGATGAGGTTGTTATGACGACGCCACTGTTTGTGTCCGCCGACTGGTTACAAGAGCACTATAATGATGAGCGGCTTCAGGTACTGGATGCGCGCATGTTGCCACCCGGCATGGAGGCCGTGCGTGATATTCAGGCTGAATATCTGGCGGGACACTTACCCGACGCTCCTTACTTCGATATCGAAGCGCTGTCCGATCACACCAGCCCCTATCCCCATATGCTGCCGCGCGCCGAACGCTTTGCCGTGGCGATGCGCGAGCTGGGCGTCAGCAGCGATAAACACCTGGTGGTCTATGACGAAGGCAATCTCTTCTCCGCGCCACGCGCCTGGTGGATGCTGAAGACCTTTGGTGTCGCGCAGGTGTCGATCCTGGCGGGCGGACTGCAGGGCTGGAAAGCAGCGGGCTTTGCGCTGGAAACCGGCGAGGTCAGCCTGCCGGAAGGCGAGTTTGAGGCTCAGGCGGATGAAAGCCGGGTGAAACGTCTGACGGATGTGCTGCTGATCAGCCATGAAGGCGGCGCACAGATCGTGGATGCACGTGCGGCCAATCGCTTCAACGCGGAAGTGGACGAGCCGCGTCCGGGATTACATCGCGGGCATATTCCCAACAGTCTGAACGTGCCGTGGAACAGCCTGGTAGAGCAGGGAGAACTGAAGCCGGAGGCGGCGCTGCGCCAGCTGTTTGCTGACGCCGGCGTCGATATCAGCAAACCGGTAGTGGCCAGCTGCGGCTCTGGCGTCACGGCGGTGGTGGTGATCCTGGCGCTGACGGCGCTGGGGGCGCGGGATGTCACGCTGTATGACGGCTCCTGGGGTGAATGGGGCAGTCGCGACGACTTACCGATTGCGAAATAAAAAACAGGCGGCCCATGAGCCGCCTGTTTTTAACTGCGTCAGATAATCCGCTCGCTGCCCTTGAAGTCACGCAGGAAACTGCCCCAGCGACGTTCATAAAAGGGCGTGATATGCGCGGTAAAGAAGTGGCTGATACCGCGGTCCTGCAGGGTAACTTCGCAGATATCAATCGGCGCATCGTCCGGCAGCGTATCCGTTGCCACGCTGCCCGCCGCCTGAATGATCGCCTCAATGTTGCTGTCCGCTTCAATTCCAATCAGCAGATTAGGCGCTTCGTCGGCCTGCTCACGAATGCTGGCAACAAAGGCGCGCCGCACCTCCTTGTGCTTGCTGAACAGCTGCGTCAGCGAGTCGATCATCTGCGCAGGCGGCTCGGCCACCTCAGAGAGCAGCAGGGCGTGCCCGCCTTCCAGCACGGTCTGCTGACTCAGCGCACTGCCCTGCTCCGCCAGCAGATGCGTAATCTCTGCCGGGGTAAACTCTTTGCCGGATGGGAGTTTTGGATTGAGAAACAGCGTTTCGCCGCGCGTAATCTCAAACAGCGTCCGCACCGGCAGACGCAGCCAGGCCTGTTCACCCGTGACGGCTTCGCTCATCGCCTGTTCTGACGTGAAAAAAGGAATGATGCTGCTGCCATCCTCTTTTTCCCAGTGCTGCAGATCAACCGGCGTACTGGCATCGAGCTGTGGCTGGGTGCTTTCACCCGGTACCCAGACATCGGACTCCAGCAGCAGTTGAAAAAATTCGGGCCGATGGGCTGGCTCAGTTGCGGCCAGCTTCAGCACCTCTTCAAGACGGTTCATAGTTGCTCTCTGCATCGCGGTGGCATCGGCCACCGCTGGGGTCAGCTTATTTCAGTAACAGGTTGGCGATAGTGCGCACGCCCAGGCCGGTTGCGCCTGCGGCCCACTGATCGACCGCGCCTTTGCGATAGGTCGCAGAGCAGTCGATGTGCAGCCAGCCCTGCTGATAGTGGCTGACGAAGTGGGACAGGAATGCTGCCGCACTGCTGGCACCCGCCGCATGGGAAGGGCTGGCGATATTGTTAAGGTCAGCGAAGTTAGACGGCAGGTGGCTGCGATGGAATTCTGCCAGCGGCAGACGCCAGAAAGGTTCATTCTCGCTCACCGCGCTGCCCATCAGCGACTGTGCCATCACGTCGTCAAAGGTAAACAGCGCATGGTAATCGTTACCCAGCGCCGTTTTGGCTGCGCCGGTCAGGGTGGCAGCGTCGATCAGCAGCGTCGGATTCTGTTCGCTGGCATCGATCAGGCCGTCGGCCAGAACCAGACGTCCTTCCGCATCGGTGTTCATCACTTCCACTGATTTACCGTTGCGATAGCGAATGATATCGCCCAGTTTAAAGGCGTTGCTGCTGACCATGTTGTCGGCACAGCAGAGGTAGAGTTTGACTCGCTTGTTGAGGCCACGGGAAATCGCCAGCGCCAGCGCGCCGGTGACGGTCGCCGCTCCGCCCATATCTGACTTCATCGAATCCATGAAGCTGCTCTGCTTCAGGCTGTAGCCGCCGGTATCAAAAGTGATGCCTTTACCGACCAGACAGGCATAGACCGGCGCACTCTCATCACCGCTCGGGTTGTAATCCAGCGCCAGGAAAACCGGCGGGCGATTCGAGCCGCGTCCTACGGTGTGCAGACCCATGTAGCCCTGCTCGCGCAGATCGTCACCTTTAGTGATGCGATAGCTGACGGCGCTGCCGCCTACTTCACTGATCAGATCGATCGCCATGTGTGCCAGCTGTTCCGGCCCCAGATCTTCTGCAGGCAGGTTGATGACGTTGCGAACCCAGTCGATCGCTTTCAGACGACGGTCAAACTCCGCCTGCTCATGTTCGCCCAGCGCCGGCCACTCCACCTGACGCTGCCCTTTCGGGCCACGGAAGCCCTGCCAGAATGCCCAGCACTGCTCAAGGTGCCAGCCTTCGCCGGTGAGCGCCACGTGGCGGATCCCCTGGCTGTCGATTTTGTGCGCCGCACGCTGAATGGTATTCAGCGCATCCGCGCCGGTCAGATGCAGCGTCATGCCGCTGTCGTTGCTGCTGAGAATCGCTTTTTCGCCCCAGCGCGCATCGGCGGGCTGGCTGCTAAGCGTGATGTTCATCGGTTGTGTGGTCATCGAAAAGCTCCATAATCGTTATCTGTTTCATCCAGCCTGATTGTTATAACGGCTTTAATAAGATGTTAAATGCAATCCGCAGACAGACCTGATAACAGATTCCGTCGGGTGATGCCAGCGAAGTGCAATGACAGGTGCCGTTTCCGGATTCTGACCGGGTGTCAGGATTTCATTAATGCCCGCAGACGCGTCACGGATTTCTGCACCAGCGCGATGGCGTAGTCGATCTCTTCATCGGTGGTGAAGCGTCCCAGCGAAAAGCGCAGCGAACTGTGCGCCAGCTCTTCACTCAGCCCCAGCGCCCGCAGAACATAGGAAGGCTCCAGGCTGGCGGAGGTACAGGCCGAGCCGGAAGAGAGCGCCAGATCTTTCAGCGCCATGATCAATGACTCACCCTCAACGTCAGCGAAACTGACGTTGAGAATATTCGGTGCGCTCTGCTGAGGATGGCCGTTAAGGGTTACGCCCGGAAGTGCGCTGATGCCCTGCCACAGACGCTCACGCAGCGCCTGCAGACGCGCCATCTCGGTTTCGCGCTCTTCAGCTGCGATGCGAAAGGCTTCCCCCATCCCGACAATCTGATGAACCGGCAGGGTGCCGGATCGCATACCGCGCTCGTGCCCGCCACCGTGGATCTGGGCGGCGATCTGCACGCGCGGTTTCCGCCGCACATAGAGCGCGCCGATGCCTTTCGGGCCATAGAGTTTGTGAGCAGAAAAGGACATCAAATCGACCGGTAACTGGCTGAGGTCGATGGGCAGCTTGCCGACGCTCTGGGTCGCATCCACATGAAACAGAATCTCACGTTCGCGGCAGAGTTCACCAAAGGCGGCGATATCCTGAACCACGCCGGTTTCATTATTGACGTGCATCAGGGTGACCAGAATGGTGTCGTCGCGCAGCGCCGCCCGCAGCTGGTCAGGGGAGATAATGCCGTCATTGCCAGGCGTAAGCCAGGTGACCTCAAAGCCTTCACGTTCCAGCTGCTGACAGCTGTCGAGTACCGCTTTGTGTTCGGTCCGGCTGGTGATGATATGTTTGCCGCGCGCCTGATGGGCGTGGGCCGCACCTTTGATCGCGAGGTTGTCAGATTCGGTGGCGCCTGAGGTAAAGACGATTTCACGCGGATCGGCATTGACCAGTTCGGCGATCTGATTACGCGCAACATCGACCGCTTCTTCAGACTGCCAGCCAAAACGGTGCGATCGCGAGGCCGGGTTACCGAACGTGCCATCCAGCGTCAGAAACTGCATCATTTTGCTGGCCACACGCGGATCGGCCGGCGTGGTGGCGGCGTAATCCAGGTAAATCGGTAATTTCATTGCGCTACAGCTCCGTATAAAAAATCATACGTCTTTATAGCAGATTCGGCCCTGACCGCGTTAGCAGTAAGGGCCGCAACAGGGGGGATTACGAGGCGCGCTGATTGATGTTGATTTCCTGAGTACGCGGGCTCTGGAAGCGGCGATTATCAATCGCATTCTGCCGGTCGGCGACATCCAGGATCTCCTGATTGTTCACCAGCTCAGCCAGCGTGATGTTATTCAGGAAGTCACTGATGCGCACGCTCAGGTCGCGCCACAATACGTGGGTCAGGCAACGTTCGCCGCCCTGGCAGCCCTCTTTCCCCTGGCACTTCGTTGCATCAACAGACTCATCCACGGCGGTGATCACTTCACCGACAGAGATGGTATTGGACGCTTTGCCCAGCAGATAACCGCCGCCCGGTCCCCGGACGCTGGAGACCAGATCGTTTTTGCGCAGCCGCGAGAATAACTGCTCCAGATAGGAGAGCGAAATGCCCTGACGCTCTGAAATATCAGCCAGCGGGACCGGGCCTTCATGGGAGTGAAGGGCAACGTCCAGCATTGCGGTAACGGCATAACGTCCTTTGGATGTCAGTCTCATAGCATACGACCTCAATAGCGTCCGGTTATCGGAGGATTAGCAACAGATGCTCTGAAGTCTGACATTCCCGAGTAAATTGGTCAACTATTTAACCTGGTAAAACACTCAACTATTTAACCTGGTAATTCAGTCAACTATTAACCCGTTATTTTTTATCGCTTTTTGGCTTTTCAAAGGAGGAAAGCATGCCGCGCAGAATGTTGAGTTCATCCCGTTCCGGACGCGCGCGGGTATAAAGACGGCGCAGTTTGCTCATCACCTGACCCGGATTGGCTTCACGGATAAAGCCGCTGTTCAGCATCATCTGTTCCATATGCTGATAGAAGCGCTCCAGGTCGTCGACCAGCGGATAAGGCGATTCTTCATACTTCGGTGGCGGGCTGGTCTGCTCCTGCGACTGTAACCATGCCATGCGCACTTCATAGGCGATAATCTGCACCGCCATCGCCAGATTCAGCGAGCTGTACTCCGGATTCGCCTGAATCGCGACGTGATAGTGACACTTCTGCAACTCTTCGTTGGTCAGGCCGACGCGCTCACGCCCAAAGACCAGCGCGACCGGTGCCTGCTGGCCCTCTTCCACACTTTTCACGCCGCACTCACGCGCATCCAGCATTGGCCATGGCAGTGAGCGGGACCGTGCGCTGGTGCCCACGACCAGGCTGCAGCCGGCGATCGCCTCATCCAGCGAGTCGACGATTTTCGCGTCGCCGATAACGTCGCTGGCACCCGCCGCGAGTGAGATGGCCTGTGAGTCGGGCTTGACCAGCGGATTCACCAGATAGAGGTTGGTTAAGCCCATGGTTTTCATGGCGCGCGCAACGGAGCCCATGTTACCGGTGTGAGAGGTCTCAACCAGAACGATACGAATATTTTGCAGCATGATTAGGGATACTCAGAAACGGGTCAGTAAAATCAGTGGGGAGAATCCTAACATAAAGCAGGACATTTACCGAACACACTGCTATACTCCGCGCCGTTTTCCCCGTTCTTTAACATCCAGCGAGAGATACCGATGCATCCAATGCTCAACATTGCCGTGCGCGCAGCGCGCAAGGCCGGAAATTTAATTGCCAAATATTATGAAACCCCGGACGCCGTCGAAGCCAGCCAGAAAGGCAGCAACGACTTCGTAACCAATGTTGACCGTGAAGCAGAACGCCTGATTATCGAAATCATTCGTAAATCTTACCCGAAACACACCATCATCACCGAAGAAAGCGGTGAGCTGGCGGGCGAAGATCAGGACGTTCAATGGGTTATCGATCCGCTGGATGGCACCTCAAACTTCATCAAACGTCTGCCCCACTTCGCTGTCTCTATCGCTGTGCGCATCAAAGGCCGCACTGAAGTCGCGGTCGTTTACGATCCGATGCGCAATGAGCTCTTCACCTCTTCACGCGGTCAGGGCGCCCAGCTGAACGGCTATCGTCTGCGCGGCAGCATTGCCCGCGATCTGGATGGCACCGTGCTGGCAACCGGCTTCCCGTTCAAGATGAAGCAGCATGCACCGGCTTACATGAACATCCTGACCAAACTCTTTACGCAGTGCGCCGATTTCCGCCGCACCGGTTCAGCTGCGCTGGATCTGGCCTACGTGGCCGCCGGTCGCGTGGACGGTTACTTTGAAATCGGCCTGAAGCCGTGGGACTTTGCGGCGGGAGAACTGCTGGTTCGTGAAGCGGGCGGTCTGGTGACAGACTTCACCGGTAACCATGGCTATATGCACTCCGGTAATATCGTTGCCGGTAACCCGCGCGTGGTGAAAGCGATGCTCTCCTCCATGCGTGATGAGCTGAGCGAAGCGTTAAAACGCTAAGTTTCAGACAGAAAAAAGGCGGCTTCTCAGCCGCCTTTTTTATTGCCTGTTACAGGGGATTAGCGACGTTCGTGCGCCAGCACCTGACGAGGCTGAGTGCGACGACCCACCATGCCCATCACACCCGCCAGCACGGCTTCGATGATCAGCAGAATCAGGGCATACCAGCTCGCTTTTGCAGTGGCGGCGGCCGCTTTTTCGCCGGCTTCACGCGCTTTCTGCTCAGCCTGCTGTTTCAGTTCCTGATACTTCTGGACAGCCTGCTGATAGCTCTGCTCGGTTTTGGCTACGATCTGATCCACTTCCTCATCGCTTTTACCGGTACGCGCCTTGATAATATTTTTCAGCGCATCACGATCAGCGGCCTGCAGCGTATCAGAATGACGATCCATCACACCTTTTAACCAGTTAGCCAGATCGATATCGGCCGTCTGCGGATGGTTTGCGGTATTGTTCGCCTGATTCTCTGCATTCTGCGCTTCGTTATTCGCATCCTGTTTTAAATTCTCTGGCTGTAATTCCGGCTTACCGGTCTGACGCAGCGTGGTTTCCAGTTCGCTCTGCAGGTTATCCAGATTAATATTATTTTCCTGCAGCTTCTCTTTTGCCATTTGCGTTACCGAAGGTGCCGCTGCGGAAATACCATTACCCAGCGCCTGGAAGCCGGAGCCTACAATATTCATCGCGCCGCCTAATACACTGGAAGCCAGCGTAACCGCCAGGTAAATAGTGAAAATTGTGCTAAGGCCAAACATCAGCAAACCGTGCATTGCGCCTTCGCGCTGCGCCAGACGTCCTGCCACATAGCTACCCGCCGCAATGGCAACCAGCATCTCAATCGCCGTCCAGACCAGTGCGCCCGTACCAAGGCCATCCAGAGGATTCTGTTCTTTCATCGGATCAATGGTGGTGGCACCGATCGCCGTTCCCAGCAGCGTCAGAATGATGTGAACGATAAGCGCGCAGATAACACCGGCAAATACGGCGCTCCAGGAAATACGCTTTAACGGTAATCCTGCGGGCCCGGTCGCCAGCGTTTCGGTATAACCATTATTAATACGGGTATCAGCCATGAAATATACTCCTCGCAAAAAAGAAAGCTGCTTTGATCTTTTATCATCCCGACGGCGACGTGCCGATTTGGTATTAACAGCGTAGACAGGAAATAGTCACTTCTCCACTAAAGCGGCGTGAGAAAATAATAAAGATGTGAATTTAAAGCGGATTAGCGAAGAGAAGAACGCAGCGGCTATTTTATTCCCGCTGCGTTTTTAATTCAGAAAGGCCGGATACCACCGCCCAGCGTCAGCTGGGCTGATTGCCACAGGGCGAGACCCGCGACGATTAAAATCAGACTGCCGGTCAGGGTCAGCAGCGGGATAAGCAGCCGCGCGCTGCCCGCCGTTTCGCGGGGCTGCGCCAGCCGTTGCGCCACCGAGCGCGCCTGCTGAACCAGCACGCCTATGGCGGAAATGGTGAGGGCCGTGCCGAGCGCCATCACCGCAGCCGAGATCACGCCCCAGCCATACACGCCGATCACTTTGGCAAACAGCAGCATCATGATCGCGCCGGAACAGGGGCGTAATCCCATCGACACCACGACCAGCAGCTGAGTTTTCAGGCTGACACTTCCCTGCATCTGCTGCGGTGTTGGCAGGTGCGCATGTCCGCATCCACACTGCGCATCATGCTGATGATGGGGCTGGAAAGCGCGAAACAGTGGCGCAGGCCGGGGACGCAAAGCCCGCCACAGGGCACGCAGCGCCCGATAGCCCATCAGCACACCCAGACCGATCACCAGCAGATAGCTGCCCTTCTCCAGCCAGAAACTGCTGAGGTGCAGCTGCCGCGACGAGGTTTGCAGTATGACCAGCATCACCGTCACCAGCCCGATAGCCACCGAGCCCTGCAACAGTGAGGCGAGCAGCGTCAGCCTGATACTGGTTTTCACTCTGGCAGGATGGGTCGCCAGAAAGGTGGCGATCACCACTTTTCCGTGGCCCGGCCCCAGCGCATGCAGCACGCCATACAGCAGGCTGAAAATCACCAGCGACAGACCCGCCTGATGGGGTTGCTCAGCCACCTGCTGCAACAGTTGCGTCATCTGCCGGTGCAGATCTTTCTGCCACAAGACGCTCTGCAGCAGAATCTGTGACCAGTAGATCCAGACCAGCAGTCCGCCGCTCAGCAGCAGCGCCGCCATCAGCCAGAGTGGCCAGAGCCGCGATCCCCGCCCCGGTGTGGACATTACTGACATGTCAGCCCCACCGTCTGAGCAAACTGGCGGCCCAGATCCATCTCCTCTGCGGGGGCATCGGCTTTATCCAGCGACAGCGCATACTGCTTCAGCGAATCATTGGGTTTCGGTGTCGTCAGGGTAAAGCGGCAGCGCCCCTGCAGTGCAGGCGGCAGCGTTAAGGCGCCGGGATTGTCATAGAACATATCGACGAAGTAGGTGGGATCGAAGGTCAGGATCTCAAAGTGCTGTCCGGTCAGCGTCGGCGGCTCCGCCAGCGGCAGAATAAATTCGAGCACCGCCTTGTGGCCATTTCGTGACAGATTGTATTCCGTTGGCAGATTCAAAAACTTTACCCGCTGTTTGTTATGCCAGACTTCAGAAAAGTAGTGCTGACCAAGAACGTTCGCCATCACGCCCGCCGCCAGCTTTTTCCACACCACGCTGCCCGGTCTGGCGTCGCCTGCATCATAAAGCAGATCGGCGGAGGTGATTTCATCCATGGTCCAGGTCATCTTTAAACCGGTAAAGGTGTCACCCTGTGCCACCAGCGCGGTTTTCATGTCGATGAAACTGTGAGGGTGAGCCACGACAGCCGGACTTAGTGCCATCAGTAAGGTCAGAAGTGCGCGTTTCATAATGTTATAAAGTAACGTTCCCGATGAAAAGAATCTATAAGTAACAAAATTTTGTGACCCGCCTTAAACCTCCGGCAAATAAACCGCGCAAAGCGCACAGGCGCTGACGCGGTTGACTATTCTTAGCTCAAAATAGCCTGCTGGAAATCTGATTGATGAGTTCTGCTACCCCTTTGGCACCACTCTTCACCCGTTCACAGCGTCAGTGCCACCTTTTATTGCTGCTGTTTCTGCCATCATCCGCGCTCACACTTGAGAAAGTCTGCCAGCTTAATGGCGTCGATCCTGCCGTTGCCCGACAGGATATCGCGGATGTCGGTCATGAGATACAGCGATATCACCAGCTGGAATTGCACCAGATGGTGGACGGCAGTTTTCGTCTTCATGGCACAGAGCTGAATCGGCGACTCTGTCTGCTGCACAACCTGCGGCGCAGTCTGCGTCTGTCGCAGGAGTTTGTCTGCGCGCATTTTGCCGCCCCGCTGCGCCAGCGCCTGAAGGTGATGAAGATTGAGAAAGCATTGTGGGATGAGACCAATCTGCAGGCACTGATCCAGCACTGCGGCCTGCGCCTGAAGCGGGATTTCAGCGAGCGTGACCGCCTTTTTCTGCAGATTTTTATGAAATATGGCTTATGCGAGCGCCAGCCGGTGCTGTTCAGTGAGGCGCAGCGTCACTGGCTGCTGCATAAGGCAGAGCGGCAGGCCGCCGAGGATGTGATTCACCACTGGCGCAAACGCTGTCACCTGGCCCCGCCGATCAGCGAAGCGGATTTCTGGACGCTGCTCTTCAGCCAGATCCATACGCCGCTGACCCATGCCATTCATCATCCTGCCGAGCAGCAGTTAATGACGGCGACGCAGCAGTTGATCAATGACTTCGAACAGTGCGCCGGTGTTACCTTTGCTGACCGCGACGGATTGCTGAACCAGCTCTACCCGCATCTGGCCCAGGCGCTGGAGCGCACCCACTTCCATATCGGCATCGACAACAGCGTCGCGCTGGATGTCAGCCGCCTCTATCCCCGTCTGCTGCGCACCACCCAGCAGGCCTTACAGCCGTTTGAACAGCACTACAGTGTCGCTTTTACGCCGGAAGAAGTGAGTTTAATGACCATTATCTTCGGTGCCTGGCTGATGCAGGAGAGTGCGTTGCAGGAGAAGCAGGTGCTGATTCTGACGGGGGATGATACGCAGCTGGAGCAGGATGTGGAGCAGCAGATCCGCGAGATCACGCTGCTGCCGATCAATATTACCTATCAGGATATCAGACAGTTTCAGCAGGAGGGCGCACCGCGTGATGTCGATATCATCATCTCGCCCTACCCTACTTCGCTGCCTCTCTTCTCGCCGCCGCTGGTGCACGCCGAACTGCCGCTGACGTTACACCATCAGCAGCGTATTCGTTATTTACTGGAGTCGTAGCCGGGACGAAGGAACAGGGCGGGCAGCGCCACCAGCGCCATGACCCAGAAAAGGTGGCCCTGCAGATGGGTAAACAGCACGCCACAGATCATGGTCATTACCGCTATCCCGCCGCCCATTGCCAGGGCGGAGTAGAGCGACTGCAGCCGGATCACTTCGGCTCCCTGCCGCGCCGCAATAAAGCGCATCGCCGCCAGATGACAGACGGTGAAGCTGCCACAGTGGAGGATCTGCGCCACTATCAGCAGCGGCAGTGTGGTAGTGGCTCCCATCAGGCTCCAGCGGATTAGCGCGCAGATGCCTGAAAGCAGCAGCAGATCCCGGGCGCTCCAGCGACGGAACAGGCGGTTGCTCAGGGCAAAGACCACGACTTCCGCCACCACGCCCAGCGACCAGAGATAGCCCACCGTCGAGGCGGAGTAGCCGCTCTCCTGCCACCAGATAGCACTGAAGCCGTAATAGGCGGCGTGCGCCCCCTGCAGCAGCGTCACGCAGAGCATGAACCGCCAGACGGCGTTCTCACGCAGCAGCGCCCGCCACGCCTGCCAGCCTCCACCTGCGGCACCCTGGCGCTCATCGCCCTGTGGCTGCGTGACGGGGGTGAGCATCATGCCGGCCAGCATACTGACCGCGCCCAGCGACAGCAGCAGCAGAATCGCCTGGGAGGTCCAGGCGCTGACCAGCACACCGGTTAACGCCGAGCTGAGCACAAAGGCCAGCGATCCCCACAGTCGCACCGGTCCATAAGCCAGACCAATCTGCCGTGTCCAGGTGGCGGCCAGCGCATCGCTGAGCGGCACCAGCGGGGAGAAAAAGAGGTTGAAGCCAATCATCACCGCCATCAGCCACATCCACTGCTCACCCACCCAGAATCCGATGATGAACAGGCAGGTCATCAGGGCCAGCAGGCGCAGCGCCGTAATCAGCCGGGCAGGATTTCTGACCTGAGACGCGATAAGCAGGCTGCCGACAAAGCGCGCCACCATGCCACAGCCCAGCAGCAGGCCGATTTTTTCTGCATCCAGACCGGTGCCTTTCAGCCACACGCCCCAGAATGGCAGGTAGATGCCGTAACAGAAGAAGTAAGTGAAGTAGCCCAGTCCGAGCCATCTGGCGGAGCCAATTGCCATATTCCCTCCAGCAGGTTTGCTGCCTTGCAGCACAGGTGGGCGCTACTCTGGCAGAGCGCCACCGGACAGGCAATAAAAAAGGATGGCAGATGCCATCCTTTTTGTGGTGTCTTACAACAGGTTAGCGATTAAGCGTAGACCGGCAGACGACCGCAGATTTCCAGCACTTTCTGCTTCGTGCGCTCAATGGTCGCTTCGTCGTTGACGTTGTCCAGCACGTCCGCGATCCAGCCTGCCAGTTCACGCACGTCTGCTTCTTTAAAGCCACGACGCGTGACGGCCGGGGTACCGATACGGATACCCGAGGTGACAAACGGGCTCTTCGGATCGTTTGGCACGCTGTTTTTGTTGACGGTGATGTTGGCACGGCCCAGTGCGGCATCCGCTTCTTTACCGGTCATGTTTTTGCTCACCAGATCGATCAGGAACAGATGGTTATGGGTTCCGCCAGAGACGATGTCGTAACCGCGCTCAATCAGCACCTCTACCATCGCTTTGGCGTTTTTTGCCACCTGCTGCTGGTAGGTTTTGAACTCCGGCTCCATCGCCTCTTTGAAGGCTACCGCTTTACCGGCGATAACGTGCATCAGAGGACCACCCTGACCGCCCGGGAAGACCGCAGAGTTGAGCTTTTTGTAGAAATCTTCGTCGCCGTTCTTCGCCAGAATGATGCCGCCACGCGGACCCGCCAGGGTTTTGTGGGTGGTGGAGGTGACGATGTGCGCATGCGGAACCGGGCTCGGATAGACCTCAGCCGCGACCAGACCGGCAACGTGCGCCATGTCGACGAACAGCCAGGCACCAACGCTGTCGGCGATTTCACGCATTTTTGCCCAGTCGCAGACGCCGGAGTAGGCAGAGAAGCCGCCCACGATCATTTTTGGCTTGTGGGTATGTGCCAGTTCAGCCAGCTCGTCATAGTCGATTTTACCGGTTTTATCGATGCCGTAAGCAACCACGTTATAGAGTTTGCCGGAGAGGTTAACCGGTGAGCCGTGAGTCAGGTGTCCACCGTGCGCCAGATTCATCCCAAGGATGGTGTCGCCCGGCTGCAGCAGCGCGGTGTAGACGGCGAAGTTTGCCTGTGAGCCGGAGTGAGGCTGCACGTTAGCGTAGTCGGCACCAAACAGCGCTTTTGCGCGATCGATCGCCAACTGCTCAACGATATCAACGTATTCACAACCGCCGTAGTAGCGTTTACCCGGATAGCCTTCAGCGTATTTGTTGGTGAGCTGAGAACCCTGCGCCTGCATAACACGCGGGCTGGTGTAGTTTTCAGAAGCAATCAGTTCAATGTGCTCTTCCTGACGCACTTTCTCCTGCTCCATCGCCTGCCACAACTCGGCATCATAATCGGCAATGTTCATATCACGCTTTAACATCCGGATCTCCTGACTCAGCTAACTTTCTGACGGTATTTGCCCCCTCTGGGAGCGAAGGCCCACAGTGTAAACCGTTTTAACAGGTGAAGGTAGGGTGAACCGCCTCTTTTTACGCAAACGATTGGCTGGCGGGTGGCACTGCTTTTTTACACCTTTTCTCCCCTCTCCGGCCCGCCGATTCCGCGTCTGATAACAGGCGCTTTTTTCCGGATGCACGGAAAAGTTGCCACCGGCAGCCGGTGAAAACTGACCGGCGGGTTTACAGCAGAAGCGAGACGGTATTAAGATGCATTTAAAATGCAACTTTAAAATGAGGTCACTGATATGCTTGATGCACAGACAATCGCCGCTGTTAAATCGACCCTCCCTGCCGTCGCCGCCTGCGGTCCGAAGCTGACCGTGCACTTTTACGAACGCATGCTGACCCGCCACCCGGAGCTGAAAAACGTTTTCAACATGAACAATCAGCGCAACGGTGCTCAGCGCGAAGCCCTGTTTAACGCTATCTGCGCCTATGGCGCGAATCTGGAGAATCTGGCCGTGCTGCTGCCCGCCGTAGAGAAGATTGCGCAGAAGCACACCAGCCTGAATATTCAGCCTGCGCAGTACGCTATCGTCGGGGAGAATCTGCTGGCAACGCTGCGCGAGCTGCTGAATCCGGGTGAAGAGGCGCTGGCCGCGTGGGGACGGGCCTATGGCGTGCTGGCGGATCTGTTCATCCAGCGTGAGGAGGAGATTTATCAGGCGACAGAGAACCAGCGCGGTGGCTGGCGCGGCACCCGTGCGTTTCGCATCAGCGCGATTGAACAGCAGAGCGAGGTGATCAAAAGCTTTACCCTGACGCCGGTTGGCGGGGGACCGGTAGCCGCCTTTAAACCGGGTCAGTATCTGACCGTTCATCTGCAGCCCGCCTGTTTCGACCATCGTCAGATCCGTCAGTATTCGCTTACTCACCTCAGCAACGGCAGAGATTACCGTATCGCGGTGAAACGTGAAGCCGCGGGCAGCGTCTCCGGCTGGCTGCATCAGCATGCCTGCGAAGGTGATGTGCTGCAGCTGACCGCGCCGCACGGGGATTTCTTCCTTGAGGTGACGCCTGCTACGCCGGTGGCGCTGATCTCCGCGGGCGTGGGTCAGACGCCGATGCTGGCGATGCTGCATGCGCTGGCCGCCGGTTATCATCGCGCGCCGGTCAGCTGGCTGCACGCGGCAGAGAACGGCAGACAGCATGCGTTTCGCAATGAAGTGGCCGCGACAGGCGCACAGCTGGCCGATTTCACCCACCGGGTCTGGTATCGCGAGCCCGCAGCTGAGGATGCCGGACACTATGATGCTCAGGGCGTGATGGATCTCACCGCCCTCTCTGTACGGCTGACCTCACCCGCCACCCACTTCTATCTCTGCGGTCCGCTGGCTTTTATGGAGCACGTGGTGGCGCAGCTGCGGGATGCCGGCGTGGCAGACACACGCATTCATTACGAACTGTTTGGCCCGCATAAAGGCATGTAATGAGCGTAAAAAAGCCCGCAGTGCGGGCTTAATCTGTTGAACGATGCAGGGTAATGCTGGCAGCAGCGGATACACGCAAGGCGCAGCAGGGCATCAGATTGCCTCTTCATCCTCTTCGCCGGTACGGATTCGCACCACGCGCGCAACGTCAAAGACAAAGATTTTACCGTCACCGATTTTGCCGGTCTGCGCCGTGCGCATAATGGTCTCGACGCAGGTATCAACGATATCGTCGCCCACCACCATCTCGATCTTCACTTTCGGCAAAAAGTCGACCATATACTCTGCGCCGCGATACAGCTCGGTGTGCCCTTTCTGGCGACCAAAGCCTTTAACCTCACTCACGGTCATCCCGGTGATGCCCACTTCCGCTAAGGCTTCACGAACATCATCGAGCTTGAATGGTTTGATAATCGCATCAATCTTTTTCATGTCAGACCCTTTTTCACTCCCTCCATGGTCAGAGGGTTTATCAAGTATAAATGTTGCTGGCGCTGTCGGGCGCTAATATCCGGGATTCTTCAGGTTGCCGCAAGCGCTGTCAGCGCCGGGAGACTGTCCGGCCACGATCCGGGCCTCAGCAGGCAACCTGCCGCTCGCCCGTCTCAGCCTGCCCTACTCTTTGAAATCACTGGCATCCAGCTCATGACGGGAGAGCAGCTTATAGAACTCCGTGCGGTTGCGTCCAGCCAGTCGCGCGGCGTTGGTCACGTTGCCCTTCGTCATCTGCAGCAGCTTACGCAGATAGTTCAGCTCAAACTGATTGCGCGCCTCGGCAAAGGTGGGCAGCGCACTGTTTTCTCCGCTCAGCGCCTGCTCCACCAGCGCATCGCTGATGACCGGCGATGAGCTCAGCGCCACGCACTGCTCAATCACGTTAACCAGCTGACGCACGTTGCCAGGCCAGCTGGCGGCCATCAGACGCTTCATCGCATCGACTGAAAAACTGCGCACCTGCGGTTTATGGCGCTCCGCAGCCTGACGCAGCAGATGATTAGCCAGCAGCGGAATATCTTCGGTGCGCTCATGCAGCGCCGGAATTTTCAGGTTCACCACATTGAGACGATAGAAGAGATCCTCGCGAAACTCTTTTTTCTCCATCGCCTTCGGCAGATCGCGGTGGGTGGCGGAGATAATGCGCACGTCGATCTCGCTGTCATGATCGCTGCCCAGCGGCCTGACCTTACGCTCCTGCAACACCCGCAGCAGCTTGACCTGCAAGGGTTGCGGCATGTCTCCAATCTCATCCAGGAAAAGCGTGCCGCCGCCCGCGGTTTTGAACAGCCCTTCGCGGGCGCTGACCGCGCCGGTAAAGGCACCTTTGGCGTGACCGAACAGCTCCGACTCCAGCAGCTGCTCCGGCAGCGCGCCGCAGTTAATGGCGACAAACGGCTTGCCGTTGCGCGGGCTGGCGGCGTGGATCGCCTGCGCCAGCATCTCTTTACCGGTGCCGCTCTGTCCGTTAATCAGCACGCTGACGTCCGACTGCGCCACCATGTGGGCCTGCTCCAGCAGCCTTAACATCAGCGGGCTGCGGGTCACAATCGCCTCCCGCCAGCGGTCATCACTGACCGGCGCCTGCTGAGCCAGCGCCTCATCAATCGCTTTATAGAGCGCATCGCGATCGACCGGCTTGGTCAGGAAGCTGAATACTCCCTGCTGCGTAGCGGAAACCGCATCCGGAATCGATCCATGTGCGGTCAGGATAATCACCGGCAGACCGGTATGGCGTTTCTGAATCTCGCCAAACAGCGCCAGGCCATCCATCTCATCCATACGCAGATCGCTGATCACCAGCTCAATCTTCTCTTTCTGCAGCAGGCGCAGCGCCTCTGGTCCACTGGCTGCGGTGGTGACCTGATAGCCTTCGCTGCTCAGACGCATGCCCAGCAGCTTCAGCAGGCTGGGATCGTCATCCACCAGCAGCAGTTTTGCCGCTTGTCTGACCATTATTGCTCCTCATCCTGTGGCAGCGCGGTGCCATGGCCGTTTTCAGAGACATCCGGGGCTTTGCGCGAGGAGAGCTGACGCTCAATGTCCGTCAGCCGCTCCAGCTTATGCTGGGTATCGCTGAGCTGCTGCTGCTGTTTAACCATCTGCTGGCGGAGCGTCTCCTGCTGAAGGTCGCTGCTCTGTTGCAGATGCGCATAGCGGGTGCGCGCTTCGCTCAGGTCAAGCTGCGCGGTCTGGTTACTGCGCCACAGCTGAATCAGCGGGCGCACGGACGGCGGAAAATCACTGTTGTAGCGATCCAGGGTTGCCACATAGTCACGGCGCTCTACGGGGGTCACGTTGCCATTGGCCATCAGCACGCCCTGCTTGAACGCGCGCGACCAGCTCTCTGCCGGCCAGCGGTGGGCTTCGGCTCTCGCTTCGGCGGGAGAGAGGCGTTCCGCGCAGTCAATCGCCCGCATCCAGTAGAGGGGATTGCTCAGCGCCGCGCTCTTCTCTATCGGCCACAGATCGTTACAGCGGGTCGCCAGGTAGTCAGCGACCGTCACCTCCGGCTCCGCCACCTGATGACCAGACGGCAGAGAGGAGGTGGCCGGTGCGGTGGTGCATCCGCTGAGCAGCAGCGTCGCCAGCGTGCTCAGCAGCAAAGCGGGTAAATATTTCATCAGTCAGACGTTCCCGGCTGTGGTGTTCAGTTCAATTCGAAAACAGACATCCGCCTGTTCGCAGGCAACCAGCGTCAGGTCGCCCTGCATCCGGCGCAGGCAATCTTTGGCAATGCTCAGACCCAGTCCGCTGCCCTTGACCGGCCCTTTACGCTGCTGGCTGCCCTGATAGAACGGCTCAAAAATCATGGCCTGCTCCTCCGGCGGGATCGGCGTGCCGCTGTTGGCGACATCAATCCAGATCCGATCCCCCTGCTGCTGACTGCGCAGCCAGATGGTACCGGATTCGCTGCCGTAGTTCACGGCGTTCGAGTAGAGGTTATCGATGACCCGCACCAGAAGCGTGGGTTCAGCAAGACAGTGGCTGACTTTAAGGTCGACCACCGTCTGCATCATTCTGGCATGGGCCGAGAGTGCATGCGCGTTCACCACCGACCCGACCGCATCCACTACGCTGACCGGCTCCAGCCGAATCGGGCCATCGGCCAGTTTGCGGTTGTAATCAAGCAGCTGTTCAATCAGGCGCTGCAGATGGCGACTGCTGCCGTCGAGGATAGCGACCACCTCTTTCTGATCGGCATTCAGCGAGCCAGCCACCTCATCCGCCAGCAGCTCCGTGCCTTCGCGCAGGCTGGCCAGCGGCGTTTTCAGTTCATGAGAGATATGGCGCAGAAATTCATGGCGCTGCGTTTCCAGCCAGGCCAGCCGTTCGCTCAGCCAGACGATGCGCTGTCCCAGCGACCGCAGCTCGCGCGGGCCACGAAACTTCACGCTGTTCCCCAGCTCCCGCCCTTCCCCCAGCCGGTTGATCATCCGCTCGATACGCTTGACCGGTCCGATAATCATGCCGGTGAACAGCGTCATCAGCGCGAGGCTGATGATAAACAGAATCAGCGCCTGCCAGCCGAAAAACTGGCCACGATCGGCAATTTCGCGCTGCAGCTGTAAGCCGCGCGCAAACACCACTTCACGCGTGTCCTGCACCATCTGCGCGTTGGTGGCTGAAAAGCGATCCAGCGCCTCTGCGGCAACCGGCACCGGATTGCCATTATCACATTTCAGTGGCGTCAGCAGCGGCAGGGTGGCCTGCAGCGTCTGAAAGACGGGCAGTTCCGGCAGGCTGGCGCTGTGCGAACTCAGCATCTGACTGTAGCGGGTGTGCTGGGTCTGATAGAGGCGGGCCAGTGAGGCATCGTCCAGCACGCAATACTGACGATAGCTTCGCTCCAGCTCCACCGCCGTGCGCGCCATCGCCTCACTGCGGCGAACATCGGTAAACGTATTGCGGTTGGTGTCAGCGGCCTGCTCGCTTAGCGCAGAGAGACTTTCCCACGCCTGCCAGGCCAGCACCAGTAAAGGCAGCAACACCAGCACGAAAGCCATCAGCACCAGCTGACGCAGAGAACGGGGAAATAAACGCCATTTTTTCACGCGGCCGCTTCCTTAAAAGAGTGCTGACAGGATGCTAGCGGACTCTGCTGACGGAAGAAAGAGGAAGAAAAGAAAACGGCAGGCTCAGTGGCCTGCCGTGGACACGACGCGCAATGCCTCGTGTAAGAATGGGTGGAGCCTTACTCAACGTTACGTCCGGTGTTTGATAACGCAAGCGATTATCGGTCAGTTGGACGGCAGGCTCCGTTTGGTGCGTCATTCGGGCTTTATGAGCTCTTTTCCGCCAGGCGGGGCAATCATAAACAGGTGAATGAGCAGCTGCAGGATTATAGCAAGTTCCGTGCCAGAAAATAAATGATTATATTTTTCAGCATATTGCCTGCCCTGGCCCGCCTCCCCGTGCGAAAAGTCTGATGATGACAGGGGCGGAGTGTCGTCCGAAAGCGACACAAAATCACCTCTGTTAAGCAATCTAATAAAATCAGCAGGATAGATGTCACCAGAAAGCGACATTGCCCTTATCGCTCTGTCGCCTTTTGCCAACAGGGGGCAAAAAAAGAGGAGGCCCGGAGGCCTCCTCTTTAATGCAGCGGATGAAATTAACCCAGCTGTCTGCGCGCGTTGCGGAAAATACGCATCCACGGGCTGTCTTCGCCCCACTCTGCCGGATGCCAGGAGTTGCTGACGGTACGGAATACGCGCTCCGGATGCGGCATCATGATGGTGACGCGACCACTTTCGTTCGTCACGGCCGTGATACCGTTTGGCGAGCCGTTCGGGTTAGCCGGATAGGTTTCGGTCACCTTGCCGAAGTTATCCACGAAGCGCAGCGCCACCAGACCTTTCGATTCCAGCGCGGCCAGATGCGCCGCATCACGCACCTCAACGAAGCCTTCACCGTGGGAAACCGCGATAGGCATGTGCGAGCCGGCCATGCCGTCCAGCAGCAGTGACGGACTGGCGGCCACTTCGACCAGGCTGAAGCGGGCTTCGAAGCGCTCAGACTGGTTACGCACAAAGCGCGGCCAGAGATCGCTGCCCGGGATCAGCTCACGCAGATTCGACATCATCTGGCATCCGTTACAGACGCCCAGCGCCAGGGTCTGCGGACGGTGGAAGAAGGTTTCGAACTCATCACGCACGCGCGGGTTGAACAGAATCGATTTCGCCCAGCCCTCGCCAGCGCCCAGCACGTCACCGTAGGAGAAGCCACCACAGGCAACCAGCGCCTGGAACTCTTCCAGACCGCGACGACCGGCCAGCAGGTCGCTCATGTGCACATCAATGGCGGTGAATCCGGCCCGGTCGAAAGCCGCAGCCATTTCCACATGGGAGTTGACCCCCTGCTCACGCAGCACGGCGACCCGTGGACGCGCACCCGTGGCGATCATCGGTGCCGCCACATCTTCCTGCGGATCGAAGGTCAGATTAACGTTCAGGCCTGGGTCGCTGTCGTTTTTCTTCGCCTCATGCTCCTGATCGGCGCATGCCGGGTTGTCACGCAGGCGCTGCATCTGCCAGGTGGTTTCTGCCCACCAGGTCCGCAGCGTGGTCCGGCTTTCGCTGTAGACGGCACTCTCACCGGCACGGATCACGAAGCGGTCGCCCGGTTGCGCGCTGCCCAGCAGATGCGTTGAGGCGGCAAGGCCGTGATCGGCAAGGATCTGCTCCACCGCAGCACGATCGGCGGCGTTAATCTGGATCACGGCGCCCAGCTCTTCGGTAAACAGTGCGGCCAGCGCATCGTTACCCAGCGCGGCGATGTCAACGTCGATGCCGCAGTGACCGGCAAAGGCCATCTCGGCCAGGGTCACCAGCAGGCCCCCGTCTGAACGGTCGTGGTAAGCCAGCAGTTTCTGCTCAGCCACCAGCGCCTGAATGGCGTTAAAGAAGCCTGCCAGCTGAGTGGCATCGCGCACGTCCGCAGGCTTGTCGCCAAGCTGACGATAGACCTGAGACAGCGCGGTTGCGCCGAGGGTATTTGCCCCATTGCCGAGATCGATCAGCAGCAGCAGGTTATCCCGGTCGGCCTGCAACTGCGGCGTAACGGTGCGGCGCACATCTTCGACCCGGGCAAACGCGGTAATTACCAGCGACAGCGGAGAGGTCATCTCACGCTGTTCGGTGCCTTCCTGCCAGCGGGTTTTCATCGACATCGAATCTTTACCGACCGGGATAGTGATCCCCAGCGCCGGACAGAGCTCTTCGCCGACCGCTTTCACCGCCGCATATAAACCGGCATCTTCACCCGGATGACCGGCTGCAGACATCCAGTTTGCCGAAAGCTTCACGCGCTTCAGCGAGCCAATCTGGGTTGCCGCCAGGTTGGTCAGCGCTTCACCCACGGCCAGGCGGCCCGAGGCGGCGAAGTCGAGCAGTGCAACCGGCGAACGTTCGCCGAGGGCAAAGGCTTCACCGTGATAGCTGTCGAGGCTGGCGGTGGTCACGGCACAGTTGGCGACCGGGATCTGCCACGGTCCGACCATCTGATCGCGCGCCACCATGCCGGTCACGCTGCGGTCACCGATGGTGATCAGGAAGGTTTTTTCCGCCACGGCTGGCAGATGCAGGACACGATTGACCGCATCAACCAGGGTAATGCCGTCACGCTGCAGCGCGTTGCCCTGCGCCTGCTGCGTCACCACATCCCGCGTCATCTTCGGCGTTTTGCCGAGCAGAACGTCAAGCGGCATGTCGATCGGCTTATTATTAAAATGCGAATCTTCCAGGCTCAGGTGCAGCTCTTCGGTCGCTTCACCAATCACCGCAAACGGGGCGCGTTCGCGCTGGCAGATCGCTTCAAACTGCGCCAGCTGATCCGGGGCCACCGCCATCACATAACGTTCCTGTGATTCGTTGCACCACACTTCCAGCGGGCTCATACCCGGCTCATCGCTCAGGATGTCACGCAGATTAAAGCGGCCGCCGCGGCCGCCGTCGCTGACCAGCTCTGGCATCGCATTGGAGAGGCCACCCGCGCCCACGTCGTGGATAAACAGAATCGGGTTCTCATCGCCCAGCTGCCAGCAGCGGTCGATCACTTCCTGGCAGCGGCGCTCCATCTCCGGGTTATCGCGCTGAACGGAGGCGAAGTCGAGGTCAGCATCAGATTGGCCCGAGGCCATTGATGACGCGGCACCGCCGCCCAGCCCGATGTTCATGGCCGGGCCGCCCAGCACCACCAGTTTGGCACCGACGCTAATTTCGCCTTTCTGCACATGGTCGGCACGGATATTACCGATGCCGCCTGCCAGCATAATCGGCTTGTGATAGCCGCGCAGTTCGGTGCCGTTGTGGCTGGTGACCTGCTCTTCGTAGGTACGGAAGTAGCCATTCAGAGCCGGACGACCAAATTCGTTGTTAAACGCCGCCCCGCCCAGAGGACCGTCGGTCATGATCTCCAGCGCGCTGACGATGCGAGCCGGTTTACCGAAGTCCTCTTCCCACGGCTGCTCAAAGCCCGGGATGCGCAGGTTAGAAACGGAGAAGCCGACCAGGCCCGCTTTCGGCTTGGAGCCGCGTCCGGTTGCGCCTTCATCACGGATTTCGCCACCGGAACCGGTCGCTGCGCCTGGCCACGGTGAGATGGCCGTCGGGTGGTTGTGTGTTTCCACCTTCATCAGGATGTGCGCCGCTTCCTGATGCCAGCGGTATTCGCTCTCTCCGGCGTCAGCGAAGAAGCGGCCCACTTCGGAACCTTCCATCACGGCAGCGTTATCTTTATACGCAGAGAGCACGTAGTCCGGCGTCTGCTCCATCGTGTTTTTGATCATCTTAAACAGCGATTTCGGCTGTTTCTCACCGTCGATAATCCAGTCGGCGTTGAAGATCTTGTGGCGGCAGTGCTCAGAGTTCGCCTGAGCAAACATATAAAGTTCGATATCGTTGGGGTTGCGCCCCAGCGCGGTAAAGGCCGTCACCAGGTAGTCGATTTCATCATCCGCCAGCGCCAGACCCAGCGTGGTGTTCGCCTGAACCAGCGCCTGACGGCCCTCACCCAGCAGATCGACACTCTTCACTGGCTGCGGCGTATGGTGCGCGAATAATTGCTCAGCCTGCGCCAGATCGCTGAAGACCGTTTCCATCATCCGGTCATGCAGCAGCGTGCTCAGCGCCTGCCACTGCGTTTCGGTCAGCTGCGGGGCCTGCACATAAAAGGCCAGGCCGCGTTCGAGGCGGCGAACCTGCGGCAGGCCGCAGTTGTGGGCGATGTCGGTGGCTTTGGATGACCAGGGCGAAATCGTACCGGGACGCGGGGTCACCAGCAGCAGACGGCCCTGCGGGGCATGTTCAGCAAGAGAGGGACCATATTTCAGCAGGCGCTGCAGACGGCTCTGTTCGTCTGCGCTTAACGGCGTGCTGACATCAGCAAAATGGATGTACTCGGCGTAAATATCACTCACCGGCAGATGAGCGTCCTGAAAGCGGGTCAGCAGTTTGTTTACACGAAATGCCGACAGGGCGGGCGAACCACGCAGAATTTCCATTACATAAGTCTCTCGTCAGGGCGCCGGGCGACGCTTGATTGGGCGCAACAGGGAAAACGGGGCGTATTATAGAGAAAGCGCCTTCGCGACGAAACCGTTTGCGCACAATTTTTGGCGACACGGATTTGCCTGAAATTTGCGCAAAAGCTGCTATAAAAGTTGCTCAGCGTCATTTTGTTGCGCAAAATGCCCCTCGCTCTGGGAGTTCAAAGAAGACAAATACTGCCTTTAAAAGACAGAGGCCTTAGAGCCAGCGAGAGATAACTATTTGAAACGCCTAAAATTTAATTATCTGTTTATCGGTCTGGTTGCCGTGCTGTTAGCGTTAGCGCTGTGGCCATCCATTCCCTGGTATGGGGGTGGGCAGGACACGATTTCACAGATTAAATCACGGGGAGTGCTGCGCGTCAGCACCATCAATTCCCCCCTGACTTACTACACCGTCAATCAATCTCCGGCCGGTATGGATTATGAGCTGGCAAAACGTTTTGCTGATTATCTGGGCGTCAAGCTCAAGGTCACGGTGCGCCCTAACCTGAGCGATCTGTTCGATGACCTGGATGATGGCAAAGCCGATTTGCTGGCCGCTGGCCTGAATTACAACAGCGAACGCCTGACCCGTTATCAGACCGGGCCGGGTTACTACAACGTATCGCAGCAGCTGGTCTACCGCGTGGATAAGCCTCGCCCCAAAAACCTCGGTGACTTAAAGGGGCGGTTAACGGTCGCGTCCGGTTCGGCTTACCTCTCCACGCTGAAGAGTGCCCGTTCCAATCAGTTCCCCGATCTGGACTGGGCCATCTCCACTGACCAGAGCCCGAAAGCCCTGCTGGAAGCGGTGGCAGACGGCAAGCTCGACTACACCATTGGTGACTCCGTCACCATCGCCCTGCTGCAGCGTATCTACCCGCAGCTGGCGGTGGCGTTCGACGTGACTGATGAGGAGCCGGTCACCTGGTATGTGCGGCACAGCGACGATGACAGCCTGAATGCCGCGATGCTCGACTTCTTTAATGGCATGGGTGAAGAAGGCGCGATGGCGCGACTGGAGGAGAAGTATCTCGGCCACGTCGGCACCTTCGATTATGTCGATACCCGCACCTTCCTGCGCGCGATCGACAACACGCTGCCCGACATCAAGCCGCTGTTTGAGAAGTACGCCACCAGCATTGACTGGCGGCTGCTGGCGGCGATCTCCTATCAGGAGTCACACTGGAATCCTCAGGCCACCTCCCCTACCGGCGTGCGCGGCATGATGATGCTGACGCGCAATACCGCAGAGAGCCTGGATGTGGGCGACCGCACCGACCCTGAACAGAGCATTCGCGGTGGCAGTCAGTATCTGCAGGATATGATGTCGAAAGTGCCACAGACCATCCCGGAAGATGAGCGCATCTGGTTTGCGCTGGCCGCCTACAACATGGGCTACGCCCATATGCTGGATGTGCGGAAACTCACGGCCCGTCAGGGTGGCAATCCGGACAGCTGGGCAGATGTGAAGCTGCGGTTACCGATGCTGAGCCAGAAACGCTACTACGCCCAGACGACCTACGGCTATGCGCGCGGGCATGAGGCCTATAACTATGTGGAGAACATCCGCAAGTATCAGATCAGTCTGGTGGGCTATCTGCAGGAGCAGGAGAAGCGCCTGGCACGCCAGGCGGCGGAGGCAGCAGCCGAGGCCGAACTGGCCAAAGGCTATCCGGCGGTGGAACCGAAGATCGCCATGAACTAACTCTGGCGTTGCGCCTGACGCAACGCTTTTTTCTCTTCGCGCCGCATACGAAAGAAGTCGCTCAGCATCGCAGCACACTCCTCCGCCAGCACGCCGCTCGCTAACTCAACCTGATGGTTCATACCGGGGTGACCCAGCACATCCAGCAGCGAACCCGCCGCCCCGCTTTTCAGATCGTGCGCGCCATAGACCAGCCGGGTGATCCGGCTGTGCACCATCGCCCCGGCGCACATGACGCAGGGTTCCAGCGTCACATAGAGGGTGGTTTCCAGCAGACGGTAATTTTCCAGCACCTTGCCGCCCTGACGCAGAGCCATGATCTCCGCATGGGCGGTGGGATCGTGCTGGCCAATGGGCCGGTTCCAGCCTTCGCCGATCACCCGGTCATTCTGCACCAGCACCGCCCCCACCGGCACTTCGCCCTGCTCCCAGGCCCGGCGTGCCAGGCTGAGCGCATGGCGCATCCAGTATTCATCTTGTTGTTTCATGCAGACCACTCCGGGCGACAGAAAAGCGGCGCATTATAACGGGTGCCGAAACTTATTCCAGCTGTTGCAGCTCACCTGCCGGTGTCACGCGCCAGCGATGCTGGCAGAAAAACAGCAGCGGGTTATCCTGTTTGCTGTCGCTGTAGCCGCTGTAGAGCTGCAACGGCGTGCCGATTTTCTCTTCGAGCTGGGCGACTTTCTCATGGCCGAGGCAGCGCATGGCCAGCACCCGTCCCCCCCAGCCGCGCCGCATCTGACTGGCAATCAGCTTCACGCGCGGCAGAAAGGCGGAGTCATAGTAGACCTGCTCCACCAGCGACTGAGGCGATCCGGTGATCAGCCAGACGTCGGCATCATCACTGCCGAGGTAGTCGGTCAGGCGCTGCTGCACCACCGGAAAGGCGGTAACCCGCTGGCGAAACCACCGGGCAAACTCCGCCTCAAGACGCAGCAATGTCTGCTCTGAACGGCCAAAGGTAATCGACCAGAGCAGCAGGCTCATGGGCCAGCGGGCCGCCCGGCCTTTAAACAGCAGGCCGATCCCCACCACCGGCAGGAGGGGCACCACCAGCAACAGATTAAGTGGTCGCCGGCGCAGCAGATAGCGCATAAAGGTGCCGAACATGTCCTGCTGGTGCAAAGTGCCATCCAGGTCGAAAAATACGATGCGACGTTGTGTTCCCCTGGTCAAACAACTCTCCTTCGGGTCTGGTTCCGGAATCATAAAGAGTAGTGTAGCCATCATCAGGCGTAACGGCGATGAGTGTCATTTTTAATTCCGATGACTACAATGCCTGATGAATAGTTTATTCTTCTCCGATTATCCCCTGAATGATGAGGATTGGGCATGAGTTCATTGCTGCGCATTCGCCAGCTTTATCCACGTCTGGCACTGAACGAGCGTCGGCTGGCCGATTTTTTACTGTCGCAACCTGACAGGGCGCGTCATCTCAGCTCGCAGAAGCTGGCGGAGGAGTCCGGCGTCAGCCAGTCGAGCGTGGTGAAGTTTGCGCAGAAGCTGGGATACAAAGGATTTCCGGCGCTGAAGCTGGCGCTGAGTGAGTCACTGGCGGACAAGGATGCCATCACGGTGCATAACCATATTCTCAGCGACGACCCGCTCAAAATGGTGGGTGAAAAACTGCTGACCGAAAAGCTGTCGGCGATTCGCGCCACGCTGGATATCAACAGCGAAGAGAAGCTCAATGATGTGCTGCAGCTGCTGAAGAATGCCCGGCGTATTCTGCTGGTGGGGATTGGGGCGTCAGGTCTGGTGGCAAAAGACTTCTCCTGGAAGCTGATGAAGATCGGGATCAATGCCGTGGCGGAGCAGGATATGCACGCCCTGCTGGCCAGCGTGCAGGCGATGGGGCCGGGCGATGTGCTGCTCGCCATCTCCTATACCGGTGAACGGCGCGAGATCAATCTGGCCGCGCAGGAGGCCGCTGAGGTGGGTGCGGATGTGGTCGCCTTTACCGGCTTTACCCCGAATACGCTGCAGCAGAGCGCCAGTTACTGCCTCTATACGGTGGCGGAAGAGCAGAGTACCCGCAGCGCGGCGATCTCCTCAACGACGGCCCAGCTTGCGCTGACCGATCTGCTGTTTATGGCGCTGGTGCAAAACGATCCGGAACGCGCTTCCAGCCACATTCGCCACAGCGAGGCGCTGGTGAAAAAGCTGGTCTGATCAGCGGGAGCGCGTATAATACCCGCGCTTTTTCTGTTGTTATCAGGTGGGAAACATGGCGTTATTGATTACGTCCAGATGCATTAACTGCGATATGTGCGAACCGGAGTGCCCGAATCAGGCGATCTCACTGGGCGAGGCGATCTATGAGATAGATGTCAGCCGCTGCACCGAATGTGTCGGCCATTATGAGGCGCCAACCTGTCAGCAGGTCTGCCCTATCGATAACACTATCATCGTTAACCCACAGCACACCGAATCACGCGATGCGCTGTGGGAGAAGTTTGTGCTGCTGCACGGCTAGTTTTCGATAATCACCGTGGCGCAGGCGTAGTGACGTTCATCTGCCAGCGTCACGTGTACCCGGCTGACGCCCAGCTGCTGTGCCACTTCCGCCGCGTGCTGGAAGAAGCGTAATCCCGGTTTTCCCAGCGCATCGTTGTAAACTTCAAACTGATTAAACGCCAGGCCACCGCGAATGCCGGTGCCAAAGGCCTTAGCCGCCGCCTCTTTCACCGCAAATCGCTTGGCGAGAAAACGCACCGGCTGCTGATGGGCCTGATACTGCTGCCATTCGGCTTCGCTCAGCACCCGACGCGCCAGACGATCGCCGGAGCGCTCAATCACCCCGGCAATGCGTTCAATCTCAACGATGTCCGTGCCCAGTCCCAGAATAGCCATCAGCGACGGGCTTCACGCAGCAGCTGTTTCATCTCTCTGACCGCTTCCGGCAGGCCACTCATCACCGCACGACCGATAATCGCATGGCCGATATTCAGCTCATGCATCTCCGGCAGTGCCGCAATGGGCAGAACGTTGTGGTAGGTCAGGCCGTGACCGGCATTCACCTTCAGCCCCAGGCTGGCGGCAAAGGTCGCGGCATGGCGGATGCGGGCCAGCTCCGCCTCGCGCGCCAGCCCTTCCGGTGCTTCGGCGTAGGCGCCGGTGTGAATTTCGATATAGGGCGCGCCGCTGGCAACGGCGGCTTCGATCTGACGGTGGTCGGCATCAATAAACAGCGACACCAGAATGCCCGCATCACTCAGCAGTCGTACCGCCGCAGTGATCTTCTCCTGCTGCCCTGCCACATCCAGGCCGCCTTCAGTGGTGACTTCCTGACGCTTTTCCGGCACCAGGCAGCAGAAATGGGGCTGAATATCGCAGGCGATACCGATCATCTCATCGGTCACCGCCATCTCCAGATTCATACGGGTCTGGATGGTGTCGCGCAGAATACGCACGTCGCGGTCAGTGATGTGGCGGCGATCTTCCCGCAGATGCACCGTGATGCCATCTGCGCCCGCCTGCTCAGCAATAAACGCCGCCTGCACCGGATCGGGATAATTTGTCCCACGGGCATTTCGCACCGTGGCAATGTGATCGATATTGACGCCTAACAGCAACTCAGCCATGACTATCCTCACTTCTTTTCCATCGGGGTGTTGAGTGTACCGCGCCCAGGTCAGCAGGCGGTACGACCAGCGTTATTCATCTGTCTGTTCGGGCTTCTTCTTCGGGATAAACTGGCGAAACAGCTCCTGACTCTTCAGCGGCTTGCCGCCCAGATAGGGCTTCAGGGCGATGCGGGTAAAACGCTTCGCGGCGCGCAGGCTCTCCGCATCGGGGAAGTCGCGTTCATAGAGGGCACGCAGTTCGCGGCCGGTAAAGCTGCGCTGATTGAGCACCAGGCTGGCGTTAAAGCCACGCTCTTCGCGGTAGCTGTAGGTCATGTTATCCGTGATCGGCTCGCCGCTGCCCGCGCAGTGCAGGAAATCGACGCCATAGCCCAGGTGACCGAGCAGCGCCAGCTCAAAACGGCGCAGGGCCGGTTCGGGCTTGCCGTGCGTTGAGGCTAGCGCCTGCAGACAGTGAAGGTAGTCGAAGAAGAGTTCCTGGAAAGGCGATTCCTGCTGCAGCACGCGAGAAACCAGCTCATTCACATAGAGACCGCAGTAGAGGGTGATGCCGCTCAGCGGCAGTGCCAGCGACACCGCTTCGGCGTTGCGCAGAGTTTTGACTTCACCACGCCCGCTCCAGCGAACCAGCAGGGGGGTAAAAGGCTGTAACGCGCCCTTCAGCTGCGAGCGCCGGGAACGTGCGCCCTTGGCCAGAACCCGCACCCGCCCTTCATTTTCACTGAACAGGTCGAGCAGCAGGCTGGTTTCGCTGAAGGGGCGACTATGCAGCACAAAAGCGCGTTGCCAGCCTTCCATCAGATCAGAGATCGTCTGTATAACCCAGGCTGCGCAGAGCACGTTCGTCATCTGCCCAGCCGGATTTCACTTTCACCCACAGTTCGAGATGCACTTTCGCTTCGAACATCTCTTCCATATCCCTGCGCGCTTCGGTGCCGATGGTTTTGATTTTGGCTCCTTTGTTGCCAATCACCATCTTCTTCTGCCCTTCGCGCTCGACCAGAATCAGACCGTTAATGTCGTAACCGCCCCGCTCGTTGCTTACGAAGCGTTCAATCTCCACCGTGACGGAATAAGGCAGTTCAGCCCCCAGGAAGCGCATCAGTTTTTCACGGATGATTTCAGACGCCATAAAGCGCTGGGAGCGGTCAGTGATGTAATCTTCCGGGAAGTGATGATCGGCCTGCGGCAGATGCTTGCGGGTGATCGCCGCAATGGTATCGACGTTTTTGGCGCTTTCCGCAGAGATCGGCACGATGTCGAGGAAGTTCATCTGCTGGCTCAGGAACTGCAGATGCGGCAGCAGCACGCTCTTGTCCTGGATATTATCGACCTTATTGATCGCCAGGACGACCGGCACTTTGCCGTCACGCAGCTTGCCTAATACCATCTCATCGTCTGGCGTCCAGCGGGTGCCTTCCACCACGAAGATCACCAGCTCCACGTCGCCAATAGAGCTGCTGGCGGCGCGGTTCATCAGGCGGTTAATCGCGCGCTTCTCTTCCATGTGCAGACCGGGGGTATCGACGTAGATCGCCTGATATTCGCCCTCGGTGTGAATGCCCATGATGCGGTGGCGCGTGGTTTGCGGCTTACGCGAGGTGATCGACACCTTCTGCCCCAGCAGCTGGTTCAGTAAGGTGGATTTACCGACGTTAGGTCGGCCAACAATCGCGACAAAGCCGCAATAGGTAACGTTTTCGCTCATTCGAATCCTGAGTTATTCAGCGCCTGTTGCGGCGCCGAAAGAGTGCAATGTGTCTTGGCGCATCCGGCGTCCGCAGACGCCGGTATGCCGGAGTGCTATTCGAGGCCCAGCTTGATCAGCGCCTGCTCAGCGGCAGCCTGCTCAGCTTTACGACGGCTGGAGCCGACGCCGACAACCGGCTCGGCCATGCCACTCACCTGACAGTGAATGGTGAATTCCTGGTCGTGGGCTTCGCCACGCACCTGCACCACCAGATAGCTGGGCAGCGGCAGGTGTCGTCCCTGCAGATACTCCTGCAGGCGGGTTTTGGGATCTTTCTGCTTATCGCCCGGACTGATCTCATCAAGGCGTGTCCGGTACCAGTCGAGGATCAGCTGCTCTACCCGTTCGATACTGCTGTCGAGGAAGATGCCGCCAATCAGCGCTTCGACCGTATCGGCCAGAATCGATTCGCGGCGGAAGCCGCCGCTTTTCAGCTCGCCCGGCCCTAAGCGCAGGCATTCACCGAGGTCAAATTCGCGCGCCATTTCAGCCAGCGTATTGCCGCGCACCAGCGTGGCGCGCATGCGGCTCATGTCACCTTCATCAACCCGCGGGAAGCGATGATAAAGGGCATTCGCAATCACATAGCTAAGAATAGAATCGCCAAGAAATTCCAGGCGTTCGTTGTGCTTACTGCTGGCGCTGCGGTGTGTCAGGGCCTGCTGTAACAGTTCCGAATGAGTAAAAGTGTAGCCCAGTTTGCGCTGAAGCTTATTAATCAGGATGGGGTTCATGCGATTCCAGTTCTTTGTTGCGTCTGTGACTCTGCATACCAAACGGGGCTGGCTTTCCAGCACGTTCCGTTTGGTGTGCAGTGGCCTCCCAAAGGAGGCCACCCGTTTTGCCTGTTAATCAGACAATTTTATCAGTGAATACCGCCGATACGACTGAATCGTACGCCGGTTGGCCACTGGCCTTCCTGTTTCTCAAAGCTCATCCAGATAGCGACCGCTTTACCGACCAGGTTACGCTCCGGGACAAAGCCCCAGTAGCGGCTGTCGGCGCTGTTATCACGGTTGTCGCCCATCATGAAGTATTGCCCTTTCGGCACCACCCAGGTCGCCTGCGGCTGGCCCGGCTGCTGATAATACATGCCTGCCTGACTCTGCGCTTCGTTTACCAGCAGAATGTCATGCGTTACGCTTCCGATGGTCTCTTTACGGGTGCCCAGGCGCAGTCCGCCGCGCAGGGTATCGCCCTGCGGCACCTGATAAAAACCGTTGCCGGTTTCGTTGCCATCAAAGCCGCTGAAGGTCTGGATAAACTTGCTTGGCTCAACGCTGGTGTAGGTCACCGGCAGCGCAGAGTCACAGGCTTTGCCCTCATCGCAGGCCGGTTTCACCGTCAGCGTCTTACTGTAAGGATCATAGATGACTTTATCGCCCGGCAGGCCGATCACGCGCTTAATGTAATCCAGGCTCGGATCTTTCGGGTATTTAAAGACCGCGATATCGCCGCGCTTCGGCTGACCGGTTGGGATCAGCGTGGTCTGGGTGATCGGGTCTTTAATCCCGTAAGCAAACTTCTCCACCAGGATAAAGTCACCGATCAGCAGGGTTGGCATCATCGAGCCAGACGGGATCTGGAACGGTTCGTAGATAAACGAACGCACGATGAACACCACGGCCAGCACCGGGAAAACAGAGGCGGTGGTTTCCACCCAGCCAGGCTGTGAGGAGACCTTCGCCAGCGTTTTGCTGTCGAGTGCGTTGCCGGTCTGCGCCTGCGCCGCGGCCTGCTTTGCACGGCGCTCCGGCGCCCATTTGAAACGATCAATTACCCAGACGATGCCAGTAATCAGCGTCGCTATCGCCAGAACCAGGGCGAACATATTAGCCATTGGAAATCCTTATTTGCTGTCCTTACCGACATGCAGAATGGCGAGGAACGCTTCCTGTGGCAGCTCAACGTTGCCAACCTGCTTCATTCGCTTCTTACCATCTTTCTGCTTCTGCAACAGTTTCTTCTTACGGCTGACGTCACCGCCATAACATTTGGCGAGAACGTTTTTACGTAGCTGTTTAACCGTTGAACGTGCGATGATGTGGTTACCAATGGCGGCCTGAATCGCAATATCAAACTGCTGACGCGGGATGAGATCTTTCATCTTCTCAACCAGTTCGCGGCCGCGATAAGGGGCGTTGTCGCGGTGTGTGATCAGCGCCAGCGCATCCACACGCTCAGAGTTAATCAGAACGTCAACGCGCACCATGTCAGAGGTCTGGAAACGCTTAAAGTTGTAATCCAGCGAGGCATAACCGCGCGAGGTCGACTTCAGACGGTCGAAGAAGTCGAGCACCACTTCTGCCATCGGAATTTCGTAGGTCAGCGCGACCTGGTTGCCGTGGTAAACCATGTTGGTCTGCACGCCACGCTTCTCAATACAGAGCGTAATGACGTTGCCCAGATACTCCTGCGGCAGCAGCATGTGACATTCCGCAATCGGTTCACGCAGCTCTTCAATGTTGTTCAGCGGCGGCAGCTTAGAGGGGCTGTCGACATAGACGGTATCACCACTTGTGGTCACGACTTCATACACAACCGTCGGCGCGGTGGTGATCAGGTCGAGATCGTATTCACGCTCCAGACGCTCCTGAATGATCTCCATATGCAGCAGACCCAGGAAGCCACAGCGGAAACCAAAGCCCAGCGCCGTTGAGCTTTCTGGCTCATAGAACAGCGAGGCGTCGTTCAGGCTGAGCTTGCCGAGCGCGTCACGGAAGGCTTCATAGTCATCGGAGCTGATCGGGAACAGACCGGCGTAAACCTGCGGCTTCACTTTTTTGAAGCCAGGCAGTGCTTTGTCAGCCGGGTTGCGGGCGGTGGTCAGGGTATCGCCCACCGGCGCGCCGAGGATATCTTTGATGGCGCAGACCAGCCAGCCCACTTCACCGCAGTTCAGTTCGGTACGGTCGACCTGTTTCGGGGTAAAGATACCCAGACGGTCCGCATTGTAGGTCTGGCCGGTGCTCAGGACTTTAATCTTGTCGCCTTTGCGCATGGTGCCGTTTTTCACACGCACCAGTGAGACCACGCCCAGGTAGTTATCAAACCAGGAGTCGATAATCAGTGCCTGCAGTGGCGCTTCCGGATCGCCTTCCGGCGGCGGAATATCGCGCACTAAACGTTCCAGCACGTCAGGCACGCCAACGCCGGTTTTGGCAGAACAGCGCACCGCATCGGCGGCATCAATGCCGACGATATCTTCGATCTCCTGCGCCGCGCGCTCAGGGTCGGCAGCCGGCAGGTCGATTTTGTTCAGAACCGGCACTACTTCCAGATCCATCTCAATCGCGGTGTAGCAGTTCGCCAGTGTCTGCGCTTCAACACCCTGACCGGCATCCACCACCAGCAGTGCCCCTTCACAGGCAGCCAGTGAGCGGGACACTTCATAGGAGAAGTCTACGTGGCCCGGGGTATCGATGAAATTGAGCTGGTAAGTTTCGCCGTCTTTCGCATGGTAGTCGAGTGTGACGCTCTGTGCTTTGATGGTGATGCCACGCTCACGCTCCAGATCCATAGAGTCAAGAACCTGCGCAGCCATTTCACGGTCTGTGAGGCCACCGCAGATCTGAATAAGGCGGTCAGAGAGCGTGGATTTACCATGGTCGATATGAGCGATGATGGAGAAATTTCTTATGTGCTTCATTTATAGGGATATCTTCGCTTAAAATTCAGTTGAAAACCTGAGCACAGACACATTCAGGAAGATCGCTCTTTACCCACAATCCTGTCAGCCTCATTAATGACGACGCATATTACACTGTTAACGCCGCGCATAAAAGAATGGAACGAGGTGGAAGCGAAACAGATATCTGCGCAGGGCAGAACGGACAAAGGCCGCGGAGTGCGCGGCCTGGACGTGCGTTACGCTTCGCTTTCGATACGCAGCGCATCGGGAGGTAACGCGATGTTGAGGATCACCGGCTGAAAGGCTTCGCGATCGCCAAATTTCAGTGAAACGCCTTTGGCGATAATAAAGCCGCCAACGCCGCCCAGCAGCGCACCGCAGGCCGCCGCCAGATCGCTGCTGAACAGCGACTGAAACAGGCCTGCCACCAGAAAGAGGCCCAGCAGCGGCGTCATGTAGACCAGCAGCGCCGAACCGAGCAGGCTGCTCTCTCTGATGCCCAGTTCGATCCGCTGCCCCGGCTGCAGTGGCTCGCTGCTGGCGATCTGCATCACGTGCGCATTTTTCGGGCCGAGTTTATTCAGCATATGACTGCCACAGCCTTTGCGCGCCTGGCAGCTGTTGCAGGAAGTTTTTGCTTCAGTGTGCAGCGTGGCGATGCCATCCTGCCATGCCACCACGGTGGCCCATTCTCTCATCATTTCTGTGATCCCAGGTCGATGCTGTCCGCAATACGTTTAGCGGTTGAAGGCGGTATCTCGCCAATCACCGCAATCTCGTAATTATTGCGCACAACAGTCTGAACCGTACGACGCCCAGTGCGCAATGTCTGGGTAAGGCTGGTTTTGTCCGCCGGCGTCACGTTGATCGCAAAACTGAACAGGCCGTCGCTGTAGAGCTTCGATTCCATATTTTTGTTCAGCGCCGGCAGCGAACGGCGATTCTGCGACACCAGTGACATCCCGGCCGGGATCCAGCCTGGCTGCCAGGTGAGCGTGACCGCATCCCCTTTCGGCACCGATAGCGACGGCGGTAGATTGGCTTTCTCCAGCCCCTGCATCAGGTTACGCACCCCCTCATCCACCGCAAAACTGATCACGCGGAACTGCTCCAGCGTTTCACCATCACGGTCAAGCAGGTCAATGCGCAGCGGCAGTTTGGTGTCGACATCCAGCCAGACCACATAGCTGTAACGGGTACCATCCCGTGAAACGATACGCAGCACATCACACATCTGATCGGCAATGCGCGAGCGTCCCACGGTAATAAAATCGTAGGCGCTGGCCAGCTTGCTGAAGTCAGCAAAAATCACAGACGGCAGGGCGTCAATGATGTGATTGCCGGGAAGCGAAAAGGGATCGAGGCCAGGTTCGAAGTAACTGATATCGTTGCCGCGCTGGATCACTTCCCGACGCGGCCCGTCCATCTGCAGCAGCTGAGCGAATATCCGGTTATCGATCACAGCATGTCGATAGCGCAGCGATTCGATGCCGATGCGGGAGACGTTGATATAGGCGAATTCGTAGTTGAGGTTCTGGCTTGCCTGCTCCATCTGCTGCAATAGCGCCCCGGACGCCGAAGTTTGCGCCGGGGCGACAGATGACCACAACAGGCTGCCTGCCAGCAGGCTAACAGCATACCAATGCGGCTTCATTACTGCTGCTGCTGTCCTAAAGATTGGTTTCCGGGAACATCCACCTGTGCCTGTTTAGGGGCATCGGTTTCGAATTGCAGCTGATCAGCGTGCAGACGACGCTGCAGTTCATAATCCTGCAGCATCGCATTGACGCGACGGCGCTGATCCTGAACCTGCTGATTAGCGCTGTTGGTGTCAAACGCATCAGACGGCACGCCCAGGCTGACCGGCGACGCTTTACCCATCATCGGCAGCGTATTGAACACCGGCGAGTCAGAGGTCTGTGTCGCGCTGCCCTCAGGCTGATTGTAGTGCTGAACACCCACGATGACGGCCAGTGACACACAGGCCGCCACACCCACCTGAGTCAGCTGGGCTGCCCACGGACGTGCTTTTTTCCAGAACGGCATTTTTTCCCAGCGGGAAGGTTCTGGCTGAGCTTCAGGGATCAGCGTTGTGACAGAACGCAGCGGTTCTTTTTCGATAGCAGCAGCGACGCGCGCAGAGATATCGAAATGCAGGTGCTCACTCACGTCACCGCGCATGGTATCGCGGATGAGGTGATAGCTTGCCCAGCTTTTCTGCAGTTCTGCGTCCTTCGATAAGGCGGAAAACAGCTCGTTATCTAAGGTCTCACCATCCATTAAAGCGGAAAGTTTTTCTTTCTGCATGCCTATGTACCCTTCCAGTAGCCGTTATCACTGACGTTGGATAAGCGGTTGAACTTTGTTATCAATAGCCTCTCGCGCACGAAAGATACGTGATCGAACAGTGCCTACCGGGCAATCCATAATGACGGCGATCTCTTCATAGCTCAGGCCGTCCAGTTCCCTGAGGGTGATTGCCATACGCAAGTCCTCGGGTAGCGCCTCGATGGTACGAAAGACAATTTGTTTCAATTCGTCAGACAACATTAAGTTCTCAGGGTTCGAAATTTCTTTTAATGCACCCGCACTTTCGAAATTTTCTGCGTCAATCGCATCCACATCGCTGGATGGCGGACGACGCCCCTGAGCAACCAGGTAATTTTTCGCTGTATTGACCGCAATGCGGTACAGCCAGGTATAAAAGGCGCTATCGCCACGGAATGAATCCAGTGCGCGATACGCTTTGATAAATGATTCCTGTACGACATCAGGCACATCGCCCGAAGGTACATAGCGTGAAACCAGGCTCGCCACTTTGTGCTGGTAACGAATCACCAGTAAGTTGAAAGCTTTTTGATCTCCCTTCTGAACCCGCTCGACAAGAACCTGATCCGTTAACTGCTCGCTCATCCGAGGTAATGTCTCCCCAAACTTTTCTTACGCATAAAGTAACTGCCAGCACATCTCATTGGTTCTGAGCAAGCATGCGCTTAGAGTTGTGATGTGGTGCGAAGTTCACTTCCCGACCTGATATTTGCCGCTCCGGAATTGATTACACAGGTTGTTCGTTTTCGTTCAGTGTAAGGAGCGCAAATCGCAGGCAGAGTAACCTATGACAACAGCTTTTTCATCATTAAATCCTCCGCCGATAATAAGTTTGGTATAGAAAACAGAGCTCAAATTGTACTGTTTATAACTTAATGATTATCGGTAATTTTTCTGAATTCACACCGTGAATCTGCGAACTTTTGTTTAAAATACTTCACAGCGACCGGCTCAGGGCTTATGCTCAGGGCAATCTTTGTTTAGTAAATTAAACACCATGACAAATGCGAATCCGGATTATCAGTGTGATGTATTGATTGTGGGCAGCGGTGCGGCGGGCCTCTCTTTAGCGCTACGCCTGGCGAAACAGTATCAGGTCACGGTGCTCAGCAAAGCGCAGGTTAATGAAGGCTCTACGCTTTATGCTCAGGGCGGCATTGCAGCGGTGTTCGATGAGACCGACAGTATTGAAGCGCATATAGAAGATACGCTGATTGCCGGCGCCGGACTGTGCGACCGGGAGGCGGTCTCGTTTATCGCCAGTAATGCGCGGCACTGCGTGCAGTGGCTGATCGACAATGGCGTTGCCTTTGATCTCGATCCGCAGGCCTCAGGCGAGATGCGCTATCACCTGACGCGCGAAGGCGGACACAGCCATCGCCGTATTCTGCACAGTGCCGATGCCACCGGTCATGCGGTTGAAACCACGCTGGTAAGCCAGGCGCTCAGCCATCCCAACATCCGCATTCTGGAACGCACTAACGCGGTCGATCTGATTCTCTCCGATAAAATCGGCCTGCCTGGCCCGCGCCGGGTGGTGGGTGCCTGGATCTGGAACCGTAACCGCGAGCAGGTGGAAACCTGTCAGGCGCGGGCGGTGGTGCTGGCGACCGGCGGCGCCGCCAAAGTGTATCAGTACACCACGAATCCTGATGTCGCCTCCGGTGACGGGATTGCGATGGCCTGGCGTGCGGGCTGCCGGGTCGCCAACCTCGAATTTAATCAGTTTCATCCCACCTGCCTGTTTCATCCCCAGGCGCAGAACTTCCTGCTGACTGAAGCCCTGCGCGGAGAAGGCGCCTGGCTGGTGCGTCCCGATGGCAGCCGTTTCATGCCCGATTTTGATGAGCGCGCCGAACTGGCTCCGCGCGATATCGTCGCACGTGCCATCGATCATGAGATGAAGCGGCTGGGCGTAGACTGCATGTATCTGGATATCAGCCACCAGCCGGAAGAGTTTGTGCGCGCCCACTTCCCGATGATTTATGAAAAGCTGCTGACCTTTGGCTTCGACCTGACCCGGGAACCGATCCCGATCGTGCCTGCCGCCCACTATACCTGCGGCGGCGTGATGGTGGATCAGCATGGGCAGAGTGACGTCAGCGGCCTGTATGCCATCGGTGAGGTGAGCTACACCGGCCTGCACGGTGCGAACCGCATGGCCTCCAACTCACTGCTGGAGTGCCTGGTCTATGGCTGGTCAGCCGCCGAAGCGCTGATCCAGAGCCTGCCTGGCATAGAGGCTGTGACCACCCTGCCCGCCTGGGATGAGAGCCAGGTCGATGATGCCGATGAGCGCGTCGTCATCCAGCATAACTGGCATGAGCTGCGGCTCTTCATGTGGGATTATGTCGGCATTGTGCGTACGACCCGACGACTGGAGCGGGCTTTACGCCGCATTACCCTGCTTCAGCAGGAGATCGATGAATATTACCGTCACTTCCGCCTCTCCAATCATCTCCTAGAGCTGCGGAATCTGGTTCAGGTGGCAGAGCTGATGGTGCGCTGTGCGCTGGAGCGAAAAGAGAGTCGCGGCCTGCACTATATTCGCGACTACCCGAACCTGCTGCCTGAGGCGCGACCGACAATTCTGACGCCGCCCGGCTACATAAAGAGATAGAACGCCCGTGTCAGGCTGCACCACTCATCCGAATAGTGGGTGTCTGCCGCGCGGATAGTGAGCCGCTCCAGCAGGGTTTCGCCAGGCTGCGGCGAGAAGCCCAGCACAACCCGGTGCGGCGGACGATGGGCATACTCCGCCACATCCAGGCGCGAACGCAGATGCCAGCCATCCGCCTCTGCCAGCGCGATAAAATCCTGGCCGATGGCGGCAGGCAGCACCACGCAGAACATCCCCTCCTCCTCAATCAGTAACGCCGCGCTGCGCAGTAACGTCTGATGGTCGAGCGAGGCTGTGGCGCGGGCGCTGTCCCGCGCTGGCGTAGAACAGGCCACGCCAGGCGCAAAATAAGGCGGATTGCTGACGATGAGGGAGTAACGCGCGGCAGACTCCTCTGCCCAGCGGGCGATGTCGTGCTGATGCACCCGGATTCGCTCAGGCCACGGCGACTGCTGCACATTCTCCTGCGCCTGCTGCGCGGCCTCTGGCTCTAATTCAACCGCATCGACCAGCACCTGCGACGGTGTACGCTGCGCCAGCATCAGGGCAATCAGCCCGCTGCCGCTGCCGATATCCAGAATGCGCCTGACCCCGGCCACCGGTGCCCAGGCCCCGAGCAGAATGGCATCGGTTCCTACTTTCATCGCACAGCGATCGTGCGCGACAAAAAATTGTTTAAAGGTAAAACCGTTCTTGTTTAACTGTGGCCGTTCACGCGGCTTATCCTGCATCATTCTTCACTACCATCGTTTTTTTCCTGCCGTCCGGCAGCGCATGAGTGTAACGTGGCAACAGAGGGAATTCACGCGGCAGACAACCCCAGGCGCAGCGGAAACGGATTAACAGATGAAGATTCAGTCTGATCTGTCTATAATCAGCGCCCCAAACTGAGGTAGACCATGACAGTAACCACATTTTCCGAACTCGAACTCGACGAAAGCCTGCTACAAGCGTTGCAGGAAAAAGGCTTCACGCGTCCAACAGTGATTCAGGCTGCTGCAATTCCGCCCGCGCTGGAGGGCCGCGACGTTCTGGGTTCGGCACCTACCGGGACCGGGAAAACCGCCGCCTATCTGTTACCGGCGCTGCAGCACCTGCTTGATTTTCCGCGCAAGAAATCTGGCCCGCCACGCATCCTGATTGTGACCCCGACCCGCGAACTGGCGATGCAGGTCGCCGAACATGCGCGTGAACTGGCGAAACATACCCATCTGGATATCGCGACCATCACGGGCGGCGTGGCCTACATGAACCACGCCGAAGTGTTCAGCGAAAACCAGGATATCGTGGTCGCGACCACCGGCCGCCTGCTGCAGTATATTAAAGAAGAGAACTTCGACTGCCGCGCCGTGGAAACGCTGGTGCTGGATGAAGCGGACCGTATGCTGGATATGGGCTTCGCCCAGGATATCGAAACCATCGCGGCAGAAACGCGCTGGCGCAAACAGACCCTGCTCTTCTCCGCCACGCTGGAAGGCGACAACATCCGCGATTTCGCCGAACGTCTGCTGAACGATCCGGTTGAGCTGGAAGCGGATCCGAGCCGTCGCGAGCGCAAAAAGATCCAGCAGTGGTACTACCGCGCTGACGATCTTGAGCACAAAACCAAACTACTGATCCATCTACTGAAGCAGCCGGAAGTGACACGCAGCATCGTGTTCGTGCGCAAGCGTGAGCGTCTGCATGAGCTGGTGAGCTGGCTGCACGAAGCGGGGATTCGCACCAGCTATCTGGAAGGCGAAATGGTGCAGGCGAAGCGTAACGAAGCGATCAAACGTCTGAGTGAAGGACGGGTGAACGTGCTGGTTGCCACCGACGTTGCGGCGCGCGGCATCGACGTTGAAGATGTCAGCCACGTCTTCAACTATGACATGACGCGCACCGCCGATACCTATCTGCACCGTATTGGCCGTACCGGTCGCGCCGGTCGTAAAGGCATCGCCATCTCGCTGGTCGAAGCGCACGATTACGTCCTGCTGGGTAAAATCACCCGCTACGTTAATGAGCCGATTAAAGCGCGCGTCATTGACGAGCTGCGTCCGGTGACCCGCGCTCCAAGTGCAAAAACCACCGGCAAACCGTCGAAAAAGGTGCTGGCTAAGCGCGCAGAGAAGAAAGCGAGCGAAACTGAAAAACCCCGCGTGAAAAAACGCCATCGTGACGCCAAAAATATTGGCAAACGCCGTAAGGCAAGCGGCACCGCGGCCGCTAACGAGAATGCGGAATAAAACAGCGCTTAAACAAAAAAATCGCCTCTGATGAGGCGATTTTTTTTAGCTGACAGCTGTTAACAGCCTTTTCACACCATTTTACCTGCCTGATCGCGTTGCTGGCGATACTCACTGACCGGCTCGCTGCACATGACTCTCTATCTTGCTGATAGTGCTGATAAAATATGCTGTGTGCGCTTTGCGTTTATTTTCAGCGTCCGATCACTCAGGCCACTTAAAGACTTTCGGTAAAAGTACGGGCAATCACGTCACGCTGCTGTTCAGGGGTCAGTGAGTTGAAGCGCACGGCATAGCCCGACACGCGGATGGTCAGCTGCGGGTAGTTTTCCGGGTGCTTCACCGCATCTTCCAGCGTTTCACGACGCAGCACGTTGACGTTCAGATGCTGACCGCCTTCAACACGCACCTGCGGTTTGATTTCTACCGGAACTTCACGATAAGCAAATTCGCCCAGCTCGCTGATAGCCACAACCTGGTCTTCTTCATAACCCCCGGCGGCACACAGGCAACGCGCCTGGGCTTTCTCTTCGTCCAGCAGCCAGAAGGAGTTCAGCAGGTTGGCATGGTTGGATTGAGTGATCTGGATTCCTGTGATCATCTTTGCATCTCCCGAATAATAGGTGGATAAATCAAATTTAAGGCTCCGGTATACCACCCATCCTTTCGACCGGCCTTGACCTGCATCAATCTTCACCCGGCGCTCTGTGGCCATTCAGGCTAACCCGTTGATCTGAAAATGCATTACTACTTAACTTTATTTGTATTTTTCAAATTTATTTTACCTTCAGCTGGGCGGCAGGAACGGCTAAGCTTACGGCACTAACGGAAAGGGAGTTGAACATGGCTGAAAAGCTGACCTGGCACGACGTGCTGGCTGAAGAGAAACAGAAACCCTATTTTGTCGAGACGCTGAAGCTGGTCGCCGATGAACGCGCTGCGGGGGTCACCGTCTATCCGCCGCAGAAAGATGTCTTTAATGCCTTTCGCCTGACGGAACTGGGCGACGTCAATGTCGTCATCCTCGGCCAGGACCCCTATCATGGCCCTCACCAGGCTCATGGCCTGGCCTTCTCTGTGCTGCCAGGCGTTCAGGTGCCGCCATCCCTGCAAAATATCTATAAAGAGTTGCAGCAGGATATTCCGGGCTTTGAGAAACCCAGTCACGGCTTCCTGGAGAGCTGGGCAAAACAGGGGGTGATGCTGCTGAACACCGTTTTAACGGTTGAGGCGGGCAAAGCACACTCCCATGCGCGATTCGGCTGGGAGACGTTTACCGATAATGTGATTGCAGCGATCAATCAGCATCGTGAAGGGGTCATTTTTCTGCTGTGGGGATCGCATGCCCAGAAGAAAGGCAGCATCATCGATCGCCAGCGCCATCATGTGTTGCAGGCGCCGCACCCTTCGCCGCTCTCTGCGCATCGCGGCTTTTTCGGCAGCCACCATTTCTCAAAAACCAACGAACTGCTCAGCGCGGCCGGTAAAAAACCGGTGGACTGGAAGCCGGTATTACCGGACTGACGCCAGAATGCACACGGCCGCGTCAGTGCGCGGCCGTGTAGCGGGATTCCGGTGCTGAATCAGCCTTTGGCTTTGGCAACGGCAACCATCGCCGGACGCAGCAGGCGACCATTCAGCGTATAACCACGCTGCATCACCAGCATGACATGGTTAGGCTCGAACTCTTCAGACTCCATCATCGACATCGCCTGATGCACTTCCGGGTTAAACGGCACACCGGTTTCGCCGACCACTTCAACACCGAATTTACGCACGGCACCCAGCAGACCTTTCAGAGTCAGTTCAACCCCTTCGATCATAGGCGCCAGCTGTGAATCTTCTTTGTTCGCCACTTCCAGCGCGCGCTCAAGGCTGTCGATAACCGGCAGCAGTTCGTTGGCAAATTTCTCCAGCGCAAATTTGTGCGCCTTCTCAACGTCCATTTCCGCACGACGACGAATGTTTTCGACTTCAGCCTGCGCACGCAGCTGAGCATCACGCACGCCGGTCTGCGACTGCGCTAATTCAGCTTCGAGCTGAGCGATACGCTCATCACGCGGATCCACCTCTGCCGCTGTCTCCGCTTCCTGAGGTTGCTGCTGATCCTGCTGAATTTCGTCTGAGACTTGCTCGTTTGGGGTGTTCTGTTCTTTACTACTCATGAATTTCTCCGCGTTTTGCACATTCATTTCGCTGGTTGGCTTATTATGGGGATTGAAATAGCGGTTTCAAGGGAACCTGTCACATTGCCTTGCCGTTTTGGCTTATAAGGAACACCGACCAGATGAACAAACACTTTAACTGCATTGGTATTGTGGGTCATCCACGCCATCCCACCGCGCTAACCACGCATGAGATGCTCTGGCGCTGGCTGACAGCCAAAGGTTATCAAGTGATCGTCGAGCAACAGATTGCGCAGGAGCTGTCGCTTCACGATGTGCAGACCGGCACGCTGGCGGAGATTGGTCAGCAGGCCGATCTAGCGGTCGTAGTAGGCGGTGATGGCAACATGCTGGGTGCCGCGCGGGTGCTGGCCCGTTACGATATCAAGGTGATTGGCATTAACCGCGGTAACCTCGGTTTTCTTACCGACCTTGACCCCGACAATGCGCAGCAGCAGCTGGATGAAGTGCTACAGGGCAACTATTTTGTCGAGAGCCGCTTTCTGCTGGAAGCGCAGGTGTGCAAATCGGCCTGTTCGCCGCGCATCGGCACCGCCATCAACGAGGTGGTACTCCATCCCGGCAAAGTCGCGCACATGATCGAATTTGAGGTTTACATCGATGAGGTGTTCGCCTTTTCGCAGCGCTCAGACGGACTGATTATCTCCACCCCTACCGGCTCGACCGCCTACTCGCTCTCTGCGGGGGGCCCGATTCTGACACCGTCACTGGAAGCGATCGTGCTGGTGCCGATGTTCCCGCATACGCTCTCGGCGCGGCCGCTGGTCATCAACAGCAGCAGCACCATCCGCCTGCGCTTTTCGTCCCGCCGCAGCGACCTGGAAATCAGCTGCGACAGTCAGATCGCCCTGCCGATACAGGAAGGCGAGGATGTCCTGATCCGGCGCAGCAATCATCACCTCAACCTGATTCACCCTAAAAACTACAGCTATTTCAACACGCTGAGCTCTAAGCTGGGCTGGTCAAAAAAATTGTTCTGAAAAGAGGTGTAGCCTCTTTACTGGATAAAAAACCAGTTTATACTGTATGAAAAACCATATGTGTTTATTCGTACAGGTGAACCTATGCTGGCCCAACTGACCATCAGTAATTTCGCTATCGTCCGTGAGCTCGACATTGATTTCCACCGCGGCATGACAGCCATCACGGGTGAAACCGGTGCCGGTAAGTCCATCGCGATTGATGCGCTGGGATTATGTCTTGGCGGTCGTGCTGACGCCGACATGGTGCGTCAGGGAGCCAGCCGGGCTGACCTGTGTGCCCGCTTCCAGCTTAAGGCCTCCCCTTCAGCCCAGCGCTGGCTGCTGGATAATCAGCTGGATGATGGCAACGAGTGTCTGCTGCGCCGGGTGATCAGCGCCGATGGCCGTTCGCGCGGCTTTATCAACGGCACCGCGGTCCCGCTCTCTCAGCTGCGCGATCTTGGTCAGCTGCTGATTCAGATCCACGGTCAGCATGCCCATCAGCTTCTGCTTAAATCCGATCACCAGAAACATCTGCTGGATGCCTATGCCGGCCATGATGATCTGCTGCAGCGCATGCGTGCCAGCTATCAGACCTGGCATCAGAGCTGCCGCACCCTGGCGCTGCATCAGCAGCAGGCGCAGGAGCGCGAAGCGCGTCGCGAACTGTTGCAGTATCAGCTCAAAGAGCTGAACGACTTCGCTCCGCAGCCGGGTGAATATGAGCAGATCGACGAAGAGTATAAGCGTCTGGCGAACAGCGGCCAGCTGCTGTCAACCAGCCAGCAGGCGCTGCAGATGCTCTCCGACAGTGATGACACCAATCTTAACAGCCTGCTCTACAGCGCCCGTGAGCTGATTTCTGAGCTGACCTCGCTGGATGAGAAGCTGAACGGCGTGCATAACCTGCTGGAAGAGGCGGCTATCCAGCTGAGCGAAGCGAGCGATGAGCTGCGTCACTACTGTGACAGCCTCGATCTGGACCCTAATCGCCTGTACGAACTGGAAAAACGGATTTCGCGCCAGATTGCCCTGGCGCGTAAGCATCACGTCACGCCAGAAGCGCTGCCTGAACTGCATCGGCAACTGCTGGATGAAGCGGAGCTGCTGTCACAGCACGAAAGCGATCAGGAGAGCCTGCAATCGCTGGTCGGTGAACACTATCAGGCGGCCCTTAAGAGCGCCGAAGAGCTTCATCAGCAGCGCAGCCACTTTGCAGACGAGCTGCAGCAGCTGATTACCCAGAGCATGCATCTGCTCTCGATGCCGCACGGCCAGTTTAAAATCGCCCTGACCTTTAACCCGGATCAGCTGACGGCTGACGGCGCAAGCCGCGTCGACTTCCAGGTCACCACTAACCCTGGTCAGCCGCTCCAGCCGCTGGGTAAAGTGGCGTCAGGCGGTGAGCTGTCACGTATCGCACTGGCGATTCAGGTGATCACCGCGAAGAAAATGGAAACGCCGGCAATGATTTTTGATGAGGTTGATGTCGGCATCAGCGGCCCGACCGCAGCCGTCGTAGGTAAACTGCTGCGTCAGCTGGGTGAATCGACGCAGGTTATGTGTGTTACGCACCTGCCGCAGGTGGCCGGTTGCGGTCATCAGCACTTCTTCGTGAGCAAAGAGACCGACGGCGCAATGACTGAAACGCACATGCAGCCGCTGGACAAGCGGGCGCGCCTGCAGGAACTGGCACGACTGCTGGGCGGCAGCGAGGTCACCCGCAACACCCTGGCGAATGCAAAAGAACTTTTAGCCGCATAGCAGCGCACTTTTTTAACCTGACGGGGTCATATGCTTGCTCTGCAGAGGTTTCCAACAGCGAAAAGGTTTATTATCATCGGCACTTATGTCGCCAGAGTAATAAAGCCTGCCGCAGGCAGAGTTCAGATTTTGATGGCAATAAAATCGCCTGTTGAGGCGTTTGGCCCCGGAAAAGGAATGTATAGATGCGCTGTAAAACGCTGACTGCCGCGGCAGTGGTAATGTTGATGATGACCGCCGGATGTTCCACTTTAGAGCGCGTGGTCTACCGTCCTGATATCAACCAGGGCAACTATCTGGTTGCCAACGATGTGGCCAAGATCCATACCGGTATGACACAGCAGCAGGTGGCTTACACCCTCGGCACGCCGATGATGAAAGACCCGTTTGGCAGCAACGTCTGGTATTACATCTTCCGTCAGGAACCCGGCCATGAGCGCGTCAAACAGCAGACGCTGACCCTGACCTTTGATGGCAACGGTGTGCTGACCAACATCGACAATAAGCCGAATCTCTCTCAGAACAGCGATTAATCACACGGCAGAGAGTCTGAAAAACAGGCAGCAAAAAGGCGCACCGAGCGCCTTTTTTTATGTCCGTTATCTGCAAAGCCAGACAGAACTTATTTTTTGCTCACCGCAGCCCGCTCTGCACGCTGGCGACGAAGCTCTTTAGGATCGGCAATCAGCGGACGATAAACCTCGATACGATCGCCCTCATTCACCTCATCATCCAGCTTCACCGGCCGACTGTAGACGCCGACCTTGTTGCTGGCGAGATCAATTTCGCGACGCAGCTCCAGTAATCCTGATTTTACGATGGCCTGTTCTACCGTGCTGCTCTGCTCCACTTTGACGTAGAGCTGATACTGCTTTTCAGGCAACGCATAGACCACCTCAACGGCGATATCAGGCACTGTAGACCTCTTTGGCACGCTGGGTGAAAGCCTGGACCATGCTGTTGGCAAGCTCTTTGAAGATGCGTCCAAAGGCCATCTCGACCAGCATATTGGTGAATTCAAACTCCAGGCTTAATTCGACTTTGCAGGCGTCATCGCCCAGCGAGACGAACTTCCATCCACCGGTCAGCTTACGGAACGGGCCGTCAACCAGCTGCATATGGATGCTCTGGTTATCCGTCAGGGTGTTACGGGTGGTAAAGGTTTTGCTGATACCCGCTTTCGAGACATCCACAGACGCCGTCATCTGATTCTCTGACGCATCCAGCACGCGGCTTCCGGTGCAACCCGGCAGGAATTGCGGATAGGCATCCACATCATTTACAAGTTTGTACATCTGCCCGGCACTAAACGGGACCAGTGCCGAACGACTAATCTGAGCCATAATGGTTCCTGTTCATCAAGAAACCGCTGAATAATAGCATTTTCAGCGATCAAACAAAAATGTCCCTGGTAAAGGGTGTGCTAGAATATCCCGTTTCCTGCTGCCCCGCTGGACTGGGGATGCGATAACCGACTAAGTGATGTAAAATACGCCTCATTATGACAAAGAAAAAAGCACACAAACCCGGTTCGGCCACTGTTGCCATGAACAAACGCGCCCGCCACGAATACTTCATCGAAGAGGAGTATGAAGCGGGATTATCGTTACAGGGATGGGAAGTTAAATCACTTCGTGCCGGTAAAGCCAACATCAGCGACAGCTATATTCTGCTGCGCGATGGCGAAGCGTTCCTGTTCGGTTCAACCTTTCAACCCTTAGCGGTTGCGTCCAGCCATGTGGTCTGTGACCCGACCCGTAACCGTAAGCTCCTGCTGAAGCAACGTGAACTCGACTCCCTCTATGGGCGCGTTAACCGCGAAGGTTACACCCTTGTGGCGCTGTCGCTTTACTGGAAAAACGCCTGGTGCAAACTGAAGATTGGTGTGGCACGCGGTAAGAAAGAGCACGACAAGCGCGATGACATCAAAGATCGTGAATGGAAATTAGACAAAGCCCGTATCATGAAGAATTCAGCTCGCTAAGCACTGGATTTTATGCTGTTTAATTGCTAATATTTGAAGTTCTGGGGCTGATTCTGGATTCGACGGGATTGTGAAGCCTTAGGAGCATGCCGAGGGGCGGTTTGCCTCGTAAAAAGCCGCAAAAAAATAGTCGCAAACGACGAAAACTACGCTTTAGCAGCTTAATAACCTGCTCTGAGCCCTCTCTCCCTAGCTTCCGCTCTTAAGACGGGGATCAAGAGAGGTCAAACCCAAAAGAGATCGCGTGGAGGCCCTGCCTGGGGTTGAAGCGTTAAATCCAATCAGGCTAGTCTGTCAGTGGCGTGTCTGTTCGCAGCTGACCGGCGAATGTAAAAACTGACTAAGCATGTAGTGCCGACGGTGTAGTAATTTCGGACGCGGGTTCAACTCCCGCCAGCTCCACCACATTATGTACCGGATACGTCCGGGTAAGTCCTGAAAGCCCGCTTGGAACCAGCCTCGCGGGCTTTTTTACGTCTGTAGTAGTCCGTAGAGATCCAGCCAAATCCAGTAACAATTGGTATACGTATTGGTATACGGTAAGATATATGCCAATAACGTATACCAATTCACGCAGGAAAGCCCCGCATGGCAAGGACTACGCGCCCTCTCACCAACACCGAAGTTCTTCGTTCCAAAGCTATTGATAAAGATCTGACGCTGCATGATGGCGACGGGCTTTTTATGGTGGTGAAAACTACAGGAAAGAAGCTTTGGCGTTTCCGCTATCAAAGACCAGCGACTAAGCAGCGCACCATGATGGGCCTCGGTGCTTTCCCTGCCCTATCGCTGGCAGATGCCAGACGCCTGCGCGCTGATTACCTCTCCTTACTCGCTAACGGCATTGACCCACAGACGCAGGCCGAACAGGTCACAGAACAGCAACAGATCGCATTAGACAGCATTTTCTCAACCGTGGCCGCTAACTGGTTTAGTTTGAAACAGGCCAGTGTTACGGCGGATTACGCTAAGGATATCTGGCGTTCTCTTGAGAAAGATGTTTTCCCTGCTCTTGGTGAGATAACGGTGCAGGAGATTAAAGCCCGTAAGCTGGTTGAAGCCTTGGAGCCGATTAAGGCTAGAGGCGCTCTTGAAACCGTTCGCCGTCTGGTACAGCGCATTAACGAGATTATGATCTATGCGGTTAATACCGGGCTGATTGATGCTAATCCTGCTTCTGGGATTGGTATGGCGTTTGAGAAGCCGAAAAAAATGAATATGCCGACGTTGCGTCCTGAGGAATTGCCAAAGCTAATGCGTTCGCTAGTGATGTCGAATTTGTCTGTTTCGACTCGTTGTTTGATAGAGTGGCAGCTGCTAACGCTTGTACGTCCTTCTGAAGCATCTGGTGCTAAATGGCTAGAGATAGATTTCAACGCTAAGCTATGGACCATTCCAGCAGTACGGATGAAAGCTAAACGTGAGCATATAGTTCCTTTATCTCCCCAAGCATTAGATATCCTTGAGCTGATGAAGCCTATTAGTGCGCATCGTGAACATATTTTTCCAAGCCGAAATGATCCCAAGCAGCCAATGAATAGTCAGACAGCAAATGCTGCATTGAAACGTATAGGTTATGGAGGGAAATTGGTTGCGCATGGGCTTCGTTCAATTGCCAGCACAGCTTTAAATGAAGCTGGTTTCAACTCAGATGTCATTGAGGCAGCCTTAGCTCATAGTGATAAAAATGAAGTTCGCAGAGCATATAATCGCTCTACTTATTTACAACAAAGACATGAGTTGATGAATTGGTGGGGCTTAAAAGTTTACCCTACCAATTCATTTTAAATTGGAGCAAATTACTTTTTGCTGGGGTATGTTTTAAATATACCTCGTAATATATCAAAATGCTGCTCACCCAAGGATGTAAACTCTGTAATCATCTCCATCAGAGTATCTCGCCCGATCAAAAACAAGTAAACCCCTTGATCTTTTGATATTTCTTTAACCATATTTAATTGACTATCATTGAAATTTTCACAAAAAATCAAAGCGACGTCCGAATTTAATTTCTTCGCTTCATTAAGAGAAGCATCGATATGATTTTTGCTCAATTTCC
>NZ_VHIZ01000020.1 GCF_006494375.1 Pantoea anthophila
AATTAACTTCATACTCCTGAAGGTAACTGCATGAGATTAAGTCGTATTTATATGTAGTCTTGCTATACAGATAAAACAGCATGCTGGTTCCATTACTCAGGTTTATGATTTTTAGTGGTAAGCCTAATGAAATCAGCAGTTCATCCTGAGATGCCCCTACCCATGATGCAGCGATATCTGAAGCAATCTGATCATATTTATTAAGCATCAGATTACCAAGTGGAGAGCCTGCGCTCCCGGATAAAATGAAAACAGGTCTAACCATAGAAAGCCACCTCATGTAATTCTCCTTCACAGAGCGACCTGACAGTTATGTTGCTGATAGTTAATTTTTTTATTGAGCGCGACCTGACCCTGTTTAATGTAGAGTTTCTTTATTTGAATATTTCAACGCTGCGAGGTCGGGAAAACAATAAAAACCATGTCGAGCCGGATTTAGAATATTCTTCGGAATGAATACATGTCCCGTAAGGTACAGAACTCAAATTCCCGAATGGTAATGTTACCAGCCTTCGCAATCATTTCTCTCCACTCCATGCTTTTATCTCTGTACTCCAGCATTTCCGCTCCATCAAGAGTCTCCAGAAGATATCCGAGCGTAATATGGTACTGATAGGAGCAATGATCGTCGCGACGAATACCCGTTATTTCTGACAACTCATCTCTTATTTTCTGAAGACGATTGTGTGTAGTCTGATCGGCCGGTTTTAGCGGGATGAAAAAATTATCATTTCTTCCCGGTAATGGTGCGTCTGAGTCCACTATGAAATCAAAGGATTCAGACAGGCCTGGCTGACGTAAATTAAGTTTATCCAGAAAACATCTGTTAAGCTCCTCCAGCTCCAGCTCACGAGATATACCGGCTGGCCATGGGCCTGAATGACGATCGCACTCGTTTACACCGGTAAAAAGCGTAATGTGGTAACTACTGGATGGAAGGGCCGTCATTTTCCTGAAAAAACTGGTTTCCGGCAGTGCTCTGTATACATTAAGAATTGTATCAAAAGTCTTAAATCCTTCCCCCTGCTGTTCAAGGTGGCCAAGAAATGTATTACCCGCAAAAGGTAAAGGACACCCGGAGGATGAAAATTTTCTTCCCACATCCGGGGCGTAACTGACAAAATCACGTGACATATCCCATCCTCTTTTACTGATATACGGGCCGGCGTACCCTTTACACCAGAGTAAAACTAATCCGGCACTGCTACTTTTTTATATTCAGTGTGTAATATAAAGGCAGCATTGCTGCCCCGCGTGACGCACCCTCTTTACTGAAAGCAGAAGCTTCAATTTGTGCTGATGGCCGTAACGGCTCTAATCGTCCGCTGACTCTGAGTTTGAGCTCCTTCACCAGCCGCCCGACGATTTTTTTAGGCATCGCGCCACCCAGCGTGATAACTTCAGGGTCCAGCCACTGGATACAGCTGAATATAATGGGTTCCAGTTGTTCACTGACACGCGCTATCCAGCACTCAATAACCTTATTCCCGCTGCCAGCAAGGCCATCAAGTTCATCGGGATCCAGACCGGCCTTCTGCAGAGTGATAAGCAAATCTTTATAAGAAGGCCTTGGCAGTTCGAGTGGGAAACTCATTCCAAGTTCTCCGGCATTCGAAAACCCCCCACTCAGAAGCTTATTGTCAGCAATAATGCCTGCAGCAATTCCGTAACCCAGATCAATAAGGACCAGGTCAGAAATGTTACTGTGATTACCGGAGTAATATTCGGCAATGACAGAAGCATTTACGATGTTTTCTACCCAGGTCGGGTAAGGTAACGCTGCAGCAAAAACTGCCTGAAGGTCAACCTCCCTCCAGGTATCAAGCCATGCTACTGTCTGTCTTTTACGGCCGTCTTTTTTCAGGAATCCCGGAACGGCATATCCAATGCCCAGTATTCGTGAGTTACTTAAACGTTTCTTTTTAAGTGCACCGGCAACCATCTGTATGACCTGATTGACCGTATGGGCTATTTCACGGTTTTCAGTATGTTTTTCTGAAACCTGTATGAGCGGTTTTCCGCTTAGGTCAACGACGGCAATGTCAATAAACCCAGGACTGAAGGAAACGCCTACAGAGCAGGCCCCTCCTGGGTTCAGGCGCAGGGGTAAAGAAGGCTGACCACGCTTGCCATCATGTACAGGCTCACCCTCGATAATCAGCCCGGTAAAAATCAGTTCACGACACTGCTGTGTTATAGCTCCCGGAGTCAGTCCTGAGAGGCGACTGAGTTCGGCACGTGTAACGGTGCCATGATTCCTGATCAGGTCGAGCAGGTTACGCTGCGTCGCGCTCAGTTCTAAAGGTGCACTGACTAAAGTCATGATAATTCCTATATGCGGGTATCAAATGGTTAAGCACATTTTAACCCGGCATCTTTGATGAGTCTTTTGACATACAGGACGTCATCATGGCTGACCATGTCAATCAGACCTTCCTTCATCCAGAACAGTATCTCGCTGCGGACATCATGCCCGAACTTAAAACGGTAGTACTCCAGCGTATCAAGACCGAGCTTGCCCGGAGTAAGGTAAAGGCGTACACCTAATCCCGCCTGCTTATAGGCCTTCAGATCGTCTATATGTGTATGTTCATATTCAAGACAAACACAATCAGCACCCGAACCGAGAATAGCTTCAAGCTGATTCTTATAACGTTCAAGTGAGACTGTCTGAATCTTCAGACCCGGAACACTGTCCCTGACCTGATTAAGCAGTACATGGTTAAACCCCAGTAACTGCATTCTTTCGATAATGCCGGTTCTGGTGTTCACCAGTTGGGTGAATCTTTCAATAAAGCGGTCAAGACGGCAGCGCTGTTTTATCTCTACGACAAGACCCATATCGTGTCTGATCGCCCAGTCAAAGATGTCATCCAGTAGCGGTATAGCAGCCTTTCCTTCTTCGGAGGAAACGCTGACGCCAAAGTCATACGTTCTCAGTTCGTCGAGAGTCATATTTGCCACATAACCAGAGCCATCCGATACTCTGTCAATGCGGTAATCATGAATAACCACCATTTTCTCATCCTTAGTCATGTGCACATCGAGTTCAATACTCGACATTCCAGCCAGGCGTGCGCCATCAAATGCTAAAAGCGTATTTTCAGGATACTTACTGGAGTATCCACGATGGCCGTTCGCCAGTACGACCCCTTTACTGGCCTGATGGAAGTTGAACACGTTCAGCACCTTTGAGAAAAAGTATTATTCTTCACTATTAAGTATGTTATCTAAACTTAATAAAAAAAGCAGCGAAAATCTAATTTATTTTTTTATTTAATAAAATCATATACATACAGTTTTCTTAATGAGGGTTATCCTCAAGCAATTCACTGTCATAAAATTTTAATGTTTAATCATTAAAGTTAATCGTGATGATAATTAGGGACTGCATGATGGCTAAACTGAGACTTGAAAAAATTACAAAGCGTTTTGACGAGTACTATGCAGCGAGAGAGATCTCTTTCGATGTTGAAGAAGGGGAGTTTGTCACCCTGCTGGGACCCAGCGGATGCGGTAAAACAACCCTTCTGAAGATGATTGCGGGATTCGTTACCCCAGACAGTGGAAACATCATTCTGAACGGTCAGGCAATTAATACACTACCCCCGGAGAAGCGAAGCACTGCGATGTGTTTCCAGTCTTACGCTTTATTCCCTCATCTGAATGTTGTTCACAATATTGCTTATGGGCTGAAGCAGAAGAGGATCCCCCCTGGCGAACAGAAAGCTACGGTCAATACCGTGCTGAAACAGATGGGCCTCGGATCACAAAGACACAAAATGCCTTCTCAGCTTTCAGGCGGGCAACAGCAAAGAGTTGCGATCGCGAGAGCCATGGTAACAAAGCCTCACGTCATGCTTTTTGATGAACCTCTTTCCAATCTGGATGCAAAGCTGCGTGAAAGTGTGAGATATGAAATCAAACAGCTTCAGGAGCGCCACAATCTTACATCAGTTTATGTGACGCATGACCAGAGTGAAGCGCTCTCCATGTCAGACAAAATTGTGGTACTCAATGCAGGGAACATTGCGCAGGCAGGCACACCTGAAGAAATATACTATCAGCCGGCAAACCGCTTTATTGCCGATTTTATTGGTGCGGCAAATATTATGCAGGCAACCATATGCAGGGCAGAACAACCCGGCTATTACAGGGTATCCACTTCAATGGGGGGCTTCTACGTCAGCTCTTCGAGAGTACCTGAAAGCGATCATTGCTGGATATGCTGGCGACCCGAAGATGCTGTATACATTCCGGAAAGCAGAAAAGACTCTAATCACTTTACCATCACCGTTGAAAGTATGGCTTTTATGGGAAACCATACCGAGGCTTTGGGGCACACAAGCGATGGAACCGGCGTGCGGCTGCAACTTATAAAAAAACCTTACTTTAAAACCGGTGAGCAGGCATGTTTCTATTTGCCTGAAAATGCCATCGTATTTCTGGAGCCTGTGATATGAAAACTAATGTCCGGCAGGAGTTATTTGCCTGGCTTCTTATGATAAGCGGGCTTGGTACTATCCTTATGCTTATAGGCTCAACATTCTATGTTCTGATAGCGCAGAGTATTGGCTATTTTAATCTGACGGGTGAAAGTTATTTTACACTTCAGTACTGGTCCGGGATGCTTCGCGATCCCGTACTGGTGAGCTCACTTCTTTATTCATTGAAAGTTTCACTTCTCGGAGCCCTGGGGGCCGTTATTCTCGCCTACCCCATCGCTTTATGGCTGAGAAAGCCGCTGCCCATGAAAGAAAGTATCATTGCCATACTGCGTATACCTATGTTTATTCCTGGCCTTGTTGCAGCCTTTTTATTTATTAACATCATTTCATTCCATGGTGTTATTAATGAATTCCTTCTGGCCGCAAAAGTTATCGCTGCGCCGCTGCGTATGCAGAATGACAGTTTCGGCACGGGAGTCATTGTCCTGCAGATATGGAAGAATATGCCCTTTGCGCTGATTCTGATAAGCAGTTCAGTGAATACTGTGAAAAATGATCTTTTAAACGCATCGGTAAATTTAGGCGCTAATAAGTGGCAGCGGTTTATCACTATTGTACTGCCACTTACCCTGCCCGCAGTGCAGGTGGCATTGATTATTGTATTCATTGATGCGATCGGTGACTTTGCTTTTTACTCAGTCGCCGGGCCTCATGATGTTTATTCACTTGCGCGACTGATGCAGTCAACGGCTATGGAGTACGGAGAATGGAATAACGCTGCCGTGATTGCCATGATCATCATGATAACCTCAC